>CAVQEW010000001.1:0-119384 GCA_963711655.1 uncultured Actinomycetota bacterium
ACCTTGCTCGGCGGCATGTGCCCGCGCTGCGAGGGCACGGGCAACGTGACCGACATCGACCTGAGCCAGCTCTACGACGAGACCATGTCGCTCGCCGAGGGCGCGATCACCATCCCCGGGTACACCGCGGACGGCTGGGCGGTGCGGATCTACTCCGAGTCGGGCTTCTTCGACCCCGACAAGCCGATCCGCAAGTACACGAAGAAGGAGCTCCACGACCTCCTCTACCGAGAGTCGACCAAGGTCAAGGTCAGCAACATCAACATGACCTACGAGGGGCTGGTCCCGAAGATCCAGAAGTCGATCCTCTCCAAGGACGTCGACGCGATGCAGCCGCACATCCGCGCGTTCGTGGAGCGGGCGGTGACGTTCACGACCTGCCCGGAGTGCGACGGCACCCGACTCAGCGAGGGTGCGCGGTCGTCGAAGATCAAGGGGAAGAGCATCGCCGACGTCTGCGCGATGCAGGTCAGCGACCTGGCCGACTGGGTCCGGGGTCTCGACGAGCCGTCGGTGGCCCCGCTGCTCACCGGGCTGCAGCACCTCCTCGACTCGTTCTCGGAGATCGGGCTGGGATACCTCTCGCTCGACCGGCCGTCGGGCACCCTGTCCGGCGGGGAGGCTCAGCGGACCAAGATGATCCGCCACCTCGGCTCGTCGCTCACCGACGTCACCTACGTCTTCGACGAGCCCACGATCGGCCTGCACCCCCACGACGTCCAGCGGATGAACAACCTGCTGCTGCAGCTCCGCGACAAGGGCAACACGGTGCTCGTCGTGGAGCACGATCCGGAGTCGATTGCGATCGCGGACCACGTGGTCGACCTCGGCCCGGGCGCGGGATCGGCGGGCGGCTCCGTCTGCTTCGAGGGCGACGTCGAGGGGCTGCGCGGGAGCGAGACCACGACAGGAACCCACCTCGACGACCGGGCGGCGCTGAAGGGATCGGTGCGTTCGTCGTCCGGCGCGCTGGAGATCCGCGGCGCGACGGCCCACAATCTTCAAGGCGTCGACGTCGACATCCCGCTCGGGGTGCTCTGCGTGGTCACGGGCGTCGCCGGCTCCGGCAAGAGCTCGCTGATCCACGGCTCGGTTGCCGGCCGGGACGGTGTCGTCGTCATCGACCAGGGCGCGATCCGCGGCTCACGACGGAGCAATCCGGCGACGTACACCGGCCTGCTCGACCCGATCCGCAAGGCGTTCGCCAAGGCCAACGGCGTGAAACCTGCGCTGTTCAGCTCCAACTCCGAGGGCGCCTGCCCCACCTGCAACGGCGCCGGAGTGATCTACACAGAACTGGGCTTCATGGACACGGTCGAATCGACCTGCGAGGAGTGCGAGGGGAGGCGCTTCCAGGCGTCGGTCCTCGAGTACACCCTGGGCGGCCGGAACATCGCCGAGGTGCTCGCGATGTCGGTGATCGAGGCCGAGGGCTTCTTCGACGACGGCGAGGCCCGCACGCCGGCCGCCCACACGATCCTCGAGCGGCTCGCCGACGTCGGGCTCGGCTACCTCTCGCTGGGGCAGCCGTTGACCACGCTCTCCGGCGGCGAGCGGCAGCGGCTGAAGCTGGCCGCCCAGATGGGCGACAAGGGGGACGTCTACGTCCTCGACGAGCCGACCACCGGCCTCCACCTCGCCGACGTCGAGCAGCTGCTCGGCCTGTTGAACCGGCTCGTCGACGCCAGCAGGTCCGTCATCGTGATCGAACACAATCAGGCGGTCATGGCGCACGCGGACTGGATCATCGACCTCGGCCCCGGCGCCGGGCACGACGGCGGCCGGATCGTGTTCGAGGGCACACCCGCCGACCTCGTCGCCGCCCGCTCCACCCTCACCGGCGAGCACCTCGCGGCCTACGTCGGCGCCTAGGTGCGAGCGGCCTTCGCCAGATCGTCGACCGCCGACTCGATCCCACGAGCCAGGACGGCGATGTCCCGAACCTGGTCCCAATCCGCCGTGAGCCCGAAGGCCATCGTGCCGGCGGCGGACGTGCAGCCGATCGAGAGCCCGCAATCCTCCTTCAGGTTCATCGCCGGATAGCTCGCCTCCATCGGCGCCCCGGCGAGATACAGCGGCACCTGCGGCGCGGGGATGTTCGAGACGACCAGGTTGCACCAGCGAGCCTGCGCGATCAGGCGGGCCGCCGTCGCGTGGAGCGCGGGCGGCGCGTAGGCGCCGAGACCGATGATGGTGTCGGCCCCGACGGCCATCCCGGAGTCCTTGATCCGGGCGGCGGCGGCGCGGACGCGGCCCAGTCGCGTCCGCGCCGCCATCCGCCCCACCGGGACGTCGATGAAGACGGGCGCGATGCGGTTCGTGATGTCGCCGCTGTCGCCGGGCGAGCGCACGGACACGGGCACCATCGCGCGGAGCGTCCGGCCCTTCGTCGGCTCGCCTCTGCTCTCGAGCAGGACATGGACGCCGCCCGCGACCGCCGTGAGGACGACGTCGTTCACGGTGCCTCCGAGTCGTTCCTTGATGGTCCGGAACACCTCGAACGGCCGCTCGGCGGTCGCGAAACGGCGGTTGGGACCGACCTTCCCGTCGAACGGTCCACGAGGCGGCGTGCCCATGCCGGCCACGGTGCGGAGGGCGTCGGCGGTGGCAGCGGCGGCTTCGGCGAGGATCCGCGGCTGGCGCGCCACGTGCGTGAGGCCCTGGAGCGGGTGGAGGACCACCTCCTCCATCGCGTCGCGGATCAGGTCCTGCACGGCGGGAGCGGGCTCGGCCGTCCAGGCCGCGTTCGGGTGCCCCGAGCGGTGCGTCCGGCGCGAGGTCGAACAGCGCCGACGCGATCATCATCCCGCCGATGCCGTCCGCCATCGCGTGATGGAGCTTCAGCAGGATCGCCGTCCGGCCCTCGGAGAGGCTCTCGAAGACGTAGAGCTCCCAGAGCGGCTTCGTGCGATCGAGCGGACGGGACAGGACCCGCCCCACGGCGCGTTCGAGCTCGAAGCGCCCTCCCGGCGACGGCACGGAGGCACGGCGGAGATGGAAGTCGAGGTCGAACCGCTCGTCGTCGACCCAGACCGGCCGTGGACAGGTTGCCGGGTACCGGGAGCAGCTTCCTCCTCAACCGAGGGGCGAGCTGGAGCCGCGCCTCGACGACGCGCTCCACGTCGTCATAGGCGAGCGACGAGCCATCCTCGCGACGCCCGAACACGGACAGGCCGGCGACGTGCATGTGCACGCCCGGCTTCTCGAGGTAGAGGAAGCTCGCGTCGAGCCCCGACAATCGCTCCGCGGGCATCCGGCCATGCTAGGGTCCGGCGCGATGCGCCGCCTCGCGACCGCCGTGGCGCTCGCCGCCCTGTTCGTGCTGTCGGGCATGCCGGCCGAGGCGCAGGATCCCGCAGGCGACGCCCACGGCGCATCCGTCTCCGCGATCGACAACGTGTTCACGCCCGAGATCGTGCGGATCGAGCCCGGCCAGACGGTCGAGTGGACGATGGACGGTCGTTCTCCACATACCGTCCAGGCGGACGACGGTTCGTGGGATTCGGGGAACCTCGAGCCCGGTGCCGAGTTCGCGCACGCGTTCGGGGACGAGGGCGTGTACGCCTTCTTCTGTCGCTACCACGGGGCGCCGGGAGTGGGGATGGCCGGCACCGTGGTGGTCGGCGACGCCGCGCTTCCCGGGCGGCGGCGCGCCGGGGCCGGATCCGGCTCCGGGCAGGCCCGCGGGTACCGTCCGGGTCCCGCGGGACGCTCCCGACGATCCAGGAAGCCGTCGACCGCGCGCAGCCCGGCGGGCTCGTCCTGATCGACTCCGGGGTCTACCGCGAGGCGGTGGTCGTGACGACCCCGTACCTGACGATCCGAGGCATGGACCGCAACGACACGATCCTGGAGGGGGACTTCGAGCTCGCGAACGGCATCCACGTGATCGAGGCGGACGGCGTCGCCGTCGAGAACCTCACCGCGCGCCACTACCTCCTGAACGGCTTCTACTGGTCCGACGTGCTCGGGTTCCGTGGCTCGTACCTCACGGCGCACACGAACGGCGACTACGGCATCTACGCGTTCGGGTCGCGATGGGGCCAGTTCGATCACTCATACGCCAGCGGCTCCCCCGACGCGGGCTTCTACGTCGGTGCGTGCGATCCGTGCGACACGGTGATCACGGACGTGCTGGCGGAGCACAACGCCCTCGGATTCTCCGGGACGAACGCGGGCGGGAACCTCGCGATCGTGAACAGCGAGTGGCGGGAGAACCTCGGCGGGATCGTGCCGAACACCCTGGACTCCCAGCCGTTCGCGCCCCAGGACGACGTCGTGATCGCCGGGAACCACGTTCACCACAACGGCTCCACGACGGTGGACGCCAAGGAGTACGGGTACGTCCCGTTCGGGATGGGGATCGTCATCGCCGGGGGACGGGCGAACCGGGTCGTCGGGAACCTCGTCGAGGACCAGGCAACGTACGGGATCTCGATGATCCCGATCCGTGGATATCAACTTCTGGCCTTCGGGTGGGAACGAGATCCGTGACAACGTCGTGCGGAGGAGCGGACGGGCCGATCTGGCGCTGGCGGCACCATCTGCCGGCGACGACTGCTTCGAAGGCAACGACTCGGCCACGAGCCAACCGCCCGCCATCGAGCTCCTCTTCCCGTGTCACGGTTTCCGGCCGTTCGCGGGCGGCGGCAGCATGGCCCCAACGATGAACGTCCTCGCCCGATTCATCGATTCGCTCGACGGCCGGTTCCCGCACGGGGACTGGCGCGAGCAGCCGGATCCTCCGGCGACCCTTCCCGACATGCCCGACGACCCGGTCACGGCGCCCCCGAACCCCGCGATCCCCGGGGAGGCCGTGCCCGAGATCTATCGCATCCGCGACATCGCGGACATCCGCCCCTCCGGCGGACCCGAGATCAGCCAGGAGGTCAGCCTCATGGGAGTTCCGCTCATCGCCAGCAGCTGGTGGAGCCTGCTCCTCGGGCTCTACGGCTACATCCTGCCGTTCGTCCTGTACGCATCGTGGGTGGCGATCGCGATGTGGGATCTGATCCGCCGCGACGCCGACGCGATCACCGAGCGTGCCAGGTGGATGGCGATCGTGCTGCTCGTGCCGTTCGTGGGTCCGCTGATCTACTTCGCGTTCGGGAGATCGTCGATCCCGGCCCAGCTCCGATTGATGCTCACCGCCGGTGGCGTGATCGCCTACCTCGTGTTCCTGGCGCTAGGCGTTGTCCTGGGCGGGTGACGAGTCCTCCAGCTGGATCCGCATGCGTTTGAAAGCTCTCCCCTTCGACTCGGTCTTGACGACCCGAACGTGACCGATCTCGCCGGTGGCCTTCACGTGCGTCCCGCCGTCGGCCTGCTTGTCGATGCCCTCGATGTCGATCACGCGGATCGGGTCCACCGTCTCCGGGATCAGGCTGACCTTCGTCCGGATCAGGTCCGGGTCGGAGAGCGCCTCCCTGCGGGGAAGGAACGTCACGTGCACGGGCCGGTTCTTGTTGAGCTCCTCATTGAGCTTCCCCTCGATCTCCTTGCCGAGCTCCTGGCTCATCTCGTCGAGCTCGAAGTCCATCCGGGCGGAGCCCGTGTCGTCCATGTTGCCGCCGGTGACCTTCGCCCCGAACTCCCGGAAGATCACGCCGGAGAGGGCATGCAACGCGGTGTGGGTGCGCATCATCCGATGCCGGCGGGCCCAGTCGATCTCGGCGGTGACGGAGTGGCCGACGAGCGGCGCGTCGCCCTCGACCTGATGGACGATGTCGCCGCCCATCTTCACGGTGTCGGTGACCCGGGCGAGCCCGCCGTCCCACCGGAGGATCCCGGTATCGCCGGGCTGGCCGCCACCCTTCGCGTAGAACACGGTCCGGTCAAGGATCACGCCCTCGTCGCGGATGTCGACGACGGTGGCCTCGCAGCTGGACAGATACGAGTCTTCGGCGAAGAGCTGTTCGGTCATACGTTCGACCGTATCGCATCGGCAGCGCCAAAGGCTTCCTGCGTCAATGAGCACACGTTGGCTTGGAAGCGCTCCAGCAGCTCCATGGGATTCCTCCCACGGGCGCTACTTCACCTGCCTACGGACCGCCGTTCAAGCTGAGAAGAGGCCACTGACGGCGCCGAACGAGGACCTCATTCGCGGAGTGTCATTCTGTCCCCCTTCGAACGACCGACGCCGACCACCCCTCCAGCCGCCGGGGCCAACGTGAACAGGATGCCGACCGCTGCGAGTAGCGCTGCCGTGGGCACCTCACGAAGCTCCGTCCCTCGGATGGAGGCGAAGCCTTGCGCAGCAAGCAGTCCCACCGTGCTGGCGAGGATCACGCCGAGGACGCCCGGTGCCCCGATGACGATGGCCTGGCTCGTCCTGAGAATCCCGAGGGGAGCACCTAACTGGCGAAGCGGTGTCAGAGCGCGGCCGCGCTCGAGCCCGAGGTCGAGGCCCGCTAATAGGAAGGCGACGACTGTCAACGCAACCCCGACTGTCAGCAGGGTCACTAGATACCGCAGCAAGGGGAGGAAGCGGAGCTCTCCCCCCAGGTTGTAGTAGTCGAGGAAGCCCGCCGCTGGCGCGAGCGCGATGACGCCGGCCCGAAAAACTCTGACCGCCAGTGGGGTTGGTGCGAGAACGCCGAGGTAGTCGGCGACCGCCACCTTAGTCTGCTCCGTGAAGGTCCCTGGCGGGACGACGAGACCAGTCACGTTGTCGTCTAGATCGAGCCCAAGATCACGGCCTTCGGTGACGGGGGGAATCTGGACCGCGCTGCCATCCGTAAGGCCGACGACAAGATGGCGGTTCTTCCCCACGGGCTCACCCTGCCCGGCTGGAAAGATTTGCCACACGGTCTCCGGACACTCGAAGGGTCGGAGCGCCAGTGCCCTGAGCTTCCCACACGAAGCGACGAAGACGTCCATCGCATACTCGCCGATGTCAGCATCGTATGCGGACGCCACAGGGATTACGGCCCGTATCCCGGATTGGCTGGCAAGCGGCGTCAAGTCGACACCTGGAGGAACGCCCTGGACCCTCAGAAGCTGGCGTCCGCCACGCACCCTCTGGGCCTCGAGATGCGCGATCCTGTCGGGATCGCCGGAAAGAACACTGAACAACGGCAGGAACGCAGTGGCCGCGAACAGGAGCGCGCATACGGGCGCCAGCAGCCGAGTTGGGGGTCCTGGGTCGGACGCTAGGCGGCGCCAGGCCAGGAGCTTCGAGGTGCTGCGGGACCGGGACGCTGCGCGACCGGCAAGGCGCTGCACCACCGCGGGCAGGCCGACCGCCAAACCCGTGGCGAACGCGAACGAGGCAGCGTAGAGAATGAGGACGGCGTATAGGGGCGACAGCACCCTCGACAGCGGCCAGGGCAGTAGGGACAGTGCGCCGGCTCCCACAAGCAGGAGAACGATCGCCGAACGCCGCAGAGGAACTGGCGAGAACGAGGGACGGGTGCTGGGCGGGTTGCGCATCACCCGGCCGGCGGCGACGCCGGCCACCATCGTGACGAGAGCTGGGACACCGATCACCGCCGCCGCGATCGCGGCGCCTTCGACCCGGACGTCCTCGGAGAAGAATTCCACCCCGAACACGGGCCCGGAGCCCAGTACGCCACGTATTGTCGGGGCCGTGACGAGAGCGAGCAAGGCACCCATTCCCGAGACCACGGCCGCCTCCATCGCGGCAACGGCGACGGTTCGGCGCGGCGAGAGGCCCATAGTGCGGAGCGCCACCAGCCGCCGCTCGCGAAGGCGCGAGGATAGCCGAGCTGCCCCCCCAGCCACTAGCGTGAGGGGAACCAGGAGGAGGATGGCCAGGCCCGCACCGTAGTAGATGAAGTAGCCCGGCTGCAGCAGCTCGTAGCCGGGGATCAGGTCGCCAGCATCCCGTCGCCCGAAACCCCGAACCGACATCGATCGGACGGTCTCGTTCGAAGCGAGAAGCTGCTCCGGGCGATATCCGGCCCAGGCGACCAACTCGTCGGGACCGCGCAAGCCGCCCGGTGAGATCAAACCTGCAAGGCTGTGGGGGAACATTGTCCTCAGCACGAGATCCCTCTCGAGCCGCGCAACGAGGGCCGGGGATGCAAACATCTCCCCCGGGCGCGGCATCCGCTCGATCCCTGGGGGCACCGGTCCCCCACCTCCCCGCAGGGCGACGCTGAAGCGCTCGATCACCACCTCCCCGTACGGTTCCGGGGCGTAGTGGACTAACGGAGCGTCTTCTCCGGTTTGGTCGGGCTCAGCTATCACCGGCAGCCGCGCCCCAACGCGGGCGATCTGTTCTTGGGCGACGCTCGCTGCAGCCGCGACGCCGAGCACGACCAAAACCGCAACCGCCGTTGCGAGGAGCGTGGCCAAAGCAGGGACCAGGGAGCGGCGGCGAACCCTGATCAGGCGGATTCCCAGCCGGACAGTTGCCAGGCGCCGGCGAAAGCGTCTCACGCGAGCGCTAGCGTCCCCGCGGCTAGCGTCAGCACCTGGTCGCAGAAGCGGGAGACGGCAGGGTCGTGAGTGGCCAGCACGAGGCTGGCTCCGTGCCGGCGCACTGCGTCGAAGAGCAGCCGCAACACGACCGCCGAGTTGGCATCGTCGAGAGCCCCGGTCGGCTCATCCGCGATCACTGCGGCCGGATCATTCACCAGGGCACGAGCTACCGCGACTCGCTGGGTCTGGCCACCGGAGATTTCTGCGAGGCGCTTGTCCGCGTGCTCGGCCACACCGAGCTCTTCGAGCAACGTTTGGGCACGTCGACGGGCATCCCGCAGCGATGACCCAGCCAGGCGCAACGGAAGCTCCACGTTCTCCAGGACCGTTAGCTCCGGCACGAGTTCGCCGAACTGGAACACGAACCCAAAGCGCGTGAGGCGAAGCTCCGCCCGTTCCCGCTCCGAGAGATGGTCGATTCTCCGATCTTCGAATAGGACTTTGCCTGCGGTAGGCCGCATGAGACCGGCCAGGATATGCAGGAGAGTGGATTTGCCGGACCCGCTGGGTCCCGTCACCGCTAGTGACGAACGCGGTGCCACCAGGACGTCCACTCCGGACAGGACGATCTCCTCCCCGTAGCGATGCACGATGCCTCGACCTTCAAGCATGCACGGACCCCTTGTCCGGGCGCACGAACGCGGTGAGGGGGATCCCCCTCACCGCGTCCACTTGGCCTATAAGCCGAACCCCGAACCTACCCGAAACTTAGGCGTTGGTGTTCACATAAGAGCTGCAGTTGTCCGGAGCGAACGACACGGCGCGGCATGCCCGAAAGACAATGCGGCTCCCGGAGGGGCTTAGTGTGAAGTTCGCCGTCGTTCCCGAACCAGCGGTGTTGTCTCGCCGAACCGGATTGGCGCAGCTCGCCTGGCTGCTGCTGCTACTCCAGCAGTGTTGGGAGTATGCCGTCTCACCGTCTGTGAGTGTGTCTGTGATGCTGATGACGTTTGACGAGCTGTTATAGGCCACTCTCGATCCCGTCGTCGATACCGTCGCGGACGCCCACGCTGGCAGAGCCATGCCAAACACCAGCAACCCGACGACAGCGGCGATCATGGTTGCTCTTCTCGACCTGCGGACCTTCTTTGCATTCGGTGACGGGCCCTGCACCATCTGCATCGCTGAGCCTCCTCTCGCATTTGTCCCAACCCGAAACACCCAATCACCCGTCCATGAGACCACCACCTCGCTCGGGCATTCGCCTGTTTCAGAGTCGTGCAACCCAAATCCGAGGTCAATTCGCCTGAACCTCCTACGTAAATCGTTACGCCGACATACCGCCATTCGCCGCCTCTTCGGCTGCCTGCAAAGCGCGCCGGGGATGCGCGAAGCGGGGCGGAGGATGGAGGCGGGACGATGCGAGCATGGGCATGCCCCCCGCTCGAAGGTTCAAGTCACACGTCCGGCTCCCGGACCCGCGTGGTCCGGACGAGCGTGGCGAGGATCGCGCCGGCGAGGATCAGGACGCCACCGATCGCGGTGGGGGCCGTGAGCGGCTCGTTCAGGAAGAACGCGGCGAGCACGGCGACGCCGAGCGGTTCCATCACGCCGATGATCGCGTTGCGGACCGCGCCGACGAGCTGGAGCCCGCCGAGCATCGCGGCGAAGGCGCCGGCCGAGAACGCCGCCATCCCCAGCAGGAACGGCCAGGAGGAGGCATCGGGGAGGTCGCGGACCCCGAACGCGAGGGAGAAGACGACGTTGGACGTCGCGGCGCCGGCACCGAGCCACGCCGCGGCCGTGACCGGGTCCGTCCGTTTCAACGTGCGATCCGCCGTGATCAGGTACGCCGTGTACGCCAGCGAGGTGGCCAGGGCGAGCAGGATCCCCAGCGGCCCCACCTCGACCTCACCGCCACCGACGACGACGACCGCGCTGCCTCCGAGCGCGAGCAGGAGCGCGACGAACAGCCGCCACCCCGGCGATCGGCGATCCAGCGCGATCGTCGCGAGCATCACCCAGACGGGGTAGAGGTAGAACAGGAGCGTCACCGCGCCCGCCTTCCCGTGGTTCAGCGCCGAGAAGAACAGCGCCGCCTCGGTCCCGTAGCCGATCGTCGCCGCGAGGATCAACGGGAGCCGCTCCCCCGGCGCCGCCATCAGCGGCTTGCGGAGCACGAGCAGGACGACGAAGAGGAGCGCGGACTGACCCGCGAACCGGATCGCCAGCATCGGGAACGGGAGCTCCCCCGCGGCGATCTCCTTGCCGAACATCACGACGACCGCGAACTGCAGCGCCATCAGCGCGGACAGCGTCGATCCCAGCAGCTCCTGCCTCGGCGTGTTGGCCCGGCGATCGGGAGTCGCGCGCTCGGTCACGCCCCCTCCAGGAAGGCGCGGACGCGGTCGACCAGCATCGGGATCGATGCGATCAGCTCCTCCTCCGAGGCGAACGTCATCAGCTCGGAGTTCGGGAGCAGCTCGTGCAGGATCCGGCCGAGCTCGGCGGGGTGGATCGCGTCGTTCTCCCTGCAGATCAGCAGGACCGGCGCTTCGACCTTCCGCAGGAGCTCGCGGTCCGAGATCGAGACGTCGCGCGTGACCTCGCGGATCGCACGCGCGACGCCGACGGGGTTCATGTCCTCCCAGAGCAGGACATCCAGCTCCCGCAGCCACGGCGCCCGCTCGTACTTCTCCCGGCTCATCTCGAGGATCCGCTCGATCGCCTCGTCCTTGGGGAACGACTCGAGGAGGTCGGCGATCGCGTCGAACCGTTCCGGGTTGCGGAACGGGAGGTCGAGCGAGGCCGGGAGGAGCATCACGATCCGGTCGAAGCGGGCGGGGTCGTGCTCGAGGAGCGACATGATCGCGCCGGCGCCGAGGGAGGTGCCGACCGCGTTCGTCGCTCCGTACGCGCGAGCGACCGCGTCCAGGTCCGACGCGAGATCGGCGAACCGGTAGCCGCGCTCGGGCGCGCTCGAATGCCCGTGGCCGCGGAAGCAGAAACGGACCGCGGTACCGGCGAGCGAAGGCGTGAACGGCGCCAGCTCGCGGCACGAGTTCGTCAGTCCGTGCGCGAAGACCGTGACCGGCTCGCCTGCGCCATCGACCTCGACGTGCAGCGTGACGTCCCCGTTGCGGACCTCGGGCATGGTCAGTCAGCCTCTCAGGCTTCGATCACGTCGTCCTGAGGAGCGAACCGGTCCTTGTGCCGTCTCGCCCAGGCGGCGATCGCCGCGGTGAGCAGCAGGAAGACGGCGCCCGACGCGACGAGGACCGCGCGCGTGCGCGAGGGATCGTTCTCGATCCACACGAACGACAGGATCAGGGCGGGGATGATGAACCCGAGGTTGTAGGCGATGTCGAACAGCGCGAACGCCCGCCCTCGGAAGTCGTCCGGCATGGCCTGCTGCACGATCGTGTCGGCGGAGATCTTCCCCACGAAGAACGCGAAGAAGCCGACGAAGAGCATCGCGGCGAACCCGGCGACGGACACGAGCCCTCCGAACACGATCGTTCCCGTCCCGAGGAGCGCCATCGACACCAGCAGGAGCCGGATCGGTGCGACGCGGTCCTTCAGTCCCTGCGCGACGATCAGCCCCAGCACCCCGCCGATCAGTCCGACGCCGCCGGACAACAGGGTGGGGACCTGACTCTCCGCGCCGCCTTCGACGAGGTTCTTCGCGTAGAGCGCGAAGACGAACAATCCGAATCCCCAGAACTGATAGCGGAGCATCTGGAACCCGGAGAGACCGACGGCCGCGGCGGGACGAGCCGCGACCTCCTTGATGCCGTTCGCGATCGTGCGGAGCACGCGGCGCGCCTCCTCGGAGAAGCTCGTGACGTGCGGTCGAGCCTCGACGTGTCGGAGCCGGGTCGCCGCGAACGCGCCGACGACCAGCACGACGGCTCCGACGAGCACCAGGAGCCACGCCGGCAGGAACCCGCCGCCCGCGAGCGCGAACGCGATCCCGACGATCTGGAAGAGCGCTCCCCCGGCCTGCGATAGGGCATTGCCCTGCAACAGATCACGGCCCGAGAGCACGTCGGGGATCGCGGCCGACTTCATCGCGAGCGTGACGCGGATGACGGCCTGCGCGGCGAGGAGGCCCACGATCAGAGCGGCAGTCGCGCCGACATCGCCCTCGGTGCTCCCCGCACCCAACGGCAGGAGGACCGCGACGGCCACGACGCCGACGACCGCGGCCGGTGACCAGGTTGGACCACCACACGACGCGGCGCCGTTCGAACCGGTCGATGATCACGCCGATGAACGGCGACAGCAGCGTGTAGGGGACGTACAGCAGCAGGATCACCTTGAGCAGGTAGTCGGCCGAGGGGACGTTCTGCACGTCGAACCCCTCCTGCCCGCCGAAGGCGATCGACTTGCCGATCGCGCCTTGGATCATCCCCTGCCCCGCCTGCGTCAGGAACTGGACGCTCATCAGCACCGCGAAGTCGCGGTTGGAGAACTGTGAGAACAGGCGGTTGAAGAAGCCACCGAACGCGTCGAGCGTTCGCAGGATCGGCCCGCTTCCGATCCGCAGGGCGGCGCCCGCGCCGGCGGCGACGCCGACGACGACCCATGCCTTGGTCTCCGTCAGCGGGCCGCGCCACACGCCCAGCACGGCGATCCCGGCCAGCAGCGACATCACGATCGAGGTGCCGGGGATCAACGCGATCCGGCTCGGGGTGTCCCGCAGCCCGAAGAACGGCGCGGCGAGGAGCCCGGGCAGCACTGCGAGCGCGAACAGGCCGGCGAGGACGCGCGCCTGATGCGGGATGTCGTCCAACGGACCGGGTGGATCCTCGAACCGCGCGGCGGCCGCGGCGGACGCTGCTCGAGCCCGCTCCACCACTTCGGCGGGAGGTTCGTACAGACCCTCGCCGGTCAAGACGTGCGTTCCTGGACCGATCTCGATCGAGTCCTCGATCGCTCGATCGAGCGCCGCCTGCTGGACCTCCTCGGAGCATCCCGCGAGTTCGACGCCGTTGCACCTCCCGGAGTAGTACTCCTCGATCAGGAAGACGACGGGCGACTCCGGGTAGGTGGCCAGCCGGGCGCGGACCTCGTTCCAGTGGCTCCTCGTCGTATCGCGGTAGTTCTCGACTGGGTCCGTCGGACGGCCGGCCCGCCCGGAAGTCCTCGACGGTGCCGACGTAGGTGACCTGGTACTTGGCGAACGTGCCGGGGAGGCCGGTGCGGAACACGTTCGTGTAGGTCTTCGCCCACCCGTACGTCGTGTTGGATCCCGTCTCGTCGTCGGTGTTGCCGTAGTTCACGATCAGGACGCTCGGCCGCTCACCGGCGTCGACCACCACCTCCCGGGTGGCCGCCAGAGACGTGCGCACGCTCTGGGGAGCCCACTGGTTGTCCTGCTGCGCCCACCGGTTGATCGCGGGATCGATGAAGACCCACGCGAGCGCGCCCACCACGACGAGCGCGCCGACCGCGCCGGCGATCTTCCTCGAGCCGTCGCCTCGGTAGAGCCAGCGAACGGCGACGAACGCTCCCAGGCCGCTGAGCGCCATCGGCGCGGCGGTCGCGTTCATGAAGCGGTAGTACGGGATCGGCTGGCCCAGGAGGAACGTGAGGACGCCGGCGAACGGGAACATCCACCAGATCGAGACCTGCTCGTACTGCGAGACCGGAGTCCGGGTCCGTCTCGACACCATGACGGTGGCGACGATCGCGATCAGGATCAGCGGGAACGTGATCTCCGGTCGCATCGAGGTCACCCACTCGATGAGGCGCTGGCGGAAGAACGCTGCCGTGTAGGGCGGCGGGAGCGCGGCGTCCTTCAGCAGCTCGGGGCCACCCGGACCCCAGATCCCGACGACCCAGAGCGCAAGGCCCACGACCATCCCCGACCCGGTGGACAGCAACAGAGGACCGTCCGATCGCATCGCCGAGCCGAACCGGAAACGGCTCGTGACGAGGTGCGTCGCCCAGACGGCGAGCAGGGACAAGCCGAAGAGGACGCAGGTCGTGGGATGCGTGAAGGCGGCCGCCATCCCGATGAGGAAGATCCCGACGCGGGCTCCCCACGACGTCCGGGCGGCGTCGGCGAACGCCACGATGAGGCTGAGCAGGAACAACACCGTGATGTTGTCGAGGTAGCCGACGTAGGGCGTGGTGAGGAACAAGCCGGCCGTCGCGAGCATCGTGAGGAGCACGATCAACGGATCCCGCTTGCTCCGGAACGCGCCCGCCCCGAGAGCGAGGCCGGTGAGGATCGGGATCCCGAGCATCAGGAACGCGCTGAAGCTGTAGGTGCTGATGCCCGCCACCCGCTGCAGGAGCGCTCCCGCGAGCGGCACCGTCACCCGGTAGCCGCCCGAGAAGAGGTTGTCGGGACCCCAGTCGCCGGCGATCGACCCGGGGTCGTCCTCGAGGATCACGCCCGCGCGCCACGTGTACCAGGCCGGATCTCGCGTCGGGGCCGACAGGGACGGGTCGGCGATGAACCGCCAGCTGAGCGCGAGCAGGAGGATCAGCGCGAAGCCGACGATCACCCACCACGAGCCCAGCCTGCTCGGCTCGGCGGGGATCGGCGGGACGGCGTGTTCGTCGGCCTGCGCGGTTCGGGTGAGCGTCACGATCCTCCCTCGGCGCCGAGCGCCGGGCTGCGAGGCCCACAGGATAGAGGCCAAAGGATAGAAGAACGGTCAGCCGACCCCGGTCACGCGCGGGCGCACTCCCGGCACAGCCCGATCAGGTCGAGGCGATGCCGAACCGTCGCGAACGCCGACTCCCGCGCGAGGACGTCGAGCGTCCGGTCCAGCTGGCGTTCGAACGGGGCCGGGATGTGGAGGTCCTGCACCAACCCGCAGCGGGAGCACATCAGATGGTGGTGGTGCCCTGTCAGCTCCTCCGCCAGCTCGTACCGACCGAACCCGTCCTCGGAGGCCACCCGGCGGATCAGGCCGGCGGTCTCGAGCTCGGCCAGGTTCCGGTACGCCGAGCTCTGCGGCAGGTTCCGCCTCCCGCGGACGATGTCCGGGAGCGAGAGGGGCATCCCCGCCTTCGCGAGGATCTCGACCAGCCTGCGCCTCGTGCGGGTGTACCGCTGCCCCGCCGTCGCGAGTCTCGACGCAGCCTCCTGATGGAGCTCCATCAGTGAGCCTCCTGCTGGAGCGCTCGCGGCGCCGTCCGCTTCGCGAGCGCCACGGCCGCGAACATCGCCGCCGCGACGAACACGATGGCGCCACCGGGAGCGAGATCGAGGGGCCGCGCGACCGTGAGCCCCACGAGCGACGAGACCGCACCGATCGCGACGGCGAGCCGGAGCGTTCCTCGGAACGAGCGCGCGATCAACTGCGCGGACGCGACGGGAAGCACCATCATGGCCGCGATCAGCAGGACCCCCACGATCCGCATCCCCGCCACGATCACGCCGGCCGTCAGCGCGGCCAACGCAACGCTGAGGGGACCGACGGGGAGCCCGGCGACCCGCGACCAGTCTTCGTCGGTGACCACCGCGAACAGCGCTCTGCTCGAGAGGCGCATCGCGGCGACGACGACCGCACCCAACGTGACGATGGTCCCCACGCCGGACCAGGTGACCGCATAGGGGTCGCCGAACAGGTACGGGAGCGTCTCGAGCTCCAGCGCACCAGCCCTGCTCGCGAAGACGGCACCCATCGCGATACCGACGTAGAAGAAGAGCGCGAGCGCGAGGTCGCCCGCTGCCTTGCGCCTCAATCGGAGCGTCTCCACGCCCACCGCGCCGATCACGGCGAAGGCGAGAGCGCTCCACACCGGCCACACACCGACGAGCAAGCCCGCGCCGACGCCCGCGAAGGCCACGTGCGCGATCCCGTCGCCGACGAGTGAGAGCCGCTTCTGGACCAGGAACGTTCCGATCATCGGCGCGAACACCCCGACGGCGAGACACGCGATGAGTGCTCGCTGCGCCTCCGCCGACTCGAACGGATACGGCACCGGCAGCGCCGCGATCAACGAAGATCCTCGAGCCAGAGCGGGAGATCCTCGCGGTGCACACCCAGCGACACGCCGCGCGCGGCGAGCTCGGAAGGACTCCCGTCGAAGACGACGCGCTGCTTCAACACGACCACGCGGTCGATCACATCCGCCACCGCGGCGAGCTCGTGGGAGACGAGCAGCACCCCGGCGCCGTGCTGTCGGATCAGGTGGACGAGCGACCCGCGGAACCGGCGCTGCGACTCGGCATCGACGCCCGCGATCGGCTCGTCGAGCACCATGAGCGCCGGCTCGCCGGCGAAGGCCCTCGCGATGAACGCGCGCTGTTGCTGCCCGATCGAGAGCTCGTTCAACGGCTTGCCGGCGAGCGCCCCGAGGCCGACGGACTCGATCGCATGGCGGACCGATGCCCGATCGGCTCCCGTGAGACCGCGCCACCACCCGTGCGGGCGGAGCCTGCCCGCGGACACGATCTCCTCTACGGTTGCCGGCATCTCCGACAGCAACGAAGGGCGCTGCGGGACGTAGCCGACCCGCCATCGGTCGCGGACATCGCTGGGGGCGCGGCCCAGCAGCTCGACATGTCCCGATCGAGGCTCGAGGGCGCCGAGCAACACCTTGAGGAGGGTGGACTTCCCGGATCCGTTGGGGCCCACGAGGGCGACGAACTCGCCGGCCCGAACGGCGAGGGTCACGTCCTCGAGGACGGACTCCTGGGCGTAGCCGAACGAGAGTCCCTCCGCACGAAGGAGCACCTCATCGGCCCCTGGGCGCCGGGCATCTGGGTGCGGAGCAGGCTCAGCGCCCATCGCTGCCCCTCAGACGCCCTCCGCAGGAAGCGGGATTGGGAATCATTCTCAGTATCACGTTGAGGGGACGCTATCGGGTCGAGCGGAAGCCGTCAATCGGAAGCGCTCCGAACCCAGACGGGGACGGCGGAGCTCAGGCTCCGGCGACCCACGGGTCGGGGCCGGGATCTCCGCCGCTCGCCACGATCGCGAGCCGCGGCAGGAAGTGTTCCCACCCCTGGAGCTGCGCCGCATCCGCGCCCTCGGGGAGGCCGGAATGCGTGAGGCGGACGATCGTCGCGTCGCCGTCGGGGATCAGCTCGATCGTCACCGTCGACGAGCCGGGCGGCAGCTGTTCGTCGCCCTCCCAGCCCCAGGTGAACACCACGCGCCGGGGAGGATCGATCTCGACGTACTCCCCCACCGCATGGTTCGCGCCGGTCACGTTCACGCGGTACACACCGCCGGGAGATGCCTCCACCGTGGCGTCCACCCCCTTCCATCTCACGATCTTCTCCGGGTCGGTGAGGAACGGGAACACCGCGTCCGGCGGCGCCTCGATCCGGATCTCAGCGTTGACGGTGAGCGTTCCCGCGGCCACGTCGTCTCCCTTCGTCGGCTTCCACCTCGTCCTTCAGGGCCGCGAGGCTCCCGCTCCAGAAGGCCTCGAGCGAGGTCTGGAGCTCGGCGAGCGCGTCGCGGTTCGCGCGGTACAGACGCCGGGCGCCGTCGCGTCGCTCGGTGACGAGGCCGGCGGTCCGCAGGACCGTCAGGTGCTGCGAGATCGCGGGCCTCGTGACGTCGAAGTGCGAGGCGATGTCGCCGGCGGACCGCTCGGCGTCCCAGACCAGTCGGAGGATCTGCCGGCGACGCGGTTCCGCGATCGCCTTCAGGGCAGCCTCCACGGATGGATGTAAGCAGATGCTTACGGTACCGTCAACGACCCGGGAGTCGGAGCCGCCCGGAACGGGTGCGCTCGATGATCCCCTCGGCTGCAAGGCTCGCGGTCGCGACAGCGACCGCGGGCAACCCGTGTCCGGTGCGCTCGGCGAGCGCCGCGGCGCTCACCGAGCGCCGCGTCTGGCGGAGGACCGCCACGACCGCGCCGCGGACCTGGCGAGCGCTTCCTTCGAACGGGGACTGCCGGCGGCCGGACGATCGGCCCACGCGGCGGGCGAGGCGGAACCGGCATCGAGGCGCGAGCGGACAATCCTCGCACCGAGGCGCCGGCCGGCAGAAGAGGCGTCCGATGTCCATGATCGCCTGGTTCCAATCGCCGGGGGCGGTCGGATCCAGCCACGCCTGCGCGTCGTTCGCCAGGTCCGCGGCCGCGACCTCGTCCGGCTCGGCGCCGCGCACCGCCCGCGCGACGACCCGCCGGACGTTGCCGTCCAGGGCCGCGACGGAGGCACCGTAGCCGATCGACGCCACCGCCGAAGCCGTGTAGGGACCGACCCCGGGGAGCCGGACCAAGGCGCCCACGTCGCTCGGCACCCGCCCTCGGTGCTCGCGGACGATGGTTCGAGCGGCCTCGTGGAGAGCGACGGCACGCCGGTTGTAGCCGAGCCCGGCCCACGCCCGAAGCACGTCGGCGCGCGACGCTGCGGCGAGCGTGTCGACGCGCGGGAACCTCGCGACGAACGCCTCGAAGATGGGTTCGACGCGCGCGGCCTGCGTCTGCTGGAGCATGATCTCGGAGACCCACGTCCGATACGCGCTCCGCCGCCCTCGGCGCCACGCGTACGCCCGGCGCCGAGGCTCGTACCACTCCAGGACCGCCGCACGGAGCGGCGTGAGGTCGGACTTCATTGATCCTTGCCTCAGAATCCCGGCTTCGAATCCTTGGACGGCATCTCGTCGGTGGCCTGTCGGAGGGCCGAGTAGATCTCGCGGAACACCTCGCCCACGTAGGAAGCGGGCTGGCTCCCCTCCGCGCCCATCGCGCCGCGCACCGCGGAGGCGGTGATGTCGGCGGCTTTGTCGAACACGTGCCAGTCGATATCGCGTGACATCGGTCCTCCTGGTCGGTGGCCGTCCGCGGCCGGATCGGTGAGGCGGCCACAGGCTACCGCCTCGGATCCGGCGCCTATCATCCGCCCGATGAACCAGGTCCTCGATCGGCGGATCCTCCTCGCGTTCGCCGGGGTCGTGCTCCTCGCCGGCTCGAACATCGTCGCCGTGCGATTCAGCAATCGCGAGCTGGACCCCTTCTGGGGAGCGGGCATCCGCTTCATCGGCGCCTCCGGGATCCTCTGGGCGTTCGTGGCTCGGGGACATCAGCCGCTTCCGAAGGGCCGGGCGCTCGGAGGCGCGCTCGTCTACGGCCTCCTCAGCTTCCTGATCGCCTACGCGTTCTTCTACTGGGGGTCACAGGAGGTGCCGGCGGGCCTCGGCGGCACGATCATGGCGTCGGTCCCGCTGCTCACGGTCATGCTCGCGGCCGCGCACCGACTCGAGCGACTCCGGATCCGCCCGATCATCGGCGCGGTGGTCGCCTTGGGGGGCATCGCGGTGATGTCGCGGGACGCTCTGTCGGGCGACGTCTCCGTGGCCTCGGTGCTCGCGATCGTGGTCGCGGCGACGGCGGCGGCCGAATCGGGGATCGTCCTCAAGCTGCTCTCCACGGCCCATCCCGTCGTGACGAACGCGATCGGGATGTCCGTGGGCGCGATCCTCCTCCTGCTGCTCTCCCTCCTCGTCGGCGAGTCCTGGAGCGCGCCCGCGAGTCCGAGCGTGTGGGCGGCGCTGACGTACCTCGTGGTCGCCTCACCGTTCCTGTTCATGCTGTTCGTGTACGTGATCAGGAGATGGACCGCCACAGGCGCCAGCTACCAGTTCGTCCTGTTCCCGATCGTGTCCGTGATCGGCGGTGCGCTGTTGTTGGGCGAGGACGTGACGAGCTCGCTCCTCCTCGGCGCGCCGCTCGTCCTCCTCGGTGTCTACGTCGGGGCCCTGACGGGCAGCACGACAGAGGAACGGTCGGAAGCGATCTCTCCGAGTTGACCCCCTATCCGATAGGTTCGGTCACGATGCGTTACATGCTCCTGATCCACGGCAACGAGAGCCACTGGGACACGTTGTCCGACGCGGAACGGACCGCGCAGTACGAGCGGTACGGAGCGCTCCAGCGCGAGATGGAAGAACGTGGGCACTACGTGGCCGGTGACGAGCTCGCGTCTGCGACATCCGCCAAGCTGGTCCGGGTCCGTGGCGGAGAGACGACGCTGTCGGACGGCCCGCTCGCCGACACCGAAGAACAGTTCGGCGGCTACTTCGTCGTGGACTGCGACCTGGAGTCGGCGCTCGCCTACGCGGCGAAGATCCCCGCCGCGGAGGGCGGCACGATCGAGATCCGCCCGCTCACCGAGTCTCCCTGAACCTCGAACGGGGCCGGCAGAAGCCGTAGCCGACCTCGGCTAGCATCCGACCTCGATGCTCTTCCCCACGGTGGACTTCGCGATCTTCTTCGTGCTGGTCTTCGTGGGCCACTGGCTCCTGAACCATCTGTCGCGACCCTGGAAGTGGTTCATGATCGCGGCGAGCTACGTGTTCTACGCGTGGTGGGATTGGCGGTTCGTCTTCCTGCTCGTCGGCATCAGCGTCCTGGCCCAGTTGGGAGCGATCACGGTCGCGCGAGCGCGGTCGCCTCGCGCGCGGCTCGTGACCAACGGGATCGCCGTCGCCGCCCTCCTCGCGCCGCTCGCGTTCTTCAAGTACTACGGGTTCTTCGCGGTCAACGTGACGAACACACTCTCGTCCTTGGGACTGGAGTCGTCGATCCCGTTGGTCCAGGTGGTCCTGCCCGTCGGGATCTCGTTCTTCACGTTCATGGCGATCGCGTACGTCGTGGACGTCTACCGGGGCGACTTCGAGGTGGCCGGGTGGACCGACACGTTCCTTTACCTCTCGTTCTTCCCGCATCTCGTCGCCGGTCCGATCGTGCGCCCGGGCGAGTTGATCCCGCAGCTGCAGGAGCGCCGAGACGAGCGCCACGTCGACGTCGCGGGCGCCGCCTGGCTGATCCTCGGTGGCCTCTTCAAGAAGGTCGTCGTGTCGAGCTACCTCGCCGCCCAGATCGTCGACCCGGTCTTCGGCGATCCCTTCACGCGGAGCGCCCTCGACGCGCTCTTCGGGATCATGGGCTACGCGATCGTGATCTACGCGGACTTCAGCGGCTACACGGACATCGCGATCGGGGTCGCGAAGATGCTCGGCTTCCGCTTCCCGAGGAACTTCGACAGGCCGTACTCCGCGCGTTCGATCCAGGAGTTCTGGCGCCGCTGGCACATGACGCTCTCCCGATGGCTCCGCGACTACCTCTACATCCCGCTCGGGGGCAACCGACGAGGCGACCAGCGCACGCTCATCAACATCTTCGCCACGATGATCCTGGGCGGCCTCTGGCACGGGGCGGCATGGACGTTCGTGTTCTGGGGCGCCTTCCACGGAGGCTTGCTCGCCACGCACCATGTGCGGCAGCGGCGAACATCCGAGGAAGCGGAGGAGCGAACGGAGACGTGGGCGGACCGCGTCGGTGGGTACGCCGCGACGTTCGCCCTCGTCTGCGTCGGGTGGGTCTTCTTCCGGGCCGACTCGCTCGAGACGGCGTTCGCGCTGCTCCGGCGGCTCGTCACGGGTTGGTTCACGCCGACCGAGTTCGTGAACCCTCTGGTCGTGTTCACCATCGCCGGGATGCTCGCGCTCCAGTTCTGGCCCCGCGGGCTCGGCCTGTGGGTGCAGTCGGGGCTCTCCCGACTGAAGCCCGCGCCGCTCGGGATCGTCCTGGCGCTCGCGCTCCTGACGATCGTGATCCTGGGTCCCCCCGGCGTGGCACCCTTCATCTACTTCCAGTTCTGAACGGGATGGCGACATGAGCCGATCACGAGCCCACCAGGAGCCGCCGCCGCCCGCGGTCGCGCAGAGGGTGCTCTACGGGCGCCGGCTGATGCCGGCCGGCCGCGTCCTCGTGGTCATCCTCGTCTCGCTCCTGACCTGGACGCTCCTCTACGCACCGACCCTGAAACGAGCCGCGGAGGCGTCGCCGCTCGGCATCCGTCGAACGGTCTCCCTGGCGGTGCTGAAGCCGATCGCCGCGGTGAGCGGATGGATCGGGGTCGACGAGCTGGCCGGGACCATCGAGCGCGCCGTCGGGCGCGACCCGGGGAGACCCGGTGGCGCGTTCGTCCCGCCTCCCGAGGACATCCCGGTCGCCCCTCCCGAGGATCCCGACGATCCGGACGGGAACGACGGCAACGGTCACGGCGGAGGGGAGGACGAACCGATCCGCGCGCCGACGACGACGAGGAAGCTGCGGGTCGCGATCGTCGGCGACTCGCTCGCCGCGGGGCTCGGGTTCTTCGCCGAGCGGGTGTTCCGCCCGCGGCTCGTCAGGGTCTCGGGTCAAGGCCGGATCTCGACCGGTCTCGCCCGGCCCGACTACTTCAACTGGCCGTACACGATGCGCCGGATCGTCGACCGCTTCGATCCCGACCTGGTGATCGTCCTCCTGGGAGAGAACGACCATCAGTCCCTCCAGGACGTGCACGGCGATCGGGAGGCGCTGATCGGCACGTCGGAGTGGCCACCGGCGTATCGGGAACGGGTCCTGACGATGATGCGGATCGCGACCTCTCGCGGAGCGAAGGTGGTGTGGGCCGGTCTCCCGATCTCCGCCGACTACCGATTGCGCGAGCACTCGAGACGCCAGAACGACATCTTCCGGTTCGCCGCGAGCATCTCCGAAGACGTCGCGTACTTCGACACGTGGGAACGCTTCCGAGACCCGGACGGCGGGTACACCGCCTATTTCCACGAGGGCCGCCGCGTCATCCTCGTCCGCGAGGGCGACGGCCTCCATTTCAACGCGATCGGTTACACGCTCGTCGCCCGGGAGATCGCGAAGCTCGCCGGCGCCGAGTTCGGGCTCGTCCCGAGAACGTTCGAGACGGACGTCTAGGCGGGAGCCGCTCCTTTCCGATCCTCGCCGGGGATCGGTACGTCGGGCACCTGCTCCATGGCCGCAGTGACGTCCTCCTGCCGGTATTCCACCTCCGGCAGACGCCCGTTCAGGTAGTCGTCGTAGGCCTGCATGTCGAATGCCCCGTGACCGGACAGGCCGAAGAGGATCACGCGCTCCTCGCCCGCCTCGCGGGCGGCGATCGCCTCGTCGATCGCCCCGCGCACGGCATGCGCGGACTCGGGGGCCGGCACGATCCCCTCGGTGTGCGCGAACTGCACCGCGGCGTCGAACACCGCGTTCTGGGTGAAGGCGACCGCCTCCATGTGGCCGTGCTTGACGAGCAACGAGAGCGACGGGGAGTCTCCGTGATAGCGCAAGCCTCCCGCGTGGACCGGAGCGGGCACGAAGGTGTGTCCGAGGGTGTACATCGGCATCAGCGGAGTCATCTGGCCGGTGTCGGCGAAGTCGTACGCGAACCGACCCTTGGTCAGCGTGGGACACGCTGCCGGCTCGGTGGCGAGGAAACGCGAGATCCGGCGTGGAGCCCGACAACCGGTCCACCATGAACGGATAGGCCAAGCCCGCGTAGTTCGAGCCGCCCCCGACACAGCCGATCACGACGTCGGGTCGATCGCCCGCCAGCTCCATCTGCGCCTTCGCCTCGAGGCCGATCACGGTCTGGTGCAGCAGGACGTGGTTCAACACCGACCCGAGGGAGTACTTGATCGCGCCGCCCGACGTGGCGGCGACCTCGACCGCCTCGCTGATCGCGATGCCGAGGGATCCGGTCGAATCCGGCTCCGCCTCGAGGATCGCCTTCCCGGCCTGCGTGGTCGGTGACGGGGACGGCACCACCTCGGCGCCGAAGGTCTCCATGAAGATCCGTCGGTACGGCTTCTGCTCGTAGGACGCCTTCACCATGAACACCTGGCAGTCGATGCCGAAGAACTTCGCCGCCATCGCGAGCGCCGAGCCCCACTGCCCGGCACCCGTCTCGGTGGAGAGACGCTTCGTGCCCGCTTCCTTGTTGTAGAAGGCCTGGGCGATCGCCGTGTTGGGCTTGTGGCTCCCTGCGGGTGAGACCCCCTCGTACTTGAAGTAGATCCGCGCGGTCGTCTGGAGCGCCTTCTCCAGCCGAACGGCACGGTGCAACGGGGACGGCCGCCAGAGCCGATAGACGTCGAGCACGCCGCCGGGGATGTCGATCCACGGGTCGGTCGAGACCTCCTGGAGGATCAACGCCTCCGGGAACAACGGAGCGAGGAGGTCCGGCGTCACCGGCTCGTGGGTCCCCGGATGCAGCGGCGGGAGTGGCTGGATCCCGGCCTGCGCGATCGAGGGCATGATGTTCAACCACGCCGTCGGCAGCTGGTCCTGGGAGAGGTCGAAACGGGTGGGCGCGTCCGTCATCGGGGAAGCCTCCTCGCTCGCTGAAGAGGGCGAGACTACCCCGGGGCGACTCCAGCGGCCAGGCAGCCGTTCAGGGTGAACGAGCAGGCTGGTCGGCGATCTCCACCCAGCCGTCCACGAGACGGGCAGGATGTACCGCCACACGGATCCTGCGCGGGCCCCTCCACGGGCTCGCCGGTCTCGACGTCGAAGACGCTCCCGTGACACGGGCACTCGACGGTGGCGGCACGGTCGTCGAACGACCCCTCCGAGAGCGCGCAGCCGGCGTGGGTGCACTCGTCCGCGAACGCGAAGAGCCGCGCCTCCACGTGCGCGACCGCGACGCGGCCCGCGGACAGGTCGAATGCGCGCATCTCCCCCTCGGGGATCTCGGCGAGCGAGGCGACACGGACGAACTCCATCCGGCTACGCCCGCACGAGTGCGGACCACCCTCGCTGGAGTGCCGTCACGGCACCGAGCGCGGCGAGGACGAGGAGGATCGGCGTCATCGCACCCGGGATGAGGAGGCCGGCCATCAACGCGAGGAATCGCTCCAACCGCTGGAAGAACCCCTCCGTGAGCTGCACGCCCACCGCCTCCGCCTCGGCTCGGATGTGGCTCACGGACAGGCTCACCACGAGCGTGAAGAGGGCGAGCGCGGCATCGAGGCGCCTGCCGTCCTGGGCGAGCGCCCAGAACAGAGCACGCGAACAAGATCGCGTCGGCGACCCGATCGAGGACGGAGTCCATGAAGGCACCCGATCGCTTCTGCTGGCCGTAGTGCCTCGCCACCGATCCGTCGAACACGTCGCAGAGGCCGGCAGCGAGCAAGAAACACCCCGCGACGAACCAGTCGCCCGTGATGATCAGCACGCCGGTCGCGACGTTGAGGAGCAGGGCGAGCACCGTGAGGTGCCACGGCCGCACCCGCGCCCAGATCAGGAACGCGAGGATCGCTCGATACGGCCACTGGAACGCCCATTGGATCGCGCCGCCCGCGGCCGACTGGTTCTTCCGGGGCTTCGGGAGGTCGCGAACCTTGGGCGCCTCGCGCGCGACGTGGGGTCTCGAGCGATGTCCGGTGGCCGCGCGCCGACCCATCAGCTCGCGCTCATCAGCCCACGAACGGCTCGAAGCCGACGACCACGTACCGGAAGCTCCCGCCCGGCGCGTTGACCACGATCTCCTGATCCTTCGACGCTCCCATCAACGCCCTCCCCAACGGGGACGACGTCGTCACGGTGCGAGCACCGGGAGCCTTCTCCTCACCGTGCTCGGCCAGGAGATAGGTCTCCTCGTCGTCTTCGTCGTCGACCGAGCGGACGGTGACCAGCATGTGCGGCACGATCGCGTCCGCCGCCATCGGCGCCTCGATGATCTCCGGATCGCGGAGCGCCTCCTGGAGCCGCCGGATCTGCGGACTCCATCAGGCCCTGGGCGTCCTTGGCCGCGTCGTACTCGGCGTTCTCGCGGATGTCGCCGTGTTCGCGAGCCACCTTGAGGCGCTCCGCGATCTTGTCGCGTCCGGAGGTCAGGAGCTCGTCGAGCTCGGACCGGAGCCGCGTGTAGGCCTCGAGGGTCAGTGAAGCGGTCGGTTCCTGACCGGCTTTGCGCGTGGGACGGGACTTGAGCTCTTCAGGTAGTTCAGGCATGCGTTCGAGTCTACTGAAGCGCTTCCCGCGGTCCTCCTCGGGCAACGACAGGGCGACCGCCGCCCGGCAGCCGAGCCGGCGATATCCTTCGGCGGCATCGGATCGGAGGTCTCGATGGGACGACTGGACGGCAAGGTGGCGCTGATCACGGGGGGCGCGAGCGGCATGGGCATGGTCGCGTCACGGTTGTTCGCGTCCGAAGGAGCCAAGGTCGTGCTGACCGATGTCAGCGACGACGCCGGCGAGAAGACGGCCGACACGATCCGTGCCGACGGTGGCGACGCGCTCTACGTGCACGCCGACGTCTCCAGCGAGGCGGACGCGAAGGGGATGGTCGACCGGGCGGTCGAGTCCTACGGCGGTCTCACGATCCTCTACAACAACGCCGGGGTGATGCTCGGCGACGACGGGTCCGTCGACACGACCGACGAGTCCGTCTGGGACACGACGCTCGCGGTCAACGTGAAAGGGGTCGCGCACGGCTGCAAGTACGGGATCCCCGCGATGATCGACTCGGGTGGTGGCTCGATCATCAACGTCGCCTCCTTCGTGGCCTGGATGGGGGCCGCCACCTCGCAGACCGCGTACACAGCGTCGAAGGGTGCGGTGCTGGCGATGACCCGCGAGATCGCGGTCGAGTACGCGCGGAAGGGCGTGCGCTGCAATGCCCTGTGCCCGGGCCCCATCGACACACCCCTTCTGGCGGAGCTCCTCTCCGACCCGGAGCGTCGCCAACGCCGCTTCGTCCACATCCCGCTCGGCCGTCTGGGCCAGGCGGAGGAGCTCGCGAAAGCGGCGCTGTTCCTCGCGAGCGACGACTCCAGCTACATGACGGGAACCTCGTTGATCGTCGACGGGGGGATCACCGCCGCGTACGTGACCCCCGAGGACTGAAGAGGCCCCGGGATGCCGACGCCATCCTGCCTCTCCGCCCTCGCCGTCGGCGGCCCGAACCTCGTTTCGGGAGAGGGATGGGACGTCGCGCCCATCGTCCTGGGTTCGCGGTCCTGACGCTGATGCGCTGGAGCCGGATCTCTGCTCCGCGCGCCGGCGGTGCTCTCGGCCGTCTCTGCCGGGTTGATCCTGGATCCCCTCACGGACGCTTCAGGGGTATCCCCTCCTCACCACGTTGTCGATCCTCACGCTGGCCTTCGGGGTCGTTGCGCTCCGACGGACTGCGACCCTCTGAACATCGCGGAGCCCCAGGTTTGACAGACAAAGCTCGGGTGTGTCTCGATACCGCTCGAGCAGGACGGCTACGTGAAGGGGGGGAGTATGTCCGAACGGAAGGTCGGCTCCGTCACCTACCGAGAGGTCGACCAGGAGTACTTCGACAAGCGCGGGCTCCGGCGTCACGCGGGGGTCTGGGCACTGTGGGCGCTCGGTGTGGGCGCCGTCATCTCGGGGGACTTCTACGGCTGGAACTTCGGCCTCGACACCGGAGGGTTCGGTGGTCTCTTGGTCGCGACGGCGGTCATCGCGGTCATGTACTACGGGCTCTGCTACAGCATCGCGGAGATGTCCCCCGCCCTCCCACACACGGGGGGGGCGTACTCCTTCGCCCGCTCGGCGATGGGCCCATGGGGAGGTTTCCTCACCGGGCTCGCGGAGAACATGGAGTACGTGATCACACCGGCCGTGGTGGTCGGGGCGATCGGCCTTCTGATGCAGGAGATCGTCGCGGGTCTCTTCGATCTCACGAGCACTCCGTTCTGGAACAGCCTCCCGTTCTGGTGGGCCGTCTTCTACGTGCTCTTCGTCGGCATCAACATCATCGGGATCGAAGCGACGATGCGATTCACGATCGCGATCACGGTGCTCTCGCTCGCGGTCCTCGTCTTCTTCTACATCGCCGCACTCCTTTCCGGTGATTTCGACCCCGCGCTGTGGACGAACATCCCGGAGGGTGGCGGCGAGGCCCTCGCCGGCGGGGGTGGTCCGCTATTCCCTCACGGCATCGGAGGCGTCTTCAAGGCCTTGCCGTTCGCGATCTGGTTCTATCTCGCGATCGAAGAGGTGCCGCTCGCAGCCGAGGAGTCGATGGATCCCCGGCGCGACGTCCCGAAGGGCACGATCTGGGGCATGCACACGCTGCTGATCTTCAGCATCCTCACGCTCTTCATCAACACGGGGCTCCCAGGGGGCGCTGCGGTCTACGGCGCCTCGGGCTTCCCGCTGCTCGACGGCCTCAAGGGGATCTTCGGGGAAGGAGACATCGTCAGCCTGCTCGGGTTGCTCTTCGTGATCGGGCTGGTCGCGAGCTTCTTCACGATCATCTATGCGTACGGCCGGAACACGTACTCGTTGTCGCGTGCCGGCTACTTCCCGAAGTTCCTTTCGATCACCCACGGTCAGCGGAAGACGCCCCACGTCGCGCTGATCGCAGGTGCGATCGTCGGGTACGCGGTCTCGCTCCTGGTCTTCATCCTGCAGGAGCAAGCGCTCGGAGCGCAGATCGTCGCCGCGCTCCTGAACATGGCCGTCTTCGCAGCGGTGATCTCGTACACCCTGCAATGCGTCTCGTTCATCATGCTCCGGCAGAAGCTCCCGAACATCGATCGGCCCTACCGGAGTCCATGGGGTGTTCCAGGCGCTGCGATCGCGGGCATCATCGCCGTGGTCTCCTTGATTGCGATCTTCCTGAACGAGGCGTACCGGCCGGGGGTATACGGCGTGGCCGCGTACTACGTGCTGGGCGTCCTCTACTTCGCGATCGCCGGACGGAACCGGCTCGTCCTCTCGCCGGAGGAGGAGTTCGCGCTCACGGCAGGTGAGCGAGGTGTGCCCGAGGTGAGCTACGGCACGAGCTCCGCCGATCAGGAGGCGATCCTGGGCGGAGGGACCGGGATGAGCACGTCCACGCACATGCCGGACACTCCGGCTCCGCCACCTCCCGGGTAGCGGACACGGGAAGTCACAGTGAGCGCGGCGGCCGAAAGGCCGCCGCGCTCATGAGTCACGGATGAGGGGGACGTGATGCAGCCACAGGGCATGATCGATGCGAAGCAGCTCGAGGAGCTCGCCGACGCAGGCGAGATCGACACCGTCCTGTGCATGTTCACGGACTTCCAGGGGCGGTTCGTGGGCAAGCGGATCCTTCCGCACTTCTTCCTCGAGGACGTGATGGGCGAGGAGGGCTTGCATGCGTGCCTGTACCTGATCGCGATCGACATGGAGATGGAACCGCTGCCCGGCTTCGAGTACGCGAGCTGGGAGACCGGCTACGGCGACTTCAAGATGATCCCCGACATGTCGACGATGCGCCTCGTCCCGTGGCTCGAGAAGACGGCGATGGTGATCTGCGACGTCGCGGACGAGCACACGAGCGAGCTGGTCGAGGTGGCGCCCCGCACGATCCTCCGCCGGCAGGCCGAGCGCGCGAAGGCGGCCGGTTACACGTTCAAGACCGGATCCGAGCTCGAGTTCTATCTCTTCAAGGATTCCTACGAGGAGGCCGCGGCCAAGCGCTACCAGGGCATCCAGCCGTCGTCTCCGTACATCATGGATTACCACATGCTCGCGACCACCAAGGACGAGTGGCTGATCCGGCAGATCCGCAACGGGATGTTGGGCGCGGGCATCCCGATCGAGTTCTCGAAGGGCGAGTTCGGGCGGGGCCAGCACGAGATCAACATCACCTACGCGGACGCGCTGGCGACCGCCGACTACCACTCGCTCTACAAGCACGGCACGAAAGAGATCGCCGCGATGAACGGGGCCGCGATCACGTTCATGGCCAAGTGGACGATGGACGAAGCGGGCTCCTCCTGCCACATGCACTCGAGCGTCTGGAACGAGGACGGCTCCACCTCGCTGATGTGGGACGACGACGACCAGAACCACATGAGTCCCGACGTTCAAACACATGCTCGGCGGGTTGATGTCCACCTCGCGAGAGATGGCCTGGATGTACGCGCCGTTCGTGAACTCCTACAAGCGCTACCAGCTCGGATCGTGGGCGCCGACCGCGATCCTGTGGAGCCACGACAACCGAACGTGCGGGTTCCGGGTGGTCGGCGAGCACCAGGGGAACCGCGTCGAGTCGCGACTGCCGGGCGGTGACGTCAACCCGTACCTCGGGTACGCGGCGACCATCGCGGCGGGCCTGCACGGGATCCAGAACGAGATCGAATGCCCTCCCCTGTTCGAGGGGAACGCGTACGAGTCGAAGGACGCCGAGCGGGTGCCGTCATCGTTGCACGAGGCGATCGCGGAGATGGAGCGGTCGGAAGTGATGCGCGAGGCGTTCGGCGACTTCGTGTTCGGGCACCTGCTCAACATGGCCCGGCAGGAGCAGATCATCTTCGACAACAACACGGTCACCGACTGGGAGTTGATCCGGTACTTCGAACGCGGCTGATGCTTGCCGGCGCCCGTCCGCGGGTACGGGTCGGGCATGAAGAGAGCCACCTTGATCGTGCTGTGTGTACTGCTATCCGCATGCTTCTCCGAGAGTGGCCTCACGGACGAGTTCCGGGATGCCACGAGCGCGATCGACGATCTCGTCGACGCGATCGAGGACGAGGGGCCGGTCCGCGAGGCCGTCGCCCGGGTCCGTGACACCGTCGACGAGGCGGACGCCGCCTTGGAGGCCTACCGCGAGAACCCCAACGCCGAGACCCGCCAGGCGCTCGAGGATGCAGAACGACGGATGAGCGATGCTCGGGAGGAGCTCGAGGGCCTCGTGGACAGCGCCCCCGAACCCGTCCGTGACGCGATCCGGACCGTCATCGACCGTCTGGCGAACCTCCGCGACGACATCGCGCGCGAGCTCGAGGACTGATCGCCTCTCGCTGACCAGGCACGTGCCTAGACTCGCCGGGTGAACCGATCACATCTCGCGGACCTGATCCGTTACCACGCGCGTTCGAACGCGCAGATCCTCGACGCGATCGCGTCGCTCACCCACGAGGACTTCGAGCAACGTGCGGCTCTAGACCACGGGAGCGTCGCGGAGACCCTTCGTCACCTCGTTGTCGTGGACAACAGTTGGCGAGAGTTCCTTCTTGGCAACGACGTCGAGGATCCGTACGAGTGGGAGGTTCCCCCACTCCCGGATCTCTCAAGCATCAGGTCGTTCTGGGCCGAGGAGACCGGACGGCTCGCGGCCTCTGTGGAGGGGCTCGCCAGCGAGGAGATCGACCCGGATCTATTCCTGGAAGAGCGACGGCGCCACGACGGAGGCGACCCTCAGCATGATCGTCGCCCACATCGTGAATCATGGGACGCAGCATCGCAGCGAGCTCGCACGTCACCTGACGGAACGCGGGTCCTCACCGGGAGACATGGATCTGCTCTAGCAACCTTCCTTGAGCCGACCTCAGGCTCCGAACACGGGTTTCAGAGCGAAGTACACGTCGCGGTATCGCTGGTATGCCTCGTCGTACGCGTCGCGAGCCGCCGGATCGGGCTCGTGCTCCTCGGGGCGGAACGACACGAACGCCTTGACCGCATCGGCGACGGTCCCATGCACGCCCGAGCCGACGGCGGCGAGGATCGCGGCGCCGGTGGCCGTGGTCTCCACGCTCTCCGGGACGCGCACGGGAAGTCCTGTGACGTCGGCCTTGATCTGGCGCCACAGCGGCCCCTTGGCACCGCCCCCGACGATCGTCAGCCGCCGGACACCGAGTCCTGCGCTCGTCATCGCATCGAGGATGTCGCGGAGGCCGAACGCGCTTCCCTCGAGGATCGCCCGGGTCATGTGGTCCCGCGTATGCGCGAGCGTGAGACCGAAGAAGACGCCGCGCGCCGCGCCGTTCCACTCGGGTGCCATGGCGCCCTGCATCGTGGGCAGGAACACCACGCCCTCGCTCCCCGGCGGGATCCGCGACGCCTCCTCGCTCAGCTGGTCGTACGCGTCGCCGAGTCCCTGCTCCTCGTTGCGCCGTTCCTCCGGCGCGAACTGGTCGCGCCACCAGCGGAGGTTCCCGCCGGAGACGAACCCCGGGTTCTCGAGCAGCCACGCGTCCGGATCGGCGTGCGGATGACACTCGACGAGCATCGTCGGGTCCTCACGTGGCTCGGCGCTCGCCGCGCAGACGGGCTCCGCGGTCCCCACGACGTCGCACACCTCGCCTGGCTCGAAGACGCCGGCGCCGAGGGTGGCGGCCATCTCGTCACCGCAGCCGATCGCGACGGCCGTGTCCGCCGCGAGCCCACTGGCTTCGGCGAAGGCGGCCGTCACGGTTCCGACGGACCGTGTCGCGTCGCCGAGCTCCGGGAGCATCGCCCGATCGATCTCCGTCGCCTCGAGGACCTCGGCCGACCAGTCCTTCGTCCTCGGATCGAGGAGCGCGAGCGACGACGCGTTCGACGGGTCGACGGCCGTGACACCGGTCGCGTGGCGGAGCACGTAGGCGCCCGGGGACATCAGCGACGCGGCTTCGCGCCACTGGTCCGGCTCCTCGTCGCGAACCCAGAGCGCCTTGAACACCGCGTGGGACGAGTCGAGGTTCGCACCGACGGCCCGATAGAAGTCCTCGGGCGAGATCCGTTCCGCGAGGGCCGCCGCCTGCGCCTCGGCCCGGCGGTCCATCCAGATGAGGGCGGGACGCAAACGGCGCCCCGAGGCGTCGCATACGACCATGCCGTCGAGCTGCGATCCGAACGAGAGCCCGCGGATCGCGGCCGGGCCGTCCGGACACTCCGCGACCAACCGTCGGCACGTGAGCTCGATCGCCGCCGTCCATAGGTCGGGATCCTGCTCCGCCCACCCGGGGTGAGGGAACGAGAGGTCGTAGGCCTCGTAGGCGGAGGCGACGAGCTCGCCGTCCGCGGCGTACAGGGCACCGTTCGTCCCCTGGCTGCCCACGTCGCAGCCGATCACGTAGGGGCCGCTCACGGCATGACGACCATCTTCAGACCGGTCCCCGCGCGGATCGTCTCGAACGCTTCGGCGATCTTCTCGAGCGGCCAGCGGTGCGTGACCACCTTCGCGAGCTCGTCCTGCTTGCGGTCGAGGTAGTCCATCGTGATGCGGTACTGGCGATGCGTCGCCCCGTACGCGCCCAGGACGGACAGCTCCTTGTAGTGGAGCTGGTTCATGTCCAACGGACTCACGGGGTCGTGCTTCGGGAGGCCCGCGAAGTAGACGACCTTCGCTCGCTTGGCAGCCATCTCGAGCGCCGCCTGTTGCGCCGGCTTCGCGGGCGCTGCGACGCTGATGCGCTCGGCGCCGACACCTCCGGTGCGCGACAGGACCTCTCCGACGCCGTTGTCCTCGCCGGCGACCCAGGCGTCGTCGACCGCCTGCCCGATCGCGTCGAGGGCGATCTCGAGCCGGTCGGCGCTCACGTCGGACAGATAGACCTTCGAGGCCCCGCGATCGCGAGCCATCACCGCTTGCCAACATCCGATCGGTCCCGTCCCGAGGATCACGACCGTGTCCCCGAGCCGGATGTCCAACTGCTCGATCCCGTTCAACGCGCAGGCGAACGGATCGGCCACGGTGGCGAGGTCGCTCGGCAGCTCCGGCGGTAGCGGGATCAGGTTCTTCATCGCGATCGGCGGGACGCCGGCTCGCTCCGCGTACGCCCCCGGGAACGGGTCGTACCCGTAGAGCAGATGGTCCTCGCACAGGTTCTGGAACCCTTCCATGCACCACCGGCACTCGCCGCACGTGAGGATCGAGCCGAGGAAGACCCGATCGCCGGCCGAGACACCGGGCGGCAGATCCGCGTCGGGACCCACCTCCTCCAGGACCCCGACCGGCTCGTGGCCGAGCTGCCAGGGGACGGGCGCCTTCGGGTCGCCGTTGAAGAACGTGCGCGCGTCGGTTCCGCAGATGCCGCACGCCTCCACACGGAGCACCGCCCCGCGAGGATCGAGCACCGGCTCACCGGCGTCCTCGCGGACCTCGATCGCGTCGACGTCGGTCATGAACGCCGCGCGCATCAGTCGCCCAGCTCCTCCCCAAGCGCCGCCATCGCCTTGTCCGCGCCCCACCGCTCGCGGATCACGCGCGAGAGCGCCCGGGTGATCGCCTCCGGCGACCGGTGCATGAAGATGTTGCGGCCGACCGAGCAGCCGATCGCGCCCGCGGCGACCGCCTGCTCCATCCGCGTCAGCAGCTCGGCGTCCTCGAGGCGGGAGCCGCCGGCGAGCACCACCGGGATCCCGTTCGCCGCCTCCACCAGCTTCGCGAACACATCGGCGTCCCCAGGCCAGTTGGTCTTCACGATGTCGGCGCCGAGCTCGGCGCAGAGGCGGACGTTCCTGCGCAGGTACTCGAAGCCGTAGAGGTCCTTCAGCTCCTCGACGCTCGCGTACGTCGTGGGGAACTCCGCCTCCGCGATGAACGGCATGCCGAGCGCCGCGCATTCGCGGCCGACGCCGGCGAGGATCTCGATCATCGAGGCCTCGGTGTCACCTCCGAGCGCCGTGAAGAGCACCACGGCGTCGGCCCCGAGCACGAGGGCTTCCTCGACCTCCGCGATCTGCACGATCTCCGGCCGGTCCCCACCGGGGCTCGCGGATGCGGACAGGAGCAGCGCGAGGGACGTGGTCGGGGAGAACGCCGGCTCGGCGATCTTGATCATCCCCTTGCTCATCATGATGACGTTGGCCCCTCCGGCCACCGTCTCCGCCGCCCGAGACGTGATATCCGCCAGTGGCTCCAGGAACGTGGGAGACGTCATCCCGTGGTCGAGCGCGCAGATCACCGACACACCCGCCGGGTCGATCACCCGCTTGAGTCGCATGGCCTTCCCGGTCATCCCAGCTCCCTTCGCTCACGTGATGGTCGGCGCTGCGAAGTGTGCCAGAGGGCGCCCCGTCGCGCGACCTCGCGGTGGCGGGCCGGTGACCGTGAGCGTCGGGCTAGACTCCCCGTCGATGGCGGTCATCCTCTTCGTTCGATGCGATGCCTCGGAGACGTTCGGGGTCGCGCCCGCGGCCGTGGAGGGCGCGGGGGGAACGGTCGCCGTGTGGAACGCGCTCGACGCGACGGACCCGAGACCGTCCCTGGACGGCATCGGCGGGATCGTGGTGTTCGGCTCCACGTTCAACGTCGGGCACGCGGACGAGCAGCCGTTCATCAAGGAGACGGCCGACCTGATCCGGGAGGGACTCGACCGCCGGATCCCGTTCCTCGGCGTCTGCTTCGGAGGGCAACTCCTCGCGTGGGCGCTCGATGCGAAGGTCGGCGAGGGGCCGGCTCGCGAGATCGGCTTCGAGCCGATCCATCCGACCGCCGATGCAGCGCACGATCGACTCTTCTCCCATCTCTCGGACGGGGACCTCGCGTTCCAGTGGCACGGGGACGCGTTCGATCTCCCGGAGGGGGCGACGTTGCTCGCCACGGGTGACCTGGTTCCCAATCAGGCGTTCCGCGTCGGCGAGCTGGCGTGGGGCACCCAGTTCCACTGCGAGGTGAACCATTCCGAGCTCGACTACTGGCTCGACGAGTTCACCAAGGAGGGCGATCTCCGGACGGAGTGGGGCAAGAGCCCGGAAGAGGTCCGCGAGGAGGCGAAGCGATCCATGGCCGAGCACGAGGGTCGCGGCCGAGAGGTGTTCGAACGGTTCACGAACCTCGCCGCCGGCGCCTGAGCCCGGAAGGTCCCTCGCTACACTCGACGCCGTGGCCGAGCACCGATACCGACCCCTGATCGCGGTGGTCGCCTACCACCTGTCCGGCGATCGGGTCGCCCGGTGGCCCGAAGGGGGGTACGGCGTCCCCAGCACGTACCTCGACGCGCTTCGGCGGGCGGGCGCGCGATCGGCGATCGTCGCTCCCGGCGAGGAGGGGACCCCCGAAGAGCTCCTCGAGCCGTTCGACGCCCTGCTCCTCGTCGGCGGTGGCGACGTCGATCCTGCCCGGTACGGAGCGGAACCGGTCGAGCACCTCTACGGGATCGAGCCGGACCGGGACGAGTTCGAGATCGCGTTGCTGCGAACGGCGGACCGCCTCGCCGTGCCGACGCTCTGCATCTGCCGAGGCATGCAGGTGATGAACGTCGCGTTCGGCGGGACGCTCCTCCAGCATCTGCCCGACCACGCGGGACTGATCGAGCACGGCGTGCCGCTCGAGGGCACCCAGACGATCCACGAGGTGTCGGTCGAACCGGGGAGCCGTCTCGCGGCCGTGACGAAGTCCGGCCCGCTGGCGTGCGCGTCGCATCACCATCAGGGCGTGGATCGGATCGGCGACGGACTGACGGTCACCGGCCGGAGCGAGGACGGCCTCGTCGAGGCGATCGAACGGATCGTTGCGGACCAGCTGCATGAGCGCGCGACGTGGATGCTCGGCGTGCAGTGGCACCCGGAAGAGACCGCGGAACACGATCCCGCCCAACAGTCGCTGTTCGATGGTTTCGCCCAGCTGGCAGCGGGGCGCCGCACGGACACCGGGGAGCGATCGGTTACGACTCGCGCCGCTCGCCCGGCGTGATGTCCTCGTCCTCCTCGATCCGGAGGAACAGGCCCGACTGCGGCTTCGGGTCGAAGTAGGTCGCCTTCGCCGGCATCTGCTCGTGCCGGTCCGCCACCTCCACGAACTGGTCGAAGGTCGGCGGCATCAGCGTGAACGCGGCCCCGCCGTCCCCGTCCACGCGCCCCGTCAACTCGTCGACCGGAACGGCATCCGAGACGAACTCGAGGCTGGGGTCGCCCGCCTCTCCGAAGCCGAAGATCGGTTCCAGGACCAGCTGGTGGAGCCGTGAGACGTCGAGCGACTCCACGCCCGCGCCCATCTCGCGCTGCGCCGGAACGAGCCGGTACCAGCGTCCGCCGACGTAGAGCCCGAAGACCCCTCGCTCGGCGGGCTGGACGCTCACCTCCTCGACCGTCACTCGCTCGCCGAGACGGTTGAGGAGCTCGTCGGCGCTCATCGGCAGCGGGCCGACGACGCGGCGGTGGAAGCCCAGCATCCGCAGCTCCTCGTCGGGGAAGAGCACGGCCGGGACTCCCGCGCCTTCGGGCCTGCCGGCCGCTTCCCAGAGCTCGACCGATGCCATCGCCCGGTGATGCCCGTCGGTGATGTACAGCGGCCGGTGATCGAAGTGCTCCTTGATCCGTTCGGCGGCCTCAGGGTCGTCGACACGCCAGACCGTCTGTTCGAGATCTCCCGAGCCGAACCGACGGAGCGGCATGGCGTCGGTGGTCGCCCGCACGAGCTTGCGGATGTCTTCGTCCGCGCGGAACATCAGCGCCACCAGCGTCGAGCGGGCGCCGAGCCGAGCGAGGTGGAGTCCGAGGGCGTCGACCCGCTCGGGCTGCACCCCTTCGTGCCCGAGGATGCGGCCGTCGACGAACGCCTGCGGCGGCACCTCGCCGACGATGCCGGTCTGTTCGTGATCCGCCGAGCGCAGCCGATACACGTAGAACGCCGGATCCGGGAAGGTCTCGAAGAGGCCGGCGTCGAGGAGCCGACGCAAGGACGCGACGTTCGCATCATCGAGGGCCTCGGGGTCGACCTACTCTCCGTCCGGTGCGTCGTCCGGCGTCCGCGACACGTGCAACCACGAGTACGGGCGCTCGGTCATGATCGCCGCGCGCTCGTCCCTGGACAGGGCGTCGTGCATCGGAGACACGACGTGGTCCGCCCATTCGGCGCGCACGATCTGCGCGGGGAACGGATCGACGGTGCTCATCGGCCGGCGTCTCGACCAGAATCACGGAAGGACGCCATGTACCCGACGAGCGCGTCGACGCCGTCATCGGTCATGGCGTTGTAGATGCTCGCCCTGATCCCACCGACGCTCCGGTGGCCCTTGAGGTTCAGCAGCCCCTCCTTCTCGGCGCCCGCCAGGAACTCGGCGTCGAGCTCGTCCGAGGGGGTCCTGAACACCACGTTCATGTGCGAGCGATAGGCCGGCTCGACCGGCGAGCGATAGAAGCCGTCGCTCCCGTCGATCGCTTCGTACACGGCACCCGAGCGCCGGGCCGCCCGCTTCCTCCATCCCCACGACACCCCCCAGGTCGCGCATCCATCGGAGCACCTTCCCGGTGACGTAGATCGCGAACATCGGCGGGGTGTTCATCAGACTGTTCTTGCCGGCGTGCGCGCCGAGCCGCAGGTAACTCGGGAGATCCTGGCCCGTCGTCTCGAGCAGGGAGGTGCGCACGACCACCACCGCCAGCCCGGCCGGTCCGAGGTTCTTCTGCGCGCCCTCCGTAGACGAGGTCGAACCGCTCCCACGGGACGGGGCGGCTGAGGTACTCCGACGACATGTCTCCCACGAGCCGAAGGCCGACGTCCGGGAAGGAGGCCATCCGGATCCCCTCGATCGTCTCGTTCGACGTGATGTGGAGGTAGCGGGTGTCCGGCTGGATCTCCAGCTCGTCGTCGGAGGGCATCCGCGTGAAGGAGAGTGGCTCCCCGTCCCATGCGGCATAGACGTCACCCCACGCCGCCGCGTCCTTCAACGCGCCGGCCCCCCACGTCCCGGACCGTACGTAGGCCGCGCGCGAGCCCTCGACGAGCAGGTTCATCGGCACCATCGCGAACTGCAGGGTGGCGCCTCCCTGCAGGAACAGGATCGTGTAATCCTCGGGCACCGCGGCGTTCTCGCGGAAGAGCGACAGCGCCTCTTCGTGGACGGCCTCGTACTCGGGGCTCCGATGGCTCATCTCGATCACCGACATCCCGGAACCGCGGAAGTCGAGGAGCTCGGCCTGCACCTCCTCCAGCACGTCGAGAGGGAGCGTGCAGGGACCGGCGCAGAAGTTGTGTGCCCTCACGACGGCCGACGATCGGTCGGAACGGCCGACACGTGGATCACGTCCGCGAGTTCTTCCAGGGCAGCGATCAGATCCGGACCGACGTCGCCGACCACGTCGATCGTCGCCACGGCGGCGTTCCTCCCCTCGAAGACCCGATTCTCCATCTGTTCGACGTTCAGATCCCGGCGTCGCAGGATGTCGAACACCCCGGCGAGCACGCCCACGCGGTCGAAGTGCCGGACGTGGAGGGTGTGGGTCCCGAGCCGGGTGGGGGCCAGGTTCACGCAGTTGATGATCTCGCCTCGGACGTACGCCTCGATGATCTCCACCACACCGTCGGCCACCGCCTTCTGGGCCTGAGCCGTCGACGCCCCGATGTGGTGCGTCCCCACGACCCGCGGATGTTGCGCGAGCGGAGACGCCCACGCGGTGGAGCCCGACCCCGGCTCGCCCGGGATACACATCGAGGCCGGCTCGGAGCTCGCGGGTCTCGAGCGCATCGAGCAGCGCGGCCTCGTCGACGACGTTCCCACGGGAGGTGTTCAACAGGATCGCGCCCTGCTTCATCGCGCCGAGGACACCGGGCATCGAACATCGACTCCGTCTCCGGGGAGGACGGCACGTGGATCGAGACGACGTCCGAGGTCCCCGCGAGCTCTTCGAGCGAGTCGACGAGCTCGATCCCGAGCGCGCTCGATCCGCTCCTCGGCCGCCTCGTCCCGATCCTTCCGGACCGCTCGGAGGGACATGCCGAACGCGGCCGCGCGTTCGGCGACCGCGAATCCGATGTCGCCGAGCCCGACGATCCCCATGACCTTCCCGAACAGGCCGTCCGCCTTCCCGTACGTGGACTTGTTCCAGGTGCCGGCCCGAAGATCGGCGACGTTGTCCGGGATCCGACGGTCGATCGCCAGGAGGAGCCCCATCGTGAGCTCGGCCACCGCGATCGCGTTGCGGCCGGGGACGTTCGTCACGTAGATCCCGACCTCCGAGGCGGCCTCGACGTCGATCGTGTTGGTCCCCGCGCCGGCCCGCACGATCAGCTCCAGCGCGTCGGCCGCCTCGATGGCGGCCGCCGTCACTTTCGTGCTCCTCACGACGAGGGCCTGGAAGCCGCCGGGCATCCGGCTCGGGTAGCTCGTCGGAGGAGAGCTTCGGCTCGAAGACGCACTCGTGCCCGCGCTCGGTCAGGAGCTCGACGGTCGAGGGGTGGATGGCATCGGCGAAGAGGACTCGCATGCCCTGGAGCTAAGCAGAACGGGCAGATCGGGAACAAGCGCGGTCGGACGGTCGAGGGACCCCGATCGGCCTCCCCGGGAGGCCGAGGAACCACCGCGGGAGACCCCGTCTGCCTAGCGCTCTCGGGCCACCGATGCTATACAGACCCTCTCGACTGACCGGACGTTCAAAGTCAGGTCGGGCACGGACGGACCGAGATCGGGACGTCCCGGTCCGATCCGTGAGCGTTCGGATGGCTGGAACACGATCTTTCCTGAGCACGCAAGGAAGACCCGGAAGGGGGCTGCGATGAAGGGATTGAGCACGAGCTTCGCTCGCGCTCGGTGTGGCGACGGCGGTCATGCTCGCGTTGGCAGGATCCGCATCCGGGCAGACCGAGGAGGGCGAGCCTCTCACGCTCCACGTCGGCACGACGAGCGACATGGTGTCGGCCAACCCCTTCAAGGCGTGCTGCACCTCCGAGTACGAGATGCTGCTCCTGAACTACAACATGTTGTACGGCTTCTCGGCCGAGGACCTGACGCCGGTGGCCGAGCTCACCACCGGGTGCGAGCCGAACTCGGACTACATGGAATGGACGTGTCCGATCATCGAGGAGGCGAAGTGGCACGACGGCGAACCACTGACCGCTGAGGACATCGCCTTCACCTATCGCTTCATCCTCGACAACAACATCGACACGTTCGCCGACTACCTGCCGTTCGAGCCCACCTTCGAGACGCCGGACCCGTACACCCTGGTCTGGAAGTCCACCGAGCCGACCTTGGCACCGACCGTGCCCCCGTACATCCCGATCCTCCCCGAGCACGTCTGGGGACCGCTCGACGGCAAGCCGCTGAAGGAGATCAGGGCCTTCGAGGAGATCCCCTCGATCGGCTCCGGGCCCTTCCAGCTCACCGAGTGGGAGGCCGGCCAGTTCTGGCGCATGGAGGCCGTCGAGGGCCACTTCTTCGGGACACCGACGATCGACGAGGTCGTCTACCACATCTACGGCAACGACGAGGCGATGGTCCAGGCGTTGAACTCGGGTGAGATCGACTACGCCTACGACCTCCCACCGACCCTCGCGAGGAGCCTGGAGGGCGACGAGAACATCGGGATGCATCGAGGAGGCCGCCGACTACCACACGAACCTCGCGTTCAACTTCGGTGGTCAGGACCGTTGGCATCCCATCCAGTACGGGACGCCGCCGACGACCGAACCCACGAACCACCCCGCCCTGCACGACCGCAACGTCCGTCTGGCGATCGCCCACGCGATCGACAAGCAGGCGCTCGCCGACGTGGTCTTCCAGGGGGCGGCACTCCCCGCGGACACCTTCATCGCGCCGGACAAGGCGTTCTGGCATCTCGACATCCCGGATGACGAGGAGTACGCGTTCGATCTGGACGAGGCGAACCAGATCCTCGACGACGCCGGGTACACCGAGCGCACGGACGGCGGCGTCCGGATCGATCCCGAGAGCGGGGAGCCGCTCGAGCTCGACATCCTGGCGATCAACAACTCTCGTGGCTCGGCGAGGTCCGGCGAGCTGATGGCCGGTTGGATGGAGGACATCGGGATCCAGTTCGACATCCGTGTCGTGAGTGAAACCAAGGGATACGAGGAATGGGAGAACGGCACGTTCGATGCCTACATCTGGAGCTGGGGAGGCGACCCGGACCCCGACTTCAACATGTCCATCTACACCACTGATTCCTGTCTCGCGTGGAGCGACGGCTGCTACTCGAACCCGGTTCTGGACGAGCTCTATGCCGAGCAGCAACAGACCTTCGACCGGGACGCACGCCAGGAGTTGGTGTACGAGTTCCAGCGGATCCACTACGAGGAGATCCCAGAGATCGCCCTGGTCTACCCCGAGCTGATCCACGCCTACCGCAAGGACTCGTTCGAAGGGTGGGTCAACTCCCCCACCGAGGGGGGCGCTCCGATCTTCGCCTGGCGGGTCGACTCGTACATGAACCTGAAGCCGGTCGTCGCCGGGGGTGGTGGAAGCGGCAACGTCGCCGATGAGGGAGGCATGTCCACCGGCCTCCTCCTGGGGATCGGGGCGGTCGTCGCTGCTCGGGGTCGTCGCGTTCGTGGTGATGGGTCGCCGGCGCAGCGAGGAGGACGAGGCATAGGACACGCCTGAGGACCGAGAGGCGGAGGCAGGGGTTGGGCTCACGCCGGTACCTGTTGCGAAAGGTGCTCCACGCGCTGGCGACCCTCGCCTTCGTCCTGGCGTTCAACTTCATACTCTTCCGCGCGATCGGCGACCCGGTCAAACTGCTGACCCGAACCAGCGTCCACCTCGATCCGGAGGAGCAACAGGCCGCTCCGGGAGGAGTTCGGTATCGACGACCCACTCCCGCAGCAGTTCGTGAACTACCTGGGCGACTCGCTCAGGGGTGAGTTCGGCTACTCGTTCATCTCAGGCCGGCCCGTGCTCACCGTCGTCGAGGAGAAGGTCTGGCCAACGGTACTTCTCGTGGGGGTCGCCACGATCCTCTCGACCGTGATCGGGATCCTGATCGGCATCAAAGGCGCATGGAGACGAGGGAGCGCGTTCGACACCGGATCCCTCCTCGGCTCACTCACGCTCTACTCGATGCCGGAAGGCTGGCTGGGGATGATCCTGTTGATCGCCTTCGCCGGATCGCTCGGATGGTTCCCCGCCGGGGGGATCGAGTCGACCGACCGGCTCACCGGGCTGGCCCACGTGCTCGACGTCGCGAAACACCTCGTCCTCCCGTGTCTGACGCTCACGCTCGGCTACATCGGCGAGTTCGCGATCATCATGCGCTCCTCGCTCCTCGAGGTGATGGGCGAGGAGTTCGTGCAGACCGCCCGCGCGAAGGGCGTCCGTGACAAGGACGTACGGCGACGGCACGCCGTCCCCAACGCCTTGCTGCCGACCTTCACGCTCGCCTTCTACAGCGTCGGTTTCATCCTGGGCGGCGCAGTGATCGTCGAAGAAGTGTTCTCGTGGCCCGGGCTCGGCCAGCTGACATACGCGGCGATCGAGGGGAGCGACTACCCCGTGATCCAGGCGGTGTTCCTCCTTTCGAGCGCCGCCGTGATCTTGTTCAACCTGATCGCCGACCTCCTTTACGGCTATCTCGACCCGCGCGTCAAGGAGGGATGAGGTGATCGAGAACCCTCCGTCCGCCCCCGTCGGGACCGCTGCGCCGGTCCCTGAAGCGCCTCGTGATCCCGGGCAGATCCGATGGGCCCGGCGGCGGCGAGCCATCGGAGGATTCTGGCGCGTCTACCGCCGGAGTCCGATGGGCGTCGTCGGACTGGCGTTGCTCGGGATCTTCGGGTTGCTCGCACTCCTGGCCCCTCTCCTGGTGCCCAGGGAAGACATCGGCGTCGCCAACCCTCCCGGCATCCCATTCGAGCCTCCATCCGTCGAGTTCCCACTCGGGACGGATGACTTCGGGCGGTCCGTGCTGGACCTCGTGATCTACGGCTCCCGCATCTCGCTGCTCGTCGGGTTCGCGGCGACGGTGGTGACGATGACCGTCGGCGCGGCGGTCGGCATCGCCGGTGGCTACTACGGAGGCCGCACCGACAGCGTGCTGAACGCGTTCACGAACTGGTTCCTCGTGATCCCGTGGATCCCTCTGGCGATCGTGCTGGCATCCGTCCTCGGTCGATCGCTGTTCAACACGATCCTCGTCATCGGCGTGACGTCGTGGGCGGGCACCGCGCGCCTGGTTCGAGCCGACACACTGTCGGTCAAGGAACGGCCGTACGTGGAAAGAGCACGTGCGCTGGGCGCGAGCAACTGGCACCTGGTGACGCGGCACATCCTCCCCAACGTGATGCCGGTGATCTTCGCCAACACGGTGCTCACGGTGGCGCTGTCGATCCTCGCGGAGACGACGCTCGCGCTCCTCGGCCTCGGCGATCCGCTGAGCACGTCGTGGGGCTCGATCATCTTCGACGCCTTCGAACAGGGCGCACTGACGGCAGGACTCTGGTGGTGGCTGATCCCGCCGGGTGTCTGCATCTGCCTCGTGACGCTCGCGTTCACCATGTGCGGCTACGCGCTCGATGAGGTCCTCAACCCGAGGATCAGGCAACGGTGAGCCCGTGAGCGTGCTCTCGTTGCGCGATCTCCGGGTCACGTACCGAACCAAGGGCGGTGACGTCCCGGCGGTTCGCGGGGTCGATCTGGACATCGACCGGGGCCAGGTCCTCGGGCTGGCAGGTGAATCGGGCTGCGGCAAGTCGACGATCGGGGGCGCGATCCTGCGCCTGCACTCGGCGAGAACGAAGATCGAGGGAGGGATCGTCCTCGACGGCGACGACGTGCTCTCGATGAAACCCGGGCGGTTGCGGGCGGTCCGATGGACCGGCGCGTCGATCATCTTCCAGGGCGCGCTGCACGCGATGAACCCCGTCCGACGGATCGGCGATCAGGTCGCCGAAGCGATGACGGTGCACAAGCTCGCCGGCGACCGGGAGGCGCGGGTGCGTGCGGCGGAGCTCCTGGAGCAGGTGGGCTTGCCCGGCAGACGTATCGACGACTACCCGCACGAGCTCTCGGGTGGCCAGAAGCAGCGGGTGATGATCGCGATGGCGCTCGCTTGCAACCCGTCGCTCGTGATCGCCGACGAACCCACGACGGCGCTCGACGTGATGGTCCAGGCGCAGGTCCTGAAGCTCCTCAAGTCGCTCCAACGCGAGCTCGGGTTGGCGATGCTGTTCATCACCCACGACCTCTCGGTGCTCGTCGAGGTCGCCGATCGCATCGCGATCATGTACGCGGGTCTGATCGTCGAGGAGGGCCCGGCCGAGCGCGTGTTCCACTCGCCTCAGCATCCCTACACGAAAGCGCTCGCGGGCGCGTTCCCGGAGATCGGGGATGCGCAGTTCCGGCGCAAGCCCTCGGGTCTCGGCGGCGATCCGCCGGATCCGCAGCAGATCCCGTCCGGTTGTTCCTTCCACCCTCGATGCTCCGAGGCCATCGAGGTGTGTCCCTCGCTCGACGTGGAGCTGTGGGCCGCGGGCGAGGGCCGGCGCGCAGCCTGCATCCACGTGGAAGGGGCGCCGTCGCCGGCGGAGGCACGATCGTGAACGGGCCGGGCACGGATGTCACCACGGCCGTCGAGGGCGAGCCCGTGATCGAGGTTCGAGGGGTCGAGGTCAGCTTCACCGGTCGTCAGTCGCTGCTGAGGGGCCTGAGCGGGAGCAAGGGGACGGTCGCGAAGGCGGTCGACGGCGTCGATCTCACGTTGCACGAAGGCGAGGTGCTGGCGCTCGCCGGTGAGTCCGGGTGCGGGAAGACGACCCTCGCGAGAGCGATCATGGGTCTGATCCGTCCGAACGAAGGCGAGATCTCGTTCCGGGGCGTGGCGCTCGGGCGGAAGTTGCGGGCCTACCGGCGCGAGGTCCAGATGGTCTTCCAGGACCCGACCGCGTCGCTCAACCCTCGGCAGACGATCTACGAGAGCGTGGCCGAGGGCCTGCGGATCCACAGGATCCATCAGGGACCGAACGGCGAGACGGAGGAGCGGCTCGTCTCCCAGGCGCTCTCGCGAGCGGGGATGCGGCCGCCCGAGCGCTTCTACCTGCTCTATCCGCACGAGCTCTCCGGCGGCCAACGGCAACGGGTCGTCATCGCGGGCGCGTTGGTGCTCGACCCGAAGGTGATCGTCGCGGACGAGCCCGTGTCGAACCTGGACGCTTCGGTGCGCGGAGAGATCCTCCAGCTCCTGCTGAAGCTCCGCGACGACCTGCGACTCTCGATCCTGATCGTCACGCACGACCTGGGCCTCGCGTGGACCGTGGCGGATCGCGTGGCGGTGATGTACCTGGGAAGGATCGTCGAGATCGGTCCCGCGGAGGAGGTGCTGCTCAAGCCGCGACACCCGTACACGAAGGCGCTCCTCGACGTGGTTCCGGAGGCGGGCGGGATCGATCGGCCCATCCTCACCGGTGAGCCGCCCGACCCGACGCGGGTGCCTCCCGGCTGCCGGTTCCATCCGCGGTGCCCGGTCGTCGCATCGGGTCAGGCGGCGGCGCTCGGGATCGAGGCCAGATGCAGAGGAGAGGACCTGGGGCTGGAGGAGCTCGCTCCCGGACATCTCGCGGCGTGCTACGAGGCCGCGCTCGCGCCCCGCTAGCTGAGCCCTACGATCCCTCGACCGCTTCCTGCTGATCGGGGGTCGCGGGTGTCGCCGGGTCATCCTGCGGTTGGTCGCCCTGCGAGGGTTGATCCCCGTCCGGCTGGTCGCCGTTGCCCTTGAGGACCCCGAGGATCGCTTCCATCTCGGAGTCCGGGAGGCGCTGATCCGGATGCATCCCCGTGGCGCGCGCGGACGCGAGGAGGGTCCTCAGGTTGGACTCGGCCATCTCGGCGCGATGCTCCAGCTCCCGAGCGCGCTCGGCGGACGTCCGCGCGCGACGCTCGGCCTCCACGCGCATCTCTCGATTCTCGCGAGCCTCTTCCCGAGACGTCTTCAGCTGCGCTCGGAGCTGGGAGACCTCCTGGCCGAGCTCGACCAGCCGGTCGACGGTCGCCCTGCCCATGTCCGAGTAGGCGAGTCCGCCCGCCCGTCGCCCCGCGGGGGCATCCTCCGGCCGCTTCCGGGAGCGCCTGCCCTTGCGCTCGATCGTCTCTCGCTCACCCGCCGCGACCGGCGTCTCGTCGAGCAGGCGATACGACCCCGCCGCCGGCTCCAACCGCCGGCGCGCGACAAGAGCTCTCACTGCGCGCGCGATCGACAATGGATCCGGGAAGCCCAGTTCCCTGCCAAGCTCGGCAGGAGTGGCTTCCAGCAGTTCACCTCTCTGGGTGCGATCGGTGACTGCGGCGAGGAACGCATTGACGCGCTCGAGGCTCTGCTCGTTCACAGCCGGATTCTCCCTGATTGTCGGCGCAGTCGCGCCAGTTGTGCGGAAGCGCACCTCATCAGGTCGATAGGCTCGGCATCCGTGGACGACCACCCGCTCCCCCTCTCCGGATGCCGGATCCTCGACCTCTCGAGGGTGCTCGCCGGGCCGCTGGCGACGCAGATCCTCGGCGATCTCGGCGCCGACGTGATCAAGGTCGAACGGCCCGAGCAGGGCGACGACACCCGCCACTGGGGCCCGCCGTTCGTGGGAGAGGACGCCGCGTACTTCCTCTCGCTGAACAAGAACAAGCGGTCGGTCACGGTGGACCTGAAGTCTCCCGAAGGCGCCGAGGCGATCCGCCGCCTCGCCGCCCGCTCCGACGTGGTGATCGAGAACTTCCGAACCGGGCTCATGGCGGAGCTCGGGCTCGCGCTCGATGACCTCCGGCGGAGCACTCCCGGCCTGATCACCTGCTCCCTGACGGCATTCGACGACGACGTTCCTGGATCGGCCGACCGTCCCGGCTACGACATCATCGTGCAGGCGTTGTCGGGACTGATGAGCGTGACCGGCGAGCCGGGAGGGGAGCCGGTGAAGGCGGGCGTGGCGCTGCTCGACGTGATCACCGGCCTCCAAGCCGCGATCGGCATCCTCGCCGCCTTCCACGAGCGTGCGAGCACCGGTCGCGGACGACACGTGAGCGTGTCGTTGTTCGACGCGAGCGTGGCCGCGATGGTGAACCAGGCCGCCAACCATCTCCTCGGCGGCGTCGTCGCGGGTCGGATGGGCACGGCGCACCCCAACATCTGCCCGTATCAGGCATTCCACGGGGCGGATCGCCCGTTCATCGTCGCTGCCGGGAACGACCGGCTGTTCCAGAGGACCTGTGAGGTCGTCGGGCACCCGGCGTGGGCCGAGGACCCGCGGTTCGTCACGAACGAGGAGCGGGTCCGGCATCGAGACGAGCTGATCCCGTTGCTCGCCGAGGTCTTCGCCACGAGGACCGCGGACGAGTGGATCGAGGCCCTCGAAGCCGCTTCCGTGCCGTGCGCCCCGATCCGATCGATGGACGAGGTGTTCTCTTCGCCCGAGGGTGCCGCCCTGGTCGAGGCCGTGGACGATCCGGACCGAGCCACGACGCTCCGCCTGCTCCGGAACCCGATCCGGTTCGACGGCATGACGCTCGACACCCGACTGCCTCCCCCGCTCCTGGGCGCCCACACGGACGAGGTCCTGGGCGAGTCGTGACGGCGATCCAGCGATGGGGAGAGCTGCTGGAGAGTTGGGCGATCCCGTCCGAGCTCCTCACCGCGGCGCCGGAGTCTCCGTACGGCTTCCCCGCCGAGCTCTTCCGGACGAGGGGCGCGCGTCGAGACGAGCCCCACGAGCCGACGCCGACCACACAGCGGGCGCTCGAACGTCTCCCCGAGGGCGGGCGCGTCCTCGACGTCGGGTGTGGAGGAGGCGCGACGTCCCTCCCGCTCGCCGGTCGGGCGGGCGACCTCGTGGGCGTGGACGCGCAGGAGGACATGCTCGAGGGGTTCCTCGCGAACGCGCGGGCGGTCGGGTGCGCGAGCCGAGACCGTGCACGGACGGTGGCCCGATGTCGCCGAGGCGATCGCGCCGGTGGACGTCGCGGTCGCCGGGCACGTCCTGTACAACGTCGCCGACCTCGGGCCGTTCGTCGGCGAGCTCGCGGCCAAGGCCCGGCGCCGCGTGGTCTTCGAGCTCACCGAGCGGCACCCCTTGCACTGGATGAACGACCTGTGGCTCCGGTTCCACGGCCTCGAACGCCCCTCCGGCCCCGACTCGGATGACGCGCTCGACGCGCTCGACGAGCTGGATCTCGGCGCACGGATCGAGCGGTGGGAGGCCGCTCCGCGGATCGGCGGGTTCGCTCGGAGAGCCGACGCCATCGCCCTCGCGCGGCGGCGACTCTGCCTGCCCCCGTCCCGTGACGACGAGCTCGCCGATGCGCTCGGGGATCGGCTCGTCGAGCGTGGCGGCCTCTGGAGCGTCGGTCCGCCGGCGCAGGCGCTCGCGACCCTCTGGTTCGACCGCTAGGCGCGGAGACGGACCGTGGTCACGGACGCATAGATCTCATCCTCCGGATCCTCGACACGCGTCGGCTTGCTGACCTCGCTCCCCGCTCGCTCCGGGATGACCACACGCAGCGTCTCGAGCGTCTTCAGGAAGGCACCGAGGTCCTGCGACCCCACGGGCACCCGGCTCTCATCCCGGAACCGGAGCTCGAGCTCGCGCCCGTCCCGGCGTCCCAGGAATCGGACCACCACCCGCCGCGTCTGGACCTGCGCCGAGGGGAAGTCGCACCTCGCGCCGGGCTGGAGACGCGCGACGCCGCGACCGCTGACCCGGCCGGAGGCGGAGATCCGGATCCTCCCCTCGACGCGCCACGCACTCGTGCAGGAACCCCCCACGTGGTACGTGTGCGTCGTCCGACTCACCATCGTGATCGAACGATGGACGAGCGCCGGCGGTGGCGACGAGGGGCTCGGACCGTCGCTCGGTGCGGCACCCGGGTCGGGTACCCCGGGCGGGAACGGGTTCGAACGTGACCCGATGAACGCGCCCACGCCGGCGCACGCGAGCAAGATCACGATCCAGAGCAGCACCCGCGCCCATCCCCGCACGCCGCCATCATCTCGCAGCCTCGCGGCGCCGCCGCTACATGCCGAGCCCGGTCATCAGCGCCCGGAGCGTGAGCCCGAAGCTGATGAACGCGGCCCAGGCGAACGGGACCCAGGGCCGGATGGGTCGGTCGATCCCGACGGCGCGAGCGTCGCCGGCTCGGGCGACGACGTGCGCGAACACGAAGAGGAGCAACGGAAGGTAGCCGTAGACGTAGTGCAGCGCGCCGCCGAAGAGATCGTCGGCCGCGACCCGGTGACCCGAGAGGAGGAGGATCGTGCCGAGGAGGGCCTGGATGCCGGCGATGACCTGGGCCACCGCGAGCCACGTCCAGTAGCTCTCGCCCGGGTCCCGACGGGCGATCTTCGCCCAGAGACCCCAGATCCAGCCGAGAGCGAAGACGGCCACGACCGCGAACCCGACGACGCGATGCAGGGCCGACACGGCGCGGATACTACGGAACCGAGGACGACGTCCTGGCGATCACCGAGGCGGCCGCCAACACCGGCATGGCGATGGAGAGCAGCTGGAGCGCCGTCTCCGGCGCGCTCCGGATCACCTCGGCCCCGACCGGCTCCGTCGGTGCCGTCCCGATAGGTGATGGTGCCTTCGACGTCGGCGACCCGGCGCCGGAGACGGCGCACGGGCGTGGACAGCGTGCGCTGGGCAGCGCTGATCGCGACGCACGCGGCCGCGACGAGAACGGCGGAGACCTCGAGCCGTCCGCGCTGAGCGAACGCGCCCGTGAGCGCGGGGAAGCCTCCCCACGCGAGCGCGAACCACAGGTCCGAATGGAAGGCCCCGCCCAGCAACTCGAGGTTGTACGCGACGACGAGGAAGGCACCGACGACGATGAAGAGGGCGAGCCAGGCCGACACCTGCACGATCCCGACCACGCCGACGGCCGCGGCGCCGACGAGCGACACGGCCGCGAGACCCTGGAGCACCCTGTCGGGGATCGAGGTCCCCAGCGGCCGCCCCCGGAGCTCGTCCAGCGCATGCGCGGCGAGACCGACGCCCAGGAAGAACCCCAGGAGGCTCATCCCGAGGAGATAGAGGTCGACCTCCGCCACGGTCGAGGCCCCGAGCGCCACGTAGGAGAGATGCCAGATCGTGTACGGGGGATGCAGGAGCGTCCACCAGTCTCGCCAGCCCCCCGGAGCGAGCGCGTAGAACGCGGGCCTGCCCTCGCTCACCGGGTCTTCACACCCCAGAGCACGACCGCGGAGCCGAAGAGGAACGAGCGCGTGCGGACGTGCCCGATCCCCGCCGACTGGAACCACCGCACCCATTCCTCGAGCGGATGTCGCGAGACGAAGCTCGAGATGTTCGGTCCGAGGAAGGCGGCGGTGCGCGCCCACGCCGGCGACGCGACGGTCCCGAGCACCGGCATCACCCCGCGGGTGTGCATCCACCAACCCGCGTGGGCGAGCGGCGTCTGCGGCACGTGGAACTCGAGCATCGCGATCGACCCGCCCACGCGGAGCACGCGGGCGAGCTCCCCGACGGTCGCCGCCGGATCGTCGACGTACCGCAACAGGTACGTGAACGACACGGCGTCGAAGACGCCATCGTCGAAGGGGAGGCGTTCGGCCTGCCCGAGGACGGGATGGATGCGATCGTCGAGCCCGGCGAGCCGGTTGGGCTCGCCCCCGGCTCGGAGCATCGGCTCGCTCTGATCCAGCGCGACGACATCGGCGTTCTTCCGAGCCGCCAGCGCTCGGGAGACCAGCTGCGTCCCCGCCGCGACGTCGAGGACCCATGCACCCGGCACCGCGTTCGACGTGGACACGAGGAACCGTCGCCATCGCTCGTCCTGACCGAAGGACAGGAGCATGCCCATGCGCTCGTACTGGGGCGCGATCCCCGCGAAGAGCCGCCGCGCGAACCGTGTGCGATCTGCTGCCATGGCGGTGGCTACGTCGATCCGAGGAAGTCCGGCACGGCCGCGAACGACTCGAGCACGTGATCGGGCCGCCCGTCATCGCGCTGGTCGTCGCCGGCTCGGAACTTCCCGGTGCGCACCAGGATCCCGGTCAGACCGGCCGCCTGGGCGCCGAGGATGTCGTTCACGATGTCGTCCCCGACCATCGCCGCCCGATCGGCCTCCACCCCGAGCATCGCGAGGGCCGCGTCGAAGTACGCCTTCTCGGGCTTCCCACAGATCGTGGCGACCGTGTCCGCCGCCTGCTCGAGCCCGGCGAGGTAGGCGCCACCGTCGAGCTCCCAGCCGTCGGCGGTCTTCCAGAAGAGGTTCCGGTGCATCCCCACGAGGGCGGCGCCGTCCATCAACCGACGGAAGATCCTGTTCATCGTCGCGTAGGTGAAGTCGTCGCACGCGCCGCCGATCACGATGACGTCCGCTGCATCCGCGTCCACGAGGTCGACGCCCGGCCAGGTCGGCGGTCGCGTCTCCGTCCGACAGCACGAAGACCTTCGCTCCCGGATGGGCGGTTCTCAGGTACTCGGCCGTCGCGACGACGGCCGTCACGATCTCCTCCTCCGAGACGTCGAACCCGGCGTCCCTCAGCGTCGCGGCGAGGTCCCCGCGGGTCTTCGTCGTCGTGTTCGTGATGAGACGGAACGGCACACCGTCTCCGCGCAGCCGCTTCAGCGCGTCGACCGCTCCCGGCAGCGCTTCCCACGACACGGCGAGCACCCCGTCGATGTCGAGCAGGAGACCTTCGATGGTCACGTTCGGGAGTGTGTCATCAGAGGCGGATCCCGAGCGAACGACGAGCGAGGTCTCCCTCGCCCGGATCTCCCAGACCGCGCTGTCGCCGGCGCCACTGATCGTACGGCGCGATGAAACGGAACTTCGCCGGCAGCAGGGGCCGAGCCGCGCGGAGCGCCGCGAACGTCACCCGCCTCGTCGCTCGCTCCGCCACCCTCGGAGGGAGGCCGTAGCCGTCGCGCATCTCGGCGGGAAGGGTCCCGAAGGCGAGCCTGGCCACCGACCGCAACACGGGCCGCCACTGCGCATCCCGAGGCGGATCGAGGAACAGGCCCGCAACGCTCCGCGCGGCATCCGTCACGAGAAGCTCTCCCGAGCGGACGGTGTCCTCGACGTACGCCTCGAGCTCCGGCACGGTGGGCGGGATCCGTTCCCGGGGCAGCCGCACCAGCTCCGCCGCGAGCATCTGTTCTTCGTGGAAGCGTTGTCGGCCACGGTCGTCGAGCCGGCCCACGGTGAGCCGTTCGAACAGGAGCGCGCTCTCGACGAGGCAGGCGTGCACCCAGAGCAGGAGCTCCGGGTCCAGCGCGTCGTAGCGTCGTCCCGTCACGGGATCGATCGCCGTTGATGCGCTCATGGACCTCGTTGATGCGCTCGGCCGCCGCGTGGGCCTCGGCCTTCGTCCCGAACGTGAGGGCGTACTGCAGCACGAGCGTCCGCTGCAGGCGCTTCCATGGGTTCCGCTCGTACATCCCCGTCTGGTTCGCTCCCGCGATCACCAGCGGGTGTGCCGCGTGCATCAGCATCGCTCTCGCGCCACCGAACAGGACGGTGACCTCGCGATGCACCTGCCACGAGACGCTCGTCGGTCCGAAGTACCCCTCGTCGCCTTCCACGTTCGCAAGGGTAACGCGGACACGAAGCTGGACTCCCCCGAGAGCCCGTGGAACGATGCTGGTCGCGACGCCGCCCGAGTCGGAGACTTCCCCACGTGACCTTGGTCCTCATCGTGATCGGCTTGGCCGTCTGCATCGGCTTCGCTGCCGGCGGGAGCCTCCGACCGTTCGAGAGCTTCAGGGTGCACTGGTGGGCCGTCGCGCTGTTGGGGCTCGCGCTCCAGGGGATCCCGCTCGCGAGCGGCGTGAGCAGGCCCGTCGGGATCGATCGTGCTGATGGGCTCCTACGCGCTCCTCGGCTCCTTCGCCTGGGTGAACCGCCGGCTGCCGGCCGTCTGGCTCGTGATGCTCGGCCTGGCCTCGAACCTGGCGGTCATCGGCGTGAACGGCGGGATGCCGGTGAGCGCGGAGGCGCTCGAGACCGCCGGCGCGCGCGCCGAAGGCCTCGTCGGCACGGGCACCCTCAAACACCATCTGATGGGCCCGAGCGACGTCCTCACGCCACTCGGCGACGTGATCGGGATCCCCCCGCCGATCAGCGCCGTGATCTCGATCGGCGACGTGCTGCTCTACGCCGGGATCGCGATCCTGGTGGTCGCCGTCATGCTCGGACGGTCGGGTGAGAATCGCCGGCCGCCGGCTCGGCACTTCCAGGGGTATCGGGGGAAGCACTCCCGTTCTCCACGTCAGTTCTCAGGCCTGGAGAAGCGGGCCGCGCCGTACCGCTCCTCCACCCGCCCGTTGGCTCGACCGGAGGCTGCGTGGGCCCTTCCGGGGGAGGCTCCTCTTGGAGGAGCGACCTCGGGAATCGCACAGTGATCGTCGAACCCTCACCGGGCTTGCTCTCGACTTCGAAGCGGCCGCCACCGACCTGTGCCCGCTCGCGCATCATCGCCATGCCGAAGTGACCCTCCGGACCCGGCGCCTCCGTGTCGAACCCCACGCCGTTGTCCTTGAGACTGAGGACGATGTCCTCACCCTCTTCGCGCACCGCGATCCACACGTCCCGAGGTTGCGCGTGCTTCATCGCGTTCATCACACCTTCCCGTCCGATGTGATACACGAGCAACGCGATCGGAGCAGGCAGATCGATGTCGGCGACGTCGCGATGGAACCGGATCGAGGAGTCCCTGCCCACCTCATCCGTGAACGACTCGAGTGCCTCGGCGAGCCCCTTCGCTCCGAGCGGTGACCGGTGCAGATCTGGATCAATGCGCGGATCCGATCAGACGTCTCTTGTTTCGATTCGCGGATCTTGTCGAGCTGCAGCGCTCACATCATCGGTCTGACCCTTCGCGAGCAGCTTCCGCGCGACATCCACCTGGATGGAGAGGCGGAAGAGCACCTGCGCGAGATCGTCGTGAAGGTATCCAGCGATCTGGAGTCGTTCGTCCGCCCGTTCCTCCGCCATCGCGTTCGAAAGCGCCGGAGGACCTGCTCGCGTTCCTGAAGTTCCTTGTGGGCCTCCTCGAGAGCCTGCGATCGGAAGAACATCTGTCGAGCAAAGAGCAGGGGAGCGAGGAAGGCGGGCAGAGCCCAAAGGCCCACAGGACTAACCGTGAACTTCGCCATCGTCAGACCGAGAAGTCCAAGCCCGAGATAGCTAATGAGGAACTCACCGGCGCTACCGATGCGAAGTTCCTTGAGTACCTGAAGGGGGGGCAGTCCAACCCTCAGACTCGTGAACAGAGCGACCATAGTGCTATTCACCAAGTAGTCCGCTATCGCGGCAACCATCGCGGCCAAGATCAACAACCAGGGTGGCGACGGAGATCCGTGCAGAGGGTCGATCGCAGCAAGGGCGTTGAATACGGCGCTGGCTGCGAACACGGAAAGGGCCACCTGAGAACGATTGAAGATGGCTCTGAGGACGGTTACCTCACGTCGGAACTCACGTGGGTCCACTGAGCCAACGAATGCGGTGACGGCAGCCACGATGGGCGTCGTGGACGATCGCGAGGGCCATCAATAGCGGAAACGACAAACTCAAGTGGACCCCGCGCCAAGCCGGGACGGGGATCAGCTCCACCAAGGCGACCGCCGCTGCCCAGAGGAGAAGCTCTCCCACCAACCCCCATCTGAAGGAATCCAGATCGGCGAAGATGAGCAGCGCTCCGCCAACAAGGGTGGGGATGATGACGACGAGCTCAAAGGCCAAGAGCCGTCGTTCCGACGTTCTGCTGCTCATGAGTGCCATCTTGGCGTGCCTGAGTCTCCCAGGGAAGCAGGAAGTACGCGCGAATCAGGTACGTCGACCTACGTACTCCGAATGTCGGGCTTGTCCCCCGGTTGGGTGTCCCCCGATAGTCCTCCTTGTCCCCCACTTGGGGGTGGAGCGGACTTGGGAGGAGGACACAGCATGAAGCTCGTGAGGCGCATCGCGATCGCTCTGAGCTCTCTGCTCGCCATCGCGTTGGCGGGTGGCGCACACTGGAAGGCATAGCAATCTCCAGCAGCGCCGAGAGTTCTCAAGATCCTGTTCCGCCCCGAGGTCCCGGTCTTAGGCCGGGGCCTCGCTGGTTCCGGTCACGGCGAGCTTGATCCTGGTCATGGCGCGAAGGAGAGCCGCACCACCGTTCCAGAGCCTGGACTAGACCGGATTTCGAGGTCGGCTTCAATTTCAGCCGCGCGCTCCTTCATGAGCTGAAGACCAAAGTGAAGGTCACTCAGCTGACCACCGAGGTCGAATCCTTGGCCGTCATCTGCGATCTCCGCTAGAAGCAAATCGGTCTCCCGGCTCAACGAAAGCCAGACTGTCCTAGCCTTCGAGTGGTTAGCCGCGTTCGTAAGTGCTTCTCTCACGATCTGATAGACAATCAGTTCACGCTCTGGAGTCGAGCGAATCGATGGGTCAAGGGAGGCGACGACCTGCAGACGCGATTCCTCCTCCAAACGGCGGGCGAACAAGCCGAGCGTCTCGACCAAACCAGCATGACCAACCACGGCTGACCGAAGCCCTTTGATGACTTCTCGAAGGTCTTCTACAGCGGCCTCGCTCGCCTGGATCACTGCCGGCAAGTCGTCTTCCAATTCAAGAAGACGGCCGCCGAGCAAGTCCTGGCGCAGGACCTGGGCGCGAATTGTTACGTTGTAGAGGTCCTGGAGAACATCGTCATGCAGTGCGGCGGCGATGCGTGCCCTCTCTTGCTGACGCTCAGCTGCGATTCGTTCATCCACATGGCTGAGCGCCACAGTGTTGTCTACAAGAGTTCTCTCGACATTCTCCAACCGAGACCGATGTAGAAAGACCTGCTTGCCAAGGATCACAGGAGCTACCGAGGCAACAACGCCGGAGAGCCCGAAGCGCACGTACGCCTCAGCTATCAAGATCCCAAGGAAACCGAAGCACACGTAACTCAGCAAGAAGGTCCACGGGGAGCCGAAGCGCATTGCGCGGAGGGACTCTCGGATGGGAAGTCCGGTTCGCAGGGTTGTGCCATACCCCACGATGACGTAGTTGACGAATACATCGACTCCAAGGGCAGCGAGTGCCACCAGTGGTGTCAATGGCCAGTCTCCAAGATTCACAGGCTCGAAAAGAAGCGCTTGCGCAAATCACACTTAAGGAGGTCTGCGAGCGATTCCAGATTGCCCGCGACCAACTGATCTCTCTTCTTAGCTCGCGAATATCAATCGCACCAAGGAGTGCAATCACGCCCGAAATCAGAGGTCCGAACACAAAGGCAGCGGCAAGAAGTAGAGGGAGATCCATCGCAAGGGACGGACCGCGACCGGAACTCAAGGGAACGACCCCTGCTATGGCCACGAATACGACCCAGGCGACCAACTCGAGGAGTCTAGGTGGTTCCGCAAGTGGCATCTGAACGGCTGCAGCGATTAGCAGCGCGAGATTCAGCCCAACGACACCGACGGCGAAAAGTCGGAACTGCGTGGTCTCGCCCTTGCTGAAACTCCCACGTGATCGGCCAGGATGTCCTGCTGCGTAGACCGACATCTCCCCTCCTTGGGACGAAGCGGTCTCCCGGCAACCGCGGGACTAGGAACCGCGAGAGTTGTAGCCCATCCGCTCTACGCCAAGCAAGACTGACAATCTCGCCCCTGGGCCACTCGCCGCCCGCCGTGCGAGACTCGATGCCTCATGACGGCTGAACCCGAGCAGAACCCCAAGAAGCGCCGATCCCCCTTCCGGGACGAGGTCTGGGGGGACGAGCCCCAGGAGGTCGACGCATCCGAGGTCGTCGAAGAGCTGGAGACATCTCGCCCGGAACTCGCTCGTCGTTGGTATGACCACCCAGCCATCGTTCCGTTCAAGGTCGTGGCCGGATTCATCGCCCGCAACAGCAAGCGCGTCGCGATCACGATCGCCGGCTTCGCCGTTGTCCTGGCTGGCGTGGCGATGCTCGTCCTCCCCGGTCCCGGCATCGTCGTGATCATCGCCGGCCTCGCGATCCTCGGAACGGAGTACGTCTGGGCTCAGCGACTCCTGAGGATCGCGAAGGAGAAGGCGAACCAAGCGAAGGACGCGATCCTCCGGAAGAAGGAGGAGGAGGAGACCGAACGAGGGGACACGCCCTCGTGACCCCGGCGCTCGATCCTGATCGGCACCTCCTCGTGGACGGATCCCACCCTGATCAAGGACGGGAACTTCTACCCGCCGGGCACCAAGACGGCCGAAGGTCGCCTCAAGTTCTACGCCTCCAAGTTCCCGTTGGTCGAGGTCGACTCCACGTACTACTTCCCGCCGTCGGAGCGGAACTCCGAGCTCTGGATCGAGCGGACCCCGAAGGACTTCACCTTCAACATCAAGGCGTACTCGCTCCTCACGAACCACCCGACGCGCCCCGATTCCCTCTACGGCGACATCAAGTCGGAGCTTCCACCGGAGCTCCTCGAGAAACGTCGGCTCTATCGCGACAAGCTCCCCGATGACGCCGTCGAAGAGGTCTGGGAGCGATTCCGGCTCGCGCTCTACCCGCTGCACTCCGCCGGCAAGCTCGGCGCCGTCCTGTTCCAGTTCCCGCAGTACTTCACGATCTCGAGGAAGAACAAGGCCTACATCGAGGAGGCCGCGTCCCGGCTGCCCGACTACCGCATCGCCGTGGAGTTCCGGCACAAGTCATGGCTCGAGGATCGCAACGTGGAGGAGACCTTGTCCTTCCTCGAGGAACGGAACCTGCCGCTCGTCTGTGTCGACATGCCCCAGGGGTTCGACTCCTCGATGCCACCGATCGCGGCGGCGACCGCGGAGGACATCTCGATGGTCCGCTTCCACGGTCGCGACCCGAAGGCATGGGAGACGAAGAGCGAGAGCGCGAGCGAGCGGTTCCGCTACGACTACGAGAAGAACGAGCTCCAGGAGTGGGTCCCGAAGATCCAGGGCTTGTCCGAGAGCACCCGGGAGACGCACGTCCTGATGAACAACTGCTATCAGGACTTCGCCGTTCGCAACGGGAGAGACCTCGGCGCACTGCTCGACCTGGATCTCCCCGAGTAGGCCAGTCGCACGGAACCGTGACACGAGCCTCGGCTCGTGCCCGGGTAGGCTGAAAATCGTGGAGAAGCGCTGGAAGGTCGCCTCGATCGGCGGCATCCCGATCTACATCACGGTTCCCTGGCTGATCTTCGCGGCGTTCGTCGTCTACGGGACCTACGAGAGCCTGGCGCGGACCCGCGCCCTCACGGATCAGCAGGCGCTCTGGTGGTCGGTGCTGAACGCGTCCCTGTTCTACGGGAGCATCATCTTCCACGAGCTTTCGCATGCCGTGACCGCGCGGGCCTTCGGACTCCACGTGCACGGCATCACGCTGGTCTTCTGGGGGGGCTACACGGAAACCCATTCGGCCGAGCGCAGGCCCGTTCGCCTCCTTCCTGATCTCAGCCGCAGGTCCGCTCAGCACGCTGGCTCTCGCCGGTGCCTTCTGGCTCGGAGCCGAGGTCTCCGAAGGCGTCCTCTCGGCCATCCTCGGGAACCTGGCGTTCCTCAGCCTGCTCTTCGCGGGTCTCAACGCGCTGCCCGGGATTCCCGGTCGACGGCGGACGCATGTTGCTCGCCGTGGTCTGGGGCATCACGAAGGACCGGTTCGTCGCCCTCAGGGTCGCGGGGTGGGGTGGCGTGGTCGTCGGCGCGATCCTCGGAGTCGTCGGTATCCAGCGGCTCCAGGCGGGGCATGGGGACTGGCTCTTCTTCGCCTTCATCGGCTGGATGATGATCAACCAGGGGACTCCAGGTGGGGAAGCAGGCTCCGGTGCTGCGCGATCTGTCCTCCGGCACCGTCGCCGAGGCGATGGGGCCGGCTCCCCCGCCGATCCCGGTCGACGCCACGCTGCTCCACGCCCTCGAGACCCATCTCCGCGCCGATCGTTCGACGGAGTTCCCCGTCGCCGACGGGTCCGGACGTGTGGTCGGCTCCCTGTCCTTCTCGGATGCCTCGAAGCTCGGAGCGAAGGATCCCACCAGGGGAGTCGGAGAGGCGATGACGCCGCCGGAGCGGATGCGAACGGTGGAGCCGGATCTCTCCCTCGACCGAGCGCTCGAATGGATGGCCGGAAGCGGCCAGGCGCTCGTCCTCGACGGCGGGCGGCTGCTCGGCCGACTCACGACGGTCGACGTCGACCGGTGGTATCGCCGACGGATCGTGGGCGAGACGGTGGAGGATGAAGCGGCGCCGGTGCCGCCCCGACCCGACCTCGGGGGTGTCGGCGACTGGCGGTAGCATCCGGCTCGTGAACCCCCCCTTCTCCCCCGATGGGATGCAGGACGCCGTCCTGTCGCACACGGCAGGTCCACTGCTCGTCACCGGCGCTGCCGGCACCGGCAAGTCCTCGGTGCTCCGCGAGCGGTTCGCACAGCTCGTCGAGGGCGGAGCGGATCCGGAGCGGGTGGCGCTGATCGTCGGATCGCGCCGCGCGCGGCAAGCGACGCGCGACGCGCTGATCGCCCGGCTGCCTGCCTCGCTCTCCAGCCTTCAGGTCCTGACCTTCCATGGGCTCGGGCATCTGATCCTCCGCGAGCGCTTCTCCGCGCTCGGGTACTCGGAGCCTCCCGAGGTCCTCTCGGCCGCCGATCAGTTCGCGCTCGTGCAGGATCTCCTGCAGGGACAGGATCCGGCGGAGTGGCCGGCGTACGGTCACCTCCTCACGCTCCGTGGGTTCGCGGACCAGATCCGGCAGTTCCTCCTCCGCGCCCAGGAAGCTCGACTCACGCCGGAGGAGATCCAGGACAAGGCCGGATCGCGCGGGCTCACCGGCTGGCTCGAGCTCGCGAGCTTCTACCGGACATATCTCGATGTCCTGGACGCCGATCGGCGTCGTGGACTTCGCGGCCCTGATCGGCCGGGCCGAGACAGCGGCGGCGGCCGACGCTCCGCTCCTCGATCATCTCCTCGTCGACGACTACCACGACGCCACGTACGCGCAGGAGGCGCTCGTGCAGTCGATCCGCGCGCGCGATCTCGTGGTCGCGGCGGACCCCGAGGCGCACGTCTTCTCGTTCCAGGGCACGACGGCGGTGCCGTCGCTCCGGTTCACGCAGGTCTTCGTGGGCGCCACCCACGTGGAGCTGACCACGGCGCACCGTGCACCAGCCGTGGTGCGCGTCGATGCGTGGAGCGCGTCGCACACCTCGGAGGAGTACGCAGCCGTCGCACGGGAGCTTCGACGGCTCCACGTCGAGGACGGCGTCGGCTGGGGAGAGCTCGCCGTCGTCGTCCGCCGCCAGGGGACCCACGTCGGAGGCCTCCTCCGGGCGCTGGATGACGCGCGGGTACCTCGAACCGCCCCGGAGAGCGGCGTGTCGCTCGCGCAGGAGCCCGCCACGAGGCCGTTCGTCCTGGCGCTTCGCTGGCTCGTGGCGTCCGAGGACGAGCGCAACGGCTTGATCGAGTCGGTTCTGACGTCGGATCTCGTCCGTCTCTCGCCGGCGGCCGCGCGCGGCCTCCTGCGGGTCGCTCACGCCGCGACGGGCTCCGTGGGGAGGGCGCTCGAGTTCACCGACGGCCTCACCGCGGAGGAGGCCGCGCAGGTGGAGGAGGTCAAGGGCGTGCTCGATCGCGCCGCGAAGGCGGCCGACCGTTCGGTGCTCGATACGTTCTCCGTCCTCTGGCGGGAGCTGGCGTGCTCGCGCCGCTTGGTCGAGGACGCCGCCTCCGTGGAGTCGCGGCGCGAGCTCGACTCCGTCGTCGCGTTCTCGAGCGCCGTCGCGGAGGCCGGCTCGGCCGCCGATCCCTCGGTCGAGGCGTTCCTCGCGTCGGTCGACGCCGGCGAACGCGGGCCGGGGTTCTCGGCATGGGAACGTCGCGACGCCGACGCCGTCCAGGTCCTGACGGCCCACGGCGCCGCAGGCCGCGAGTTCCACACGGTGATCGTGGTCGGCACCGTGGAAGGGAACTTCCCCAGCCTCTCGCGGCCGGAGCCGATGTTCGACCTGGAAGCGTTGGACCGGCTCGTGTCGCAGTCGGATCGCAACCGAGCCCGGCTCGAGGACGAGCGTCGCTTGTTCCGGATGGTGCTCGGTCGGGCGAAGGAGCGCGTCGTCTTGATGGCGAGCCGCGCGCACGCCGACGAGGCCTCGACCGGCTCGAGGTTCGTCGAAGAGCTCGGTCTCAAGTGGTCGGCCGTCCCGGACCCGGCGTTCGCGGAGCCCGTCTCCGTCCGCGAAGCGGCGGCCCTGTGGCGCCGGATCCTCGCGGACCACTCGGTCCCCGGCGCGGAGCGGCTCGCCGCCCTCGACGGGCTCATCGCGCTCGGCGTCGATCCCCGGCGCTGGTGGTTCCAGCGCGACTGGACGGAGACGGGCCGTCCGCTGCACGAGCATCTGCGAGCCTCGTACTCCAAGCTCGACGTCCTGGACAACTGCGAGCTCCAGTTCGTCCTCGGCTACGAGCTCGGACTCGGTCGCCCGGTCGGGTACCAGGCGTGGGTCGGGTCGCTCGTGCACCGGATCATCGAGGACTGCGAGAAGGGCGAGGTCGAGCGAACCCTCGAGGCGCTCACGGCGGAGGTGGACCGGCGGTGGCGTCCGCAGGAGTTCCCGGCCAAGGCGGTGTCGGAAGCCTGGCGCGCGCTCGCCCAGCAGAAGATGCTCCCCAACTGGTTCGAACGATACGGCGCGCATCCCGCGTCGGCGACGGAACAGGGCTTCGAATTCGACTACGACGGCGCGATGATCGTCGGCTACATCGACAGGATCGGCCCGGACCCCGCCGGGTTCCCCGGATCCCGCATCACGGACTACAAGACGGGCAGCGCCGATCGCGCTCCCAAGGCGAACGAGAGCCTCCAGCTCGGCATCTACTACCTCGCGGTCCTGGAGTCCGAGGAGCTGAAGGAGTTCCAGCCGGTCTCCGGCGTCGAGCTCTCCTATCTGAAAGGCGATTGGAAGAACGGCGAGCTCGTCACCCGGGAATGGACGGTGGGCACGCCCGATCGCGAGGAGGCGTACCAGGACGTGATGCGCGAGAAGCTCTCCGGCCTCGTCGGCGAGCTGCAGCGCCTGAACGACTCGGGCTCGTATCGCCCGAACTACCAGGCGAACTGCTTCTTCTGCGAGTTCCAGTCGCTCTGCTCTCTCTTCCCCGAGGGCCGGCCGTTGTTCGACGTGGGCGACCCGGGGTCGGAGGTGGGTCGCCGATGAGCGACACCATGACCTTCCCGCAGGAGATCCTCGACGTCCTGGGCGGACGACCGCCAACGGAGGAGCAATGGCGTGCGATCTCGTGGCCGCTCGAGCCCTACGTGCTCGTGGCGGGCGCGGGATCCGGGAAGACATCGGTGATGGCGGCGCGGGTCGTGTACCTGGCGCTCGTCGCCCTCGGACGCCTTCCCGCCGAGCACGAGGGCGTCCTGCCCGGCAACGTGCTCTGCCTCACGTTCACCAACAAGGCCACCGAGAACCTCCAGCAGCGGGTCCGTCGCGCGCTGAGCGGCCTCGACCTCCCCGACGGTGAGGAGCCCGAGATCACCAACTACCACGGGTTCGCGGCCCAGCTCCTCGACCGCCACGGCGTCCTGATCGGCATCGAGCCGAACCAGCGGGTCCTCACGCCGGCGCAACGGGTCGAGCTCTGCGGGCGGGTCCTCGACCGGATGACGTTCGAGGTCGTCGAGGCGCAGCGGCTCCCCGGCGTCGTGGACAGGATCCTGACCCTCGACGATCAGGCGGCCAACCACTTCCGCTCCCCGGACGAGATCGTGGAGTTCAACGAACACCGGCTCGAGGAGCTCAAGGAGCACCGCTCGGATCGAGCCTACGGATCGGCCAGGGAGCGCATCGAGCTGGCGAAGGCATGCGCGGTCTTCCGGGAGCTGAAGCGCGAGCTCGGGGTGATCGACTTCGGCGACCAGATCGAGCTCGCGCTGAACATCGTGGAGCGGCACCCCGAGGTCGCCCAGCAGTATCGCGACCGCTTCGCCGCGGTGCTCCTCGACGAGTATCAGGACACGAACGTCGCGCAGGCGCGCCTGATGGCCGGCGTCTTCGGCGGCGGCCATCCGGTGACCGCGGTGGGCGACCCGGATCAGAACATCTACGCGTGGCGCGGGGCATCGCTCTTCAACCTGCTCGAGTTCCCGAAGCAGTTCGCCACGGCCGAGGGAGAAGAGGCGACCAAGCTCCCCCTGTACACCAACTTCCGTTCGGGGGCGCGGATCCTCGAAGCGGCGGACGTGCTGATCGGCCAGCTCCCCGCCGCGCAGCGCCCGGACCCCGACAAGCGACTCGTCCCGTGGGATGAGAACGGTCCCGGCGAGGTGCACGTCGCTCGGATCTCCGACGAGGTGAAGGAGGCGGCGTGGGTCGCGGACCGGATCGTCGCGCTCCACGACGACGGCGCCGCGTGGTCGGACTGTGCGGTGCTGTGTCGCACGTCCCGGTTGTTCCTCTCCCTCCAGCAGGCGTTCAACGAGCGAGGGGTGCCCGCGGAGATCCTCGGACTCGCGGGACTGCTCAAGATGCCCGAGGTCGTCGAGGTGCTCGCCTACGCGCGCGCGACGCTGGATCCGCTGGCGAGCGTCGCGCTCGGCTCGGATCCTCCTGGGACCGCGCTACCGCGTGGGCTTCAAGGATCTCGCGCTCGTCGCCTCCCTCGCCAAGACGAAGAGCTACGCGCTCCGGGAAGAGGACGAGGCCGAGGGCGAGGCGGCCCCGTTCCTGTTCACCGAGGCCCTCGAGCATCTCGACGAGGTGGAGGGCCTCTCCGACGAAGGCCGATCCCGACTCGAGGAGTGTCGTCAGGAGCTGACGGCGCTCCGTGTGGAAGCACGCCGTCCGGTCGGGGAGTTCCTCGGCGAGATCATCCGGCGCACCGGCATCCTCACCGAGCTCGACGCGCACCTGGACGTGGCGGCGGCCACGGCGGCCAGGCGCAACCTGGCGGCGTTCCTCGACGAGGTGCACGCGTTCTCGCCCGTCCAGGGCGAGCTCACGCTGCGGGCGTTCCTCGAGTACGTCGACGCCGTCGAGAACCTCGACAAGCAGGAGTGGTCCCCGGTCCAGCCCTCCGAGGAGGACTCCGTCAAGGTGATGACGATCCACGTCGCGAAGGGTCTCGAGTTCGACCACGTCTTCGTGCCCGGGCTCGCGAAGGGTCTCCTCCCCAACACGACGATCCAGCACAATCCGGCGGAGCGGGGCAAGTCGATGGACTTCGAGCTCCGTGGTGACGCCGCGTACCTGCCTCGCTACGACGGCAATCTGTCCGCCTTCAAGAAGGACCTGAAGCAGCAGGAGGAATACGAAGAACGGCGGACCGCCTACGTCGCCATGACCCGCGCTCGCCGCACGCTGCATGTCACCGGCGCCCATTGGTACGCGGAGAACATGCGTGCGAAGGAAGCCGGCCCGTTCCTCCGCGAGCTGAAGGATTGGATCATGGAGACGAAGCACGCCACGTGGGACCCAGGGGCCGACATCGACGAGGAGAACAATCCGATCCTCGGCTACCGCGAGCGTTTCGTGCGAGATTGGCCCGGGCCTGCGCTGCCGAGCGGCTCGGATCCTCTCTTCGCGGAAGGATGGCGGCGAGCCGCGGTCACGGCATCCGAGGATGGCGGCGCGATCCAGGGCTCCCTGCTCTCCTCGCTCGATCCGGCGGAGCGGGCCACGCTCGACCGACTCAGCGCGGATCGGCGTGGGCTGGCGCTGCATCTGAAGGACCGGGAGGAGGTCGAAGGCAGCGGCGGAGAGGTGACGCCCCCGAGCACGGTCTCGGTGGGTGGGGTGATCGACTACGCGCGCTGTCCGAAGCGCTTCTTCTGGACCTCCGTGCGGCCGCTCCCTCGGTTCTCGGGACCGGCCGCCAGGATCGGCACCGAAGTGCACCGCTGGATCGAGCGCCGCTCCTCGGGGCAGGGCCAGCTCCTGGAGCTCGACGATGCGCCGGACCTCACCGCGGACGAACTGGCGACCGAGCCCGGCAAGGTCGATCGGCTCCGCCAGGCCTTCCTCGCGAGCCGGTTCTCAGGCGCCGTGCCGTTGTTCGCGGAGCGCGCGTTCCTCCTGCGCATGGAGGGCTTCGCGGTCTCGGGACGGATCGACGCCGTCTTCGGTGGATCCGTCGAAGGACCGTGGGAGGTGGTCGACTGGAAGACCGGGCGGCGCCCCGCCGACGACGATCCGCTCGCCGGACTCCAACTCGACCTCTACGGCCTGGCATGCGTCGAGGTGTGGAACAAGCGTCCCGAGGACCTCACGCTGACCTACCTGTACCTGGCAGGTGGGGAGGAGGTCTCACATCCGATGGGCGATCCCGACGAGGTACGAACGCGGGTCGCCCGCTCGCTGCGCGCGATCGGCGAGGGCGTCTTCGATCCGACGCCCGGACCGTGGTGCCATCACTGCGACTTCCTGTCGTTCTGCGACGCGGGAAGGTCATGGGTCGCCCGAGAAGCATGACCGTCGGACGCGGCGGTCAGGACTCCAGACGTTCGATCTGCTCCGAGAACCGGCGGTAGTTGGCGGCGGGGTCGTAGCCGCCGGCGGTGACGCCGGGAACCGATCGAGCGGCGAGTCCCGTCTCGTCCGAGGACCCGGAACTGCGCGACCGACCGGAACCACGCGATGGTTCCGGGCTGGAGCATCTGTTCGCCGTGGGATCCCGCCCCGCGCAGGGAGGCATCGTCCACGACGACCGGCGTCGCTCGGAACGCGCGTTCGATCGAGGCTTTGATCGCGGGGTCGTCCGACTCGACGACGGCACGTCCCTCGACCCAGCTCGCCGAGGCGACGGCGGGGGGCGGGGGCGGCGGTGGTGGAGGTGGTCCCGGCGGAGGAGGGGTCGCAGCCGTCGCCGGCTCCACCGGATGGTGGAACTCGATGCGCAGCGGACTCACTTCGCGAGCGAGCGGTCGACCCGCCTGACCATCCGGGCCAGCGAAGCGAGCAGGGCTCGCGCGAGGTCGGCGTCATCCCTGACCAGTCGGAGGAACGAGGCGCGAGGGAGCCGCAGGAGGGAGAGCGGCGTCTCCGCCACGACGGACGCCGACCGTGGCCGACCGTCGAGCAAGGAGATCTCGCCGAAGTGGTCACCGGGGATCAACCGATGGACGGTCTTTCCTCCGGAGACGACCTTCGCTTGGCCGGCGACCGCGACGAAGAACGAGTCTCCAGGCTCGCCCTCCTGGATCACCGTGTCCCCGGCGTCGTACTCGACGGTCGTCGTGAGCCCGGCGACCTTCTTGAGGTGCCGCTTGGACAGTGTTTCGAACAGCGGCACCGCCCCGATGACGGCATCGAGCTTCGCCTTCGCCAACGTGACCTCCTCCGGGACTGCAGCGGGGCAAGCCTAGCGGGTTCTCCTCCGCAGCGTGTCGGTGGCCGTGGGTACAGTCCGCGACGCGAAGGAGTGGTGCGTGGTGAACATTGCCGACGAGCCATTCCCCCTCATGTTCGATGTCCCTCCCGGGCGGGAGGTGATCCATCAAGGCGAGCCGTATCCAGATGCGTGGGTCGTGCGCAGGGGTGGCTTGCTGATGGAGGTGGTCGATCTCGAGGGCCACCGTCTGGCCCTCGACCTGCTCGGGCCGGGCGACCTCGTCGGCGGCCCCGCAAGCTGGACCGCCGAAGCATCGGTTCGCGCACTCGTGACGAGTGGGCTGTTCGCGGCGGGACCGATCGCGCTCCGGGACGGTCTCGCGAGGCGGGCGAGGCGGGCATCGTGGCTCGCGTGCTCGGTCGCCTGGGATCGGATCGCGGATCGCCTCGCCGCGCGCCTCGATGACCTCGCCGCGCGATTCGGACGTCCGGTGCCGGGAGGCCGGTGCCTCGAGCTGCCCCTGACGCAAGAGCACCTGGCTCAGCTCACGGGGGCGACTCGGGAGAGCGTGAACAGGGCGCTCGGAGAGCTCGCCGCCGCCGGACGCGTCGATCGGGCCCGCGGACGCTACGTCGTCAGGCCGGGGCCGCTGGCGGGTGAAGCGACACCGTCACCCTTCGGACTGCAGCATCGCAAGGGAGCATGAATCGCAGTAGCGCGCCTTGCCCCTGACCTTGCGGCCGCACCGTTGACAGGTCCTCGGCGTCGAGGCCGTCCAAGGACCTTCCTCGGCCTTGCCGGTGCGCTCCGCCAGACCCTCCCCGGCGAGCTTCAGGAGATGCGCCAGCACGGACCGAGCGGCCAACGGGTGCACCTCGCGCGGGTAGCCGGCGTAGATCACTTCGACCAGCTCCGTGATCGTGCGTGGTCCCTCCGAGAGAGCAGAGACCACCTGGGCCTCACGCTCCTCGCGGTGCGCGAGGTACTCACGCAGCTTGTCGTTCGCCCGGAGGACGACGGGTCCGTGACCCGGATAGATCGACCGAGCGTCGAGGTCGAGCATCGCTCGGAGCGACCGGAGGTATCGCACGAGGTCGCCCTCCGGGGGGTCGAGGAAGCTGGTGCCTCGGCCGAGAACCGCGTCTCCGGTGAACAGCACCCTGTCGCCCGGTTCGAAGAACGCCACGTGATCCGACGTGTGTCCCGGCGTGTGGACCGCCGTGAGATCGAGGTCTCCGGCGCGCACCCGGTGACCGGGAGACAGACGGTCCGCGCCGGCCAGTCGCATCGCGTACACGGGTGCACCCACGAGACTGGCGAACGGGATCGCGCCCGGCGAGTGATCCGGATGATCGTGGGTGACGAGCACCGCTCCCACCGTTCCCGCTTCTCGGGCGACCTCGGCGAGATGCTCGGGGATGTCGGGGCCCGGATCGATCACGAAGGTCGGCTCGTCCCCCACGATCCAGGTGTTGGTCCCTTCGAGGGTGTAGACACCGGGGTTCGGGGCGAGCAGCCGCCTGATCGGCACCATGGTCAATCCTGGGTGAAGACCGATCGGGGCAACCGGCCGACCTCGTCGTCGCGGGGCTCGCGGGTGACCAGCCGGAGACCGAGCAACGCGTCGGCATCGCGGCACTCCGCGAGCGCTCGCACCGTGAAGTGGGTCGGCCAGTACAGGCGCACCTCTTCGGCCTCCCAGGCGTCGAGCAGGGCGGTCGGCGAGATCCACCACGCCCTTGCCGCCTCGGTCCCGTCGGGCGCCGGATCCGCCGCGTCCTGCATCCGCACGGCGTAGTAGCGGGCGTCGAAACGGACGGGCACCTCCTTGGGCGCGATCCACCGAGCGACTTCGGGGAGCGCGTCGGCGGCGGGCGGCGACCCGTCGATCGCTGCCAGCGAGCGGTTCGGACCGACGGCGATCACGGCCTCCCTGGTCACCGCGAGTCCGACTTCCTCGGCAAGCTCACGAACCGCGGCGGCGCGCGCCGCCTCCGCCGGTTCGCCGAACCAGCGCCCGGCGAGGGGCCCGTCGGCCGGATCCACGGCGCCTCCCGGGAACGCCACGTACCCCGGGAGGAAACGGTGGTCGAGGGTGCGTTCGATCACGAGCACCTCGGGACCGCCCGGGGCGTCCCGAACACCGATCAGCGAGGCCGCCTGCCGGATCACGTCGCTCACGGAGCCCGATGCTACCCAGGGCCGTACGCTGGGAACCCGATGGATGCACGCGAGTCGGTCGCGAAGGCGATCCGGGACCACGGACCCATCACCTTCGCCGAATACATGGAGCTCGCGCTCTCAGGTCCGGGGGGATTCTTCGAACACCCTCCGATCGGTCCGGACGGTCACTTCGTCACGAGCCCGCACGTCCACCCCGTGTTCGCGGAGCTCCTCGCGCGCGCGATCGTCGATCTCCACGACCGTTTGGGAGAGCCTCGGCCGTTCCGGATGTCGGAGGTGGGGGCCGGCGACGGCACGCTCGCCCGGCGGCTCGTCGAACACCTCGGCGACCTGGACGTGGCGTACACGGCGATCGAGAGGAGCCCGGGAGCACGCGAAGCGCTGGTGGCGATCGACGGGCTCGAGGTCGCCGAGCGGCTGGACGGTTCGCCGCAGCTGATCCTCGCGAACGAGCTGATGGACAACCTTCCTTTCCGGCGTCTCCGAGGGACGCCCTCGGGGACCAAGGAGGTCATGGTCGGGATCGACGACGATCGGTTCGTGGAGCACCTGGGTGACCCGTCGTCGGGCGGCGACCCCTCCCTCGAAGACGGGCAGGAATCGGTCGTGCCCGAAGGAGCGCTGGCGTTCATCGAGCAGGTGGGAGCCCGGCTCGCCCACCCGGGCTACGCGCTGCTGATCGACTACGGCGGGGTGGGCGAGCCGGGGGGCCCGCCCCATGGCTACCGGGCACATCGTCCGGTCGAGGACCTCCTCGAGCAGCCGGGAGAGACCGACATCACGTCCGGGCTGGACTTCGATCTCCTGAGCCGACACGCGGAGAGCCAGGGACTGATCGCGTTCCCGAGCGTGACGCAGCGTCACGCGCTCACCGCGCTCGGGTTCGACCACTGGGTCCACGAGCAGCTCCGATGGCAGAACGAGCTCCTGGAGCAGCGCGAAGGGTTGGACGCCGTCAGGGCGTGGAGCGGACGGAGCCGCGCCACCCTCCTCGTCGACCCGTCGGCGCTCGGCCGACTCCGCTGGCTGCTGCTCGCGACGCCGGGCCTCCACGCGCCGTCCTGGATGTGAACGACCTCAGGCGGGGTGTCCGAGTCCGAGTCGACCCCGCCACCACACGACGGCGCGGTACTGCAGCCACAGGATCGAGGCGGTGACGATCAGCATCACGGCCGTGGCCGCCGACGCGTACCCGTAGCGGAGGTACTCGAACGCGTTCCGGAAGACGAACAGGGGGAGGTAGGTCGTCGCGTACGGCGGCGGCCCACCTTCGGTCACGATCAACGCGGGTGCGAACGTCGCCTGCAGGCTCAGGATCGTGTCCCGCGCCGCGATCAGCAGCAACGCCGGCGCCATGATCGGGAGGGTGACGCGGACGAACCTGCTCCATCGCCCCGCCCCGTTGATCGCCGCGATCTCGTGCAGCTCCTGCGGGACCTGGCTCCGGGCGATGAGCGCGATCAGGGCGCCCTCGCCGAGCTGGAACGCGCCCATGATGATCACGGCCCACCGGGCGGGCGTCCCCTGCGTGAGCCACGATGGTGTCGGCAGGCCAGCAGCCCCGAGAGCGAGGTTCAGCGGCCCGTACACGGGGTTGAGGATCCACAGCCAGACCAACGCGTACGCGGCGTCCGGCATCACGCTCGGGATCAGGACCGCCACGCGGCCGGTCGCTCGCAGTCGGCCGCGTCGATGGAGCACCAGCGCGACCCCCAGCGCTCCCAGGAGCCGGATCGGCACGGCGGCGGCTACGTAGAGCAGCGAGTTCCTCAATGAGATCCGGAAGATGGGATCGTCGATCAGCTCCCGCAGATTGGCCCAGCCGACGAAGCGTGGGGGCCGCACCAGGTCCCATTCGTAGAGCGACATCGCGAGCGACCCGAACGCCGGCATCAGGACGAGCGCGACCACGCCCACGAGGAACGGCGTCGCCATGAGCCACAGGACCCGGCGATCGCCGCTGTCCATCAGACCTCTGCGCGGGCGAACAGATCGCGGGTCTGCGTCTCGAGCTCCACCGCGACCTCGAGACCCGATCCGCCCCCGTAGTACGCCTCCTCGAGCAGCCCGTTCGCCGCGTCCTCGATCTCCGGCCAGGTCGAGATGCTCGGGACGGATCGGAGGTACGGGATCTGGTCGAGGAAGGCCTGCGCGTTCGCGGGAGGCTCGTCCGGGTCGAGGAAGGAGGCGCTCTCCGCCAGCGACCGCAGCGACGGCACCGTCCGGCCGGCCTCCGACGCGATCCGCTGCCCCTCGGGCCCCAGTGCGAACTCCATGAACCGCCACGCCTCGTCCTTGGCGTCCGACCCCTGCCGTCATGCAGTACGCGTCGGAGTGCAGGACCGACGCGGGCGTACCGAGCGTCGGCACCCCGACCACGTCCCACTCGAAGTCGGTGATCGTCCGGAGCGTGGGGACCACGCGCCGCGACTCCATGAGCATCCCGAGACGACCGTTCACGGAAACGGCTCACGAAGTCCTCGGCCTCAGCCTCCTCGTCCGTGGGGGTGACGCCGGCCGTCCGGAGGTCGAAGAATCGGTCCAGCGCGGCGACCGCGCCCCCGTCCAGGGCGAACCGGGTCGGCGCCGCCTCGTCGTCGACCAGCCGCCCTCCGCTGGACCAGATGAACGGCGCGACGCGGATGATCTCGGGATCGACGCCGAGACCGTGCGTGTCGACGGTTCCGTCCTCGTCGCGATCGACGGTGAGCTTCTTCGCGGCGGCGACCATGTCGTCCCACGCCCAGCCATCCTGCGGGAGGGCGACACCCGCGTCCTCGGAACAGGTCGGCGTTGTAGTACACGACCAGGCTCGAGACGTTCTGCGGCAGGCACACCTGCTCCCCGTCCCAGCGGAAGGGCGTCAACGCCGTGTCGAAGAAGTCGTCCTCGGAGAACGCCTCGGAGTCCTGGAGATACGGAGCGACAGGCTCGAGCGCCCCGCGCGCGGCGAACTGACCGTAGAAGCGGTAGTTCATCAGGAAGAGGTCGGGCGGCTGTCCTCCCGCGATCGACGTGGACAACCGCAGGATCAGATCGTCACGCTCGGCGAACGGGGTCAGCCGCGCCTCGACCTCGTCCTGCGCCTCGTTGTACGCGTCGACGACGGCACGGTACGCCTCGATCTCTTCCGCATCGCCCGAAACCATCACCGTGATCCGTGTGGCCTGGCCGGAGGGTTCCCCCTGGCACGCGACGCTCGCCACCAGCAACAGCGCCCACGCTCCGAACCACCGACCATCCCTCTTCCGCATCACACCCCCCGTTCGAGCAGATGACGTTGGACGATGAACGCGGTGACCACCGCCGGCACGATCGACACCACGGCGGCGGCAAGCATCAGGCCTTGATCGGTCGGCGGCAAGTGGGCGAGCGAGACGATCCCCAGAGGCAACGTGAACCAACGCTCGTCGTAGACGTACAGCAACGGATCGGACAGGTTCCCCCACGAGACCACGAACGCGACGGCGACGGCGACGGCGACCGCGCCTTTCCGGAACGGGACCGCGACGTGCCACCACGTCCCGAACGGTCCGAGCCCGGCTTCGGTCGCGAGATCGTAGATCTCGCGAGGAACGGAGTGGTAACTCCATGCGAAGAGCAGGACCAGCAGCGGCGTGACGCCGATCAACGCCGGTGCGATCAGCGGCATCGGCGTGTCGGTCACGCCGAGGAGTCGGAAGAGCACGAGCCGCCCGACGAACACCGTGCTCGCGGGGATCGCCACCGCGACCACCGTGACCCCCAGCAGCAGCAACGCGGCGCGGCGCGGAAGCCGCGCGATCGCGTACCCGGCACACGACGCGACGAGCGTGCCGGCCGGCACGGCGATCGCCGCGACGAGGAGAGAGTTGACGAGCTGCCGCTGGAGCACCGGCCGTTCCAGCACGTCTCGGGTAGTTCGAGGCTCCGGCGCCCGCGGGCCAGAGGTCGATCGACGTCGGGGGCGCGGTGCCCGGGGGCCGGAGCGAGCCGAGGATCGCGAGGACGAGGGGAGCCAGGAACAGCGCCAGGACGAGCGAGGGCAGGATCAGAGGGAGGGCCTCCGATCGCAACCGGTCCAGCGGGCGCCGATCCACCGCAGGAGGGTACCCGTGAGGCACCCAGTTCCAGGGTGGCGCGCGCCATCGCCACCGGTCTAGGATTCGGTCACCGTTGACCCCGAGGACCGTGCCGGTCGATCCGGCCGATGGGAGGCGAAGGTCGATGCAGTCGAGGCTCATGTCCGGAGTGATCACGGTGTTCGCGTTGGTCGTCCTCGCGGCGTTCGTGTCGCTGGCAGCCAAGGCACCCACCGGCAACGAGGGCCTGGGACGCGCGCCCGGCGGGGTCGAGGAACGGCTCGAGCAGCGGCTCACGACCGACCTGCGGCTGGACGCCCTGCGTGAGGCGAGGGCCGAGGGGACGTTCGGCCAGCGCGAGCGCGTCGTGCTCGCCGCTGCGCCCGGATGGGCCGGCGAGCAGGTGATGAACGCTACGACCGACGACTGGGAGCCCGCGATCGCGGCCGATCCCAGCGCCCCGTTCGTCTACATGCTCACGACCCGGTACGCGCCGAAGCCGTGCCCGGGCAACTGCCCGTCACCGTGGATGGCGCTCGAGATCTCGTCCGACGGCGGGGCCACCTGGAGCCAGGGCGTCCCCCTGTGCGCGTGCAAGGGCTCCGCGCAGTACGACCCGATCATCGAGGTCGTCCCGAACACGGGTCACGTCTACGCCCTCTACATGAACGGCTTCAACACGGTCTTCACGAAGTCGACGAACCACGGCCAGACGTGGTCGACGCCGGTCAAGACGTACGGCCAGATCTCGTGGACCGACAAGCCGGTGTTGGCGACGAGCAACGACGGTCAGCACGTCTACGTGTCCTGGAACGGGCCGAACGCCGGCGACCCGTACGTCGCGCAGTCCCACAACGCGGGTTCGACCTGGACCCAGACGAAGCTCGTCGATGGCCCGAGGTACTTCTTCGCCTACGACGCGGATGTCCTCCCCAGCGGCACCGTGGTGTTCTCGGAAAGCAGCATCCTCTACGGCGGTCAGGGCTCGACGCCGTCGGGCCAGGTCGAGCACCACGCGTTCGTCTCGTCGAACCAAGGGAGCCTCGTGGCAGAACGTCGTCGTGGATTCCGTGGAGATAGGCGAGTCGTGCGTGGCGGCCGGGTGCTCTTCGGACTTCTACATCGGCCACAGCGGAGTCTCCGCCGATGCGTCGGGCAACCTCGTGATGGTCTACGACGGCGCCACCACCCCGGGAGGCAAGCAGCTGAGCTTCGCGAAGCGGTCCACGAACGGCGGGCTGACGTGGTCTGCGCGGACGACGCTCTCGTCCGTCGGCGAGCAGTCCACCGCTCCGACCGTGGAGTCGCGCCTCGCCGGAGACGTGCGCGTCTGGTACGCGCAGACGAACGGAGGGAATCACGACGCCTGGAACATCTGGTACCGGAGCTCGACCGATGGCGGCGTGACCTGGACGGCGCCGGTGAACATCTCCGATGCGACCTCGGGCGCCGGCTACAAGACGGCCGCCGGGTTCCAGGAGTTCTACGGCGACTACGGCGAGATCGCGATCACCAACACCGGCAAGACGATCGGGGTGTGGGGCGAGGCCTTCAGCTATGCCGGTCCGGGAGGGGCCTGGTTCAACCGGCAGACCTAGTCGGCCAACGAGCCGGTGCGGTCCGAGAACTCTTCGGCCTCGGCGAGGTCGTCCGGCACGTCGAGCTCGGCCAGTCGGGTCAGCTCGGCGGCCGCGGTGGCGGCGGCCTTCTCGGCTGCCTTCTGATCGCGGAGCATCTGCGCGTACTCGGCCTGCGGGATGTACACGGGGGTCGGGTAGTACGAGGGGAGGCTCGGTGCGTCCGCCGGATCGGCTCTCCTTCGCACCGCGACCGGTTCCGGTTCGGCGATCGCCACTTCGATGAGCTCCGGCGCGGGCTCGGTCCGAGACCGTCGGCGCAAACGCCGTGGCCGGTCCGGAACGTCCTCGAGGGGAGCGACCGACGCGTCCGTTCCTTCGGGAACGAGACGAACCGCCTTCAACGCGGCGCGCAACTCCTTCCGCTCGCGGCGTTGATCCTTCCTCGATCCACTCTCGGGTTCGTCGTAGCCGGAAACCGGCAGAGGAACATGGGCGACCGGCGTCGATGCCGGCGCCGGCTGCGGGAGATCCCCGGCGATCGCCACCTCGCGCAGCTGGTTCAGCTGGTCCGCGGCTGAAAGCATCTGCCCTTCGTCACCGTACGGATCCAGCTCCTCCGGATCGAGCGTCCCGGGGAGAGGGATCTGCCGTTGGTCGTCGAGGACCATCATCAGGCGCGCCTCGTCGTGTCGGCGCTCGCCCATGAAACCGCTGACCTGGTCCCACGGGAAGCGCTGGGTGCGGATGACGCTGACGACGGATACGGCCTCGGGCGTGAGCCAGAGACCTGGCTTGGTCATGCGGAAGACGAACAGGGTCGCCCCGAGCATCACCGCGGCGCCGCCGATCCTCATCGGCAGGTCCATCGGGGCGAGGAGGAACATCAGCGCGATGCCCATCGGGATCAGGGCGTACAGCTGCGACTCCAGGCGCCAACCTCGCGCCCAGACCTCGAGCGATCCGTCATCCGTGGTGCGGGTGCGGAACGAGCCGGTGTCGTTATTCATCCCCACAGGGGTATCGGCCGGTTCCGGCTGGAGATTGAGCCCTCAGCGGTCGACGTCGCCGACCACGAAGAAGATCGAGCCCAAGATCGCGATGAGGTCCGGGACCAGGGTGCCCGGGAGCATCGCGGGGATCACGCTGACGTTGGAGAACGAGGCGGTCCGCATCTTCAGGCGGTAGGGCTGCTTCTTCCCGTCGCCGACGACGTAGTAGCCCATCAGGCCGAGCGGGTTCTCGGTCCGGACGTAGACCTCGCCGTCCATCTTCAGGGTCTTCGGGAGCTTCGGTGCCCTGAACTCGCCGGGCGGGAGACGGTCCATGCACTGCTCGATGATGTTGCAGGACTGCTTCATCCGCTCGATCAGCACCCACAGGCGGTCGTAGCAGTCGCCCTTGATGCCCACCGGCACCTCGAACTCGACCTCCGCGTACTTCTCGTACGGCTCGTCCTTCCGCGGATCCATCGGGACGCCGCTCGCGTGGAGCACGGGCCCGGAGGTGCCGAACGCGATGGCGGTTTCGGCGGGCAGGAGTCCGACGTCTCGCGTGCGGGCGTAGATGATCTCGTTGCCCATGATCAGCGTCTCGAACTCCCCGATGCGCTTCCGGGTCTCGGCGAGCACCTCCGCGGAGCGCTTCAGGAAGCCGTACGGCAGGTCGTCCTTGAGTCCACCGACGCGGCAGTAGGAATGGTGCATCCGCGCGCCGGTCGCGGACTCCATCAGGTCCTGGATCATCTCGCGCTCACGGAACGCGTAGAAGATCGGGGTCATGGCACCCAGCTCGAGCGGATACGAGCCGCTGAACATCAGGTGGCTGAGGATCCGGTTCCACTCGGCGAACATCGTGCGGATCCACTGCGCCCGCTCGGGCACCTCGATGCCGGCGAGCCGCTCCACCGCGATCGTCCATCCCAGCTCGTTGTTGAACGCGCTGATCCAATCGTGGCGGTTCATCAGCACGAGGACCTGGCGCGCGTCGCGGTACTCGGCGAGCTTCTCGGCCGCGCGGTGCATGTACCCGATGACGGGCTCGGCCTTCGTGATCACCTCTCCGTCGAGCTCGAGGACGACGCGGAGGACGCCGTGCGTCGAGGGATGCTGCGGCCCGATGTTGAGGATCATCTCCTCGGTGGAGAACTCGCCACTGGGCATGACCTCGACGTCGAGCCCTCCACCCCGGATCATCGAGGCGACCTGGGAGCTCTCGAACGCGGCCCGCTCGCGGATGTCCATCCGCGCGCCATCCTAACGGAGCGGTCCGGCGAGCACGCGGTCGATGGAGCGGGCCGACGGAGGCGATAGGCTCCCCGGACGATGGCCGTGGACGTCCGCCGCAAGGTTCCGTCGGTGGATGCGCTCCTGCGCTCCGACCCGGCGAGGAGATCGTCATCGACGCTCGGTCGCCCTCTCGTGAAGCGGATGCTGGAAGACGTCCTGTCGGAGGTGCGCTCCGCGGCGGCCGCGGGCGAAGACCCCCCGCCCGACGAGGTGTTGCTCGCCAGAGCCCTCGGCCGCGCGTCGCACGCCGCGCAGGGCATGGTGCCCGTGATCAACGCGACCGGGGTGATCCTCCACACGAACCTGGGGCGCGCGCCACTTCCCGAGCGAGCCGCGAAGGCCGCGGCGCGGGCCGCCCGCTCCTACACCGACATCGAGGTCGATCGGCAGACGGGCAGGCGAGGCCGGCGCGGCGGGCACGCCGAGACCCTGCTCACGGCGCTCACGGGAGCGGAGGGGGCGATGGTGGTCAACAACTGCGCCGCCGCGCTCCTGCTGGCGATGGCCGCGCTCGCCAAGGGGAAGCCGGTCCTCGTCTCCCGCGGGGAGCTGATCGAGATCGGCGGGGAGTTCCGGATCCCGGACATCCTCGCCGCTTCGGGTGCACGCCTGGCCGAGGTGGGCACGACGAACAGAACCAGGATCGGCGACTACCGCGGGGCGGTCACCGACAAGACCGGGTTGATCCTCAAGGTGCACCCCTCGAACTACCGCGTGATCGGGTTCACGGCGGCGCCGGCGGCCTCCGAGCTGTCCGCGCTCGCCCGGAAGCACGGGATCCCGTTCCTGTTCGACATCGGCTCAGGACTCTTGCATCACGGCCACGGACATCCGGTGGACGAGCCGTCCGTGTCCGACGCGCTCGAGCAGGGCGCGGACCTCGTCACCTTCTCCGCGGACAAGCTGCTCGGCGGGCCGCAGGCGGGGATCATCGTCGGGCGGGCCGATCTGTTGGAGCGGTTGCGGAAGCATCCGATCGCGCGGGCCGTTCGCCTGGGGCGGATGCAGATGGCGGCCCTCGAGCAGGTGCTCGCGATCGTCGCGACCGGCCGGGAGGTGGAGCTTCCGGTGTTCCGGATGCTCCGCGAGTCGCCCGAGATCGTGCGGAGCCGGGCGCAGCTCCTGTCCCAGACGATCGGCGGCGAGCTCGAGGGCGCGCGCGTGGTGCGCTGCGAGTCGGCCGTCGGCGGGGGCTCGATGCCGGGCACGAGTCTCCCCTCGTGGGGGGTCCGGATCCGGGTGCCGGACGCGCCGGCGTTCGCGGCGCGGCTGCGGACGGGCACACCCGCCGCGTTCTCCCGGATGGAGGAATCGTTCATCCTGCTCGACTGCCGGACGGTGACGGACGCGCAGGTTCCCCACCTCGCTCGCGCGGTGCATTACGCCCTCGAAGGCGACGAGGAGCACGGTCACGACCTCCACGGCGACGACGATGACGACGAACGCCACGGCGACGCGACCGACGAGTAGATGACCGAGCTCCGCGTCGTGGCCACGGCCGGCCACGTCGACCACGGCAAGTCCTCCCTGATCGTGCGCCTCACCGGGATGGATCCGGACCGTTGGGAGGAGGAGAAGAGGCGCGGCCTGACGATCGATCTCGGATACGCCTGGTGCGAGCTCCCGTCCGGGCGCGAGGTCGGCTTCGTGGACGTGCCCGGACACGAGCGGTTCGTCGCGAACATGCTGGCCGGCGTCGGGCCCGTCCGCCTGGTCCTGTTCGTGGTTGCCGCCAACGAGGGCTGGCGTCGGCAGTCCGAGGAACACCTCGCGATCCTGGACGTCCTCGGGATCGAGGGAGGGGTCATCGCCCTCACGAAGCGAGACCTCGTCGACGACGCCGCCCTCGCGCGGGTCGAGGAGGAGGTCCACGAGCGCGTCGACGGCACGGTCCTCGGCGGTGCCGAGATGATCCACGTCTCGGCGACGACCGGGCAGGGTCTCGACGACCTCCGGACGGCGCTCGATCGCATGCTGGCGGTCGCGCCGGCTCCCGAGGAGACGCGGACCCGGTTGTTCGTCGATCGCGTGTTCACGATCTCGGGGGCGGGCACGGTGGTCACCGGCACCCTGGGCGGTGGGGAGCTCGCGGTCGGAGACGAGGTGGAGCTCTACCCGCACGCGAGGAACGCCCGCGTCCGATCGCTCCAGACCCACGAACGGAACGAGGTCCGTGTGGCCCCGGTCGCGCGGGTCGCGGCCAACCTCGTGGGGACGGGGAAGGAGGACCTCGCCCGTGGCGACGTCCTGGGTGCCCCGGCGGCGTGGAGGCCGACCACCACGTTCGAGGGCATCCTCCGGCCGGTCCGCGGCCTGGCCCACCCGATCACCGGGCGTGGCGCCTTCAAGGTCTACGCCGGCGCCTCGGAGGCGGACGCGACCATCCGTCTCCTCGAGGGCGCGTCCCTCGAGGCGGGCGGAGAGGCCTACGTCCGGATCACGACCGCGCGGCCGCTCGTGTTGGACGTCTTCGACCGGTTCGTCCTGCGGGAATCCGGACGACAGGAAACGGTCGGCGGCGGCTCGGTGCTGGATCCGGCGCCACCCCGGCGCGCGGGACGCTCCCCGGAGTCACGCCTCGCCCGGCGCGCCTCGGCGGCGCGGGACGAGCTCCCCGCGATCCTCGCGGAGGAGCGCGAGGCCGTGCAGGCGTCGGAGGCACTCCTCCTCACGGGCTCGAGCGCCGGGATCCCTCAGGCGGCGGGATGGCTCTTCCGGCAGGGCTTGCTCCAGGAGATCGGTCCCGCGCTCGTCCATCACGTCCAGGCGTTCCACGAGGATCATCCTCTCGAGGAAGGGGTGCCTCTCGCCTCCGCTCGCCGGGTGCTCGCCGATCTCGTCCGCCCGGCGAACGGCAGGCTCGACCCCAGGTCGATCGACCCGATGCTCGATCGCCTCGTCGCCGACGGCTTGCTCGTACGCACGAGCACCTCGATCGCGTTGCCCTCGCGCGCGCCGGCCGAACAGGGGGGCAACCCACTCGTGCAGCAGGTGACGGAGGCGATCTCGTCCGAGCCCGCGCAGCCGCCGACCATCAAGGAGCTCGTGGCGCAGGGGATCGGGCGCGACGCGATCGACGCGGCGATCCGAGCGGGACTCGTCGTCCGCGTCGCGCCCGACCTGGTGTTCCTCCCGGAGTTGATCGACCGGGCGCGCGAGATCGTCGCGAGTGCGAGCGGTTCCGGGATCACGGTGAGTGCGTTCCGCGAGGCCCTCGGGACCAGCAGGAAGTACGCGGTACCGCTGTTGGAATGGTTCGATCAGCGGGGCATCACGCGGCGAGACGGCGACCTGCGATTCCCGCGCTCGTCGTAGCGAGCCTTACTCGGACACCTCGGCCGTGACGGTGATCTCGACGCTCGCTCCCAATGGGAGCGAGGCCACGCCGATGGCGGCTCTCGCATGTCGGCCCTCGGGCCCGAGCACGGCGATCAGGGTGTCGCTCGCGCCGTTCGCGACCTTCGGATGCTCCACGAACTCGGCATCGGCCGCGACGAACACGGACACCTGCAGGAGCCGCTCCAGGCGATCCAGGCTGTCCCCGAGGTGGTCCCGGATCGCCGACACAGACTGCAGGGCGGCCCGCGCGGCCGCCTCTTGCCCCATCTCGACCGACACCTGTTGCCCGAGCCTCCCGGCATGCAGAAGGTGGCCGTCGACCATCGGCACCTGACCCGCGACGAAGAGCAGCCTCCCCGTCTGGGTCACCGGTACGTAGCTGGCGACCGGAACGGGTGGCGGAGGAAGCTCGAGACCGAGTTCCTCGAGTCTCCGGAGGACGTCCGCGTCGCGCATCGCGGCATCCTCCCAGACGTCGACGCGCTCAGCTGGCTTCGAGGGCCTGCCGCTTGAGGATCGCGCGCCGTTCCGTCTCGTTCAGGCCTCCCCATACCCCATGGCCCTCGCGCGTCTCGAGCGCGTAGTCGAGGCAGAGCTGGCGCACCGGGCAGGCGGCGCAGATCCTCTTGGCGACCGCTTCGCGGGCGAGCTTCTCGCCGCGCTTCTCGAAGTAGCTCGGGGCGAAGTAGAAAGAGGAGTCCTCACCGCGGCACGCGGCGAGTCGTTGCCAGCCGGCCAACCCCTCTTCGAACGGCATCTACCTGGTTGTTCGCAGGACGCGGGGCTGGGGATTCCCTTCGCGGCGAGGAGCATCGCGCCGTCACACGTTCTCACGAATCCCGAAGATGCCTTATGGCCCAGTGTCTTCCAGCGGTTGAGCGCCCTCCACGGCGACCCGCAGGATCAGTCCGTCGACGCCTCGGACCCGGATCGGCGTGCCCGCTTCGATCGGATCGCCGTCGGTCCGCCCCCGCCAGAGCGCCCCCTTCACGAAGACCGGGCCGTCCGGCGCCAGCCGGCCCCTCGCCTCCCCGACGAGGCCGACCAGGCCACGCTGCGTCCCCACGATCCGGTCGCGCGACTGGAGGGCGACGGTCAGGGCGAACCCGTAGTACAGGAGGCTCGCGAGCACGGCGCCGCCGATCAGCCACGGGCTGATCGCGATCGACGCGTCGACGTTCCGCCACGCGAGGATCGATCCGGCTCCGAAGGCAGCCAACCCCGCCCACGTGGGCCAGGCCAGGCTCCGGAGCCGCACGTCGAGCACCAACAACCCGATCCCGACGAGCAGCAACCCGAAGCCCGGCCAGGACGGCACGGCGACGGTGAGCCCGTACACGGCCAGCAGCACGAGCGCGATGCCACTGAAGCCCGCGAACCCGAATCCCGGCTGCGTGAGCTCGAACGCGATCGCCGCGAGCCCCAGGACGAGGAGGAAGTAGACCATCGAAGGCGTGGCCACGGCGTGCGCGACGCGGCCGATCACACCCGGCTCCTCGAAGCGGAGATCGACGGTGCGCTCGCCGGCCTCCGCGGCGGTGGTGGCCACCCGGGTCCGCAGCACCACCGGCCCGGCCGGCGTCTGCACGGTCATCCCGTCGACCGCTCGCAGGAACCCGGGAACCGTGTAGGCCGCCACCTGCGCGGCCCCCGAGGTCAGCGCATCTCGGGCTGCGAGGGGCCGAGCGAGCGCGTCGAGATCGACATCCTCGCGACCTCGCGCCTCGAGCCATCCCTCGATCCGAGACCGGAGGCCCTCGGCTCCCTCCCCGGGATGCAGGACGTCCACGGGGAGCAGCGGGCCCGTCTGGGATCCGGGCGAGACGCCGGCGAGCGAGGAGGCCAGCATCAAGAGGAGCCCACCGCCGCTGGCCTTGGCCGGCACCGGTCCGATCCAGGTCAGCACGGGCACTTCGAGGCGAGCCACCCGCTCGGCCAGGGCGATGCCGTTCTGTCCGAGCATGCCCGGGGTGTCGAGCTGCAGCACGGCGATCGCCCCTGCCCGTTCGGCCTCGGCGAGTCGTTCCTCCACGTACGCGAGGAGCGGCCGGTCGATCGGACCTTGGACCTCGATGACCCGGACGACCGTGGTCGCCACATCGGCACCGCGTGCGACGGAACCGGCGAACGAGGCGATCGTGCTCACGACGAGCACGGGCACGAAGAGCCAGGCTCGGACTCGGGGGCGCATGGAGGCGCATCGTATCGAGCAGGGCGAGAGGAGATCCGGCGTATCCTGGTGGGACCCCATGAGCGTGGACACCGGTCGCCGCCCGGCGGGACCTCCGCCACCGGGGGGCCGTCCCGGCCCCCGATCACCACGCGACCCCCGGTCCGTCCGTGACCGCGTCTCCTTCAAGCCGATCGCGGCGCTCCTGCTCATCCCGGTGATCCTGGCGACGTCGATCCTCGCCGCCGCCGTCCTCGTCCCACCCTTCGCCGCGGCGGGCCTCGGCGTGAACGAGATCCGCTCCCGCCTCGACGCGCTCGGATCCGACTTCACGCGCATCCCTCGTTTCCCGGAGCGCTCCACGATCTACGCCGCCGACGGCTCGGTCCTCACCCAGGTCTACCTCTCCAACCGCGAGATCGTGCCCCTCGCGTCGATCTCTCGCGCCACCCAGCGGGCCGTGCTCGCGATCGAGGACTCCGACTTCTTCCAGCACGGCGCCCTGGACGTCTCGTCCCTGATCCGAGCGCTCATCCAGAACGCGCGGGCCGGCGAGGTGGTCCAGGGTGGCTCCACGATCACGCAGCAGTTGGTGGGCAGCACGCTCGGTCCGCAGCGCTTCGACCAGAGCATCGAGGGGAAGCTGCAGGAGCTCGCGCTGTCGATCCGCGTGGAGCAGCGGTACTCGAAGGCCAAGATCTTCGAGATGTACCTCAACCAGGTCTACATGGGTCACGGTGTCTACGGCTTCGGGACGGCATCGCAGTTCTACTTCCGCAAGCCCGCCCGCGACCTGACGCTGCTCCAGGGCGCCACGCTCGCCGCCATGGTCAAGGCGCCGGAGCGGTACGACCCGATCGACCATCCGGCGAGGACACGGAAACACCGTGACGACGTCCTCAAGCGGATGGAGGCCCTCGGGTGGCTCAGCTCGGGACGCCTCGCTCGTCTCCGGGCGGAGCGGCTCCGGCTCCCGCCGAACGCCGGGCAGCTCACCCGCCGGCATCCTCCCTTCTTCGTGAAGTACCTGACCGACCAGATCATCGAGAACGAGTCCGGCGAGTTCACCTCGCTCGGGACCACCGAGAACGCGCGTCGCCGCAAGCTGTTCGAGGGCGGCCTCGACATCCACACCACCCTCGAGCCCGACTGGCAATCGTGGGCAGAGGAAGAGGCCCGGAAGCCGCTCCGGGTCTCGATCTATCCGCCGGCAGGCTCACCGGCTCCCGACGTCTCGATCGTGACGATCGACAACCGGTCCGGCGCGGTGAAGGTGATCCTGTCCGGCCGGAACTACCGCAAGGAGGAGCTCGACCTCGCGACGACGGGCCACCAGCCCGGGTCGGCGTTCAAACCCTTCGTCCTCGCCGGCGCGTTCCAGGAGGGCATCCCGCCGACGCAGACGTACTCGAGCTCCTCACCGTGGTGCTCGCCGCTGTGGGACGACGAGGATCACTGCGTCTCGAACGCCGAGGGCAGCGGCGTCGGCCTCGTGGATCTGTTCACGGCCACCGAGGACTCGATCAACGTCGTATTCGCCCAGCTCATCTTCGATGTGACGCCGGAGGTCGTGGCGAACATCGCCGGACGCATGGTGGGGATGGATCCCCGGACCGAGGGATTCCCGTCGGTGGCCTCCCTGGCCACAGGTTCCGTGGCGATCTCGCCCGTCGACATGGCCGCCGGGTATCAGACGATCGCGAACGATGGGCGACATTGCGACCCGTACACGGTCCAGTCGATCGAGCGCGACGGCAAGGTGTTGTTGGAGCACGAGCGCGCGTGCGACCCGGTCCTGAAACGAGGCGATGCGCGCCTCATCACCTCGATGCTCGAGGCCGTGCCGGTCTCGGGCACGGCGGCGAGCGCGTTCGGGGGCTGGGGGAGCTGGCCGGTCGCGGGGAAGACGGGCACCGCCCAGGAGAACACGAACGTGTGGTTCGGCGGATACACGAAGCAGTTCACCACCGTCGTCTGGGTCGGCTCGCCGGGCAACCCCTACTCGATGGGTCACGTCTTCGGTGGGACGGTCGCGGCACCGATCTGGGTGTCGTTCATGTCGAGGGTGATGCAGGGGCTCCCGGCGATCGGGTTCCCGGATCCGCCGAAACCGCCGGAGGGACCTGTGCCCAGCGTGATCGGGATGAAACGGGCGGAAGCGATCACGACCCTCTCGGAGGCGGGCTTCCGCGCCTCGGTCGAGATCGCGGATGACCGCGCCCCGAAGGGCCAGGTGTTCAGCCAGTCGCCGGGCGGCGGCACCGTGACCGCCCTCGGCACGCTGATCCGCATCCAGATCTCGACCGGCGTCCCGGCGCAGGTCACGATGCCGAGGGTCGTGGACATGCGCGGCTACGAGGCGACGGCGTTCCTGCAGTCCCTCGGACTCGTGGTCGAGCTCGTTCGGGTCGAGACCGGCAACCCGAACAAGGTCGGCTACGTGCTCGCCCAGGATCCACGCAGCCAGTCGCTGGTGGTCCAGGGCGGCACCGTGACGATCTTCGTGGGCGAGCGACCCAACGGGAACGGGAACGGCAACGGTGGTGGTGGTGGTGACGGAGGTGGCGACGGCTAGCTAGCTCGCGCGCAGCCGGGCCCGGACCTTCTCCTGCACGACCTTCCCGTCGACACGACCTTTGGCCCTCCCCATCAGGAAGCCCATCACCGCGCCGAACTCCTTCTCGGAGGTGGCGCCGGTCGCCGCGAAGGCCTCGTCGAGCAGGGCGTCGAGCTCGTCGTCGGTCATCGGTTCGGGTGCGTACGACGCGATCGCCTCCCGCTCGGCTCGCTCCTTCTCCGCGAGCTCGCGGCGACCGGCGCCCTCGAACGCCTCGATCGACTCCGCCCGTTTCTTCACTTCCTTCGCCGCGACGTCGCGGACCTCGTCGTCGGAGAGCTCGTGGCGGAGCTCCTTCTCTTGGTTCGTCACGGCCGCGGACAGCATCCGGAGCGCGCCCAGACGGACCTTCTCGCCGGCGCGGAGGGCGTCGGTGATCTCGACGGCGAGCCGCGCTCTCAGGGTCGGGTCGCTCATTACACTCCCCCCGTGCTTCCCGTGGTCGCGACGATCGCCGTGCTCGGCATCGGATGCGTGCTCTACGGGATCTTCATCGAACGGTTCCGATACCGGGTCCTCCGGCATCGGCTCGACATCCTACCGGCGGGGGTCGAGCGGTCCCTCACCGTGCTCCATCTCTCCGACCTCCATTTCGTCCGTCACGACCCGAGGAAGACCCGATTCCTCGCCGGCCTCCCCACGCCCGACGTCACGGTGGTCACCGGCGACTTCCTCGCAGAGCCGGAGGCGATCGACACGGCGGTGACGAGCGTCCGGCCGGTCCGGGGTCGGCTCGGATCCTGGTTCGTCCTGGGGTCCAACGACTACTTCGTCCCGAAGCCGTTGAACTATCTGGCCTATTTCCAGAAGGGGCGGAGGGGGCGTCGGGCCCGCCGGGGACGCGCGCCGGAGCTGATCGAAGCCCTCGTCGCGGACGGGTGGGCGGACCTCACCAATTCTCGGCGGACCGTGTCACTCGACGGGCTCGAGACCGAGCTGCTCGGTCTGGACGACGCCCACATCCGTCGCCACGATCTCCGGGGCGCTCCTCGGAGCAACGGGGACGGCTTCGGATTCGCCGTCATGCATTCACCCGACTCGGCCCCGGAAGCGGCCGCGCTCGGCTACGGCCTGATCGTCGCCGGACATACCCACGGAGGCCAGGTGCGATTGCCGTGGATCGGCGCGCTGGTGACGAACTGCTCGATGCCCTCGAGGCTGGCGTCGGGGTTGATCCGGATGGGATCGGCGATGCTCCACACATCGCGGGGGCTCGGGACCAGCAAATACGCCCCGTTCCGGTTCTGGTGCAGGCCGGAGGCGACCTTCCTGGAACTTCGGCCTCGGACCCACGAACGAGGGTCCGGATGAAGCCACCGGCCTCACCGGGTGTGCTCGGATGGACGACCCGCTAAACTGCACCGCACGGGACGTGGCGCAGCTTGGTAGCGCGCAGCGTTCGGGACGCTGAGGTCGCGGGTTCAAGTCCCGCCGTCCCGACACCGAAGAGATGGGGCGGGCCGACACCACGGCCCGCCCCATTTCACGATGGGGCAACAGGGGTTTGACGACCCCCGGGTGCCCCGGTAGCCTCGGGCAACGGCTCCGGCGACGGAGCCTTTCGTGCTACTCGGACCAAGGAGCTCATGACAGGGACGCGAACGCGGATCACACGGCTCCTCGTAGCCGTGGTCTTTGCGCTCCCCGTCCTCCTCTCCGCGCTCAGCCTCTCTTCCCTCGCAGCGCCATCCGAGGAGGAGGTCCAGGCGGCGAAGGACAAGCTCGCCGGACTCGAGCACGACTTCGAGGTCCTCGCCGAGCAGTACAACGACGCCAAGTATCGCCTCGCCTTGATCGAACGGAAGCTCGCCGAAGCGCGCGACCAGAGCGAGGCAGCCGAACGCGACGCGCAGACGGCGGAAGGCCGACTGGCCAAGCGGGCCGTCCAGGCCTACGTCGGGACCGGCTCCCAGGTCGACGGTCTCCTCGGAGCCGAGAACATCGCGGAGTTCTCCGACCGCCTCGAGTTCATGGGCGCGGTCGCCGAGGCGGACGCGGAGATCGCCCGCGCAGCTTCGAACGCTCGGCAGGAGGCCGATTGGGCGGCGGATCGGTTCGCCGACGCGCGCATCGAGCGACAGCGCGAGGTGGCGGCCATCGAGAGCCACCTCGATCGTCTCGACTCGATGATCGACGAGCAGGCGTCCCTCTACGAGCAGCTCCACCAGGACCGCGCCGACTACCTCGCCGTCCTCGCGGCGCAGCGTGCCGCGCTCGAGCAGGCCCGCCAGGAAGCGGCACAGGACACGCCGCCCGCCGACACGACGTCGGACACCGGGGGCTACGTCCCGCCGGTCAACGGATGGCCGCGGGGACCGCGGTCGCAGCGGCGAGGAGCGTCGAAGGCACCCAGTACGTCTTCGGATCCGCCGACCCGAACGTCGGCTTCGACTGCTCCGGCCTCACCTCGTGGGCCTGGGCGCAGGCGGGCGTGTACATCCCGCACTCTTCCGCCGCGCAGTACTCCTCGCTCCCGCACGTGCCGCTCGGGAGCGTGCAGCCGGGCGACCTGATCTTCTACTACTCGCCCGATCAGCCACGTGGCGCTCTACGTCGGCGGCGGGCAGATCATCCACGCGACCCACCCGGGTGCCGATGGCGCGGTCCACTACGGACTCGATGTACGGCTACGATCCGCCGGTCGGCGCCGCTCGCCCGGGCTAGCCTCCGGCTCCCTCGCATCCCGCCGCTAGGCTCCTCGCTCGTGACCGCCCCGGCTCCTTCCGGCGACGACCTCGCTCTGGTGGAACGGCTCCGCGCCGGAGACGAGTCGGCGTTCATGTCGCTGGTCGATCGCCTGCAACCCTCGATGCTCCGGGTCGCTCGCATGTACGTCTCGACGGCGGCCGTCGCCGAGGAGGTCGTCCAGGAGACGTGGCTCGGCGTCCTGCGCGGCCTCGACAGCTTCCAGGGGCGGTCGTCCACTGCGCACCTGGATCTTCCGGATCCTCACCAACATCGCGAAGACCCGTGGACAGCGCGAGGGCAGGAGCCTGCCGTTCGCCTCGCTCGCCGGCGACGACCTCGACGCGCCCGCCATCGATCCCGGTCGTTTCGACACCTCCGAGGCCTCGTCCCGCGGGGCCTGGTCGACGCTGCCCGACGACTGGACCGGGATCCCGGAGGATCGGCTCCTCGGCCGTGAGACCCTCGCGGTCATCGGCAGGGCGATCGAAGGGCTCCCTCCGATGCAGGCCGAGGTGATCCGGTTGCGAGACGCCCTGGGCTGGACGTCGGAGGAGGTCCGTAACGCGCTCGACCTGACCGAGACCAATCAGCGGGTGCTCCTGCATCGCGCGCGCGCGAAGGTGCGGAGCGCGCTGGAGGCCTATCTCGCGAGCGAGGCGACGTGATGGGACGCGAACTGACCTGCAAGGAGCTGGTGGAGCTGGTCACCGCCTACCTCGACGGCAGCCTTCGCGGACGGCGGCGGCGCCGGTTCGAGTCGCACCTGGCCTCGTGCGACGGATGCACGCGGTACGTGCGGCAGATGGCGGCCACGATCCGCGCGACGGGCACCCTCACCGAGGAACAGGTGACCGACGAACAGAAGGCCGTCCTCCTGACGGCGTTCCGCGGCTGGACGTCCAGCCGGTCGAGCTAGGCGAGATCCGCGAGCCGCAGCTCCGCCTGCTGCACGAGCGGCTCGTTCCCGATCTCGCGCGCGGCATCGCGCGCCTGGGTGAGCAGGTCCTTCGCCTGCTGCGTCCTGGTCCCCGCCTTGTCGGCGGTGGCGTACTTGAGCTTCTCGTCGGCCTTGACGATCAGCTCGAAGATCTCGTTCGGCTGCATGGGCATCTCGACATCATCCTTCCATCGAGCGGCGGTCGAGCTGGTCGAGGTAGCCGCGGATCTGGATCGCCGCGGCCGCGCCCTCCCCCGACCGCCGACGCGAGCTGTTTCGTCGAGCCGTCCCGCACGTCGCCGGCGGCGAAGACACCCGGCATCGAGCTCATGAACGTCGGGTCGGTGGCGACGAACCCGCGTTCGTCGAGATCGACGGCCTCCCTTCAGGAAGTCCGGTGTTCGGGTCGAGCCCGATGAACACGAACACGCCCGCGGGATGGTGCTCCTCGATCTCGCCCGAAACGCAGGTCCTCGATCACGACGGCCCCGAGCTTGCCGGAGCCGTCCTCCTTCTTCCGGAACTCCTTCACGCCGTGCTGCAGCTCGACCTCCATCCGTGGATGATCCAGGACCTTGGTCTGGAGGATCCGCGACCCGCGGAGCTGATCCCCACGCTCCACGATCGTGACCTTCCCCGTGAACTGGGTCAGGAAGACGCCCTCCTCGAGACCGGAGTTCCCGCCGCCGATCACCATCAGCTCGTCGGACCCCTTGTAGAAGGGTCCGTCGCACGTGGCGCAGAAGTGGATCCCTGCGCCGATCAGGTCGTCCTCCCCGTCGGCGTCCGTGCCGCCGGTACGACGACCCGGTAGCGAGGAGCACCGCCCGAGCGTGATAGTGATCGCCGGTCGCCGTCTCGACGTCGAGCTCGTCCCGTCGGCAGTCATCCCCGAGTCGGCGGAGATCCTCGTCACGGAGACCGCCTGCAGCATCTCCACGCCGTACCGCTCGGCTTGCTTCACGAACCGGTCGGCGAGCTCCGCTCCGCCGATCCCGTCGGGGAAGCCCGGGTAGTTGTCGAGCCGCTCGGTCACGCCGGCCTGGCCGCCGAGCCCCTTCGAATCGACGATCAGCGTCTCGAGGTTCTCCCGCGCTGCGTAGATGGCCGTCGTCAGCCCGGTGGGACCGCCGCCCACGATGATCAGGTCGTAGACGTGCTGCATCGCCTGTCGCTGGAGTCCCAGCTTCTGCGCGAGCTCCTCGTTCGAGGGCTCGGCGAGATGGGAACCGTCGGGGAACACGATCGTCGGGATGATGTTCTTGCCGTCGTTGCGATCCTGGACAACTCTGAAGCCCCGCCGGCTCGCCCTCGATGTCGTGCCAGGAATAGGGAACGCGTTGATCGGCCAGGAACTTCTTCGCGCGGCGGCAATCGGGGCACCAGCTCGCGCCGTAGACGAGGATCTCCTCCATTGCGTCACCCTCCCGGGTCGAACGACCGCTCCCTGCTCGGACCGTATCGCGCCCACCTGCGTCCGTTACGCGGCTGTCACGAGGATCCTCCTCGCGGCATCTGGTGAACGATCGGGGAACGGGTCCGGAAGGTTCCAGGGAACCCCTGGCCGGCCGGGGGCGTCCGATGGACACTGCGACCGAGGAGGACCCACTGATGACACTTGGCACGGGACCCGGCGGCTCTGCACATGACGCGATCGTCCGGATCTTCCAGGATCCCTCCGCGGTCTGGACGCTCGACGAGCTCGCACGACGCTTCGGCATGTCGATCGGCGACGCGATCCGCGTGATGTCGGACCTCGAGGCGATCGACTTCGTGCGTCGGGTCGGGGACGAATACGTCCCCGGCTACGGGGCCGCGACCGCCTCTTAGGCCGCCGCGGCGGTTGCGAGCGCTTCGGCTTCCGCTTCGATCGCCTGGCGATCCGCCAACTTCTCCAGCCAGGCGCTCGGGAGCGCTTCCCGACCGTGATGGGCACCGAGCAGCGCGCCCGTCACGGCCGCGTTCGTGTCGGTGTCGCCGCCGAGAGACACGACGTACCGCAGCCCTTCCTCGAAGGCGACACCCTCGGCCGCCATCTGCAGCCCGACCCCCGCGGTGAAGAGCGTGAACCCCATGTCGGGCCCGTCGATCGGTCGAGCTCGACCCGCCTCCGCGACGAGGTACTCGAGCTCCTCACCTCCCTCCCGGTCGAGAACCGCTTCCACCGCTCCCACGACCGCCGCCCGAGGCTCCTGCTCCGCGGATCAGCGCCGCCGTCGGCAGGGTGACCGCCAGGCAGGCGGTGCGGCAGCGTTGATCCCAGTGCGTGATCGCCGACAAGCGCCGGCGCCTCCTCGAGGAGCAGCTCCGGGCGCGCCGCTCGGAAGGCTCCGAGCGGCGCGCAGTACATCACGGAGCCGTTCCCGGCCGAGATCTCCGGCCCGCGCTCGGACACGTACCGCTCCGCGGCATCCGAGACGCCGTCTCGGATGCCGCCGAGCACCCGTCTGCGTGAGGGTCCCGACATCGGGAGGATCCGTGGCCAGCCACTCGAGGTGGCGCCGCAGCACGTCGTCCGTGTCCAACGATCGGCGCTCGGCGAGCGACCGCCAGAGGTTGCGGGCCATCGCGGTGTCGTCGGTCCACGTTCCCGGGGGGAGACCGGACCAACCCCGCTCGAACGCGGGAAGCGGATCGGGGATGTCGGCACGCATGCGGAACTCGAACGGCGCTCCGAGCGCATCCCCGAGCGCCAGCCCGAGGACGACACCCCACCACCCGTTCCCGCAGGTCATCCACGGGTTCGGAGCCTATCGACGCGACCCGCGACAAGGGCCTCTGGTAGCCTGACTGACCTCGATGGACAAGATCGGACCCAAGCACCGCATGTGCAGACGTGTCGGCGCCCCACTGTGCGGGCGCCCCAATTGTCCTGCCAACAAGCGGCCGTACCCGCCGGGCATGCACGGCCGGGGCCGCAAGCGGATCTCCGAGTACCAGACCCGACTCGTGGAGAAGCAGAAGATGCGGGCGATCTACGCCGTCGGAGAGCGGCAGATGCGCAAGTACTACGAGCGCGCGCACCGGTCGATGGGAGTCACCGGCGAGGAGCTGCTGAAGCAGCTCGAGACCCGGATCGACGCCGTGATCCTCCGCCTCGGCTTCGCGCTCACGATCCACCAGGCACGCCAGCTCGTCTCCCACGGTCACGTGTTGATCGACGGCAAGCGGATCGACGTCCCCAGCGCCCAGGTCAAGGCGGGCCAGGAGATCAGCCTCACGGACAAGGCGCGCGACTTCATCGCCGTGCGGGAAGCGATCCAGATCACCGCGGACCCGCCCGGGTACCTGTACCGGAACAAGGACGAGATCAAGGGCGCCTTCATCCGGATCCCGGAACGCGATGAGATCCCGCTCCCGGTGACCCTCGAAGAGCGTCTCGTCGTCGAGTTCTACTCCTAGCCACGCATGGTCGCCTCCGGCGACGTGGACACCTTCGATCGAGAGGTCAGGCTCGCCGTGTACCGGAAGGTCGTCGCCGAGAGCCGGCCGCCCTCACGGCGCCGGAGCTCGCCGCCGAGCTCGGCGTGGCGACGGTCGGACGTCGAGACCTCCCTCCACCGGCTCGCGGCCGGGCACGTCCTCGTCCTCGCGCCCGGTACGAACTCCATCTGGATGGCGAGCACCGTTCTCCGCGATCCCGACGCCCGTTCGAGGTGAGCGTCGGCGAGCGCCGGTACTTCGCCAACTGCATCTGGGACGCGCTCGGGGTCGCCGCGTGCCTGCACGCCGACGCCCGGATCGACACGCTCGTGCCCCGATTGCTCGGAACCGATGCGTCTCGAGGTCCGCGACGGTGCGCTGGAAGAGACCCGCCGAGGGCGTGGATCCACTTCGCGGTCCCGGCGGCCCGGTGGTGGGAGGACATCGGCGCGACCTGATCGACGATGCTGCTCTTCCGGTCGGAAGAGCACGTGGAGCGGTGGAACGAACGGCGAGGAACGCCGGCGGGCGCCACGTTCACCCCGGAACAGGGGTGGCGCCTGGCGAGCGCGTGGTTCCACGATCGCCTGACTCCCGAGTGGCGGAGGAGGTCACCCGAGGAATCGAAGGCGATCTTCGACGCGATCGGGCTCAGCGGCGCGTTCTGGGACCTCGATCCGGCCGGCGAGGTTTCCTCGACGGGCACGCTGGATACATCTGACCCATGACGAACAACTTCGTGCACCTCGCTCAGCGCTTCCAGCAGGAAGGCGGCTTCGTGATCGGGAGGGTCGCCCTGGTCGTCCTGATCCTCGCGATCGTGATGGTGGCCGCGCTCGTCGCGCTGATCGTCCCGAACTAGCGCTCGCCCACCGGTTCGAGCGCCGCGCGGACGAACGCGACCACTTCCTTCTCGCGTCGGCGCAGCGATGCCCGACTCTTGTCGGCTCCGACGACCGCATGGAGGACGCTCGCCTCGGTGAGCGACCCGACGACGGCCGTGTAGAGGGTGAACAGGAGCATCGCGGGGTCCTGCTTCCGCACCTGACCCTCGTCCATGCCCGACTGGAGGAAGTCGACGGCGCGCCTCCGGAGCGGGTCCAGCACGTCGGCGAAGCGCTCGAACGCCAGCGGTCCGAGCCGGCCCGCCTCGCGGACGAACATGGGGAACTCGGGCCACTCGGTCGCGAGGCCGAACACCGCGTGGATCACGGCCTCGGCTCGGGCCCAGTACCCCTCCTTCCCCTCGAGGGCGTCGGCGATCACCTCGGCCAGCCGGATCCCGGCCGCCTGGAGGCAGGCTTCGAGCAGGGCGTCCTTACTGGCGAAGTAGTACAGGAGCGTCTGCTTCCGGACGCCGACGGCTCCGGCGATGTCGTCCAGGCTCGCGCCCGCGTAGCCCTCCCGGCCGAACTGGCGGATCGCCTCCTCGATGAGTGTCGAACGCCGTTCCTCGCCGCCCGTCCTCGGCACGGCGGCTACTCCCAGACCTTCGCCGGGCCCTTGCGCCCGACCGGACGCGAGCCCTCCCATCGGCGGAGCCAATCGGGCCCGGACGGCCCCACGAGCGATGGGGTTTCGCCGCGCTGAGCCCGTTGGAGCGATTCCCACCACGTCGTGCGTTCCTCGTGGAAGAGCTGGGTCACGGCTTGCGTCATCCGCCGGGACAGATCCTGGTGCGACTCTCCTTCGATCGGCCAGAACGGCTCGCCGTAGCGCACGGTGACGGGTGGTCGCCCCGAGCGCGGCCAGAAACGACCCTTGGGCATCGCTTGGAACGCGCCGACGATCGCGATGGGCGCGAGACCGGCGCCGGTTTCCAACGCCAGCCGCGCCGCGCCGTGGCGGAAGCGCTGGAGGTGCCCGTCCGCCGAGCGAGTGCCTTCCGGGAACACGACGATGCTCCATCCCTCGGACAGGAGCTCGCGCGCCTTGTCGACGGCTCCCTTGGCACCGCGCGCGCGATCGATCGGGAAGGCCCCGTAGACGAGCGCGGTGAACGCCTGCCGCCACCACACGTCGAAGAAATAGTCGCGCGCGGCGCCGACCGCGGTCTTGGCCTGCCACTCGTCCGGGAGCGTGCACATGATGAGCGTCGCGTCGAGATGGCTGGAGTGATTCGAGTAGAGGATCAGCGGCGGATCGACGCTCGTGAGGTTGTCGCGTCCGAAGACCCGAAGGGTGAGCTCGTTGCGGACGATCGGCGTCATCCCTCCTTTCAGGAGCACTTGCCGTACGGCGACGCCCGCGTCGGTCCGCGCCCAGTCGGAAGGGAAGACCCGGTCCGCCTTCGGCTTCGCGTGCTCCTCCGCCGACCGAGGGACCAGCGGCCGCCGACCCCAGCGGAATCCTTCCGACATGGCCTTGAGCTCGTCCATGGCGTTCCGTACCGACCTCATCTGCGCCCCTTCACACGACGTCCGCGATCATGATCGGCGGCGCGTGGAAGTAGGTGATCGTCGGCGAGGACCCCACCGTGTCCTTCGCCATCTCGAGCGCGTCGCGGAACGAACCCGCGGCGCGGTAGCCGAGGCGCGCGACCGACTTGGGCTCCCCACCGACGAAGATCACGTCGCCGGCGTGATCGCGCCCGTGCGCCCCCCAGTACCACATGTAGAAGGGATGCACGCCGTGATAGGCGTGCGACGTTCGGTACAGGTGCGTGTACCACGGGTCGGTCGCGTAGCGCTCCTCGTACTTGGACTCGATCGTCGCGGGGTCCGTCGTCTCGGCGAGCACCTCCTCGAAGAAGTCGATGTAGGAGGGGTGATGGATCTGATGGAACTCCCACGGGACCGGGTGGTACAGGATCACGACGCCGCCCGGCTTCACCAGCGGCATGTTCCGATACATGTTGAAGAGGTAGCCGAGCCCGAGACAGTGCACGAGGATCGGGTTGAGGATCGAGTTCACGTTGTACGGCCCGAGGTACGGCAAGCCGAGCACCAGCACGTCGGATTGACCGCGCACCTCCACCAGCTGCTGGCGGTGGAGGTTCTCGAGGGTCCGCTCGTGCACGGCCTCGACCTCACCGGCGTTGATACCGGTGAGCTTGTACGGCGCCTCGACCCGGCGGAAGAACTCCCGGCGCACCCGGGGCGGCGCCATCGCGTTCCCCTTCCGCGCCGCCATCATCAGGCCCTGGTCGTAGGCGGACCACTCCCATTCGCGCTTGTTCAGGAACCCGAGGTTCTTCGGGAAGGTCTCGGCGTTCACGGTGGTCTCGATCTGGAACACCTTCGGACCCTCGGCGGCGATCAGGCGGCCCATCCTGGTCGCGGAGTCGGCGATCGCGCTGTGTCCCGGCCGCGTGTCCATGTAGGAACGCGAGTGCATCATCGTCTCGACGTTGTGATGGTGCTTGAGGGAGCGATAGCCGGCCAGACCGATCGCGACCGACTTGTGGCCACCGTCCATCGCCACGAGGTTCACGTTGACGTAGACGAGCAGGTCCGACTCGGCGGCGCGCTTCGAGATCTCCACGACCTCGTGCTTGTCGGTCGTGCCGATCTCCGTCAGCTCGTCCTTGTCCTCGCCGTCGAAGTTGTAGAGGTCCTTCGGCCAGAAGGAGCGATAGACGCGCTCGCCCACCATCCGGCGGATCTCGCCCGCGGTCATCCTGCGGTGGAGCGCGGTCGCGACGACGATCTGGACGTCCTCGACGCCCTTCCGGGCCGCGAGCTCGATCACCTGCTCGAGGATGCGTTGCCGGATGTCGGGGAGCGTCATCGGCGGCAGGGGGATCGAGATGTCGTCCACGGCGATCGTGAGCTTCATCCCGGCCTTCAGCAGCTCGGGGAGCGGCTCGGAGTCCCCGAGCGGATGCTGCAGCGCATGACGGATCGCGGCGTTCACGTCGCGGATCCCCGGCAGCGCGTCCGGCGGGTACACCACGCGGGTGCCGAGGGGGAACTTCTGCATGCGGAAGCCCTCCCCCTCGTGCACGAGCAGCGGCGGCGTCCGCTCGTCCACCTCCAACACGAAACCGGGTCTGGGCATGGGTCGTCTCCTGTCTCTTCGTTTTCCTAGGCTTGTGGCGCGAACGCCACCTTGAACGTGCCGAGCGTGCCGGCGGTCATCGCATGGTCAAGGGCGTCGCGCCACCGATCCAGCGGATAGGTCGCTCCCACGAGCTGCTCCAGCATCGGAAGGTTCGAGGCCAGCTCGATCGCCATCTCGAACGTGGGTCTCGTGACCCCTTCCCCGAGGTCCTCGACCCCCGAGGTGTAGGCGCCGACGAGCTCCAGCTCCCGGAACCAGAGCGGCGTGAGATCGGCGCCGCCGCCGGGGATGCCGGAGACGACGACGCGGCCTCCCGCCTTCGTGGTCCGCAGGGCGAGGTCGAGCGCGCTGCTCGAACCGGTGCACTCGATCGCCACGTCGACACCACCGAGGAGGAACTCCATCCCGCGCTCGGGCGTGAGCTTCACGGCGTGGTCGGCCCGGCGCACCGCCTTCACGGCGTGCTCCGGACGCACGACGTCGTCGGCACCCGGCCATCGACGCCGCGGCGCGCTGGCGCTGGTGCTTCGCCGCCACGATCACGTGGTCGGCCTTCGTGAACGCCTTGATCGCGATCAGCGTCAGGATGCCCACCGTGCCGGCGCCGACGATGTGCACGGTTCCTCCCGCCGGGACCCGCGCCCGGAACGCCGCGTGGATCGCGCACGCGAGCGGCTCGATCAACACGGCCGACTCATCGCCCATGTCCTCGGGTACCGGCCAGAGCTGGGATCGGTGGGCGAGCATCAGCCGGCTCCACCCGCCGCCCGTCTCCTCGCAGTAGCCGGTCTGGAGTCCGGGCTTCAGATGGCCGACCGTGACGCGGTCGCAACGACCCACGTGCCCTGCCGCGCAATGCTCGCAGAGCGGGTCCTCTCCCCGCGCAGCGCACCCGAGGACGCTCGAGAGCACCACCCGCTGGCCGGCCACGAGGTCTCCGCAGTCGTCCTGGAGCTCACCGACGACCTCGTGGCCGGGCACGAACGGGAGCGACACGAGCGGCGAGAAGTAGAAGGAGGATCGCCCGGAGATCGTGGACAGGTCGCTGCCACAGATCCCGGCGAGCAGCGGCTTCACGCGCGCCCACCCTTCGCGCGTCGGCTCCGGATCCTTCTGGGTCACGAGCCGGAGCGGCGCAAGCCCTCCCGTGAGCAGGCCGGGCGCCTTCGATCCGAGCGTCCGCGCGCCCAGGTACTTCGGGGCGGAGCGATAGAACTCGAGCGCCAGCGCCACGTCCCTACCTCCTCGCCGGCTTCGGGAATCGGACGCGCGGCATGCCCTTGGACATGCCCCACTCCTCGATCGGCCACCGGCGCCGTCGCGCGTACCGGTACAGGTGCGAGTCGGGCGAGACCGCCACGGGGTTCCCCACGGCACGGAGCAAGGGCAGGTCCGAGTAGGAGTCCGCGTACGCGTAGGAGCTCTTGAGGTTCACCCCTTCACCCGCCGCGTAGCGGCGGAGCCACGCCGCGCGCGCCTCACCCACGAGCGGAGGCGTCGACATGAACCCGGTGTAGCGACCCTCGTCGTCGATCTGGAGGTCGGCGCCGATCACGACGTCGAACAGCGGATCCAGAGGACGGAGGAACGCGTTCGCGGCGGCGGTGAGCAGGAGGGTGCGGTGTCCCGCCGCTCGGTGTTCGCGGATCCGGCGGATCGCGCCGGGACTCGCCTTCTGGAGCATGAACTCCCCCACGTGCCGATCGACGAGACGCTCCAGGCCCTCGACCGACGCGCCCTCGTAGCGCCGGAAGAACGTGCGCAGGAAGTCCCCTCGATCCCGGCGGTCGATCGCCAGGTACCGCGGGATCCGTCCGAAGACCCCCACCAGCTCGCTCGGCCACTCGTCGGCCTCGAGGTCGGCCATCCTCGCCCACACGTAGGACTCGACGACGTTGGAGGAGATGATCGTCCCCTCCATGTCGAAGACGGCGAGGACCGGCTCTTCGCGTTCCCGGATCTTGACGTTCGGACGCGCGCGGTCCGTCCGCGACAGCTCGCGGAGCGATCGGGTGACGGCCGGCGAGTGGACGTCCTGGAGGTAGTGCTTCCAATCGATCGCCGCCGCGTCGAACGGGAAGCGGGCCTTGTCCTCCTTCGACAGGCTCCGGTAGAGGGCCATCGCGACGTCATCGGTGTAGATGACCTCGGCCTCCGTGTAGGCGCCGTAGAGATCGGAGTACCGCTTCACGAAGTCCACGCGCGCCTTGTCGCGATCGACGCGACGGACGGCGTCGCGCATGCCCTTCGACTTGGGCAGGTGGGTCACCACCTGTTCGGCGATGTCGGTCAGCCGCTCGGCCCGGCGGAGCATCTTCTCGACGGTGACGTTGCCGGGGAACGTCCACTCCGGCACCTTGTGCTCCCCCCGGCCGCGCTCGGGCAACGGGTGCGCCTCGAAGTACTCACGGACGAGCGCGTAGAGCTGGTGGAACTGCAGCGGGTTCCGATCGCCGGAGGAGATGTGGTAGTGCGCCGGCTCGCCTGCTGACGGTGGCGTCGCCGCCACGGCGAGGATCGCGTTGACCACGAAGTCCACCGGGATGATGTCGACGATGCCCTCCGGGATGCCGGGGAACTCGGGGATCTGCCCCAGCCCGTACGCGCGGATGATCGGGTCCGCCATCTTGAAGCCGTCGATCCAGCCCGGAGCGGGATGCAGGAGCGCGGACTCGATGATCGAGGGACGCACGATCGAGAGCGAGAGCTGCTCGGCCGCCGCGAGCTCCTCCACGGCCCGCTCGCCCATCGCCTTCGTGAACGTGTAGACGTCGGGCCACCCGAGCGATCGAGCGCGTTGGCGTCCGTACTCCACGAGCCGCTTCGTCATCCACTCCTTGCGGCGTTGCTCGGCGTCATCCGCCACGGTGGTGGGCCCGGCGCGGGAATGCTCCTTCGACGCATCCTCGAGGAACCGCTCGAGGAGCTCCGGCTTCCTCGAGGACGCCTCCACGTCACGGCGGGCCTGGAGGGCGAGGTCCGCCTCGAGCCCCCAGTCGACGCGATGATCGAGCGTGCGTTCCGGGATCACGCCTTTCTGGACGCCGGCCACGTACGCGGTCGAGACGTGGACGAGCGCGGGACGCGATCCCCCCGCGAGCACCGCGCGGTAGAGGTTCATCGCGCCGAACAGGTTCGTCTGGAACGCCTCGTCGATCGGCGGATCGAACGAGACCGTCGCGGCGGAATGGATCACGACATCGATGTCCCCCGGGATGTCCGGCTGACTCCGTGAGAAATCGCCGTCGACGACCTCGATCCGCTCGTCCAGGAGTCGAAGGAGCGCGTCGTCGGAACCGAGGGACTCTCGGAGGCGGTCGAAGGACGGCTTGCGCGTGAGGTAGTGGACCCGGTCGACGGAGGAGGCTCCGGTCTGGGATCGGACCAGGAGCACGATCGAGGTTTCGGGGAAGTCGGCGAGGAGGCGCTCGAGGATGACCTGCCCGAGGAAACCGGTCACGCCCGTGAGGAAGATCCGCTTGCCTGCCAGGCGACGCACGATCGAGCCGCGTGCCTTGGCGGTGCTCCTCCCGCCCTGGGCCTCGTTCTCTACCATCCGGCAGATTATCGGCCTCTACCGTTCGGTAGACAACCCCGCTGCTCAAGGAGGCGTTCTCGCAGGTCGAAAGGCAAGAAGTCGGACTCCCTGCAGGAGAAGCGCACATGTCGCTCCGCTCGAAGATGCTCGCCATGTCGACGATCCCCATCGTCGTGCTGGCGGTCGCGGTCATCTACGCGGTTTCTGCGCAACGAACCGCGGCGCGGACGAACGCCGACGTGGACCGAACCAACGCGGTGCGGCAGGAACTCTCTGCGATCCAGGATGACCTGACGGTCGCCGAATCGAGCGTCCGTGGGTTCCTGCTCACCGAGCAAGACCGGATGCTTGCGGCCTACGACGTTGCCGTCGACTCCCTTCGACAGGACCTCGCGGACCTCGACCCCCAGCTGTCCGAGGAGCTCCAACGGAATCGCCTCGATCGGCTCAACGAGCTCGCGACGGAGCGGGTGGCGACGCTCCGCGCGGTCCTTCGGACCGGGGCGATCGACGCGCCGGAGGCACGGGAACGTCTCGAGAGGCTCCTCCTCCACGGTCAGACCATCACGGACGGGATGCGGGGGCTCATCTCCCAGATGCAGCAGACCGCCGCCGATCTCACCGCGGAGCGGATCGCGTCGCGAGACGCCGCCTTCCATCGCTCGTACATCGTGCAGGTCCTCGCGATGCCCGCGGCGGTCTTCGTCGCGATGATCCTCGATGGCGAGCTTCACCGCCGGGATCGTGAGACGGGTCGGCAAGATGCGCGACAACGCCGGACGCCTGGAGCGCGGGAACCCACTCGAGGCCCCCGATCGTTCCCACGACGAGCTCGGAACGCTCTCCCGGGCGCTCGTCGGGACCGGAGCGCATCTGTCCGAGCTCCAGGAGGAGCTCCGCAGACACGCCACCGTCGACGACCTGACGGGTCTGGCCAACCGGCGCGGCTTCTTCGCGCTCGGCGAGCACGAGCTCCTGGTCGCGGCGCGCACGCGGTCCTCCGTCGGCCTGCTGTTCGTCGACGTCGACGGGTTGAAACAGGTGAACGACGAACGGGGTCACGGCGTGGGCGACGATCTGCTGAAGGAGACGGCCGACATCATCCGGGAAACGATCCGTGCCTCCGACATCGCCGGCCGTCTCGGGGGCGACGAGTTCTGCGTCCTCCTGATGGGCGACCCCGAGCTCGTTCCCGAGCGCGTGGTGGAACGGATGCGAGAGACCGAGGCCGTCCACAACGGTCGGCCCGGGCGCGCGTACCGCGTGTCCTTGTCGGTCGGGCGTCTCCGCGCTCCCTCCCGGCAGGTCGGTCACCCTCGAGGAGCTGATCGACGCGGCCGACGAGCGGATGTACGAGGTGAAGCGGGCGAAGTCGCGCGAGCCCCACACCGTCTGGTCCATCTGACGAAGGACCTTCCCGGACGGTCGAAGGACCAGGTCAGGCGGACGGGAAGAGGCGCTCCGCGATCTGGATCCCGTTCAGCGCCGCACCTTTCCTGAGGTTGTCGCCGCACGCGAACAGGAGCAGGGCGTCGTCGTGTCCCGGAGCCTGCCTGATGCGGCCCACGAGGACCTCGTCACGCCCGGCAGCCTCCAGCGGGGACGGGTACACGCCGTTCGCCGGGTCGTCCCGGAGATCGACTCCCGGCGCCCGTGCGAGCAGCTCCCGGGCTTCCTCGGGCGTGATCGCGCGCGAGAACCGGGCGAGCAGCGATACGGAGTGCCCCACCGGCACCGGCACGCGCACGCACGTGGCCGCGACGTCGAGGTCGGCGATGCCGAGGATCTTCCTCGACTCGTTGACCGTCTTGACCTCCTCGCCCGTGGAGCCGTCGGCGGCGAACGCGTCGATCTTGGGCAACACGTTGAACGCCATCGTCTTGCCGAAGACGTCACCCGTCGGGAGGGCATCGATGTCCGGGCGGCCGAGCTCTTCCACCTGATCGCGGAGCTTCTCGATCTGTTCGGCGAGCTCCCGGGTTCCGTCTCGTCCCGCACCGGACACCGCCTGGTAGGAGGACAGGACGAGCGAGCGAAGTCCGGCCGCGCGGTGCAACGGCGCGAGCGCCATCATCGCGACGATCGTCGTGCAGTTGGGGACCGCGATGATCCTCGGCGAACCCTCGAGCGCCTCCGGATTGACCTCCGGCACGACGAGCGGCACGTCCGGCTCCATCCGGAACGCGGAGGACTTGTCGATGCATACGGTCCCGGCCGCGGCCGCCTCGCGAACGAACCCCCGCGCGATCGACGCGCCGGCCGCGGAGAGCGAGAGATCGACGCCCCGCAGGGCGTCCAGCGACAGCTCCTGCACCGTGACCTCGCGATCGCCGAACCGGATCGTCCGCCCGGCCGATCTCGACGAAGCCAGCGGCACCAGCTCGTCCACCGGGAACGCGCGCTCATCCAGGATGCGCAGCATCTCGGTGCCGACCGCGCCGGTCGCGCCGACGACGGCAACCTTCAGCCTCTTTGGCAGACCCATGCGCTCACCCTACCGTCGCCTCGTCCAGACCGAAGCGCGCGTGCACCACGCGGAGCGCCCGCTCGGCATCCGCCTTCCGCACGACGCACGAGATGCGGATCGGTGACGTCGAGATCATCTCGATGTTGATGCCTTCCGTCGCGAGCGCATCGAACATGTCGGCGGCGACCCCGGGCTGGCTCTTCATGCCCGCGCCGACGAGCGAGACCTTGGCCACGCCGTCGTCGACCGACCAGTTCCTCGCGCCCACCTGCTGGGCGATCCCGCCGATCGTCGCTTCCAGGCTCGACACGTCGGCGATCGGGGCCGTGAACGAGAGGTCCGTCGCGCCCTCGTGCGAGACGTTCTGCACGATCATGTCCACGCTCACCCCGACGCTCGCGACCGCCTTGAACAGCTCGGCGGCGACGCCCGGCTTGTCGGGCACGCCGTCGAACGTGACTTTCGCCTCGTCGGTCTCGAGCGCGACCCCCGAGATCAAGACGTCTTCCATCTCGTCATCAACCTCCTGCACCCAGGTGCCCGGTGCTTCGTCGTCGAAAGAGGACCGGACGTGGAGCCGGAGGCCTCCCCGTCGGGCGAGCTCCACGGATCGCGACTGGAGCACCTTGGCCCCCGCCGCGGCGAGCTCGAGCATGTCGTCGTAGCCGATCCGTTCGATCACGCGCGCCTCGGGCACGACCCGCGGATCCGCGGTCATCACGCCTCCGACGTCCGTGTAGATCTCACAGACCTCGGCGCCGACGGCCGTCGCCATCGCGACGGCGGTGAGATCGGATCCACCTCGACCCAGGGTCGTGATCTCGTACGCGGACGACAGGCCCTGGAATCCCGCGATGATCACGACGTTGACCGGCCTGCAGCGCCTCGAGGATCCGCTTGGGACGGATCTCGATGATCCTCGCCTGGCCATGTGCGGTGTCGGTGATGATGCCGGCCTGCGAGCCCGTGTAGCTGACGGCTCGGCAGCCGCGCTCGTTGATCGCGATCCCGAGGAGCGCCATCGCGATCCGCTCGCCCGCGGTGAGGAGCATGTCCATCTCGCGAGGGTCGGGGTAGGGCGCGATGTCCTTCGCCATCCGAGCGAGGTCGTCCGTCGTCTGCCCCATCGCCGAGACCACGACGATCACGTCGTTGCCCGCGTCCCGGGCGCGGACGACGCGGTCGGCCACGACGCGCAGCCGGTCGACGCCGTCGACGGAGGTGCCGCCGTATTTCTGCACGATGATGGGCATGTCGAGCCGAGCGTAGCGGCTCGGAGGGGCCGGGTCAGTCGTCGAACGGGCCGCCGAGACCGAGAGCCTGCTTGAGGAACCGCACCTGCAGCAGCAGCAGGTTCTCGGCGACGGACTCCTGCGTCGTCATGTGCGTGACGCCCGACAGCGGGACGACGGAGTGGAGACGCCCCGCCTCGGTGAGCGCTCGCGAGAGCCGGAGCGTGTTCGCCACGTAGACGTTGTCGTCGGCGAGGCCGTGGATCAGGAGGAGCGGCCTCCGGAGGTTGGGCGCGTCGCCGATCAGCGAGTTCGTCCGATAGACCTCCGGCTCCTCCTGCGGGAGCCCGAGGTACCGCTCGGTGTAGGCCGTGTCGTAGAGGACCTGCTCCGCATCCGGCGCGCCGGCGACCGCAGCGTGGAAGACGTCCGGCCGGCGAAGGACCGCCAACGCCGCGAGGTAGCCGCCGAAGGACCATCCCCGGATGCCGACCTTCTCGAGGTCGAGGAACCCGAAGCGATCGGCGGCGGCGTGGAGAGCGTCGACCTGGTCCTCCAGCACCGGGCCGGCGAGATCACGGTAGACCGCGTGCTCCCAGGCGATCGCCACGCCCGGGCGTGCCACGGCCGTCGGCCACGAGCACCGCGAACCCCTGATCGGCGAGCCACTGGGATTCGAGGAGCGCCCGATGCACCTTGACCACCCGAGAGAAGTGGGGACCTCCGTACGGGTCGAGGAGCACCGGCAGCGGAGCATCGGGTTCCGCACCCTCGGGGGTGAACACCGACACACGGATGTCTCGGTCGCCGACGACCGCGAACGTGGGCCGTGCCTCGATGACCGGTGCTTCGGCGAGTGACCGGATCTCCGCGACCGGCTCGCCGGCGCGGAGCACGCGCACCCGTCGGAGCGACGGATCCAGCAGCTCGGAGACGATCACGGTGACGTCGCCCGCCCGTGCGGCAACATGCACGCCGGGCTCGGTCGTGAGGCGTTCGGGCGGCTCCCCCACCTCGCCGCCCGGGCCGCGCCACACGTGCAGTTCCGTGGGATCCTCGTTCGCCGAGAAGAGGACGTCGTCCCCGACGTCGAGCACCGTGGCGACCTGGAGTCCCGGCGGGGTCGCGGGTTCGCCGTCGAGGGTGATGCGGCGCGTGTCCTCCGACTCGTCGACGAACACGAGCCGACCGTCGCGAAGTCGATCCGGCACCCCGGTGACGACGGTGTGCCAGTGCTCGGCGGTGTCCTCGAAGATGGTCTGCGTCTTCCCGGACCCGGGATCCGCCTCGAGCACGAGCCAGCGCTTCTGATCGCGTGACAGCACGAGCAGGGTGAGCGGGCACCGGTCGTTCCACGTCACGTTGATCAGGTAGGGGTACGCCTCGCGATCCCAGTCGACGTCCACCCGCGACCCGTCCAGCCCGAGCACCGAGAGCGACACGTCCGCGTTGTCCGTCCCCGCCTGCGGATACCGAACGGCACGCGGAGGCGAGTCGGGATCGACCGGCGACGAGATGTACCAGGTCAGGACCGAGCGCTCGTCGATGCGAGCAGTCACGATCCGCTCACCGTCGGGCGACCACCAGTACCCGCGATACCGCTCCAGCTCCTCGGAGGCGACGAACTCCGCGACGCCCCACTGGATGTCGGGATCGTCGTCGTGCGCGAGGACGCGGCCCGATCCGCCGGCCGCGCCTTCCGGCGAGAGATCCTGCACGTGGAGTGCGCCGTCGGCGACGTACGCCACGCGGCGGCCGGTCGGGTCGAGCCTCGCATCGAAGGCACCCTCGACGGATCCGTCCAGCGACCGAGCACCGCCCCCGACGAGATCCGCCACGTGGACACGCCCACCCACGACGAACGTCGCGAGCGTGAGGCCCGGGTCGGCGTCGTAGGTCGTGACACCGGTGAGCTGCTCGCGCATGCGCTCGCGCCGGTCACGCTCCTCCTGCGTGAGCTGTTCCTCACCGGCGGCCGCCGGATCGAAGATCACACGCTCCTCGCCCGAGGCGACATCCAGGACCCAGAGGCAGCCCTCGGGATCGTCGCCCGCTCGCGAACGGATGAACGCGACGCGTGAGCCGTCCTCGGCGATACGGAAGCTCCGAGGCGCGCCGAGCGTGAACCTTCGCGTCCGTGCCGTCTGCCTCGGGAACGAGTCCCCTGCCAATGCCGTCAACCCCCCTGTCACAGCTTCGAGATCCGAGGCATGGTACGAGCAGGAACCCCCATCGGGGCCCCGATCCGGAGGAAGGCCAAGCATCGGAAGCACCTTGGTGGATCAGCGCAGCGACAGCGAGCTCCTCACGGTGTCCGCGACCGAGCCGGGCGCGTTCACCGAGCTGTACCGGCGTCACGCGGAGGACCTCCTCCGCTACTTCGCCCGGCGAACCCTCGATCCGGAGGCCGCCGCGGAGCTCACGGCGGAGACGTTCGCGCAGGCCTTCGCTTCGAGGACGAGCTATCGAGACACGGGAGCGAACGGCGTGGCATGGATCTACGGGGTCGCGAGGCACCAGCTCGGCCGGTTCTTCCGGGCGGGCAAGGTGGACCGCGCCGCCCGTCGGCGCCTGGGCATGCCCGAGCGTGAGCTCCCCCCGGCCGACTACGAGCGGATCGAGGACCTGGTGGATTTCGCACCGATCCGAGGCGCGATCACGGAAGCGCTCGAGTCACTCCGCGAGGAGCACCGCGAGGCGCTGAAGTATCGGGTGATCGAACAGCTCTCGTACCCCGAGGTCGCCCGTCGCCTCTCGTGCACCGAGGACAACGCCCGGCAGCGGGTGAGCCGCGGCCTCAGACGTCTCGCGCTCGTGTTGCAGGAACGCGGGTTACAGCCCGCGGTGGAGAAGGAGCCATGAACACGGACATCGAATACCTCCGGCAGCTCGAGACCGACCTGAAGGACGCAGCTGTCGCCGAGGCATCCCGCTCGCGAGTATCGGCGGCGACGCCGGCTCGGGGTCGAACAGGACAGATGTGGATGAAGGTCGCAGGCGTCGCCGCGGCCTTCCTGGTGGTCGCCGCTGGGATCGGCTTCGTCGCGAGCGGCGGCGCCAACGACGGCAGTCCGGCTTCGTTCCAGGAGGTCGGCGATGCAGTCGCGGGGGATGGAGACGATTCGGGCGGCGTGGCGCCGGGCGGCGAGGAGCCGGCCGCTCCTCAGCCATCGGCGACTTCCGTCCCGGATGTAGGCAGCGGCCCGGTCACGGGTGGACAACGCGGACCGCAGGACCTCTCGAAGATCATCCGGGACGGGCGGATCGGCGTCGTCGTCCAGGACGGGAGCTTCGGCGATGCCGTCGGCGACCTCACGTTCATCGCCGAGCAGCACGGAGGCTTCATCCTGTCCTCGTCGACACAGAACGAGCGCTCCGGCACGTTCGTCCTGCGGATCCCCGCGAGGCGCTTCGACAACGCGGTCGGCGACGTCCGGCGGCTCGGCATCGTTCGCTTCCAGGAGATCAAGGGGGACGACGTCACCGCCGAGTTCATCGACAGTCAGGCTCGCCTGCGGATCCTCCTCGCGCGGAAGGCCCTGCTGTTCGGCCTGTTCCAGGAAGCCGACACGACCGACGAGATCCTCCGCCTCGCGAGTCAGCTCGACGACGTCCAGCTCCGTATCGAACAGCTGCAGGGCCAGCTCCGGTTCCTCAACGACCAGGTCGCCGAATCCACGCTTCGCGTCTCGATCCAGGAACGGAACGCTCCGGAGGCCCGCACGGAGACCGAGGTGGACAACCCGGATCTGGGCTCGTCCTTCGATCTGGCCGTGCAAGGGTTCCTGCGGATCGTGGGCGCCGTGATCGTGGGGCTCGGCTACCTCATCCCGCTCACCGTGCTCGGAGCACTCGTCGCGATGGCTGTCTGGTTCGCCCGGCGCCGGCGCGGCGCCGCGTGACCGGCTAGATCTCCCGACGTCCTTCGAGCGCCTGCGAGAGCGTGACCTCGTCCGCGTATTCGAGGTCGCCGCCGACCGGCAGGCCACTCGCGAGCCGCGTAACCCGGATGCCGGCCGGCTTCAACAGCGCGGCCACGTACATCGCGGTGGCGTTCCCCTCGAGGTTCGGGTTCGTCGCCAGGATCACCTCGGTGACGTGATCGCGCTCGACGCGATCGAGCAGCTCCTGCACCCGGAGATCGTCCGGCCCGATGCCGTCCAGCGGGCTGATGGCTCCCCCGAGGATGTGGTAGCGGCCCTTGTGCAGGGCCGCCTTCTCGATCGTGGCGGCGTCCTTCGGCTCCTCCACGACGCAGAGCAGCGTGCGATCCCGCGACTCGTCCCGGCAGACCCGGCAGAGGTCGCCCTCGGCGACGTTGCCGCACTCGCGGCAGAACGCGATGCGATCCTTCGCCTGCACGATGGCGGCCGCCAGGCGTTTCGCATCCTCCGGCGTCGCCTTCACGAGCCAGAACGCGAGGCGCTGCGCGGACTTCGGTCCCACACCGGGCAGGCGCGCCAGCTCATCGATCAGCTCCTGGATCGGGCCCTCGTACACGATCAGTCCTCGGGATCGTCGGGATCGTCGGCCGGGGTGGCGCCGAGGACGTCCTTGAGGCGCTTCAGGGCCTCCTCCTCGCTGGGTTCCTCGACCTCCTCGACGAAGGCCGCCGCGGCAGGCTCGGTCCCGCCGGCGTGCGCCTCACGGGTCACGCTCTCGATCCTGGGGCGGACTCCGAAGAGGTCACTCAGGGCAGCCTGAAGCTTGTCGGTGCGCGCCGCGACCTGCCGGAGGTTGTTGCGGAACGACGGCGGGAACGCGAGCTCCAGGGTCTCGCCGTCGAAGGAGGCCGGCGTCGCACTCTCGAGGAGGGCACGGAGGACCGGCTGCTGGTTCTGGCTCAGGTGATCGAGTACCGAGGGCCACGAACGCCGGAGCATCGTCACGTCCACGCTCCCCGCATCCGCCGCATGCGGCGCATCCGGCTCCGACGGCGGAGCGGCCTCGACCGGCGCCGGAGCTGTCTCCGAGGCCGCCGGGGCCGCCTTCGAGGGGACCTCGACGCCGGAGGGTGGCTGGATCTCCGAGGAAGCTGTCTCTGATGCTGCGTCTGCCGGCGTTGGGTCCCCGACTGGAGGCGGCCCCGGCGGCCGGAGCGGTCTCCCGGCTCGAGTCGGCGTCTGCGGCCGGGACGACGGTCCCGGGCTCGAGGTTCGCGAGCCGCTCGAGCCGCTCCAGCCGTGCCAGCGTCCCCGAGGGCGACGGGTCGGTCTCGGGGATGGTGGACCGGACCAGGGCGAGCTCCAACGACAGGCGCGGCGACGTGGTCCACCGCATGTCGTTCTGCGCCGCGAGCAGCAGCTCGATGACCCGAGCGAGCTCGGGGGCCGAGAACTTCTCCGCCTGGATGCGGAGGCCTTCGTAGCCATCGGCGGCGATGTCGAGGAGGTCCTCCTGCCCCGGCGCCGTCTTCACGAGGAGGAGGTCGCGGAAGTGGGCCAACGTCTCGTTGGTCACGTTGCGGAGATCCTGCCCGTCCTGGACGAGCCGGTTCACGACCTCGAACGTGGTCCGCGCGTCGCCCACGGCCACCGCGTCCGCGAGCTCGACCTGCACCTCGCTCCGCGGCGCCCCGAGGAGCGCCTGGATCGCGGCGTCGTCGACCTTCAGCCCGCCGAGCACCCCGGCCTGATCGAGCAGGGAGAGCGCATCACGGGCCGAGCCCTCGGCATGCCGCGCGATCGCGTGCGCCGCCGAGTCGTCGAGCGTGACGCCCTCCGACGCCGCCACCTTCTGCAGCAGCTCCGACAGCCCCTCCATCGTGTGCCGACGGAAGTCGAACCGCTGGCAGCGCCCGACGATCGTGGCGGGCATCTTGTGCGGCTCGGTGGTGGCGAGGACGAAGCGGACGCCCACGGGTGGCTCCTCGAAGACCTTCAGCAGGGCATCGAAGGCCTCTCGAGACAGGCGCTGGGCCTCGTCGATGATGTAGACCTTCTCGCGCCCCTGCACGGGCGCGGTGGGCGCCTTCTCGCGGAGCTCGCGGGCGTCCTCGACGCCTCCGTGCGATGCGGCGTCGATCTCCACGACGTCGAGGTGTGTCCCGTCCCGGATGGCGATGCATTGATCGCAGCCCCCGCACGGCTCGGCGGTGGGGCCGGTGGCGCAGTTGACCATCTTGGCCAGGATCCTGGCCGTGGAGGTCTTGCCGGTTCCGCGCGGGCCGCAGAACAGGAACGCGTGGTGGAGGCGGCCCTCCCGGATGGCACCGGTGAGCGCGCGCACGACGTGGTCCTGGCCGAGAACCTCACCCGGCGTCTGGGGCCGGTACCGCCGGTAGAGCGCTTGGTGCTGCCTGTCCTCCGCCATCTCTCCCCGCTCCTTGGCCGCTCCCTGGCCATCCCTCGGCGTCATACATAGGTGTGACCGTGCACCCACCGTCGACACCGAGGGACTCGGCCGCTACCCGACGACGGAGCTCCAGCCGGGCTCACCCACGGCACCCGCCGGTTCACGCTTAGGGCTGCTTCCTTCCGGACCTGACCCGGTTCGCGTTCCGGCGTCGCGTGGGACCCGACCTTCGACGCTCCGTGCCGGGGCGCTCCGGACCCCCCGGGCCTCGGGCGGGGATTCAGCCCCGCTGAAGCGGATCGCGGGTACAGGGCACCGCTAGCTCCCCGCCTAGCACGGTCACACGCGGCGAGTATACGAGGGGCCTCCGACGTGCCCGACGGCTCACGCCGGGCCGTCGACGTTCACGACCGGTTCGCCCTCTCCCGCACGGACGACCACGATCGCGGCGTCCTCGTCCGAGGGATTCCCTTCGCGATGAACCGCACCCTTGCCCACGAACACGAAGTCGCCGGGTCCGGCGTCGAAGGACTCCTCGCCGCCCGGACCGAACTCCATCCGGAGGGATCCGGTGAGGATGTAGATCGAGCTCTCGTAGTCGCCGTGATGGTGCCAGCCCGAGATCATCCCGGCGTCCGTTGGGACGAAGCCGGCCCACATCCCCTCGGTCTGGACAGCCTGCTCCCGCGTCATGCCCGGCGTGACCCGATCCTTCGTTCTCGAAGCGCCGCAGCGGCAGCGCGAGGCTGTCCGCAGGATGGCGCGCGAGAAGCGAATCGAGCGACACCGCCGCGGCGGCCGACCCGAGCGTTGCGGCGGCGCCGACACTCCACAGAATTCCGACGCGAAGTTTCATGGATCGTGGAGCATACGGTGACGGCACCGGCGCCACCAACTGGAAGCCCCGGGCGACGGCGCGCAGGCGATCACAAGCTCTTTCGGACCCTCAGCAGAACGAGGCGGCCGAGCTCGGGCGCGCCCACGAACTCGCGGTGACGATCGTCGAGGAGATTCGTGGCCGCGAGCGAGATCTGGGTGGAGCGCGAGAACGGAAGCGCGTAGGTGACGTTGGCATCCACGAGCCCGTAGGCCTCGACCTCGCCAATGTAGGACCCCGAGTTCACCGGGAACGCGTCGACATAGCGTCCGCGGATCTCGGCCGACAGTCCCGTCCGATCGTTGCGGTAGTTCGCGGACAAGCTGCCCTTGTGCTTCGGCGCGTTCAGGGCGAGATCGGCGATGCCTCCCAGACTGCGGAAGAAGTTGGGTTCACGAACGAGTAGGTTCCGGTGAAGCTCAGCTGATCCGACACGATGACCGTGGCGCCGAAGTCCACGCCCCACAGGTGCACCTCGTCCGAAGTTCCGGCCCGTGAGAAAGATGTCGTACGGATCCCCGACGGTGTTGGATCGGGCGTGACCGTCGCGAGCGGAATCCCGGTCGCCGCGGAGCTGCCATCGATGCCGGCGATCGCGGCCGCGAGCTGCGCCGCCTGTCCGGCGACATGTAATTCGCGAGGTACGCGGCGAGCGGCGCGCGATCGAGGAACACGCTCGGGGTCGCCACCAGCGATCGGCGAGAGGAAGTTCTCGATGCGGGAGTAGTAGACGTCGATTCCCACGCTCGTGCGGTTCGCCAGGAATCCTTTGTAGCCGAACTCCACGCTGTTCGTGATCTGGGGCTTGAGCGGATCGACGTCGGCGACGTCCTGAACCCGGTGAAGGCGCGCGTGGTCGGATTCAGGCTCCGCATACACGCTCCCGACTTGCGCCGCGTTCGGCGGGGAACCCCGCTGATGTCGATGCCGCGTGACTGGAGGATCTGGACCACGACGGCCAGAACACCGTCACATCGAGCGGCAGCTGTTGCGCCGGTCCGCCGAGCCCGGCTGGCGTGAACGGCGAGCGCATCAGCGGCCGCCCGCGTCCCGTCGCGGCCGAAATGGAAGCCGCTCCTCGGGGACGCCGGTGACCCGCACGTCGAAGGGCAGCCCACCGAAGTCCTGCGCCGACCTGAGGTCGAGGAACAGGCTGTTGCTCGAGGGCTGGTTGAACGCGCGGTTGTAGGTCAGTCGCAGGTTGTGGCCGTCCGCGGCCTTGACGACGAAACCCGCGCGCGGCGAGAACACTCTTCTTGTCGATGCGACTGTGATGGTCGAGTCGTGCCGCGGCGACGAAGTCGAGCCCGGGCGTGAGCCGGCGTCTCCGACTGGAGGTATCCGCCGATCTCGGTGATCTCGTCGTCGTCCTCGTTGCGGCCCGTGATCGTACCCTCGGTGCGCGGCACGGTGTCGGATCAGGTCGGCGCCATAGACGAGCCGCAGGCGCTCCCCGAACCGGCTGTCGTGCTGGGCCTGGCCGACCCACAGGACCGAGTTGTCGCGGAGCCGGCCGCCGTTGCGGAGCGTGTAGGACTCGCCCGCGCTGCTGAAGTTGACGTAGGACTGCGCGAACAGCCGCCGCGTGACGCAGCCGCGCCTGGGCGTAGCTCGAGCGCCAGTCACGTCCCTGCGCCGCCCCGATCCCGGTCAGCTCGATGCTGCTGCCGAGCTGGCTGAAGCCTCCGGAGAGGACGAGCTGGTCTGGTCGGCGAGCTGACAGTCGACACGTCCGTCCCCATTGAAACGCTCGGCGTCGAAGTCGCGCGCCGCGATCCGGAGCGTATCCGGGTTGGCGCCGCGACCGATCGCGACCGCGCGCAACGAGTCCTCGACCGGATCCCGGAAACACCCAATCCCGGCCGCGCATGTAGTTCCCGGAGATCTTGTAGCCGAAGCGCTCGCCGACTCGGGCGGCGTGCCGTCCACTGATCTGGGCGACGTCGCGCTCCCCGGCGATGCCGGTGATCGTCGGTCCCCGGGTGTTCGAGCGGCGATTGCGTGAGGATGTGCATCACGCCCTGGCTCACGTTGGGGCCGTAAAGCGCGGAGCCCGGCCCGAGCACCAGCTCGATCCGGTCGATGTCCTCGTCGGCGGTGGGGATCAGGTTGTAGGCGTTGAACGCGCAGCGAAGGGACCGAGGCCCACCGGTTGTCGGTGAGCACCAGCAGCCCGCCCGAGAACACGTTGTTGAACCCGCGAGCGACGACCGTGCTCTGCGTCAGGCCGCTGCTCGCGACGTCGACGCCCGGCACGTCGCGGACGTGATCGACCGCGGTGGTGGCGGGACGCGCCTCGATTCTCGCGTGATCGACGACCCAGGTCGACGCCGGAGCCTTGAGAGCCTTCTCCTCGACCCGCGAAGGCGTGACCACGACCGGGTTCATCCGAAACGCCCGGGACACGAGAGCCACGGTGCCCACGTCGGTCGGCTCGGCTACCCACCGCGATCCCGTCGATTCGCCGGATCTCGTAGCCGAAGCGCGAGAACACCAGCGAGTAGCTCCCCGGCGGCGCGCGCGGTGATCTGGTATCGCCCCTCGGCATCGCTGGTCGCCGAGGCGACCCGCTCGACGGCCGCTGGTGATCAGCTCGACCTGGACGTCGGCGAGCGGCTGGCTCGTCTCAGCGTCCGGGCACGATCCCCGTCACGACTCCTCCCTGTGCGGAGGCGTCGCGTGGGGCGAACAGCGCGACCAGCGCAAAGGTCAACAGGACGACGAGGGTGCGGTGCGTGGGGCGGCGCGGAACGAGGCGGGCAAGGCGGGCGGCCTTCATGCTATCCCCCTGGGAACGAGGACCGGATCGGAACTCCGTTCGCGACGTTGGGCATGATACAACCACCCGGACCCACTTAGGTGGATGATGCACGAACGGCCGGGGGAGCATGCCCCCGGCCGTCGCGTGATCACTCTGGCGGCTACTCGTCGATTTCCGGCAGATCGTCCTTCGGCAGCTTGCCGCGCGGCTGCGGCTCCTCCGCCGGCGGGTTCGCCGCGATGCTCGCACGCACCTGATTGCGCTTCGACGTCCACTCCGCGAGCGCGATGTCGTCCTGCTCCCCGAGCCACGCCTTCACGCTCATGATCAGGCGGTGGTTCGGCACGTCGACGCGGGTCACCTTCATCGTCAGCTCCTCGCCGGCCTCGAACGCGTCGTTCGGACGCTTGAGATCGTCGATGCCGAGCTGCGACAGCGGAACGAAGCCCTCGATGCCCTCGCCGACGTCCACGATCGCGCCGCGGTCGAACAGCCGGTTGATCGTGCCGGTGATCTTCATGCTGGCGGGGAACTGGTCCGCGAGCTGCGGCCACGGATCGTCGCTCACCTGCTTCAGGCCGAGGCTGATGCGGCGGTGCTCCTTGTCGATCGACAGGATCACGACCTCGACCGCGTCGCCCTTCTTGAGCACTTCGCTCGGATGGGCGACGCGCTTGGTCCACGACATGTCGGACACGTGCACGAGGCCGTCGATGCCCTCTTCGAGCTCGACGAACGCGCCGAAGTTCGTGAGGTTGCGCACCTTGCCCTTGACCCGCATGCCGGTCGGGTACTTCTCGTCGAGCGTGAGCCACGGATCGGGCTCGACCTGCTTCAGGCCGAGCGAGATCTTCTCGTTCGCCTTGTCGACCTTGAGCACGACCGCCTCGATCATGTCGCCGATGTTCACGACCTTGGAAGGATGGCGCACGTGGCGCGTCCACGACATCTCGGAGACGTGGATCAGGCCCTCGACGCCCTTCTCGAGCTCGACGAATGCGCCGTAGTCGGTGATCGAGACCACGCGGCCCTTGACGCGGTCGCCGACCTTGTACTTCTCCTCGACGCCCTCCCACGGGTAGGCCTCGAGCTGCTTCAGGCCGAGCGAGATGCGCTCCTTCTCGGGATCGAAGTTGAGCACCTTGACGCGCACCTTGTCGCCGATCTTGACGAGCTCGGACGGATGCGCGACGCGGCCCCACGACATGTCGGTGATGTGGAGCAGGCCGTCGATGCCGCCGAGGTCCACGAACGCGCCGAAGTCGGTGATGTTCTTGACCTGGCCCTCGCGGATCTGGTCCTTGGCGAGGTCCTTGAGGATCGTCGCCTTCATGCGGTCGCGCTCCTCCTCGAGCACCGCGCGGCGCGACACCACGATGTTCCGGCGGCGCTTGTTGAGCTTGATGATCTTGACCTGCACGGTCTGGCCGAGCAGCGCGTCGACGTTCTGCACCTGGCGCAGCGCGATCTGCGAGCCGGGCAGGAACGCCTCGACGCCGTAGAGATCGACCACCACGCCGCCCTTGATCTTGCGCACCAGCCGGCCTTCGACGACCTGGCCGTTGTCGTGGGCTTCCTTGACGCGATCCCACACGCGCACGAAGTCGGCGCGCTGCTTGGAGAGCACGACGAGGCCGTCCTGGTTCTCCATCTTCTCGAGGAACACGTCGAGGACGTCGCCGACCTTGATGCTGCGACGGATCGGGAACTCGGAGAGCGAGATGACGCCCTCGCTCTTGAAGCCGACGTCGACGAGCACTTCCTTGTCGTCGATCGCGAGCACCGTGCCGCGCACGATCTCGCCTTCGCCAATCGAGCGCAGCGACTCTTCGTACTGGCCGAACATCTCGGCGCGCTTCTCGGGGGTGAGATCGTCCTCCTCGTCGGCGTTGAGCGGGATCGGGGGGGTGCGAGGGGCCCGCTGCGGCGTCTTCCGCACGGGGTTGAGGGTTCTTTCTGTCGTTTCCAGCATGATCGGGCTGCCTCCTCGGAACATGGAATAGGGGCGCGGCGATCAGGCCGCGCCGCGTGAAGCCGATTCTCGTTGTTCGTTCCTGAGGTCGCGATCTCGCGCATCACCGCATCGCCCGACCCGCTGGTACAGCGCCCGGCCCGGCTGAGGTCGCCGTCCGCCCGCCAATTCCCGCCAGTGCCGCGCCGGGCCGAACGAGATGCGCACCGCGCGCCGCGGTACCACCACTTGCCCGGCCGGTTGCTGCCGGAGATGTAGCACGGCACGATCGGGACGTCGGCGTTGCACCGCCATCATTCCCACTCCGGGCCGTGCCGGATGCAACTCCCCGTCATGCATCCGGCTCCCCTCGGGGAACATCAGCAGCGCGCCCGCGGCCTTGAGTACTTCGACGGCGCGCGCAATGCCGCTCAAAACACCGGCTTGCCGTCGTTTCCCATGCGCATCTCGTCGGCATTCTCCTCGCCGCTGAGCACCGCGGCGGCAAAGCCTGCTCCCGATCTCGATTGCCTTGACCGCATTGATGCCCATGAGCGCGGCAGCGAGATCGCCATCGAGCTTGCCATAAATCGGCGCGCCGAGGCCGGCGGGGACGCCTTCCGCCACCACCTCGATGACGGCACCAATCGAGGAGCCGCGCTTGCGGACATCATCGAGGTAGCTCTCGAGCAGCTTGGGGCATCTCGACGTCCGGACAGAAGAACGGATTGCGGTCGATTTCGTCCCAGACTCCATCGGGGCGCGGTCTATCTTGTGCTCGCCCATTTGAATCAGGGCGCCGGCACCGCGAGTCGGGGAACGATCTTGCGCGCAATGGCGCCGGCAGCGACCCGCATGGCGGTCTCGCGCGCGGACTGGGCGTCCGCCGCCGCGGTAGTCGCGGATGCCGTATTTGATGTCATAGGTGTAGTCGGCGTGGCCCTGGCCGGTACTTGTCCTTGGTATCGGAATAATCCTTGGAGCGCTGATCGACATTGTCGATCACGAGCGCAATCGGCGTTCCAGTCGTCACCTGCGCGCCGGTCGCCGGCTCGCTGAATACACCAGAGAGGATCTTCACCGCGTCCGGCTCGCGCCGCTGGGTGGTGAGCGCGACTGCCCCGGGCGCCGTTTGTCGAGGTAAGGCTGGATGTCGGTCTCCGAAAGCACGATGCCGGGCGGGCAACCATCGACGACGCAACCAATCGCCGGCCCATGGCTCTCGCCGAAGGTCGTGACCCGAAAAGCTGCCCGAAGGTGTTGAACGACATGGTATTCACCGGCGGGCTGTGGTAGCCCGCGTGCCGGCCGGGGTCAAATTCAACTCACCTTCGTCTTGCGCTACCGTCGAACTGCGGCCGGAAAACCGGTCACGCGTGGCGGGTCAGCCGCTTCTCGAAACATAGACGACCCCGTGCTCGATGGAATAGTGCGTAGCATCGTCCGGCGATGTGATCGCCAGATGCGCGATGAGGCGCGCGCGGTGCCGCCATGAGCGGCAACCACGGTTTCGTTGTCGGACGGTCTCGGTACCAGGCTTTCATGCGCAACGTCAGCTGGGCATAGCTTTCGCCCCCGGAGGCAGAAAACCCAATTTGTTGGCTTCACGCGCTGGTGACAACGTCCTTGTCTCGCGCCAAACCTCGCTCATAGGTCAGACCTTCCCATTCTCCGAAGGCGATTCGGCAAGCCGGTCCTCGATGCTGTAAGCCGGTGGCCTGCAGGCCGAGCGTGACGCGCAACGATTTCCATGGTCTGCCGGGCGCGGCAAAGCGGGCTCGACACGTAGTCTAACTGCTCGGGTAAACGGTGCTCGCGCGCGAACAATGCCTGCAGGATTTCGCCGCAGCGTACCGCCTGCGCGAGACCCTCGCTCGTTCAGCGGCACATCCTGACGTCCCTGCAATCGTTGTTGCACGTTCCAATCGGTGAGGCCATGGCGGACGTAGTAGAGGGCGCGTGCCGAAGGCTCATTGTCGTCGATTTCCTTGAAAGCTCGGTCGCTCTCGCGGAAACCAGCATACCACCGTCAACCAGCGCCGCAAGCGGGATGGGGAACCGACTTCTGAAGCCAGCGTCCCATCACTCTTTGTCGACGACGATGTCGGGCGCGTCGGGGTGCTTCATGCCAACGATATGATAGCCGGCGTCGACGTGATGATCTCGCCGGTCACGCCGCGGGACAGGTCGGACAGGAAATAGACCCCGGCGTCGCCGACCTCGTCGATGGTGACGTTCCGCCGCAGCGGCGCGTTGTGCTCGTTCCATTTCAGGATATAGCGGAAATCGCCGATGCCCGACGCCGCCAGCGTCTTGATCGGACCCGAGGAAATGGCATTGACGCGGATATTTTTCGTGCCGAGTCGGCGGCGAGGTAGCGCACCGAGGCTTCGAGCGCCGCCTTGGCGACGCCCATCACGTTGTAGTGCGGCATCCATTTCTCGGCGCCGTAATAGGTCAGGGTGAGCAGCGAGCCGCCTTCGCTCATCAGCTTCTCGGCGCGCTGCGCCAGCGCCGTAAACGAATAGCAGCTGATCAGCATGCGTCTTGGTGAAGTTGTCCGCCGTGGTGTCGACATAGCGGCCGTCGAGCTGATCCTTGTCGGAGAACGCGATGGCATGCACCAGAAAGTCGAGCGCGCCCCATTCGCCTGCGACGCGCCGCGAAAGCGGCGTCGATGGTCGCGGGATCGGTGACGTCGCAATGGCCGACCACGAGCCCGCCGACCTCCTGCGCGAGCGGCTCGACCCGCTTCTTCAGCGCGTCGCCCTGATAGGTGAAGGCGAGCTCGGCGCCGTGGGCGCGGCAGGCCTTGGCGATGCCCCAGGCGATCGAGCGGTTGTTGGCGACGCCCAAGATCAGGCCGCGCTTGCCGCGCATGAGACCCGAGGCTTCCGCCATGTCGTTCCTCGCGCGGCGCCGGCCGGCATGCCTCGTATGGCATAGGGGCTGGGCCCTTCAAGCAGCAGGCGCCACGCGGCACGCCGATTGCGCGCAATGACGGGGAATACGTGCCGGCTGACAGTGTTGTCGCGAGTGGTATCGTTTGCCGCAAGCGGAAATCGAGCGAAGCGCCGCCGTGTCTGTGGCTCGGCGCGTTCGGCGAGGGCGCGCGCGGCGCCGGAACGGGGGAGCGTGTGAGTCGTTTCGGCAGGGCATCGAGGCGTCGGTGCCGGCGCTGCGGCGCTACGCGCGGGCGCTCACGCGCGACGCCGAGCTGGCCGACGATCTGGTCCAGGACACGCTGGTGCGGGCGCTGCGCTCGGAGCATCTGTTTCACGGCGGCGACGGTGCGCAGCTGGCTCTACACCATCCTGACCAATCTCAACCGCAACCGCCTGCGCTCGCTGGCCCGGCGGCCGACCGTCACGCCGATCGAGGATAACGACGCGCCCGACCTCGCCGGCCCGGAAGCGGGCGGCGCGCGACATCGAGCGCGCGCTTGCCTCGCTGGTCGAAGATCAGCGCACCGCGCTGCTGCTCGTCGTGCTGGAAGGACTGACCTATCGCGAGGTCGCGGAGGTGCAGGGCGTACCGATCGGCACCGTGATGTCGCGGCTGGCGCGCGCGCGCATGCAGATCAAAGCCTATCTCGACGGCGAGCGCCCGGCGCTTCGCCGCGTCAAATAAGAAGGAAGTAGACGATGATCGATCAAAACTCACCCGTGACCGAAGACGAGCTCCACGCCTATGTGGATGGCGAATTCCGGCGGACCGGCGTGAAGCGGTCGAGGCCTGGCTGGCCACGCATCCCGAGGATGCCGCCCGCGTCGCCGCATGGCGCGCCCAGGCCGACACCATCCGCGCGCGCTATGGCGATATCGTCACGAGCCGGTTCCGGCGCGCTTCGACTCGACAAGCTCATCCGCAGCCGGCGCTCGTGGCCAGCGATCGCGGCGGCCGCAGCGGTCGACCGCGTTCCTGATCGGCGGCGGTCGCCGGCTGGATGGCGCACGGCGCATCGGCCGCCGCGCCAACGAGATCGAAATCTTCGCCACCGAAGCGCTCAGTGCGCATCGGCTCTACATCGCGCGAGGTGCGTCATCCGATCGAGGTGCAAGGCAGAGGAGAAGCACCTGATGCCGTGGCTGTCGCGCCGCGTCGGCACCATGCTGCGCGCGCCCGATCTCGGAAGCATCTCGCTCAAGCTGCTCGGCGGCCGTTTGCTGCCCGGGCCATCGGACCGGCGGCGCTGTTC
>CAVQEW010000002.1:0-28982 GCA_963711655.1 uncultured Actinomycetota bacterium
ACCTGATCCGGACGAAGGTCAGCCTGATCCCAGAGACGGTCGACCCGATCCGCGTGATCGACATCGAGGGCATCGACAAGCAGGCCGACGGCGGGACGCACGTGAGGGCCACCGGCGAGATCGGTCACGTTCGGGTCGTCAAGACCGAGTCGAAGGGCAAGAGCTTACAAGCGCATGCGGATCCAGCTCGAGGACTCGTCACCCGCCCAGGACGACGCCTAGCGCCAGGAACACGAGGTAGGCGATCACGCCGCCGGCGGTGAGCATCAAGCGGAGCTGCGCCGGGATCGGCGATCGCCCGAACGCGAAGTAGAGCAGCGGACCCACGAACGGCACGAGCAGCACGATCGCCATCCACCTGGCACGCTCGGTGATCGCGTCGGCGTCGCGGCGGATCAGATCCCACATCGCGATCGCCACCCACGACGCGTACAGGACGAACGGCAGGATGTAGCCGTAGAGCCCGAGGAGCAGGCTCCACCAGCTGGTGGCGATGAGCGGAACTCCCATGAGGCTGACCTCCTGGCTGATCTCGGGTCCGCCGGAGGGGCGGATGTCCGCGACGTCGCGGATGCGATAGATCTCGGGCACGGCCTCCCCGGGGATCGCGGGGTTCGGGGGCGCCGTGACCGGGTCGTCGGGCATGTCGGGAAGGTCCGCCGGAGGATCCGGCTGCTCGCGCCAGTCCCCGTGCGGGAACTCGCCGTCGAGCGAATCGATGAACCGGGCGAGGACGTTCACCGTCGGGCCCATGCTGCCGCCGCCCGCGAACGGCCGGAAGCCGCGACACGGGAAGAGGAGCTCGATGGCGGGCGGCTGGCTCGTCGCCGAGTCGTTGCCCTCGAAGCAGTCGTCGCCGGCGGACGGCGCCGCCAGCGCCAGATCGGCCCGCCCGCTCCTCCGCACGACGTTGTCACGGACCTCGTTCCCGCCCGAGGGCCAGAAGTTGGTGTCCACGGATCGGGATCATCGCGATCCCGTACGTGGCCTGGTCCTCGACGAGGTTCCCGACGACCCGGTTCGCCCGTCCCCCGGCGATGACGATCCCCATCCCGAACGGGACGTACTCGTAGGCCTTCGCGTCCACCGTCGTCGAGTCGTTGTGGTGGACGTGGTTCCCGGCGATCACGACGTCGTCCTGGGGCGCGAACGGCTCGGAGTCGAGCGTGTTCGGCACGATCCCGGCGAGGTTCTCGCGCCACTCGCTGTTCACGATCGCGAGGTTGCCGCCGGCGTTCGTCCCGGAGAACCCGAGGGCGTTGTGCTCCGCGAGCACGTCGGTGATCACCGTGTCGCAGGGCTGGCACGCACCGATGTAGAAGCCCGCGTCGGGGGAGCCGCTGGCGTAGGAGTCGATCGAACTGGCCCCATCGCGACCCGAACGCGTAGATGCCGTAGTCGCCGTTCGTGTGCGCCGTGAGGTACGAGCCGCGGAAGCCCGAGCACGTCCGACCAGTAGAAGCCGTTCAGGAGGTAGTGGCGCGCGGTGAGGTTCTCGACGGCGACGCCGTCCGCCTCGATCACGTGGATCCCGTTCGCCAGCTCGAAGTCCCCCTCGAGGATCGTGTCGTTGCGGTCCATGCCTCGGATCGTCAGGTACGGGGTCGTCACGACCACCGCCTCGCGGTAGACCCCGGGGTCGATCAGGACGAGCCCGCCGGGCTGCGCGCGGTCGACGGCCTCCTGGATCGTCGTGGCGTCCTGCGGGACCCGGACGGTATCCGCGGGTCCGTTCGGGCTCGGACCGGGCCCGGCGCGCCGCCGCCGGGGAGCGGGGCGTCGCCGACCACGATGGTGCCGGCCATCCCGATCCCGGAGCGCCCGTGGTAGCGGCAGAAGAAGGCGTAGACGCCCGCGTCCCCGAAGCGCGTGCGCGAACTCGGCACCGGGCTCGAGGTTCCCCGAATCCCACGAGCCGTCGTCCGCCTCGACGGTATGCGGAGAACGACCGTCCATCGTCCACTCGACCGTCTCGCCGGGCTCGATCCGGCACGATCTCGGGCGTGAACACGTTGTCGATCGCGGAGACGGATGCGCCGTAGGCCGTCGTCTGCGGGATCCTGCGCCTCGGCCGGCATGCCCGACAGCACGAACAGGGCGGCGAGCGCCACGGCGGTCGCGAGGCGGCGCATCGCGCCGGACCCTAGCATGGGCGGATGCCCGCGGAGCGATTGTCGGGGCTCGACGCGAGCTTCCTCTACCTCGAGAAGCCGGGCGTGCACATGCACGTCGCCGGCCTGTCCGTGTTCGGGCGTCGCGAGGACGGCTCGTCGCTCGCCTACGACGACGTGGAGCGCGTCGTCGAGGCGCGGCTCCAGCTCGCCCCTCGGTTGCGGAGGAAGCTGCTCCCGGTACCCGGCAACCTGTCCACGGCCGGTCTGGGTCGACGACGAGCGGTTCGACCTCGACTTCCATCTCCGCCGTGCCTCCGTGCCGTCGCCGGGCGGGCGCTTCGAGCTCGAACGCGCGGTGGGGCGGGTCCTGTCCCGTCCGCTCGACCGCACGAAGCCGCTCTGGGAGCTCTACGTCTTCGAGAGCCTCTCCGAGGGCCGGACGGCGATCCTGCTGAAGCTCCATCACGCGATGGCGGACGGCATCGGCGGGATGATGATCGCGTCGGCGCTGTTCGACCTCGCGCCGGACGCACCGCTCGGGGCACCGAACGCGGCCTGGACGGCCGAGCCCGCTCCCGCCGTGCAGGACCTGATCCGCGACGCGATGGAGGAGGTGGTCCTCCACCCGCTCCAGGGCCTCACGCACGTGGCGCGCCAGCCGCGGATCCTCGCCGAAGCCGCCGCCGCCACCGCCGACGCCCTCCGCACCGTGGCCGGCATGGGCACGCCGCCTCGCGGACCCTTCGACGGGAAGGTCGGTCCCAACCGCCGTTTCGCGACCGCCGAGCGGCCGTTCGAGGTGTTCCGGACCATCAAGGAACGACTCGGAGGCACCGTGAACGACGTCGTGCTCTCGGCGGTCGCGGGCGGCGTCCACGTCCTGCTCGAGAGCAGAGGCGAGCCGACGAAGGGCCGGACGCTCCGCGCGATGGTGCCCGTGTCCGTGCGCTCGCCCGGCGACAGCGGCGACATCACGAACCGCATCGCGCCCGTCTTCATCGACGTCCCGGTCGGGCGGATGGCGGCGCGAACACGACTGGGCCGCGTCCGCGCCGCCGCCGCCCGGATCAAGGACTCCGGGATGGCCGTCGGGGCCGACACCATCATCGGTCTCGGCGCCTACGCGCCGCCCGCGCTCCACGCGACGGCGGCCCGCCTGATCGCGCAGGCTCGCTGGTGCAACCTGGTCGTCTCGAACATCCCCGCGCCGCAGGTGCCGCTGTATCTCGCCGGGGCGCCGATGGAGGCGAGCTATCCGGCGATGAACCTGAAGGAGGATTGCGGGCTCTCGATCGGCTGCACGTCCGCCGCCGGCACGATGGCCTTCGGGCTCACGGCGGATTGGGACCAGGTTCGGGACATCGCCGTCCTGGCTCGTGGGATCGAATCGGCGGTGGACGATCTGGCGAAGGCCGCTCGCACCTAGGCGCCGACGTAGGCCGCGAGGTGCTCGCCGGTGAGGGTGGAGCGGGCGGCGACGAGGTCGGCGGGTGTGCCCTCGAACACGATCCGGCCCCCGTCGTGCCCGGCGCCGGGGCCGAGGTCGATGATCCAGTCCGCGTGCGCCATGACGGCCTGATTGTGTTCGATCACGATGACGGACCTGTTGGCGTCGACGAGCCGGTTCAACAGACCGAGCAGCTGCTCGACGTCGGCCAGGTGGAGGCCGGTGGTCGGCTCGTCGAGGACGTAGACGTCCCCCTTGTCGCCCATCTGGGCGGCCAGCTTCAGCCGCTGCCGCTCGCCGCCGGAGAGCGTGGTCAACGGTTGTCCCAGCGAGAGGTAGCCGAGCCCCACGTCGGCGAGCCGCTCGAGGATCGTGTGGGCGGCCGGCGTGCGGGCCTCGCCGTCGTCGAAGAAGCCTTCGGCCTCGATCACCGACATCGCGAGTACCTCGGCGATGTTCCGGCCGCCCAGGGTGTACTCCAGGACCGACGCTTGGAACCGCCTCCCCTCGCACTCCTCGCAGGTGGATTCGACCGTGTCCATGAAGCCCAGTTCCGTGTAGATCACTCCGGCGCCGTTGCAGGTGGGGCAGGCGCCCTCGGAGTTGGAGCTGAACAAAGCAGGCTTCACGCGGTTGGTCTTGGCGAACGCCTTGCGGATCGGGTCGAGCAGGCCGGTGTACGTCGCCGGATTGCTCCGTCGTGAGCCGCGGATCGCGCTCTGGTCGATGACCACGACGCCGTCCCGGCCAGCGACCGAGCCGTGGATCAGCGAGCTCTTGCCGGAGCCGGCGACGCCAGTGACCACGCAGAGCACCCCGAGCGGGATGTCGACGTCGACGCCTTGCAGATTGTGGGCCGTCGCGCCGCGGATCTCCAGCGCGCCGGACGACGAACGCACCGATCCCTTCAGGGCCGCGCGGTCGTCGAGGTGGGTTCCTGTCGTGGTCTCGCTCCCTCGCAGCCCCTCGACGTCGCCCTCGAAGCAGACGGAGCCGCCCGCCGATCCCGCGCCCGGGCCGAGGTCGACCACGTGGTCCGCGATCGCGATCGACTCCGGATCGTGCTCCACGACGAGCACCGTGTTGCCCTTGTCGCGCAGCTGCAGCAGCAGGTTGTTCATCCGCTGGACGTCGTGGGGGTGCAGGCCGATCGTGGGCTCGTCGAAGACGTAGGTGACGTCGGTGAGCGACGAGCCGAGGTGGCGGATCATCTTGGTCCGCTGAGCCTCCCCCCCGGACAGGGTGCCCGACGGCCGGTCGAGCGAGAGGTATCCCAACCCGATCTCAGAGAACGAGTCGAGGAGGTGCTGCAGCCCGGTGAGCAGCGGGGCCATCGACGGCTCGTCGAGACTCCGGACCCAGTCGGCCAGGTCGCTGACCTGCATCGCGCAGGCGTCGGCGATGCTCTTCCCCTTGATCTTCGAGGACCGGGCACCCTCGCTGAGTCGGGTGCCGTCGCACTCCGGGCAGGTCGTGAACGTCACCGCCCGCTCCACGAAGGCGCGGATGTGCGGCTGCATCGCGTCGACGTCCTTGGACAGGATCGACTTCTGGACCTTCGGGATCAGTCCCTCGTAGGTCATGTTGATGTTGCTGACCTTGACCTTCGTCGACTCTCGGTAGAGGAGGTCGTGGAGCTCCTTCTTCGTGTACTTCCGGATCGGCTTGTCGGGATCGAAGAAACCCGACTCGGAGTAGATCCGCACCGCCCAGCCATCAGCGGTGTAGCCGGGGATGGTGATCGCGCCCTCGGCGAGCGACTTGCTCTCGTCGTAGAGCTGGCTCAGGTCGATGTCGGTCACGTTGCCCGTGCCCTCGCAGCGCGGGCACATGCCGCCCAGCAAGGTGAAGGTCGCCTTCTCGGTCTTCGTCTTGGCGCCGCGCTCGACGGTGATCGCTCCGCTGCCCCGTACCGAGGGGACGTTGAACGAGTACGCGTTGGGCGAGCCGATCTGCGGTTTCCCGAGCCTGCTGAAGAGGATGCGCAGCATCGCGTTGGCGTCGGTGGCGGTCCCGACGGTGGAGCGCGAGTTGGCGCCCATCCGCTCCTGGCCCACGATGATCGCCGTCGTCAAGCCCTCCAGCACGTCGACCTCCGGCCGCGCCAGCGTCGGCATGAAGCCCTGAACGAACGCGCTGTAGGTCTCGTTGATCATCCGCTGCGACTCTGCGGCGATCGTGTCGAAGACCAGCGAGCTCTTGCCCGAGCCGGAGACGCCGGTGAACACCGTCAGCCGGCGCTTCGGGAGCTCGACGCTGACGTCCTTGAGGTTGTTCACGCGTGCGCCCTGCACGCGGATCAGATCGTGGCTGTCGGCCACGGGCGGCTCAGGCGATTTCTTGTCCGTCTTCGTCGGCACGCGGCTCACTTCACCGCTTTCTTCACGAGCGCGGCGATCTTCTTCTCGTCGGCCGCCGTCAGCTCCGTGAGCGCCCAGGAGGTGGGCCACATGGCGCCTGCGTCGATGTTCGCCGCCTCTTCGAAGCCGAACGTCGCGTACCTCGACTTGAACTTGGCCGCGCTCTTGAAGAAGCAGACGACCTTGCCGTCCTTGGCGTACGCGGGCATCCCGTACCAGGTCTTCGGCCAGAGGTCCGGCGCGGACTCGGTGATGATCGCATGGAGCCGCTTCGCCATCGCGCGATCGTTGCCCTTCATCTCGGCGACCGCCGCGAGGAGGTCGCGTTCCCCGTCGGCTTTGTCCTTGCTCGCGCGCTCTTCCGCCCTCAGCTCTTGGGCCCGCGCCTTCATCGCGGCCCGCTCATCGGCCGTGAATCCCTTGGTCGCGCCGGTCTTCTTGGCGGATGTGCTCGTCGCCTTCTTCGCGCTCATCGTTTCCTCCTCTGCAGAACGATCCATCGTCCGTCGGCCCCCAAACTAGCTGCGGCTCGAGGACTGGCGCTTCTCGATTCCTGACCGGTCTGGGGAAGGGCGGCTAGCGCAGTTCCTGGATGCGGATCAGGTTGCCCGCGGGATCGCGGAAGGCGCAGTCGCGAAGCCCGTACGGCTGGTCGATCGGCTCCTGGACGACCTCGGCGTCGCTGGCCTGCAGCCGCTCGAAGAGCTCGTCGAGGTCGGCGGTGGCCAGGTTGATCGAGGCGAACGTTCCCTTGGCCATCATCTCGGAGATCGTGCGGCGCTCGTCGTCGGTGAGGCCGGGGGACGCGGCCGGTGGGTACAGGACGATGGCCGTGTCGGGCTGGTTGGGGGGACCGACCGTGATCCAGTGCATCCCGCCGTACTCGACGTCGTTGCGGACCTCGAAGCCGAGGGTGTCGCGATAGAACGCAAGGGACGCGTCCGGATCGTCGTGCGGGAGCATGGTCTGGTGGATCGTGATGTCCATGCCGGTCATGCTACGTGCGGCTCGCCGAGCGGCGCTTCTCGATCCCTGATCGGTCTGGTCACCTGTTTCGCCACGCACGGCGGTATGCCGGCCATCGCCCCCGCCTCGTGTCGCCGGTAGGCGCTGGGCGGCATGCCGACCAGTTCGGTGAAGCGGGTGCTGAAGGTGCCCAGCGACGAGCAGCCGACCTCGAAACAGATCTCGGTGACGCTGAGGCCGCTGCCGCGCAGCAGCGCCATGGCGCGCTCGATGCGTCGCGTCATCAGGTAGCTGTAGGGAGACTCGCCGTAGGCGAGCCGGAACTGGCGGCTGAGGTGCCCGGCCGACATGTGCGCGCCGTGCGCGAGCGCCTCGACGTCCAGCGGCTGCGCGTATTCGCGGTCGATCCGGTCGCGAACGCGGCGCAGGCGCGCGAGGTCCTGCAGTTGCTGCGCCGCGGTGGGTCTGCTGGTCACCTGCGGGAGCGTAGCCGCGTCGCGCCGGAGGCGCCTAGTCGAACGTGTCGGCGAACCAGTCGGCCACCTCGCTCAGCCATCTGCCCGGCGCTTCCATCTGTGGGATGTGTCCGAGATCCCGGAAGAACCGTCCTCGCCACGCCGCGTGCCGCGCCAGCTCCGCCTCCGCGAACGCGACGGGGACGAGACGATCCCGGCGACCGTGCACGAGGAGCACGGGGCACGTGATGTGCTCCAGGGCGCGCCGCGACACCTCGGGCCGGCGCCCGAGGCGGAGCATCGATCGAGCCGCCTCCAGGAAGGCGCGAGCGACGTCGGGATCGTCCTTCCGTTCGCGCGTGAGGTCGACGAGCATCCGCACGATGTCGTCGGGGATGGACCGCGGGTCGGCCGCGAGCACCCGCAGGCTCAGACGAACCATCTGCTCGGGATCCATCTCGCGCAGGCGCCATGTGACGGCCCCCTCCCCGAGGCGGGGAGTGGCGTAGACCCCGAACGCGGCCAGGACCAGGGGATGCGGGAGGGCCGAGAACCGCCAGGGGAACACGCTGTTCGTGAGCACGATCCCCTGCACGGTCGTGGGCTCGACCGCGGCTTGCAGGATCGCGGTCGCGCCTCCCATCGAGTTCCCGCACACGACGACCCGGCCGGCGTCGATCCACTCGATGAGACGGGACAGCGTCCGTCGCTGATCCATGAGGCCCGCACCTCGGCCGGAGAGTGGGGAAGCTCCGAAGCCGGGAAGGTCGATCGCCACCACGCGGCCCAGGCCCGAGAGGCCCTCCGCGACCTGGGCCCACGACAGGTGCGACGCGCCGAGCCCGTGGACGAGCACGAAGGCGGTGTCGGAGGGGCCGTCCCACGCTCGGTAGGCGATCGGGCCGTCCAGGTCGACGGTTCGGAGCTCCGGGAGATCCATCCTCGCGAAGGGTAGCCGGGACGCGAGACCCGATGGGTCGAGTGGCCGTCAGTCGAACCGAGCGAGGTTCCTTCGGAGCTCGGCCTGATCGAGGGGCCCTGCCCTCGCGCGGAGCTCCAGATAGAGCACGGTCACGATCGCGATCCCGATCGGCGTCACCACGGCGTTGAGGAGCGACTGCACGATGGTCCGAGCGACCGCGTCGCTCACCTCAGGTCTCGGGAACACCTCGGCCACGATCAACCCCGGCAGGATCGTCACGGCGAGCGCGATGAGGAATGAGAGCACGATCGCTCCCGCGGAGGTTGCCCACGCCCCACTCGACAGGCGCCATGCCCCGGCGACAGCCTTCGACCCTCTCGCGTCCTCACCGACGAACACGTGCGCCAGGGTCGCCAGTCTCGGCAGGACCACGAGCAACATCGCGAAGGGGATCAACAGCAGCACGCCCTGGGCATCCGTCGACCGCATCGCCCGGACGATGAGCCCCAGGACGATGAAGAACGGGGCGGCGAAGAGGAGCAGGACGACGAAGATCCACAGGAGCGAACGGACCCCGATGATCGTTCGCCCGATCAGCGCGGAGCCCCTGATCGGATCGGAGTACGTCGCGCGCAGGGCCGCGTTGGTGAGGATCACGAGTTCCCAAGGGCTGAGGAGGAACGCGTTCACCAAGGTGAGCACGACGGCGAGCGCGTTCGGATCGGGGCGGTACGTGGGGCGCGCGCCGATCCAGATCGTCATGCCGGCGACGGCCGACCACGGGTCGACGGCGGCCGTGACGACGGCGATCACGCCGGTCAGGGCGAGGGTCACGACGAACCAGGGGACCCAGTTCTCCGCCCACAGCCGGAGCCCGGCTCCCACGATCCGCGTCGCTCCCATCCGGCCGGGCTCACCGTGGCGCCATGTCGCCCGGCCCGTCGGTGCCCCCCAGGTGGACAGATCCGGGCGGGGAGGAATGGGCGGCGATCCCGAGCTCATACGCGGAACGCTACGGGAGACCGTCCGGGAAGCACAAGCGGCGGACTCGGCCTGACCCCGGGTCAGAAGAGCGGAACTCAGGTGAAATCTCTGAGCGGCGTTTGGTGTTGCAAGGAGCGGGTAACCATGCTGGACAGGCCCGCAAGCCGTGCGCGGCAGGGGTTTTTTCACAAGACCGCCACACGGGTCTGGCTTTACAGGAAAGGAAGAGGCCCCTACCATGGGATCGAGCGACCGGGGAGGCGTCTAGTTCACTCTGCCTACGTGGTCGCTCGGACGAACAACCGAGAGCCCGGGTACGACCAGCGCGGAGCGGGTACGGACCTGGGGAGGAGCGTGATACGAATTGCCTGAGCCGGCGCGTCCCCTGGGGACCGACGACGCTGATGACCTTCGCCTCTACCTCGAGGCCGCGGCTCGAGAGCCGCTGCTCACCAAGGAGGAAGAGGTCGAACTCGCCATGACGATCGAGGCGGGCAAGGAGGCGGAGGATCGCCTCCGCGCCGGTCGTCTCCGGTCCGAGAAGAGCATCGCGAAGGCCCGCCGTGACATCCGCACGGCCGAGGCCGCGCGTCAGCGTTTCATCATGGCGAACCTTCGTCTTGTCGTTTCCGTGGCCCGGAAGTACCAGGGCCAGGGTCTTCCCCTCCTCGATCTGATCCAGGAAGGGAACATCGGCCTGATGCGGGCCGTGGAGCTGTTCGACTGGCGGCGCGGGTTCAAGTTCTCGACCTACGCGACCTGGTGGATCCGTCAGGGGATCACGCGGGCGATCGCCGATCGCTCGCGCTCGATCCGCCTTCCGGTCCACATCCACGACCGGCTGCGGAAGCTGAACCGCACCCGCTTCCAGTTCGCGCAGTCGATGGGACGCGAGCCCTCTCGTGAGGAGCTGGCGAAGGCCCTCGACACCACGGTCGACGAGATCGACGACCTCACGGAGATGGGCCGGCGCGAGCCGCTGTCCCTCCAGTCGCCGGTCGGCGAGGACACCGAGCTGGGTGACCTGATCGAGGAGATCGACTCCGAGGCAGGGTTCGCCGAGGTCGAGGACCAGCTGCTCCGCGAGGAGATCGGCGGGGCCGTCGACAAGGTGCTCGACGAGCGCGAGCGCCACGTCGTGGCGCTGCGGTACGGGCTCGAGAACGGCCAGCCCCTGTCGCTGCGGGAGACGGGCAAGGTGCTCGGTCTCTCCGGTGAGCGGGTCCGCCTGATCGAGCGCGAGGCGCTGCGCAAGCTCCGCGACTCCAACCTGATCACGGGTGTGGCGCTGGGCGGGTAAGCCGGCCGGACACCCTTCAGCAGCATCGAGGCGGGCTCCCATCGGGGGCCCGCCTCTTCGTTCGTGGAAGACGTTCTAGGTGACCGGCACCGTAGTCCGGACCTGGATCTGATTGCTGACGTCGGTGACGCCACGGGTGTCCCAAGCGTCATCGCCCGCAGCGCGCTTCGCGACCGAGGTCCTCGCGGTGCCGGTGAGGATCACGACGCCCTTCTTGACGTCGACCTCGATGTCGTAGTGGTCCGCGTACGGCCCCGTCCGGATCCTGTCGAGGAGATCCTGCTTGATCTCGCCGTCCGATCGCTCGTCGGTCGCCTCATCCACGTACCACTCGTAGTAGTAGCGATTCTCTGGATATGCCCAGGGACTCATCATCGGAGACCACCTCCGTCCCCTCCGTACCCGAGATGCTCCCCGGCCTAATCAGGTCGTCGGCGCCGGGCGAGTGCGCATCAGCGCCCAGCGACGATGAGCGCATGAGGCCAAGCCGGCTGCGATGAGCCAGCCTGGCACGTGGGCACTTCCGATCGGGGCGCCGCCCTCGGAGGGGAGGGGCGAGGGTCTCGTCGGGGGCGACGAGGGCCGACGCGCAGACGCGGACTGCCAGATGGGGACCCGCTGACGACGGAGGCGTCCAGCGTTGCTCGCCTCCGTCGTCCAACTCGACTCGGAAGGGCACCCTCGTCTCGCGAGCCGGTCGGTCCTCGTCCGCACGGGACCCCTTTGCCGACCTCGATCACGTCGAGCGTGCCGGGCTCCGCCGCCCGCCAATCGGGGAGGAGGGCGTTCGTGAGGTCGAGGTCTGCGTAGTGAAGCGGTTCTCCCGCGCCCCTTGGTTGAGGGCGAGGAGCCATCGCTCGACGATCCCCTCCGGGCGCTCCTGGCTCGAGCAACCGGGAAGCAACAAGAGGAACAGCGCTGCGGCGACCAGGCATCGCTTCACGCCGTCACCGCCTCGTCCATCGCGATTAGGTTCGCGTTCTTCGTCTCCGGCACGTATCGCCAGGCGATCCAGATCGTCGGGATGATCAGGGCCACCGTCGTGAGCGACATCGCGTCGCCGATCGATCCGATCGGCCCCGCGACGTGGTCGCCGAGGATCCCGACGACGAGGGGCGCGACGATCCCACCCGGGATCTCGAACGCGTTGCGGCACCATGCCGCGGCGCGGCTCCGTACGTACGTGGGGAACGGTTCGGTGGCGAACGCGGACGTCACGGCAACCGACCCGAGCCCGAAGAAGATCGCGAGACACAGGACCGGGAGCATCAGCCCGGGGTCGTGGATCTGGAAGAGCCATGTCCCGAACACCAGCGTTCCGACCATGTACGCGAGGAAGACCGGCTTCCTCCCGTGTCGGTCCATCAGCCGCCCGGCGACGATGAACCCGACCGCTCCCAGGACGCCGGCCGCGGCGAGGTAGAGACCGGAGGTGGAGACGGACATCCCGACCTCCTGCTGGGCGTAGTAGGCCCACCAGAACGCGGCGGCCGCCGCGACCGCGTGGCGGAAGAACGTCACGAGGCCGACGGCGAGGACGTCGGAGCGGAACGCGGGCTTCCACGGCTCGAGCAACCCCGTGTGGTTCAGCCGCGCGGACACCGCGCTCGCACGCACGGCCGTGTACCGCTCCGTCTCGAGCATCGATCGACGACCGATCGCCACGATCACGAGCGGCACCAGCGCCAGCACGTAGTAGGCGCGCCAGGACACGTCGAACGGGAGCACGCTGAAGCCGAACGCGAGGAGTCCCACGGCGATCCCGCCGAGGGTGTTCATCGAGGTCACGATCCCCAGGGCACGTCCTCGCTGCTCCCGTGGGAACTCCTCGGTCACGATCGTGATCGCGACGGCCCACTCGGATGCGAGGAAGATCTGCGAGAGGAACTGTGCGCCGGTCAGGAACGCGAGGTTCGGCGAGACCGCGGTGAGCGCGGCGCACGCCGTGTAGCCGACGATCGTGATCAGCAGGAGCCGGCGACGACCGATCCGGTCGGCCTGGGCGGACAGGAGGAAGCCGACGGCGGCGCCGAGGCCCACGATCGCCCGGATCGCCCCGGCCTGCGCTTCGGTGCCGCCGAGGTCGACGAGCACCAGGGCCAGCACGAACGAGAGGACGAAGTTGTCGTAGCCCTCGAAGAACGTGGCCGACGACAGGAGCCGGAGCAGCTTGCGCCGGTAGCGGTCGTCGCGCGCTGTCGTCTCGCTCAAGCGGGATCACCTGCCAGCGCGCGCGCCTCGGTGAGCTGGCGCTCGAGCGCCTCGCCGACCTGGGCCACGAACGCATCGATGTCGTCCTCTTCGGAGACGTCGCCACTGGGGTCGATCGCGGGTCCGAACGCGAAGCCCAGGCGAGGCCGGAACGGGCGCCCCCACTGCCGGCCCGCCTTCGACCATCGGCGCTGCGTCCCCCAGATCCCCACCGGGATCACCGGCGCGCCGGTGGGCAGGGCGATACGAGCGATCCCGCTCCGGATCCGCTGGAGCTCTCCCGGCGTGGGGTTCACGGTCCCCTCCGGGGCGATCGCGGCGACCGCGCCCCGACGGATCGTGGCGATGACCTCCTCGAGCGCGCCGGCGTCCTGCTTGCCGCGACGGACCGGGATCTGTCGGTAGCTGCGGAGGAACCAGCCGCTCACGGTTTGGTCGAAGATCTCCGACGCGACGAGGAACCGCACGGTGCGCCGGCGGCGCCATGCGACCTCGGCGGCGAGGCAGGGTCCGTCGAGGACGCTCACGTGGACGAAGGCGACGATCGCCGGTCCCTCCAGCGGCACGTGGTGGATGCCGGTCACCCGGACGCGGAACAGCGCGCGCACGATCAGTACCACGATCGGCACGCCGAACCGCCACCAGACGTTCAGATCGCCGCGCGCCGCTCGCTGGGTTCCGAGCGTGCCGGTCACGGGTCGAACACCACGACGGAGCGGATCACCTCGCCGGCGAGCATCGCGCGGAACGCCTCGTCGAGATCGTCGAGGCGGAGCTCGCGCGTCACCATCCCGTCGAGGTCCAGCCGTCCCTCGAGCGCCCAGCGGGCCATCTCGGGGAAGTCCTCCGACGGGATCGGGTCGCCACCGTCCGTGATCAGCAGCGACGTCTTCCGCGGGTAGGCGGCGTCGTCGGTTCCGTTCCACGCGAGCGTGACCTCGGCGGGGATCGGCGGCACGCCGATCGCGACGGCGACGCCCGCGTAGTCGAGCATCGCCACGGCCTGCGCGACCACGGTGGGGATGCCGGTGGCCTCGAACGCGAAGTCGACGCCGTCGCCCCGCGTGAGGTCACGAACCGCCGCGACGGCGTCGACGGTCGACGCGTCGATCGTGTCGGTCGCGCCGAAGCGCTCGGCCCACGCCAGCTTCGGGGCGGCGACGTCCACGGCGATCAGCCGCTCGGCGCCCGCGATCCTCGCTCCTTGCAGCGCCGCGAGACCGATCCCTCCGAGGCCGATCACGGCGACGCGGGCGCCGGGCCACACCTTCGCCGTCTGGATCGCCGCGCCGACCCCGGTCGAGACCCCGCAGCCGAGGAGGCACGCGCTCCGCAGCGGGAGCTCCGGTGGCATCGGGATCGCCTGCGCCGCATGGACGACGGTGTGGGTGGCGAGCGTGCCCAGCGAGAGCGTCCCCGCGAGCGTCGCGGCGTCCCGCGCCCGGCGGACGCGCGGAGGCTGCAGCCACGCATGGGAGCATCGGCGCGGGACGCCGCGCCGGCAGGGCCCACAGGAGCCGCACGGCACCGCCCATGCCAGCACGACGGGGTCGCCCACGCGAGGCGTCTCCACGCCCTCGCCGACCTCCTCGACGAACCCGGCTCCCTCGTGGCCGAGCAGCATCGGGAACGGCGCCCCCCAGTTCCCGTTCGCGATGGCCCAAAGGTCCGAGTGACAGACCCCGCTGGCGACCAGCCGAACGAGCACCTCACCGGCCTCGGGAGCGTCGATCTGCAGGTCCTCGATACGTACGTCGTGGCCGATCGCATCCACCACGGCGCCGAGCGCCTCTCGCGTCACCCGTCTCCCTTCACCGCGAGCGGCTCATGCTAGCGTCGGCGTCACCCATGGATGTCCAGACGCTCCGCGATCGCGCCCAGGCGATGTACCCGGAGCTCCTCGACGTGCTCGAGACCATGGTCAACGTCGACTGCGGTTCCTACTCGCCCGCAGGGCGTGAACCAGATCGCGGACATGTGCGAGCGACGCTTCCTGGACCACGGGTGGGAGGTCGACCGACGGCCGCACGACGGGGAGCCTCGGCTCGGCGACCTCGTCATCGGTACGCTCCGGGGCGCGGGCGGGCCCAACATCCTGCTGGTCGGCCACATGGACACCGTCTTCGACGACGGGACCGCGTCGGACCGACCCTTCTCCGTCGACGGCGACATCGCTCGTGGCCCGGGGGTCTCCGACATGAAGGCAGGTTTGCTCACCGGGTTCTTCGCGACCCATGTCCTGCAGGACCTCGGTTCCGATTCCTTCGGGACGATCACGTACATCTGCAACCCGGACGAGGAGATCGGATCCCCGTACTCGGGGCCGATCATCCGCGAGCTCGCTCCCGCACACGATGCCGCCCTCGTCCTGGAGGGAGCGCGCGCGAACGGTGACATCGTCTCCTCGCGCAAGGGGATCACGGACTTCACGATCACGATCGAGGGGAGGGCGGCGCACGCGGGCGTCGAGCCGGAGAAGGGGCGCAACGCGGTCCTGCAGGCCGCGCACACGATCCTCGCGCTCGAAGGTCTCAACGGCCGCTGGCCCGGTGTGACCTCGAACGTCGGCGTCGTCCGAGGCGGCACGCGTTCGAACGTGGTCGCGGAGCGATGCGAGCTGCAGGTCGACCTGCGTTCGCCGGAGCTCGCGACGCTCGAGGAGGCGGAGGCGGAGGTCCAGCGGATCTGCGCCGACGCGACCGTTCCCGACGTGCGGATCACGATCGACGCCCACGGCTGGCATCGTCCGATGGAGAAGGGCGAAGGTGGGCGCCGACTCGTCGAGATCGCCGTCGGCGCCGCCTCGGAACTCGGGTTCGAGCTGCACGATGCCGCGACCGGCGGCGCCTCCGACGCGAACACGACGAGTGCCGCCGGCACGCCCACGATCGACGGGCTGGGACCGATCGGGGGCGACGACCACGGACCGGCCGAGTGGGTGGACCTCTCGAGCATCGTGCCTCGGACGGCCCTCCTCGCCGCGATCATCTCGAGGCTGTGAGCGGCATGACGGGATGGCCTCCGCAGGAGCTGCATCCGGACGCGTACCGGAAACTGGTCGAAGGCTCGCCCGCGATCCTGTATATCGACCGGCCGGACGAGCTCTCGACCAATCTCTACACGAGCCCACAGATCGTCGAGCTGCTCGGCTACAGCGCCCGAGAATGGATGGAGGACGCCGAGCTCTGGGTGCGTTCCATCCACCCGGAGGATCGCGAGCGGGTGGTGCAGGAGCACCGCGCCACGAACGCCCGCGCGGAACCGTTCGTTGCCGAGTATCGGATCCTCTCGAAGGCGGGCCGCGAGGTGTGGATCCGCGACGAGGCGGTGCCGGAGAGGGCGGAGGACGGCACGGTCGTGTACTGGCGCGGCGTGATGATGGACATCACGCCGCAGAAGCAGGCCGAGCGGCAGCTCCGTTCCACCCTCGAGGAGGTGCATCGGATGGTGGCGCAGCGCCGCGAGCTCGCTCAGCTGATCGAGAACGCGCAGGAGGAGGAGCGCCGACGGATCGCCGCCGACATCCACGACGACCCCATCCAGGTGATGAGCGCCGTGGACATGCGCCTCCAACTGCTGCTTGCTCGTCCCGAGCGCGTGGACGCGCACGAGATCGGCGAGCTGGCGGAGGAGCTTCGCTCCGCGATCGATCGTCTCCGGAACCTCCTGTTCGAGCTCCGGCCGGTGGCGCTCGACCTCGAGGGGCTCACCCCGGCGATCGGGATGTACCTGGAGCATTCGGCGAAGGAGACCGGGTGGTCCTGGGAGGTGATCAACGAGCTGGACGAAGAGCCGGCCGAGGAAGCGCGGGTCTCCTTCTATCGGATCGCGCAGGAAGGGGTGAGCAACGTGCGGAAACACGCGAACGCCACCCATGTCGACGTCCGATTGACCTCGATGCACGGCGGGCTCCTCTTGCGGATCGCGGACGACGGCGACGGGTTCGACCCGTCGGAGAAGGCGCCGCCCGGTCATCTCGGACTGATCACCGTCACCGAACGTGCGGAGCTCGCCGGGGGCTGGTGTCGTGTCCACAGCGGACCAGGCGAGGGCGCGGTCCTGGAGTGCTGGATGCCTCTCGGCGCGCCGACCGACACGAGCCGATCGCACGTGGGCCGTTGGCGGGCCGGGACCGATCTGGCTCGCGATGTGGACGGTCGACGGCTTCCTCTTCCACCTCGACAGCACGGTCTACAGCCTCTTCCTGATCCTGCAGGTCGGCCTGGATCCGCTCCAGCTCGTGCTGATGGGCACGATCCTCGAGGTGTCGTATCTCCTGTTCGAGGTCCCGACGGGGATCGTCGCCGACACGATCAGCCGGAAGTGGTCGATCGTGATCGGCTACGTGGGGACCGGTGTCGCCTTCGTGATGCTGGGGTCTGCCGACTCCTTCGGGGTCGCAGCCCTGTCACAGGTCCTCTACGGCGTGTCGGCGACGTTCGTCAGCGGCGCGGACGTCGCCTGGCTCACCGATGAGGTGGGCGAGGATGCGGCGCGACCGCTGTACGTGCGAAGCGAGCAGTTCTTCAACGGCGGGGCGCTTGGTGGGGATCGCGGGGAGCGTGGCGCTCGCGTCGATCGCGCTCCGGCTTCCGATCTTCGATCTGCGGTGTCGGATACGCGGCCCTGGGGGTCGCGCTCTCGGTCGGGATGACGGAGACCCGGCGCCCCGTCCGGGACGCCGGGGCGAAGCTCCGACACTCGATGCGCGTCACGTTGCGGGACGCGGTCCGACAGGTCCGCGCTCATCACATCTTGCTCCTGATCCTCGGCGACGGCCGCCCTGCACGGGGCCTCGACCGAGGGGTGGGACCGCCTGTCCGACCTCCAGCTCCTCCGCGGCATCGGATTGCCTTCGCTCGGCGACCTCGAGCCGATCGTGTGGTTCGGCATCCTCGACGGCGTGGGGCTGGTGCTGGGCATCGCGGCGCTCGCCTACGTGCGGCGCCGGGGTCACCTGGAGGGTCACGGTCACGTCGCGAGGCTCCTCGCCGTCGTCGACGTGCTGCTGATCGCGAGCGTCGTGGGGTTCGCCTTCGTCGGCAGCTTCTGGTGGGCGGCCATCCTCTTCTGGATCGTCGGCGGCCTCCGGAGCCTGCGAGCTCCGGTGTTCACCGCGTGGATCAACCAGGGGCTCGACCCGGCCACCCGGGCCACGATCAACTCGATGGGAGGACAGGCCGACGCCGTCGGTCAGGCGATGGCCGGGCCGGCGGTGGGCGGCGTCGCGAGCGCGGTCTCGGTGCCGTGGGCCCTCTCGTTCGCCGGTCTGCTGCGGCTGCCGATCCTGATCCTCTACCTCCGCGCGATCCGGCGCGGAACGGTCGGCACGCTCCCGCCCGACGAGATGGATCAGGAGATCGATCTCGCCGAGTGACGATCGGGTGGGGGAGGGGGGAGCGCGGCCACGTCGTGATGAGCTGGGTCATCGGCGTCCGTCGGCGACCACGATCGCGGATCGCGCACTCGACCCGGAGCACCCCGGTCGTGCCTCGCGCGATCGAGTACGCGACGTCGTGGACGTCAGGCGGAAGGCTGCCTTCGAGGAAGGCGGTTCGCGCGTGCACACGAATGGTCAGCGAGGGGGCGCCGCGGGTGCGGGCGTCTCTCGCGAACGCCGTGCGGAGCCGGGCTTCCGCGATGAGGTCGCCCCGGTCGGTCGTCGACGGCGGCACGGCGCGCCATGCGAACCCGAACCAACGGCCGAGCTCGCGACGATTCCGCCACGCCCACCACACCGTCGCCAGCCGGCCGACCGGCAAGAATCTCCACAACCATCCCATCCCTCGGATCGTCTCCCTTCCAGTCCTCTCGGGTCCGTACCCGCGACATCCGCCCGGTGAACCCGATCGAGCGCGTTTCTCGACATGGCGTCGCGGGTAGCGGCGAGACAGAGGCCGTCAACGTGGCGGTTCTCGATCCCTAGGAGGTGGACCATGAAGGAGATGTGGACGTATCGCACCGCGGTGGTGCTCGAGCCCGCTGTCGAGCTCACCGGTTTCCGTGTCGAGGCTCGCGACGGCAGCATCGGGAAGGTCGACGAGTCGACCGCCGATGCCGGCAAGAGCTACATCGTGGTCGACACCGGTCCGTGGATCTTCGGCCGGAAGGTGCTCCTTCCTGCGCAGACCGTGGAGCGGATCGACCTCGACGAGCAGGCCGTGTTCGTGGATCGGACGAAGGAGGAGATCAAGAACAGCCCCGAGTTCGATCCCGACCGAGGGTTCGACGCGGGGTACCAGGATTCCCTCGGCGGCTACTACGGTCAGTACTACAGCTGACCCATACCGAGCCGCGAGTGAACCGGAGGGCCGAGAACGGCCCTCCGGTTCCTCGTGCGTCGTGGATCCTGAGCGGCTCAGGCGGCGGGTGCGTCCCCGGCCCGCGTCGCCCAGAGCATGACGTCGTCCGCCTCCGGCGGGATGTCGGGGGCGGCCGACGACCAGGTGAGCTTCCCGAACATCCGCTGGTAGGCGGCGTGGAAGGGGAAGATCAGCGTCTGGACGAACGCCGTGGAGAGCCGCCGATTCCTCTTCAGCGCCGATGCCCGGACCCGCGTCAGGAGCTGCGAAGCGGCAGGGGTCCACGTGTGACCACCGATCTCGAAGCCGGCCGCGCGGATCTTCTCGAACAGCACCTCGGGCTCGTCGCGCCGGACATGGCCGCACGCGTCGTCGAGCGGTGACCACATCGACGCGTGGACGGGGGTCGACAGGAGCAGCACCGCGTCGGGCCGGCTGACCCTGGCCATCTCGCCGAGGAGACCGGTGTCGTCCTCGACGTGTTCGACCACCTCGAAGGCGAGCAGGGCATCGAAGGATCGATCCGGGAAGGGAAGCGCGTCGCCGACCTGCGCGGTGCGGCCGCCTCGGGCGGACAGCCGCTCGAGCGCGTGAGGTGATGCGTCGATGAAGGTCGAGGTGGCGACGGGAGCCGTGGGTCGGAGCCCGGGCCCGATCTCGAGGACCGAACCGCCACCGACCCGCGGGGCGAGCCAGTTCCAGACGTGCGGTCGAACCTGCACGACGTGGTCCGATCCGCTCCAATGATCGGGCGCGTGCGTCACGGAAGAGGGGTCATCTCGCTCTTCCGGTGTGTGGAGTTCTCGCACCGCAGCTCCGGTTCGGTCGAAGCGGGGAGCATACCCGCCCGGTCCCTGGGGCAGGGGCACCTCTCCCGCCCTCCGCCGATCTCTCATCGCCCACTCAGCGACCTCTCATCCCCGGTCCGTCACTCTTCGACGACGAAGTGATCACGCGGAGGAGGATCCGATGAGCGAGGGCACACTCTGGACGGAAGAAGACCGGACGACCCGGCCGGGTGATCGCCGGCATCGTCGCTGCCGCATCCTTGCTCGGCGCGTGCACGGGGAGCCCGGACGGGACCGCCGGATCGGCGACGTCATCCGCGACGTCTCCATCGACGTCCGAGCCTGCGACGATCCCGCAGCCGATCGTTCCCGAGGGTGTGCCCGTCGCTCCCGAGAGCGAACGGGTCGACCTCGCGATGCCGACGTTCTCGGATCCCACGAACATCACGAATCCTCTGTTCCCGGTCTCGGAGCAGGCATCCGTCGTGCTCTTGGGTCACGTCGATGACAAGCCCTTCCGGACCGAGGTCACGCTGCTGCCCGAGACGAGGATCATCGAGTGGGAGGGCCAGCAGGTCGAGGTCGTCGTCTCGCAATACAACGCTTTCCTCGGCGGGAGCATCGAGGAGGTCGCCTACGACCTCTACGCCCAGGCCGACGACGGCTCCGTCTGGTACTTCGGCGAGGACGTCTTCGACTTCCGGGACGGCGCGATCGTCGTCACCGAGGGGACGTGGCTCGCGGGCAAGGACGGGCCGGCCGCGATGATCATGCCGGCGGATCCGCAGGTGGGTGACGTCTATCGACCCGAGAACGCCCCCGGCTTCGTGTTCGAAGAGGTCACCGTCGCATCCGTGGACGAGGCGCTCGATGGGCCACTCGGCGCGATCGAGGGCGGGATGCTCGCTTCGGAGCTCCATATGGACGGGAGCACGGAGGACAAGTTCTTCGCTCCCGGCTACGGCGAGTTCTCCACATCGGGCGGCGGCGACGTCGAGGCGCTCGCCCTCGCGGTGCCGACGGACGCGGCGTCGGGATCGATGCCTCCGGAGCTGACCAGGATGCCGGATCACGCGCTCTCCGTCCTCGATGCCGCCCGATCCGGCAACTGGAGTGAAGCTTCGGCCGCGGTCTCGGACGTGGTCGCTGCCTGGAAGACGTATGGGGCCGGCGACGTGCCGAGGTTGGTCGAGACCCTGATGGAGAGAACGCTCCGAACGCTCATCACCGCGGTCGACGCTCGGAGCTTCGCGCGGGCCTCGAACGCGGCGATCGAGACCGCACGGCTCGCGTACGACCTTCAGCTGCGCTACAGGCCGGTCACCGAGATCGATCTCGCTCGACTCGATCTCTGGGCTGCCCAGCTGCTCGTCGACGAAGCCGCCGGGAACACCGACGGTGTCGCGGCGGACGCCTTCGCGATGGACTACGTCCGTGACCGGATCTGGGCGGCGCTGGATGCGTCCGATCTCGCCCGTGTGAACACGGAACTGGGGGAGATCCAGGTCGCCGTGGTCGACGAGGAGCCCGAGGCAGCGGCGGAGGCCGCGAGGCGTCTCCGGGACATCCTCGCCGGGCTGGAACCCGTGGGCTGAACGGCCTGCCGGTTCAGGGTGTGGCGATCAGAGGTTCTCCCACAACCCGACCACGTTGTCCTCACTGTCCTTGAAGTACGCGAAGGCGCCCGTCTCCGGGATCTCGGTGCGCGGCTGGACGATGCTTCCTCCGCCCGCCTCCACCTTCTTCAGCGACTCGTCGATGGACATCCACGGCGATCGTGATCACGGGGGTGGGCGTGTCCGCGGTCCGTTGCATCAGGCCGCCGTTGATGGCGCCGGGCTCCGTGGGGAGCCGTGTGCTCTCGTCGATCGCGGTGGTGGTGACCGTCGTGTAGATGTTGCCGCCACCCATATCCGCCTCGTTCAGCTCCCACTCGAACACGGAGCCATAGAACTCCCGAGCCCGAGCTGCATCGTCGACCGGGATCTCGAAGTGCACGACCTTGTCCATCTGTCTTCCTCCCTCCCGGGGCCTCGAGAGCCTCTCCGCACGATCGCCTCAACTACTCCCGCGACCTCCTCCATCAGCCCGTGACCTCGACGAGCGCGAGCGTGTTGCCGTCGGGGTCGATCACGATCGACTTCCGGCCGGCGTCGCCCTCCGACTCGATCGGGCCGGCGACGACGTCGCGGGCGGCGAGTTCCGCCACGGCGGCCTCGAGATCGGGAACCGCGAGCGCGGCGAGGCCGCCACCCGGGTCGCCCTCCCGCACGATGTAGAGCCAGCCGCCGCCGGTGAGCTGCCACATGACCTCTTCTTCGTCGGCCACGATGTCCGCTGGTCGAGCGAAGAACCGCTGGTACCACGCGTTCGCCATCGCGAAGTCGCGAACACGCATCCCGACGAAGAGGACGTCGACCTCCATCAGCGCGAGCTTCTCACGAGCATGCCGGTGCGTGTCGCGGTCAGACGAAGCGGAGGCGGACGGGAATCGAACCCGCCAGAGAGCTCGTCGCCCTCTCGTCGGTTTTGAAGACCGCGGGGCCCACCAGGAACCCAGACGCCTCCGGGACCGAGGATAGCGGTACCGGGTCCGGCCCCGTGGTGTACGTTCGCGATCGTGACGGAGCCGGCGCCGCCGAAGCAGCGACACATCGCGCTGATCCTGGCGAAGGACCTCGCGGCGAACCTGGCGAGCGCCATCCTCCTCGTCGATCCCGACGGCGATCTCGTGTTCTTCAACGAGCCTGCGGAACGGATCCTGGGACGTCCCTACGCCGAAGCCCAGATGAGCAGCGCCGAGCTCGCGAGGACGTTCAAGCCGGTGGACGCCTCGGGCGCGCCGATCGCGCTCGCGGACCTGCCGCTCGCGGCGGCGTTCCGCCAGGGCATCCCGAGCCATGGGCACCTGCGGATCGAGGCGATGGACGGACGGACGCGCGATCTCGAGGTCGTGGCCATGCCGCTCTTCGCGCACTCGGATCAGCTCGTGGGCGGCCTCGCCGTCTTCTGGGAGCCGGCCGAGGGGGCCTGAGGTGCGCGCCAGGTTCTGGGGCTCTCGGGGCTCGCTGGCGTCGCCGGGCCCCGACACGGTCCTCACCGGCGGCAACACCTCGTGCGTGGAGGTGCGTCCCGAGGACGGGAGCCTCGTCATCCTCGACTCCGGCACGGGGATCCGGGCGCTCGGGGCCTCGCTGGACGGCACGGCGCCGAAACGCATCGACATCCTGCTGAGCCATCTGCATCTCGATCATCTGGAGGGCCTGGGCTTCTTCGCGCCGCTCTGGGATCGGAGCACGGAGCTGCACATCTGGGGGCCGCCGTCGCCGACGCGGACGCTCTCCGACCGGATCTCGCAGTACCTGTCGCCCCCGCTGTTCCCCGTGCGGCTCGCCGAGGTGCCCGCCCGCCTCGAGCTCCACGACGCTCCGTACGAGCCGTGGACGCTCGGCTCCGCGACGATCATCGCCCGGCCGATCATCCACCGAGGTCCCACCGTGGGCTACCGGATCGAGGATGGAGGCAGGAGCCTCGCCTACCTCACCGATCACGAGCCGGCGCTCGCGGTCGATCTCGCCACGGTGCAGCCCGAGTGGGTGTCGGGTTTCGAGGTCGCGAACGGGGCCGACGTGCTGATCCACGACTGCCAGTACACGGAGGAGGAGTACTCGGACCGTGCCGGGTTCGGACACTCCAGCACGCAGCACGTCGCCGACTTCGCTCGTCTCGCGGCCGCGAAGCGACTCCTGCTCTTCCACCACGATCCGAACCACAGCGACGAGGACCTCGAGAAGGTCTGCGAACGGGTGCAAGAGCTCTGGACCGCCGGGTCCGTGGACCTCGCTCGCGAGGGCGAGGAGATCGCCTTCGGCTGAACCCATCCGTGCGGTTCCCCTCAATGTCTCGAGGTGCCCGTACGATGGTTCTTCCGATGGAAGCGGCATTCTTCGACCTGGACAAGACCGTCATCTCGCGGTCGAGCACGCTCGCGCTCTCGCGCCCGCTCTACCGGGCCGGGATGGTCTCGCGCGGGCAATTGCTGCGTGGCGCCTACGCGCAGCTCGTCTACCTCCTCGTGGGCGCGGACGAGGGGAAGATGGATCGGCTCAAGGAGGCGATGCTCCAGCTCACGAAGGGCTGGGACCGCGCGCAGGTGGAGAAGCTCGTCGACGACGTGATCCTGGACGTGATCGATCCGTACGTCTACGCGGAGGCGCTCGACCTGATGGAGCTCCACCGGTCGGAGGGTCGGCGGATCTACATCGTGTCGTCGTCCCCGGAGGAGGTCGTGCGGCCCCTGGCCCGACACTTCGGGGTGTCCGGGGTGATCGCCACGCGGGCCGCGATCGGTCCCGACGGTCGCTACACGGGCGAGCTCGAGTACTACGCCTACGGTGAGGAGAAGGCGGCGGCCGTCCGCGCGGTGGCGGAGCGGATGCGGATCGACCTGTCGCGCTCCTACGCCTACAGCGACTCGGTGACCGACCTGCCGCTCCTCGGCGCCGTGGGGCACCCGGTCGCCGTGAACCCGGACAAGGAGTTGCGCAAGGCGGCGGAGGAGCGGGGCTGGCCGATCCGCGACTTCCACCAGCCGGTGCGCATGCGGAACCGGCTCGCCTCCGCCGTTCCCGGACCGAGGGCGAGCGCCGGGGCCGCCCTCGCGGCGGCCGGCGTCGCCGCGGTGCTCATCTGGGTCGTGATGCGGTCGCGCGCCGCCGGCCGCCGCGCCGCGTCCAACTCGTGAGGCTCGCCCCGCTGGCGCTCTGCCTCCTGCTCCTCCCCGTCGGCCTGCGACGGGACCAGCCCGCCGGCCCCGCCGCTCGACCCGCCGTCGGTCGATCCGAGCCCAGGCGGCGGGGCGTGCTCGGAGATCGAGGTGGGGGGAGCCGTCGCCAAGCGGTTCGAGGTGAACGGCTCGTGTCTCGCGGGCGACGTGATGGTCCTGTACCGGTGCTCGCCGACGGCGGTCCCCGTCCTGCGGATCTCCTCCGTGGATGGGCCGGCGCTCTTCCTCGGAGGGCCGTTCGCGGTGCCGGTGAGCACCTTGCCGGCGCAGGTCCGGTTCGCGGGCCACGCCCGAGGGGGAACGGATGTGCTGATCGCCGATCCGATCCCGCCGAGCCCGTCACCGTCGCTCTCCGTGTCGGAGAGTCCCTCCGCGGAAGGAAGTGCCGTCGCGGCGCCTGAGCCGGAGCCCGAGCCGCTCGTCTTCGTCCGCGAGGGGGGCGTCACGGAGCGGTGGCTCCGGCTGAGGGGTCGCCGCGCCCTGCAGGAGCCTCCGATCCTGTGGATCATCGGGGACTCGATCATGGACGGGGGTCGCGACGACGTCGAGGCGGCCTTCACCGACTGGAGCCTCACGATCGACGCCGAGGTGGGTCGATCGTCCTCGACCGGCGTCGCGCTCGCGCAGGCGGCGGCCGAGCAGGACGCGGACGCCGTGGTGGTCGAGCTCGGTACCAACGACCCCTCGGTCGACGAGTTCCGCACCCACCTCGTCGAGACGCTCGACCTCCTGAAAGGCGTTCCCTTCGTGATCTGGCAGACGGCGAGGGGTCCGGAGGACGACTCCAGCATCCCGGAGGTCAACGCGGCGATCCGTGACGTCGTCCCGACCTACCCGAACGTCGCGATCGCCGACTGGGCCTCGTTCGTGCCCGACGAAGCGGTGCAGACGGACGGGATCCATCCGGACGAGGGCTTCCAGCAGCTCGAAGCCGAGCTCCTGACACCGATGCTCACGGAGTGGCGAGACGCGCTGTCGAGGGAGGGCGCGACGTCGTGCGGGCGAACGATGGTGAGTGAGACGTCGTGACGCCGGCGATCGCCGCTGCACGCAAGAGAGCGGGAGGAGCAGGTATCAGGCGTCTCGTCTGCATCGTGCTCGGGCCGCCGGACCTGACGTGGCCCGGGGGCCTGAGCATGCCTCCCGCGGCAAGACTCGCGCGTGGGTTCTGCTCCCCCCGCAGCTACCTCTCGATAGCGGTTCGACCGTACACCCGCCCGCTGCGGGTCCGCAAACGGCGGTTAGGAGCCGGACGCGGCCGGATGCTCGAGGAGGTCGGCGAGCCGCTCGGCTCGGTCGGCCGCATCCCGTGGCATGCCCGACGAGACCGCCCGCGCGATGAGGAGGAGCTCCCGCTCGACCGTTGGAGCCATCCGGCCCGGTCGCCGCTGGACCACGGAATCGAGGCGGCCGACCGCGTGCTCCAGGCGCCGCATCATGGCGACCTCGGGGCTCCGCCGGTCGCGGTACTCCTCGAGCGAGACGATCTCTCCCATGGGCACATCATGAGGCCCCCCTCTGACACGCCTGGGAGATCCCGGATCTTGGGGCCGATCTAGGCGACCCGGACCGAGTTCACCGGCGCGAGCCGCTCGTGGGCCGTGAACCACGAGGCGCCCCCGTCGCCGGAGCCGAACACGTCGCCCGACGTGGCCCCGAAGTACAGGCCCATCCCGGCGCCCTCCCCGTCGACCGCGAACGCCTGCCGGAGGATCGTGAGGAAGGCGTCCTCCTGCGGGAGACCGTCGCTCAGCGAGGTCCACGACTCGCCCGCATCGCGCGTGCCGTAGACGCGCGCCCGCCCGTCGACGGTCACACGGTCGCCGTCGCTGTTCATCGGGATCACGAACGCGGAGTCGGGGTCGGCGGGATCGATCGCCATCGGGAAGCCGAAGTCCGCCGGGAGTCCCTCGGCGATGGGGATCCAGCTCTCGCCGGCGTCGTCGCTGCGGTAGACGCCTCCGTGGAACTGCATGAACAGCCGTTCCGGCCGCAGGGGCGCCCGGTGCATGTTGTGCACGCACAGGTCGATCGTTCCTTCCCGGGCCTCCTCCGGGACGTAGCGGGGGACCAGACCCTCGTTGCCGTGGCGCCAGGACTCACCGCCGTCCTCGCTCAACCACACGCCGACCGCGGAGATCCCGATCGCGAGCCGCGAGGGGTCGCCGGGCCACGTGGCGATCGAGTGGAGGCAGAGCCCGCCGGCGCCGGGCTGCCACGACGAGCGGCTGGGCTGGTCGTACAGCGCACGATTCAGCTCCCAGGTCATCCCGCCGTCGGTGGACGTGAACAGCCCCGCCGGCGCGACGCCCGCGTACATCAGGCCGTCGGCTTCACCCGGCTTGATCGCCCAGATCCGCTCCAGGCTCCAGTCGCTCCCCTCGGGGTACCCGAGGCCGGTCGTGGGCTCCCACTCGCCCGTCGGGTCCATCGTGTGCATCACGCGCGGGCCGAAGTGCCCGGACGTCACGGACGCGAAGTAGCGCCCGCTCCGAGGATCGCGGATCGCGAACTCCACGACGTTGCCGGGGAAGCGCGGGCCGCCACGTCGAACGGCTTCTCCGCGCCGGCGTCGCCCCTCGAGGACGAACAGCCCCTTCTTCGTGCCGACCAACAGCTCCGTCATCTCTTGCCTCCCGATATCGAGGGGAGGACGTGCACGGTCGCGTCGGAGGCGACGGCCGCGTCCTCCCGCACACGTTCTCCGTTCACGAAGACGTTCACGTGCCGGCGCACCCGGCCGTGTTCGTCCAGGACCCACCCCTCGATCCTGGGGTGTTGCCGTTCGAGCTCCTGCAGGATCTCGCCCACCGACGAACCGTCGATCGTGACCTCGCGGTTGCCTCCCGCGAGGTCTTTGAGCGGCGCGCGGAGCTTGACGGTCGCCATGTCCCGAGCCTATCCGGCGGCCGCGGCCGCGACGAAGCGCTCCAGCGGGAGCTGCCATCCGCCGTCGTAACCCTCACGGGCCTCCGCCGCCCGTGCTCCGAGTTCTCCCATCCCCGGTGCTCCAGCCTCACGATCGTCCCGTCGCCGTCCGCCTCGAAGCGGATCTCGACCTCGGTCGGAGGCTCGGGCCGGTCGTTCGGCTTCCACGCGAGCACGATCCGGGCAGGAGGCTCGAAGGCGGCAACCTCTGCCCAGACCCCTTCGACACCCTCGGACGTGACCTCGTAGAGGCGACCACCGGCGCGAGGTTCGAAGACGACCCGTTCCACCTTGACACCGTCGCCGTACTGCTCGTTGGCCGCCCGAGAGCGGACCTCGACCGGCCACCATCGGTCGATGTGCTCCGTGAAGAGTCGGAACGCCTCCTCGACGGCGATCTGCACACGGACGCTCTTGCGGACCGGCTCGGATATCGTTCTGTTCGTCTTTGGCGTCGTCATGGCTGCTCCTTCCGCCGGGCGGATGCACGGCGGCATCCCTTGAGTGCTCGGACGATCTCCTCCCGGCGTGTGCGCTGCAGTTCCCTGCCCACCTCCGGATGCACGGGGCCGATCATCGCTTCCTCCTTCCCGTCGAGCCCGAGGGCACCGACTCCGCGAACTCCTTGAACGCGGCGAGACGCTGATCCCACATCGCGCCGATCGCGCGCATCCATGCCTCCGCCTCGGCGAAGGCTCTGGTCCGCAGCTCGTAGCGGGTCTCGCGGCCCGACACGCGTCGCGGCCGCGAGACCCGCCTCCTCCAGCGAATCGAAGTGCTTCGCGATGGCCTGGCGCGACACCGGGATCCGCCGCGCGAGCTCCGTCGCGGTGAGAGGACCGTCTTTCGAGAGCTCGTAGACCACGCGCCGACGAGTCGGGTCGGCGAGCGCCTCGAAGACCGCGCCTGCGGCGTCCTTCGTCACGCGGCCTCCAGGTACGCCTTCAGCTCGCCGAGCTCGTGCGCCCAGCCCCCGTCGTTGTCGTTCCAGGCCGACTGCGCGCTTCTCCTCGCGCACCCTCGAGAACCCGCTCTCGACGACGAGGACGCGTGTCCCGCCCTCGACCGCCTCGAGCGTGAACTCCACCAACGTCTCCGGCGAGTCGAATCCGGCGCCGTGCCAGCGGAAGACGAAGCGGGAGGGTGCCTCCACTGCCAGACCGTGCCGTCGTCGTACTCGCCATCCTGCCACTCGATCCGGATCGCGCCGCCCGGCCGCAGGTCGACTTCGGCGATCTTGTCCGGGAACCAGCGAACGAGTTGGTCCGCCTCGGTGATCGCTCGCCACGCCCGCTCCTGCGGAGCCTCGACGAAGATCTCTCGCCTGACCTCGTCCGGGATCTCCATCTCCATCCCCCCTCTCCTCTCGCAACCTTTCGGTTGCACAAATATTACGCAACCATCGAGTTGCATGTCAAG
>CAVQEW010000003.1:0-238346 GCA_963711655.1 uncultured Actinomycetota bacterium
GTGTTTGGATTGTTGTGGGGGTAGGGCGCGCGCTCGCCGGCGGCGCGCTTCTCTCTTCTGCATCGCGTTTTTCTGCCTCGCGGCACTTTCAGCGCGAGTCCAGTCCCGGCAGCTTACCTGTCGTACACGCAGGCGGCCCAGGTCTTCGCGGCGCTCAACGAATCTCCGCCGACTGCGGCCGAATGGGGCCGCTGGATCGCAACAGCCGATGTCGCCACGCGCGCGCGCGTCGCGCAGGGCGACGAAACATCGATCGTCAATCTGCTCCTGTTCGGCACGTCTTTCACCACTCAACCACGCATGACTTCGCGGCAGCTCGATGGGAAACAGATCGGAGCGGCACTTGGCGGAACGGATTCGCGATTTCGAACGGGCGCTCGCCCTGCCCGGGGGCAACGAGCGCTTGCAGTTCGCGCGGCGCGTGCTGCCCAACGGAGCGTCGGTGAAAGCGCGTCTCCTCTCGATGATCAATCGGTCAATGAAGGAAGAGGAGACGCACGCCCGTCTGATCGACCAGGCACATGCACTCGGCAATCCGAGCCTGGAGTTCGCCGAGCGATCGCGCATGTATCGCGACCGAGGGCTGGCGTCGGACACGTCCGTTCGCATCAATTTTGCGATCGAGGAGGCATTGCAGCGCATCGTGGCGGCAGGGCTGATCGCCCGCGCGCGGCGCGTCGCCGTCATCGGTCCGGGGCTCGATGTCGTGGACAAGCAGGAGGGGCACGATTTCTATCCGCCGCAGACGATACAGCCGTTCGCCGTCATCGATTCCCTGGTTCGCGCCGGCCTTGCAGAGGTCGATACGGTGACCGTGACGACGCTCGACGTGAGCGCCCGGGTGAACGACCACATTGGCGCAGATAGCGCGTCGCGCACGCGCGGGAGCGCCCTACGTGTTACACCTTCCGCTGGACGGCAGGGTAGCCTGGTCTCCGGAGCTGCTGCGCTATTTCGCCAGCTTCGGCGGGGCGATAGGCAATGCGGTTCCGGTTACGCTGCCGCCCGCTATCGGCCGGTTGCGATTGCGCGGAATCGCCGTGCATCCCGCCGGTCGTCGAGCGCATCTCCGCGCGCGATATGAACATTACTGCCCAGATGTTGACGCTGAGCGACGCTGAACGGTTCGATCTCATCATCGGAACGAATATCTTTATCTACTACGATCGGCTCCAGCAGGGCCTTGCCATGGCGAGCGTGGCGCGCATGCTGCGGCCGGGCGGTCTGCTGCTGTCCAACAACGCGCTCGTCGAAGTGCCATCGATCGGCATGCGGTCGATCGGGTATCGAGGACCCTGTATTCGAACAGAGAAGAGGACGGCGATCTCGTCATCTGGTATCAGAACGGGACGAAGTAGATATTAGGGGGCATCAACTATGAAGCTTCTTCTGCCGGCATTCACATCGATCGCTCTTCTGATGCCGTCGGCGGCGGCTCCGCAGCAGGCCGACATCGCAACGACGGTCGCCTTCACGGAAGGTCCTGTCGCCGATCGTGACGGCAACGTGTATTTCACCGAGCTGGTCTTTCAGCGAATCATGAAGCTCACGCCCCAGGGCGTCTTGTCGGTGTTCCGCGAGCAAAGCGACAACGCCAACGGAATGCTGATCGATCCAGAGGGGCGGTTGATCGCCTGCGAGGGCGCCGCATCGCAGCGCATGGGCGTGATGCAGACGTTCAAGCCGCAAGTCACGCGCACGGATTTGCAAACGGGCAAGATCGAAGTGCTCGCCGACAGCTATCAGGGCAAGCCGTTTGTCGGTCCGAACGATGTGACGATCGATTCGAAGGGCCGGCTGTACTTCACCGACCTCGCCGGCGGCGCCGTGTACCGGCTCGATGCACCCGGGCGGCTCGCGCGAATTCTCGCGACTCCGGATATTCAACGGCCCAACGGCATCCAGATTTCGCCGGACGACGGCACGCTCTACCTGATAGAGGCGAATCAGGCGCAGGGTGGCGCCCGCATGATCCGTGCATACGACCTGCGTCCTGACGGCACGGTCGCCAACATGCGCGTCCACTACAACTTCTATCCGGGTCGCAGCGCCGATGGCATGAGCATCGACTCGCAGGGGAATCTCTACGCCTCGGCGGGCATGGGACAGTTGCGCGGATCGTCTGAGACCCTGGACACCAAAACCGGCATTTATGTCATCTCTCCGCAAGGCAAACTTCTGAAATTCATTCCGATCGCAGAGGACTTCATCACAAACAACGCCTTCGGCGGGCCCGACATGAAGACGCTTTACGTGACCGCGGGCAAGACTCTCTACAAGCTGCGAACAGACATCGCGGGGTTGCCGAGATGAACAAGAATCCTTCTCTTCGCCGCACGCTCGGCGGTGGCCTCGCCCTGGTCGCACTCACGTGGTTCGGCAGACAGGTGATGCCGATCGCGGACGCGCAATCGGCGGGCGACATACCGACGTTCGAAGTCGATGCAGCATGGCCGAAGCCGCTCCCCAATAGTTGGGCCGTGGGTCCCGTCAGCGGCATCGCAACGGACGCCCGCGACCACATCTGGATTATTCATCGTGGCGAAACCGTCAAGCAGGCAGGGGGCGTGCCTGCGCCTCCGGTGATCGAGTTCGATGCTGACGGCAGCGTCGTCCAGACCTGGGGAGGTCCCGGAGAAGGCTACGAGTGGCCGCAGCAGGTACATGGAATTACCGTCGACGCGAAGGACCGCATCTGGGTGAGCGGCAACGGCGAGCGGGACACGCACATCCTCGCGTTCTCACGCGCAGGAAAGTTCCTGTCGCAGATCGGCCGTCCCGGGCAAAGCGGGGGAAGTCACATCACGGCACACGTGAGCCAGGCGACGCAGATGCGCGTGGATCTGCGCAGCAACGAGCTCTATGTCTCGGACGGTGAAACGAACCGGAACCACCGGGTGATTGTGTTCGACTCCGAGACCGGCGCCTATAAACGGCACTGGGGCGCATATGGCGGGAAGCCGGATGATGCCGCAGCGGCAAGAAACCCGATCCCGCCGCTGCCCCTCCAAAGCAGTTTGGGAATGCTGTGCACTGCCTGCGAATCGATCGAGACGGCCTCGTCTATGTGTGCGATCGGAGCAACAGCCGATTCCAGATCTTTCGGAAGGACGGCCGCTTTGAGAGGGAGATCTTCGTCCCGAAGCCGTCGGCTGGCGGAACGGTGGCGGACATCGATTTCTCGCCAGATCAGACATTCCTCTACGTCGCCGATGGCGCGAATCAGAAGGTATGGATTCTTCGCCGCGATCAACTCCGCGTCGTCGGGTCGTTCGGCGAGCGCGGCACCGGGGCCGGCCAGTTCGCCACCACACTGCACGATCTGACGGTCGATTCCAGAGGAAACGTGTACACGGGCGAGGCGGCGACCGGAGGTCGCGTGCAGAAGTTTGCTAGACGGTAGGTGGTGGGTGGTAGGTGGGGTGGGGGTGGTAGGTGGTAGCCGGAGTTCGTAGCCAGAAGAGGATCCTAATGGTCCGTAACATGGCGTGGTTCACACTGGCGCTCACGATCGCGCTGATGTGCGCGGCGCCTGACGTCGGCGCCCAGACAGCGGATGTAATTGCCGACATCGACCGCACGTTCGAACAGTTTCAGCTTGATGCGCGCGTGCCGGGGTTGGTCTATGGCGTCGTCATCGATGGGCGGCTCGTCCATGTCAAAGCCATGGGTGTCCAGGACCTGGAGACAAAGCGGCCGGTCACGGCCGACACGCTGTTTCGCATCGCGTCGATGACGAAATCGTTCACAGCCCTGTCGATCCTCAAGCTCCGCGACGAAGGCCGGCTCTCTCTCGATGCGCCAGCGGAAACGTACCTGCCCGAGATTCGCAATTGGCGGTATCCAACCGAGGACTCGCCGCGGATTCGCGTACGCGAGCTGCTGACCCACACGGCGGGCCTGGTTACCGATGATCCATGGGGCGATCGGCAGACACCATTGCCGGAAGCCGATTTCACCCGCCTGCTGCTCGAAGGCGTGCCGTTCACACGTCCGCCGGGCACTGCCATGGAGTACTCCAATCTGGGCTATGCGATGCTCGGCCGCATTGTCGCGAACGTTGCGAAAGCAGCCTTATAAAGATTACGTGCAGCGTCTCCTCCTCGGCCCGCTCGGCATGACCTCGTCAGGCTTCGAGGTTATGCTGGCGCCCGCAGAACGGCGTGCCCTTGGGTACCGGTGGATGGATGACGCGTGGCATCTCGAACCCACGATGGCACACGGCGCATTCGGTGCGATGGGAGGGTTGCAGACGAGCGCGAACGACTATTCCAAATATGTCGCGTGGCTGCTCTCTGCGTGGCCTCCGCGCGACGGGTCTGATACCGGCCCCGTGAAGCGCGCGACGGTGCGAGAGCTCGCGCAAGGCGCGAACTATCCGCGATTGCGCGGCGTGTTGGCAAGAGCGGTGACACGGCGTGCGCCCAGGCATCGGCCTACGGCATGGGCATGATCGCCGCTACCGATTGTGATCTCGGGTTGACGCTCGGTCATGGAGGTGGCTATCCCGGTTACGGCTCGTACGTGTTGCTTCTGCCCGACTACGGCGTCGGCATCTTCGCGTTCGCAATCGTACCTATGCTGCGCCCCGCGTGGTAGTGGAAATACGCCCGGGGGCCGATGAGACACAGACGATCCGGCCTTAGCGTCGACCCCCACATGTCTGTCGATACGGATGTCGACGCCGTCTCCGCTCGGGAAGGCGACACTGACCTCGCTGCGAGCATCGTCCGGCGCTTGCGCCGCGACGTGCCATTGGTGCTGCTCGACTTCGCCCTCGTCTTCCCCGCATATCTCGGGCCGCTCGCGCTGCGCTTCGAGGGGAGCATCCCGCCTCGCTACTGGCACAACTTCTGGATCCTCGTCCCGATCGCGGCCGCGCTGCATCTCCTCGCGAACTACACCTTCGGCCTCTACGGGCAGATGTGGCGGTACGCGAGCATCGAAGAAGCCCGGCGGCTCGCGCTCGCAGGAGCCGCCTCCTTCGTCCTGATCGTGATCGGCGGCGGGCTCCTCCTGTTCAACGGCCAACGGCCGGTCCCCTTGTCCACCGTCGTGTTCGGCACCGGGTTGTCCGTCGCCGCGTTCGGGGCGATCCGCTTCCAGAGCCGGCTCTTCGGATTCCGGAGGCGGACCGTTCGAGGCGAGGTCGGAAGTCCGACGCGGGTGCTCCTGATGGGCGCCGGCGACGCCGGCGCGATGGTGCTGAAGGACATCCTCTCCCACTCCTCCCTGGGTCTCGACCCGGTCGGCGTGGTGGACGACGATCCTCGGAAACTCGGTCTCCATCTCCACGGCATCCGCGTCCTCGGCAACCGCTCGGCCATCCCCGCGCTGGCCGAGCGACTCGAGGTCGACGAGGTCTTGCTGGCGATCCCGACCGCGGCGAGCGAACTGGTGCGGGATGTCGCCGCCCTTTGCGAAGAGGTGCAGGTCCACCTTCGCGTCCTCCCGTCGGTCCACGAGATCGTCGGGGGCCGCGTCGAGGCCCGCGACATCCGGGATCTGCGGATCGAGGACCTCCTCGGACGACAGCAGGTGGAGACCGACCTCGAGTCGGTCCGTCGGCTGCTGACGGGCCGCCGAGTGATGATCACCGGCGCAGGTGGGTCGATCGGCTCGGAGATCGCCCGGCAGGTCGCCGAGTTCGAACCCTCATCGCTCATCCTCCTCGACAACGACGAGACGCACCTCCACGACATCCAGACGGCCCTGTGGCTCACCTGCCCGATCGAGGTCGTCCTGGCGGACATCCGAGAAGGGCGGAGGATCTCCGAAGCGTGCGATCGGTATCGGCCGGAGATCGTCTTCCACGCCGCCGCGCTCAAGCACGTCCCCGTCCTGGAGACGCACCCTCGGGAGGCCGCACATACCAACGTGATCGGGACGGCGAACGTCGTCGACGCGGCCGCCGCCGCGGGCGCGGAACGCTGCGTGCTGATCTCCTCCGACAAGGCGATCAACCCGGCGAGCGTCATGGGGGCGTCCAAGCGGATCGCCGAGGAGATCGTCCGAAGCCTGTCGGGCGGAGATCTCCTTCCCTGCGTCGTGCGATTCGGCAACGTGTTGGGCAGCCGGGGCAGCGTGATCCCGACGTTCCTGCGGCAGATCGAGGCGGGAGGACCCGTCACGGTCACCGACCCCGCGATGACCCGCTACTTCATGAGCGTCCAGGAAGCGGTGCAGCTCGTCCTGCAGGCGGCGGCGATGTCCAGGGGCGGCGAGATCTACACGCTCGAGATGGGCGAGCAGGTGCGCATCATCGACCTCGCGCGGAAGGTGATCCGGTTGTCGGGCCGGGTGCCCGACCGGGACGTGCCGATCGCGATCACGGGGATCCGTCCCGGCGAGAAGCTCGCCGAGGAGCTGTTCGAGCCGGACGTCGCGTCGTCACCGACCGACCACCCGGGGATCCGCGGCACACAACCACCGCTCCCCGACCCCGTCAGCCTCCGTCGTCGACTCGCGGAGCTCGACCGACTCGTGGCCGATGGTCGCGACGAGGAACTGCTCGAGGCGCTCGGGGCCAAGCCGCGAGGTGCCCCAGAACGGGCCGACGTCACGGACGTGACGGAAGAGCGGATCGTCGCCGTGGGAGAAGCATCATGAGCCAGCGAGTCCTCTCGTTCGTCGTGATCCACCCTGAGGCGATCGCGGCCGAAGGCATCGCGGTGGCCCTGGCTCGATACCCGGGACTGGTGCCGGCAGGCACGGGGCGGTCGGCGACCGAAGGACTTCGGTTCGGGGACCATGCCGACGCCGTGGTGATGCACGAGGGCCTCGACGGCGCGACCGTCTGCGCCCGGCGGCTCCGAGCCCGAGGACTGCGCGTGATCTTGATCTCGCAGCCGGGCGCTCCTCACGGCGGTGAGCCGCACGTGCCGTGGGACACGTCGATCCGGGACCTGGCCGCTCGGCTCCTCCCGGGTGCATCACTGCCCGACGAGCGCCTCCCCACCCTCACCCCGCGCGAGCACCAGATCCTGTCGCTCGTCTCGGACGGATTGGCCGGGAAGCAGGTCGCGAGGGTGCTGGGGATCAGCCCGAAGACCGTCGAGCGCCACAAGACGCGGATCTATTCGAAGCTCGGAGTACCGAACCAAGCCGCCGCCGCAGGGCTCGCGGCTCGCGCCTATCAACGACAGGAAGACGAGGTCACGTGGAACCGGTTGAGTATCTGAGAGGGATCCGTCGGCGCTGGCGGGTGATCCTGGCCGCCATCCTGGTGTCGGTGGTGGTGGCGCTGTTCACGTCGGCGGCGGTGCCCACGACCGAGGAAGACGGTCAGGAGTTCCAAGCATCCGTGCTCTTGCTGGATGCCCGCGGCGCCCAATTCGGCACGGAGACACGAGGCACTCAGGGGGTGAGCCTCGATACCATCGTGATCTTCGCCACGCTCGACGCGGTGGCGGAACGCGCGGCGGAACGGCTGCACAGCGATCAAGCCCCGAACGTCCTCGCACAAGGGATCGTGGCTACTGCAGACACCGATACGGGGATCCTCACGATCACCGCCACCGCTCGGACCGGCGCGCGAGCCGAGCGGGTCGCGAATGCCTTCGCCCGATCCCTGGCGGACTACCTCGACGACCAGAGACGGAGCGATCTCCAGCGACAGATCAAAGTGCTGGAGCGACAATTGGAGCACTTGCCGGCCGACAGCGGACGCGGCGAATCGACGACCCGTCTCAGTCTCTTGAGCCAGATCTCGAGTCTGAAGGTCCAACTGGTGGCTCCCGTCGGCCTGCCCGTGCTGGATACGGAATCGGCCGAAAGGATCGTGACCCCAGGGCTCACCGCACCTTCCTCCGGAGGGATCCGTCTCGCGATCGGCGCGGTGCTCGGGCTCCTCGGTGGTATCGCGCTCGCTCTCGTTCTCGAACGGTTCGATCGGAGGATCACCACTTGGAGGATCGCGGAGGAGATGCTCCCCTATCCGCTCCTCGCGGAGATCCCGAAGACCCGGAGATCACGCGGTCTGGCAGTCGTGGACCGTCCCACCTCACGCGGCGCGGATGCGTTCCGCCTCCTGGCCTCCTCGACCGTCCACGCGCTCGAGCAGGCTCGCGCGGTGAAGTCGGAGGGCAACGGCCACGGTTCGTCCGAGGGCAACGGACACGGCGCGATCGCTGGGGCCCCCATGCTCGCGGTCACGAGCGCGCTCCGCTCGGAGGGCAAGAGCATGATCTCGGCGAACCTCGCCGCCGCCCTCGGCGAGCTGGGGAAGAACGTGACCGTGATGACCGCGGACCTGCGGTCACCCACGATCCATCGGTACTTCGACGCGCCGTCGTCCCCCGGTATCGTCGATGCGATCTTCGACTGGGACGGACTGCCAGGGTTCCAGCGGATCCGTCACGCGACGAAGGCCCCGGGTGTCTCCCTTATCCCGGCAGGATCCTCGAGCGAACGCCCGGCGGCGGTCTTGGCGGATGAGGACCTCGAGAAGCTCGTCTGGTACGCGAGGGCGGAGTGCGACATCCTGATCGTGGACACGCCGGCGATCTTGCTGAGCGGCGATGCTGTCCCACTGATCCAACATGCGGACGGCGTGCTGCTCGTCGCTCGGATCGGCAGGACGTCGCTCGACGCCGCCGAGCGCGTGAGCGAGACGCTTGCACGCGTGGGCGCTCCGGTGCTCGGGTTCGCGCTCAATGGCGCGCGTGGCGTGGGAGCGGGATGGCGCAGCAGCCCATACCGGGTCGTCAAGAACATCCCGTCGGTCGATGCCGCTCCAGCCGTGGTCGGCGACGCTGCCGATCCGGCAGACGCAAGTCTGGGGAGGTAGCGGTGGGGGTTTCCCTCTCTTCCATGTCACCATCCTGGCCCCTATCGTCTAGGTTGGGTGAGGTGCGTGCTTCGAACCCCTGACCAGGTGGTCCGCGCGCTGATCACCTACACCGACTGGTGGCAGCCGACCACCACCTCCGTGATGCAAGTGGGGGCCATGCGGCGCTCCGGCAAGGGGTTCACCGACGGCATCCCGCCCGGGCTCCTCTCCACGATCGACGTCCGCACCGAGCTCAGCAGACGGATGGGGCTCCTGGAGGAGCGAGACCGGACGGTCCTGTTCCTCTGGTACGTGCGGCAATTGGCCGCCGCCGACATCGCCAAGCAGATCCGCACCTCTCGCCGACACTGCTTCCGGCTCCGGGCTTCCGCGATCCGCGAGATCGTGGATCTCGGTGAGCCCGACCGCGCTGCGTGAGATCCGCTCGCATCGCGCTCTCAGTCGTCAGATCACGAACCCACGGAAGAAAGAGAAAGGGAGGAACACGATGGACGTTGCAGACAAGATCACCGGGTTCATCAAGGAAGAGGTCGTCCTCGACACCGATACGTCGCTCAAGAACGACGCTCCGTTGCTCGAAGGCATCCTGGACTCGATGGCGTTGATGCAGCTGGTCGCGTTCCTCGAGGAGGAGTTCGACATCGAGATCGACGACACGGAGGTCACGGCGGAGAACTTCCGGACCGTCGCCGACATCGAACGTCTCGTCGACGCGCGGCTTACGCCCGCGTGAGATCATGGGATACCTGCTCCACCACCTCCTGAGCGAGGCAGCCGATCGCGACCCCGACCGCATCGCGGTGCGTTGCCGAGACCGGAGGCTGACGTACGGCGAGCTCGAGTCGGCGGCGAACGGCGTGGCGATCACGCTCGTGGCCGCCGGCGTCCAGCGTCACGATCGCGTGGGGATCCACCTCCCGAAGAGCGTCGAGATGGTGGCTGCCGTCTACGGCGTGTTGAAGGCCGGCGCCGTCTACGTGCCGCTCGACCCGAGGGCACCGAAGGCACGACTGGGCGCGATCGCGACCGATTGCCAGCTCGCGGCGCTCATCTCGACGCAAGCCGGCGCGACGTCCTTGCTCTCGACGGTCGACGGGAGCGATCTGCGCCTCGCCATCCTGGTCGGCGACCAGACGCAGCCGAGCGATCTCACCGTCTCCGCGATCGGATTCGAGGAGGCAGCGGCCGCTTCCGGCGAGCAGAGCGTCGCCACGATCGATGCGGATCTGGCGTACATCCTGTATACGTCGGGTTCGACCGGTACGCCGAAAGGCGTGATGCTCTCCCACCGGCATGCGCTCACCTTCGTCCGATGGTGCGCCTCGACCCTCGACGTCGGCCACGAGGACACGCTTTCGAACCACGCGCCACTCCACTTCGACCTCTCGGTGTTCGACCTGTATCTCTCTGCTCTCGCCGGTGCGACGGTCGTGCCGGTCCCGGACGAGATCACCTACCTCGGCGCCGAGCTCTCGTCGTTCATCGAGCGGGAGCAGATCTCGGTCTGGTACTCGGTTCCGTCGGCGTTGACCTTGTTGGCCCGAACGCTGCCGGGACCGGGGACGCTCCCCAAGCTTCGGACGGTTGTCTTCGCCGGCGAGGTGTTCCCGACCAAGGAGCTCCGCCGTCTCCGGGAGCTGCTCCCCGAGGCCGACCTCTGGAACCTCTACGGACCGACCGAGACGAACGTGTGCACCTACTACCGCGTGAGAGAGCTTCCCGAGGATCACGTGCCGATCCCGATCGGCCGAGCGTGCGAGAACACGGAGGTGTTCGCGCTTCGCGACGACGGTCAGCTCGCGGCGATCGGCGAGGAGGGTGAGCTTTTCGTCCGCGGTACCAGCGTGATGGACGGGTACTGGGGCCAGCCCGAGAAGACCGCCGAGGTGCTCGTCGCGAACCCCCTCCCGGGGGGCACCCGCGACGAGGCCTACCGAACCGGCGACCTCGTCCGCCTCCGTCCAGACGGAGAGTACGAGTTCCTCGGACGCCGTGATCATCAGATCAAGAGTCGCGGCTATCGCATCGAGCTGGGTGACATCGAGGCCGCGTTGACCGCGAACCCCGCATTCCTCGAGTCCGCCGCGGTTGCGGTTCCTCACCCGGAATGGGGGACGGCGATCGTCGCTTGGGTGGTGCCGCGGAACGGTTCGGAGGTCACCGAACGGTCAGTGAGGCGTCACGTCGCGACGCTGCTCCCCCGCTACATGGTGCCGGCCCGCGTCGAAGTGGTGGAGGCGCTGCCCAGAACGTCCAACGGCAAGATCGATCGGCAGCGGCTGCTCGACAGCTCGACCGAGGTTCCCGTCGGATGAGGAAGGATCGAGTCCTGCAGAGATCGCTGGTCGCGACCCTCGGGTCCCTGCTGCTCGGGGTCGTCCTGGCCCCGTCGGCGATGGGGCAGCAACGGGACATCGAGATCGTGAAAGACACCACGTATGTCGTTCGTCCCGGAGGACCGTTGGCGCTCGACGCGTACCTCCCCTCCGGACCGGGACCACACCCCGCCGTCCTGGTGATCCCCGGAGGGCGGTGGATGTTCATCGACAAGGCGAAGAACGATTGGCTGCCGATCAAGCTCGCGGAGCGCGGGATCGCCGCGTTCGCGATCAACTACCGACCGTCGACGGACGCGCCGTTCCCGGCGGCCTTCGAGGACGCGAAGGCTGCCGTGCGGTTCGTCCGAGCGAACGCGGAGCGTTTCCACGTCGACCCTGCACGACTCGGGGCCGTGGGTGGATCCTCCGGTGGCCATCTCGCGGCGCTCCTCGCCACGTGGGGAGAGGGGTCGACCGACGTCGGCGCACGCGTGCGGGTCGCCGTGTCCTGGTCGGGACCGATGGACCTGGCACCGCTCCTCGACGACCCGAACCCGAACGTGGAGGATGCCGTCGAAGCGCTCCTCGGGTGCTCCTCGGCCTCCGCGTGTCCCGACAAGGTCCGCGCCGCGTCACCGGTCACACATGTGGATACGAGCGACGGCGCCGTCTACGTGGCGAACGGCACCGACGAGATCATCCCCGTGGCGCAGGCGCAAGCGATGGCCGCCGCGCTCGAGCGATCCGACGTCCCTCACGAGCTCGTCCTCTTGGACGCGGGACACGGGCTGAGCTCTGCGTCGAGCGACAAGGGTTTCGACCCCGCATTCGCCTTCCTCGCGCGATGGATCGACCCTGAGGCGGTGACCGGTGTCGAACCGTCGCCGAGCCCTGAGAAGGCCGGTGGGGACCCGTCGGTCAGCGCGGCCCCCGACGCCGCAACGCGTCCTGGGACGGCGAGCGGAGCCGACGCCACGGGTGACTGGCTCCCGGTCGTCGCCATCTCCGCCCTCGTCGTGGCGACGATCGCCCTTCTCCTCACAGTCGTCGTCCTGAGCCGTTCCAGGCGCTCGGCCTCGGGCGGGTCCGCTTCCGAAGCGAGCGATCCAGGAGAGGACGAGTCGGGTCGACTCGTCGGCTCGCGACACGACGACACGCGATAGCGATCCTGCCACCGGTGGATCGCGACCAGACGAACACATCCACCACCACGACGTACCAGGAGGAACAGTCGATGCCCGCAGATCTCGCTCGGCTCGAGACCATGGGGACGTTCACCGATCCCGGTCTGGGGATCTCCGAGCGCTTCGTGGACGTGACGCTCGAGAGCGGATCCACGCTGGGGGTGTTGAGCCTCCCCCTGGGAGCTCCCGGGACGACGGGGTGGGTCATCACGCATTCCTTCGGACCGGAACAGCCCAATCTCAACGCCGTCGACGTCGCGATCGCTCGGCGACTCGCCGCCCTCGGATCGCCCGTGCTTCGGTTCCACTGCCAGGGCTACGGCGACAGCGAGCACGAGACCTTCACGCCGTCGATCCGGTCACACGTCCAGGACACGGTCGATGCGACACAGGCGCTCCGCGACCTGACCGGCGTGCGTTCGATAGGCCTGATCGGAGCGAAGTTCGGCGGGTCGAGCGCCGTGCTCGCGGGGATACAGGCGTCCGCCGATCACCTTGCCCTGATCGCGCCGGCGGTTCGCGGCGGTCGGTTCTTGCGGGAGCTCGTGCGAGCCGGCGCCATCATCGAGCTCACGGGGCCCCAACCCGGAGACACGCCAGAAGCCTGGTCCGTGTTGCAGGCGGGAGGGTCGATCAGCATCCGCGGATCCATCATCACCGGAGACCACTATCGGTCGTTCCAGGATCTGGATCTCCGGACCACGCGCGGGTTCGCCGGCTCGGCGCTGCTCGTGCAGGTATCGACAGGGATCCAACTACGACGCGACGTCGCCGAACTTGCGGAACGGCTCGAGGGTGACGGCGCGAGGGTGACGACGACGATCGTCAGCGACCCATCTGCTCCCCTCTTCGGCGAGCGACACTTCCGCCATGCGGAAGGAGATCTCCTCGCGGACGTCGGAGCGGAACTCCATCGGAAGATCGCTCTCGTGGTCGCCGATTGGTGCACCGACGCTGGCGCTTCCGAGCCCGAAGCGAGAACAGGATCGAAGACATGATGGACTACCAGGAATATCCGGTCTTCGTTCCCGTCGGAGATCATCAGGTCGCGGCGATCGTGACGATCCCTCGCGGGAACCCGAGAGGCGTCGTGCTGTTCACGACCGGCGGTGGAGGCGCGCTCCGCAGCCAGCGATTCCGCCTGTGGACGAGGGCGGCGCGTGGGCTGGCGCAACGGGGCATCGCGTCCGTGCGGATGGAGTACCCGGGGATCGGAGACAGCACAGGAGTGAGCAGGATCGGTCTCGGGTGGGCGAAGCTTCCCGTTGACGACGTCATCGTGTTGGCCAGATTCGCGATGTCGGTCGCGGGCACGGACCGTCTCGGACTGTGTGGCAACTGTGCAGGAGCGAGAGCTATTCTTCGAGCGATCGGCTCTTTCCCCTCCTGCGAGAGCCTGGTGCTCTTCTGGCTGAAGCCGCTGGCCTCATCGGATCGGGCGACGCAGAAGCGACTCTTCTCGTCCGTTCGGGTGTTGAAACGGCTCCCCGGGCCCCTCAAGCGCCTGCTCGTGAGGGCGTATTGGAAACGCCAATCCCGCTCCGGTCTCGGCATCGACGTCGCAGAGAGACTCCGCGATGCGGCGCAAGGCCGTGATCTGCTCCTGGTCGAGACCCAGAGCGCGCTGGCCGGGCAGATCCCGCAGGTCATGGAGGAGCTGCAGGCCTCGAACCAAAGGTATCGCGTGGAGCTCCAGCGGGTCGAGAGCACCTCGATGCAAGCGTTCCAATCCGTGTCGGAGCAAGAGAGCACCGTCAGCGCGGTGATCGGATGGTTCGATGCATCGTTCGCGGAGGTCCCGTCCACCAACGGCAGAGACCCGCACGCCCGCCGAGCAGAGTCCACCCAAGGATCTCGATGACGAGCACCTCGAGCGACATCACCGCCGCCGCATCCCAGGAAGGGTCGGCGGGAAGAGACGAACGTTCGCCGTTCCCCTTCATCGTGGCTCGCGGCCGATCCGGCACGACCTTGCTCCGCGCGATGTTCGACTCTCATCCTCAGATGGCCGTGCCGCCGGAATCCCACTTCCTCGTCACGATGGGACGCCGACGCCGACGGTACGAGGTCGGGAACGAATTGGCCGTCGACCGGTTCGTCGGCGACCTGGCGAGCCACTACGGGTTCCGGCGATGGGGCCTGGATGCGGATTCGCTCCGAACCCGCCTCGTCGAGACCCGCGCGACCACGTACACCCAGGCGATGCGCGAGGTCTTCGGCCTTTACGCGGAACGGCAGGGGAAAGCACGCTTTGCAGAGAAGACTCCCATGAACGTGATCCACATCCCGTTCCTGGCCCGGGCGTTCCCCGAAGCCCGATTCATCCATCTCATCCGTGACGGTCGAGACGTGGCGCTGTCGTATCTGGACGCGGACTTCGGCGTCGACTCGGTCGGCGAGGCCGCGATCTACTGGCGCCGGTTCGTGCGGAAGGGTCGACGCGACGGTCGGCGACTCGGACCCCGCTACCGGGAGATCCGATACGAAGACCTGTTGGCCGATCCGGAGACCGTCCTGCGCTCGCTCTGTGCGTTCGTCGAGCTCCCCTTCGACCCCGCCATGCTGACCTACCACCGACAGGCGGATCGCATCCTCGAGACGACGTCGCATCGTGAACACCACGAGCGACTCCACCTCCCTCCGACACAGGGTCTGCGCGACTGGCGTACGCAGATGGACGGTGCGAGCCTCACCCTCTTCGAAGCGCTCGCCGGCGATCTCCTCGATCAGGTCGGATACGAACGGGGCGTCGGCCGGATCCCGAGATCAGCCAAGATCAAGACGTCGGGAGTGCATCTCGCCGTTCTCGCTCGCCGATTGCAGAGGCGGGCCGCGATGGGCGTCCGAGGCCTTCGACCCACGCCACGCCACCGAACGCCGTCGGTCCCGGCGGGTCCCAACCAACCACTCCCGACCAGGAGGTCCTCATGAGAGAAACGGCAGCCCTCCGACGTCGGATCCTTTCCAAAGCCGCGACGGTCGGCGTCGTCGGGCAGGGCTACGTGGGCGTCTCCCTCGCAGCGGCCGCAGCCGAAGCGGGGTTCCACGTAACCGGCGTCGACCTCGACGAGGGAAGGATCGCCGACCTCGCGGCCGGCGTCCTCTCCGTTCCCGGCGTGGACGAGACCCTCTATCGGTCCGCGCTCGCGACCGGGCGACTCACGTTCACGAACGATCGGACGCAGCTCGCCGGGATCGACATCGTGGCCATCTGCGTCCCGACGCCGATCCGCGATCACGCTCCCGATCTGTCCTTCGTCGAGAACGCCTGCCGCGACGTCGCGGAGGGGCTCGAACCCGGCAAGCTCGTGATCCTGGAGTCCACGACCTATCCGGGCACGACGGATCAGCTCGTGCGCCCCTTGTTGGAGACCTCGGGTCTGGAGGCCGGACGACAGTTCCTGCTGGCGTACTCGCCGGAGCGGATCGACCCCGGGAACGCCGAGTTCGGCTTCCGGAACACCCCCAAGATCGTGGGCGGCCTCACCCCCGAGTCGACAGGGATGGTGACGCTCTTCTACGAGCAGATGGTCGACAAGGTGGTCGCCGTTTCCTCGTGTCGTGCCGCCGAGCTCGCGAAGCTGCTCGAGAACACGTTCCGCCACGTGAACATCGGCCTCGTGAACGAGATGGCGACGCTCTGCCATGAGATGGGGATCGACGTGTGGGAGGTCGTCGAGGCGGCCGCCTCGAAGCCGTTCGGGTTCATGCGGTTCACTCCCGGCCCGGGAGTGGGAGGTCACTGCATCCCCCTCGACCCCGCGTACCTCGCGTGGCAGGTCCGCCGGGACGCGGGGCGTCAGTTCCGCATCCTGGAGCAAGCGCAGGACGTGAACGCTCAGATGCCGAGCTACGTGGCGTCGCGGCTCGGGGAGGGCTTGAACGACCACGGGAAGGCCGTCAAGGGCGCACGGATTTTGGTCCTGGGCGTGTCGTACAAGCCGAACGTCGGTGACATCCGGGAGTCGCCGGCGCTCAAGGTGATGGGGCAGCTCCTCCGCCGAGGCGCGACGGTGCTCTTCCACGATCCGTTCACCGACCAGGTCGACATCGACGGGCGCGTGATCGAGGGCTCGTCACTCAGCCGCCGGCTCCTCACGAGCGTCGACTGCGTCGCCGTCCTCACTCCCCACAGCGCGTACGACCTCGACTGGGTGGCCGAGCATTCGATGCTCGTCTTCGACGCGCACAACGCCTACGGCCCGGCCGCGCACGACAACGTCATCACGCTCTGAGATGGCGGCCGATCGGTTGCGCCGCGCTCCGGATTCGTTGTCCCGGATCGTGGGCGACGATCTCTACCTCACCGGACCGGATCGACCGGACTTCGACGTCTTGACGGGAAGCGCGACGGCCATCTGGAGAGCCCTCGAGGATGGGCCCACCCTCGAGGAGCTCGTCGGCGCGATGGCGCGCACCCACGACGCACAACCACCGGCGATCGAAGCTGAGGTCGGCCGCTTCGTCGACGAGCTGCGCGCTCGGGGCTGGGTCGTGGTCGGACCGTGAACACGCTGACGCTCCCGATCCTCTCGATGGCGCACCGCATCGCGGGCCATGGAACCGCGGAAGGCGATCCGGTGATCGTCCCCGCCGACCGATGGCGACCGTTGCTGGGGACGCTGGTGTCCCAGAGACTCACCGGCCTCGCCGTGGCGGCGCTCGAAGCGGGCGAGCTCGAGTTGACCCAGGACCAAGGGATGGAACTCCTGGCCCGTCAACGGGAGGCCATGCTCCGCGCGCTGGCGACCGAGCGGACCCTCCTCGACCTCTCGGCCACGCTCTCGAGGGCCGACATCTCGTGCATCGTCTTGAAGGGACCCGCGCTCGCCCACACGGTCTACCCCGAGCCCGAGTGGCGTCCGTTCGGCGATCTCGACCTTCTGGTCCGCGGCCGGGACTGGGCATCGGCGAGGAGCGCGGTGGAGTCGCTCGGCTTCCGCCGGAACGTGCCGGAGCCTCGGCCCGGGTTCGACGTTCGGTTCGGCAAGGCAGCGACCCATTCGAACGCGGACGGCCTGCAGGTGGACCTGCACCGGACCCTCGTCCTCGGCCCGTTCGGGCTCTGGATCGAGCCCGAGGACCTGTTCTCTGCGACGACCGAGTTCCGCCTCGGGGGGCACCGCCTGCTGCGACTCGACGACGAGGCGTTGTTCCTGCACGCGTGCGTGCATGCGTCGCTCGGGTGGGCACCCCCGTTGCTCCTTCCGGTGCGCGATGTCGTGCAGATCGGCGCTGCCGTGCGACTGGACCGGCGCGTGATCGCCGATCGGATCCGAGCCTGGCGTCTCGCCCCGGTGGTTGCGCACGCGCTGCAGGCGGCCGAGGAGCTGCTGGGCGAGGGCGTGCCCGCGCTCGACGGGATCCTCGAGGGGATCGAGATCGGCGAGGCGGAGCGGAGGGCACTCCTCGCGTACACCACCACCCGCCGGCGGAGGGGTGGGCTCGACCTCTCGATGGTGCGGGCGATCCCAGGCCTGGGCGCGAAGGCCGCGTACCTTCGCGACCTCCTCATGCCGACGAAGGAGTTCCTGGCCGCGCGCGCACGCGGAACGGCCGGGAAGGGTTCGTACCGGCGGCGGTGGTCCGTGCCGCTGGGATGGATCAGGAGGAACACGTGATCTCTCGACGACAGGAGGACTCCGATGTGCGGTATCGCAGGCGTCCTTGACGTCACCGGGGAGCGCGCGGAATCGTTGCCGCGTATCGCCGACGCGATGGCGTCGGCGATGCACCACCGTGGTCCCGACGACGAAGGCGTCTGGAGCGATCGCGAGGCAGGCATCGCGATCGGGTTCCGCAGGTTGTCGATCGTGGACCTCACCGAGGAGGGCCATCAGCCGATGGCCTCGGCCAGCGGGCGGCACGTCATCGTGTTCAACGGTGAGATCTACAACCACGTCGAGCTCCGGGCCCGACTGGAGGGGCTCGGGCATGGCTTCCGAGGCCGCTCCGACACGGAGGTGCTGCTCGCGGCCGTGACCGAGTGGGGCGCTCGTGGAGCGCTCGATCACGTGAACGGGATGTTCGCCTACGCGCTCTGGGACCGGCGGGAGCGGTTGCTGCACCTGGTCAGGGACCGGGTCGGCGAGAAGCCCCTGTACTACGGCCGGGCGGGGTCGGCGATCGTGTTCGCCTCGGAGCTGAAGGCCTTCCGCGCGCATCCCGACTTCTCGGCCACGATCGACCCGACCAGCCTCGCCGCGTTCTTCCGCTACAAGTACGTGCCGTCACCCCGTTCGATCTACCGCGGCGTCTCGAAGCTCCCGCCGGGTGCGATGCTCACCATCCGGGCGGTCGACCCGGTGGAGATCCCGGCACCGAGCCCGTACTGGAATGCCGCCGACGTGGCACGTGCGGGGATGGAGAGCCCGTTCGACGGCTCGCCCGAGGAGGCGGCCGACGTGCTCGACGATCTCCTGCGAGACGCCGTCCGTCTCCGGATGCAAGCCGACGTCCCGCTCGGAGCCTTCCTCTCGGGAGGGATCGACTCGTCGACGGTGGTGGCCCAGATGCAGGCCGCCGGGAACGGGACCGCGCGCACGTTCACGATCGGATCCACCGATGCTCGCTACGACGAGGCCCAGGATGCGCGACGGGTGGCGGCCCATCTCGGGACGCAGCACACGGATCTGCTGGTGACGCCGAGCGAAGCTCTCGACGTGATCCCCCGTCTCCCCGAGATGTTCGATGAGCCGTTCGCGGACTCCTCCCAGATCCCGACGTTCCTCGTCTCCCGGCTGGCTCGGGAACAGGTGACGGTGGCGCTGTCGGGAGACGGCGGTGACGAGCTCTTCGGCGGCTACGACCGCTACCGCTGGCTCCCCCGGGTCTGGGGAAGCGTCGGCTGGCTCCCGCGGCCGGTGCGACGTGCGGCAGCGCGCGCGATGACCTCCGCGTCTCCGCAGAGCTGGCAGCGGTTGTTCTCCAGATCGGATCGCGTCCTGCCCGACGCCGCTCGACACCGGATGATCGGCGACAAGGTCCACAAGCTCGCCAACATGCTGGGAGCCGACGACCCCGACGACGCGTACCTCCGGCTGATCTCGCACTGGCACGATCCGAGCCGGCTCGTGGTGGGAGCCGACGAGCCCCCCTCGCCGGCCGACCGGTCCGGTGGATGGCTCCCCGACGGCATCACGGAACGGCTGATGTACCTGGACCTGGTGACCTACCTGCCCGACGACATCCTCGCGAAGGTCGATCGCGCGAGCATGAGCGTCAGCCTCGAGGCCCGGGTCCCGCTCCTCGATCCGCGCGTGGTGGAGTTCGCGTGGAGCCTCCCGCTCTCGATGAAGCTCCGCGACGGGAAGAGCAAGTGGCTGCTCCGGAAGGTCCTCTCGCGGTACGTGCCCGACGCGCTCATCGATCGACCGAAGACGGGATTCGGCGTCCCCATCGCGGAGTGGTTGCGAGGACCTCTCCGCGAGTGGGCCGACTCGCTCCTGGACGAGCGGAGACTCGTTGACGACGGGTTCCTCGAGCCCGCCCTCGTCACCTCGATGTGGCAGGAGCACCTGTCCGGGAGGTACAACCGCCAGTACCCGCTCTGGGACGTCCTGATGTTCGGGTCCTGGCTGGAAGCGACCCACAAGGCCCCGGATCCGTTGGTGAACGCGTGAGCGCGAGGACCGGACCGTCGATCGGCGAGGAGGCGCTGCCGGCTTCGACGCTTGACCCTCGTGCGCCACTCGATCGGATCCGCGTGCTCTGGCTGATCAAGGGGTTGGGCGCCGGCGGGGCGGAGCGCTTGGTCTGCCTCGTCGCCGAGGCCAGGGACCGAGAAGCGTTCGACTGCGAGGTCGCCTACCTGCTGCCCTGGAAGGACGCGCTCGCCCCGGATCTCGAGCGGATCGGCGTCCCGGTGACGTGCCTGCACGGTGGGAAGGAGTGGGACCTGCGGTGGGCATCGCGCCTCCGACGGCTGCTCCGGAACCACCGGATCGACGTGGTCCACGTCCACTCGCCGTACGTCGCGGGGATCGCACGGGTCGTGGCCCGGTCGATCCGCCCTTCTCGGCGCCCACGGATCGTCTACACGGAGCACCTCCCGTGGCCCGGGTACGTGCTGCCGACGAGGTGGCTGAACGCGATCACGTTCCCGCTGGATGACGCGCATGTCGCCGTATCGAACGCGGTCCGGGAGTCGGTGTGGAAACCGCTCGCCAAGCGACTCCGAACCGTGGTGCACGGCATCCCCTTGGAGCACGTTCGGCAGCGGACCACCGATCGGGACGCGGCTCGGAAGGAGCTGGGGATCCGGCACGACGAGATCCTGATCGGGACCGTCGGGAACCTTCGCGAGCAGAAGCGCTATCCGGACCTGCTCGAGGCGGCCCGCTCGGTCGTGGATGCGGAGGCCTCCGTCCGGTTCGCCGCGGCAGGCGCCGGTGCCGACGACCCGTCCGGAGCCGCGATCGTCCGACGTCACGCGGACCTCGGGCTGGCAGACGACTTCCGGTTCCTCGGCTACGTCGAGGACACCGCACGGTTCCTCTCGGCATGCGACGTGTTCGTCCTCGCGTCCGGATTCGAGGGCCTGGCGGTCTCGATGATGGAGGCCCTCGCGCTCGGGTTGCCGGTCGTCGCGACCGCCGTTCCCGGGATCGAGGGAGAGATCCGGGACGGGAAGGAAGGACTGCTCGTCCCGGTCGGCCGGCCGGAGCTGCTCGCCGAGGCGATCCTCACCCTCGTGCGGGATCCGGAGCGCCGGAACCGGATGGCGCAGGAGGCTCGCGCGGGCGCCGACCGCTTCGACATCGCTCACGGCCGTCCGAGACATCGAAGGCATGTACCGGCGTATCACGCGACGAGGCTCAGCCGAGTCAGTCCCGCAACAACCTGAGAGGACCCACCGTTGATCACCAGACTCTGGAGGTATCGAGAGCTCGTGCTCTCGCTCATCCGACGGCAGTACCAGTTGCGATACCGGCAATCGCTCGTCGGTTTCTCATGGGCGATCATCCCACCGCTGGCGAGCCTGTTCGTCGCGACGGTGGTGTTCCGCGGCGTTCTCGGCGTTGAATCGGGCAAGCCCGGCGTCCCGTACACGCTGTTCACCCTCGCCGCGCTCGTGCCCTGGACGTTCTTCTCCCAGAGCGTGACGGCCGGTGTTCCGAGCGTCGTGGGATCGATCCAGATGGTGACGCGGCTCCCGTTCCCGAGAGCCGCGATCCCGTTCAGCATGATCGGGACGTCGATGATCGACCTCGGCATCTCGCTCATGGGGTTCGTGCTCTTCGCCGTCATCACGCAAGCAGGTCTGCCGATCACCGCCTTGTGGCTCCCTCTTGTCCTGCTGATCGAGCTGGTGCTCGTCGTCGGGGTGGTGCTGCTCGGAAGCGCCGTCAACGTCTTCGCCCGCGACATCCGCATCGCGATCCCGCTCCTCATGCAGCTCTGGCTCTTCCTCACGCCGGTCATGTACCCGCTCGAGAACGTCAAGGGTGCGTTGCGAACCCTCTACCTGCTCAACCCGATGACGGGGATCGTCGAGATGTTCCGGCAGATCCTCGCCTACGGCGAGGCACCGTCGATGAACCTGCTGCTCGTCGCGGCGATCGGCGCTCTGACGATGCTGGTGATCGGTACGTGGTACTTCGCGGTCACCGAGGAGCGGTTCGCCGATGTCATCTGAGACGAACGCATTCCAGCTCGAGGGACTCACGAAGACCTACCGGATCGGGGTCGGGCGTGCGCGGATCCGAGAGGCATTGCCCCCTCCGGTCGATCGGCTGGTGGCGCGGACCTTCCCGAACTGGTGGGCGCAGGACACGTTCGACGCGTTGCACGATGTCTCGTTCTCGGCGCCCCCAGGTTCCTCCGTCGCGATCGTGGGACACAACGGCGCCGGCAAGACCACGATGTTGAAGCTGATCGCAGGCGTCACGGCGCCGACGCAAGGATCGGTCCACGTCTCCGGCCGGATCGCGGCGCTGATCGACGTCCTCGTCGGGTTCCATCCCGACCTCACCGGCCGCGAGAACGTCTACCTCCTCGGGGCGATCCAGGGATACAGCCGCAAGGACATGCGCGCGCGGGTCGATCGGATCATGGACTTCGCCGAGATCGAGGATCTCGCGGACACGCCCCTCAAGCGGTTCTCGGCAGGGATGGTCACACGGATCGCGTTCGCGACGATCGCGGCGCTCGACGTCGACGTTCTGCTGGTCGACGAGGTGCTCGCGGTCGGCGACGCCGCGTTCCAACGCAAGTGCGTGCGATGGCTCGAGGACTACCGGTCGGGCGGGGGCACGCTCGTCTTCGTGTCGCACAACCTCGGACTCGTCCGCAGCATGACCAAGGAGGCGATCTGGCTGGACCACGGCCGCGTGGTCGCCACCGGCCCCACGCCGGAGATCCTGGCCGGATACGGCACCGCGATGGAGCGCCGCGACGAGGACGCGCAGACCCCGGCCAAGGGAGGCGTGCGGCGGATGCTCGCCGCCCGAGGGATGCAGCGCTGGGGATCCGGTGGCGCACGGCTGATCGGCGTCCAGGTGGGCGAACCATCTTCGAACGGGGCCGGCGTCGAGCTCCACGTCACGTTCGAGGCCCCGGAGCTGCGACGAAGGCGTGATCTGCGTGGGGTTCCTCGACGAGACCGGATACGAGGTGGCGGCGGTGGAGTCGCCGGCGCATCCGATTCGGCCGTCGGTCGGGGTCCGTGACCTGCCGGGTGGCCCCCCTGCCACTCCGACCGGGTCTGTACTTCCCCACCGTGGGCATCCTGTCCCACGACGGCATCGTCCGCGATCGCTGGCAGCTCGACCGACCGATGTCCATCCTCGGCGGGCCGTCACACGCGTCGGACTTCGGCGTCGTGGCCCTCAGCTCCGACTGGACGGAGGCCTCGCTCGATGGCAACTCGTCATGACGTCCCACCCGTGGGATCGCCGGTGACCGGCGGCACGAGGACGATGGTGGACGCCGTCCTGCGACGGACGCCGGTGCAGCCAGTGTTCCATTGGCGGGCTGCTCGCAGCCTGGCGGTCCTGGCCTATCACGACATCCGGGACTCCGATCGCTTCTCCGCGCAGCTCGACCATCTGCGGCGAGCCGCCTCTCCCGTGGGCCTCGCCGAGGTCGTTCGAGCCGCCGAGAGCGGTGGCGGACTCCCCCGGCGGGCGGTGCTCGTGACCTTCGACGACGGCCACCGCGACGTGCTGGAGGTCGCGATGCCGATGCTCCGCGAGCGAGGCATCCCGGCGGCTGCCTTCGCGGTCGCGGGTCTGATCGACACGCGGTCGCCGCACTGGTGGACCGAAGTGAAGGAACTGGTGCGCGCCGGAGGTTCCGCGCCTGCCGTCGCGGATCTGCGGCCCGACGACGCCGTCCGGGCTCTCAAGAAGATGCCGAACGATGCCCGCCTGCGATCGATCGAGGAGCTCCGACGCACGGCGTCGAGACCGGCGCCGCCCGTCCCGCAACTCACCGGACCCGAGCTCGTTCGTCTCGAATCGGAGGGCATCTCGATCGGGAGTCACTCCCTCACGCACCCGTGCCTGTCGACGTGCGAGCCCGAGACGATCCGCACCGAAGTCGAGCAGTCCCACGCGATCCTCGCCCGCGCGCTCGGACACGAGATCGATGCGTTCGCCTATCCGGATGGGGACCGTGATGCGCGCGTCGCGGACGCCGTGCGGAAGGCCGGCCATCGGGTCGCATTCCTCTTCGATCACCGGCTGAGTCCCGCTCGCCCACTGGACCGGTTCCACATCTCGAGGCTCCGAGTGGACGGCGATGCGACGTTCGACCGATTCAGGATCATCCTGAGCGGCCTCCACCCCACGATCCACCGGCTCCGGGGACTCCGATGAGCACCTCCGTCGCCGGGATGAAGATCCTGTTCGTGATCGACAGCCTCGGCGCGGGCGGTGCCGAACGCTCGCTCGCCGAGCTCCTCCCGGCGCTCGAGGAGGCAGGGATCGAGGCCATCATCGCGTGCCTGGATCGGCGCACCTACGGCGTCGAGGCCGAGGTGCTCGCGTCGGGCGCCGACGTCCGCTTCCTGCCGCGGCGGCCCCTGGCTCGCTTGCGAGAGCTCAGGAGGATCGTGGCCGAGGAATCGCCCGACCTGATCCACACGACGATCCTCGCATCCAACCTCGCCGGGCGGCTGGCCTCGATCGGGAGCCGGGCGACGGTCCTGACGAGCCTGGTCAACACGCCGTACGCGCCGATCCGCAAGCAAGACCCCCGGGTGCGGCCGCTCGCGCTGTCGGTCGTCCGGTTGATCGACATCGCGACCGCTCGGAGGCTGACGGACCACTTCCATGCGATCACGGAAGCGGTCAAGACCTGGGCCGTCGCGGACATGCACATCGACCCCAGCCTGATCACCGTGGTGCATCGCGGCCGCAACCCCGACCGGCTCGGGGAGGTCGGCCCCGAGCGCCGGCGGTCCGCCCGGCAGGCCCTCGGACTTCGGGACGAGGACGAGGTCATCCTGAGCGTCGGTCGTCAGGAGTTCCAGAAGGGTCAGCGGTTCCTGTTGGAGGCCGTCGCCGCGCTCGCGCCTCGCCGGCCGCACCTCCGGCTCCTGATCGCCGGGACGGCGCGGCGCGTCGTCTCCCGAGCTCGATCGGTTGCTGGCCGCCCCTGAGCTCGCGGGCCGGGTGCACGTGCTCGGCCATCGGGAGGATGTGCCGGACCTGCTGGCGGCCTCGGACCTGTTCGCGTTCCCTTCGCTCTTCGAAGGGCTCGGGGGTTCGGTGCTCGAAGCGATGGCGCTGGGCCTCCCCATCGTGGCCTCGGATCTTCCCGCCGTTCGGGAGATCGTCGAGGAGGGCGGGAACGCCTTGCTCGTCCCGGTCGCCGCTGCGGACGAGCTCGGTCGGGGCGATCGATCGGATCCTCCGGGATCCGAGCCTGGCACGCGCCTTCGGCCGTCGGAGCCGGGAGATCTTCCTCGAGCGGTTCACCTCGACCAGAAGCGCCGAGGCCATGATCGACCTGTACCGCCACCTGGCACCCGGTTCCACCCGACAAGCGGCCGGAGCCCGATGACTCCCGACGCGCCGAGCGATCGCCTTCGCGTGCTCCACGTCATCACCACCGGTGATCGGAGGGGGGCGGAGATGTTCGCGGCGGACCTGATCCGTGCCCTGTCGGCGTCCGGGGTCGACCAACGTGTGGCGGTCCTGCGGGGATCGCCACCTCACCCGGCGGGATTCGAAGCGCCCGTCGACGTGCTCTCCTCTGGACGAGGTCGGCTGATCCCGGGTCTCCGGATGGATCCGATGATCGCGTGGCGACTCCGCTCCCTCTGCCGCCGCTGGCGTCCGCATGTGGTCCAGGTCCACGGCGGCGAGCCCTTCAAGTACGCGGCACTCGTCGCGGGTCGTCGCGATCGGATCGTGTATCGGCGGATCGGTCTGTCTCCGGAGCGTGCGACGCGAAGTCTGACGGGCCGCACCTACCGCCTGCTGATGCGTCGATGCCGCACGATCGTCGCGGTCGCCGAGGCGGTGCGTCGCGAGACGATCGACGGGTTCGGCGTGGCGGCCGATCGCGTGGTCACGATCCCTCGAGGCGTCGATCCGGGTCGCGTCGGATCCCCACTCGGGAGAGAGGGATCCCGCTCGCGCCTGGGCATCGCGACGGATGCCCCCGTGGTCATCTCGCTGGGCGCGCTGTCGTGGGAGAAGGACCCACTGGCCCATCTCGAGGTGATGGACGGGGTTCGCCGCGTCCTCCCGGGATCGGTGCATCTGATCGCGGGTGACGGTCCTCTCCGGCATGCGGTGGAGGAACGGGCCGACCTCGCCGGGCTCGACGGACTGGCTCGCATCCTCGGGAGCCGATCGGATGTCGCGGACCTGCTCGCTGCGGCGGACGTCCTCCTCCTCGCCAGCAAGGTGGAAGGGATGCCCGGCTGCGTCATCGAAGCAGGGATGTCGGGGCTTCCGGTGGTCTCGTACTCGGTCGCCGGCGTCCCCGAGGTCGTCATCGATGGCGAGACCGGGTTCCTGGTGGATCAGGGAGAGATCGGCGGACTCGTCGATCGGACGATCGAGTTGCTGACGGACCCGATTCGGCGGACCCGGATGGGGGACGCTGCCCGCGAACGATGCACCGCCGCCTACGACATCGGCGTCGTCGCCCCGAAGTACCTGGCGATCTATGAGGAGGTCAACCGATGAGCAGCACGGAGCTTGGGACGGCACTGCGGGTCAGGCCGTACGTCGCGGCGGATGAGTCCGCGGTGCTGGCGCTCCTCGTGGGCGCCCTGGGCGAGGGGCCGAGCGGCGCACGGACCCCGGACTTCTTCCGGTGGAAGCACCTCGAGAATCCCTTCGGCGAGTCGCTGCTCCTCGTGGCGGAGCTCGATGGTGAGATCGTGGGCCTGCGCGCGTTCCTTCGGTGGGGATTCACCCTCGGCGATCGGTCGCTCCGGGCGGTGCGGGCTGTCGATACCGCCACGCGCGAGGACCAGCGAGGGAAGGGGATCTTCTCGACCCTGACCAAGGCCGCGCTCGCCGAACTGCGGACCGACACGGATCTCGTCTTCAACACGCCCAACGGATCGAGCCGCCCCGGCTATCTGAAGATGGGCTGGCAGGAGGTGGGGCGCGTCCCCGTGTGGATCAAGGTCCGTCGGCCGGTCGCGTTCGCGAAAGGGTTGCGGTCGGCCACATCCGTGACGACCCGTCCGGCGCGCGAGATCGCCATCGAAGCCCCCCTCGCTTCCGTGGGGTTGGGCGACGACACGGAACTCCGTCCCTTCCTCGAGCAGCTCGACCGCCCCGCCGACCGACTGGCGACTCCCTATACCCCCGAGTATCTGGAATGGCGGTACGCGAACGCGCCGCTCGGCTATCGGGCGATCGTCAGTCGCGGCGCCGACGGCATCCAGGGGATCGCGATCTTCCGGGTACGCCCTCGAGGCGTCCTCTGGGAGGCCACGATCGCGGAGATCCTCGTGCGGCCCGGGGACAAGGCCGCCGCCTCGGACCTCTTCGATCGCGTGGCGGCGTCTGCACCCGTGGATCACCTGACGTGCCACTTCTCGCCCGGCTCCACCCAACTCGCCGCCGCGAGGCGTCGACGGTTCATCCGGTCTCCGAAGGGGGACCTCATCCTCACGGTCAACCCGCTCCATGAGGGCCTCGATCTCGTCTCGGACCTCGGCTCTTGGGCCGTGTCCGCAGGAACCCTGGAGGTGTTCTGACGAGCACCTACCCGCTCCGATCCGTGACCTCATCGTCCAGTCCGACCGCGATCGCCGTCATCGGCCTGACGTTGATCGGCCTCTATGTCGGCACGCTGCTCGCGCTGATGGAGACGACGCCCTACGACATCTGGGGCGGCCTGTTGATCGCCCCGGTGCTCGTAGTTCTGACCGTCCCGGTGCTCCGGCGGCAGGCGAGACGTGACGGTGACCCTCGTCTGGCGACGGTGCTGTACTGGGGCCTCGCCCTCAAGCTCACAGGTGCGGCCGTTCGATACCTCCTGGGCTTCGTGATCTACGACAACAAGGGGGACGCGTTCGCGTACCACTTGGACGCGATCCGACTCGTCGGAGAGTGGTCGAGCGGGCACGTCGATCTCGGGGCGGTGGTGAAGACCCCGGAGAGCTTCATCACCTCCGTGGATGCGTTCGGACAGGTGCTCGTTCGTCCGTCCCTGCTCGCCAGCTTCCTCCTGTTCTCCTGGCTCGGGTTCTGGGGGCTCTTCTGGTTCTACCGTGCGTTCCGCATCGCGGTGCCGGAAGGCCGCGCGCGGACGTATGCGAAGCTCCTCTTCTTCCTTCCGTCGCTGTTGTTCTGGCCGTCGAGTCTCGGGAAGGAAGCCTGGATGATCTTCTGTCTGGGTCTCCTCAGCCTCGGTGTGGCGCACATCCTGACGGGTGAGCGACTGAGGGGGGCCCTGCCGGTGACGCTCGGTCTCCTCGGCGCAGCGGCCGTTCGGCCACACTTCGCAGGGATCGCGGCGATCGCCCTCGTCGGTGCCTTCCTGGTGAAGCGGCCTGCACCCTCCCTCGGACAGTTGGCTCCTCTCGTGAAGCTGATCACGTTGGTCGGGGTGGTGGTGGTCGCCGCATTCTTCCTCCGGCAGACCGAGGCGTTCCTGGTTCGCAGCGGACTTCCGGTCGAGGGCGGATTGGCGTCCGTCGAAGGCGTGCGCGGTGCGCTCGGCCAGGCCACGATCCAGACGGAGACCGGGGGATCCGAATTCCAGGCTCCTGGGTTGACGTCGCCCGGAGGGATCGCACTCTCCTTCGGAACCGTCCTGTTCCGGCCGCTCCCGTTCGAGGCCTCCGAGGCGCAGACGTTGATGGCCGCACTCGAGTCAGCGTGGCTCCTGGCGCTCGTGTGCATCAGGATCCGGTGGGTGACGACCGCGGTGAGAAGCATGCGTCGCCAACCGTACGTGGCCTACCTCATCGCGTTCCTTATCGGCGGCATCATCGTGCTCACGAGTGTGGCGAACTTCGGCATCCTCGCCCGGCAGCGGACGGTCCTCCTGCCCGCCCTGCTGATCCTCGTCTCGATCCCTCCCGAACGGCTCCGTCGCGCTCGCCATCCTGCCCTGGCGGCGAAGGAGGTCGAGGTCGAGGTCGGCGCCGGAGCACGGTGATCGGGGTTCGCCCCCGCATGTCGAAAGGCACCGCATCGGCGTTCACGCGGGCAGACGTCGGGGGATCCCTCCTCGTCGCGTGCCTGGCGGGCTGGATCCTCCTCTCGGCATCGCTGGCGGCCGGATCGCGGGTTGGGCCGATCGGGACCCTGACGATGGCTGCTTCCGGCTACGTCGTCGCACGCTTCGCCGCGCGCCGGTGGGCACGGGCGATCCCGATCGCCGTGGTGCTGATCGTGGTCGCCCTCGGCGCGTGGACATGGCGCGATCTGGTCGATGGGGATCCGATCGGAGGACCCCTCGGGTATCAGAACGCGAACGCCGCGCTGTTCCTGCAAGCGTTCGTGGCCGCACTCGTCCTCGTGGTGCTATCCGCCTCGTGGTGGAGAACCATCGCGGCGACCGTGGTGGCGCTCCTCGCGGTCTGCGTGGTCATCATCGGATCGACGGCGGCGGTCGCCCTGGCCGCCGCCGTGGGCACGGTCGGGGTCGTCGCGCTCGTCGGCCGCCGTCGGATGGGGACGACGACCGTGGTGATGGCGGGCTTCCTCATCTGCCTCGTGGGAACCGTCCTGCTGGGCTTGACGTATGCCCCCCGATCCGGGGACGGCGCGACGGGGTCGGTCGCCGGCTCCTCAACGGAGATCCGACTCGCACTGTGGCACGACGCGTTGTCGCTGATGGTCGAGCGCCCAACCTTCGGGATCGGCGCGGGGCGGTTCGCTGAAGAGAGCGAGGTGGCGGCCGCGGACCCAGACACGCGACAGACGCACCAGGAGTTCTTTCAGCTGGGCGCGGAGTCGGGCATCGTCGCGGGTGCGCTCCTCGCCGCCGTCTTCGTGTGGGCGATCGCGCGGGCAGGACTCGATGACGGCCCCGTCGGCGTCATCGTCGCGGCGGGGGTTGCCGCCCTGGGGATCCACGCCTGCGTCGACTACGTCTTGCATTTCCCGCTCGTCCCAGTGGTTTCGGCGATCCTCGCCGGCGCCGCCTCATCCCACGGCATGAAGAACGGATCGACAGTGAAGGAAGCAGATGACGTCAAGCCCCCCACAACCATCGAGGACGGATCGGATGCCTGAACGAACACACCTGATCGGGGTGCTGCCGACGTACCGAAGAGCGCACCTGCTCGGGCGGACCCTGGCAGACCTTGGGATGCAGACCCGACCCCTGGATCACCTGATCGTGGTGGACAACGAGGGGAGCGCCGAGACGGGGTCGATCGTGGCATCCGCGTCGATCGCGGGATGCGAGATCGAGTATCTGCCACCCGGCCAGAACATGGGATTCGCCGGAGGTGTCGCTGCGGGCATGCGCCGAGCGCTCGAGTTCGCCGACGACTCCGATTGGATCGTCCTCCTCGATGACGACGATCCACCGCGATTCCCGTTCGCGCTCGAGCGACTGGCCGCGTTCGCGGCGGAGATGCGGGTGCGTGACCCGTTGACCGCGGCCGTCGGGATCAGCGGGGGTTGGTTCGACTGGCAGCGGGGTCGGATGCGTCGAGTCACCGATGACCAGCTCCAGAAGGAAGCCGTTCCTCTCGACCACGTGGCCGGGAACCAGCTGCCCTTCTTCCTGGTCGGTGCCGTCAGACGGGTCGGTGTCTTCTGCGAAGAGCTGTTCTTCGGATTCTCCGAGCTCGAGTTCGGACTCCGCCTCTGGACGACCGGATCCACGTTGTACGGCTACGGCCCCCTCTGGCTGGAGAGCCGGGAACAGACCGGCCGCGTGAACCTCGACCTGCGACCCTCGCGGCGTCTCCACCCCGTCAGCTGGCGCGACTACTACACGCTTCGGAACGCGATCTTCATCCTGCGTCGCTTCGGCCATCCGGGGACCGCCCTCCGGGTCACGCTCGTCCACGGACTCGCGAAACCCGCCGCCAACATCCCCATCTCTCCGAAGCGAGCGCTCGCGCACCTCCGCGTCAACCTGCGAGCGATCCGCGACGGATGGACCGATCGGATGGGCAAACGCGTGGAACCCGACGGAGGGCGCCGGATCGGCAAGGCCCGCGGAGCCAACGACCTCACGGAGACGGCGGCATGACGACGACGTCGATGTTCGTAGGGAAGGAGGCCCGACGCCACGCGGTGACGATGGCGCGGATGACGGCGAAGGTCGGCCTCCTTCCTCTCGGGATCGCGGGGCGTCGCCGTGCTCGCGATGTCGTGATCCTCGGCTATCACCGGGTCGGCGTCGGACGCGGTGAGATCGACATGCGGGCATCCGTCTTCGAACAGCAGCTCGACCTGCTCGCGTCTCGGGGCGAGGCTCGATCGCTCGAGGACGCTCTCGAGCACGGAGGCGGGGTCGTCCTCACGTTCGACGATGGGACGCGCGACTTCTACGACACCGTGCTTCCCTTGCTCGTCGCCCGGAAGCTCCCCGCCGTGTTGTACCTGGCGACGGCGATGACGGATGCGTCCAACGCGCTCGGGCTCGGACCCGGCGTCAGCTGGTCGATGCTCCAGGAATCCGTCGACACCGGACTGGTGACCGTCGGATTCCATACCCACACGCACTCGGATCTCTCGCGAGAGCGACGGACCGCGAAGCGGAGGCGGAGATGCGGCGCTCGAAGGAGCTCATCGAAGATCGCCTCGGGTCGGCCTGCCGGCACTTCGCCTACCCGTGGGGGGTCGGCTCGCCCGCCGCCGACACGGTGGCCAGGCGCCTGTTCGACACCGCTGCGATCGACGGTTGGCGCACGAACCGCTGGGGAGCGATCGACCCTCATCGGCTCGGGAGGACCCCGATCCTCCGGAGCGACGGCACCGTCTTCTTCCGCATCAAGGTCCGCGGCATGCTCGACTCGGAGCGCCACGTCTACCGGTTGGCTCGACGCGGTCCGTGGAGGAAGCGATGATCCGGGTCGCCCACGTGGCCACGATCGATCTGACCCATCGGTACATGCTGCTGCCGCAGCTGCGTCGGCTCCGCGACGAAGGGTTCGACGTCACGGCGATCAGCGCGGCGGGTGAGCACGTCCCGGCCCTGGAAGACGAAGGGATCCGGCACATCGCGCTCCAGAACGCGAGCCGGGCCTGGGATCCGGTCGCCGATGCGCGGATGGCCGCGGAGCTCCACCGGATCTTCCGGCGCGAGCGCTTCCACGTCGTGCACACCCACAACCCGAAACCGGGTGTGATCGGCCGCCCGGTCGCCCGCACCGCTCGCGTCCCGGTGGTCGTGAACACCGTCCACGGTTTCTACGCCACCCCGGACGACCGATTCCGGCGTCGAGCCCCCGTGATGGCTCTCGAGGCATTCGCCGCCCGCTTCAGCGATCTCGAGCTGTTCCAGAGCAACGAAGACCTCGACTGGGCCCGTAGGAGCGGCGTCGTGCCTGCCGGCCGTTCGCGGTATCTCGGCAACGGCATCGATCTTCGACGGTTCGATCCGAGCGAGACGTCATCCGAGCGTCTGGTCGGCCTCCGATCGGAGCTCGGCATCTCCCCCACCGCGCCGGTGATCGGGACGGTGGGCCGACTCGTCGCCGAGAAGGGGCTGAGGGAGCTCCTCGAGGCGGCCGACCGGATCCGCGCCCGGTTCCCGGATGCGGTCTTCTTGGCCGTGGGGCCCGCAGACGACGTCAAGGCGGATGCGATGGCGGCTCGCGAGATCGAGGATCGGCTCGTGTGCACCGGCTTCCGGACCGACGTCGAGGACCTCCTGGCCTTGATGGACGTGTTCGTGCTCCCCTCGTGGCGCGAAGGGATGCCCCGGTCCGCGATCGAGGCGGGCGCGATGGGTCGCGCTCGCGTGCTCACGGACATCCGGGGTTGTCGTGAGGTCGTCCGCCACGGCGAGGACGGGCTCCTCGTTCCGGTTCGCGATCCCGCGAGCCTCACCGCCGCGATCCTGAGTCTCTTGGAGGACCCCTCCGAGCGCGAGCGCCTCGGCCGGCGAGCGCGGGAGACGGCCGAGGTCCGGTTCGACGAGAACCGTGTCGGCGACACGATCGTCGAGTCCTACCGGGAGCTCCTCTCGCGACGTGGGATCGTCGGACGATCCTCCAGGGAGAGTGGCTCCGTGGGATCACCATCCGCCGCGCCAGGACGCGCGACGTCTCCAGCATGGTTCGCCTGCACGCGGCGGACCTGCCGACGGCCTTCCACACCATGCTGGGCGATGGGTTCCTCCGGCAGCTGTTCGTGGCGCAGGTTCGCGATCCGGGGTGCGTGGCGCTGGTCGCGGAACGGGACGGCGTCGTCGTGGGCTATGCGTCGGCGATGGCCTCGATGCGCGCGTTCCGCCGCCGGTTCCTCCTCCGCCACGGCCTGATCGCCGGCATCCTCGCGACCCCGAAGCTCCTCAGGCCCGGTGTCCTGCGTCGCGTGGTCGAGACCCTTCGCTATCCCGAGCAGACGGAGGGCCTGCCCGATGCCGAGATGGCCTTCATCGGCGTCAAGCCACGGATCCCTCCCGGTGTCGGAACCGAACTCTGTCGTGGCTTGCTCGAGGGTCTCGGAGCGCAAGGGGTCCGGAAGGCGAAGGGCTTCGTCGGTCGCGACAACCGTGCGATGAACGTCATGGTCCGCCGTCTCGGGTTCCAGCTTCGGGGCGAAGTCACGCTGCACGACGGCTCCCCCAACTACGTCTACGAGGTCGAATGTCCGCAACCATCGCCTGTCTCGTGAGCCTGATCCTGATGCCGCTGGCCGTTCGCGTGGGTCGCACGACGGGCCTCGTCGACCGTCCGGCGCCGAGCGACCTGAAGATCCACTCGGTCCCCGTGTCCGTGCTGGGGGGTCCGGCAGCGATCATCGGCGCGATGATCGGACTCGCCGTGACGGGTGAGCTCGAAGTCGGCCTCGCCCTCGGAGTCGCCGTCGCCGTCGCCGTCGGCCTCTTCGACGACGCCCGACCGCTCCCGCCCTGGCCGCGTCTCCTGATGATCGGGGTCGCCGGTGCCATCGTGGGGCAGGCCGTGGGCGGGCTTCCGGGGCTCGTCACGACATCCTCGATCACGCTCCTCCTGGGGCTCGTGTGCGCGAACGCGGTGAACATCGTCGACGGTCAGGACGGGCTCGCGGGAGGACTCGCCGCGCTGGCGAGCTTGTCGATGGGATCCTCGGCCTCGATCCTCGCCGCCGAGCCCGGGCTCCCCATCGGACTCGCCGTCGGTGGCAGCCTCCTGGTCTTCCTGCTGTGGAACGCGCCGCCCGCCTCCCTGTTCCTCGGGAACGGCGGGGCGTACGGGATCGGGATCGTGCTCGCGGCGCAAGCGGGCGGCCTCGTGATCGAAGGACCGCGCGGCCTGATCGCCGCCGGGATCGGTTTGGGATTCTTCGCTTTCGAGCTGATCCTCACGACCATCCGCCGATCCGGATCCCGGAGCCCGGTCCTGACCGGTGACCGTGGACACTCGTATGACGTGCTGGCGGTTCGGCTGGGGAGCCGGTCTCGCTCCACCCTCGTGCTCCTCGCGATCGGCGCCGGGTGTGGCGGGCTCGGGATCGTGTCGGCTGCCGTGCCGATGCCCGGGGCCATCGCCCTCGCCGTCGCCTTCCTCCTGGTCGCCGGTCTCGCGGGGTGGGTCTTCCTCCACGCGGGTGACCTCGCTCGCTCCACCCTGCACGCTGACGACGCATGATCCTTCGACAGATGAGGAGATCGATGAACGCCATGTCCGACCCCACCCCTTCGTCCCGACACGCAGAGGCCGCGTTCGCGGAGGGCATCCCCTTGGCGAGGCCTCGTGTCCTCGATCCCGAGCGCGTGCAAGCGCTCGTCGGCGACATCCTCGCTGGAGGGACGCTGACGAACGGTCCCCTCGTGCGAACGTTCGAGGAGAAGGCGGCTCGATATCTGGGGGTCCGTCATTGTGTGGCCGTTTCCTCCTGCACGGCCGGACTGATGCTCGTCCTCCGAGCGTCGGATCTCACCGGAGACGTGGTGATCCCGTCGTTCACGTTCGCGGCCACTGCACACGCCGTCGCCTGGAACGGGTTGCGTCCGGTCTTCGCGGACATCGACTCCGACACCCTCACCCTGTCGCCGGACTCGGTTCGCCGAGCGATCGGCGATCGGACCTCGGCGATCCTGGCGACCCACATCTTCGGCACGCCGTGCCGGGTCGAGGAGCTGCACGACATCGCCCGGGAGCGCGGCGTGCGGCTCGTGTTCGATGCCGCGCACGCGTTCGGCTCTCGGCACGGCGACCGGATGGTCGGGGGATTCGGCGACGCAGAGGTGTTCAGCCTCTCGCCGACGAAGGTCCTGTTCGCCGGCGAGGGGGGCCTCATCACCACGAACGACGACCTGCTCGCCGAGCGCTGCCGGATCGGGCGAGACTACGGGAACCCCGGAGACTACGATTGCCGTTTCGTCGGTCTCAACGCACGGATGTCCGAGCTCCACGCAGCCGTGGCGCTGGCATCCTTCGAGGACCTCGAGGATCGACTCGCCGAGCGGCTGGAGCTCGAGGGCACGTACCGGCACGCGCTCGCCGACGTTCCGGGCGTGTCCTTCCCGTCCGTCCTGCCTGGGGACCGAAGCACCATCAAGGACCTCACCATCCTCGTCGACCCGGACGTGTTCGGCATGGGTCCGGACGCGCTCGGCAGCGCTCTCGGTTCGGCCCGCGTCGAGACGAAGCGCTACTACGCCCCTCCGGTCCACTCGATGCAGGCGTATGCCTCGCTCGGGCCACCGGAGAGCGACCTGACGGTCACGAACGAGGTCGCATCACGGACGTTGACCCTCCCCCTCTGGGGCGGCATGGGTGTGGACCGCGTCGAGCACATCGCGACGATGATCCGTCGAGCACGGGCCGAGGCGTCCAACCCCTTGCCATGACCGTGACGGCACAGGCCATGCCCTCCTCCACCTCGCATCCTTGGACGGGGACGTTCCAAGCGCTTTCGTATTCCTTCGACGTCCGGACCACCCTTCCCGAGGTGGCGGCCCTGGTCGCCGATCTCCTGCACGACCTCCGGGCGGACCCCGGTCCACGGCTCCACCGATACGAGCTGCGAGTGGAGGAGCACGAACGGCCCTATGCCGTCTCCGTCGATGGCCAGCTCACCCGCCGGGTCGGTACACCCCTCGCCCTCGTCGACGAGCTCCTCTGGCATGTGAACCGCGAGGCGATCGTGACGCCCGATCCGAGGATCGCGATCCACGCCTCGGTGGCCGTGTGGGAGGGCCGAGGGATGATGTTCCCCGCGCCCGCCAACTCGGGGAAGACGACGCTCGTCAGCGCGCTCCTGACCCGAGGCGCTGTGTACGTCACCGATGAGGCGGCCTTGCTCGACCCTTCGTCGCCTCGGATCCACCCGTACCCCAAGCCCATGTGGATGGCTCCGGCGGGCGTGCGCGCGGTCGCGGGCCTACAGTCGCGGCTGCGTCCCGAGTACCGATCCCTGTCCCGCGTTCGCTCCTACGTCACGCCCAGGGCTCTGGGAACCACCGCAGCGGAGAGGCCCGTCGCCATCGATCTGATCGTCTTCCCCACGTACCGGGAAGGCGGGGGCTCCCGCCTCGAGCCGATCGGCCGCGCGGAGGCGGTCGTGTCGCTGGCGAAGAACGCGTTCGATCTCTCGCGGTTCGGTCGTGACGGGATCCTCTCGCTCTCGGCGCTCGTGGAGCGTGCCCGTTGCTATCGCCTGGAGCTCGGCGACCTCGACGGAGCGGTGGATACACTCGCGAAGCTCCGAAGGTCGGCCGAAAGAACGGATGACGCCTGAGAAGCAGGGCCGTACCGCTCTCAGCAAGGAGGCGGTTCGGATGGATCGTAGAGCAGCTGATAACCCGTGAACGCGTTGTCGATCAGGCTGATGCCGCAGGTGTCGAACAGTTCGAAGACGCGCCCCGAGCTGCCGGCGAACATCGGTTGCACGTTCCCGATGAAGGTGGCGCCCCGCACGTGATAGAGGAAGAACACGGGGCGGTGGCCTCGGTGCTCGGTGTCGGAGACGTTGCCTTCGAAGGTCCAGCGCTCGTGCACGGTCGGCGGAGTCTGGTCGCGGGGGCCCAACTTCAGATGCATCGATTGCCCCTCGATCCGGTTGAACCCTACGTAGATGTCGGTTGCCGGTCCCAAGCCGGCTGCGATCCAGTTCAGCCAGAAATCGCGGAAGGTGTTCCCGACGATCTCGACGTCGGAAGCCGTGCGCCCCGGGTTGAACTCGAAGTCGATGCCGGAGCGGTGGACCCGCTGGACGAGATTGCCCTCGAAGCGAGCACCCACGGTGTTCCCCGCGAAGCAGAATCCATGCCGGCCCGCAACGCGGAACGTGTTGTCCGACACGAGCAAACCGGTGGTGGGAACGCTGATGCCCGAGTGGATCGGCCACGTCGTGTCGTCGACGTAGACGAAGTCTCCCCAGACCTGCCGTGCCGAGCTGTTCCGGATCGTCAGATCGGTTGCGCCCCGCACGTCGAAGGCGTGGTCGGTCTCGAAGATATCCCGATACGTGCCGCTGGAGTTGGGCCCGTCGATCCCGAGGTTCTCGATCGTGACTCTCTGTCCGGCAGTAACCTGCACATGCGGCCGCTTGGACTTCGCGGCACCCGGGAGCAGACGTGGCTGGCGGTCCGTGAACAGCACCGCACCGTTGCCATCGATCGTCAGATCGTTCCGCCCGGCGACCCGCAACGTTCCGTCGTGACGGTAACGGCCCCCGGCACGGAACCGGAGGCATCCTCCATCCGGGACCGTGTCGAGCACGGCCTGGAGCAGAAGCGTGACGTTCCGCGAACCGTCCTGGGCGACGCCGTTCGGCATGACCACACATCCGGTGCCCGGCAGATCGGGGTGCGAACCGGCGACGGCCGCGTTCGTCCTCCAGGCGCGCTCCGCCGTGTTCACGAAGCCGTCGCCATCGAAGTCTTCCCATCCATCGGACGTCGGCTCGACCCACCCGAACTTCACGAGGCCGCCATCGTTGTCGCTGTTCCGGACGTTGGCCCGGTACGGCGCGAAGATGCCGCCTGCCACAGCGTCCAGGCGGAACTCTTGGATGGCGAGAAGGCCGTCCTGATCCTTGTCGGACAGATGGTCTCGGTTGCCGATGACCAGGCCGTTCCGCCGCTCCCAGCAATCCGGGATCAGATCGTGGTCCGAATCGGGCGACGTGACGCGGCAGCCGACGGTTGCGGAGGCTGCTGGGCTCAGAGCCGTGACGAGCGCGACGACCAGGATCGACAACACCAAGCGGCCCCGGATCCCAAGCAGCGACCCCACGCCTGGATCACGCCCCCCGATCCCTACGATCCCCCAGTGCTTCACCCTTGAGGTATCGGTCGCCCGCATCCCCTCCTGATGTCGGGCGCTTGGGGGATTCGGCTGCTGCCGGGGGGTCGGCGTGCTCGACCCCCTCAGGCCGACCTGGCACTTCGAGGCTCCTCCCAGCGCAGAGAACCTACGGCGGACGACGCATCACAGGATCTGACAGTCCGTCCTACAGTGACCGCGACTCGGGAGGGCATATGGGAGATGGGGCAAACGGGGACAAGGCTCCCCGCATGGCGAGATCCCTTGGGATGTCTCGGCGCGACCTCCTCAAGAGGACTGCGATCCTCGGCGGCACCCTCGCATGGGTGACACCCGCGATCCAAAGCGTGACGCGCCCTGCGTATGCGTCTACGCCCAGCGAGCGGGATACCAGTTGCTGTGCTTGCAGGAAGGCACCTACCAAGAACGGGGACCTCTGCCTTGAGGATCTGACCCTCGAGGATTGCCAGGCGTACTGCGGCGACCCCCGCAACTTCGAGAGCTATCTCAGCGGCGCGGAATGCGATTCCCACGGGAACTGCGTCCCGATCGCAAGCTAGGTCCGAGGACGCCAGGGGACTCCTGGCCAGGTAGAGCGCGCGCTGCTCCCACACGTCCACCGAACGAGGTCTCTTCGTGCGTGTGACCCCTTGGTGCGACGGCGAGGAAGTTGTGGCTCGACACCCACTCCTCAGAACCGTAGGAAACCTACGCGGGGCGGCGCATCCATAGAGGAAGCACACTTCCTATGTTCTGAGGTATGCCGCGGCACGGATGGTCCTTCCTCTCTCACCACGGGATGGTCCTGGTCGCGCTCGCTCGGCAGGCCGACCTGCGCCTCAGCGACCTCGCTCTCGAGGTAGGCATCAGTCCGCGGGCTGCCCAGTCGATCGTCACTGATCTCGTTCACGAAGGGCTCCTCGAGCGTGACCGGATCGGGCGAAGGAACCGGTACCGGCTACAGGGGAATCGTCAACTCCCGGACCAGTGGGCCCAGGATCGGCGGATCGGCGAGCTGGTGGGGGCGATCGCCCGACGGGGGCGCGACGGCGTGGCACGAGCGGATGGGGAGCGGCAGCAGGTCCTCGTTCTCGCGTGCAGCGATCACCGCTATCAACGCGGGCTCCGCGAGCTGCTCGGCGACCTCGGCCTCCTCGACGACGCGGAGGTCGTGCTCTGGCCCGGAGGGAGCGCCGCGCTCACGGAACCGGGCGGCCCGGTGCTCCTCGAGTTGATCGCTGCCGCCGTTCATCGCGGATCACCGGCCAGGTTCGTACTCGTGTCGCACGAGCTGTGCCACGTGGGGAGCGGGCAGCGGGCTCCCGCAGTGGATGCCTTGGCGGTCGTCGCTGAAGCCAGCCGCCGGCGACGTCACACCGTCGAGGTCGTCGAGAGGACCTTCGGGATCACACCCGAGCTCTGGTACCAGACGGAACGGGGCGCTCGGCGGATGGGTGGAACCCGATCGCCCAACCTCACGACAGCGGTAGCCGGATGAGATCTCCGCGGTCGCGATCTTCAGTGATGACAGGAGGAAGGCGATGACGAAGGAACGCACGTACGACGCAGATGTGATCATCATCGGTGGAGGGCCGGCTGGCGCGGTACTCGGCTCGCTGCTCGCGATGGACGGCCACAAGGCGCTGATCATCGAGAAGGACATCCATCCTCGGGACCACGTCGGCGAGTCGCTGGTGCCGTCCACGAACCTGATCTTCGAGAAGATCGGCTTCCTCGACAAGATGAACGAGGAGGGATTCGCTCACAAGCCGGGGGCGGCATGGAACAGCCCTCGGTCGCCCCTCTGGAGGTTCGTGGAGCTCTGGTTCAAGAAGAACCCCATCGAGGGTGCCCCCCAGCCCTACACCTACAACGTCGAGCGCGACGTGATGGACACCCTCCTGCTCCGGCACGCCCACGACAAGGGCGCCAAGGTCCTCCAGGGTGTGAAGGTGAGGCACGTCCTGTTCGAGGAGGGACGCGCCGTCGGCGTTCGCGCCCACGTGGCGGACGGTTGGGAACGGGACCTCTATGCGAAGTACGTCGTGGATGCCTCCGGGCGCCGATGCCTGCTGGCGAACCAGCTCAAGATGAAGCGCCACGATCCGAGCTTCAACCAGTTCTGCATCTATTCGTGGTTCAACAACGTTGATCCCGGCCCCGATCACTTGAACGGTTTCTCGCTCTTCTACTTCCTCGGGCTGAATCAAGCCTGGGCGTGGCAGTTCCCGCTCCGCCAGGGCAAGGCGACCATCGGGCTCGTGCTGGACAAGGAGGATTTCCAGCGGTCGGGATTGACCCACGAGGAGTTCTTCTACTCCCTCGTCGACCGCAACCGGACGCTCAGCCACGCGATGAAGAACGCCGAACGGATCCGCCCGTTCTGGATCGAAGGTGACTACTCCTACACGGTCGATCGGTTCGCGGGGCCCGGGTGGCTGCTCGTCGGCGACGCGCTCCGGTTCGTCGATCCGATCTTCTCCTCAGGCGTGGACGTGGCGCTGTTCTCGGCTCTGCACAGCTACGAGACGATCACCGAGGTCATGCGCACGGGCAACGAAGCGGCGGCGTTCGAGGCATACCACCAACGGATCGAGACCGGCGCCGACGTCTGGTACGACTTGATCACGCTCTTCTACAAGCTCCAGAACCTGATCACGAGGTTCGTCACGAGCCCCCAGTATCAGGAGGCGTTCATCCGCACGGTCCAGGGGAACCCGTACTCGTTGAAGACGCAGGAGCGAGCTCGAGTCCTCTTCGAGGAGATGAACCGCACCTACGAGCGGGTCATGGCGACACCGGGGAGCTTGCTCCGACCCTGGGCGATGGACCCCGAGAAGGACGGCACCCTCACCTGTCCGACCTGTTTGGGGGTGGCCGACTACTGGCCCGAGGAAAAGGCGTTCATCTGCCGGCGCTGCGGCGCGAAGGCGGCGGCCGCCGGATACCAGCCGATCGGGGTATGACCACCTTCCGACGCCGGAGGAGGCGCCCGTGAGCGACCACCAACTGTTCCTCTTCCTGGTGGATGTCGCGGTCCTCTTCCTCGCCGCACGACTCGGCGGCGAGCTGGCGGCGCGGATCGGCATCCCCCTGCACGTGGGCGAGCTGGTGTTCGGCATCATGCTCGGACCCTCGCTGCTCGGTTGGATCGCCCCGAACGCGTTCGACGCCCTCTTCCCGGCGGAGCCGACCCAGCGTGCCCTCATGGACGTCTTCTCGTGGACGGGCGTCGTGATGCTCGTGCTGATCGGCGGCCTGGAGGCTCGATTGGGCGTCCTCGCCAGCGCGCGCGCGGCGGTGATCGGTAGCTGGATCGGTGGCTTCACCCTCCCGTTCGCGGCAGGCTTCGCCCTCGGGATGGTGTTCCCGGAGTCGCTCGTCCCGACGGCGGTGGGACGGCCCGTATTCGCCCTGTTCCTCGCGACGGCGATGTCGATCTCGGCGATCCCCGTGATCGCCCGGATCCTGATGGACCTCGATCTCTTCCGGACGCGCACGGGATCGGTGATCATCGCGGCGGCGGTGGCGGACGATACGATCGGTTGGATCGTGCTCTCGGTCGTGACCGGCCTCGCGGCCGGTGGGGTCGCGGTGGGGTCCGTCGCCCGCACGATCCTCCTCACGGCCGCCTTCGTGGGCCTCGCGTTCACGGTGGGGCGGCTGGTCGTGGACCGGGCCCTGAGCCTCGGCTCTCGGCTCCGCATCCCGCACAGCAACACCTCCGTCGTGTTCGCGATCACCCTCGTGTTCGCCGCCGTCACCCAGGCGATCGGCGTCCACCTCGTGCTCGGTGCGTTCGTCGCCGCACTCCTCATCGGGCGGAGCGGCAAGGTCGACCGCCGGACCGTGGCCGGCCTTCGGGAGATCGGGATGGGATTCTTCGTCCCCTTCTTCTTCGCCTACACCGGGATCAAGGTGGACCTGACCATGCTGCGTGGAAGCGCGTTGGCGTTCACGGTCGCGGCGGTGATCGTGGCCTGTCTCGGGAAGATCATCGGCGGCGGCCTCGGCGCGAGGCTCGGGGGCCTGCCGAAGTGGGAGGCACTCGCCGTGGGGTTCGGGCTGAACGCGCGCGGGGCGATGGAGCTGGTCATCGCCTCGATCGGCCTGTCCGTCGGCGTCTTGAACGACGCGACCTATGCGATGGTCGTCCTGATCGCGGTGTTCACGACGGTGATGACCGCCCCGTTGCTCCGTTGGTGCATGGGTCGTGCCGGCCCGTCGTCGCTGGACGAAGCACCGGTCACCGCCGAGGACGAGGCCGAGGTCGACACACTCGTGGTCGCATGAGCATCCGGGAGGATGAACACTGATGGATGAGCCCAACGCGATGGCACTCCCCCCTCGACGCCGTGATGACGAGAGCGACTGGCATGATCTGGTCATCGAGAAGTGTCCTCACTGTGGTTGCGAGTTCTCCGTGGCGAAGGACGACCCGTCGATCGTGTGGGATCCGGGTCGCGCCTGGGAGGACAGGTGCGGAGACCGGGACTGCCACTGTCACACCTCCCCCGTGATCGGGAAGCGTCGGCCCGCCGACTAGCCTCTCTTCCCGTCTCGCGCTCCGGCCTCGGCCGATCCCGGAGGCGACGCGCCGAACGCGCGCCCTCGCCCATCGGAGCGGGACCATCCATCGACGTCGGAGGGTTCCCGAGCGTCCGCCCGCCTCGAGGAATCGCCGGTCCGGGAACAGCATCGCTCGCACGAACGCCGCCCGCGCTCGGACGCCGGGGATCGCCCACAAGGCAGAGAGCTCCGGTCCGCCCCTTCCCTTGCGATCGGTGGTGTACGCGCGCAGGGAGCGTCGCTCGATCGCGCCGACCGACCTATGCAGCACGTCGTGCCCGTCGTCCGGCAGCGGGACGCCCAAGGTCCCGCTCGCGGTCCGCATCGCATGCGACACGGGGGCGGTCAGCCGCCACTCGAGCGTGCGAGCGGAGAGCAACCCCCAGTCGATGCGGCCCGACCACGCGATCTGGAGGACGTCTCGCAGAGGAACGAGCTGCGGGTGCTGTCGCCCGAGGGCGCCGTGGATGCACGCGTGGATCAGGGCGTTCGTGTCATCGAGGCGGCGGAGCGAGGCATCCCTGACCGGGAACGCGGTCGTGCCCTCGAGCAGGCCTCGGGGTCGATCCAGAGCCCGAACGGCCCCATGGCGAGCGTGCGGTGGAGATCCACCTGCAGCTTCCGGGCGTCTTCGAAGGACGCACCCTTGCCGAACCGCTCGTCGAATCCGGGGCGCGGTTCGGGGATCACCGGCGGAAGCCGAGACGCCCGAGGACCTCGCAGGCTGGGCGCCAGTCGGCGGCGGAGATCAGGAGATCGAGGTCGCCGAACGAGCGCCAGGACCGGTCCGGGTAGAAGGTGTCGGCGACGGCGGCCCCCTTCAGGACCACCGTCGGAAGCCCTGCCTCCGTCATCGCCGAGGAGACCTCGACCAGCAGATGCTCGAGCACGAGCACCATGGCCATCGCCGACCGATGCTCCTCCTCGAGCTCGGCGCTCTGCGGCTCCGTGACCAGCAGGGATCCTGCGCGGACCCCGGCCGATGCGAAGCCGGTGATCCGCTGTCTGGCGAGGTACCGGAGGAAGCGAGGCCAGTCGCCGTCGGGGACCCCCACGGCGTCGCTCGAGGCCCCCGGGAGCCCCACGGAGGCCAGGCGCCTGCCGACAACCTCGATCCCCGCGGCGAGTGGGGCCTCCATCCGGGCATCTTGGCACGCGCGATGCGCCAGCGGCCGGGAGCTCCCGTGAGCCCTCGACCGACCCCGAGAATGCCTGCGCTGCGGCCGGAATCGCGAGTTGAGGTCCGGGTCGCCGTACGAAAGATACGGCGTTCGGTCGAGGGCACTTGATGTAAGCCCCGCGAGGATTCTCTGTGTGAACGACCCACAGCCAGATGGCGGCGGGGCCGTAGGCCTCGCGGTTTCTTCCGGAGTACACACCCCGGAAGCGGGCGGATGTGCTTGAGCTCGACATGGGCGACGGCGTGGTCCTTTACGACCCGGGATCGAAGCTGGTCCACCACCTCAACCCGTCCGCCTCGCTGCTGTGGTCACTGTCGGACGGGGATGCGAGCGTGGGACAGCTCGCCCTCGAGATCTCGGAGGAGTTGCATCTCGAGCCATCGGATCTGCACGAGCAATTCGTGAGCCTCGTCGCAGAGATGGACGCGCTGGGACTCCTCACCGACTCATCGATCTTCACAGATAGCCCCCCCGACGAAAGGGAGACACTTCATGCCTGAGCTGGAGAAGGACCCGAAGGAGCTGAACCGTCGAGCGTTCCTGCGCCGCGCAGCCCTGACGGGCGTCGCGACGGCGTGGGTGGCACCCGTGGTGCAGAGCATCGCCGCCACGCCGGCTTTCGCGCAAACCGTCGGAGGGACCCCCGTTCCGGAGGATTGCTTCCACTCGTCCGGAGGACCGAACGACACAGGTTGTATGGGCGCCTGCACGACGGCCGGCTGCACCGGCGAGGCGTGCGACGGGCTCGACCCCGATCCGTGCAACCCCCACTACTTCGGCGAAGGTCCATGCGCCTACCTCTGCATGCCCGGTCAGGGCGGGGGCAACCCCTGCTGCAACCCGGGACTCTGCGACCCTGCCAACTTCACCTGCCTCACGGTCCCGAACTGCGAGTCCCAGGGTGGACCGACGGTGAAGATCGCCGTGTACAGCGGCCCGCTCGTCGGTTGCCCGCCCGTCACGTAAAGGGCCGTCGAACCAGGACCGAAGGACCGAGACGAGCGGGAGCTTGCTCTCCTTAGCGCAGACGATCGTTGAGCAGCGCGACCCGCTCCCTGAGCGATCCGCCGCGGAGCCGGAACGCGTCGGCATCCTTCGCGATGCGGGACAGGAGGACCACACCGCCCTCGCCGAACCGATACAGGTTGAGGCAGTTCGCGGCCAACTCCTTGATCGACTCGGCCTTGGTGATCGGCTCCAGTGTCGGGGGGCCCTCGAACTCGGACGTCGGGAACACCACCCACCGCACGCCGGCCGGCTCAGCGACCTTCGCCCCGACGTCTTCGGGACGGACGAAGCGCTCGAACTGGCGGAACGGGAGGTCTCGGTCTCCGAGCCGCTCCTCGAGACCGGAGAAGAAGTCCAGCGCATCGGGGATCAACTTGATCAGTTTGGGGAACGGGTACGCGCGCTGCGTGACCGGATCGAGTGCTCCGAGATCGTCCGAGAGGTAGGAGAAGCCGGCCTCGAGCAACCCCAGCGTGAGCGTGGACTTCCCCGAGGACGTCTCGGCGGGGATCAGCAGGGCCTGCTGATCACGGGCCACCGCACCCGCATGGAGGAGGACGAAGTCCCGGACCTGATCGTGTACGGCTCGATGGATCTCCCAGACGGCTCGGTGGATCGCCTCGGCGAGCATCTTGACCCGGAACCGTTCCTGGGTGGCGAAGCGCAGGATGTGCACCGGCTCCCCGGTCTCGTCCTGCGTCAGGAACTCCGCCGGCAGACCCGCGAAGCCGGGAGCGTCGAGGAGGAACGGGCCGAGGTGCCACCGGAGACTCTCGGAGAATCGCTCGTCCTCCGACTTCATCGTGAACGCCATCGAGAGCATCTGGTAGTCGTCCTGGGCCGCCCACCCGGGTGGACGCGCCTCCGTGCCGTGCTCGTCCGAGCCGTCTCGAGGGACGAGGGGGATCTCCTTCACGGCGCCGCCCCTTCCTCCAGGCTCATCAAGAGGTCCGCCGCCGCCGGGATCGACCCGATCACCAGCCGTTGCACGGGGGTGGCCTCCACGAGCCGGCGCGCGAGGATCAACGCCCGGTCACCCCAGACGTGGGCATTCAGCATCGCTTCCATGAGTCGGAACACCGTCTCGGCCGCCGGCGCGGGTTCGAAACGCGTCTCCTCCCCCGGCCGGAAGACCGGGAGGACGATCCAACCGAGCTCGGCCGGATCGGCGTGGTGGCCCCCGAGGACCTCCACCGGCACGGCGCGCCGTGGCGTACGCGAATCCTTTCCCACCTCACCCTCTTCCTCCACCTTGAGCCGCCGAGCCCGGGCATGCACCTCGGGGAAGAGGTCGAGATCCGACACGTCGAGGAGGATCGGGAGCCGGGTTCCGGAGATCCGACGGAGGATCGGGTCGAGCTTGACGAGTTCGTCTCCCAGGTAACCGGCGCCGGCGCGGGTCAGCGCGCCCGCGAGCGCAGGCAGGTGTGGGTTCGGCTCTGACGGGAGGAACAGCGCCCGGCCTTCGATGACCACCGCGGCGGCTCGGAAGCGAACGGTCTCGTCCGCGCGGGTCGTCACGAGGTCTCTGACGCCCCCGATGAGCCTTCCGGCCATGTCCTCCCACCGCGGGCCGCAGAAGATGCGGAGACTGCCCATGAAGAGGTTCGCAGTCGGCCGGAAGATCTTGCCGCCCGGGAGTTCCCGCGTGGCTCCGCAGTCGACCTGGAAGATGGCATCCTCCGTCCCCTCCGGCACCTGGAACGGGCGGAGGTAGCCGCGCAACAGCTCGAGGAAGGCCTCGTCCGTCGACCGGACGGAGAAGACCGTCCCTTCGACCGAGTAGTGATCCTGCACGACCCACACGAGGTCGTCACGAAGATCAGTTCAGCCGCCGGTGCGGCGTCGAACCTGCTCAGCCATGCCACCCCCTACTTCCTCGATCGTCGGAACCGACGGGCGGTAACCGTAGCGATCGATCCGGGCACGGCGCTACGGCATCCACCGTAGAGTACGCACATCGCCTCGAGGATCGATCGATCTTCCTTCTGCCAGAAGAAGCGGGAACCGCATGCGCCGTCTCATCGGGCAGGGGATCGCCTGAACCACATGCCCGTGATCTGCTTGCGAACCGCCCGGTAGTGCTGTCCCACCGTTCGCCTCAGGAGCCGGCTGGGGCGTTCCCACATCGGCGCGTACTTGTATCGCAGCTTCGCCGGGATCGGGACCTCCTCGAGGCCCGCACGGCGTCCCAGCGCGACGAGGCTCTCGTTGAGGAAGCAATTGATGTGATCGAGTGGAGCCACATCGTGCAGGGAGTGCGGATCTCCTTGCTTGGCGGTCCAGTCGCCGATCTCGAGACGGCGCCTCGCACGGATCCCGATCGGAACGCTGATCTTCAGGATCCCGTTCTCCGACAGAGCCCCCGAGAGTCGCGTCGCCACATCGGATGGATCGACCAGATGCTCGAACACCTGGTCCGAATTGATGAAATCGAAGGACATCGCGCTCGCCTCGTCGAGCGTCAGTACCTTCAGATGGTGTTCGCTCGCATGGGTGACCCGTGAGTCCGACCGCTCGACGCCGAACGTCTCGCACCCGAACGCGTTCGCCATCCGAACCCAGTCGCCCCATCCCATGCCGAAATCGAGGAAGCGAAGGTCCTTCGGTTCTTTGCCGAGGAAGTCGATGATCGACATGATCTCGAGGGCGACACGGCCTCGAGCGGGCGTCGCGTTCTTCTCCTTCTTGTGGAGCGAGAACTCCGGGCTGATCCATCGCTCGTAGATGATCTCGGCCAGGTACTCGTCGGGGATCTGCTCCTGGAAGAGCAGCTTGCACTCCCTGCACTCCTTCAGCACGTACTCGCCGTCCCCGAGGACGGAGAGATCGATGTCGCGCCCTACCGCCCATTTCTGGCTGTGAAGGGCCCCGAGCATCGGCTCGTCGACGAACCGACATCGGAACAGCTCGTTCGTCTCCGATGAGTCGCAGACGGGACAGCGCTCGCGGCGGGAGAAATGCGGATCCATGGGCTGCATACGGTACACGCGCCACCCTCGGATGGCAGAGGCTGTTCGGTCGTCTTCGCGATCGTCGGCGTGGCATCATGACCGGACGATGATCCGGCTCCCGCGCGAACGGCTGCATCCGCTCTCTTCGACCAGCTGCTCCCCCACCTGATCGTGACGCCTGAGCGTCGAACTCGGATCGTCGTGATCGGCGCTGGTCGGCGCGCGAGGCAGACGCTCCTGCCGGCGATCCACTCGTCGTCCGAGTGGGTCGACCTCGTTGCGGTGTGTACACGAACCCCGCGAGAGATCGAGCTCCTCGGGGGTCGGTTCACGACGGTCACGCGGCCGCTCAAGGACATCGATCTCGCGGATGTGGATGCTGCGGTGATCGCCGTTCCCCTGCCACAGGTGCCTGCGGTGCTCGCGGAGCTGGACGAGGAACCGGCTCGGAGACCGACGCTGATGCTCGACACACCGGGACTGGCTCCCGGCGACCTCAGCGCGGCGCGCCGTTTCCCGCGGTTCCCGGCCGTCCTCGCCTCCGAGGACAACTTCGCGCTCCCCTTGTTCGTGGAGGCTCGCCGACTCCTCGACGAAGGGAGGATCGGGCGGCTCCGTCGTATCCACTTGCTGCACAGTGGCTACCGGCACCATGCGATCGCCGCCGTCAAACAGCTCACGGGGAGTCGCCACCCCAGGAAGGTCTCGGTTCACCGTTGGAACCGTTGGTGCTCCGATGTCCGGATGACGTTTCCCGGCGGCGTTGCGGTATCGATCGTGGAACCCCGGCGCTACGAGATCGGCCGAACGATGATCGTCGGATCGGAAGGGTTCATCACCGATTACTCGATCGACCATCCGAAGGCGACCTGCATCGGGTATCGCGTGGTGGACGGCCGCTACCTGGGACTCAACGTGGACGGAGAGCCGGTGGGGACGACCGCCCTGGACGAGGCGTTCGCCTCCGGGCTCGATGGAGTCCCGCTCGAGGATCCCTCGACCATGAGCCAGATGAAGATCCGTGGGTTCATGGACCTCCTGGCAGCGCTCCCCGACACGACGAGTCGATTCCGGTACCCGATCGAGGACGCTATCGCGGACGATCTCGTCATCCGATTCGCCGAACGGCTGCCGTTCGCCGTTCCCGGGGGCCCGAGCCTCCTGCGATCGGCGGCGCGTCTGACGGCGCCCTTCATCCGTCCGGGCGGAGACGAAGGGTGAGCGACGAGAGCGTCCCCGCAGGATTCGTCGATGCTCGGACGCTCCAAGATGCTCAGGAGCTGTCGTGCGACGTATGCGTGATCGGGTCCGGCGCGGCGGGCACCACCACCGCGCTCCGACTCAGGGAACGAGGACGTTCCGTGCTGCTCATCGAATCCGGCGGCGGCTCGCCGGAAGCGGCCACCTCGTCCATGCTCGACGTCGAAACGACCGATCTCCCGATCGGCCGGGAGGCCCGTGTACGTGGACTCGGCGGGACCACCCAGGTCTGGTGGGGCGGCTCCGCCTTGCTCGCGGAGACGGACCTCGCTCCTCGGCCGTGGCTCGGAGCGCCGGGCTGGCCGATCGACCGATCCGAGCTCATGCCGTACTACTCGCAGGGATGTCGTGTCCTCGGGATCCCGGACCTGACCGCGGTATCGATCGATCGGTTCGTGAGTCGTCGCGGCTTCCTGATCCGGACGCGAAGATCTCGATACCGTTTCCCTGTTCTGGCCGCGTCGCCCACGCCGTTTCCGTGATCTGCTCGAGCCCGCCGTGCAGGGAGACCCCGGGCTCGAGGCGTACCTGTACGCCAACGTGACACGGATCGTGGCCGAGCCGAGCGGACGGAGGATCGAGCGGATCGAGATCCGAACCAGCTCGGGACGGCAACACACCGTTCGACCGAAGACGGTGGTCTTGGCGTGCGGAGGGATCGAGAACGCTCGCCTGCTGCTGGTCTCAGGGGGCCCCGCCGGCTTGGGCAACGACCGCGACCTCGTCGGGAGGTTCTACATGGACCACCCGAAAGGGGTCGCCGGCGCCGTGAAGGTCGACACCGCCCCCGCGTTCCCGCACCCCGGCTACTGGGACGACCGCCCTGGACGATTCCGCCTGGGCGTCCGGCTCTCGAGCGAGTGCCAACGCCGTGAGGAACTCCTGAACGGGTACCTGCGGTTCCATCCGACGCTCGCGACGCGCGGACCCGGGATCGACGCGCTCCGCGATCTCCGCAGGCGCGGGCCATCCGCGCTTCGCGATCTCCGGGTGGTGCGTGGTCTCGCGGCCGGACTCCCCAGCCTGGCGAGATTCGCGCGTTTCAAGATCGTGAATCGAGGCAGGGTCGAAAAGGCGGAGATCCACAACTTCATCGAGCAGACACCGAGCCCTCAGAACCGAGTCCGGCTCTCGGATCGGCTCGACCCGTTCGGGGATCCACTCCCGACACTCGAATGGTCGATCGGGGGATCGGAACGGCGCACGATGCGGCGTCTCCATGCGCTCGTCGACGAGGAGCTCCAGCGTCGGGGTTTCGGTCGAGTGGACAGCCCATTGCTTGCGGGCGCCGACGACCCGTGGCCGATCTCCCGAGACGCCTCGCATCACATGGGCACGACCCGGATGGGGGACGACCCCTCGACGTCCGTCGTGGATCGCAACTGCCGGATCCACGGGATCGCGAACCTCTACGTCGCGGGTAGCTCGGTCTTCCCGACGAGCGGCAGCGCGAACCCCACACTGACGATCGTGGCCCTGTCGTTACGACTGGCCGATCATCTGGCCGGGTCGGCGTAGCCTCGAGACGCCCGCCGGCTACCCCGTACCGGTCAGGATCTCCGGGCCGTCCTCCGTGATCGCGATCGTGTGCTCGAAGTGGGCGGCAAGCGATCCGTCGACCGTGACGACGGTCCAGCCGTCGGCCAAGATCCGGTTCTCCTCGCCACCGAGCGTGAACATCGGCTCCACCGCGATCGTCAGTCCCGGCCGGAGCTCCAGGCCACGTCCGGGGGGACCCCAGTTCTGGATGAACGGCTCCTCGTGCATGCTCCGCCCGATGCCGTGCCCTCCGTACTCACGGATCACGCCCAGGCCGGCAGCATCCGCCACCGACTCGACCGTGTGGCCGATGTCGGAGAGGCGCCCTCCCACCCGGATCGCGTCGATCGCCGCGTAGAGCGCGTGCTCCGTCTCTTTCGTGAGCGTGGCGGCGTCCTCCGAGGGCGCCTGCCCGCCCACGAACACCGTGACCGCGGCATCCCCGTGGAACCCCTCCCAGATCGCTCCGAAGTCGAGGGAGAGCACCATCCCCTCCTTGAGCTTCCTCGTGGCCGAGGGGATCCCGTGGACGATCTCCGCGTCGATCGAGGCGCAGATCGAGGCCGGGTACGTCCCCCGGTATCCCTTGAAGGATGGGATCGCGCCCTGCTCCCGGATGTAGCGCTCCGCTACCCGATCGAGGTCGAGGGTGGACCGGCCCGGCTCCACTGCCGCCAGGACGACCTCGATCGTCCCGGCGACGATCCGCCCGGCCTTCCGCATCTTGTCCAGTTCCTCGGCAGACTTCCGGATGATCACTCGAGCCCCTCCAGGACCTTCATCGTGCGCTCGACCACTTCGTCGGGGGTCGCCGCGGCGTCGATCGTGTGAAGCAGGTCGCGCTCCGCGTAGAACAGCTCGAGCGGGGACGCTTGTTCCCGGTAGACCGCGAGCCGTCTCCGGGCGGTGAGCTCGTCGTCGTCGGCGCGCCGTTCGAGCGACGCCCCGCACACGTCGCACAGCTCATCGGTCGCCGGAGGCTTGAACTCGGTGTGGTAGGTCCGCCCGCAGTTCGGGCACGTGTAGCGACCCACCAGTCGCCGGACCGCCAGCTCCCCTCCGATCGAGTACTTCAAGACCGACGAGAGCGGCTCCTCGGCCGCCTCGAGCGCGTCCTCCAGGGCTTCGGCCTGGGCGACGGTCCGCGGGAAGCCGTCGAGGATGAACCCCTTGTCGGCGTCGGGCTCCGCCAGCCGGTCCATCACCATCGATACGACGACGGCGTCCGGGACGTACTCGCCGCGATCCATGTACGAACGTGCCTGGATCCCGAGCTTCGTCCCTCGCTGCACGTGGTCGCGCAGGATCTCGCCGGTCGAGATCTGCGGGATCCCATAGCGCTCGGCGAGCAGGACACCCTGGGTTCCCTTCCCCGCACCCGGGGGGCCGAGCAGCACCAGCCGCATCGCTCTATCCGAGGAAGCCCTCGTAGTGACGCATCAGCAGCTGGGACTCGATCTGCTTCATCGTCTCGAGGGCGACGCCCACCGCGATCAGGATCGACGTGCCGCCGAACGGGAACTGCTGGATGCTCCACGTCGCGAGCACGATGGTGGGGATCAAGGCGATCACCGCGAGGAAGATCGCGCCCGGCAGTCCGATCCGGATCAGGATCCGGTTCAGGAAGTCGGCGGTCGGCGGGCCCGGCCGGATCCCCGGGATGAACCCGCCGTTCTTCCGAAGGTTGTCCGCGGTCCGCGTCGGATCGAACTGGATCGCCGTGTAGAAGTAGGAGAAGAAGATGATCAACATCGCGAGGATCGCCATGTAGACGACGCTCCTCGGGTTCTGCAGGTGGTTGTTCACGAAGTTCTGGAACCACTGCGCGTGGTAGACGCTGCTCAGCAGGGCGGGGAAGTACAGGACCGACGTCGCGAAGATGATCGGGATCACGCCGGCCTGGTTGACCTTCAACGGGAGGTAGGTGCTGCCTCCCGAGGTCATCTTCCGGCCCACCACCCGTTTCGCGTATTGCACGGGGACGCGTCGCTGGCCCTGATCGACGTAGATCACCGCGACGACGATGCCGACGCCGATCAGCATGATCGCGATGAACTTGCCGGTGCCTCCCTGCTGCAGGATCGCGTTGCCTTCGGCCGGGAGGCTCGAGATCACGCTCGTGAAGATCAGGATCGACATGCCGTTGCCGACCCCGCGCTGCGTGATCAGCTCGCCGAGCCACATGATGAACGCGGTGCCGGCGGTCATGATCAGGACGATGAACGCGACGTTCGCGCCGGTGAACGTGCCCGCGGGGAACACGTCGTCGAACCCGGACGCCGCCGGGTTGTGGAAGAGGAAGACGAGACCCGTGGACTGCAACAGGGCCAGCACGACCGTGACGTAGCGGGTCCACTGGTTGATCTTCTTCGTGCCGGTCTCTCCCTGCTCCTGCCACTGCTGGAGCTTGGGGATCACGACCGTCATCAGCTGCATGATGATCGAGCTCGTGATGTAGGGCATGATCCCGAGCGAGAAGATCGACAGGCGGGTCAGCGCGCCGCCGGAGAACAGGTTGATGATGTTGAGGAAGCCCCCGGACTCCGCCCCGCGCTGCAGGATCCCGATGTCGACCACCGGCACCGGCACGTACGAGCCCAAGCGGAAGACCGCGATCACGGCCAGCGTGAACAGGATCTTCGCGCGGAGGTCCGGAACCCGGAACGCGTTGAGGAACGCTTTCAGCATGTCGTTGAAGGGTAGCTCAGCTGAGGACTTCGGCGGTCCCTCCGGCCGCCTCGATCTTCTCCTTCGCCGCCTTCGAGAAGGCGTGCGCCCGCACGGTCAGCTTCTTGTCGAGCTCTCCACGCGCGAGCACCTTGATCTTCGCTCCCTTGTGTGCCAGCCCGTGCTGGTAGAGGGCCTCGGGCGTGACGTCCCCGTCGAAGTACTTCGCCAGGATCTCGACGTTCACCGGGGCGAACTCGACCCGGTTGGGGTTCTTGAAGCCCTTCAGCTTGGGGATGCGCCGGATCAGCGGCATCTGCCCGCCCTCGAACCCGGCACGGATCGTGCCGCGGGCGCCCGTCCCCTTCATGCCGCGCCCGGCGGTCTTCCCGCGGGCGCCCGCGCGCCCGCGACCCACGCGGGTCTTGGCCGTCTTCGCGCCCTTGGCCGGGCGGAGGTGATGCAACTTCATCTCAATCAACCTCCTCGACGCTCACCAGGTGCCGGACCTTGGCGAGCATCCCCCGGATGTCGGGGCGATCCTCCTTGACCACGCTGTCGCGGATCCGGTGCAGCCCGAGCCGCCGGACCGTGTCCTTCTGATCCTTCGGCCGGTCGATCACGCTGCGGGTCTGGGTCACCTTAAGCCTTGTCACCGTAGACCTCCGTCAGTGCCTCGGCGCGAGCCGCCTGGGCGTGGGCCTCCGCGGCGGCGACGGCCTCGAGCATCGGCTTGGGCGCCACCTGGTGGTCCTCACGGTCCCGCATCAAGGCGACCTCGTGCGGCTTCCGCAGCGCCTTCAGCCCGGCCATCGCGGCCTTCACGATGTTGATCTGGTTCGAGGAGCCCATCGACTTCGACAGGATGTCCTTGATGCCGGCCGCCTCGACCAGCGCCCGGACCGGACCGCCGGCGATGACGCCGGTCCCCGGAGCGGCGGGCTTCAACAGCACACGGCCGGCGCCCGCCTGACCCACGATCTCGTGCGGGATCGTCGTGCCCATCATCGGGACCTCGAACATCTTGCGCCGCGCCAGTTCCACGCCCTTGGCGATGGCGGCGGGCACCTCCTTCGCCTTGCCGTAGCCGACGCCGACGCGACCCGCGCCGTCGCCCACGACGATCAACGCGGCGAACGAGAAGCGACGGCCGCCCTTGACGACCTTCGCGACGCGGTTGATGAAGATCACCCGTTCTTCGTACGGGCTCTTCTCCTGGTCCCTCGAGTCATAGCGTCGTGACATCAGATCTGGAGTCCTCCCTCTCGAGCACCTTCGGCGACCGCGGCGACGCGGCCGTGATACCGCCGCCCACCCCGGTCGAACACGACCCGTTCGATCCCGGCGCCCTTCGCGCGGTCGGCGATGAGCTTGCCGACCTCTTTCGCGCGCCGGGTCTTGCCCCGCGCGCCCTCATCGGCGCCCACCTCGATCTCCGCATCGGAGGCGGCGGCCAGCGTCGAGGCCGCGCGATCGTCGATCAGCTGGACGTAGATGTGCCGGTTCGAGCGATACACGGCCAGGCGCGGCCGCTCCGCCGTGCCCGCGACCTTCTTGCGGACGCGAGAATGGCGGCGGACACGCGCGATGCGCCTCGTCTTGGCGTCCATCAGGCGGTCGCCCCCTTGGCTGCCTTGCCGGCTTTCTTGCGGACGTACTCGTTCTCGTAGCGGATCCCCTTGCCCTTGTACGGCTCGGGCTTGCGGATCTTGCGGATCGTGGCGGCGACCTCACCCACCTGCTGCTTGTCGTTCCCTCGCACCACGACCTGGGTGGGTACCGGCACCTCGAACTCGATGCCGTCGGGCTGCGGCACCAGGACAGGGTGCGAGTAGCCGACCTGGAACTCGACGTCGTTGCCCTTGAGGACGGCGCGGTAGCCGACGCCGACGATCTGCAGCCGCTTCTCGAAGCCCTTGGTGACCCCTTCGACCATGTTGGCGAGGAGCGACCTCGTGAGCCCGTGCAGACTGCGGCTGAAGCCCACGTCGTCGGGCCGCTCCACGCGCGCGACGCCCTCTTCCGTGAGGATGCGCATCGTGGGGTGCATGGTCTGCGAGAGCTCACCACGGGGACCGCGAACGGTCACCCGGTTGGCCTCGTCGACCTTCACCTCGACCCCCTCGGGGATCTCCACCGGTTGTTTGCCGATCCTGCTCATGTCTTCCTCATCCCGCCGCGATCCTTGGCCTCATCACCACACGTAGGCGAGCACTTCGCCGCCCACGCCCCTGCGAGCCGCGTCCTTGTCCGTCATCAGGCCGTGGGACGTCGAGATGATCGCGACGCCGAGCCCGCCCTGGACACGCGGCAGCTCGTCGTGGCCACGGTAGATCCGCCGCCCGGGCTTCGAGATCCGCCGGAGCCCGGTGATCGCGCGCCGGCGACGCACGCCGTACTTCAGCCTGATCCGGAACGCCTGGTGCACGCCTTCGCCGTCGCGCGTGTACCCGCCGATGTAGCCCTCGGTCTGGAGGATCTTGAGGACCGCGTCGGCGAGCTTCGACACCGGCGCCAGCGTCTCGTCCTTGTACGCGAGGTTCGCGTTGCGGATCCTCGTCAGGAGATCCGCGACCGGGTCGCTCACGTTCGATGAGAACTTCGGCTTCGTCATCACCATGACGCTTTCGTCACCCCCGGCAGCTCTCCGAGGTGGGCAAGCTCACGGAAGCAGATCCGGCAGAGCATGAACTTGCGGTAGACCGCTCTCGAGCGGCCGCACCGCAGGCACCGCGTGTAGCCCCGCACGCGGAACTTGGGCTGCTTCTTCTGTTTGTTGATCAGTGCGGTCTTCGCCATCTCTGGGTCCTCAGCTCGCGTCCGCGGCCGTCTGGGCGAACGGGAAGCCCAGGGCGGCGAGGAGCGCTCGTCCTTCGTCGTCGGTCGTGGCGGTGGTCACGATCGTGATGTCCATCCCCGTGACCTTCACCACCTTGTCATAATCGATCTCCGGGAAGATCAGCTGTTCGGTGACGCCGAGCGTGTAGTTCCCGTGCCCGTCGAACGCCGTCGGGCTGAGCCCTCGGAAGTCCCGGATCCTCGGGAGCGCGAGCGACACCAAGCGGTCCACGAACTCCCACATGTAGGGGCCCCGGAGGGTCACCTTGGCGCCGATCGCCATGCCCTCGCGGAGCTTGAATCCGGCGATCGACTTCCGGGCCTTGGTCACGACGGCCTTCTGTCCCGTGATGGTGGCCAGGTCCTCGAGGGCGGCGTCGAGGAGGCGTCCGTCCTTCACGGCGTCGCCGACGCCCATGTTGACGACGACCTTCTCGAGCCGCGGGACCTGCATCAGGTTGGCCAGCCCGAGCTGCTCCTTGAGCGACGGGACCAGCTCCTCCCGGTACCGCGCCCGGAGGCGTGGGGTGTAGTCGTCCTTGGTCTTCGTCTTCGGCTTCGCCGTCTTCGGCGTCTTCGTCTCGGTCTTCGCACTCATGACAGCTCCGTCTCGCACTTCCGGCAGAACCGGACCTTCCGATCGCCCTCCACCCGGTGCCCGATGCGGGTGGCGTTGCCGCAGGCCGAGCAGACCACCTGGACGTTCGAGATGTTCACGAACATCTCCGCGTCGATGATCCCGCCCTGCTGCAGCTGCTGGGAGCTCCCTCGGGCGCGACGGCCGGACGAGCGCTGGTGCTTCTTCGCCAGGGCGACGCCGTCCACCATCACGCGGCCCTCTCGCGGCAGCACGCGCACGACCCGGCCCTCCCGGCCGCGGTCCTTGCCCGAGATCACCCGGACGGTGTCGTCCTTCTTGATGTCGACTCCCGGCATGCGCCCTAGATCACCCCACTCACAGACACCTCCGGCGCCAGAGAAACGATCTTCATGTACCGCTTGTCGCGGAGCTCTCGGGCCACGGGCCCGAAGATCCGCGTGCCGCGAGGGTTCCGGGAATCCGGCGTGAGGAGCACCACGGCGTTGTCGTCGAAGCGGATGTACGAGCCGTCGGGGCGCCGACGCTCTTTCGACGTCCGGACGACCACCGCCTTGACCACCTCACCCTTCTTGACCCCGCCGCCGGGCAACGCGTCCTTGATGGTGCCGACCACCGTGTCGCCGATGCTCGCGTAGCGGCGAGCAGACCCGCCGAGCACGCGGATCACCAGGAGCTCCTTGGCTCCCGTGTTGTCCGCCACCCTGCATCGGGTCTCCTGCTGGATCACTTCGCCTTCTCCACGATCTCCACGAGCCGCCAGCGCTTCGTCTTCGACAGGGGCCGCGTCTCGACCACGCGCACCCGGTCTCCCACGTGCGCCTCGTTGGACTCGTCGTGGGCCGCGAGCTTCTTCGAGCGGCGCACCGTCTTGTCGTACAACGGGTGCCGGAAGGAGCGGTCGATCCGGACGACGACGGTCTTGTCCATGCCGTCGGACACGACCACGCCGGTCCGCACCTTGCGGCGCCCACGCTCCTTCGTCATCTGCTCTTCGCTCACTGCTCGCTCCCTTGCTCGTCCGGCGCTTCTTCTGGCGCCTCCGCCTCGGCGTCCGTTGCGATCGCCCGCGCTGCCTCGATGTCGCGCTGGCTCATCAGCGTGGCGATCCGGGCGATCTCGTGCCGGACCTTCTTGATCGACGACGAGTCGTCGAGCTGTCCCGTGGCGAGCTGGAACCGGAGGTTGAACAGCTCCTCCTTCGCGGACTCCGCACGCTCGAGCAGCTGCTCGTCCGTGAGCTCGCGCAGCTCGGCGGTCTTGCTCGCCATGACTACTCCCCCACCCTCGTGATGAACTTCGTCCGGATCGGGAGCTTGTGCTGGGCGCGACCCATCGCCTCACGAGCGAGCGCCTCGTTCACGCCCGCCAGCTCGAACATCACGCGGCCGGGCTTCACGACCGCGACCCAGCCCTCCGGGTTCCCCTTGCCCGAGCCCATGCGCGTCTCCGCGGGCTTCTTCGTGACGGGCTTGTCCGGGAAGATCGTGATCCAGACCTTGCCGCCGCGGCGGATGTGCCGCGTGATCGCCACGCGGGCGGCCTCGATCTGGCGGTTCGTGATCCAGCCGGGCTCCATCGCGACGATCGCGTAGTCGCCCGACTGGATGTCGGTGTGACCCTTCGCGAGACCGCGCATCCGCCCACGGTGCTGCTTGCGGTGCTTGATCCTCTTCGGCGCGAGCATCAGGCGTCACCGCCCTCCGGCTCCGCTGGTGTCTCGGCGGGCGTTCCGGCGCCTCAGGCGCCTCCACCGTGGCCTCGGACGCCTCGGGCGTCTCCACCGGCGGGGTGCAGCCTCGACGGCCTCCGGCGCCGTCGCCTCGGGCTCCGCCGGAGTCGCTTCCGGCACCGCCACCGGCTCCGTCGCGGGCGCCGCCGCCTCGGGCGGGGCCACCGGCTCCGCCTTGGGTGCGGCCTTGGCGCGCGTGCTCGCCGCGGGCTTCGCTCCTCGTTCGCCTCGCTCGGCGCGGGCGTGCGCGCGCGCCAACGCGCGCTCGGTCTCCTGTTCGCGGTGCGGCACCTCGTCGCCGTGGTACACCCACACCTTCACGCCGATCGCGCCGAACGTCGTCTTCGCGGCCGCGGTCCCGAAGTCCACCTTGGCTCGGAGCGTGTGCAGCGGCACCCGCCCCTCCCGGTACCACTCCTTGCGGCCCATGTCCGTACCGCCGAGGCGTCCCGCGCACGCGACGCGCACGCCGAGCGCACCGGCGCGCATCGCCTGCTGGACGGCGCGACGCATCGCCCGGCGGAACGCGACCCGTCCGGCGAGCTGCTCCGCGACGCCCTGCGCCAGGAGCGCGGCATCGGTGTCCGGCCGGACCTCGCTCGAGGCCTGGTTCATGTCCTCGACCTTCACGTCCACGCGCTTCTTCGTGTAGCGCTCGACGTCCTTGCGCAGGCGATCCACCTCGGCGCCCTTGCGCCCGATCACGATGCCGGGGCGCGCCGTGCGGATGTAGACCCAGATCTGGTCGCCCTTGCGCTCGATGTCGATCGACGAGATGCCGGCCCGAGACAGCCGCGAGCGGATGTGCTTGCGGATCCAGACGTCCTCGTGGAGCGCCTCGATGTAGTCGCGCCGGTTCGCGTACCAATTCGATTTCCAGGGGTAGATGACCCCCAGCCGGAACCCGTACGGGTGGATCTTCTGTCCCACTACGCCTCGTCTCCCATCGTCTCCACCACGACCGTCACGTGCGACGTGCGCTTGCGAACCCTCGTGGCCCGGCCGTAGGCACGCGGACGGTACCGGCGGAGGGTCGGTCCCTCGTCCACCCACGCCTTCGACACGAGCAGGTTCTCCTCGATCACGCCGGGCCGCTGCTCGGCGTTGGCGACCGCGGAGTTGAGCAGCTTCTCGACGTCGTGCGAAGCGCCAAGCGTGGACAGCCGGAGGATGCGGCGAGCCTCCGCCACGTGCTGACCGCGGATGAGGTCGACCGTGCGCCGCATCTTGCGCGGCGACGTCCGGACGTACTTCATCGTGGCTTTCGCTTCCATCTATCGGGGCCCCGTCCTTCGCTCGTCCCTCGAGTGGGTGCGGAACGTCCGCGTGGGAGCGAACTCGCCGAGCTTGTGCCCGACCATCGACTCCGAGATGAACACCGGGACGTGCTTGCGACCGTCGTGGACCGCGATCGTGTGGCCGATCATGTCCGGGACGATCGTCGACCGGCGCGACCAGGTCTTGACGACCTTCTTCTCGCTCCGCTCGTTCATGCCGGCGATCTTCACCATGAGGTGCTCATCCACGAACGCACCCTTCTTCACGGACCTCGCCATCAGCCACGCCCCTTCCCGCGGCGCCGGATGATCTGCGAGTTCGACGCCTTCTTCTTCTTCCTCGTCCGGCCTTCCTTCTTGCCCCACGGCGACGTCGGATGCCGCCCGCCCGAGGCCTTCCCCTCGCCGCCACCGAGCGGGTGATCGACGGGGTTCATCGCGACACCACGGACGGAGGGGCGCTTGCCCTTCCAGCGGTTCCGTCCGGCCTTGCCGATCGCGATCAGCTCGTGCTCGGCGTTCCCCACCACTCCGACCGTTCCCTTGCAGATGGACGGGACGGTCCGCATCTCACCCGAGGGCAGCCGCAGCGTGGCCAGCTTCCCCTCCTTGGCCATCAGCTGGACGCTGGTCCCCGCCGAGCGGGCCATCCGAGCGCCGCCTCCGGGCTTCAGCTCCACCGCGTGCACCACCGTGCCGACCGGGATGTTCCGCAGCGGCAAGGCGTTGCCGGGACGGATCTCGGCGCCCTCGCCGGACATCAGCTGGTCGCCCACCCGCACACCGTCGGGCGCGAGGATGTACCGCTTCTCGCCGTCGGCGTAGTGCAGCAGGGCGATCCGCGAGCTCCGGTTGGGGTCGTACTCGATGGTGGCGACCTTGGCCGGGATCCCGTCCTTGTTCCGCTTGAAGTCGACCAGGCGGTACCGGCGCTTGGTGCCACCGCCCTGATGCCGGGTGGTGATCCGGCCGTGCACGTTGCGGCCCGCCTTCTTCCGCCCCTTGGTCAGGAGCGACTTCTCGGGGGTGGACCGGGTGATCTCGTCGAACGTCGAGACGCTGCCCCCGCGTCGTCCCGGCGTGGTCGGCTTGTACTTGCGAACGCCCATGGTCAGGACCCCCCACCCTCGAAGATCTCGATGCTGTCGCCCTGCGCGAGCGTCACGACCGCCCGCTTCTCGTCGGGACGACGGCCGCGCGTGTATCCACGACGCTTCATCTTGCCGCGGCGCTTCAGCGTGTTCACCGACGTGACCCGAACGTCCCAGATCGTCTGCACGGCCTCTTTGATCTCGGTCTTGTTGGCTCGCGGGTCGACGAGGAACGTGTAGGTGTTGTGCTCGATGCCGGAGTAGGACTTCTCCGACACGATCGGGCGAACGATGACGTCGCGGGGTGACTTGTTCACTCCGTCACCTCCTCATCCGTGCGACTTCGCAGGCGCCTTCTTCGGAGCCTTCTCCGGGGCCTCTTCGGCTGTGTCCGTCTTCGTCCCTGGCGCCCTCTGCTCGTCTGGCGTCGTTGCCTTCGGCGCCGGGATCAGACGGTCGATCGCGGCGCCGGTGAACAGCACGCGGTCCGCCAGCAAGATGTCGTAGGTCCCGAGACCCCCGGAGTAGGCGATCTTCACGTTCGAGAGGTTCCGGAACGACTTCTCGACCGTCCCGGACTCCGTGGGATCGGGCAGGACCAGGAGGATCCTCCCGGCGAGCTCGAGCGACTCGAGCACGCCGACCGCCTGCTTCGTCTTCGGCTCGCTCCAGTCCAGCTCGTCGACGACCGCGAGCTTCCCGCTCTGCAGGGCGTCGGTCAGGGCGGAGCGCAGGGATCCCCGCCGCATCTTCTTGTTGACCTTCTGCGAGTGGTCGCGCGGTGTCGGCCCGTGCGCCACGCCGCCACCGACCCACTGGGGAGACCGGATCGACCCCTGGCGGGCCCGGCCCGTGCCCTTCTGTCGCCACGGCTTCCGGCCACCGCCCCGCACCTCGGCTCGCGTCTTCGTCGAGTGCGTGCCGGCACGGATCCCGGCGAGGCCGGCGACGACCACCTGGTGCATCAGCGGCACGCTCACCTTCGACTCGAAGATCTCGGCCGGGAGATCCACGGATCCGGTCTTCTTGCCGGCCACGTCTCGCATCTCGATCGAGGCCATCACGCGCCACCCTTCGAAGGAGCCGCCTTGACCGCCGAGCGCGCCATCAGGAGTCCGCCGTTCGGCCCGGGGACGGCGCCCTTGACGAGCAGCAGGCCGCGCTCGGCGTCGGCCCGGACGACCTCCAGGTTCAGCACCGTCACGCGCACGTTCCCGAACCGACCGGCCATGGGCATGTCCTTGAACACGCGGCTCGGGGTCGCGCACGCGCCGATCGCGCCCGGCGCTCGGTGCTTGCGCTTCGTGCCGTGGCTGGCGCGGAGCCCGTGCATCCCGTGGCGCTTCATCACGCCGCTCGTGCCGTGGCCCTTGGAGACACCGACGACGTCGACCCGGTCGCCCGGGCTGAACACGTCGACGGTGATCTCCTGTCCGGGCTCGTAGCTCGCGGCGTCATCGGTCCGCAGCTCCACGAGGTGGCGGCCCGGCTTCGCGTCGTGGGCCTCGAAATGGCCCTTCATCGGCCGGGTCAGGTCACGCGGCCGGACGGTGCCGAACGAGAGCTGCACGGCGTCGTAGCCGTCGGTCTCCTTCGTCTTGACCTGGGACACGACGGAAGGCCCCGCCTTGATCACCGTGACCGGCACGGCGCGGGTGTCGTCGAAGATCTGGGTCATCCCCAGCTTCGTGCCCAAGATGCCTTTCGTCTCAGCCATCGCTCCTACAGCTTGATCTCGATGTCGACGCCGGCCGACAGGTTCAGCCGCTGCAGCTCCTGCACCGTCTTCGACGTGGCGTCGACGATGTCGATCAATCGCTTGTGCGTGAGCATCTGGAAGTGCTCGCGCGAGTCCTTGTACTTGTGCGGCGAGCGGATGACGGTGTAGATCGACCGCTCGGTGGGCAGGGGGACCGGTCCGACCACCTTCGCGCCGGTCCGCGTCACGTGCTCGACGATGTCGCGCGCCGCCACGTCCAGCATCCGGTGGTCGTACGCCCGGAGCTTGATCCGGATCTTCGGTCCCGCCACTGCCTCGTCCCCTCGCCTCGCGGTTCCTCGACTATTCGTGTTTCTCGTTGCGTTCTTGGGCCCTACTTCAGGACCTTGGTGACACGTCCGGCTCCCACGGTGCGCCCGCCTTCGCGGATCGCGAACCGGAGGCCTTCCTCCATCGCGATCGGCTTGTCGAGCTCGACCCGCATCTCCACGTTGTCGCCCGGCATGACCATCTCGACCCCTTCGGGAAGATGCGCCACCCCCGTCACGTCCGTGGTCCGGAAGTAGAACTGCGGCTTGTAGCCGTCGAAGAACGGCGTGTGCCGGCCGCCCTCCTCCTTGGACAGGATGTAGACGTTCGACATGAACTCGGTGTGCGGCGTGATCGAGCCGGGCTTCGCCAGCACCTGACCGCGCTCCACCTGGTCCTTGTCGATGCCTCGGAGCAGCACGCCGACGTTGTCCCCGGCCGTGATCTCGTCGAGCAGCTTCCGGAACATCTCCAGGTCGGTCGCGATCGTCTTCTGCGTGTCCCGCAGCCCGACGATCTCGACCTCCCCCATCTTCTTGAGCACGCCCTGCTCCACGCGGCCGGTCACGACGGTGCCGCGGCCGGTGATCGAGAAGACGTCCTCGATCGGCATCAGGAACGGCTTCTCGACGTCACGGACGGGCTCGGGGATGAAGCGTCGCACGCCTCCAGGAGCTCGTCGACCTTGGCCATCCAGGCCTCGTCGCCCTCGAGCGCCTTCAGGGCGGAGATCTGGACGACGGGGATGTCGTCGCCGGGGTACTCGTAGGAAGACAGGAGCTCGCGGACCTCGAGCTCGACGAGGTCGAGGAGCTCGGTGTCGTCGACCATGTCGCACTTGTTCAGCGCGACCACGATCGACGGCACGCCGACCTGGCGGGCGAGGAGCACGTGCTCGCGGGTCTGCGGCATGGGACCGTCGGCCGCGGACACGACGAGGATCGCGCCGTCCACCTGCGCCGCGCCGGTGATCATGTTCTTCACGTAGTCGGCGTGGCCCGGCATGTCGACGTGGGCGTAGTGCCGGTTCTCGGTCTCGTACTCCACGTGCGCGATCGCGATGGTGATGCCGCGCTCGCGCTCCTCCGGCGCCTTGTCGATCTCGTCGAACGGCGTGAACTCGGCCATACCTTTCTCGGCCTGCCGCTTCGTGATGGCGGCGGTGAGCGTGGTCTTGCCGTGGTCGATGTGACCCATCGTGCCGATGTTCACGTGGGGCTTCGTGCGCTCGAACTTCTTCTTGCCCATGACTGCTCTCCCCTTCTGGCCTTACTCGCCCGAAACCCGGGCGATGATCTCCTTCGACACCTGCACCGGCACCTCGGCGTAGGCATGGAGCTGCATCGGGCTGTGCGCGGCGCGGCCCTGGGTCCGTGAGCGCAGGTCGGTCGCGTAGCCGAACAGCTCGGCCAGCGGCACCAGCACCCTGATCACCTTCTGCCCGCCCGCATCGTCGATGTGCTCGATCCGGCCGCGCCGCGCCGTCACGTCGCCCATGACCTCGCCCATGAAGTCTTCCGGCGTGGTCACTTCGAACTCCATGACGGGCTCCAGCAGCGCGGGGTCCGCCTTGCGGGCCGCCTCCTTCAGTGCCATCGAGCCGGCGATCTTGAACGCCATCTCGCTCGAGTCGACCTCGTGGTAGGTGCCGTCCGTCAGGGTCGCCCGGACGTCCACCATCGGGTAGCCGGCCAGCACCCCGTTGTCGAGCGCCTCCTGGATCCCCTGGTCCACGGCGGGGATGTACTCGCGGGGGATCTTGCCGCCGACGATCTTGTTCAAGAACTCATAGCCCCCGCCGGGACCGGTCGGCTCCAGATCGATCACGACGTGCGCGAACTGTCCGCGGCCGCCCGTCTGCCGGACGAAGCGGGTCTCGACCTTGTGCACCTCGCGGCGGATCGTCTCGCGGTAGGCGACCTGTGGCTTGCCGACGTTCGCGTCGACGGAGAACTCTCGCTTCAGGCGGTCCACGATGATGTCGAGGTGGAGCTCGCCCATCCCGGAGATCACCGTCTGCCCCGTCTCGTCGTCGAACTTCACGACGAACGTCGGATCCTCGTCGGCGAGCTTCGCGAGTCCCGTGCCCAGCTTGTCCTGGTCCGCCTTCGTCTTCGGCTCCACGGCGACGGAGATGACGGGCGTGGGGAAGCTGATGGACTCCAGGACGACCTGGTGGTCGGGATCGCAGATCGTGTCTCCGGTGGTGGCGTGCTTCAGGCCCACGACGGCGACGATGTCGCCGGTGTAGGCGGCCGCCATGTCCTCACGGTGGTTGGCGTGCATCTGCAGGATGCGCCCGATCCGCTCCTTGCGGTCCTTGGTCGCGTTGGCGACGTGACTGCCGGCTCGGAGCACCCCGGAGTAGACCCGGAGGTACGTCAGGCGTCCGACGAAGGCGTCCGACATGATCTTGAACGCGAGCGCCGCGAAGGGCTCCGAGTCCTCGGGTTTGCGCTGCACGTGCGCGTCCTCTTGGTTCGGGAGATGGCCCTCCACGGGAAGGACCTCGGCCGGGGACGGGAGGTAGGCGACGATCGCGTCGAGCAGCAGCTGGACGCCCTTGTTCTTGAACGCCGAACCGACCAGGACCGGTACGCCCAGCCCGGCGAGCGTCGCCCGGCGGATCGCACGGTGGAGCTCTTCGTTCGTCGGCTCCTCCTCGTGCACGAACTTCTCCATGACCGACTCGTCGTGGTCGGCGAGCTTCTCGAACAGCTGATGGCGCGCGGTGACAGCCGCTTCCCGGTACTCGTCCGGGATGTCCGTGTCGTGCCACTCCTCGCCCATCTCGCCCTCCCAGTAGTGGGCGTTCATCTGGACGAGGTCGATCACGCCCTTGAACTCGGACTCGATCCCCCACGGGAGCTGGAGCACGAGCGGCGTCGCCTGGAGCCGGTCGATGATCATCTCGACCGTCCGTTCGAAGTTGGCGCCGGTCCGGTCCATCTTGTTGATGAAGCAGATGCGGGGCACGCCGTAGCGATCGGCCTGACGCCAGACGGTCTCGCTCTGGGGCTCGACGCCCGCCACCGCGTCGAAGACCGCCACGGCACCGTCGAGGACTCGCAGCGAGCGCTCGACCTCGACCGTGAAGTCGACGTGGCCGGGCGTGTCGATGATGTTGATCCAATGGCCCTTCCACTGGCACGTGGTGGCGGCGGAGGTGATGGTGATCCCGCGCTCACGCTCCTGGACCATCCAGTCCATCTGGGTCGTGCCGTCGTGGACCTCGCCGATCTTGTAGGCCTTGCCGGTGTAGTAGAGGATGCGCTCGGTCGTCGTGGTCTTGCCCGCGTCGATGTGGGCCATGATGCCGATGTTGCGCGTGCGAGCGAGGGGGTACTCCCGGATCGAGAGCCCCTTGCCGTCCTTCACCTTCTGTTCGGTCTGCGACACCTGCATCCTCTCTGCGGGAACCGCCATCAGGAGGTCCCCCTCACACGGGAAACCGGCCCCCGGGGGCCGGTCCGGTGTTGCTCGTCGATCACCATCGGTAGTGCGCGAACGCCCTGTTGGCCTCGGCCATCTTGTGCATGTCCTCGCGCCGTTTGACCGAGGCGCCCTGGCCGTTGGAGGCGTCCATGATCTCGGCGACGAGCCGCTCGGCCATCGAGTTCTCGCGGCGGGCGCGGGAGAAGTTCACGAGCCACCGCAGCGCGAGCGTCGTGCCGCGGGTGGGCTTCACCTCGACCGGGACCTGGTACGAGGCCCCGCCGACCCGGCGTGACTTGACCTCCAACATCGGCCGTACGTTGTCGACGGCACGCTTGAGGGTGATCACGGGGTCGTTGGCCGTCTTCTGGCTGATCTGCTCGAGCGCCTCGTAGACGATGTGCTCGGCCACGGTCTTCTTGCCGTGCAGCAGCACCTTGTTGACCAGCTGGGTGACCAGAGGGTTCTGATAGACGGGATCGGGGGTGATCGCCCGATGTACGGCAGGGCCCTTCCGCGGCACGGTTACTCGCCGCCCTTCTTGGCGCCGTATCGCGACCTGGCCTTGCGGCGGTCGCGGACGCCGGCGGTGTCGAGCGTGCCCCGGATGATCTTGTAGCGAACGCCCGGGAGATCGCGAACGCGACCGCCGCGGACGAGCACGATGGAGTGCTCCTGGAGGTTGTGACCGACACCGGGGATGTACACGGTGACCTCGATACCGGAGGTCAGGCGCACCCGGGCCACCTTCCGGAGAGCCGAGTTCGGCTTCTTGGGCGTCATGGTGTAGACGCGAGTGCAGACGCCACGCCGCTGCGAGGAGCCCTTCAGCGCAGGGCTCTTCGTCCGCTTCTTCGGGCGCGATCGGCCCTTCCGTACGAGTTGTTGGATGGTAGGCATGGCTCTCTCGTCTGCACTCTTCCTTTTTCATTCACCGAGACTGGGGGGCCTCGGGGCCAAAAGACTCGACCGGAACCCTTGGGGCGCAGCGCGAACGCCACTACCCAGCTGGGTTATCGCTCCGACCGGAGCCGGACGCCCGACCTGTTCGCCGAGCTCGGGCGCGACCGCCAAAGCTACTGGTCGTGAGCACGAGGTGTCAACCGCGCCGGATGCCACCCCGGCGTGAGGGCCGGCCTGCGCGGAAGCAACCCCTAGGGTACCTGCGCGCTCACCCGCCGACACGCTGGGGCCGAGCTCCCCGGCTACTCCTTGTCGGAGCGCGAGACCCCGCCGAGCATGCTTTCGGCCTGCTGGCGCGTGAGCCCCACGAGGGCGGGCTCGCCCCCTCCGCCCTCTTCGGCCAGCTCCGCCAGCTCCCGCTGCCGCGTCAGCCAGTACTCGGGGATCGCGTCGGGCTTGATCTTCACGGAGACGTTGCGGTACCGGTTCATGCCCGTCCCCGCCGGGATCAGCTTCCCGATGATCACGTTCTCCTTGAGCCCGAGCAGCGGGTCCGCCTTGCTCTGGATCGCCGCGTCCGTGAGGACCCTGGTGGTCTCCTGGAAGGAGGCGGCCGAGAGCCACGAATCCGTCGCGAGCGAGGCCTTCGTGATCCCGAGCAGCACGGGTCGGGCCGAGGCGGGCACCCCGCCCGACTCGACGACCTCCTGGTTCGTCTCCTCGAAGACCCGGCGGTTCACCAGGTCACCGGGCAGAAGATCCGAGTCGCCCGGCTCGATGATGTGCACCTTCCGGAGCATCTGACGCGCGATCAGCTCGATGTGCTTGTCGTGGATCGTCACACCCTGAGAGCGATAGACCTGCTGGACCTCGTCGACCAGGTGCATCTGCAGGGCGAGGACGCCCTCCACACGGAGCTTCTCGTGCGGGTTGACCGAACCCTCCGTGAGCTGCTGACCGACCTCGACCATGTCTCCGTTCGAGACGGTGAGCCGGGCACGGAACGACACCTGGTACTCCACCATGTCGCCGGTCTCGTCCGTGACGCGGATGCGCCGGACGTGCTTCTCGTCGTCGTCCTCGATCGCCACCTCGCCCGAGAGCTCGGTGATCTGGGCCATGCCCTTGGGGTTGCGAGCCTCGAAGAGCTCCACCACGCGGGGCAGTCCGTGCGTGATGTCCTCGCCCGCGATACCGCCCGTGTGGAAGGTCCGCATCGTGAGCTGGGTGCCGGGCTCGCCGATCGACTGCGCCGCGATGATGCCGACCGCCTCGCCGATGTCGACCAGCCGGCCGCTCGCGAGCGAGCGTCCGTAGCACGCCTGGCACACGCCGATCTCCGCCTCACAGGTGGTCACCGACCGGACCTGGACGGACTCGACACCGGAATCGATCACGACCTGGGCGAGCTCGTCGGACAGCTCGGCGCCGCGGGAGGCGATCTTCTTCCCGCCGACCTTCACGTCTTCGGCGAGCACGCGCCCGAACACGGCCGTGTCGGTGTGTGCGCCCTTGACGACGGTACCGTCGGGGCGGGTCACGTTGACCACCGCGCTGATCGAACGATCCGTGCCGCAGTCCTCCTCGCGGACGATGACCTCCTGGGCCACATCGACGAGGCGACGGGTCAGGTAGCCCGAGTCCGCCGTCCGCAGTGCCGTGTCGGCCAGTCCCTTCCGGGCGCCGTGGGTCGAGATGAAGTACTCGAGGACCGACAGGCCCTCACGGAAGTTGGACTTGATCGGACGAGGGATGATCTCGCCCTTCGGGTTCGCGACCAGGCCACGCATCCCGGCGAGCTGCCGGATCTGCATGATGTTCCCGCGCGCGCCCGAGTTGGCCATCATGAAGATCGGGTTCGTCTTCGTGAACTGGGCCTCCATCGCGTCTTTGACCTCATCGGTTGCCTGGGTCCAGATCTCGATGAGCTCCTGGCGCCGTTCGTCGTCCGTGATGATCCCCTTGCGGTACTGCTGCTCGACCTTCTGGGCGCGCTTCTCGTGCTCGTCCAGGATCTTCTGCTTCTCCGGGGGCGTCGTGACGTCCTCGACCCCGATCGTGACGCCCGCCTTGGTGGCGTAGTCGAACCCGAGGTTCTTGAGGTTGTCGAGGACGATCTCGACCTGTGCCCGGTCGTATCGGTGGACGACCTCGTCGACGATGCGCGCCACGTCCGGCTTCAGGACGGGCTCGTCGCGGTACTCGAAGTCATCGGGGAACGCCGTGTTGAAGACGATCCGGCCGATCGTGGTACGGATCACCGGGCTCCGGCCCGCCCAGGCGTCGGCCTTGGGGTCGTAGCCCTCCGGCACGAGCTCCTCCGGCATCGCCTTCCCTGCGAGCCGCACACGCACGGGATCGTGGAGCGGGTGACCGCGGTCGAGGGCGAGCAAGGCCTCGGCGGTCGATCCGAACGTCGGGATCGCCTCGTCCTTCATGTCCTCGTTCTGCGTGAGCGTCAGGTAGTACAGCCCGAGCACCATGTCCTGCGACGGCGTGGCGATGGGACGACCGTGCGCCGGCGACAGGATGTTGTTCGTCGACAGCATCAGGATCCGCGCCTCGGCCTGCGCTTCGGCGGACAGCGGCACGTGCACGGCCATCTGGTCACCGTCGAAGTCGGCGTTGAAGGCGGCGCACACGAGCGGGTGGATCTTGATGGCTTTGCCTTCGACCAGCACGGGCTCGAAGGCCTGGATGCCCAGCCGGTGCAGCGTCGGCGCCCGGTTCAGCATCACCGGGTGCTCCCGGATGACCTCCTCGAGCACGTCCCACACCTGTGGCCGGGCGCGCTCGACCATGCGCTTGGCGCTCTTGATGTTCTGAGCGAGGTTCTGATCGACCAGCCGCTTCATCACGAACGGCTTGAACAGCTCCAGGGCCATCTGCTTCGGCAGGCCGCACTGATGCAGCCGCAGCTCCGGCCCGACCACGATGACCGAACGGCCCGAGTAGTCGACGCGCTTGCCCAGCAGGTTCTGACGGAACCGGCCCTGCTTGCCCTTCAGCATGTCGGAGAGGGACTTCAGGGGACGGTTGCCGGGCCCGGTGACGGGACGCCCACGCCGGCCGTTGTCGAACAGCGCGTCGACGGCCTCCTGGAGCATCCGCTTCTCGTTGTTGACGATGATCTCCGGCGCCTGCAGGTCGAGGAGCCGCTTCAGTCGGTTGTTCCGGTTGATGACCCGCCGGTACAGGTCGTTCAGGTCCGACGTGGCGAAACGCCCGCCGTCGAGCTGGACCATCGGGCGGAGGTCCGGCGGGATCACGGGGATCGCGTCGAGGACCATCCCCATGGGGCTCGAGCGGCCCTCCACGAAGTTGGAGGCGACCTTCAGTCGCTTGATCGCCTTGAGGCGCTTCGTGCCCTTCCCGTTCTCGATCGTGTCGCGGAGGGCCTCGCCCTCCTTGATGACGTCGTAGTCCTGGAGGAGCCGCTTGATGGCTTCGGCGCCCATGCCGCCGTCGAAGTAGTCGGCGAACCGCTCACGGAGCGAGCGGTAGACGGCGTCGTCCGCGACCAGCTGCTTGACCTTGAGGCTCTTGAACGCGGAGACGACATCGTCGAGATGCTGGGTGTCGCGCCCGGCGGTCTCGTGGATGCGCTCCACGTCTCGCTGGGCCTCGCGCTTGGCCGCGGAGAGCTGCGCGCCCTTGGCGCCCTCGCCCTCGAGCTCCTTCAGCCGGTCCTCGAGCTCGGAGAGGCGGCGCTTGACCTGATCGTCGCGATCGGCCTCGATCTCGCGCTTCTCGCCTTCGATCTCCTCTTCGATCTCGGGGAAGTCCTTGTGACGCCGCTCGTCATCGATCCGGGTCACGACGTAGGCGGCGAAGTAGATGATGCGCTCGAGGTCCTTCGGGGCGATGTCGAGCAGGTAGCCGAGGCGCGAGGGGACGCCCTTGAAGTACCAGATGTGGGTGACCGGGGCGGCGAGCTCGATGTGGCCCATGCGGTCGCGGCGCACCTTGGAACGGGTGATCTCGACACCGCAGCGCTCGCAGATGATCCCCTTGAAGCGGACGCGCTTGTACTTGCCGCAGTGGCACTCCCAGTCCCGCGTGGGACCGAAGATGCGCTCGCAGAAGAGGCCGTCCTTCTCCGGCTTCAACGTGCGGTAGTTGATCGTCTCCGGCTTCTTGACCTCTCCGTTGGACCAGGCACGGATCTGGTCGGCAGCTGCCAGACCGATCCGAAGCTCGTCGAAGTAGTTCACATCCAGCACTTCAGCCCCGCCTCCCCTTGTTCCTGGGGACTACGCTCGCGCTGGCGCGCTCGCTGCTTGAGCCCCCAGACCCCCGGATTCGTCCCCGCACTCCGCACAACGTGCTCGTATTCCCGTTTCGGGTGCTTCCTCGGCGCACCCTCAATCGAAGTCCGCCCCCGCGGGCTCCCGGCGGCTGAGGTCGATCCCCAGCTCCTCCGCGGCCCGGAACACGTCCTCGTCCGTCTCGCGCAGCTCGATCTCCTCGCCCGAGGAGGATCGGACCTCCACGTTGAGCGAGAGCGACTGCATCTCCTTGATCAGGACCTTGAACGACTCGGGGATCCCGGGTTCCGGGATGTTCTCCCCCTTCACGATCGCCTCGTAGACCTTCACGCGGCCCAGGACGTCGTCGGACTTGATGGTCAGCAGCTCCTGGAGCGCGTACGCGGCGCCGTAGGCCTCGAGCGCCCAGACCTCCATCTCGCCGAACCGCTGGCCGCCGAACTGGGCCTTCCCGCCCAGCGGCTGCTGCGTGATCATCGAGTAGGGGCCCGTGGAGCGCGCGTGGATCTTGTCGTCCACCAGGTGCAGGAGCTTCAGGATGTAGGCGACACCCACGGTGACGGGCTCGGCGTACGGCTGCCCGTTCCGGCCGTCGTACAACCGGGCCTTGCCGACGTCGTTCACGAGCTTCTTCCCGTCGGCGCCGGCGTGCGAGCTGCGGATCGCCGCGAGGATCTCGTCCTCCTTGGCGCCGTCGAAGACCGGCGTGGCGACGTGCACGGGACCGGTGTGATCCTCTCCGGCCTTCTCGAACCCGACCAACGCGGCGTAGCCGAGATGGGCCTCGAGCACCTGGCCCAGGTTCATCCGCGACGGGACACCGAGCGGGTTCAGGATGATGTCGACCGGCGTGCCGTCCTCGAGGAACGGCATGTCTTCCTCGGGCAGGATCGTGGAGATCACGCCCTTGTTCCCGTGGCGTCCGGCGAGCTTGTCCCCGTCGGAGATCTTGCGCTTCTGTGCCACGTAGACGCGGACCAGCTGGTTCACACCGGGCGGCAGCTCGTCGCCGTCGTCGCGGTTGAACACGCGGACACCGATCACCTTGCCGGATTCGCCGTGCGGCACCTTGAGGGACGTGTCGCGCACCTCGCGCGCCTTCTCACCGAAGATCGCGCGGAGGAGACGCTCCTCGGGGGTGAGCTCCGTCTCGCCCTTGGGCGTGACCTTGCCGACGAGGTAGTCCCCGGTGTTGACCTCGGCGCCGATCCGGACGATCCCGCGCTCGTCGAGGTCCTTCAGGATCTCTTCGGAGACGTTGGGGATGTCCCGGGTGATCTCCTCGGCCCCCAGCTTGGTGTCCCGGGCGTCGACCTCGTGCTCCTCGATGTGGATCGAGGTGAGGATGTCGTCCTTCACCAGGCGCTCCGAGATGATGATGGCGTCCTCGTAGTTGTGGCCCTCCCAGGGCATGTAGGCGACCAGGAGGTTCTTCCCCAGGGCGATCTCGCCCTGGTCCGTGGACGGGCCGTCGGCGATGACCTGCCGCTTCTGCACCTTCTCGCCGATGTCGACGACGGGCTTCTGGTTGAAGTTCGTCCCCTGGTTGGTCCTGCGGAACTTGATCAGTTCGTAGGTCCGGAGCTTGCCGGTCTTCTCCTTGACCACGATGGCCTCCGCCGACACGTCCTCGACGGTGCCCGCCTCCTCGGCCAGCACCACGTCGCCGGCGTCGACCGCCGCGCGGAACTCGACACCGGTTCCCACCAGCGGAGCCTCGGCGCGGAGCAACGGGACGGCCTGGCGCTGCATGTTCGCGCCCATCAGGGCGCGGTTGGCGTCGTCGTGCTCGAGGAACGGGATCAGCGCGGCGCCGACCGAGACCAGCTGCTTCGGCGAGACGTCCATGTAGTCGATCTCGTCGGGCGAGACCTGGTCGACCTCACCACCCTTGCGACGCACCAAGACCTGGGTGTCCTGGAAGGTGCCGTCGGACGACAGCCGGGCGTTGGCCTGCGCGATGACGTGGCGGTCCTCCTCGTCGGCCGACATGTAGTCGATCTTCGCGGTGACCTTGCCCTTCTCGACACGCCGGTACGGGGTCTCGATGAACCCGAACTCGTTGATCCTGCCGAAGCTGGACAGCGAACCGATGAGTCCGATGTTCGGGCCCTCCGGGGTCTCGATCGGACACATCCGGCCGTAGTGGGACGGGTGCACGTCGCGGACCTCGAACCCCGCCCGCTCTCGAGAGAGTCCGCCGGGACCGAGCGCCGACAGCCGACGCTTGTGGGTGAGCCCCGCGAGCGTGTTCGTCTGGTCCATGAACTGCGACAGCTGCGACGTCCCGAAGAACTCCTTGATGGAGGCGACGACGGGGCGGATGTTGATCAGGGTCTGCGGCGTGATCGCCTCGACGTCCTGGGTGGTCATCCGCTCCTTCACGACCCGCTCCATCCGGGACAGCCCGATCCGGATCTGGTTCTGGATCAGCTCACCCACCGACCGGAGCCGGCGGTTGCCGAAGTGGTCGATGTCGTCGGGGTCGTAGCCGGCCTCGCCGGCGTGGAGCTGCACGAGGTAGCGGACCGTCTTGAGGATGTCCTCGAACGTGAGCACCGCCTTGTACTTGGGCGCTCCCTGTCCGGCGGCCTCCTCCTTGAGCAACGCGGAGAAGACGCGGTACCGGATCTGCTCCCAGGCCTTCTTGTCCGGGTTGTCGAGCTCGCCGAGACCCTTGTGGTGCGACTTCAGCTGCTTCAGGAGCTCGCCCTCGGCGGGGTCGAGCTTCTTGTCCACCTTGTGGCGGCCGACCCGTGCGACGTCGTAGCGCTTCGGATTGAAGAACAGGTTCTCGAGCAGGGTCTTCGCGCTCTCGGCCGTGGGCGGCTCGCCCGGCCGGAGCTTGCGGTAGATGTCCTCGAGGGCCTCCTCCTGCGTCTCGAAGTGATCCTTCTCGAGGGTGTTCTGGATGGAGGTGGCGCCGCCGAAGAGCTTCAGGATCTCGTCCGCGCTGAACCCGAGCGCCTTGAGGAAGACGGTCACGTTCTGCCGGCGCTTGCGGTCGATCCGCACACCGACCGTGTCCTTCTTGTCGACGTCGAACTCGAGCCAGGCTCCCCGGGACGGGATGATCTTGGCGATGTAGACGTCCTTGTCGGTCGTCTTGTCGGGCTCCTTGCTGAAGTAGACGCCGGGAGAGCGCACGAGCTGGGAGACGACGACGCGCTCGGTGCCGTTGATGATGAAGGTGCCCCGGTCGGTCATCATCGGGAAGTCCCCGAGGAAGACCTCCTGCTCCTTGATCTCGCCGGTGACCTTGTTGACGAACGTTGCTTCGACGAACAACGGCGCGGAGAACGTGATGTCCTTGTCCCGGCACTCCTCTTCCGAGAACTTCATCGCTCGGAATTCGTGCTTGCCGAAATAGAGCTGGAATTGCTCGGTGAAGTCCTCGATGGGGGAAACTTCCTCGAGGACCTCCTTCAGGCCCTCGTTCAAGAGCCGATCGAAGGAGTCTTTCTGGATCGCAACGAGGTCGGGAAGCTGGAGAACCTCGTCGAGCTTGGCGAAACTGACACGATTCCGAACAGGCACGAGCTGGTCAGGCAAGCAGAACCCCTCCCGGGAGACGTCGAGAGCGCACGGCAGGGCGCGGTGGACGGCACGGCAAACGAGCAGTCTACGAGGAGAAGCAGGCACCGTCAACGAGGCCCTGCCCCGGGCACGGCGAGTGGCAACGAGGGTACGCCTCAAGCACCCCGGGGGTCAAGCCGCCGAAGGGCCATCTCCTCCAGGCCATGGGCATCGGCGGGCGATGTTGATGGTGCCGCGCGCCTACCGGCGGTAGGGTCGGCGGCGATGGCCTCGGAGCCCGCCCCGTCCGGCCGGTGGCGCCCAAGGACCCGCGGGAGACGGGTTGCCCTGGCCGTCCTGGCCGGCCTCGCCACCTTCCTGATCCTGCTCGTCCTCGACGGTCTCTGGGCGGGCCGGAACCTCGTCCGAGGGCTCACGACCGCCCGGTCCGAGCTCTCGGTGGCGATCGAATCGATCGTCACCGGAGATCCGGACTCGGCAGGCCCTCACTTCGCCGCCGCGGCGCTGGCGGCCGACGACGCGCTCGATGCCGTGGGGCATCCGTCGATGGGGATCGCGGGGATCCTGCCGATCGCGGGCGAGAACATCGATGCCGCGGCGGCCGTCGCCCGCGCCTCGCGCGCAACGGCCGAAGCGGGATCCAAGATGGTGGATGTCGCCAACACGTTGGGGTGGACCGACATCCGGGTCCCCTCGACGGACGCCGGCCGCGTGGACATCGAGGCGTTCGAGGGAGCGCTTCCCGACATGCAGGCGGTCACGGATCGGCTCCGGGAGGCACTGCGGGAGCTCGAAGAGGCCGGAGGCGACGGGCTCATCGGGCCGGTCGCCTCGGGCTATCGGGATGCCCTGGACGGGCTCTCCCTCCGCGTCGACCTCGCGACCCGATTCCGGGACTCCCTCCGACTCGCCACCGCGATGTTCGGGGGGCAGCATCGATACCTCGTCTGCGTCCCCGCGCTCGGCGTTCCTCGTCCCGGCGGGGGTGCGCCCGCGACGGTCGGCGTGCTCGTCGCCGACGACGGGATCCTCGAGCTCGAGTCCACGGCCCCGGCGCCCAAGGAGCTGACGGGCGCGGACGCCTCGATCGACTTCGTGGCGACGGCGCGAGCGCTGATGGAAGCGGCTGACACAGCGGGGATCGGCGACCTCGACGGGGTGATCATGGTCGACGCCGTGGCACTCGAAGACCTCGTGTGGGCGATCGGGGACGTGGACGACGATGAGCTGCCCGAGGCAATGTCGGATCAGACCACGACCACCGCGCTGGAGATCGACTCCTTCCTGGGGGACGCTCCTCCCCGGACCGCGCAGCTCCACGCCGACCGGGTCACGGAGATCCTGGAGGCGTTCCTGGAGCGGCGTCCCGGGGTCGAAACCTTCGCGCTCGCGATGGCCGCCAGCGCGCGGGACCGGCACCTGTCCATCTACCTCAGCGAACGAGCGGAGCGCCGTGTCATCCGGAGCCTCGGCCTGGACGGTCGCGCGCGACTCACCGGCGACGGCGTCATCCCGGTGGTCGCCAGTTGGCGGGCGCTGGGGAACGCCCACGTGGGCGCCTTCGTCCACACGACCGTCCGGCAGACGATCCGCATCCGAGAGGACGGCTCCGCCGCCGTGGACGCGGAGGTGGTGTTCGAGAACGATGCGGGAACGGATCCCCCCTCGGTCCTCCTCGGTCGGCCCGTGGGCGGGTTCCCGGTCGGCACGTTCGCTGCCGATGTGACGCTCTCCCTGCCGGCGGCGGCGGAGCACATCGCCGCGGAGACCAGCCGCCCGAGCCCGATCGAGGTGGGACTGGACCTGGGGCTCGCCACCGTGACGGGTTCGATCAACGTCCGGGGAGGCGACTCGGCGACGCTCACCGTTTCGTACGTCGTCCCCGACGTGGTCCGGACGGTCGATGGGGTGAACCAGGTCGTGCTTCGGGTGCTCCCCCAACCGACCCTCGACGGGGTGAGGTTCCAGATCCGCCTGGTGCTCCCGGACAACGCCAGCATCGTGTCCGCCTCGCCGGGATTGGAGAGGCGCGGGAACTCCGCGCTCTTCTCGGGTGTCCGGGGCGGACCCGCGGATCTCGAGCTGCGCTTCGGCGCCGGCGAGACCTAGCCGAGTACCGGGCTCGCGAGAGGCTGTTCGAGCGCGTCCGGAAGCCGGGTCAGGGAGTTGTCCTCCGCGAGGAGCGTGTCGCTCTTCACGCCTTCGAGCAGGTCGGCGATCGCGTGCGCGATCCGAACTCCTTGGTCGCTGGACGTGATGCGGACCCCACGGTCATAGAGGACGTTGAAGAAGTCCTCGAGGATGGCGCGCTGGTCCCCGAGCAGTGACGCCTCGGACACGTTCAGGGCTCGGGAGAGACGGGCGAGCGTCTGGATCGACGGCTCGACATGACCGTTCTCGTATCGAGAGAGTCGGGCCTTCGGGATGCCGGAGATGTCCTCGAGCTCGGACTGGCTGAGACCGGCGGCGACCCTCGATTCGCGGAGTCGCTGACCGAAGTGCTTCCCATCGCTCTGATGCATGCGGTTTCTCTCTCCCCCTCGACGGATGTTGGCGCACGCTAGCACAGGGTTGCTGCGAGGGGAACCCGGGGCGCGGCGAACCCGCGCCCCGGGTTCACTCGATGGGAGTCCTACTTGACCTCGACGCTCCCGCCCGCGGCCTCGAGCTGCTCCTTGGCCTTGTCGGCCGCTTCCTTGGGTACGCGCTCCAGGACGGGCTTCGGGGCCCCGTCGACGAGATCCTTGGCCTCCTTGAGGCCGAGGCTCGTGAGCGCGCGCACTTCCTTGATCACCTGGATCTTCTTGTCACCGGCGGCCGTGAGGATGACGTCGAACTCCGACTGCTCCTCCTCTGCGCCCCCTTCTCCGCCTCCGCCGCCCGGCGCGGCCATCATGACCGGCGCTGCGGCGGCGGCCTTGACGTCGAACGCTTCTTCGAACGCCTTGATGAACTCCGACAGCTCCAGGAGCGTCATCTCCTTGAACTGCTCGAGCAGGTCCTCCGTCCCGACCTTCGACTTCGCCATGGTCACTCCTTCCCTTCTTCGTTTGGCCCTTCTTCGTTTGGCCCTTCTTCGTCGGGTCCTTCTTCGTCGGGTCCGTTCACTTCGGGTGCGGCCTCGTGCTTCAGATGAGGTCGCCGCCTCGGCTTCGGGCTCTCCCTCTGGCGTTTCGACCTCGGATGACGCCTGGGCTTCCGGCCTCTGCTTCGGCTTCCGGTGCGGCCTCTGCTTCGGATGCGGCCTCTTCCGGCGGCATCTTCGCCTTGAACGCCTCCAGCAGAGACAGGAACTGGGCCTGCGCCGCCTGGAACATCGAGGCGGCGCGCGACATCTCGCCCTTCATCAGACCCGCGATCTTGGACAGCATGACCTCGCGGGACTCGAGGTCGGCGAGCGATCTCGCATCCTCGGCGTTGAGAAGGCGGCCTTCCACGAACCCGCCCTTCAGCACGAGGGCTGGGAACTTCTTGGCGGCCGCCGTCACGCTCTTCGCCGCGGCAACGGGATCGTCCCGGACGAAGGCGACCGCGCTGGGGCCTTCGAACAGGGATCCGAGCTCGGCCGCGTCCGTCTGCTCCAGAGCGCGCCGCATGAGCGTGTTCTTGATGACCGCGAACTTGGCGCCACCGTCCCCCAGGGACTTCCGGAGCTCGGTGATCTCGGAGACCGTGAGACCGCGGTATTCGGTGAGCAGCAGCGCCGCGGAGCCCTCGATCTGCTCCTTCAGCTCCGCGACCCGTTCGATCTTCTTGGTACTCGGCATCGCGCCTCCTCATGAAACAACGCGTCCCCGCAGACAGCGGAGACGCGCGAGTGGCGCGGCAACTCCGAACGGTCAGACGTGTCCTCCACGGATGACCGTCGCCTCGGCAGGTACCCGATGCGGGATTGTGCGCTCACGCGCCCCTGCTGTCTGCGGCGGGACGAGGATAGCAGGCGGCCCGGCGCGCTCCGGCGCCGCGCCGCTCGACTACCGGTCGGCGGGGAGCGTCTGCACGCCCCGGGGCTTGGACGAGTCGATCCGCACGCTCGGGCCCATCGTCGACGAGACGGCCAGCGACTTGATGTATCGGCCCTTCGCCGAGGAGGGCTTCGCCTTCAGGAGCTCGTCCACGACCACCAGGTAGTTCTCCAGGAGGTTCCGCTCCTCGAAGGACTTCTTCCCGATGATCAGGTGGACGTTGCCCGTCCGGTCGGCGCGGAACTCGACCTTGCCGCCCTTGATGTCGGCGACGGCCTTCGCGATGTCCATCGTCACCGTGCCCGTCTTCGGGTTCGGCATCAGCCCACGGGGCCCGAGGACCCGGCCGGCCTTCCCGACCGAGGCCATCATGTCGGGCGTCGCCACCGCAGCGTCGAAGTCGATCACACCTTTCATGACCTCCTCGACCAGCTCCTCGCCGCCGACGACGTCTGCTCCCGCGTCGCGTGCCTCCCGGGCCTTCTCCCCCGCCGCGAACACACCGACGCGGACCGACTTCCCCGAGCCGTGCGGCAGCGCCACGGTGCCGCGCAACGCCTGGTCGTTCTTCCGAGGGTCGATGCCGAGGCGGAAGGCGATCTCCACCGTCTCGTCGAACTTCGCGTCCGGGAAGGACTTCAAGATCTTGATGGCCTCCGCCGGCAGGTACTCCTGGCTCCGGTCGAATGCCTCGGCGGCCTCGCGGTACCGCTTCCCTGGCTTCGAGCTCACGACGCCACCTCCACGCCCATGCTCCGCGCCGTGCCTTCGATGATCCGCATCGCGTTGTCGATGTCGTTCGCGTTCAGGTCGACCATCTTGCGCTCGGCGATCTCACGGACCTGCTGGCGGGAGAGCCGGGCGACCTTCTCCCGGTTGGGCTCTCCCGACCCCTTCTCGATCCCGGCGGCCTTGCGGATCAGCTCGGCGGCCGGCGGCTGCTTCAGCACGAACGTGAAGGACCGGTCCTCGTAGATCGTGAGCTCGACAGGGATGACCTGTCCGGCGAACTGCTGCGTCGCTTCGTTGTACTGCTTGCAGAACTCCATGATGTTGACGCCGTGCTGACCCAGCGCGGTACCCACCGGAGGAGCGGGGGTCGCCTGAGCGGCGGTGATCTGGAGCTTCGCGGTCGCGAGCACCTTCTTCTTCGGAGCCATCGTTCACACCTCCTGCGGTCCAAGCGGCCTCTCGGCCTCCCGCGTCTCTGTTCGTTGCGCTATCGCTTCGCTCCTTGAGCGCCAAACCGTGTTGGACCTCGTTCGCTCCTTGAGCGCGATCCTTCGGCGCTAGACCTTCGACACCTGGTCGAAGGAGAGCTCGACCGGTGTCTCCCGGTCGAAGATGTTGACCAGCACCTTGAGCTTGGCCTGGTCGGCGTTGATCTCGTTGATCGTGCCGTTGAAGTCGGCGAAGGGGCCCGAGGTGATCCGCACGATGTCGCCTTCTTCGAATCCGAGGCGAACCTGCGGACGGACCTCCTCCTTCTTGACCGTGAGGATCTTGTCGACCTCGTGCTTGGACAACGGCGTGGGCTTGGTGCCCGTGCCGGCCGAGACGAACCCGGTGACGCCGGGCGTGTTGCGGACCACGTACCAGGAGTCGTTGTCGTACACCATCCGGACGAGGAGGTAGCCGGGGAACTGCTTCTTCTTCACGACCTGCTTCTTCCCCGACTTGATCTCCATCACGTCCTCCATGGGGATGTGGACGCCGAAGATCTTCCCTTCCATCTGCATCGTCTTGATGCGCGACTCGAGGTTGGTCTTCACCTTGTTCTCGTAGCCCGAGTACGTGTGGACGACGTACCAGTCGCCATGACCCCGGAACGGATCCTCGTCGACGACGGGCTCGGCTGCGGCTTCCACCGGCTCCGGCTCAGCTACCGCTTCGACGCGGCTCCGGCTCGGGCTCGGGCTCCGCCTCGGCCACGACTCTCGACCGGCTCGGGGTCAGGTTCCACCGGCTCGGGGTCAGGCTCGACCGGCTCGGGGTCAGGCTGCGGATCACGTGGGCTCGGGCTCGACGACCTCCATCGAGACCTCCTCGGCGGACGCCTCCGCTTCAGACGCTTCAGGTGTCTCTTCTTCCGGTGCCTCCACCGCAGCTCCGGCATCCCCTTCGTCCACGACGGGCAGGTCGACCTGCTCGAGGTCGCGCTCGTCGGAGATCGATCCGGATCCGTTCACGTCGGTCCTCATCAGTTGCCGAGCACGTCGAACACGAACCTCGTGAACAGGGAGTCGAGCCCGAACACGAAGGCGGTGAGGACGGTCACGGTCACGAGCACCACGATCGAGTAGGAGACCAGCTCGCGGCGGCTGGGCCAGTCGACCTTGGTGAGCTCCTGGCGGACCTCCTTCAGGAACTGACGCGCGCCCGTTCGTTTGCGTCGCTCCTGCACGGCGGCTTTCCTGGTCGCGGCGGTCGGCGTGGCGGGACGCGCGGCGCCCGCGCGCTTCTGGGCGCGCTCCTGACGCTCCTGCATCCGCTTCATCTGCCGATTCATGGGTGCTCCCTTGCAGGGGCGGAGGGACTTGAACCCCCAACCGCCGGTTTTGGAGACCGGTGCTCTACCAAATTGAGCTACGCCCCTTGGCTCCGGGCCTCCCAGCGTCGTGGCGGGACGTTCGGAGACCTCAGTATAGGGTCGCCTCCAGGGCCCGGCAAAGGAACGATCGCGCCGACCAGCGGTTTCCTCGACTCCCCCGAACGGCCGAGGAACCGACACGGGTCGTGGGTGATTTCCTCCTGAGATACAGGTGCGCAGCCGCACCTGCCCTATCCTTCCGTTCCAAGACGTGCCGCAGCGGCCCCGGATCGCGAGGCACACGCATGAACGAACAGCGCACCGCACGGCCGGCAGGAGCCGGTGCCCGTCGGCGTTCCCCTCTGTTCACGCGACAGCCGGAACCCGAGCCGCCGGTCCTGTCTCCTGTCGAGGAAGAGATCGCGAACGCGTTGACGAACGTCGTCGACGAACGTGTCGAGGAGGGCCTGCAGGCGCTCGAGCAACAGGCCACGATCCTGATGCGCGAGGTGGCCACCGAGCTGTGGCGCTCGTCGGCCAAGGACGTCCGTCCCGAGCAGGAGCGCATCGTCAGCCTCCTCTCCCGGGATCAGGCGATCCGCAGCCTGATCGCCTCGAGCGACGAGCGGTTCCAGGCCCTTTCCACGCGGGCGGGACGAGTGGAGGACGCGCTCGGCGACCTGGCCGAGACGGGTCGGGCCACCCGGGAAGCGATGGAGTCCTCCGTCGCGTCGATCCGCGAGATCGCCGACTCCCCCACGCTCCACGGCGTCGAAGGGGTCAGGAACCAGCTGGAGCAGGTCGAGCGGCACATCGCCGACACATTCAAGAACCTCGACGAGCGCGACCGCACGCTCATCGACGCGATCATGCAGCAGGTCCGTGAGCACGGCGAGATGGTCACCCACGAGACCTCCCGGGTCGTCGAGGCGATGCAGGGGTACGTGCAGAGCGGCGCCGAGGCCGTCGGCCACCTGGCCCAGCGGGTGGAGGCGCACGCCGAGTCCTTCGCGAGCCAGGACGGCGACCTCACCGCGAACGTCGGCGCGACGGTCCGCGAGGAGGTCCAGGCGATCGGACAGCAGCTCGAGCTGATGTCGGAGGGCATGGGCATCCACACCCGCGACGAGGTGGCGCTGAAGTCCGCGATGGAGCGGTTCATCGACGCCCGTGTGCGAGGGCTGGCGGAACTGATCAGGAGCGATTCCCAGGCGCTCCGGCGGATGATCGAGGAGAAGACGGCGGAGCAGGAGCTGCTGCTGCGGGAGACCGTCGAGGAGCGGATGATCATGGTCGGCGAGGCGCTCGTGGAGAAGACGGGCGAAGCCGCCGAGATCGCGATCGCGTCCACGCTCGGCGACACGGTGGAGCGGATGAGCGCGTCGATGGGCTCGATCGAGGGCATCGACACGATGCTGGCCGAGCAGCAGCAGGCGTTCGAGGAGCGGATGCGCGCGCACGTCGACGACCGCGTGACGGCGATCGCCCGGATGATCCGGTCGGACAACCAGGCGCTCGCCGAGCGGATGCACACGACCGGGCCGGCCAGCGACGACACCGAGCTCCTTCGGCAGACCCTGCGCTCGATCAAGGAACTGCATGCGGGCCTCGCGAACGATGTCCTGAGCTCGGTGGACCGGCGCTTCCAGTCGATGTCCGACCAGCTCCACAAGGAGTCGCAGTCGACGGCCGAATCGATGCTCACCGTCGCCGAGCGCCTCGCCGACAAGATCGACCGTGTCACGGTCATGGTGGACGAGGGCTACGGCAACGACGTCCAGATCGTGGTCGACCGGATGAGCGAGGCGATCCAAGCGATGTCCGGGCGGAGGCAGCGGGGCGACGCGCAAGGACAGCTCGGAGCCTGACCCCCCAGAGCGAGGATCAGGGTTCCAAGAGCACCTCTGCCTCGCCGCGCTTGATCGGCCACTCCGTCTGCCCGTCGCGCTCGACCGTGACCCAGCATTCGACGACGGCGACCCCTCGGTCGCCGTCGACCGCCTTCACGCGGGCTCGAGCGACGATCTCGTCGCCCATGTAGACGGGCGCGCGGAACTGTGCCGTGAGTCGCCGAACCCGGTCGGCCCCTCCCGCCCATCGCGAGATGGAGGCGGCGAGGTGGCCCATCGTGAACATGCCGTGCGCGACGATCCCCGGGAACCCCGCGGCTCGCGCCACGGCATCATCCTGGTGGAGCGGATTCTGGTCTCCGCCGGCATCGGCGTAGGCCTTCACGTCCTCGGCGGTCACGACGCGTGACAGCGCCGGGATCTCCGAGCCGACTTCGATGTCGCGCAGCGAGGGCATCACGCGATCCCGGATCGGTCGGTCGGCATCAGTCGGGAGCCCGTTCGATCAACGTCGAGCGAGCCGTGCAGACCACGTCTCCTCCCGGCTCGAGGAGTTCCGTGACGAGCACGAGGAACGAATTGCCCCCCATGGAGCGGATCGACTCGATCCTGCTCCTGATCGTGAGGTCCTCGCCTTCTCGGAGAGGGCGCCGGTACTCGTACTCCTGATTCCCGTGGAGGACCCGGGAGAAGTCGATCCCCAGCTCCGGGTCATCCACGATGTCGGGGATCACGGTGAACTCCGCCGCGGTCACGAACGTGGTCGGGACCCCTTCCACCTGGTCGAAGACCTCACGGAACGCGGCGACCCGACCGGGGTCGATCGTGAACGGCACCTCCGGGTAGACCTTCCCCGCGGCCGCCTCGTGCATCGGGGGATGGTATCCAACGCCCGCCAAGAGGCATGCGGCGTCCCTCATACGGGGGACTCCGGAAAATCCGGCGCTGGGGGTACGTGATTCTGTAGTCCAACGTGCCTACGATGCCGCGGTATGGCTGCCAGAGCCAGATCGAAGGACCGCAAGGCATCTGGGCCGGCCGAGGGGGATATCCGCGTCGTCATCGCCGACGACCACCGTTCCTTCGGTGAGGCCCTCCAGATCGCGCTGGACAACGAGGACGATCTCAAGGTGATCGAGGTCGTCACGGACGGCGAGTCCGCGATCGAATCCGCCCACGTCCAGCATCCGGATGTGCTCCTGATGGACGTGCAGATGCCGGGCGTCGACGGTCTCGAGGCGACGAGGCGGATCCACCGCGAGGCCTCCACGACGAAGATCATCCTCCTGTCCGGCCACGACGACGACGTCGTCCTCGCTCGGGCGGTGGAGGCGGGGGCACGTGGGTTCCTGCGGAAGACCCAGGCGGTCTCCGACCTGGCGGACGCGATCCGGCGTGCCTATCGAGGGGAACCGCTCCACGCCGTCAGCGAGGTCGAGCTCTCGCTCGCTCGCTTCCGGATGCAGCGACGCACCGACGGCGAGCTCGCGCAGCGGGTGGAGCGGCTGACGCCGCGCGAGCTCGAGATCCTCCAACGTGTCGCGGCGGGCGAGGCGTCCGTCGACATCGCGAACGAGCTCGGGATGAGCCGTCACACGCTGCGGACGCACATCCAGAACGTCCTGACCAAGCTCGGTGTGCACTCCAAGACCGACGCCGTCGTCGCGGCGATCCGCTTCGGCAAGGTCAAGACGAGCGAGAAGCTCTCGCAGACCGACGTCGACGCTTCCTGATCGATCTTCGATCCGATCGCGCTATCGCTTCGCTGCTTGAGCGCGCCGATCGTGCTAGCGCGTCTCGCGGTGCAGCGTGTGCGAACGGCACCAGCGGCAGTACTTCTTGAGCTCGATCCGGTCGCGGTCGTTCACCCGGTTCTTCACCGTGTTGTAGTTGCGCCGCTTGCAGTCCGAGCAGGCGAGCGTGATCTTCGGACGGTTGCCTTCCTTCCGGGCCATCCCTACTTCACGACCTTCGTGACCCGGCCCGCTCCGACGGTGCGGCCGCCCTCGCGGATCGCGAAGCGCAGGCCCTCCTCCATCGCGATCGGGGCGATCATGTCGACCTTCATCTCCACGTTGTCGCCGGGCATGACCATCTCGACGCCTTCGGGCAGGTGCGACTGGCCCGTGACATCGGTCGTCCGGAAGTAGAACTGCGGGCGGTAGCCGTCGAAGAACGGCGTGTGGCGACCGCCCTCCTCCTTGGACAGGATGTAGACCTGCGCCTCGAACTCCGTGTGCGGGGTGATCGAGCCGGGCTTCGCGAGCACCTGGCCTCGCTCCACGTCTTCCTTGTCGATGCCGCGGAGGAGGACACCCACGTTGTCGCCCGCCTGGATCTCGTCGAGGAGCTTCCGGAACATCTCGAGGTCGGTGGCGATCGTCTTGCGCGTGTCCTTGATCCCGACGATCTCGATCTCGCTCATCTTGTTGAGCGTGCCCCGCTCGACGCGGCCGGTCACGACGGTGCCACGGCCGGTGATCGAGAACACGTCCTCGATCGGCATGAGGAACGGCTTCTCGGTGTCGCGGACCGGCTCGGGGATGTAGGCGTCGCACGCCGCCATCAGCTCGTCGATCTTGCCGGTCCAGGTCTCGTCGCCCTCCAGGGCCTTCAACGCGGAGATCTGCACGACCGGCACGTCGTCACCGGGGAACTCGTAGGAAGACAGGAGCTCGCGGACCTCGAGCTCGACGAGGTCGAGGAGCTCCGGATCGTCCACCATGTCGCACTTGTTGAGCGCGACCACGATCGACGGCACGCCCACCTGGCGCGCGAGGAGCACGTGCTCCCGGGTCTGCGGCATGGGACCGTCGGCCGCGGAGACGACGAGGATCGCGCCGTCCATCTGGGCGGCGCCCGTGATCATGTTCTTCACGTAGTCGGCGTGGCCGGGGCAGTCGACGTGGGCGTAGTGGCGATTGTCGGTCTCGTACTCCACGTGGGCGATCGCGATCGTGATGCCGCGCTCCCGCTCCTCCGGCGCCTTGTCGATCTGGTCGAACGGCGTGAAGTCCGCCATGCCCTTCTCGGCCTGGCGCTTGGTGATCGCGGCGGTCAGCGTGGTCTTGCCGTGGTCGATATGGCCGATCGTGCCGATGTTCACGTGCGGCTTCGTCCGTTCGAACTTCTTCTTGCCCATGTCTCGTGGTCTCCTCGGAGGTCTTCTCGGCTCTCTTCGTAGCGGGGGGCGGGATCGAACCGCCGACACAGCGATTATGAGCCGCTTGCTCTACCACTGAGCTACCCCGCCCGGCGGTCGCCCAGTTTACCTGTGAGCAAGCGATCGCGGCACGAGGCCCCGGTCAGTACTGATACGGAGGTGGCGGCGGCAGCGCGTACGGATCCCGCCGGCCGCGCGACCGGAAGAAGAGCCACGTCACGGCCAGGCCGAACGCGAAGCCGCCCACATGGGCCCAGTACGCGACCCCACCACTCCCGAGCTCCCTCCCCATCTCCCCCACGCCACTGAAGAGCTGGAGGACGAACCACCCCACCAGCACGACGGTGGCGGGAAGGTCGAGGAACGTGATGAACACGAAGATCACGAGCGTATGGATCCGCGCTCTCGGGAACATCACGAGGTAGGAGCCGAGGATCGCCGCGATCGCGCCGGAGGCGCCCACGTTCGGCACGGCCGAATCCGGGCCGAACGCGACCTGGAGCCCGGTCGCCGCCAGCCCTCCGAGGAGGTAGAAGGCGACGAACATGAACCGGCCGAGCCGATCCTCGACGTTGTTCCCGAAGATCCAGAGGAACAGCATGTTCCCGGCGAGGTGGAGCCAGCCTCCGTGGAGGAACATCGAGACGAAGATCGAGGCGAGCCAGCTCTTGTCCGGGCACGTCTGGTCGAGGAACTCCTGGAGGCTCGCCGCATCTCGCTCCCCCGTTCGGAAGGTTTCCTGCGATCGCCTCTCGCGCCTCCGCGCCGCCGTCGGCGAGCGACGTCTGGTGGGTGAGCTCGAACGGGATCTGCGCCTCGCAGAAGAAGAACTCCTGCTGTTCGGCCTGACCGGCGAACGTCGGCTCCCAGAGGAGGAACACCGCGACGTTGGCGACGATCAGGGCGAGCGTCACCCACGCCGTCCGGCTCGTCGGGTTGATGTCACGGAGGGGGATCACGGCGCGACCCTACCCCTGGGACAGCTCACGTGAGAAGCGTCGAGCCGGAGAGGGGAATCGAACCCCTGACCTCCTCCTTACCATGGAGGCGCTCTACCGACTGAGCTACTCCGGCGGCAGTGCCCGATGATAACAACGGCTTGGGCGCCGACCGTGGCACGATGAGGACATGCGGAGGACCCTCGCGGTGCTCATCTCGCTGGCCGCTCTGGCGGCCTGCGCCGACGACGACGCGCAGAACCCTCCCCCCGCTCCGCCGTCGTCCACGATGACGTTCGGGGGAACCGACGCGACGCTCTCCGTCGACGTGGCCGACGAGACCGATGAGCGGCAACGCGGGTTGATGGGCATCCGCACCTCCCGGTGGATCAAGGGATGGCCTTCGTGTGGCCCGAGCCCGTCAACGGCACGTTCTGGATGAAGGACACCCTCATCCCGCTGTCGATCGCGTTCGTCGATGAGGACGGGAGCGGTGATCGACGTCCTGGACATGCAGCCATGCGAGACCGACCCGTGCCCGACCTACGGGGTGGACGAGCCGTACGTCCTCGCGGTCGAAGCGAACCTCGGCTGGTTCGACGACCACGGCGTCGGAGCGGGCGACCGAGCCGAGCTCCGAGCGAGCCTCTATGGATGACTGCCAGCTCTGCGCCGCCGAACAGGTCACTCCGTGGCTCCACGAGGACGACGACTGCTGGGTCGCGGAGTGCCTCGTGTGCCGGACCCCGATGATCGTGTGGCGGACGCACGGATTGCCCGATCCCGACCTCGAGACGGCGCTCCTCATCCGGCTCGAACGGTTCGCCGCCGCTCGGTACGGGCCAGAGGGTTATTGGGTCGACCCCGAGCGGCGGCGCATCCCCGACCACTGGCACGCACACGCCCGCCCGGCGGGTGGGTTCTTCGACCCCGCCAGCGACCTGTTCGGCCGGTTCGACGAGAGCCATCCGTAGGCCTCCATCGGCCTTGCGCCGGAACGACCGCTGAGCCCCACTCAAGGGGTCTGCCCTGCGACCGATGGCTAGGGAGACGCTCGGAGGGTGTGGAGCAGTCCGATGCTGAGTATCCAGAAGAGTGCTGGTCGCACCGTGCGCGCGGCGATCGCCGTGCTGTTGCTGCTCCCTGCCTGCACGTCGAGTCCTCCCGAGCACGACGGTCCAGTGCTCCACGTGAAGATCAAGGACTTCAAGATCGACCCCGCCCGTCCTTCCGTCGAGGACGGCCTGCTCACGCTCAGCATCTGGAACGAGGGCCCGACCACCCACGAGTTCGTCGTCGTCCAGAGCGATCAGGCGGCCGACGAGCTCCCGATCGGGGAGGACGGCATCCGCGTGGACGAGGATGCGATGGTCCCCGTCGACGAGCTCGAGGAGATCGGAGCGAAGACGCGAGGGATCCTCAGCCTCTCGCTCTCGCCCGGACACTACGTGCTCTTCTGCAATCTCGAAGGCCACTACCTGGCAGGTATGCGCGCACCGCTCGAGGTGATCGCCGCGTGAAGGACGAGCCGCGGGTGCCGCGTCACACGGATCCTCACGCCCGGAACGCATCGACACGTCGCACGGCATTCCTCGGCGACCTGAGGACCGACCGCCGTTATCGATGGATCCTCGTGCTCTACCTGATCGTGGTGGGCGTGATCATCTCGTACACGGCCACCGAGATCGCCCACCAGCGCGGGTCCGCCCTGATCATCAACATCGCCTCCCGTCAGCGAGCCTTCGGCGAGCGCTACGTCAAGGACGTCGTGCTCCTGACGCAAGGGATCCAGGCCAATCCGCACTATGCGGCCGACCAACTGCTCGAGAACGCCGAAACGCTCCTCGAAGGCGGCGAGGTGATCGCCGTCCACGGCGCCGATGAAGAGACCGAGATCCCACCGGCGAGCGAAGACCCCCTCATCATCGCCAAGCTCAGGCAGGAGCAGCTGTTGATCGAGCGATTGATCGAGATCGGCGACGAGGTGCTGTCGCTCGATCCCTCCGACCCGGAGTTCGATCAGGAGCTGTTGCGACTCCGCGTCGCCGGCGCCCTCGTGACGAGCGTCTCGAACGACGCGGTGGGGACGATGACGCAGCATGCGGAGATGGCGTTCCGTCGTCTCGTCATCATCGGCAGCGGACTCGGGATCATCGGCGCGGTCGTTGCGATCGGGATGGGCCTCCTGATGCGGCGCGCCGGGACGCGACGCGCCTCGCAGTTCCGGTCGCTCGTCCACAACTCGTCCGACCTCATCACGGTCGTGAACGCGCGCGGCACCATCGTGTACCAGAGCCCGTCGTCCGAGCGACTCGTCGGCGTTCCCGCCGATCGATCGTTCGGCAAGCCCTTCCGAGATCTCGTGCATCCCGACGACCGCGAGTACATCGACGCGCTGCTCGTCGACGGACAGGTGCAGCCGGGTGTCGCTCTCACCAGCGCCTTCCGCGTCTTGCACGCCGACGGTTCGACGCGCCACGTGGACTCGGTGGTCAGCAACCTCGTCGACGATCCGACGGTCGGCGGACTCGTCTTCAACACCCGCGACGTGACCGACCGAAAGGTGCTTGAGGAGGAGCTCGAACGCAGAGCGTTCTTCGACTCCCTCACCGGTCTTCCGAACCGTGCCGTGTTCCGAGACCGTCTCGATCATGCCCTCGCCAGGGCGGCTCGCGTCGGCGATCCCCTGACCGTGCTTCTGCTCGACCTCGACGGCTTCAAGGTGGTGAACGACAGCCTCGGTCACGATGCGGGCGACGAGCTACTCATCGCGGTCGCCGGCCGGCTCGAGGGATGCATGCGTTCGGGCGACACGGTCGCGCGGCTCGGCGGTGACGAGTTCGCGATCCTCCTCGAAGACGCCGCCAGCGAAGAGAGCGCGGTCGCGCTCGCGAAGCGGCTGCTCGAGGCGCTCACACCCCCGTTCGACCTGCGGGGCCGCGAGGTGTTCATCGGCGCGAGCATCGGCATCACCCTGCACGGCGGTGTCACCGGCCTCCCGGACGAATTGATCAGGAACGCGGACGCCGCGATGTACTCGGCCAAGGGCGCCGGGAAGGGCACGTGGGCCGTGTTCCAGCCGGCCATGCACCGGCGCAATCTCGAGTTCTTCGAGGTGCAGGCGGACCTCCAGCGGGCGCTCGTCAGAGGTGAGTTCGTGCTGCACTACCAGCCGATCGTCGACCTGGAGACCGGGCAGCTCGAAGGGGTCGAGGCCCTCGCCCGCTGGCACCACCCGACCCGTGGGCTGATCATGCCCGCGGGGTTCATCCCCGTCGCCGAGGAGACCGGCATGATCGTGCCGCTCGGCGTCTGGGTCCTCGGGGAAGCCTGCCGCCAGGCGACGGACTGGCGCGACCGGTTCCCGAGCGCCTCGGGGCTCGTCATGAACGTGAATCTCTCGACACGCCAGCTCTTCGAACCGGATCTGATCTCGCGTGTGGCCCAGATCCTGGCGGAGACGTCGATGGAACCGGCGACCCTGGTCCTCGAGATCACCGAAGGAAGCCTGATGCAGGAGGTCGGACTGACCGCGGCGAAGCTCCACGCCCTCAAGGAGCTCGGGACGCGTCTGGCCATCGACGACTTCGGCACCGGCTCCTCCTCGCTCGGATACCTGCGTCAGTTCCCGATCGACGTCCTGAAGATCGACAAGTCGTTCGTCGACGACCTCGGTCAGGGATCCGACGCGTCTGCCCTCGTCCGCACCATCATCGAGCTCGCCCGATCGCTCCGGCTCGGCGTCGTCGCCGAAGGCATCGAAACGGTCGAACAGCTCGCCGAGCTCCAGCGCGCCGGGTGCGACTCCGGTCAGGGGTACCTGTTCGCGAAACCACTCGTCCGTCGAGGACGTCGAAGAGCTGCTCCGAGGCGGCGCGCCGTTCCTCCACGCCGGCTCGGAGCTCGATCCGTCCACGCGCATCCCCTAGGTGACGCCGGTCGCGGTGAGCGTGGACCGGCGATACGCTCCGTTCCGAGACGTTCGAGGGGCGGAGCGCGATGGGGTTCACCGGTTGGAAAGTGGAGGCTCTGGAGTTCTTCGAGGGGCTGGAGGTCGACAACTCGAAGGCGTACTGGCAGCGGCACAAGGACGTGTACGACACGATCGTCCGCGCGCCGATGGAGGAGCTGCTCGCCGAGCTGGAGCCAGAGTTCGGCGAGGGCAAGATCTTCCGCCCGTATCGCGACGTCCGGTTCAGCCGCGACAAGTCGCCGTACAAGACCGCGATCGGCGCCACCGTCGGGGAGGGCTACATCCAGGTGGATGCGCGCGGTCTCGCGGTCGGGAGCGGGAAGTGGGAGATGGCGCCCGACCAGCTCGAGCGGTACCGCGCGGCGGTGGCCGCCGACGCGTCCGGTGAGGAGCTGAGCGGGCTCGTCTCGGCTGCCAGAACGAAGAAGCTGGACGTCCACGGACACGACGTCTTGAAGACCGCGCCGAAGGGCTACCCGAAGGACCATCCTCGGATCGAGCTCCTCCGGTACAAGGGCCTCATCGCGTGGCGCGAATGGCCGGCGGGCGCGTGGCTCGGGACCAAGCGAGCGAAGGATCGGATCGTCGGGTTCCTCGAGCAGGCGCAACCGCTCGTCGAGTGGCTGGAGACGAACGTCGGCGAGTCAACCCTGCCCGATCGCGGTCGTCGGTAGGCCGCGCCGGGCCTCGATCGCGCGATCCTGACCGTCCTCGTCCGCGTGCGCGCGGATGTCCGTGAACCCGAGGTTCGTCAGGATCCCCGTGATCTCGCTCGCCTGGTCACCGCCGAGCTCCAGGAGCACGGTGCCGCCGGGACCGAGCCACCCGGCCGCGGCCTCGGCGGCGCGCACGAGCATCGTCATGCCGCCCGATCCACCGTCCAGCGCGCGACGGGGCTCGTGCGCGAGCACGTCCCGGGGCAGGAGGTGGAGCTCCTCGGTGGGCACGTAGGGCACCACGGCGGTCATCAGGTCCACGCGCCCGCGGAGCGAGGGCGGGAGCGGCTCGTCGAGGTCGCCGAGGAGCGCGTGGACGCCGTTCCGTCGCGCGCAGGCGATCGCCACCGGATCGACGTCGGTGCCCATCACGGTGGCCTGCGGATGCGACGAGCGGAGGACCGCCGCCACGGCCCCGCTCCCCGTGCAGAGGTCGACGGCGATCCCGTCGGCCGGGAGGAGCTCGATCGCTCGCCGAGCGAGCGCTTCGGTCTGCGGGCGCGGGACGAACACCCCGGGATCGATCCTGACGCGGAGCCCGGCGAAGCTCACCGACCCGGCGATCCACGCGAGAGGCTCCCCTGCCAGACGGCGCGCGATCAGTTCGTCGATCGCTCCGACGCCCTCATCGGAAGCCGCGAGCAGCGCGTCGGCCTCGGCACCGGGCGAAACGAAGCCGCCGTCCGCGAGCGTGCGGACGATGCGAGCACGCTCCTGCTTCGGCTGGGCCCGGACCGAGCCGGTCATTCGAACCTCGCGAGGACGAGATTGGCGAGTCTCGCGATCCACGAGTCGACCGCACCACCGAACGTGCGCCGCGCAGGGTCTGCCGTGCCGATCCCCGCGCCGCGAACCAACCGACGCAGGTCATCGAGATAGCCCGCCGTCGTGAACTCGACGTTCTTGCGATCGGTTCGGTACCCGTGCTCGGCCTTCCAGAGCTCCGAGATGATCTGCGCCTGACTCTCCTTCGAGAAGCGCGTGAGGGACTCCGCTGTTCGCACGCCGGCAGGGCCACCGTAGTCGTAGGGGTCCCGCCTGCGGAACCGTCGTCCCATCTGTTCGAGGAGGCCGGACAGGAGCTGCGTCTGGCCGGCGCGATGCTCCCACACGTGTCCGAGCTCATGGATCAGCGTGGCCTCGGAAGGCAGGTCCTCCGCTCGGATCGGCCGCCGGAACCGGACGACCGTGTTGCAGGTCCATGCGCTCCCACGCGGCCCGAGCACCCACCGGCTGCCGATCACCCGCACGCCCCCGAGGTCCAGCGCCGGTCCGAAGAAGTCGGCGGCGCGTTCGAGCCACTCCTGTATCGGACACACGGTGATCTCGACCTCTGCGGTCTCCTCCCCCCGCTCTGCGCGGACCGTGTACGTCCCACCCTCGGAGAACACCGTCCGGAACCCTCGGCCTTCTCCGGACGCCGGCGCTCCTCCGCCGGTCCATCGCACCCCACCGGGCCCATCGGCGTCGGCCTCGAGCGCGACTTCCTCACCGGCGAAGCACGCCGTCCGCTTCGCCTCGATCTCCATCGACGCTCATCCTCCGGCCGTTTGCCCCGTCTGACCAGCCGTCCTACCATCAGGTCCGCAGCCAGCGGCGACGTGAGGGGGTGCATCGATTGGCCTTCGACTTCGAGTACCCACAGTCCTCGGACAACGAGGCGAGAGGGTGGGGGCCGGGCTGGGAACTCGGCATGCCACTGTGGGAGCGCCCGTCCTCCTACCCGGGAACGATCGTCCCGCTCGTGGTTCAGGGGATGAACTTCGGGGGCGGCATCCGCATCGAACTGCACGACCTGGCCGAGATGCTCATCGAGGAATCCCTCGATCTCGGCCTGATCCCGAGCCTCTCGAACGGCTGCTACGGCGGCGCCTTCCGTCCGACGAAGAAGACGAGCGGTGACAAGGACCTGCCTCCCGGTGACCCGGGGAGCGTCTACACGACCACCGCTTCGAACCACTCGTGGTGCACGGCGCTCGACATCAACAGCCTGCTCAACAAGTACGGGGGTGACACGCACCAGATCACCCAGGAGATGGCGGATCTGTGGCGTCGGTACGGCTGGCGATGGCTCGGGCCGTCGATCAAGGACTGGCAGCACTTCGACTTCGCGGGCACGCCGGAGGACGCGGAGGCGATGACCGAGAAAGCGAAGGAGGACGGGATCGGCATGGCGTTGACGGATGAGCAGAAGGAGACCCTGAAGGACGCGAAGACGTTCCTCGACGAGCTCCGCACGAGGATCGGCTCGCTGGACGACAAGGACGAACCCGCCGCCGCCAAAGGTGCCGGGAGCCGGGTCGCGACCGCGGTGCTCAAGAGCGAATCCGCGAAGGGCGAGGGCTCGAAGGGCTCTTCGAAGGACGACCACCCTCCCAAGTGACCCGACGCCGGCGACCGAGCGATCACTGATCCACTCATCGCGGCGTCCCTCGGGAGACGGGCGGAGTCCCGCTCGGCGGTTTGACAGCGATCGGAAGGCCAGAGCACGATTCGGAGCTGAGCGGGGAGGGTCCCGATGGCGATGGCCGTCTCGTCCCAGGAGCAGGTCGAGGACCAGGAGCAGGGCGAGGACCAGGAGACGCGAGCAGCCAGGCAGGAGATCCGTCTGGGCCTCGTGATGAACGGTGGTGTGAGTCTCGCCATCTGGATGGGCGGCGTCACCGTCGAGATCAACCGTCTGATCAACCGCGACCCCGTCTACGGGGACGTCGTCGATCTCATGAACTCCGTCGTCCGCGTGGACGTGATCGCCGGAGCCAGCGCCGGCGGGATCAACGGGGCGATGCTGGCGGCGATGATCGCGCACGACAACGACCGCGCCACGGAGCTCACGACCCTCCGCCGCATCTGGCTCGAGGACGGCGCGATGGGACGTCTCTTCCGTCCGCCCCTGCAGAAGAACCCGCCCTCCTTGATGAAAGGGGATGAGTTCTTCCTGCCGGAGCTCAGAACGGTGTTCACCCTTCTGACGGATGGCCCGACCACCCCGAAGGAGGACTTCCCGGTCCGGCTCACGCTCACCACGACGCTGCTCAAGGCGGTCAATCGAGGGTTCGCCGACGACTTCGGGTCGCTGATCGCGGACGCCGATCATCGAGGTGAGTTCAACTTCCGGCGGGGCGAAGATCTGGACGACGACTTCGACAGGACGCAGTTCCCGGAGATCGCCGATCGCCTGGCGCTCGCGTCGCGGTGCACCGCGTCCTTCCCCGGCGCGTTCGAGCCGAGCTACGTGCCGGTGGGCCGCACGCCCGATGACGAGCGGCTGGATCCCCGCCGTCCGGACATGAAAGGGTTCGTGAACTTCAGCTCCAGCCGCTTCTGCGTCGACGGCGGCGCCCTCGTCAACAAGCCGTTCCGTCCCGCGATCCGCGGGATCTTCGCCCAGCCGGCCGTCGACGAACAGGTCCGGCGGGTCCTCGCGTACGTGGTCCCGGACCCCGACGTCCCCGAGGCCGATCAGCCCCAGGAGCGGACCGAGCCGCAGACCATGGGCAAGGTGGTGCTCGCGAGCGTCGTCACCCTGCCCAGAGCTGAATCGGTCTCTCGGGAGCTGGAGGACATCGCGGAGCACAACAGGCACGTGCAGTCGCAACGACTCCTCCGAGATCATCTCCTCGCTCCCGGCGAGGACCGGCCCGTCGACGTCGAGGACTTGGCCGTCCGGCTCTTCCCCGCGTTCCAGACCCTCCGGGCGCAGCGGATCGTCGACCGGCTCACGACCGCCGCCGATCCGTTCCAAGGGCGATTCGACGGGCTCGGCAGGGCACCGTGGGACACGGGAGAGCTCCGGCGACTCATCATCGGCGAGCCGGAGCCATGGCTCCCATCGAGCTTCGCCGAGCAGACCACGCTCGCCCGGACCCCATGGACGTGGGGCAACGACACGATCGAGACGATGGGCGGCATCGCCCTCGGCCTCATCGGGATGGGTTTCAAGGTGGCCGGAGACGTTGCTCGGTCGACACTCGCGGAGGGCCGGGGCCGTCTCCACGAGCTCCTCCGCATGCTCCGCCTGTTCTGCCTTCGCCCCGAGCCGCAGTACTGGAAGCGACAGGCGGGGCTGACCCAGGAGCAGTGGGAACGATGGGCCGACCTGCCCCCGGAGGAGTCGCGGGACCTGGGATACCGGGAATCCTTCGAGGACTGGAGACGCGGGTCGGACGAGTGGCAGGAGAAGGTCGTCGCCGCCGGTGACCCGCAGCCCTCGAACATCGCCCTCGATATCGCACGGGTCGTGGCCGTTGCCGCGCCGACCCTGGAGCAGGTCGCCGGCGATCCCGCGTCGGGCGATGTCGGGCCGAAGCTCGCGGCGTTGGTCGAAGGGCTCTCACCGGCATCGGCCGAGGATCGAGTCGAGGCCACGCTCCGTCGACTCCTCGCGCAGGCGATCGTCCAGACGGTGACGTCGGCGGGCAAACCGGCGCTCGACCAGCTCGTGGAGCTGCTCCAGATGAGCTCGACGGCGCCGAACGGCTTCGATCCCCGCCTGCGCGGCGAGGAGAAGGTCGCGGGACGCCAGCTCGGCCATTTCGGCGCGTTCTACAAGCGATCGTGGCGCGCGAACGACTGGATGTGGGGCCGGCTCGACGGAGCGGCCCGGCTGGCGCAGATGATCGTCGACCCCGCCCGGCTGGCGCAGCTGCACCTGTCGACGGAGCGAGCCTTCGAGTCGCTGAAGGCGATCGCGCTGGGGCCCGAGGGCGACGAAGCCCACGACGTGTTGGCGGATGGCGCCGAACGGGGCTGGCGCGACGAGGCCGCTCGCCGAGAGCTCGCCTTCCTCGACCGTGAGGGGGCATCACCGCCGGAGAGCTTGCCGGTCTGTGCGATGGCCGTCGCGCGGCGGATCCAGCTCCGGATCCTCCAGGAGGAGCTGCCCGGCGTCGCCGACGCGATCGAGGTCGACGTGGGCGAGGGAGCCAGGCCGCAGGGACCCGCGGCCGACTTCCTCCGTGCCGTCCGGAGCGTGCAGTTCGCGGAACCGCGAGACGAGGTCAGGATCGGACCGCGGGATGCATCGCGGCTGCTCAGCCAGTGCAGGGTCGGAGACGAGAAGTTCCCCGCGGAAGCGGGCTCGGACCTCTTCACGTCGACGACGACCACCGCGGCAGCGATCGGCGTCACCGCCCTCTCGGGATCGACGTCGGGTCTTCCCGCGATCGCCAGGGCGGTCGTCGGTGCCCTTCGGACCCCGACCCTCGGCTTCTGGTTCCTCGCCCAGAACGCGGTCGCCGGCACTCGAACGGGCTTCTCTCTGTTGATCCTCCTCCTGGCCGTGGGCGGCGCTCTCGTCGCGGTGTCGGCCCTGGGCGACGTGGCCCTCCCCGGGTTCCTCGCGGGACTCGGAACCCTGATCCTGTTGGGCGGGGCCGCGGTCGCGCTGCTCAGGCTCAAGGTGAAGGGGGTGCTGGCGATCCTCGTGGCGGTCCTGGTGGTCGTCCTGTTCCTCTGGGTGCCCTCGGTCGTCGTGAAGCAACTCATCGATGCGGACGCCACCGGCATGTCGCTGTGGGTCCGGAGGGTGGTCCCGCCGGCGGCCGCGGTCATCGGCTTCGTGCTGGGCGGGATGGTCCTCGGGCTCGTCAAGGCTCCCGTTCCGAAGGACGAGCGGTCGTTGCCCGGCCGGCGGCGCTGAGGTTGAGCGCCCCCAGATCCGTCTGAGGGCGTCAGTCCCAGCGGACGACGATCTGCCCGCGGATACCGGGCAGCGGCAAGGACTCCGCTTCCGCCTCGACCGCATCGCGTGCCGCGGGCGAGAGACGCCGCCAGGCCTGGACCGTCACCGTGCCCTGCGAGCGCCGCCACGTCCCGACGACCTCACCCTCGACGAGGAGGGCACCGGGCCAGACACGGGTAGTCCAGAGCTCGCGCCGGCGATCCGCCTGAGGGACCAAGAGTTCCCGATCGCGTCCTTGGAGGAGGAAATAGGCGTCTCCGCTCGGGAGGAGCCGTGCCGGCGCCACCGACGTCGAGGCGGCGCGGAACGTCGGTTCGTCCTGCGTGAGGATCCATGCGTCGCCGATCGGTGTGCGCACCGGGGTGAGTGACCTCCCGAGCGCGTCGAATGCCGCGCGGCCGTGCCGCGCTCCGATCCCCGCCCACTCGGCGAACGCCTCGGGCGTGGTGGGACCGAAGACATGCAGGTACCGACGCGCGAGCTCGAGTCGAGCGTCGCGAGGATCGACCTCTGGGGCGGGCACGGTCCACACGGTCGCCGCGCGCGCACCGTCCCACCGGATCACCACCGTGCCGGTGGGGGCGGCGTAGCGGAACCGGTTCGGATCGACGCCTAGCGCGTCCCCCGCCTCACCGTAGGAACCCCTCGCGCCGCCGAGGAATGAGCGCAACTCGGCCGCGATGTCCTCCGCCCTCTTCCGGGCGGCGGCTCCGTCCGGCAGCCTCCCGAGCGAGAAGACCGCGAGATCGCGTGCCGCGACGACGTACGCGCTGTACCGCGGCCCCCAGAGCTGGACGAGCGACGGGTCCTCCCAGGTGGAGGGCTCGGTTCTCTCGACGCGCGCGTGGATCGAGAGGAGCGCCGCCGGGGCATGCTGTCCTGCAGGCCGGCCCACGCCGCGCGCCGGAGCGAGCGACGTCCGCGAGGGAGCCGCTCGTCGAGCGCGCCGACCTGCCTTCGGAACGCGAGGATCTGTGGCCGCGTGAGGCTGAGCTGGGATCTCATCACGTCACGCGGAGTCGACGGACGTCGGGCCCCAGGGACGCGTTTGGTATCAGCAACTCATACGGTCTCGAGCTGGGGTGACACCTCGAGGTCCTCACCCTCGACGGCGACCCGCGGGAGGGCCCGGTCGAGCCATCTCGGCAGCCACCAGTTCAAGTCGCCGAGGAGCTCCATCGTGGCGGGCACCAGCAGCATGCGAACGATGCTGGCATCGAGGAGCACCGCGCTGGCGAGGCCGACGCCGAACAGCTTGACGATGCGGTCGGGCTCGCCGATGAAGCTGCCGAACACCACGACCATGATGGCTGCTGCCGCGGTGATCACCCGTGCCGTGGCGGCCAGGCCGTCGGCGACGGAGAGCCTGCTATCGCCCGTTCGCACGTACTCCTCTCGGATCCGGGACAGCAGGAACACCTCGTAGTCCATGGACAGACCGAACACGATGGCGAACATCATCATCGGGACGAACGGCTCGATCGGGGCGGGTTCGATGTTGAGCAAGCCTCCGAGCCAGCCCCACTGGAAGATGGCGGTGGCCACGCCGTACGCCGCTCCGATCGAGAGCAGGTTCATCACCACCGCCTTGAGGGGAACCAGCAAGGACCGGAACACCACCATCAACAGGAGGAAGGACAGACCCAGGACGACGCCGATGAACAGTGGCATGCGCGCAGCGAGGTATTGAGAGAAGTCGACCGACGCGGCGACCCCGCCGGAGACGGCGACGTCGAGCCCTGTTCCCTGTGTCGTGGCAGGAAGGACTTCGTCGCGCAGTCGATAGACCAGTTCGGTGGTCGATGCGTCCTGTGGCGCACTGGTCGGGAAGAGCCGCCACAGCGCCGCGGTGGGCTGCTCGGGATCGTTCGGGACGGCAGGGGTCACGAAGGCCACACCCGGGTCGTCGGCCAGGGCTTGGGTCACCGCCTCGAGCGTCGGGGGTCCGTCCCCTCGGGGATCTCGGTGCTGAGCAGCAACGGCCCGTTGAAGCCCGGTCCGAAGCCGGCCGCCAGCAGGTCGTATGCCTTGCGGGTGGTCGTCTCCTCCGGGTAGTTGCCCTCGTCGGAGAACCCGAGCCGGAGGCTGAAGAACGGGATCGCCAGCACCAGCAGGATGAGGGCGCCGCTGATCGCCGAGACCCACGGGCGGCGCTGGATGACCCGGCTCCATCGGTAGGCAGGGGTCTCGTTGAGCGGTCGTGGTCGACGGTGGGGAACCTCCCGTCGAAGTGGTGCGAACGCGAGACTCGCCACGATCACGACGATGGCCAGAGAGCATACCGACGATGGTCAGCGGTTGGAAGGTCGAGAGGCAACCCCGACGAGACCGCGTCGCCACCAGGAGAGCGGCGATCAGCCCCCGCCACCGGGTCACCTCGACCCGTTGGCCGGCGAAGCCGAGGAGTGCCGGAAGCAGGGTGAGGGACGCGACTGCCGTGACCGCGACGACGGTGGCCGCGGCGGCGGCGAGCCCTGTGATGAACGCGAGGCCCATGAGGACCATGCCGAGCAGCGAGATGACGACAGTTGTTCCCGCGAACGCGACGGCCCGGCCGGCGGTATCGATGCGCGACGACCGTCGCGTCCTCGACGGATGCCCCCTTGTGCAGGTTCTCCCGGTATCGGGTCACGATGAACAGCGCGTAGTCGATACCGACACCGAGGCCGAGCATGACGGCGACCGTGGTCGCGAAGTCGGGGATCGAGAGGAAGTGTGTGAGCAGCCCGGCAAGGATCGTTCCCACTCCGATGCCGGCGAGGGCGATGCCGACGGGGAGGCCCATGGCGAGCACCGACCCGAAGGCGAGGATGAGCACGATCATGGCGAAGGCCAGGCCGAGCAGCTCCGAGCTCGGCACCTCGAACTCGGCGAAGCAGCGCTCCGCCGAGCTCGACCTGGACACCTGGGATCTCCGGCATCAGCTCCCTCAGCTCCGCACCGATGGCCGTCGCCTCCTCGAGCGTGGTGTCGCGAGGAAGCCCGATCTGGGCATAGGCGATGAGCCCCGCTTCCGGACCTTGCGAGGCGATCTGCTGGGCCCCTTCCGGCGTGTACGGGCTGGTGAGCGTGATGCCCTCGATCCTGCTTGCCTCATCGAGGAAAGCGGTCATCGCTCGATTGCACTTCGGGGTCGGTGACGCCCTGCTCGGCGCGGAACACGATCGTTCCGCCCTCCCCACCGGCGCCCGAGTCGGCGAAGTGCTCATCCAGGATGTCGAACCCGCGGCGGCTCTCCACATCGGGAAGGGCGAACTCCGTGCTGTACGCGGTGCCGAGCATGCTGCTGGCGCCGCCTGCGATGATCAAGGTGGCGAGCCAGAGCAGGACGACTTTGCCCCGGTTGCGGAAACACCAACGTCCGAGCTTGGCGAACACGACTACTCCTCGGTGCTCAGGGAATGGAGACCATACCCGACATCGAGATGGTGGCAGCCAGTCTGAGACGGATCAGTGGATGATGTGCGGAACTGGGGTATAGTTTGGAGGAACAGGGTGAGCGATACGAGCACTGGAAAGGTGGTCGTGAACAGGTCGATGTCGCTTGACGGCTTCATCGCCGGTCCCGGCGACGCGATGGACTGGATCTTGGACGCCGTGGCGCCGGATGATGTCGCGGAGATCGCGGCGGCCACCGGCGCCATGCTCATCGGCCGGCGAACCTGGGAAGTAGGCGCCAGGATGAAAGCAGACGAGCCAGGCACGGACTATCCGTTCTCGGGACCGATGTTCGTCCTCACCCATCACGCGCCGGAGTCGCCGGACCCGAAGGTCACGTACCTCACCGGTGACATCGGGGAAGCGGTCGCCACGGCGCTGGAGGCTGCGGGCGGGAACAACCTGGAGATCCTCGGCGCCGACGTGGCCGGCCAGTGCCTGCGGCGGGGGCTCGTCGACGAGATCTTGGTGTATGTGATGCCGGTGCTGCTCGGCGACGGCATCCGATTCTCTCCCCCGTGGCTCCCCAGGATCAACCTGGAACCGATCAGCAGCACGCGGTCGCGAGACGTCACTATCCTCCGGTTCCACGTCCGCAAGTAGTACCGGCGCTGCTTCGCCCTCTCGCTGATCCGCGCCGCTCGGTCGGTTGGTTGGTGGGGTGTTCTCAGAACCCCCTGACGCTTTCCGGCACTCTTGAGGACCTCCCACAGGCGAAGAGAGGTACCTCCTACAGCTGGGAAGCCCGGCCTGCGGCAGGGATCCTGCGGCAGACACGAACCGCTGTGTGAGCGGGTCTACTTCTCGACGTGGATCGAGTCGAGGATCGCCTGAAGCTCCTGCAAGTCCTCGTCTGGCGTCGCAGACCGGTATTGGGTCAGGAACACCTGGCGCTGACCGTCGACGTCGACGATGTACGCACTCCCGTTCTGGGCAGCTCGATCGTTGCTCGGCTCGCGACCGCCTTTACCCGGAAGCGTAGGCCCCAACCGGCTCGACGGTTCCTTCCCGTCGCGTGACCACTGGATGTGCGTGGGAGGTGGCGGCTTAGACGCCTGCGCGGGTGAACGTCACGTGGGTGACCCCGCTGGGCGAGGAGGTGGCCTCGACCTGGTAGTCCTTCTCGACGCCCTCCAGTCCGTCCCAGAGCCGAACGCCGCGGCCGAGAAGGATGGGGACGACGACGGTGTGCATGTGATCCACAAGCCCCGCAGCGAGGAGGTCGCGGATCACGGTGGCGCCTCCACCGATGCGCAGGTCCTGTCCGCCCGCAGCCTCCCGAGCGGTCTCAAGCGCTTCGGCGGGCGACACGTCGAGGAAGTGGAACGTCGTCCCGCCTTCCATCTCGATCGGCGGACGCGTGTGATGGGTGAGGACGAAGACCGGTGTGTGGAACGGCGGGTTGGGACCCCACCAGCCCTTCCACTCCCGGTCCTCGTGCCATCCTGGGTAGCCGAACTTCCCGGCACCCATGATCTCGGCGCCGATCCCGGGGTTGTGCAGCCGCGCGAAGGCGTCGTCGAGGCCGCGGGTGCCGCCGGGCTCGCCGACCATCTCGCGCCAATACCGGGTCGTGAACATCCATTCGTGCAGTCTTTCGCCGGCGTGGCCGAACGGTGCGTCGTGGCTCTGAGGTTCGCCGCTCCCGAAACCGTCGAGCGAGATGGAGAAGTTGTGGACGCGGACGATCGACATGGTTGCTGCTCCTTCGGATTCAGGGTTCACGTTTCCACCAGGTTGAGTTCGCATCGTAGACGCCTATGAAACTCGCCACTGTGGACGACACCGAGCGCCAGGGTCGTGCACCACCTAGCGGGACCTGCGCCCGGCCCCCGGCGAATACTCACTGTTCACTGATCCGGTTTCGGCGCCGTCCGTCAGCTGGTCGACAACGGTGCCTCAGTCTTGAGAACACCCCTGAGTGAGTGGTGGTCGGCTGGCGGGTCGGTCGGTCGGTGGTTGGTTGGTTGGTGGGGTGTTCTCAGAACTCCCTCACCACACGGTTTCCGGCACTTCTGGAGGACTTCCCACAGGTTAAGGAGGGTACCTCCCACAGCGGGTCAGGACCCTGAAGCACGTTTGCAACTTGCTCGACCAGCACGGAGATCCAGTCGGCGCGGGCGCCGACCGTCGCTGGCCGTGACCAGTCTTGAGCTGGCCTTGACCAGTTTGAGCTCTGCGAGCAGCGACAGCGCTCTGATGTCTTCGGAGGCTTCGAGCGGATGCCGGCGCACCCGGACCTCTGGATCCGCTTTCGCACTCGTCCCATCGCGGCGTATAACTGGGCCATGTCCGTGCCCGCCGGAGAGCGGCGGATCGTCTCGGTGCTCGTCGCCGACGTCGTCGGCTCGACGTCGATCGCTGAGACGCTCGGCCCCGATCGGTCGAAATACCTCTTCGACGACACCGTCCGGGTGATGCGCCAGGAGGTCGAGCGCTTCGGCGGTACGGTCGCGCAGCTGACCGGCGACGGGATCTTGGCCCTCTTCGGCGCCCCCGTCGCGCATGAGGACGACTCCGAGCGCGCGGTCCGCGCCGCGCTCGCGATCCGCGAAGCGCTCGCCGGATACGCCGCGGAAGTCGCCCCCGCGTACGGGATCGAGCTCGGCGCGCGGGTCGGCGTCAACACGGGACCGGTCGTGGTCCCGGCCGGCGGCGCGCCGCCCGATGTCCTCTACAACGCGCTCGGCGACACGGTCAATGTGGCGGCGCGTCTGCAAGCGCTGGGAGACCTCGTCGTGGGACCGACGACGGCGGGCCAGGTCCAGGGTTCGTTCGAGCTCGAGGCGCTGGGCGCTCTGGAGCTGAAGGGGAGGAGCGAGCCGGTGGCCGCCTTCCGCGTCACAGGGATCCGCGAGCAGACTGCCAAACAGCCAGAACCGCCACTCGTCGGGCGCGAGGAGGAGCTCGCGGCGCTGAGCGAAGCGCTCAACGGACTCCTCGAGGGAAGGGGCGCGATCATCTCCATCACCGGCGAGCCGGGGATCGGAAAGTCGCGCCTCGTCGCCGAGGTCAAGGAGCGCTTCGACCGCCGGGTGCGCTTCCTCGCTGGTCACGCCGTCTCCTACGCCGAGACCATCGCCTACTGGCCCATCCGCGAGCTCCTTCGAGGCTGGCTCGACCTGGGTATGTCCGATCCCGAGGCGCGCACCCGCCTCGAGCTCCGGGCCGAGCTCACCCGCTCGCTCGCCGAGGCGGGAGATGAGGCCTATCCCCTCCTCGCCAACCTCCTCGGTCTAGCGATCGAACCGGAAAGCGAACAGCGGATGCGCGATCTCGCGCCCGAGGCGATCCACCACCAGACCCTCGACTGGCTCTACCGACTCGTCCGCGCGATCGCGCAGGAGCGGCCGCTGTGTCTGGTGCTCGAGGATCTCCACTGGTCGGACGACGCCACACTCTCGCTGCTCGACAGGCTGCTTCCAGCCGCCGAGCAGGATCAGATCGCCTTCCTGCTCGTTCATCGCAGTGACCCCGATCACCCTGCCTGGCACCTCGTCGACCGTGCCCGCAGGCGCTTCCGGGGTCCGTTCTCCGAGCTGGAGCTGGAGCCACTTCCGGAGGTGGACGCGCGCGCCCTCGCGGAAGCGGACGCGGGAGGCGAGCTACCGGAGGAGCTCGCGCTGCTCCTCGCCGAGCGCACGGGTGGCAACCCCTACTTCGTCGGTGAGGCGATCCGGGATCTTCGCGAGCGCGGCGCGCTCGGGCGAGAGAACGGCCGCGTCGTGCTCATCGGCGAGGCCTCCATCCCGGCCGCGCTCCAAGAGGCGCTGCAGGCGCGGCTCGACCGGCTCGACGCCGATGCACGCGATCTGGTCACCACCGCCGCCGTGATCGGACGTTCCTTCGGCCTCCCACTCCTCGAGAGGCTCCTTCCCGGGCCGCGCGTCCTGCCCACGCTCTCGGAGCTCCAATGGCTCCAGCTCGTGGTCGAGGAGCGCAGCGGAGCCGCGCCGGAGTACCGGTTCCGGCACGGGCTCGTGCGGGACGTCGCCTATGGCATGCTCGTCGAGTCTCGCCGGCGCGAGCTGCACGTGCGTGTCGGCGAGGCTCTCGTGGACCTCCACCGAGACTCTCCGGCGGAGGTGTACGGGCTCCTCGCCCATCACTTCGCTGAGGCGGACGAGCCCGAGCGCGCGGTCGAGTACCTGGTGAAGGCAGGGGACGCGGCCCGAGCGGTCTACGCTGACGACGAGGCGATCGAGCTGTACCGCCGGGGCCTCGGCTTCATGGAGCGGACCGGGGACGAGGCCTCTGTCCGCCCGACGCTGCTCAAGATCGCGCTCACCCACCACCTCGCGTTCGACTTCTACGCTGCGAACGAGGTGTTCACCGAGGCGTTCGCCCGACCCGCACCCGCGCCCGTCCGGCTGGAGCCGAGCGAAACGCCTCACCTGGGCGATGCCGACGGCGTGGGACAGAGCCGTAGCACCGGGTCTCAGCTTGAGCGATCCCGCCTTCCAGGTAACGCGCAATCTCTTCCGCGGACTCCTCGCGATCGGGCGCGACCATGACCTCGAGCCCGATCTGGCCGAACGGGTTCACCGTCACGGACGACGGAGGTTCCTATCGGTTCACTCTTCGCCGCGACGCCGCGTGGAGCGATGGCGCGCCGCTCACGGCGGACGATTTCGCGTTCACCTTCGCCCGGATGGTCGAGGATGACGTGGTCGCCGCCTCCTGGCTGGATGGCGTGGAGGCGAACGCTATCGACGAACGCACGCTCGAGATCCAGCTGCGCGACCCACGGAACGACTTCCTGTACCTCCTGGCGCAGCCGCCGCTGTTCGCCTGGCCGCGGCACGCCTACGAGCGGGACGGACGGGACTGGCACCGTTCGGTCCCGCTCGTGGGGAGCGGGCCGTTCGTGCTCACGGACCGCGACGAGGACAGCGTCGCGCTCGCGGCATCCCCGAGCTGGTACGGGGCTCGCGGGAACGTCGGCGAGGTGAGGCTCGAGCTCGAAGCCTCCGCGATGGTCGCCGCCGACCGGTGGCGGCGCGGCGCGTACGACGTCCTCCACGGGGCGCTCACTTTCCGCGTCGCCGCTGACGACGAGACCGTCATCCAGCGCTCGCCCGGGCAGTTCACCTGGTTCCTCGGCTTCATGGCAAAGCGCGCGCCGCTCGACGACGCACGTATCCGCCGTGCCCTCGCACACGCGATCGATCGACGCGGGCCGGCGAACCTGCTGGGAGGAACCGTGGCGACCACCGGCGGAGTGGTTCCGCCCACGACCCCGGGTCACTCCTATCGCGTCACTCCGGCATACGACCCAGCTCGCGCCCGCGCCCTCCTGAGCGAAGCGGGCCACCCCGATGGACATGGCCTGGGCGAGATCGTGCTGGCGTGTCTCGACCTGTGGGAGAACGCGGCGGCCGACGTCGCCGTCCAGCTGGAGAGGATCGGCGTTCGAGTTCGACTCGCTCTCTGCCACCTCCGACCCCGATCTGGAGGCGGCGATCAGAGACCAGGCCCACGCCTACATCTGGTCGTGGGGAGAGGAGTACCCCGATACGGCCCGCGGCTTCCTCGAACTGTTCTTCTCGAGATGATTTCTACCGCGACAAAGAGCTCGAGGAGTTGCTGGCCCGAGCGGCGTCGCTGCGCGACGAGGACGAGCGCCTCCGGACGTACCGGGCATTCGAACAGAAGTGGATCGGAGAACAAGCCGCCATCGTGCCGATCTCGTACGGCGACTGTGCCTTGTGGCGGCGCCCGTGGGTGACGGGGATGTGGGTCAACGCGACCGAGATCTCGACTTTCGCATCCGCCGTCGTCAGACGGCCTCATGGGGAGTGAGGGAATTCGGTCGGTCGGTGGTTGGGAGTCCGTCGGTCGGTGTGTGTTGGTCGGAGTGGGTGTCTGTCTGAAAGTGAGTCGGTCGGTCGGTCGGTCGGTTGGTGGTGGGAGGAGGAGGATTCGAACCTCCGTAGGCTACGCCGGCGATTTTACAGACCGCTCCCTTTGGCCACTCGGGCATCCTCCCGGGACACCTCCGGAGGATAACAAGGAGGCCGACGCTCCTCGCTCAGCGAACCTGATGCTTGAACGTCGGGACGGCGAGGTGCCGCACGGCGGGCAAGCCCGGACGCCGACCATCCCCTCCTTCTAGGATTGACCCATGGCGAAGGACCAGTTCTCGTTCGACATCGTGTCCGAGGTCGACCTCCAGGAGGTGCGCAACGCCGTCGACCAGGCGGCGCGCGAGATCTCCCAGCGGTTCGACTTCAAGGGCACCGGCACCTCGGTCGCCCTCGAGAACGAGAAGATCGAGATGGCCGCCGGGACCGAGGACCGGTTGAAGGCGGCGTGGCAGGTGCTCCAGGAGAAGGCCGTCAAGCGACAGGTCCCCCTGAAGTCGCTTCAGCCCGGAGAGGTCCAGCAGGCCGCCAAGGGCACGGTCCGGCAGACCATCGACGTGATCCAGGGGATCCCCGACGAGAAGGCGAAGCAGATCTCCAAGTTCGTCCGGAGCAGCGTCCCGAAAGCGCAGACCCAGATCCAGGGGTCGCAGGTACGCGTCTCGGCCAAGTCGAAGGACGCCCTCCAGTCGGCGATCAAGGCCGTGAAGGAAGAGGACTTCGGGCTCGCGCTCCAGTTCACGAACTACCGCTGAGCCCGAGGGCGATCACCCGTAAGGTGCTGTATTGCAGGGTCAAGGGCGCGCCTGTAGATTCCCCAGACCCTCAGGAGGTGGACTTTGGATCTCGAACGGCTCAAAGCGCGGGCGGCGGAGATCGCCGAACGCGAAGGCGCTGACCTACTGACCAAGACCACGGCCTCCAAGGCGCTCTACGAGCGTGCCCTGAAGAGCCTCCCCAACGGGGTCGCCTCCAACTTCCAGGTCGGCGACCCGTACCCGGTCTACCTCGAGAAGGGCAGGGGCTCGAGCGTCTGGGATGTGGACGGCACCGAGTACAAGGACTTCCACGGCGGCTTCGGGGTCAACATCGTCGGTCACGCCCATCCGAAGATCGTGGAGGCCCTCGAGAAGGCCGCGCGCGAGGCGATCCATTTCGCCGTGACCACGCCCACGACCGTCGCGCTCGCGGAGGCGATCTGCGAGCGCTTCGAGCTCGAGCAGGTCCGGATCGTCAACTCCGGGACCGAGGCCACGATGGATGCCCTCCGCGTGGCGCGCGCCGCCACCGGCCGGGACAAGGTCGTCAAGATGGAGGGGTCCTACCACGGCCACCACGACTCACTGCTGTTCTCGGTGGTGCCCGAGGCCGACGTGCTCGGCATCCGGCACGACGTCGACCACGAGGGGAAGGCCTGGTACACGACCCAGCCGACGTCGAAAGGGATCCCGCGCGCCCTCTGGGACACGACGATCGTCGTGCCGTTCAACGACGCCGGCGCCGTCGAGCAGGCGCTCGCGGACAACGAAGGCGAGGTCGCCGCGGTGATCCTGGAGCCCGTGATGATGAACGTCGGCATCATCGAGCCCCAGCCCGGGTACCTCCAGGCGCTCCGCGACGCGTGCGAGAAGCACGGCGCCGTCCTGATCTACGACGAGGTGAAGTGCGGGGGCACCATCGCGTACGGGGGCACGATGGAGCGGTACGGCGTGAAGCCGCACCTGTCCGCGTTCGCCAAGGCGATCGGCGGGGGCTCCACGATCGGTGCGTTCGGAGGAGAGGCGCGGATCATGGAATGGGTCTCCAAGGGCGCCGCCCAGCAGGGCACGTTCAACGGGAACCCGCTGTCGTCGGCCGCCGGTCTCACGGCGCTCACGCAGGTCCTGACCCGCGATGCGTACGACCACCTCGGCAAGCTCGGGTCGAAGCTCGCCGAGGGCTGCGACCGAGCGATCGCCGACGCGGACCTGCCGGCGCACACGGTGGACCTCGGGGCGAAGGGCTGCGTGTCCTACCGGGCGACCAAGCTCACCAACTACCGGGACTTCCTGGAGACGCACACCGAGCTCTACTGGGCGTCGTACCCCTGGATGGTGAACCGGGGCATCTTCATGACCCCCGGCGACGAGGAGCAATGGACCGTTTCGGTGCAGCACACCGAGGACGACGTCCAGCGCTACGTCGACGCGTTCGGGGAGTTCTGCCGGGCGCTCACGGCTAGCGGAAGCTCCGGCGAGCCCCGGGGACCCGAAGGGGGTCGATTTGCGTCCCTACGCAACCCGGCGTAGCGTGCAAGCGCTACAGCGACCCCGACCCGAAAGGGGCAGATATGCGCCGAGCCGTCGCTGCGCTCACCTGTACGGCCGCACTCCTGGTGTTCGTCGCTCCGTCCGCCTCGGCGGACCCGCCCTTCCAGGTGCGGATCTCCGATCCGTTCACCACCGTGCTCCCCGGCAGTGACTTCTGCGGCTTCGACGTCCAGGCCGATGTGGAGCAGAAGTTCAAGATCATCACGTTCTCCGGCGATCGGGGAACGCTCTGGACCGCGATGACCGTCGGCAAGATCAAGGTGGTCCTGACGAACCTCGAGACCGGGGAGACGCTCGCCTTGAACATCCCCGGCCCGGGTTTCCTCGACGCCACTGGCAACACCCATCACGGGCACCGGTCCCTGGCTGATCTTCGTTCCCGGTCAGCTGCTGTTCCTGGTCGGGCACATCACCTTCGAGCCCGGCCCGTTCGGCGTGCAGCCGTCGGTGGTGCGCGGACGATCGCTCGATCTCTGCGAAGCACTGGCCTGAGTCGAGAGGTCCGGAAACAGGAGAGGCCCCGAGCCGATGGCTCGGGGCCTCTCGCGACCGATCCTGGATCAGCCGATCGGGCCGCGCTCGCCGCGGAGCTCGCTCGCGATCGCCCGCAGGCGCTCGACGCGGGCCTCGGTCGGCGGGTGGGTCCGGAACAGGCTGGCGATCCCGCTCACGCCACGCGCCTGCAGCGCGTTCATCGGGTTCACGATGAACATGTGCGCCTCGGCCGGGCTGACGCTCGCCGGGGCGGGCACCTTCCGCGAGGCGTCTTCGAGCTTGAGCAGCGCGCTCGCCAGGGCGTCCGGGTCCCGCGAGAGGAACGCGCCGGATTCGTCGGCCTGATACTCGCGGGATCGCGTGACGGCCATCTGGATCAGCAGCGCCGCGATCGGCGCCAGGATCCACGCGAGCAGCATCACGAAGATGTTCCCGCCGCCCTCGTCGTCACTGCCGCCGAAGAAGAACGCGAACCGCGCGAGGAACGTGATGCTCATGCCGATCCCCGCGGCGATCGAGGAGATCAGGATGTCGCGGTTGGCGACGTGGGACAGCTCGTGGGCGAGGACGCCGCGGAGCTCGCGCTCGTCGAGGATCTGGAGGATGCCCTGCGTGACGGCCACGGCCGCGTGCTCGGGGTTCCGGCCGGTGGCGAACGCGTTCGGCTGCATCATGTCGGAAACGTAGAGCGTCGGCATCGGCATCTTCTGCTCGTTCGCGAGCTCACGAACGATGCGGTAGTAGTCCGGCATCTCCTGCTCGGTGACTGGCTTCGAACGCGTGGTCGCGATCGCGATCCTGTCCGAGAACCAGTACATCGAGAAGTTGAAGACCAAGCGCGATGACCAGAGCCACCGCGGCCCCGCCCGTGCCGCCGATCCACTGCCCGACCAGGACGAACAGACCGCCCAGCGCCGCGATCAGGATCCAGGTCTTCAGCCGGTTGATCCCCGGTGCCATCTCTCTTCACGCTCCTCATGTGGGGCGAGAACACCCCGTCGGAAACCATCGTCTCACAGCTCTTTCGTTCGGACGGCGGGCGCCGGTTCAGCCGACGAGCGTGGAGATGTCGGCGAGCCGCGAGAACGTGCCGGGCAGCAGGAAGAAGAAGAGCAGGGCCGCCATCGAGAGCCCGACGACGCCGACCACCAGCGCCGGCGTACGGAACGGGGTGGTGTCCTCGGCCGGCTGGAGGATCATCTGGCGGGCCACGGCCAGGTAGTAGAAGACGCTCACGACCGAGTTGACGACCATGATCGCGGCGAGCAGCGGGCCGAGCACCTCGCCACGCGAGATCGCCGCGCCGAAGATCAAGATCTTGGCCCAGAAGCCGGCCGCCGGAGGGACCCCCGCCAGGGAGACCATGAACAGGGTCATCCCCACGGCCAGGAACGGCGCGACCTTGGCGACCCCGGCGAAGTCGGAGATCAGGAGTCTCGGGCTGCGCTTGCTGAGCGCGACCGCCACCGCGAACGCGCCCAGGTTCATGATGCCGTAGATCAGGATGTAGGCGGTCGCGGAGGCGAACGCCTGCTGGTTCACCGCCTGGTCGTTCGTGACCAGGGCGAACGGCAGCAGCATGTACCCGGCCTGGGCGATCCCCGAATACGCGAGCAGCCGGACGAACTGCCGCTGCTGCAGCGCCACGAGGTTCCCGATCGTCATCGTGGCGACCGCGAGGAACGCGAAGATCGGCACCCAGAACTCGTGCTGCCCGATGAACGCCACGAACATCAGTTGCAGCAGCCCCGCGAAGCCCGCGGCCTTCGACGCCACCGCCAGGAACGCCGCGACCGGGACGGGGGCGCCCTCGTAGGTGTCGGGCGCCCAGAACTGGAACGGGAACGCGGAGACCTTGAACGCGAAGCCCACGACGACGAACAGGATCGAGGCGAGCGCCATCGCCTCCTGCGAGGGATCCAGCTGGCCGAGCGCCGTGGCGACCTCGTCGAGCCTGGTCTTCCCACCGGTCAGGCCGTAGATCAGGCTCATGCCGAACAGCATCACGGCGGTCGACAGCACGCCGATCAGGAAGAACTTCAGTCCGCCCTCGACGCCCGTCACGGTCCACTTCCGGAACGCCGCCATCAGGAAACCGGGCGCCGAGACGAGCTCCAGGGAGATGAACAGCATCAGCAGGTCACGCGACGAGGGCATCAGGAGGCAGCCCAGGAACGACGTGAGCAACAGGAAGTAGTACTCGCCCTGGTAGTACCGCGGTTGGTCGAAGTACTGGCGGGAGACCGCGAGGACGATGACCGCGGCGACCAGGAAGAACACCTTGAAGAGGACGGCGAAGTTGTCGACGACGAACGAACCGCCGAAGGTGGCGCGCTCGTCGCCGAGGAGCGTCAGGACGGCCACGAGCGATCCCAGGACACCCACGAGCCCGATCGGCATCGAGCCCCACTTGAGCCGGGCCGGCAGGAACAGGTCGACGACCAGGACGATCATGATCGTGCCCGCCAGGATCAGCTCGGGCAGGATCGCGTGGTAGTCGACGGTCACGGGTCGGTCAGCCCCCCGCCCCGAGCATGGCCATGATGCCGCTCACGGCCTCCTGGCTCACGCCGAAGATGAACCGCGGGAACACCCCGAGCGCGAGGATCAGGACCAGCAACGGCGTCCACGACATCCATTCGACGCTGTTGATGTCGCCGAAGGTGTGCTCGCCCCACCGCTCCGGCATGGCGCCCATGTTCACCCGTTGCAGCATCCACAGGAAATAGCCGGCCGTGAGGATCGTCCCGACGCCACCTGCCACCATCAGCACGCGGAACAACCCCACCTGATCTCCGAGGAGGGCTTCGTTCGGCCGGAACGCCGAGAGCAGGGCCATCACCTCACCCCAGAACCCCGCGAGGCCCGGCAGCCCGAGCGACGCGATCGCGACGAACGCGAAGACGCCGGCGAGCTTGGGCATCCGCTGCGACATCCCGCCGCCGATCTCCGCGATCTGCCTCGTGTGGTAGCGGTCGTAGATCGACCCGACGCAGAAGAACAGCATCCCGGTGATCACCCCGTGGGCGACCATGCCGAAGAGCGCCGCCTGGATCCCGATCTCCGTGAGCGTGGCGATGCCGAGCATCACGAAGCCCATGTGCCCGACGGAGGAGAACGCGATCAGCCGTTTCAGGTCCCGCTGGGCCAGACACGCGAGCGCCGCGTAGACGATCGCGATCGCGGCGAGGAGCCCGATCCAAGGCGCGTACGCCTGCGCTCCTTCGGGCAGCACCGGCAGGGCGATCCGGATGAACCCGTACGTCCCCATCTTCAGCATGATCCCGGCCAGCAAGACGGAGCCGATCGTCGGCGCCTCCGTATGGGCATCCGGCAGCCACGTGTGGAACGGCCACATCGGCACCTTGATCGCGAACCCGAGGGCGATCGCCCCGAACACGATCAGCTGGAAGCCGTGCGTGAAGCCGCCGCTCGCGCCGAACTCCGTCAGCTTGACGAGGTCGAACGTGTGCGGCTCCGGGCCGCTGAAGTAGAGGCCGAGGAACCCGAGCAGCATGAACACGGACCCGAAGAGCGTGTACAGGAAGAACTTGATCGCGGCGTACTCCCGGTTCGCCGAGCCCCAGATCCCGATCAGGAAGTACATCGGGACCAGCACCATCTCCCAGAACACGAAGAACAGGATCAGGTCGAACGCGATGAACGTGCCGGCCATCCCGGTCTCGAGCAGCAGCATCAACGCGAGGAACGCCTTCGTGCGGCCCGGCTCCGGCACGAACCGCCACGTGTAGACGGCGCACAGGAACGACAGGAGGAACGTGAGCACGTAGAGCGGCATCGAGATGCCGTCGATACCCACGTGGAACCGCGCGCCGATCGCCGAGATCCAGTTGACGTCGAGCACGTACTGGAGCCCGTCCGTGCCGTAGTCGAACCCGATCGCGATCGCGATCGCCAGCACCAACGCCGCGCCGGTGAACAGGATGCCGAGCCCCCGAACCATCCGTTCGCGGTCCTTGGGCACGAGGATGATCACCAGCGCCCCGACGATCGGCAGCAAGGTGGTGATCGTGATCGCCGAGCTCTCCCAGGTCATCTCACACTCCTACGCGATCTGCACGAACACGATGGTCAGGGCCACGACGCCGGCGAACAGTACGACGGCGTACCACTGGACGTTCCCGGTCTGCAGGTACTTCAGGAGGCCACCGGTCGCCCCCGTCAAGCCGCCGACGGCGTTCACGAGCCCGTCGACGAACGTTCGGTCGAACCAGCTGACGAGCGAGGCCACCCCTCGTGTGACCCAGGCGGCGCCGTTCACCGCTCCGTCGAGGAGGTACTGGTTGGTCCAGTTGACGCCGGCCGACACCCGGTCGCGGATCGGATAGACGATCCCTCGCATGTAGACGTCGTCGATGTAGTACCGATGCTGGAGGACGTTCCACGCGCGCGGGAACGCCATCAGCGGGTCACGCTCGCGACGCTCCCGGTACAACCGGTAGCCACCGAGGATCCCGGCGGCGGCGGCGAGGGTCCCGACGATCGCCACCCAGAAGACGAAGTCCGCGTCGTGCGGGTGCTCGAAGTACACCCAGTCCCCGAACACCGCCCCGAGCTGCGGCGCGCCGAGGAACCCCACCACGATCGAGGCGCCCGCGAGGCCCACCAGGGGGCCGGTCATCACCGGCGGCGACTCATGCGGGTGGGCGACGCCTCGATACGTGCCGAAGAACGTGAGCAGGACGCAGCGGGTCATGTAGAACGCCGTCATCACCGCGACGGCGAGGAGCACGAAGAAGAGCCACTGGTTGTGCTCCCAGGCGCCGACCAGCAGCTCGTCCTTCGACCAGAAGCCGGCGAGCGGGAAGACGCCGGCGAGCGCGGCCGAGCCGATCAGGAACGTCCAGAACGTGACGGGCATCTCCTTCTTCAGTCCGCCCATGTCGCTCATGTTGTTCGAATGGACCGCGTGGATCACCGACCCGGCGCCGAGGAACAGCAACGCCTTGAAGAAGGCGTGCGTGAACAGGTGGAAGAACCCGGCGGTGACCCCCTCCGGTCCGAGGGACAGCCCCGCCACCATGTAGGCGAGCTGCGAGAGCGTCGAATACGCGAGGACCCGTTTGATGTCGTCCTGCACGAGGGCGAGGAACGCGGCACCGAGCGTGGTGATCGCCGCGATCACGCTCACGATCGTGAGGACGAACGGGTCGGCGTGCACGAACACCTCGAACATCCGGCCGACGAGGTAGACGCCCGCGGCCACCATCGTCGCGGCGTGGATCAGCGCCGAGACGGGCGTCGGTCCGGCCATCGCGTCGGGCAGCCAGACGTGCAGCGGGAACTGGGCGGACTTGCCGATCGCGCCCCCGAACAGCAGGAGGGCCGCGGCGGTGACCAGCGCGGAGGAGGTCCCGGGCTCGGCGATCGTCTCCCCGATGTGGGCGATGTTCGTCGTCGTGAACCCGGTGGCGAAGATCAAGGCGAAGATGCCGAACATGAACGGCACGTCGCCGATCCGGGTGGTGAGGAACGCCTTGATCGCGGCGCTGGAGTTCTCGTGCTCCTCGTACCAGTGCCCGATCAGCAGGTAGGAGCAGACACCCATGATCTCCCAGCCGACCAGCAGCATCAGCAGGTTGTTCGCGATCACGACCGTGAGCATCGCGCCGGTGAACAGGGACAGGACGACGTAGAACCACGTGTACCGCACGTCCCCGTGCATGTAGCCGAGCGAGTACACGTGCACGGCGAGCGACACGGCGGTGACGACGACGAGCATCACCGCGGTGAGGCCGTCGACGAACTGCCCCACCTCGAGGTGCAGCGGGCCGATCGTGAACCACTCGACGCCCGGCGGCGCGTACGTTCCTCCCCCGGTGACGAAGTGCCAGAGCACGGCGAGCGCCATCACGAAGCCGGCGGCGAGAGCGGTGATCCCGTAGACCGCGCCCTGACCCGGCGTCCGCTTGCCGAAGAACAGGGTCAGCGCGGCCGCGAGGAATGGCAGGAGCGCGATCACCCAGGCGTACTGGATCGCGCCATCGTGGCGCCGGTGCCAGAGGCGGCGGTGATCATCCCAGGCGCTACCACTTGAGGAGGTTCACCTCGTCCACGTTGATCGAGGCCCGGTTCCGGAACAGCAGGATCACGATGGCCAGCCCGATCCCCACCTCGGCCGCGGCCACCGCGATCACGAAGAGCGCGAAGATCTGGCCCCCCACGTCGTGCAGCGCCGAGGAGAACCCGACCAGGTTGACGTTCACGGCGTTCAGCATCAGCTCGATCGCCATCAGCACCATGACGGCGTTGCGGCGGGCGAGGACGCCGTAGACGCCGGCCGAGAACAGCAGCGCCGAGAACAGCAGCACGAACGGCAGCCGGATCACGTCAGTTCCCCTCGTCCTTGCGCGCGAGCACGATCGCCCCGATCAGCGCCGCGAGCAACAGGAAGGAGATGGCCTCGAACGGGAGCACGAAGTCGCGGAACATCGACTCCCCCACCGCGCTCGGTCGTCGAGCGGAAGACCTCGAACTGCGGGGAATCGAGCGGGAACGCCCCCTGGATCAGGAACACGAGTCCCGCGAACACGCCGGCGGCGACCAGCAGCCCGACCCACCGATGCGCGTTGTCCAGCGTGTCCCGGCCGATCGGCGCCTTCGTGAGCATCAGACCGAACAGGAACAGGATCACGATCGCGCCGACGTAGATCAGGATCTGCACCCAGCCGGCGAACTCGGCGCCCAGCAACAGGAACGTGGCGCCGACCGACAGGAGGGCGACCACGAGGTAGAGGGCGGCGTGCACGACGTTGCGGGCCGTCACGACGGCGATCGCGCTGATCGACCCGACCGCCGCGATCACCGCGAAGGCGTACTCCTGGGCCGTCACGACGCCTGCTCCTCCGTCGGCACCGCGCCGTCCTCGAGCGCCGGCGGTGGCAGGACCGTGTAGGTCCACTCCTCGAGCCGCTCCTTCTCGTGGGTCATCAGGTCGATGTCGTACTCGCCGTACTCGAACTCCGGGCTCCAGAACAGGGCGTCGAAGGGGCAGACCTCCACGCAGATCCCGCAGTACATGCAGAGCGCGTAGTCGATCGCGAACCGGTCGAGGACCTTCTGCGACCTGGCGCGGCCACCGCCGGCCGGATCGTGCGTCTCCTTGTGGGCATCGATGTAGATGCACCAGTCGGGGCACTCGCGGGAGCACTTGTAGCAGACGGTGCAGTTCGCTTCCTTGAGCGCGATCACGCCACGGGTGCGCGGAGGCAGATCGGGCTTGACGCGAGGGTACTGCTGCGTCACGGCGGGCTGGAGCATCGTCTTGAGCGTGACGGAGAGGCCCTTCGCGAGCCCGAGCCCGGTGCCTCGCTTCCGCGTCTGCTCGGCCATCTAGAACGCCACCTTCGCCACGGCCACGCCCATGATCAGGGCCAACGACAGCGGGATCAACGTCAGCCAGGAGAACCGCTGGAGCTGGTCCTCGCGCAGCCGCGGGTACGTGGCCCGGAGCCAGATGAAGAAGAAGGCGAGCGCCCCGATCTTGCCCATCATCATCAAAGGGCCCGGGATCGGGATGCCCGGGAGCGGCTGGTAGCCGCCGAGGTACAGCACGGATGCGATCCCCGAGAACGCCACGATCCCTCCGTACTCGGCGAGCAGGAAGAACGCGAACTTCAACCCCGTGTACTCGGTGTAGGCCCCGAAGATGATCTCGGAGTCGGCGATCGGCATGTCGAACGGCGGCCGCTGGAGCTCGGCGAACGCGGCCATCATGAAGATCAGGAACCCCGGGAGCTGCGGGATGATGAACCACAGGCTGTGCTGGGCCTCGACGATCCCGATCATCGAGAGCGTCCCCGCCTGCATCACGACGGCGGCCGCGGCGATCACGAGCGGCAGCTCGTAGGCGATCAGCTGGGCGGCCGCACGGAGCGCCCCGATCAGCGAGAACTTGTTCGCGGAGGACCAGCCGGCCATCATCACGCCGATCACCGAGACGCTCGACATCGCCAACACGAAGAAGATGCCGACGTCGAGGTTCTCCGCGAACCACGAGTCGCTGATCGGCAGGACGACGAGGATCGCGATGTACGGGATCATCGCGACGGCCGGCGCCAGCGAGAACACGTGGCGATCCGCCGCCGCGGGGATCACGTCCTCCTTCTGGATGAACTTCACGCCGTCGGCGACGAGCTGCGCCCACCCGTGGAAGGCGCCCGCCTCCATCGGGCCGAGCCGGGCCTGCATGTGGGCGAGCCCCTTGTGCTCGACGTAGCCGACACCGAGCGGCACGACGAGGAAGAACCCCATCACGGCGATCGTCTTGAGCAACAGGACGACCCAGAAGTTCTCGAACAGCGACGAGAACACCGAGACGCCGGTCTCGGCCAGGATCACTCCTCGTCCTCCACGTCCTCACCCTCCACGAGCCCGGGCCACGGCTTGACCTCGCGCGTCATGAGCGGGAAGTCCTTGCGGAGGGGCTGCCCCTCGAACGGCTCGGAGAGCAGCAGCTTGACCGGCTTCGGGTGTCCCTCGAACCGGATCCCGAACATCTCCATCGTCTCGCGCTCGTGCCAGTCCGAGGTCGGGAACAGGTCCGAGACCGTCGGGCAGATCGGGTCCTCGTGGGGCAGCTTCACCTTGACGCGCACGTTGTGATGGTGCGCGAGCGAGAAGAGGTGCGTGACGACCTCGAACCCCTGCTCCGGACCGAAGTCGACGCCCCCGGTGAAGTCGCAGTAGTCGCAGGCGAACTCGGGCTCGTCCCGGAGGAAGCGGCACACGTCGCGGTAGCGGTCGGTGCTCACCGTGGCGACGGCGTGGCCGTGCTGCACCTCGAAGGCGAGGATGTCTTGACCGAACCGCGCACGCAGGCGCGACTCCACGTCCTCAGGAGACAGCGCTGTGGCCACTCGCCCACTTCTCCTGGATGTCCTCGTCCTTGATCTTCTCCTGCAGCTTCACGATGCCGTGCAGCAAGGCCTCCGGGCGGGGCGGGCAACCAGGTACGTAGACGTCGACCGGGACGATCTGATCGACGCCCTTGGTGACGGAGTACGAATCCCAGTAGGGGCCACCGCAGTTGGAGCAGGAGCCGAACGAGATCACGTACTTCGGATCCGGGATCTGGTCGTAGACGCGCTTGAGCGCCGGCGCCATCTTGTCGGTGAGGGTCCCCGCCACGACGAGGAGATCCGCCTGTCGGGGGCCGTGGGCGAACGGGATGACGCCGAGGCGGATGAAGTCGTGTTTCGAGGTCGAGGTCGCGATCAGCTCGATCGCGCAGCACGCCAGACCGAAGTTCATGACCCACAGGGAGTACCGGCGGCCCCAGTTCAGCAGGAACTTCACCGGCTGGATCTTGGGGAGCGGCGTCTTCTCGGTGATCAGGCCCATCGCACGACCCCCTTGCGCCAGGCGTAGAGCAGCCCGGTCGCGAGGATCCCGATGAAGATGCCCATCTCGACCACCGCGGCCCAGCCCAAGCTCTCGAACACGCTCGCCCAGGGGAAGAGGAACACGGCCTCGACGTCGAAGATCACGAAGAGGAAGCCGAACACGTAGTAGCGGATCTGGCTCTGCGACCAGCCTTCACCGACGGGGTCGATCCCGCACTCATAGGTGGTGAGCTTGGCCGGGACTTGGTCGGTGGGGGGCGATCAGGCGGGCGGCCGTGAACGCCACCAAGACGAGGATGGCTCCCGCGGCCACGACCGCCAGCACGACACCGTAGGACGAGTAGTAGTCAGGCACGCTTGTGAAAGTCTTCCCGAGCGCGGATCCTAGCAGGATCCATCAGGCGTTTTCCTTCGGTCCGATGTCCGCTCCGCAACGCGCCGAAAGGAACCGGGCGAGCTGCACCAAGGCATGCTGTGCAGGGCCTTTGGGGAGCCGTTCGACGAGCGAGACCGCGCGCGCGACCTCGTCGCGGACGGCCTTCCGGGCGTGTTCGATCGAGTCGCCGTCCGCGACGATCGCGAGCGCGCGGTCGAGGAGCTCCCCGTCCGCGCCCGTGGTCAGGATCCGCGCCAGCTCCTCCCGATGCGGCGAGTGCTGCAGGGCGTGGAGCACCGGGAGGGTGTAGACGCCCTCCTTCAGGTCGACGCCGGGCTCCTTGCCGAGCTCGAGCTGGCTGGAGGTGATGTCCATGATGTCGTCCGAGAGCTGGAACGCGAGGCCGAGCGACTCACCGAAGGCCTCGAGGATGTCGACGTGCTCGGGCGGCGCGTCGGACATCATCGCGCCGAGGCGGCAGGAGGTCGAGATCAGCGAGCCCGTCTTCCGGCGGATCACCTCGAGGTAGTTGGCCTCGGTCTGGTCGAGGCGCCGGGAGGCGTCCACCTCCCGGATCTGGCCGTCGCAGAGCACGGCGATCGTCTGCGCGAGGATCCGGCACACGTCGGGACCCAGGTCGGCGCCGACCTCGGACGCGCGGGCGAACAGGTAGTCCCCCGTGAGGATCGCGACGGTGTTGTCCCATCGGACGTTCGCCGCCGGGACGCCGTGTCGAGACTCGGCCTCGTCGATCACGTCGTCGTGGTACAGGGTCGCGACGTGGACGAGCTCGAGGGAGACGGATGCCGGGATCAGCCGCGGGTCGGTCGGGTCGCCGAAGTAGCCGGAGAGCAGGGCGAGCATCGGCCGGAAGCGCTTCCCGCCGGCGGTCAGCAGGTAGTTCGCGGTCGCCGACAGGAGCGCGGAGTCGGCCTCCTCGAGCGCCTTGCGCAGCGCCTCCTCGACCCGGTCCAGGCGCGTGCGGACCTCCGCCTCGAGGGCGGCGTCGGGCGGCTCCAGCCCCGGGATCACGCGCCTGCTCACGAGCCCTCCTTCACCATCTCAGCACCGATGCCTTCTCGATGATGCCAACGATCACGCCGGGGAACACACCCAGCGAGCAGCGTCGCGGCCGCCGGGATCGCGAGGACCGCTCCGCTGGCGGCTGCGTTCGCGCGTTCGTCCACGAACCCCGGCGCCGGCTCGGGCTCCTGCATGTACATCAGCACGATCACCCGAAGATAGAAGAAGGCCGCCGCGACGCTCGCGAGCACGCCGATCAGGGCGAGGAGCCAGTAGCCCGCGCCGATCGCCGCCGAGAACACGTTCACCTTGGCGATGAAGCCCGCGGTCGGCGGGATCCCGGCGAGCGAGAGGAGGAACAGGGTCATCAGGGCGGCGGCCACCGGGTTCGTGCGGGCCAGGCCCGTGTAGTCCGAGATCCTGGTCCGGTCCTCTCCCCGGCCGGAGACCACCATCACCGTGCCGAACGCGCCGACCGTCATCGCGGCGTACGCGACCAGGTAGAACATCGCGGCTCGGATGCCCTCCGAGCCGGCCGCCGTGAGCCCGGTGAGGATGAACCCGGCGTGCGCGATGCTCGAGTAGGCCAGCATCCGCTTCACGTTCGTCTGCGCGATCGCCAGGATGCTCCCGACCACCACCGAGACCGCCGCGAGGGCCCACACGACCGGCGCCCAGTCCCAGGCCAGGGCCTGGAACGCGACGTCGAGCACGCGGATCAGCGCTGCGAACGCCGCGATCTTGGTGGCGGCGGACATGTACGCGGTCACCGGGGTCGGCGCCCCTTGGTAGACGTCGGGCGTCCACATGTGGAAGGGCGCGGCCGAGACCTTGAAGGCGAACCCGACGGCGAGCAGCGCGAAGCCCAGCACGGCGAGCGCCTGCGCCCCTCCGGTGCCCGTCAGGGCGAGCGCCATCGGCCCGATCTTCGTCGTCCCAGTCGCGCCGTAGGCCATCGCCACCCCGTAGAGGAAGAACGCCGAGCTGAAGGCACCGAGGAGGAAGTACTTCATCGCGGCCTCGTTCGCGGCGCGGCGACCGGTGAGGCCCGTGAGGACGTAGAGCGAGAGCGACAGGATCTCCAAGGCGAGGAACGTCACGATCAGGTCCGCCGACGCGACGATCAGCGTCATCCCGGACGTGGCGAACAGCAGCAGCGGGGTGAACTCGCCTCGCTGCTCGTCGCCGGAGCGCGAGAAGTACTGGTGGCCGAGGATCAGGCCGAGCGCGGCGACGGCGAGGAGGATCAGCCGCGCGAGGACGGCGAAACGGTCGGCCGCCACGGTGTTGCCCAACACGGTGGCGGGACCGTCCCAGTCTCCACAGCCACAGGCTCGTGGCGCCCGCGAAGGCGACTCCGACGAGACCGATCGAGAGATGCACGATCGAATCGGATCGCTTCGCGAACGCCTCGTAGAGGAGACCGGCGATCGCGAAGACCACGAGGACGAGCTCGGGCAGGAGCGGCTCGAAGACGAGCTCGGGGGTCGGGATCGCCGCCTGCCCGATCACGGCGTCGGCACCGCTCAGCTCCGCGGCGATCGCTCGCCGATATCGAGCTCCCACGTGCGCTGGTGTGAGGGGTCGACGCGAGCGATGACGGCCTCGACCGTCGGGTCGATCCGGTCGGTCAGGAGCTTCGGCGCCACGCCGAACACGAGGAGCAGGGCCAGCACCGGCGCGAGGACCACGACCTCGCGGAGGCTGACGTCGGGCAGCAGCCGGTGCTCCTCGCGGACCGGCCCGTACGCCATCCGCTGGTAGGACCAGAGGAGGTAGATGGCGGCGAGGACCACTGCGGTCGCCGCGAGGGCTCCGAACCAGTTGCTCACCGCGAACGTCCCGACGATCACGAGGAACTCGCCGACGAACCCGTTCAACCCGGGCAAGCCGGCCGAAGCGAACACGGTGAACAGGAACGCGCCCATCAGCCACGGCATCACCGAGGCGAGCCCGCCCATGCTGCCCAGGTCACGGGTGTGCGTCCGCTCGTACACCATCCCGACGAGCAGGAACAGGGCGCCCGTCGCGAGCCCGTGGTTCACCATCTGGAGCACGCCGCCGGTCACGCCCTGCTGGGTGAACGCGAACACGCCCAGCACCACGAAGCCGAGGTGCGAGACGGACGAATACGCCACGAGCCGCTTGATGTCCGTCTGGATCAGCGCGTTCACCGCTCCGTAGATGATCCCGATCACCGCGATCACGCCGACGAACGTCGCGAAGTACTTCGATGCCTCCGGGAACAGCATCAGGTTGAACCGGATCAGTCCGTACGTCCCGACCTTCAGCAGGAGGGCCGCCAGGAGTACGGAGCCGGCCGTCGGCGCCTCGGTGTGCGCATCGGGCAGCCAGGTGTGCAGCGGGACCAACGGCACCTTCACCGCGAACGCCACGAAGAACGCGAGGAAGAGCCATCGGGCGGTGGTCGCCGGCACGCCCGCGGCGGCGTCCATCATCGCGCCGTAGCCGAACAGGCGCGGGCCGTCCTGCTGCGCGTAGAGGAACAGGATCGCGACGAGCAGGAAGGCTGAGCCCGCCATCGTGAACAGGAAGAACTTGATCGCGGCGTAGATGCGGCGCTGGCCTCCCCACCCGCCGATCAGCAGGTACATCGGCACGAGGAGTGCCTCGAAGAACAGGAAGAAGAGCAGCAGGTCGAGGGCGACGAACGTGCCGATCACCGCCGTCTCGAGCACGAGGATCGCGGCGAGGTAGCGGCGGACGTCCTTCGTGATCGTCCAGGACGCGAGGATCGAGACCGGGAACAGGAACGTCGTGAGCAGGAGCATCCAGATGCTGAGGCCGTCGATGCCGACGGCGTAGGACAGACCGATCGAGGGGACCCAGCGGGCGATCTCGACCATCTGGAACGGTTCCGCGGAGGCGGGATCGAAGCGCCCCAGGACGACGAGGGAGACGATGAACGTCGCCACGGAGACCCCGAGGGCGACCCACCGCGCCGCCGTGTCCTTCAGCCCGCGACCACCTCCGAGCACCATCAGGGCGCCGATGAGCGGCAGGAACGTCGTGAGCGTCAGGAGCTTGTTCACAGCCTCGTCCCCAGCCAGACGAGGACCCCGACGGCCCCGAGGAAGAACGCGAGCGCGTACGACCGGACGAAGCCGGTCTGGACGAGGCGGGCCCCGGCGGCGAGGCGCCGCGTGCCGGCGCCCACCCCGTTCACGAGCCCGTCCACGACCTTCGTGTCGAACACGTTCGCCGTGAACCGGGCCGCCGCCGTCCCCGGGTTCACGAACAAGGTCGAGTACGCCTGATCGACGTACCAGCCGTTCCGCGCGGCGCGCGGGAGCGGCTGGAGCCGCTCGCGGAGCGTGAGCCACTCGACCCGGCCGGAGGCGTAGACCAACCAGGCGATCGCAAGCGCGCCCAGCGCGATCACGGTCGCGATCACCGAGAGCGCCAGGGTCGAGAGCCCCTCGCCGTGCGGCACCGGCCCCGTGACGGGCTCGAGGACTCGCGCCAAGGTTCCCTCCGCCGAGGTGGACAGGAGCAGACCCGCGAGGACCGCTCCCGCGGCGAGCACCAGGAGCGGGATCGTCATCACCGACGGCGACTCGTGGGCGTGCTCGGCCTCCTCGCTCCTCGGCGAACCGAAGAACGCGAGGAACACGAGCCTGCCGATGTAGAGCGCGGACAGGAGCGCGCCGAGCGTGCCGAGGAGGTAGATCCACGTGCGTCCGGTATGGCTCGCGATCTCCAGGATCTGGTCCTTGGCGAAGAACCCGGCGAGCGGGAACACGCCGGCCAGCGCGAACGCGCCGACGACGAACGTCCACCCCGTGATCGGCATCCGACGGATCAGCCCGCCCATCCGTTGCAGGTCGGTCTCCTCGTGCATGCCGTGCATCACCGAGCCGGCGCCGAGGAACATCAGGGCCTTGTAGAACGCGTGGGCGACGAGCATGAACATCGCGCCCGTGTAGAAGCGCATGCCCGCGGCCATGAACATGAACCCGAGCTGGCTGACCGTCGAGTAGGCGAGAACCCGCTTGATGTCGTCCTGGGCGAGGGCGCAGGTCGCGGCGAACAGCGCCGTGACGAGCCCCACGATGAGCACCACGGTGAGCGCGACGCCAGACGCTTCGAAGAGCGGCGCGCTCCGGACCACCAAGTAGACGCCCGCGGTCACCATCGTCGCGGCGTGGATCAGCGCGGAGACGGGCGTGGGGCCGGCCATCGCATCCGGGAGCCAGACGTGGAGAGGCACCTGCGCGGACTTGCCGATCGCGCCCGCGAAGAGAAGGAGCGAGATCGCCGTCGCGGTGTCCTTCGTGATCTCGCCGGCCTGTCCCCCCAACACCTGCGCGAAGTCGAGCGTGCCGAACTTCGACACGATCAACGCCAGGCCGATCAGCATCGCGGTGTCGCCGATCCGGGTCGTGACGAACGCCTTCTTCGCCGCGCTCGCGTTCTCGGTCTTCTCGAACCAGAACCCGATCAAGAGGTACGAGCAAAGCCCGACGCCCTCCCAGCCCACATACAGAAGGAGGTAGTTGTCCGCCAGGACCAGCAGGAGCATGAAGAACACGAAGAGGTTCAGGTACGCGAAGAAGCGGCCGTACCTCGGATCGCCGTCCATATAGCCGATCGCGTAGACGTGGATCAGGAATCCGATGCCGGTGACGACCAGGATCATCGTTGCCGACAGCACGTCCAGATCGCAGATCGACGCCCACGGAGAAGCTGCCGACGGAGATCCAGTCGACCACGTGCTGGGTCACGACACGGTGCTCCGCGCTTCGCTGGAACAACGCGAAGACGATCAGCGCGGATGCCGCGAAGGAAAGAGCCACGGCGGCCGACGCCGCCACGCCCGCCAAGCGACCGAGGCGTCCGCCCGACGAAGAGGTTGATCGTTGCCGCCACGAGCGGCAGCGCGGGGATCAGCCACAGCGAACTGCTCTCGAGCTGAGCCGAGGATCGACGTCGTCCATCAGCCAGCGAGTCCCCTCGCCTCATCGACATCGACGGTTCCGCGACGCCGGTAGACCGCCACGATGATCGCCAGGCCGACCACCACTTCCGCGGCCGCCACCACCATCGAGAAGAACGCCAGCACCTGCCCGTCCAGCGCCGAGTGCATCCTCGAGAACGCCACCAGCGCGAGGTTCACGGCGTTCAGCTGGAGCTCGACGGACATGAAGATCAGGAGCGCGTTCTTCCGCAACAGCACGCCGAGCGTTCCGAGCGTGAAGAGGACGCCGGAGAGGACGATGAAGTACGCGATCGGCGTCCTCACACGCCCGTCCCCATCGCCTCCAGCTCCGCCTGCGTGACGGCGCGAGCCTTCCGTTGCCCGAGCACCATCGTCGCGATCGCGGCGATGATGAGCAGCACGGACGTGACCTCGAACGGGAGGAAGTAGTCGCGGAAGAGCACCTTCGCCACGGCCTGCGCGTTGCCGGGCTCGTTCACGGCGTCGAACCCCGCCGGCGCCTTCGTCGCGAACCCGATGCCCGTACGCACGGCGAGCGTGATCTCGATCACGAACCCGGCGGCCAGCGCGAGCGCGAGCGGCCGCTGCGCCACGAGTCGCTCGCGGAGATCGTCGCCGCGGTCCACGCCCAGCAACATGATCACGAAGAGGAACAGCACCATGATCGCGCCCGGCGTACACGATGATCTGGACCGCGAACAGGAACGGCGCGTCGAGGATCAGGAAGAAGACCGCCAGACAGAAGAAGTTGACGACGAGGAAGAGCGCCGCGTGGACCGCGTTGCGCATCAGGAGCATCCCGACGGCCGACGCCACCGAGATCGGCGCGAAGACCCAGAACACGACGTTGTCGAGCGGCACCCCTACAAGCCCTCCTTCGCCCCCGGGGTGGTGCCGAGCTCCGGGGGCGGCTCCAGGAGCTGCTCCTTCGTGAGGATCGCGTCCTCGCGCGACTCGTAGGCCATCTCGAAGTAGCTGGTCAGGGTCAGGGCGCGGGTCGGGCAGGCCTCGACGCAGAGGCCGCACATGATGCAGCGCAGGTAGTTGATCTGGTAGTCCTTCGCGTACCGCTCCCCCGGCGACGTCGGGTTCTCGGGATCGTTGTCCGCGCCCTCGACCCAGATCGCGTCGGCCGGGCAGGCGAACGCGCAGAGCTCGCATCCGATGCACTTCTCGAGGCCGTTCTCGTGCCGGTTCAACAGGTGACGGCCGGTGTGTGCGCGCTCGGGGATCTCCGCGATCACCTTCGGGTACTCCTCGGTGTCGTCGGGACGGAAGGTCTGTTTGAAGACCGTCGCCATCCCCTTCAGGACGGCTCCCGTGTCCCCGAGGAAGTTCCGCTCTCGTCGTGGCTCGTCGGTCACTTCGTCACCTCCTCACGGGCAGCGCTCTTCCCGGCCGGGACGAACGACAGGAGCAGCGTGACGCCGAGCGCGACGGCCGCCCACGTCAACACCGCCCGCCGGTCGACGTTCAGCTCCGTGGGCAGGACCACGATCGCGCCCGTGATGAGCACCCACACGAGCCCGAAGGGGATCAGCACCTTCCAGCCGAAGGCCATCAGCCGGTCGTACCGGACCCGAGGGAGCGTGCCGCGGACCAGGACGAACAGGTAGATCACGAGGGTGACCTTCGCCACGAACCAGAGGAAGGGCCACAGCCCGGGCAGGAAGGACGGAGCGGGCCCCATCCACCCACCCAGGAAGAGGGTCACGCCGATCGCCGCGACCGTCACGGTGGCGACGTACTCGCCGAGGAAGAACATCGCGAAGTTGATCCCCGAGTACTCGGTGTGGAAGCCCGCCACCAGCTCCGTCTCGGCTTCCGCGAGGTCGAACGGCGGTCGGTTCGTCTCGGCGATCGCGCAGATCAGATAGACGACGAACGCCGGGAACATCGGGACGACGTTCCACACGCGATCCTGCGCCGCGACGATCTCGCGAGAACGAGAGGTGACCGCTGTACATCAGCACCGCGACGAGCGAGAGGCCCATCGCGACCTCGTAGGAGATCATCTGCGCCGTCGAGCGGACGGCGCCGAGGAGCGGGTAGTTCGATCCGCTCGCCCACCCGGCGAGGACCACCCCGTAGACGGCGATCGACGTCATCGCGAGGATCCAGAGGATGCCGATGTCGAGATCGACGAGCTGGAGCGGGATCCGCCTGCCGAACAGCGTGATGTCGGCCCCGAACGGGATCGTGCTGAACGCGAGGAAGGCCGGGAACATCGCGACGACCGGGGCGAGCAGGTAGACGCGGCCTGTCCGCGTTCGTCGGGAGGATGCCCTCCTTGAAGAAGAGCTTGATCCCGTCCGCGAGCGTGATCAGGATCCCGCGCGGCCCCGCGCGCATCGGTCCCTTCCTCGTCTGCAGGTCGGCGATCACCTTGCGCTCGAACCAGATGTAGAGCAGCACGGAGAGCAGCAGCCCGAAGAAGACGATCACGACGCGGGCGGCGAGCAGGAGCCAGTCGAGCCAGTCCATCAGCCCTCGGCTCCCGTCTCGGCGTCGACGAGCTGCGCCACCGGCTCGACGGTGACGGAGGTGACGAAGTCGCCGTCGAGCAGCCGGTTGGCCTGGAACCCGGCCTGGTTGAAGGGGACGAAGACCGATCCCTTCGCGACGTGCTCCGTCACGCGGGCGGGAAGGGTCACCTCGCCCGCCGAGGTCGTGAGGACGACGTCGGCGCCGTCGGTGCACGTCGCCCGCGTCGTCCGGGTGGATCTCGACGAACGGAGGGTCGGCGAGCGCCGCCTTCAGCTCATCGGCCCGCTCCGAGAGGCGGCCCTCGTCCACGAGCAGCGGGTAGGTGAAGAGCGTGAGGCCCTCGGCGGGGGCATCCTCGCGTCGGCTCACTCGCGGGAGGGTCACCGCTCGCGTCGAGCGGCGCCAGGAGCTCGCCCATCTCTTCGTGGATCTCGTCGAGGGTCTCGAAGCCGAGGTCGCCGCCGCACGCGAGCGCAAGGCTGGCGAAGATCTCCCAGTCGGGAAGGCACATCCCCTCCGGGTCGCGGACGCGGACGGAGGCGCTGTCCGCGGCCCTCCCAGTTCGTGACGTGGCCTTCCTTCTCCAGGAAGGGAGCGGCCGGGAGGAAGGCGTCGGCGAAGGGCTCCAGCGACGCGAGCTCCAGCGATTGCACGATCTTCACCGGCACGTTGTCCAGGGCCCGGCGAGCGAGGGCGGCATCGGGGTAGTCGCGGAGCGGATCGACCCCGACGAGATACAGGACGTCGATCTCACGGGCGGCGCAGGCCTCGAGGATGCCGCGCCAGTCGCGTCCGGGCTCCCGGTCGATGGCCGTCGCCCAGCGACTCTCGACCGCCCCGGCCTCACCCAGGGAGCGTCCGCCCGGAAGGAGCGACGGGTGGACGCCGGCGCGAAGGGCGCCGCGGTCACCTGCACGCCTCGTGACATAGGCGAACCGCGCGCCCGATCCGAGGAGTTGGGACCGGGCCGCGTCGGCGGCGCCCGACCGCTCGCCGGCGATCACCACCGCGTCCTCGCCGGCGGCTCGGAGCGCCTCCAGGGCCTCGTCCATCACCGGGTCCGCGCCGCCGGCGAGCACGCGTGCCTCGGCCCCCGGCCGGACCAGGATGTGCGTCGCGACGTCGTGGAGCCGCGTTCGGCGAGGGTGCACCACCCAGATCCGCGCACCTGCGGCCGCGGCCTTCCGGAGCCGCAGGTGCAGGATCGGCACCTCCTGCTCGGCGTCGAGCCCGACGACCAGGATCACCGGCGCCCGCTCGACGTCGCGGTAGGTCACGCCCATCGGGGCGCGCGCCGCGGCCAGCTCGGCCGCCGGTGCCCCGGTCCCCCGGCGGTGGTCGAGGTCGTTCGTCCGGAAGACGGTACGCGCGAGCTTCGACAACGCGTAGTAGTCCTCGTCCATCAGGCGCCCGCCGGTCAGCACCCCGACGCGCGCGCCGTCGACCCAGCTCGCGATCTTCGTGAGCACCTCGCCGAACGAGGCGGGCTCGAGCCCGTGGTCGCGGATCAGCGGCGTCGTGACCCGCTCCGACGAGTCCGGGAACCGGTACGCGTACCGGCCCTTGTCGCAGAGCCAGGCGTCGTTCACCTCGTACTCATCACGGGCGAGGTGCCGAACGACCTCGCCGCGCCGAACGTCGACGCGCATGTTGCAGCCGGCGGAGCAATGCGGGCAGACCGAGTCGCCGTAGGTGAGGTCGAACGGCCGCGCCGCGAAGCGGTACGGCGTCGACGTGAGCGCCCCCACCGGGCAGATCTGGACGGTGTTCCCGCTGAACGGCGATCGGAAGTCCTCGCCGGCCGCGATCGAGACCCGCTCTCCCGCGCCGCGCGCGAAGAGCTCGAGGAACCGGTCGCCCGAGATCTCGTCGCAGAACCTCGTGCAGCGGGCGCACAGGATGCATCGCTCACGATCCAGTCCCACGAGCGGCGACATCGGGATCGGCTTCGGGAAGACGCGCTTCGCCTCGCGGAAGCGGCTGTCGCCCGGGCCGTACGCGAGCGCCTGGTCCTGGAGCGGGCATTCGCCGCCGCGGTCGCAGATCGGGCAGTCGAGGGGGTGGTTCAGCAGCAGGAACTCGAGGTTCGCGCGCTGCGCGTCCGCGACCTCCGGGTCGCTGTTCTGGGTCCGGACCGTCATCCCGGGCGCGACCGGCACCGTGCACGACGTCGCGAGCTTCGGCTGGCCCTCCACCCGGACGTAGCACTGACGACAGGCGCCGGCGGGCTTCAGGAGCGGGTGGTCGCAGAAGCGCGGGACCTCGATCCCGAGCTGCTCGGCGGCCCGGATGATCAGCGTCCCGGCGGGGACGGTGACCTCCTTCCCGTCGACGGTGAGGGTCACATCGGTCATACCGCCGAGGCCACCTCCACGTGCTCTTCGCGCAGCGGGCATCGTCCGAGACGCACGTGCTCCTCGAACTCCTCCCGGAAGTGCTTGAGGCTCGAGTCGATCACCGACGCCGCGCCGTCGGCCAGGGCGCAGAAGGCGCGGAACATGATGTGTTTCCCCATGTCCGCCATGACCGGGAGGTCCTCCTCCTTGCCGTACCCGTCCGCGATCCGCCCGAGCACGCGCTCCGCCCACCACGTGCCCTCGCGACACGGCGTGCACTTGCCGCAGGACTCGTGGGCGTAGAAGCGCGGTCATCCGCTGCGCCGCGTCCACGACGCAGTCGGTGTCGTCCAGGACCATCACCGCGCCGGTCCCGAGCAGCGAACCGGCCGCCGCCACGGACTCGTAGTCGAGCGGCGTGTCGATGTGCTCCGCGGTCAGCAACGGCGTCGACGAGCCGCCCGGGGTCCACGCCTTCAACGAGCGCCCGCCCAGTACTCCCCCGGCCACGTCCTCCAGGAGCACCCGGAGCGGCGTCCCGAGCGGGAGCTCGTAGTTGCCCGGACGCTCGACCTTGCCGGAGATCGTGAAGAGCTTGGTGCCGGGTGACTTCTCCGTGCCCTGCTCGCGGAACCACTCGGGTCCGCGGACGACGATGTCCGGCACGGACATCAGCGTCTCGACGTTGTTGATCACGGTCGGCGACGCGTAGAGACCTTCGACGGCGGGGAACGGCGGACGGAGCCGCGGTTGCCCCCGGAAGCCCTCGAGAGAGTTCAGGAGCGCGGTCTCCTCGCCGCAGATGTAGGCGCCGGCGCCCCGGTGCAACACGATGTCGAGATCGACGTCGCTCCCGGCAACCCCGGTGCCGAGGAACCCGGCGTCGTAAGCCTCGGCGATCGCCTTCTGGAGGATCAGACCCTGTGCCAGGTACTCCCCGCGGACGTAGATGAACGCGGTCCGGCAGCCGATCGCGAGCGCGGCGATCGCGGTCCCCTCCAGGAGGCGGTGCGGGTCGCGTTCGACGAGCTCGCGGTTGTTGCACGTCCCCGGCTCGGATTCGTCGAAGTTCACGGTGACGTAGGTGGGCTTGCCCGTGTCCATCGGGACGAACGACCACTTCATGCCGGTCGGGAAGCCGGCGCCCCCGCGGCCGCGCAGACCCGACGCCTTCACCGTGTCGATGATCGACGAGGGCTCCATGTTCAGCGCGTTCTTGAACGCCTCGTAGCCGCCCTTCGCGCGGTAGCCGTCGATCCCGATCACCGCGGGGTCGTCCCAGTCCCGGGTGAGCCGGCGTTCGAACGCGACGCTCACGATGCCGGCGCCTCCTCGAGGCCGGCGAGGACGCGCGACGCGCTCTTGAAGCTCTCCATCGCTGGTCCACCTCGCGAAGGCTCGGGGATCTCGCCGCCGCGCAGCCCCGCGATCAGCTCCCGCATCCGTTCCGGCGTCACGTTGTCGTGGTTCGCGAAGTTGATCTGCGCGACCGGCGCGAAGTCGCAGACACCCAGGCACTCCTCTTCGTGGAGCGTGATGAGCTCGTCGTCGGACAGCTCCTGCCCGTGGCGCATCCCGGCGGCCTGGTGAGCGGCCTCGTAGACCTCGCGGGCGCCGCGGAGCATGCAGGCGAGGTTCGTGCAGACGCTCACCACGTGGGTCCCGGTGGGCCGGAGGCGATACATCGAGTAGAAGCTGGCGACGGCCTCGACCTCCGCGGTGGTGAGGTCCAGGAGGCCGGCGATCTCCTTCAGCCCCTCACGGGAGATGTGCCCCTCGACCGACTGGGCGAGGTAGAGCAGCGGCATGATGGCGGAGCGCTCACGGCCCTCGGGATAGCGGCCGAGGATCTCCTTCGCCTCCTCGAGCCGCGCTCCTTCGAACAGCGTCATCAGCGGTCGACGCCTCCCATCACCGGATCGAGGGACGCGATCACGGCGATCGCGTCGGCGATGAGGCCGCCCTCGACCATCGTGGGGACCGCCTGGAGGTTCACGAACGACGGATCCCGGATCTTGACCCGGTAGGGGCGGTACTCGTTCGCGGAGACGACGTAGTAGCCGAGCTCACCCCGGGGCGACTCCACCGCCGTGTAGACCTCGCCCTCGGGCACACGGACCCCTTGGGTGACCATCTTGAAGTGATGGATCAGGGCCTCCATCGACTCCTCCATGATGTGGTGGAGGTACGCCTCGTCGTTGCCGATGCCGTCGGGGCCGACCGAGAGCTTGACGGGCCAGCCGACCTTCGGATCCTCGATCATCACCGGGCCCGGCTCCCGCAGCCGCTCGAGCGCCTGCTCCACGATCCGCAGCGACTCCCGCATCTCCGCGATCCGGACCAGGTAGCGCGCGTACGAGTCCGCCTCGGTCCGCACGGGCACGTCGAAGTCGTACGTCTCGTAGCCGCTGTACGGCTCGTCCTTGCGGAGGTCCACCGACGAGCCGGCGGCGCGCAGGAGCGGGCCCGTCACGCCGAACGCGAGCGCGTCCTCGGCGGAGAGCATGCCCACGCCCACGTTGCGCTCCAGCCAGATCGGGTTGTCGTTCAGGAGCCGCTCGTAGTCGTCGATCCGCGCCGGCATGGTGTCGAGGAACTTCGCGATCCTGCGCGCGCCGTCGGACGGGCAGGTCCATGATCACGCCCCCGGGCCGGATGTACGCGTGGTTCATCCGGAGACCGGTGACCGCCTCGAAGATGTCGAGGATCAGCTCGCGCTCGCGGAACCCGTACAGCATCACCGAGACCGCGCCGAGCTCCATGCCACCGGTCGCGACCCAGACCAGGTGCGAGGCGATCCGGTTCAGCTCGCAGAGGAGCACGCGGAGGACCTGGGCGCGTGGCGGCGCCTCGATCCCGAGCAGCCGCTCGACCGACAGGCAGTACGCCAGCTCGTTGAAGAACGGCGAGAGGTAGTCGGCGCGCGTGACGTAGGCGACACCCTGCACCCACGTCCGGTACTCCGTGTTCTTCTCGATGCCGGTGTGGAGGTAGCCGACGATGGGCTTGCACCGGATCACGGTCTCGCCGTCGAGCTCGAGGAGCAGGCGGAGCACCCCATGGGTCGAGGGGTGCTGCGGACCCATGTTGATGATCATCGTCTCCTGGCGGACCTCGCCGGTGGCGTCGTCGCGGATCTTCGGACCGTGTCCACGGAGCTCGTCCCGGCGGCACGCATCGTGACCCATCTCTTGACCGGTCGCCATCACGGCATCGTCCGCTCGTCGACGGGCGGGATGAACGCGCCGTGGTACTGCGTCCCGACGCCACCGAGCTCCTCGTCCTTGCGGAGCGGATGACCCTCCCAGTCGTCGGGGAGCAGGATCCGGTCGAGGTCGGGATGGTCGTCGAAGACGATGCCGAACAGGTCCCAGACCTCGCGCTCGTGCCAGTTGGCCGTCGGGAAGAGCGGCGTCACCGACGGGATGTGCAGGTCATCGCCCGGGAGGCCCACCTTGAGGCGGAGACGGTGCGCGTGCTCCACCGACCGGAGCTCGTACACGACCCAGAACCGCGGCTCCCGGCCCGGATGATCCGTGGCGGTGAGGCTCGACAGGAAACGGAACGACAGGTCCGGCTGATCGCGGAGACGCACGAGCGCGTCGACGAGCTCGTCCTTCTCCACGAGGACGATCACCTCGTCGCGCGCGAGGAGCACATCGCTGAAGCCCTCACGGATCCGAGCGGCCAGCTCCTCAGCGTTCATCTGGGGCCCTTCACCGGATCGTCCCCGTGGTGCGGACCTTCTCCTGCAGCTTCAGGATGCCGAACATCAGCATCTCCGGCTTGGGCGGGCAGCCGGGCACGTAGATGTCCACCGGCACGATCGTGTCGACGCCCTGGACGATCGCGTAGTTCGTGAACATGCCGCCGGCCGAGGCGCAGACGCCCATCGACACCACCCATTTCGGCTCGGGCATCTGGTCGTAGACCCGGCGCAGGACCGGCGCCATCTTCTGGGACACGCGGCCGGCCACGATCATGAGGTCGGCCTGTCGCGGGGACGCTCGGAACAGCTCCATCCCCCACCGCGACAGGTCGTAGCGCCCGGCGCCGGCGGACATCATCTCGATCGCGCAGCAGGCGAGCCCGAACGTCGCCGGCCACATCGACTGCTTCCGCGCCCAGCTGACGGCGCGGTCGAGGGTGGTCAGGAGCACGCCCTTGCGGACCTCGTCCTCGACCTCCTCGGGTGTCCGGCCCGTGAGGTGCCCCTCGACGCGTTCAACGGGCACCGATCGTCTCCCCCTCCATCTGGCCCTCCGCCTCGCGTCACCCGGGGTCGGCCCCGGGTCCCTCTTCCTCCTCGTCGACCCGCAGGTCCGGCGGCACGACCGACCAGTCCAGACCGCCCTTCTTCCAGATGTAGACGTAGGCCACGAACACGAGCGCGATGAAGACCGCCATCTCGATCAGCCCGAACAGGCCGAGCTGCCGGAACGTGACGGCCCACGGGAAGAGGAAGATCGTCTCGATGTCGAAGATGATGAAGAGCATCGCCACGACGTAGAACTTCACGCTGAACCGTTCGCCGCCCGGCAGGCGCACCGGGTCGTTGCCGCTCTCGTACGCGGAGAGCTTCGGGCGGTTCGGTCGGTGCGGCCGCAGGAGCGCCGACGCTCCCATCGAGGCCACCGCGAAGACCACGGCCAACACGGCCATCAGGAGGATGGGGAGGTAGTCGCTCAGACCCGCCGCGACGGGGAGGAGAGAGGCGAGGGCACCGCTCACACCCACGGACGGCAATCCTACGGTCACGACGCGCGGGCCAGCCTCTCGAGCAGGTAGAAGAGCTTGTCCTGCGCGTCGCCGTCGCGGCCGTCCGTCAGGTTCGCCATCATCCGCATCGCGAAGCCCATGACCTTCGGGTTGGGCAGGAGGTACTTCGTCGCGGGACCCATGATCTCGGGCTTGCCGACGACACGCGCGAACCCCCGGCCGAGGCGGAAGTAGCGCCCGTATCGCTCCCGGAGCGCCTGTGGGTACAGCATCGCGAGGCCTGGCCGGTCCTTCACGAGCGCCTCGTGGAGGAGCTCGGCCGCCATCTCCGCGGTCTCGATCGCGTAGGCGATGCCCTCTCCGTTCATCGGGTTCACGGCCCCCGCGGCGTCGCCGACCAGGAGCATCCCCGGGACCGCTTGCGGGGCGCGGTTCAAGCTCATCGGGAGCGGGCCGGAGAGCATGCGGCCGTCGGCGGTTTCCTCGGAGATGCCGCGATCGTCGGGGAGCATCGTGGCGAAGGCGTCGAACAGGCGGGTCGCGGAGATGTCCTTGAAGTTGCGGAACGTGCTGAGGAGGCCGGCGCCGAGGTTGACCCGACCGTCGGCCATCGGGAAGAGCCAGCCGTAGCCGGGCAGGAGCATGTCGCCTTCCCAGAGATCGAGCCAGGACTCGAACCAGGGGCCCCCGAGGTTGGGCGCGCGGTAGTAGCGGCGGGCGGCGATCCCGAGCGGCCGGGTGTCGTCGCGGCGGACGCCGGCGGGAGCCGCGAAGCGGCTCGCGGCGCCGTCGGCCGCGATCGTGAATCGGGCGTGGATCTCCGCCGGTTCCGCGTCGCCGTCGTCGGCCGGCACGGTCTCGGCCCCGACGACCCATCCGTCCTTCATCAGCGGCGCGCGCGCGTCCGTGGCCTCCAGGACACGAGCGCCTGCCTTCTTCGCGCGCTCCAGCAGGAGATGGTCGAACCCGAGGCGCGGCATCACCAGGCCGTAGTTGGGCCAGGTCTGGAGCTCGGGCCAGGGAAGATCCATCGTGACGTCCTTCGAATGCACCCGGAGACCGATCACCCGCTCGAATCCGGGATCGGAGGTGTCGATGCCCATCCGCTGGACCGCGCCGACGCTTCGGGGAGTGAGCCCGTCGCCGCAGACCTTCTCTCGAGGGAACGTCGCCTTGTCGACGGCGAGGACGTCGATGCCGTGGCGGGCGAGGTGATACGCGGCCGCCGATCCGCCTGGGCCTGCGCCGACGATCAACACGTCGGTCTCGATCCGCTCCGGCACGCGAACCTCCCCTCAGGAGCCCCGTCGGGCGCTCGTGAAACCTTTCACAAGCAGCCTATCGCACAGATGTCACGGCGTGCTCACGAGGATCCGAGCAGCGGCAGGCCGACGTCCTCCACGAGCCGCGCGATGCCCTCCATCATGTCGAAGACGGCCTCGGCCTCCGAGCGCTCGGGGTCGAGCCGGCTCATCAGCTCGATCCCCAGGAACATCGCGCAGATCGTGTACGCGGCTTCCCGCACCGGCACGACCGTCGAGAGCGGGGACCCCTCGGTCGCCCGCTCCAGCGCGTCCTGGACGAGTCGGATCCAGCCGTCGAACCGCTCGAGGAGCGCCGCGCGCTCCTCCGGCTCCGACGCCGCCGCCATGAGCTGGGTGATCGCCGTGACCGCCCCGCTCTCGAGATCCTCCTGATGCAGGCGGCGCGCGATCCGCACGAGGTCGGAAAGCGAGGAGACCTCGGCCGCGGCGGCGCGGTACTTCTCGATCTGTCGCGTCGAGGCCTCCGCGAACGCCTCGTGGAGGAGCTGATCGAGCGAACCGAAGTGATAGAAGATCAGCGCCTGGTTGAAGCCACCCGTGCGCGCGATCGCTCTGGCGGTCGTGTCCGCGAACCCCGCCTCCTGGACCGTGCGCAGGGTGGCTTCGATGATGCGATCTCGGGTCGACCGCTCGACCCGTGGTTCCGTCATGCGTCCTCCCACGAGAACCGCATGTCGTCGCAATAGGTGCAGTCGTCGTCCCCGTGGATCGCACGGCTCCAACGGCCACGCCGTTTCGAGATGGACATGAAGAATCGCTCGGCATGGGGCGCGAACGCGGGGCGCGAGAGCCGGTAGGACCACGGCCGGTAGCGCGCCGTGGCCCATAGGCAGACGAGGAACGCGGCCGCGCCGACCCAGCCGCGGCCGCGGTCGTCGAACACCACGAGCTCGCTGCCGAGCCACGGCACCGAGCCGTAGCGCTGTCGCGCCTCGGTCGAGCCCGCCGCGAGCAACTCCACCTCCACCAGGCACGGCTGGCCGAGCAGCCAGTCGCGGCAGCGGAGGCAGAAGCGGCACCGCTCGTCGTAGAGGACGGTCAGCCGTTGCGTGCCTTCCACCGAAGCGGGTCCGACGGTCGTCGGGGCGTCCATCGTCGCCTCACTTCCCGCCGGCGGAACCCGCGGCCGGCGCCGGCGGCATGAACACCTGCGGGGCGATCGGGGCAGGGAGCTGACGCTGCTCGCGCCGGGCGCGGATCCGCCAGAAGACGAGCACGTTGAGGAAGTGCATCCCCGCCAGGGTCACGAGCAGGACCGCCAGCCGGTTCACGAGGAACTGGACCGCTTCGAACACGTCGAGCCCCCGTGCCGCCCGCAGGATGTAGAGGGCGTACCCGAGGTTCAGCATGTAGAAGCCGACCACCAAGAGCCGGTTGACCGCGTCGGCCAGCTCGGGCCGGTCGACGAACACGTCGTGCAGGAACGCCACCCCGCTGCGGAAGAGCGTCCTCGCGAGCCACGCCGTCAGCGCGGTCGCGATCACGATGTAGATGCCGTACACGACGATCGCGTTGCTGTCCGTCATCGCTGCTCACCTCCTGTGTCTTTGAGCGTTTGCTTTGAGCATCTGCTCAAACCCTAGCAGGGTGGGCTCCAGGTCGCAACCCGTGGAGATCGACTCAGCCGTGGTCCCAGGCATCGACGACGGCGGGGACCACGCGGAGGAACCCCAGCTGCGGGATCGCGGCGGTGAACCGCTCGAAGCCGTCGCCGGAGAACAGGGAGCGGTACTTCTCGTGCCAGGCGGACATCGGTTGGCGGAGATCCGGATGCTCGGCGGGAAGGAGCTCGGCCACGCCTTCGATCCGCACGCCCGAGAGGTCGTTCCACTCTCGCCCGCGGTCGACCAGGAGCGAGATCCGGGCGTCGTGCTCGAGGGCTTCCCAGGTCGAGTCGCCGACGCGCGTGGCGACGTACAGCGCATCGGTCTGCCAGACGAACCAGCGGGTCGCGATGTGCGGGCCGCCGTGCGGACGGACCGTCGCCACGCGGCACACCGGATGGTCGCGGAAGAGCCGGCGGAGCATCTCGAGGTCTTCGGTCACATCGCCACCTCGTCCGCGAGGTCGAGGAGCGCCGCGATGGCCGCCGGCGGCACGACGTCCGGATCGAGCGACGACTTCGCTTCCGCGACGAGCCGGTTCACCGTGTCCGGGCTGATGCCCGATGCCGCCTCACCGTCCTCCAGGTCGTCCCGGAGCTGGAACGCCTCGCCGAGTGGCCGGCCGAAGCGTGCGAGACACTCCCCCACCGGCGACGCTTCCTCCGCGAAGGCGGACGCCGATCAGGAGCGGCCCCTCCACGGTGTAGCGACCGCCCTTGCGTGCGGCGACTCGACGGGCGTCCTCGGGACCACCGCTGGCGATCGATCTTCGCAAGCCCAGGTACTGGCCGATCGCCATGTCCTCGCGCATCGGGTGATACACGGCGAGGGCCCGAGCGAGCGCGTCCGAGGGGAACCCGGCCTCGAGGAGCAGCCGGTCGGCGAGCACCGCGGCGAGATCTCCGACCAGGATCGCGATCGCCTCACCGAACGCCTCCGGCTCGCCTCGTGCTTCGAGCTCCTCCGCTCTTGTCCGCGAACCAGGTGGCCGTCGTGGGCACGCCGCGCCGCTCCTTCGCCCCGTCGATCAGGTCGTCGTGCACGAGCGCCATCGTGTGGAGGAGCTCGAGCGCGGCAGCGGCCCGCACGATCGGCTCGTCGGGTGCCGCGTGATCCTCGCCGCCTGCCGCGCGGTAGCCCCAGTAGCAGAACGCGGGGCGGAGGCGCTTGCCTCCGGCCTCCACGAGACGCCGGATCTCCTCCACCAGCGGCTGGGCCGCGGGGTCGTCCCGCTGCACATCTCGGAGTCGTTCGTCGAGGAAGGCCATCAGGGCCGCGTCGATCCGCGAGCGGAGATCCCCGGTCATGGCGGCAGTATCGCAAGGGCGGCGCCCTCCGGAGGCGGGGCTATCATCGGGCGTCACGATGCTCTTCACGCGTCCGCGCTTCCGGTCCCTCGCGCTCATCTCGGCGATCGCCACGATCGTGTTGTTCGCGATCGGCGGGCTCGTCCGCGGGACCGGCTCCGGCCTCGGATGCTCCACGTGGCCGGCCTGCGAGCCCGGTCACCTCTTCCCGTCCGGGACGGTCCATTCGCTGATCGAGTTCTCCCATCGCTCGATGGCGTTCCTCGTGGCCGTGCTGACGGCGCTCACCGGCCTCGCCGCGATGCGCGTGGTGCGTCGCGAGCCCGGCCTCTTCTGGCCCGCGGTCCTGGCGTTCCCGCTCGTCCTCGCTCAGGCCGGGCTCGGCGCCGTGGTGGTCGCAACCGAGCTCGACCCCTGGTGGGTCACCGCCCACTTCGTGACCGCCCTGCTCTTGATCGCCGACGTGACCGTCGTCGCGGCTGCGACCCGGGCGGGGCAGACGGGGGACGCGGGCGCCCCCAGCGAGACAGGGGGCGGGCGGGCGTTCTCACGACTCGCCCTCGTCACGGCCACCGGCGTCGGCATCCTGCTCCTGGTCGGCACCTACGTGCGCGCGAGCGACGCGCAGCTCGTGTTCACGGACTGGCCTCTGATGGACGGGAGGCTGGTGCCGACGCTCGGGGGCGCCGCCACCGCGATGTTCCTGCACCGCGCGCTCGCCGCGATCGTGATGCTGCTGGTCCTGTGGACCGCGATCCGGGCGCGAACCGCCGCTCCCCAGGAGGCGATCCTCGTCCGACTCTCCTCGGTCGCTCTCGTGCTCTTCGTCGGCCAGATCATGGTCGGCGCGGCCAACGTCTGGACGCGGCTCCGGCCCTGGGCGGTCGTCGCCCACGTGGCGCTGTCCGTCTTGATCTGGGCCACGGTCGTCGCGCTCGCGACCGTCTCGAGGGTCCGACGCGGGATCTCGGACCCGGAGCCGAACGAGGACGACGTGGCGGTCGCGCGAGCGCCCCTCGCTCCGCGACACGGTCACCGCGTACTTCCGGCTCACGAAGCCGCGCATCGTCCTCCTGCTGCTGATCACGACGGTGCCCGCGATGCTCCTCGCGGCCGAAGGGCTTCCCTCCGGGTGGCTGATCCTCGCGACGCTTCTCGGAGGAGCGATCGCGGCCGGCTCCGCCAACTCGATCAACATGTACCTCGACCGGGACATCGACGCGATCATGAAGCGCACGCGGCAGCGGCCGCTCCCCGCCCACGCGATCACGCCGGAGCACGCGCTCCGGTTCGGCTTCGTCCTCGGCGCGATCGCGTTCTACTTCCTGGCCGTCGCGGTCAACGTGCTGGCGGCCGTCCTGGCGCTGTCGGCGATCGCGTTCTACGTCTTCGTGTACACGATGTGGCTGAAGCGCACGACGGCGCAGAACATCGTGATCGGCGGCGCGGCCGGCGCCGTGCCCTCGCTCGTGGGGTGGGCCGCCGTCACCGGCACCCTGGCGTGGCCCGCGATCATGCTGTTCGCGATCGTCTTCGTCTGGACGCCGCCGCATTTCTGGGCCCTGGCGATGCGCTACTCGGGCGACTACGCGGCGGCCGGCGTCCCGATGCTCCCGGTGGTCCGCGGCGAGGCCGAGACCCGGCGCCAGATCCTCCTGTATTCGCTGGTGCTGTTCGGGACGACGCTGCTGCTCGTGCCCGTCGGTCACATGGGTCCGGTGTACACGGGCGCCGCGGTGCTGCTCGGCGGCTCCTTCGTCTATCGCGCGCTCCAGGTGTGGCGGAGCGCCGACGAGGCCCGGACGCGGCGGCTGTTCTCGTTCTCGATCCTGTACCTCGCCGGGCTCTTCGGCGCGGTCGGGGCCGACGCGCTCGTCCGCGGCTGAGCCGCCTCAGGCGAGGACGTCGTCGATCATGCTCGTCAGCTCCCGCTCGTCGAACGCGCCGTAGACCACCCACCTGATGGTGCCGTCGCGATCCACCACGTACGTGTCGGGCAGCGCCGGGAACCCGAGGTCGGCCGCGGAGCGTCCCGCGGGGTCGAACAGGCTCGGGTAGGGCACGTCGAACTCGCGGACCCACGCCCGGGCGGCGTCGCGATCGTCCTGGTAGTTGATGCCCAGGAACCGCACGCCGTCGCCCTCGTACCGTTCCGCCAGACGCACCAGCGACGGCTGCTCGACGCGGCACGGCGTGCACCAGTCGGCCCACACGTTGATCACCAGCACGTCGCCGTCGGCGTAGCTCGTGGCGTCGAGGTCATCGCCGTCGATGGTCTCGCCGGTGAGCGCGGGGAGGGGACGGTCCTGCTCCGCCGCGCCGAGCGATGAGTCATCACCGGTGCATGCCGTCAGCGCAGAGAGGAGGAAGAACAGCGTGGGGAGAGCGACCCGGTGGAGCACGTTGGCCACGCTACCAGTGGGTCTCAGCCGCCCCCTTCGGGCGATGGACTCTCGGGCTCCCCTCGTCGGGCGGAGCGTCGCCGCCCTCTCCGGCGGCGTGGCGCGCCAGGACCGTCCCCTCCATCGTCGGGTGGATGTCGCATCGGAAGTAGTACTCGCCCTCCGGGAGGGGCTCCACCGGGTGCGTCTCCGTCGCGGGTCCGACGAACGCCTCGAACGTGAAGAGCGGATCGCCGGAGGCGGTGTCGTCGTCGTAGATCGAGACGTTGTGTGCGGCGGGGTCGCGGTTGTCGAGGGTGATCGACGAAGGTGCTTCCGCGGGAAGCCTGATCTCGTCGGTGTCGAACGCCGTGTTCTCGGCCACGACCGTGACGCCGCCCGCCCCTTCCGAGACGGTGACCGTTCCTTCCATCGCCGAACCCGGATGCAGCTCGCAGAAGAAGAAGTACTCCCCTGGGGCCATCGGGGGATCCGGTAGACCAGCTCGCCGGGCCCGGGGACATTGGGGCCCTCGAACAGGGGTGGCGCGGTGTCGTCCGGCCCGTCGAGGATCCATACGTTGTGTTCCAGGCCCGGGTCCTCGTTGGTGAACGCGAGCTCCACGGGCTTGTCCGCCTCGAACGCGAGCGCATCGGTCGAGAATCCCTCCTCGATGGCGTTCTGGGGTGCGGCGATCTCGGCGTGGATCGGCTCGACCTCCTCTTCCGCAGGACCGATGACGGCGATCGCGAGCCCCCCGGCGAACATCGTGATGCCGGCGGCCGCGCCGACGAACCCACCGAGCGCTGCGCCGCTCACGTGCTTGCGGCCGGCGACGAACGCCGCGACGGCCATGATCCCCACGGCCGCCACCAGCGCGACGGCCGTCGCGGCATTCGGCTTCAACGACAACAGCACCCGGGAGAGCGTGAACAGGACCACGACGATCGCCGCGAGCGCCCCGACGGGGATCAGGATCGGGAGCAGGAGGCTCTGGCGCTCGCCGCGGTCGCTCATCGGCCCATCCCCGCGCGGATCTCCCGCTCGACGTTGCGGAACTTCAACGCGTCCCAACCCTCGGTCGTCTCCTCATGACCCCAACGGAAGAAGATCGCGGTGATGACCACCCACAGGATCAAACCCCCGACGAGCTTCATCACCAGCCCCGCCACCAACTGATCGGTGAGCGGGTCCATGCCCCAGATGCGAGGGAACGTCGCGTAGATCGGATACAGCGGCTCGGTCCCGAAGGTCAGGAACGACGCGGGGATCGTCGGCGCGAGCGACTGGAAGAACAGATAGAGGAGCTGACCGGGCCGCGACACGGGGGGCAGTTCCGGGAGCGGCGACAGCACCGGCCACCACATCACGATGGCGGAGCCCAGGAGCAGCGTATGGATCGAGAAGTGGGCGAGCTCGGAGCGCACGGAGAGGGACACGATCTCGGGCCAGTGCGTGAACAACAGGACCCCGTTGGCGACGATGAGGGCGACGAGCGGCCGCGTGAGCAATGCCCAGACCGCCCGGACGGGAGCGGGACGAAGCACGGCGCGCCACATCCACGCCGGCATCCCCGTGAGGAGCAGCGGAGCCGCCACGAACGTGAACAGCATGTGCTGCACCATGTGCATGCTGTAGAGGTAGCCCTCCGCGAGATCGATGGATCGGCCACCCGGCGCCCAACAGCAGCACCGCCACGCCGCCGAGGAAGCGGTACCGGCGCCCGGGCTCGAGCCGCTCGCCCGTCCGGCGCTCGTGGCGCGCCGCCGCGACCAGGTACACCGCCGCGAGGCCGCCCAGATTCACGAGCACGTCCAGGTGCACGTGGAACGGGGGCAGCGCCATCAGGCGAAGACCCGGAACGAGATCAGCACGATGAGGTACAGCACCGCCGCGCCGGAGAGTCCCATCACGAAGAAGCGGGCGTAGCGTCGGTCGTCGAACTTCAGATGCATGAACCACATGACCACGAGCGCGAACTTGACGACCGCCAGGAAGAACAGCGTGGGGATCAAGATGCCCCCGGACACCCCCGCGTACGACGCCGCGACCTCGAGGGCCGTCAGGACCGCGAGGATCACGCCGATCCGGACGTACTCCTTCGGGCTCGGATGCCCGGCGCCGTGAGCCGCGGCGGACGCTCCGTGCTCCGCCGACATGGCGTCCTGCTTCCTCAAGGGCCACCGGGACCCCCAGGGCTCGGCGTGGGGATCAGATAGACCACCGTGAAGATCACGATCCAGACGATGTCGACGAAGTGCCAGTAGAGCCCGACCATCTCGACCGGGAACGACGCGTCTTCGGGCAGGCGCTTGGCGGATGACATCCCGACCAAGGACAACAGCATCAACACACCGACCGTGACGTGGACCCCGTGGAATCCCGTAAGCACGTAGAAGGTCGTGGAGAACAGGTTCGTCGAGAGCCTGAGCCCCTCGTTGAAGAAGGCCGTGAACTCGTAGACCTGGCCGCCGACGAACGTCATCCCGAGCAGGGCGGTGGTGAGTAGCCACAGGCGCATCCGGCCGGCGTCCCGCTGCTGAGCGGCAGACAGCGCCAGGACCATCGTGAGCGAGCTCGCGAGCAGGACGAAGGACGAGACCGACGTGTACGGGATGTCGAAGACGTCGGCCGGGAAAGGGCCCTCTTCGCTCCGACCCCGATAGAGCACGTACGTGGTGATCAGCGCGCCGAACAACATGCACTCCGACGCGAGGAAGATCCACATCGCGAGCTTCGTGTGCGGCAGGCCGGTGGTGGTCTCCGGATGGTCGGCGCCGTGCGCATCGCCGTGCGAGATCGCGACGTCGGCCATCGCTACGCGTCCTCCGCCGCCACCGAAGGCTCCAGCGCCCATCCGTAGAAGCCGACCAGCGCGATCAGGAACCCGATCCCCACGGCCCACCACGAGTAGAGCACGCCGTACGCGATCACCGGCATCCCGATCGCGGCGACCAGCGGCCAGTACGACGGGCTCGGCAGGTGGATGCCATGCCCGGCGCCGTGTCCGGCCGGATCGGGTTCGCCGGCGTCCGCGGCACCCGCCTGAGCGGGCACCAGCCTGCCGGTGCGCTCGTCCTCGACGTACTTGCGGTGCCAGAACTCGTCCAGCGCATGCACCGTGGGGATCTCGTCGAAGTTGTGGACCGGGGGTGGCGACGGGGTCATCCACTCGAGCGTTCGCCCGTCCCACGGGTCGGCGACGTCGGCGGCCGCGGGCAGCGCCTTCATCCGGGTGCGCACGACGTTCACCAGGAAGACGAGGATCGACAGGGCGATCAGGAACGAACCGAGCGTCGCCACCTGGTTCCAGAACGTGAGCCCGAGCGACTCGGGGTACGTGTACGTCCGGCGGATCATGCCCTGGAGGCCGAGGATGTGCATCGGACCGAACGTGAGGTTGAACCCGATCAGCATCAGCCAGAAGTGGAGCTTGGCGAGCGGCTCGCTCAGCAACCGCCCGAACACCTTGGGCCACCAGTAGTAGACCCCGCCGAACAGACCGAACACGGCTCCTCCGAAGATCACGTAGTGGAAGTGCGCGACGATGTAGTACGTGTCCGTCTGCTGGTAGTCCGACGGCACGATCGAGTGCGTGACGCCGGAGAGGCCGCCGATCACGAACATCGTGACCGTCCCGATCGCGAACAGCATCGCCGACGTGAACCGAAGGTCACCCCGATACATCGTGGCCATCCAGTTGAAGATCTTCACGCCGGTGGGGATCGCGATGATCGCCGTCGATACCCCGAACGCGGTGTTCGCCACCGGCCCGAGGCCCGCCGCGAACATGTGGTGCGCCCACACGCCGAATCCGATGAACCCGATCGCGATGCCGGAGAACACCACGAACTGGTAGCCGAACAGCGGCTTGCGGCTGAAGACCGGGAGGATCTCCGTGATGATCCCGAACGCGGGCAGGATCAGGATGTAGACCTCGGGATGGCCGAACAGCCAGAACAGGTGTTGCCACAGGATCGGATCCCCGCCGGCCGTCGGATCGAAGAAGTGGGTCGCGAACTCCCGATCGAAGAGCAGCTGGAACAGTGCCACCGTGATGATCGGCAGTGAGAACGCCAGGAGCAGCTGCACCACGAGGCCCATCCACACGAACACCGGGACGCGGAACAGCGACATCCCGGGCGCCCGCATGTTGATGACGGTCACCGCGAGGTTCACCGCGCCCGCCGTCGAGGCGATCCCGGTGATGATCAGGCCCAGGGCGTAGAACGTCGGTCCGATCGTGGGGTCGACGACCGAGTTCGGCGCGTAGCAGAACCATCCGCAGTTGGGAGCGCCGCCGAGGAAGAAGCTCGAGTAGATGAAGAGCCCGCCCAAGAGGAACACCCAGTAGCTGTAGGCGTTCAGGCGCGGGAACGCGACGTCGCGCGCGCCGATCATCAGCGGGATGAAGTAGTTGAAGAACGCCGCCGACATCGGCATCACGAAGAGGAAGATCATCGTGACGCCGTGCATCGTGAAGATCTCGTTGTACTGATCGGCGTTCAATAGGGTGCCGTTGGGCTCGGCGAGCTGGGAGCGGATCAAGAGCGCCTCGATCCCTCCCACGAGGAAGAACACGAGCGCCGTGGCTCCGTAGAGGATCCCGATCTTCTTGTGGTCGATCGTCGTGAACCAGCTGGAGAAGCCGGTGGTCGCCGTCGGGCGCCGGAGGATCCCCTCGCGCCTCCTGGTCGTCGTCACCATCGCCATCGGTCACTCATCTCGTCTCGTCCACGCTCGGCCGTCACGTCAGGCTGTAGAGGTAGGCGACCAGGGCGTCGATCTCGTCCTCGGTCAGATGGTAGTTGGGCATCTTGGACCCCATCTTCACGGCGTCGGGGTTGCGGAGCCATGCCTCGAGGGCCTCGCGATCCGTCGTCTCCCAGATGCACCCGGCGAAGCATTCGTGGGTCGGGTCGGCGAAGTGGGTGAGCTCCGGTGCCGCGGGACTTCCCGCCTCGGTGCCCCCCACGGCGTGGCACGCGACGCACGATCCCCGCCCTTCCGAGAGCGGCGACAGGAACAGATCCATCCCCTGGCTCGCGAGGGAGCCGTCCGCGGGCGTGGCCCCGGGGAGTTTCTGGTTCGCGACCCAGGCCTCCCAGTCCTCGGCCGACAGCGCCACCACCCGGACGATCATCCGGCCGTGCTGCAGTCCGCAGAACTCCTTGCACTGGCCCTCGTACGTCCCGGGCTCGTCCGCCTGCAGGAGGATGTGGTTCGTCCGCCCCGGCACGACGTCCTGTGCCCCGGCGAGCTCCGGGATCCAGAAGGAGTGGATCACCTCGAAGTCCCCGATGCCCCCGCTCGCGGCCTCGAGCGAGAGGTACACGACGCGGTCCTCGGGGATCACCAGCACGTCCGCCGTCCGGATCGGCGCGCCGTCTCCGAAGTCGCTCTGCATGTCTTCGTCGGTGTACTCGAAGCCCCACCACCACTGGAAGCCCTCGACGGTGACGTTCAACGCATCGTCGGGAGGCGTGCGCGCGAGGTCCCAGATCGTCGCGACGGTCGGCACCATCACGCCGGCGAGGATCAGCGCGGGAGCGATCGTCCAGCCGATCTCGAGCTTGGTGTTGCCGTGGGTCTGCGCGGGCATGCGCTCCCTGCCCTTGCGGTGCCGGAACCGGATCGTGATCCAGACGATGCCGCCCTCGACGACGATGAAGACGAACACCGCGACCCAGAAGACGGGGATGAACAGGTCCTTCAGCTTCTGGGCGAACGGTCCCTGCGGCTGGAGGGTGTCCTGCGTGGCGTTGGGAGCGCAGGCGCCCAATAGCAACAGGAGGACGATCCCGGCCGTCGCCCAGAGCAACCTCTTCCGCACGGTTCCTTCGGTCTCCCGGAGCTCTTCTGAGGACGGGCTCGGTGAGCCCGCGCGCACTGTATCACCGAGGTCTCGCGCGGCTGGACGTCTCATCCGTTCTTGTAGGAGTGCAGTCCGACGATCCACAGGTTCACGGCGTAGTACGTGATCAGGAGCGAGACGAACCCCACCACGGCGATCACCGCGGCACGGCGTCCCTTCCACCCGGCCGTCGATCGCGCGTGCAGATAGCCGGCGAAGATCGTCCACGTCACGAACGACCACGTCTCCTTCGGGTCCCATCCCCAGTAGCGACCCCACGCGTCCTGGGCCCAGATCGCGCCGGCGATCACCGCGAAGGTCCAGATCGGGAACGCGAAGGCGATGACCCGGTACGCGACGCGGTCCAGCGCGGCGGCGGACGGCAGGATGCCGCCGCGCCCGGGCTCGGGCGTGGGCGCGCCGGATCCTTCGGGATCGGGCAAGAGGTCGTGCGGCGCGTCCACCTCGGTCGTCGCGCCGCCCATGATCGGGGCGGGCGTGCGCTCGCGGAGACTCGTGAGCGCTCGCCGCTCCGAGCGGTCCTTGATCAGGAACAGGATCGTCGCGATCCCGCCGATCGCGAACAGCGAGGAGCCCGTGATCGCCGCCACCACGTGGATCTTGATCCAGTAGGAGTTGAGCGCCGGCTGGAGCGGGCTCGGCTCGACCGGGAAGAAGATCGCGGCGATCGCGAGGGTGAGGACCGAGAACATCAGCGAGAAGCCGGTGAGCGTCTTGATCTTCGCGACGCCCTCGACGAGCACGAGCGTCCCGACGACGACCAGGAAGGCGAGCACGGTCGAGTACTCGAACATGTTGCCCCACGGCACGCGATCGGCCGCGATGCCTCGCGCGACGATCGACACGAGGTTCGTCGTGACCCCGGCGATCGCGACGCCGCGCGCGAGCACCCAGAACAGGTTGCGCCGCGCCGCGAGATACGCGAAGGACAGCACCATGGCCCCGAGATAGAGCCAGAGGGTCAGGTCGAAGGTCGTGCTCGAGATCCTCGCCCAGTTCACGACGTGCCCACCTTCTCATCCGGTTCCGGTTGGTACGTCGCGGCGCCGTCCGGCCCGCGCACGGCTCGGACGATCCGATCGAACTCGTCCTCGAAGGAGTCCTTCCGTTGCAGGGCGAACCCTCCGATCTTCACGAGAGCGCCACCGGGGGCGGCCTCCGCGCGGATCCAGACCTTCCGTCGGGAGACGTACAGCGAGGGGAGGAGTCCCACGAGGACGAGGATAGCGGCGGCGAGCACGATCGGGATGCCGACGTCCTTGCTGATCAGGAAGACGGTGTACTGCCGAAGCTCCGGGAAGGCCAGGGTGAGGTCACCGACGCCGGGCACCTCGAGGTGTCCCGTCCCCGCCGCGTGCAGGTCCCCGCGGCCCACCCGCCGGAGCCCGGTCGTGTCGAACGTCGATCGTGACGCATCGGCGATCCGGCCCACGTAGACGGAGTACCGGATGTAGGGATCGAACTGCACGAGCATCGGCGTGGGCTGGCCGGTCAGCTGGAGGTTGAGGAACGCCCGATAGTCCGACCACAGCTCGAGGGTGACCATCACGTCGGGCTCCGGCGCCGTGAGTTTGATCGCCCCTCGCCACGGCAGGGCGGTGGCGGGCACGCCCTCCGGCGCGTCGTCACGTGTCATGTCGATCGGTGACGACCACAGCGACGTCCCGTCGAGGGAGGCCGTCACGACGGGCGCCCAGCCGAACCCCTCCTGGAAGACGCGGAGGCTCCCGAGCGCCGCCGGATGGTTCACGCGGATCTCCCGCGTTCCGGCCGGCCGGCCCTCCCGGTCGAGGAACCGGACCTGCGAGACGAAGTCGATCGGGATGCCGTTCCGCCGGTAGCTGTCGTCGAAGTCCAGGAGCTCGAGGCCGAGGCCCGTGAAGCTGCCGGCGAAGTAGCGGCCCGTGCGGATCTGACCGTCGTAGTTCGCGCGCGCGTCGACCCACGTCTCACCCTCGGTGACGACGGCGCGACCCGTGAACCCCGTCCCCTTGCCGACGATCACCCCGACGAGGAGGAGGAAGAACGCCCAGTGGAAGAGGAGACTCCCGATCTCGCGCAGCACGCCCTTCTCGGCGGCGATGCCGTCACCTTGACGAGAGACCCGGAACCGCTTCCGCCTGAGATAGCGGGCGGCGTCCGCGGCCACCTCGCCGGGACCGGCCGGGACCCGGAGCTCCGCGTGGTGCCGGAACCCGTCCAGCTCCCTGGCGTGGACGGGCCGCTGCCGGACGGCACGCAGCAACGCCCGCGACCGCGGGAACAGGCATGCCGCGAGGGAAACGAACAGCAACGTCGTGATCAACGCGAACCACCAGGATCCGTAGACGTCGAAGAATCCCGCCCGGAAGAGGAACGTCCCCCACGCGCCGTGATCGTCGAGATAGCGGCCGACCCGCTCCGGCGAGTTCGGGATCTGGGGAAGGAGCGATCCGATCACCGCGGCCGCCGCGAGGATCAGCAGGAGGATCAGCGCGGTCCGCATCGAGCGCAAGTTGCGCCAGACGAGGGCGACCGACTGGCGGACCGTGGGACCCGACGGCGTCGTCATGGCCGGCGCACCTACAACCCGGGCGCGAACCGCGCAAGTGGCCCGAAGACCTGCCGGAACAGCCCCGTCATCAACAGGATGCCGACCGCCGCCAGGAGCGCCCCGGAGACGCCCGGCGATCACCCGGTAGTGCCGACGGACCCACCCGAGGCTCCGGACCAGGCGATCGACCCCGATACCGACCAGGAGGAACGGGAGTCCGAGCCCGAGCGAGTACACGACCAGGAGGGCGGCGCCCTTCACGGTGCCGCCGCTCGCGGCGATCGCGAAGATCCCCGCGAGCACCGGCCCGATGCACGGCGTCCAGCCGGCGGCGAACGCGATCCCGAGCGGGAACGCGCCCGACCTTCCCGGGACGCACCCGCTCCAGCAGCGGCCGGCGCTCCGAGTAGAGGGCGGGCGATCCGCGCCGCAGCGCGTACCCGATCATCAGGAGACCGAGCAGCAGCACGACGAGTCCGGCCACCCGCTGGAACCAGGGATCGCGGATGAACGGGACGAACGTGCCGGCGAACGCCCCCAGGAGCGTGAAGACCACCGTGAACCCGAGGATGAACAGGAGCATCGGCACGAGCGGGCGCCGGGCCTCGCCTTCGGTCGCGCGGCTCCCCGTGACGAACGAGACGTACCCCGGCACGAGCGGCAGGACGCAGGGACTGGCGAAGGACACGACCCCGGCCGCGAAGGCGAGGGCCGGTGCCCACCACGACGAGAGCCCCGTGTCGACCAGTCCGGCCAGCATCGTGCTCAGTTTCCCACCAGTCGTGCTGGCCGGCGGAGTTGTCTGAGACCCGAGCGGGACATAGTGTGGAGGCGCTCGTGAAAACCTTCACGAGTGGGAGGCGGGGGCCGAGCGCGTCGCGAAGCCCTCCGAGGCCCGGTTGTATGATTCGCCCGCCCATGGAGCAAGCGAGCGCATGAGCCAGGTCGAGACCGTAGCCAGATCACCGTTCCAGACCGTCAAGCGCCACGTCGAGTCGTTCCTGCGGGACTTCGAGTGGTCCTGGACGAGCGCCGTGCTCTTCGCGATGGCCCTCCTGTTCTTCCTGCTGATCACGTCCTCCGTGATGCCGTCGTGGTGGATGTACTACGCCGAGCAGAAGCTGGGATGGCAGGGACCGACGGACCTCGAGGCGTTCCTGCGGGACCCCTTCAACACCGGCGGCAGCTTCGTCTCGCGGGAGTCCTTCCTCTGGCTCTCCAACGAGGGCCTGCTCATGCTCCGCGACGCGATCGCCATGGGGCTCACGACCGGCCCGATCATCACGGTCCTCGTCGTCTCGGCGATCATGCAGAACTGGCGGCGCAAGCTGCGCGGTCAGTCCGGCGACGTCCGTCCGACCGGTGGATACCGGTAGGCCAGGGAGAACAGATGCCGTTCACCAAGACCGAGGTCGACATCCACGAGGACTACACGCTGGAGGCGGTCGACCCGTCGTGGCTCTCCGAGGGCGTGAAGTCGCCGAAGCACCTGATGCTGGACCCGGACAACTGCATCCTGTGCCGGGCATGCGAGGACGTGTGCCCGTGGAACTGCATCTTCATGCTCGCGCCGGAGATCGTCGAAGGCGCGGAGACGACCGCGTCGGAGGCCGAGGTGCTCAACTCGAGCGCGATCTTCGTCGTCGACGACAACGCGTGCACGCGGTGCTCGGTCTGCGTCGACCGGTGCCCGACGGACACGCTGTACTATGCGCGGCTGCCGGAGGGTTCCGCGGGCAGGCGGACGATGGCCGAGGTTCCGACGTCCCAGGCGGCGGAGGAATGACGGCGCCGACCGCGAGAGGGGGAACGCGTTGAAGTTGAAGCCCCCGTCGCCGAGCGAGGTCGGCGACCGCCTGCGGGACACCGAGGTCTGGAAGTCGATCTTCCGGCCGGGCTCGATCTTCCGGAAGGGCTACAAGGACACCTCGCGCGACCGCGCCCTCGCGACGATGAACAACGTGCTGTACCACCTCCACCCGGTGAAGGTGAAGCGCCACGGGCTGAAGCTGACCTACACGTTCTGCCTGGGCGGTCTCTCGTTCTTCCTGTTCATCCTGCTCACCGTCACGGGCATCTTCCTGATGTTCTTCTACCGCCCGATGGCCGACCTCGGAGGGGCGCCGGCGTACGCCGACATGCAGGGCATCCGAACGTCGGTGTTCTTCGGTGACTTCGTGCGGAACCTGCACCGATGGGGCGCGCACCTGATGGTCTTCAGCGTGGCGCTCCACATGGCGCGGGTCTTCTACACCGGCGCCTACAAGCCCCCGCGCGAGTTCAACTGGGTCGTGGGCGTCATCCTGCTGTTCCTGACGCTCGGCCTGTCGTTCACCGGCTACCTCCTCCCCTGGGACCAGCTCGCGATCTGGGCCGTGACCGTGGGCACCTCGCTCGCGGGCTACTCGCCCTTCATCGCGAAGCAGATGAACTTCCTGCTGCTCGGCGGCGTCGTCGTGGGACCGGAGACGCTGCTCCGTTGGTACGTGCTCCACGTGTTGGCTCTGCCGTTCGTCCTGGTGCTGTTCCTCGCGGTCCACTTCTGGCGGATCCGCAAGGACGGCGGGATCTCGGGACCCCTCTAGGAGGCTTGGGGATGGCGCGCGAGGACACCCCGCTCGACCAGGAGGTCTTCGACCGCGTCCTGAAGGAGCAGCTCGACGCCGGCACCGACAAGCGTGTCGCCGAGGGTCGGGCTCGATCGGCGGCCGTCCGTGCCTACAACGCCGCGCATCCCGAAGAGGAGGCCGCCGCACCCGCGGCCGCGGCCGGTGGGAACGGGGAGGCTCCAGGCGCCCGCAGCAGCAGCGGCGGCGGCCCCGGCTGCAGCGGCCGCCGCACCCGGGCAAGCGGCCATGGTGGCGGCCGCGCCCGTCAGTGCCCCGACCCGATCGGCGCCGCTTCCCACGGGGAACATCCCGACGCCCAAGAAGGGCGCCCCGGACAAGCACCGGCTGCTGGCGCTCGTCCCGCCGGAGGGGATCCAGCGCGTCGAGCGCGAACAGGGCGACCGCGTGAACGTCTGGCCCCACCTGCTGATCGAAGAGTTCGTGGCGATGTTCGTCCTGTCGGTGGGCCTGGTCGTGTTCTCCACGTTCCTGAACGCGCCCGCTGCGGGAGCTGGCCAACGCGAACCTCACCCCGAACCCGTCGAAGGCGCCCTGGTACTTCCTCGGACTCCAGGAGCTGCTCCGCTACTTCCACCCGATGGTCGCCGGGATCTCGATCCCCACGTTCATCCTCGTGGGGCTCGCGGCGGTCCCGTTCGTCGACCGGAACCCCAGCACCCGTCCCGGCGACCGGAAGATCGCGCTCACGCTGTTCACGATGATGTTCATGTTCGGCGCCGTGCTCACGATCATCGGCTCGTTCTTCCGGGGGCCCGGGTACAACTGGGTGTGGCCGTGGGCGCAGGGGGTGTTCTTCGACCTGTGAGGTCCCTCGCCGTCTCCGCCGGGCTCGTCGCCGCGATCGCGGTGGTGCTGGCGTTCCTGATCTTCGCGATCGCGTTCTTCGTGCTGTCGCTCCGGTCCTATCGGCGGCAGCAGGAGGCGGTCGCGGCCTCGCAGGCCCGCGCGGCCGGCCTCCCCGCCCCGACGTCCCGCGCGCCGGCGGTCTCCCGCCGCGACTTCTTCCGCAAGTCGCTCATCACGTCGCTGCTCGTCTTCGGCGCGCAGTTCGGCGGCGCATCGATCGCGTTCCTGTGGCCGAGCCTGAAGGGCGGGTTCGGGGCGTTGATCGACGCCGGCGACCTCGCGGAGATCAAGGCCGCCGTCAGCTCCGGCGAGCCCTTCTACGTCGGGACGGGGCGCTTCTACGTCGTGCCGTACAACGGCACGCCGAAGGGCGGCGTGGACTACGCCTCCGAGGGCGTCTCGGGCGAGGGGATCATGCCGCTCTACCAGCGGTGCGTGCACCTCGGATGCCGCGTCCCGTTCTGCGGCCAGTCGAAGTGGTTCGAATGCCCGTGCCACGGGTCGAAGTACAACTCCGCGGGCGAGTACCAGCTCGGCCCGGCGCCGCGAGGCATGGACCGATTCCACATGGAGGTCGTGGGCGGCCGCGTCATGGTCGACACGTCCGAGGTCGTCCTCGGGCCGGCTCGCGGCACCGACACGATCGACCAGCCGCCGCAGGGCGCCTTCTGCGTGGCGCCAGGATGAGGAAGGCATAGGGGCGGATGAGAGCGATGCTCGCACTGTCGACCACGGCCGGGATCGCGCTCGCGATCGCCGGCGCCCTGATCGCGGTCGCGGCCGTCGCCGGGCTCGCGCTCCGGCAACGGACCCGCGAGACCGGCCCCGACATCCCCGACGCCCTTCGACCCGGTCCCTCCGACGCCGCGCTCGAGACTCCCCTGCTCCAGAAGCTCCAAGGTTGGAGCGTCGTCATGCTTGCGTTCTTCGTGATCTGGATCCCGGCCACGTGGATCGCCGAACCCTCCACGAACCTGAACCAGGAACACGAACTCACGGAGCTGGCGCTCGATCGTGGCGAACGCTCGGTGCTCCCGTTCTCGGAGGAGAACCAGCTCGGCGTGGGATGCGTCCGATGCCACGGGCCGGAGCTGACCGGAGGCATCATCCCGCTCGGAGATCGGTTCGCGTTCCCGCCGGACCTCTCGCACGGTCTGCGGCGGTCCGAACACCGGCCACGCCGCGATCTTCTCGATCGACGACATCTATCAGGTGATCTCCGAGGGCCGGGTCGCACAGGGGATGCCGTCGTGGAGCATCCGCTTCGAGGGTGCGCTCGACGACCAGCAGATCAACGACATCGTCGTGTACCTGGTGGAGCTCTCCTCCGAGAACGTGCCGTTCGAGCAGAACGTCTGCCTGAACGAGGACGCGTCGGCGGCGGCCCTCGAGGCTCCCGGCGCCGCCAACCCGAGGGACCCGTGATGGAGACCTGTCTCGGCTTCCACGTCGACTGCGGCGTCCTCGCCAAGGGCGCGGGCGTGACCGTGATGGCGTTCATCCTGTTCGTCGGGAGCGTGTACCTGCTCCTCACCGCCATCCTCGGTCGCTGGATGGGCTACCTCGTCCTGATGGTCGCGTTCTCGGGATGGATGATCATGCTCTCGGCGCTCTGGGCCTTCGGCTTCTACTCCCAGGGACCCGACACGCCCGTGAACCTGGGGCCGCGCGGCGCGGAGCCGGCCTGGATCCCGCTCCTCGCCTCGACGGGTGAGACCAGCGCCCGGTACGCGGAGTTCCGGTCCTACCCGGACGCGCCGTGGGAGACACCGGAACCGGGCGAAGACGCCGCCGAGGTGCAGTCGGTGACCGGCATCGTCAGCGACTTCCTCGCCGAAGAGGCGAACATCGAGCTGGAGATCCCGCATGTGGACCCGACGGCGGTGACGGGCGTCGATTTCGCCGTCGACAGCATCAGCTTCGCGGACGCCGGCGACACGCGGATCGCCGTCGCGCAGGCGCATTTCCTCGAGGGCGGACCGCTCTGGACGGTGTCGCTGTACCACGACGAGGGGAGCGTCCCGAAGTACTCGTACATGTTCCTCGCCGGATCGGTGATCCTGTTCGCCGTGCACCTGCCTCTCCTGGACATCGCCGAGCGCAAGCGCAAGGACTTCCTCACCGGTGGCGCGGCGCCGCCCTGGTACGGGCCGGCGTGATGGGACCGAGCGTGTCGCGAGAGGAGGTGGGAGCGTGATCGGTCAGGTGCCCCTCCTCGATCAGGGGAGCATCCAGTTCATCCTCCTCGGGGTGATGATCCTGGTCGTCCTGTTCGTCCTGTGGATCACGATCGCGAAGTAACGGCTCGAGCTTCCGCTTCCGAGCCGCCCTAGGGCCGACGGGACGAGGGTCGAGCGATGAGGAAGCCTGCGATCGCCGCCGCCAGGGGTACCCCGTACAGCGCGACCGTTCCGACTCGTCCGTCGATCGTGGACCAAGGCAGCTGCCACCGGTAGAAGGTCTCGCAGAACTGGCGCGGATCGCCGGAGCTCCCGGTGCACGTCAGTGGGAAGAGCAGGACGAACACGACCAGAGCGATCCCCAGCGGGATCAGGGTCCTTCGCATCGCCCGATGCGCCTCCTCCCGGTCAGCGCGTGGGCGCGAACGCGACCGCGCCGCCTCGCCGCCGGACGTCGGCGAGCACCGCCTTCCGCTGCTCGTAGTACGCGAGGATCTGCAGCTCGACGGCCAGGTCCACCGACCGGACCGAGACGCCCGGTGGGGCGGCGAGCGGGGCGGGCGCGAAGTTGAGGATCGACCGGATGCCGGCCTCGACCATGCGATCGCCCACGTCCTGCACCGCCGTCGCCGGCGTCGCGATCACGCCGATCGCGATCCCCTTCTCGCGGACCAGCGCGGGGAGGTCGTCGATGTGGACGACCTCGAGCTCGCCGACCCGCTCGCCCACCTTGGCGGGATCGACGTCCACCAGCGCGGCGACGCGGAACCCGCGGTCGCCGAACCCCTTGTAGTTGGCGAGGGCGTGCCCAAGGTTCCCGATGCCGGCGATCGCGATGCCCCAGTCCTGCGTGAGCCCGAGCTCGCGTCGGATCTGGTGGATCAGGTACGCGATGTCGTAGCCGACCCCGCGTGTGCCGTAGGAGCCGAGGTGCGACAGGTCCTTCCGGACCTTCGCGGAGGTGACGCCGGCGGCCGCGGCGAGCTCCTCCGAAGACGCCACCGCGGTCCCGTCGGCGGCCATCCCGGCGAGCGCCTGGAGATAGCGAGGCAGCCGCCCGACCGTGGCCTCCGGGATCGGCCGATCCCTCACGAGCGACCCGGCCGATGGCTCATACGGGCAGCCTAGCCGAAATCAGCGGGCTGGTTCACAAGTTCACGAGCGCGATGGGTCGAGCAGAGTTGCCAGCTGGGCGGCGTCGACCGTGACCTCGAAGGCTTCCTCCCCGTCCACCTCCACGACCGGGATCCGGATCCCGTACTCGAGCTCGAGCTCGTCGTCGCCCTCGATGTCGACCTCGTCGAACGCGAACCCGAGCCGCTCGCGCAGGGAGAGGACGGTCTCCCGTGCGACGTCGCAGAGATGACAGCCGGGACGCGTGTAGAGGATGACCCGATGGCGCCCGACCACGGGGCCGATGGTAGCGTCCCGCGCCGAGACCGATGACAGAGGGTGACCGGGAAGATCTGGAGCTGCACCGTCGGCTCTCCAGTGGTGACCGGGGAGCCTTCGACGACCTCTATCGACGCTATTCGCCCACGGCGTACGGGATCGCGTATCGGCTGACCGGGCAGCGACTGCTGGCCCAAGACGTGGTGCACGACGCCTTCCTGGCTCTCTGGCGCGCACCGGAAGCGTTCGACCCGACGAGGGGGGCGTTCCGAACCTTCTTCCTGGCGCTCGTCCACCATCGGGCGGTCGACACGATCCGGCGTGAGGAGCGATTGCGAGCCCGTCACGACCGCGCAGCGAACCTCGAGCCCGTCGAGGGCGAAGACCTCTCGGAACGAGTGGTCGACGAGGACTTCATCGCCGGGCGCCGTCGCGAGGTCCGGGAGGCGCTCGCAGACCTCTCTCCAGAGCAACGTCAGGTGCTCGAGATGGCGTACTTCCGAAGCATGACGCAAGCGCGGATCGCCGAAGAGCTCGGCATCCCGCTCGGTACGGTGAAGACCAGGACGTTCGCGGCGCTCCGCAAGCTGCGGCGAGCACTCGAGATGGAGGACTGAGGAGTCGTGGGGACGACCGGAACGCCGATGGACCCCCAGGAGCACGACCGGGTCGAGGAGCTGCTGGCCGGCTACGCCCTTCGGAGCCTCTCCGGCGAGGACGCGGTGGAGGCAGACCGCCTGCTCTCCGAGCACGTCCCCGTCTGCGGGAGGTGTCGAGCGACCCTGCTGGCGTTCAGCGAGACCGTGGCGGACCTCGCCCTCGCCGCCGATCCGGTGCCGCCGCCGGAAACGCTCCTCCCCCGGCTCCATCGCGAGCTCGAGCCTCGGACCGCTCGCCAGCCGGTGGGTCGTTGGGTCGGCGTGGCGGCGGGCATGGCCGTCATCCTGGTCACCGGTGGCCTCGCCGCGTCCCAGTTCCTGCGCGCCGGCGATCTCGAGGAGCGGAACGACCTGCTACGGCAGGCGTTCCAGCTGTCCCAACGGCCCGACGCCGACACGGCGCAGCTGGACGCCGTCCGAACCCACCGCGCTCTCGGCCGTCTCGGCTCCGGACGTGGATCACTTCTTCCTGGTCGGAAGCGGCCTGCCGGCTGTGCCCGCCGGGTTCGTCTACGGCGTCTGGCTCTCCGACGAGAGCGGCGGCGATGCCGTCTACGCGGGATCCTTCCTCCCGGTCACCGGCATGACGGTCGTCCGCGTTCCCTTCGATCGGTTCCGGTTCGACCGCGTGTCGATCACGCTCGAGCGCGAGGGCGCCGTGCCGGACGAACCCGGGGACGTGGTCTGGGAAGAGGCGGCGGTCGCCTAGCCTGACGGATCGGCGAGGCGGTCGAGCACGTCTCGAAGCACGGGAGACCAACGGACCGAGAAGAACGGGTTCACGTCGAGCGCCTCGTGCAGGAGGGCTCTCGCTGCCGTCTCGTCCCCCAGACGGAGCTGGATCATGCCGGCGTGGAACAGGAACAGGGCGTTCCTGGTGCCGAGACGGAGCGCCTGCGAGGAGGCTTCCGATGCCTCGCGGTAGCGGCCGTTCGCGTAGAGCGCCCAGGCGAGGGCGTCGGCGACATGAACGCTCTTGCGCTTCGCCCACTCGGCGCGGGCGGCGCGGAGCGCCGCCCGCGCCGAGCCGGTCCCGGGGTGATCCGCTTCGAACAACGCGATCTCGAGGTCGGTGTTCACACCGTTCGCCCGGAAGAGCCGCGCCTCCGCCAGGACGAGGTCGAACTGCGCGGAGGCGGCGACCGGGTCCCCCGCCGCCAGGTAGAGGTCGCCCAGCGTCGCGACGTGCTCCGGCGACGGGTAGCGGCTGACGAGGCGCTCGTAGCCGGCGATCGCCTCCGGGAGATCGCCCGATGCCCATTCCACGAACGCCAGGCCGGCCTCGGCCTCCATCGACCGAGGATCCGCCGACCGTGCGCGCCGGAACCACCGCTCGGCCTCTTCGATCCTCCCCGCCCCGAGATGGAGCTTCCCGACCTGCGCAGCCGCCCAGGCGGCGTCCGCAGGACGGGCGGCGACGTCGGATGCCGCGCGCATCGCATCGATCGCGCCGGCGACGTTCCCCCGGAGCTCGAGTGCGTAGCTGACCCTCGAGTACGAGGCGAGATCCGGACGGGTGTCGACCATCCGTTGGAAGGTTCGGAACGCCGCCCGATAGCGCCCGAGCTCGACGAGCGCGTCACCGAGGAGACCGTAGGCGTCGGCGTCGAACGGAGCGGTCCGCACGGCGCGCCGAGCCCAGCGGAGCGCCGAGGCGAAGTCGTGACGGGCCGCCGCGAGTGTCCCGAGCCCGATGAGGGCGTCGGCGTTGTCGTTCGGCCGCAGGGCCAGTGACCGGCGGAGGGCGGCCTGGGCGATCGGATAGGCCGAAGGATCCGCCGTGACACGCGCCTGCTGGACGTAGGCGATCCCGAGCGCCGCCGACGCTTGCCAGTCCTCGGGAGCAGCCTCGAGCCGCGACTCCAGGGACGCGATCGAGGCGTCGAGGGACGCGGCGCCGGAGCTCGGGATGAGGAACGCGTCTCCGGAGGCACCCGCCGCGGTCGATCCGCGGCGGGCGACCGGAGTCGTCGAGAGCCCGAGCGCCCCGAGCAGGAAGACGACCACCGCGAGACCCGCGGCGGTCGCGATCGTGATGACTCGAGCCTTCATGCCATCCCTCCGAAGGAGGAGGAGCGGCCGCCGCACCGTCGCGGCGGCCACTCCCCTTCTCTGTTGTTCCCTATGGAGCCGCGTGCGGGTCGGGGTCCGACCCGGAGTGCGGGTACGCGACGTAGGGGAAGCTCCCCAGGAACGCCGAGTCGTTCTCCCCGACACCGTCGGCGAGGGTGTCGACGAACGGGTCATGTCCGGGGATCAGGAACCCCTCGACGACCCGCAGGGCGATGTCGATGATGTCGTCGGTCAGACGCCTGCCGTTCGGGAACCCGGCGACGTCACCGTCGATCGCTCCGAGCGTGGAGCAGTCGACCGTGCACGGCGCGACGTCCATGTTGAGCCGGAGCATCTCGGACCGCCGGACGTGCGGGGTCGGCTTGTTGAGCCCGGGCAGGCCGGTCAGGAACACCTGCACCAGGTCGGACCGCTGCACGCCGTCCACCGCCGGGTTCGTGTCCGGGACCTCCAGGCCGTACACCGCGTTGATCAGGTGCGGCAGCTCGGGGTCGTTCACCTTCGGCAGGTAGGCCCCGTCGCCCCGCGGGTTCGAGCCGTTGAAGTAGTCCTTGAACCCGATCGGCACGACGACCTCGTTCACGAGCGGCATGCCGAGTCGCGACACCTGCACGAACGGGCCTCTCCACTCGAGGGAGCCGTCGGCGCCCTGGATGCGGATCGAACGGCGCGAGGCCGTGGTCCAGACGCCGATCACATCGTCGTCCGGCCCTCGCAGGTGCGACTTCGGCACCTGCAGGACCATCGTGTTGACGTTGAACCCGTCCAACGTGTCGTCCCCAGCTTCGCTGAAGTCGCCGCCGTAGAGGAGGTCGAAGACACGGAGGTCGAGGAAGAACGGATCGTCGGACTGCCCGACCCAGCTGTCGATGCCGCCGACCGTCTGCGTCCCGGCGTCGAAGAGGTCGCCGTTGTAGTCGGGCATCGAGGCGTCGCCCACGTGGGACGGCACCACCGGCGCGTCGTTCAACAGTTTGGTCGTGTGCCCCTTCCTGATGCGGGTGAGGTCGTAGGTCTGGGAGATGAGGAGGTTCTCATCGTCCAGCGACGTCACCTGGCCGTTGTTGAAGATGAACGAGTCGGGGTTGCGGTGATGGGTCGTGAACCGCCAGCGGTAGACGACGTCCGCGAACGCGTCCCCGTCGTTGTCGATGTTGATGTCGTAGTTCGTCCGTTCCGCCCAGAGGTAGAAGTTCGGGCCGCCCGCGGGCTCCTCGAACGGGATCCACGAGCCGACCAGCGCCACCTTCGTGGGCGCGCCGTCGGGGACGAATGCGTACAGGTCGGTCGCGTCGATCGCGGGATCGCCGGAGACCAATGGGGCTTCGCGGTGGCTGGACGCCGTCGAGGCCACCGGGCCGAGCCCGGCGAAGGCCGCGACGGCGAGGGCCCCCGTGACGGCGAGCGCTGCGGCTCGCCTGATCCTTGATGAAGACAAAGCTCTCCCCTCCTGAGGTCATGGGAACGTGCGTGTCGGATGGGTCGAAGAAGGCTCGGTCCGCGCCGCCCGTCACCCGGGACCCTCCCGGTCGGGCCTGCGTCCCCCTTTCCCTCGGGCGCGGTCAGGCCCTGGTTCGCGCGCTGGGTCCGGTCGGATCACCGGTTCACGTCAGTGCGCGGGGAGATCGCTCCGATCGGAGGCGGTGCGCGACTCGCTCGCCCGGCGGAACCCGAGGAACATCACGGCGACGCCGGCGAGCAACGAGAGCGAGAACGCGGGCAGGTTGCCGACAGCGGCGAACGCGGAGCCCGCCGCGGCCGTGATCGTCGCACCGGCCGCCACGAGCAGCGTGCCGATGAACCGGCTCCGGAGCTCCGGCCGGCCGCGCATCCGCCACGCGGACCACACCGCGCCCGCCACGAGGATCACGTAGGAGGGGATCGAGATCAGCTGCGGGAGCCGGTAGGCGGCGGACCCGTCACCGAAGACCTCCTTGCCCGACGGGAGCCGCTGGGCGAGGGATGCCGGATCGATCGCGGCGCCCCGCGTCACCGCGATCGTGTAGGCGAACACGAAGGCCAGGACGACCCAGACGGCCACGTCCAGGATCTGGCCACGCCGGAGCAGATGGATCTCGCCGGCGGCCAGCAGCGGCACGTTCAGCACGGCGCCGAGGATCCAGTAGACCTCGAAGAGGGTGCGGCTCCAGCCCACCGCCGCGCCCGCGGCGACCGCGAGCGACGCGACCCCGTACATCACGAGCGCGCCGCACCACATGCCCAGGTGGATCCGTTGTCGCCGGGCGAACTGCCGGCCGAGCGCCGCGGCGAAGACGAACGCCACGACCGCGGCGGCGAGCGGGAACACCCACATGAGCCGACAGGATACGCACGGCTCGTCCCGGGGCAGCCGGTAGCATCGAGGCGATGCCTTCCCCGCCCGTCCTGTTCTCTTCGGCCGCCTTCTTCGCGCGGCCGCTGTCGTGGACCTTCCGGCTGGCCGCCGAGTGCGGCTATCGCGGCGTCGAGGTCATGGTGACGAAGGACCCGGAGAGTCAGGACCCTGCTCGTATCCGAGCGTTGGCCGAGGAGTTCGGACTCTCCGTCGGGGCCCTGCACGCCCCCTGCCTGCTCCTCACGCGGAAGGTCTGGGGCACCGACCCGATCGGGAAGATCGACCGCTCGGTGGAGGCGGCTGCCGACGCGGGCATCCCCGTGGTGGTGGTGCATCCCCCCTATCGATGGCAGACCGCGTTCCGCCGCTGGCTGGTCGACGATCTCCCCGGCATCGAGGAGCGCACCGGGGTCGCGGTGGCGGTCGAGAACATGTTCCCGGTGCGCGTCGCCGGCAGAGACGTGACGTTCCATTCGAACCAGGATCTGGAAGCCCTCGAAGGGATGCACCATCTGGTGCTCGACACCTCCCATGCCGCGGTGGCGCGGCACGACCCCATCGAGGTCCGCCGCCTGTTCGGCTCACGTCTGCGGCACGTGCACCTGTCCGACAACGCCGGGAAGGGCTGGGACTCGCACCTCCCCCCCGGTGACGGCGTGCTCGATCTCGATGCCTTCCTGGAGGACCTCGCCGGCTCGTCCTACGACGGAGCCGTGTCACTCGAGGTCGATCTGCGCCCGTCCCTCGGTCACAACGAGCGGCTCGCGACCGTGATGGTCGACATGCGCGAGCGGACGGAGCGAGCCCTCGAGTCGGCCGGACGCACCGCTCGGTGAGCCGATAGCCTCGCCGCCGTGCGACGGCCGACGCTGATCATGCTGATCGTCCTGCTCTCGTTGCTCGTCGCGGCGGGGGTCTGGCAGCTCCAGCTCGCGGGTCAGGATCACGGTCCGCTCCCAGGCCCCACCAGCCCCGGCGAGCTGCCGAGCCCGCTCCCCTAGGAACCCTCCACGACGACGGCGTCGCCGGCGGCCAGGCGGAGCATCGCGGCCGCGTTCCCCTGGTTGACCACGATCGCGAGGTGACCGTCAGAATCGACGATGAACCCCGGCTCGCGCTCGGGCAGCTCGGCGAACGTGCCGGCTCGCGGCAGGCGCCGACCGTTCACGACCAGCACCCGGCCGTCGGCGATGCCGGCCGCCTCCAGGTCGAGCTCCGTGGCGTTCAGCTGCACGTTCCCGAACCCGTCGGTCGCGGTCACGCGCGCGCCCACCGCGCCGGCCGCCACCATCGGCCCCGGGACATCGAGTCGCTCCAGGGATGCGGGATCGACCGCCGGGCCGAGGTCACGGAGCGGCGTCCCCACCGCAGAGATGGGCGGCCGCGGGCGCGAAGATGTCCCGTCCGTGGAACGTGCGCGAGACGGGCGCCAGCACGATCGCCGGGCTCTCGATCTCGACGGCCTCGGTCACGCCGCCGAGCGCGTCCCACGCGAGTGAGAGCACGCCGTTGTCGGGACCGACCAGGAGCGACGCGCCGGCGGTCGCCGCCACGGCGCGCCGGTCCGATCCGACGCCCGGGTCGACGACCGCGACGTAGATCGCGTCCTCCGGCATGTACGGGACCGCGCGCGCGAGCTCCACGGCCCCTCGCAACACGTCCTGGCGCGGAACGGCGTGCGTGAGGTCGATCACACGTGCGTCGGGCGCGACCCGCGCCATCACGCCGTGGCAGATGCCCACGAACGCGTCGCTCCGTCCGTAGTCGGTGAGGAAGACGATCGGGCGACTCATCCATCCACCGAGACGTAGCGCTCGAGCCAGCGGATGATCTCGGTGCTCGCGATCCCCGCTTGATTCCCCGTGAGGATGTCCGTCCCGTGGTCGCCGGTCGTGAGGATCACCGGACGTTTCGGCTGGAGGGTCTCCGCGTAGAGCGTGTTCACGGCTTCGGCAGCCGCCGTGTCCGCGTGGCCCGCGAGGAAGAGCTTGGCGGCCTCCACCTCGGCCAGGACGTCGGGACCCGCCTCGAGCCCCTCGAAACCCGTGGGCGCCGAGAGCGTGACCACGGCGTCGATGTCCTGGCCCTCCCTCGAGGCTGCCACCAGGCAGGCGGTCCCGCCCATGCTGGCGCCCACCAGCGCGATCCGGGTCGGTCCCTCGTTACGGAGCGCCTCGATGGCTCCCTCCACGTCCTGCCAGATCGCGGGGATCGACTTCTCCCCTTGGGAGCAGCCGGCGTCCCCGCCAGGGCAGTAGCCGCGGAAGTTGAACGTCAGGACCCGGTAGCCGCGCTGCCCCAAGCGATCCGCGAACGCGAACCAGGCGCTCTGGTCGGACGGGAACATGTGCGCGAGGACCACGCCGGCCGAGCCATCGTCGGGGCCGAAGAGGCGTCCGTCGAGCGTGACGCCGTCCGAGGCTTGGAACGTGATCTCCCTGGATCCCGCGGTCGAGCCCTGCGGGGCATCGCTCACACACGAGACGAGGATCGAGAGCATCAGCGCCAGGGCTGAGATGGTCCTCCGACGGTTCGGCGAGGCCAAACCGAGGCCTCGTCGCTACTTGCCGAGCTTCAGGCGCTGGTGCCGGGTGCGCTTGAGCAGCTTCTTGTGCTTCTTCTTGCGCATCTTCTTCCTGCGCTTCTTCACGAGGGACGGCAACGAACCACGCCTTTCATTCGGTTCCGAAGAGGTTCCGGAGGTCGATCCGCTTCGCGCGGAAGCTCTCCTCCAGACGAACGGACCCCAGTCTAAGTGCTTTGGGCGCCTCTGCCACCGGCGAGATCAACCGGAGCCCTCCGTTGCCCGAGACGGGCTCGAGGTAGCCGACGCCCGTGAAGCCTCCCTCGCCGTCGGACAGACCCACGAGCAGTCGGTCGAGCTGCGAGAGGTCGAAGAGCGGCGGAAGGCTGGGCATGAAGACGGTGGGTCGGACGCGGAAGCGCTGGAGAGGCTGGTCGAAGTACCGGCGCATGGACTGCTCGCGCTGCGCCATCCGCTCGTCGACCGTCGTGGGGACGACCGCGGGATGGATGCCGAGCCGCACGACCTCGACGCCGAAGAAGCGCTCGACGACTCCGACGATCGGCTCGAGCTCCTCGCCGCGTTGGAGCGCGACCACGAGATCGGGCTCGAGCGTGTCGACCTTGTAGTACTTCACGAGCTGGCCACGGATGCCCGAGACCTCGCCGCCGGTGTCGACCACGACGAGCTCGGCGCCCTCGTGGTGGGCTCGCTCCCGGAGACGCGCGAGCGCCCCGACCAGAGGGAGCAGGTGGTCCTGCGGCGACGTCGAGCCGACGAACCCGATCGCGTCGGCCTCCGCCATCCGATCGTGCGTGAGGTCGTCGGGCTCCCGGATGTGCTTCAGCCCAACGGTCCCCGGCGGGCCGACGGTCTTCTGGGAGACGTCGGCGTCGAGGTAGGCGACGGTGCGTCCGACCTGCAGCGCGTACGCCGCGGTGGCGCGTGCCATCGAGCTCTTGCCGGAGTCGAGCCCACCCACGAACAGGACGGCCCGCGCTTCTCGCGCGGCCCGGTCGACGAGTCGGTCGTGCTCGTTCATCGCGCCCTCCGCACCTTCGCGGAGGTTCGGCCTCGAGCGTGTCGGGAGCCTGGCGTGGCCGGCCTCAGCCGGCCTCGGTGTAGCGCCCCCTCAGATAGTCGTGGACGTCTTCCTCTCGGAAGCGGTAGCCCCTGCCCACGCGGAGCGAGGGCATCTCGCCGGTCTTGATCAATCGGTAGACGGTCATCCTGGACACACGCATCAGATCCGCGACCTCATTCGCGGTCAGCAGCCGAGCCTCGGTGAAGGGTTCTGGCATCACCATGTGGTGGGTCGATGGTACTCCAGGGCCCCATCGGCTGGATAGCCTCGCGGAACCGGAGGCATCGACATCACCTGCGAGACAAGGCCCACGCCATCGTGCCTCGCGTCGGGCTGCTCGCGGGCGGGACAGGCGCGCTGTTAGCAGAGGATCGCCGCGTGGAACGCCTGGTCTTCCAGGTTCCCACCGAAGAATTGCAGCTGGCGAACCTGGAATCGCACGGTGTCGCCCCCCGAGTCAAGCTCGACTTCCACGGTCGCGGGATCGAACGGAACGGCCGCGTTCACGGAGCCCCGGGTGCCGAGCCAGGCGCAGTCCGACACATCCCGATCCGTAGTGACCGCATAGGACCCCGTGCCCGATCGCGAAGCCGTCGTGTGGGCGGATCCACGGACGAGGGCCCCCGAGGCGTCCACGACGGCCGTTCGAACCGACGACGGTTTCGGGCACACGACGGCGAGGTGGAACGGGACTCCCGTCCGTGAGACCCCCGCCGACATTCTTCGTCTCGACGTAGACCGTTCGCCCGTCGGGTCCGGAGCCGGTATACACGCCGGCGGGAGCACTCACCGCGCCGTTGCGGGGGTGGCCGACGGTGGCGAGGAAGGCGCACGCCGCCACCGACGTGGGGAACGAGACGAGGTATCGACCGCCGTGACGATTCGTCAGAGTCACGCCCGGTGTCGAGCGCACGAGGAGCGCCTTCTGGGCGCCGATCACCGCGAAGGCCGTGCCGGAACCGCCGCATACGACGACCAGGTCGAACGGAGCGTCCGCGAGCCCACCGGCCTGGGTCTTCGTCTCCACATGGACCCCGGTGTTGCTGAAGTGACCGCCGGCCGTGAAGACAAGCAGTGCTTGGCTGGAGATGTCGATCGTCGTGGCGACGTAGGCGCAGCCGCTGACGTCAGAGGTGAACGTGACCTCGTAGCGCCCGGGCGCGATGTGGGTCACGGAGAGCGCGCCGCTCCCATGGATCAGCGTGCCGTCGAAGTCGACCTTGACGAACAGATAGGCCGGGTCCGCCGCTGCCGTCGGGACGAACGCGGTCGGGCCCACGAGGAACGCTGAGAGCACAACGACCAACAGTCTCCGCGCCATCCGATGGACCCCCGACCGGCCGGTTCCTTCGAAGTGATACCCCCTGGGACCGACCCTCGTCAAGCCGGGAGCCCGGGCCGCGAGACGCAGGCGGTTACGACCGAGGATCCGTCCACCAGCGTCGTTACGCCGCGAACTTCCAGTCCCTGTTGTACGCACTCCCCTTCGTGACTCCGAACGTGGCACCCGGTGGATTGAGCGCTGTCGGGTTGCAGGTGGCGCCGGTCGAGCAGACCCTCGTGTACCCAGTCGGGTACAGGGCGTCGCAGACCGACCTCCCACAGCGTTGCCGTAGATCGTGATGGTCGTGTTGACGTTGGTCCCGTTCGCGAACGTCCAAGCGGACGAGCACTCGGTCAGTCCATCGCCACAGGCCTGCCCGTCGTAGATCACGTATTCACCACTCGTCACGTCACTTCTGATGAAGACGGAAGGGCCGGTCCCCTGCTGGACCTTCATCCAGACGCCACCCACGGGGTTGCCGGCGCCGTTCACCGTCGTGCCGTACACCACGGTGACCTTCTTGCCTCGGCCCAACAGGTTGGTCTGCGAGGTGCTCGTCCCGAGGATCAGACCGGTCTGCTGGTGCTTGATCGTGATGTCCGACCTGAACGGACCGTAGGTCTTCGGGAGCGTGATCGACTGTGGCTGCGTCGTGCCCTTGAGCGCGAAGTCGAGGTGCACCGTGACCCAGACCTTCGCCCCCGCCGGCACGTTGTTCACCGTGATCTTCCCGTACTGGCCACCGCAGTTCGGCAGGTTGTTCGGGTTCACGTTGTCCGCGGGCGAGCTGTAGGTCCAGCAGCTCCCCGTCGACTGCGGGGTCCAATCTCGCCACGTGTTGGCCGGATCTCCCGCGAGCTGCACATAGGCATGGATGGGGTTGCCGCCCTCCATCTGAGCCGTGAACTCCTTCGGCCAGTTCAAGTTGAACTCCCACTTCGTTGCCACCGAGAATGGGTTGGTTGCCCGCTGGTGGTAGTAGAACTGCCCGGGGTTCGTCGCGACCACGACGTTCCTGTTGTTGAGAAGGATCTCGAAGTCCGTGATGGTCCACGGCCCCAGATCGTCCTTCAGCTGGAACGCGGAGTCGGTCATCGTGCTGCCCGATCCCACGGTCGCGGCACCGACGGTGTCGGTGTCGGTCGACGAGTTGTCGGTCGGGTCCGGGTCCGTCTCCGGCGACGAGTGGATGTACGCCGTGTTGGAGAGGGTCGTGTTCCCGCCGTCGCGGTACGTGATCGGGACGGAGAGGGTCAAGGAGTACGTGACCGACTGACCCGGGAGAAGCGAGGTCGTCGTGGTGCAGGTCATCACACCACCGGAGATGCTGCAGTTCGGCTCGGTCTCCGACGGGGTCGTGTTGGCCGGGATGTTGTCCTTGACCACCACGCCGGCACCCACGGAGGAGGGGCCGTTGTTGGTGAGCGTGATCGTGTAGGTCGTCGAGGTCCCGGCCGCCACGGTCGTCGTTCCGTCCGTCTTGACGATCGAGAGGTCGGCCTCGCGGGTGATCGCCACGGTGTCGGTGTCTTGGCCGAGTCCTCATCGGAGGCCACGGAGCCGGTGTTGGACACCGAGGCGGCGGCATCGACGGTCGAGGCCACCTCGTAGGTGACGGTGATCGTGAAGGAGCCACCGGCCGCCAGGTGCAGCGTCGAGCACGAGACCGACTGGCCGGCCGAGGCCGAGCAGTCCACCCCGGCCGTGGCCGAGACGTTGGTGACGTGCAGGCGGCTGTCCACGGTGTCGGTGACGAGCACGTGGTCGGCGTCGGAGAGCCCGCCGTTGGAGACCACCAGCGTGAAGGTGTGCCCGGAGGTCCCTGCGATCACGGAGGCGTCGGAGAACTCCTTGTCGATGCTGAGCTGGACGTCCTCGGCGATCGCCACGGTGTCGGTGTCGTTGGCCGAGTCCTCATCGGAGGCCACGGAGCCGGTGTTGGACACCGACGCGGCGGCATCGACGGTCGAGGCCACCTCGTAGGTGACGGTGATCGTGAAGGAGCCACCGGCCGCCAGGTGCAGCGTCGAGCACGAGACCGACTGGCCGGCCGAGGCCGAGCAGTCCACCCCGGCCGTGGCCGAGACGTTGGTGACGTGCAGGCGGCTGTCCACGGTGTCGGTGACGGCCACGTGGTCGGCGTCGGAGTGCACCGCCGTTGGAGACCACGAGCGTGAAGGTGTGCCCGGAGGTCCCTGCGATCACGGAGGCGTCGGAGAACTCCTTGTCGATGCTGAGCTGGACGTCCTCGGCGATCGCCACGGTGTCGGAGTCGTTGGCCGAGTCCTCATCGGAGGCCACGGAGCCGGTGTTGGACACCGAGGCGGCGGCATCGACGGTCGAGGCCACCTCGTAGGTGACGGTGATCGTGAAGGAGCCACCGGCCGCCAGGTGCAGCGTCGAGCACGAGACCGACTGGCCGGCCGAGGCCGAGCAGTCCACCCCGGCCGTGGCCGAGACGTTGGTGACGTGCAGGCGGCTGTCCACGGTGTCGGTGACGGCGACGTGGTCGGCGTCGGAGAGCCCGCCGTTGGAGACCACCAGCGTGAAGGTGTGCCCGGAGGTCCCTGCGATCACGGAGGCGTCGGCGAACTCCTTGTCGATGCTGAGCTGGACGTCCTCGGTGATCGTGAGGTCGTCGGAGCCAGAGTCACCGTCGGTGTCCTCGTCGTCGGCCGTCGCCGTGTTGTGCACGACCTGGCATCGACCGTCGAGGCGACCGAGTAGGTGACGGTGATCGTCACCGAGTCGTGGGCTCCGATGTGGGCGAAGGAGCAGTCGACCTCACCGGCCGCGAGGGTCGCGGGGGTGTTGTCGCAGTTGGCTGCGGGCGCCACCGACACGAGGGTGAGGGCGGAGTCCACGGTGTCGGTCACGTCAACCGCGTCGGCTTCCGAGTCCCCATCGTTGGCGACCTCGATCGTGAAGGTGTGGTTGCCCGAGCCGGCGACCACGGAGTCCGGCGTGAAGGTCTTGGTCACGACCAGCTCGACGTCTTCCGTGATCGCCACGGTGTCGGTGTCCTGGGCGGCATCCTCATCGGAGGCCACGTGTGCGGTGTTGGACACCGAGGGATCCGAGTCCTCGGTGGAGTCCACGTCGTAGGTGACGGTGATCGTGAAGGAGCCGCCTGATGCGAGGTGGTCCTTCGAGCAGGAGACCGACTGGCCGGCCGAGGCCGAGCAGTCCACCCCGGCCGGGGCCGAGACGTTGGACACGACGAGGCGGGGATCCACCGCGTCGGTGACGAGCACGTTGTCCGCGTCGGAGGCACCGTCGTTGGTCACCACCAGCGTGAAGGTGTGGGTCCCGGCTCCACCGGCGGTCACGGAGTCATCGGTGAAGGACTTGTCCACGCTGAGCTGGACGTCCTCCACGATCGCCACGGTGTCGGACGCGGTGTCGGTGTCCTCATCGGAGGTGACCGTGGCGGAGTTCGTGATGTCCCCGGCGTCGACGGTGGAGTCCACGTCGTAGGTGACGGTGATCGTCGTCGAGGAGTTGCCTGCCAGGTGGGCGAAGGTGCAGCTCAGGTTCCCGGCCAGCGTGATCGAGCAGTTGGCTGAGTCCTCGGAGAGGAAGGTCAGTCCGGCCGGCGCGGTGTCGACGATCGTCACGTTGTCGGCGTCGGAGTCACCCAGGTTCTCCACGACCAGGTCGAAGGTGTGGGTGCCCGCGGCGCCCGCCGTCACCTCGTCGTCGGCGAACGTCTTGGTGATCTCCAGGTCGACGTCTTCGATGACCGCGACGGTGTCGGTGTCCTGGGCGGCATCCTCGTCGGAGGTCACGTGCGCAGTGTTGGGCACCGAGGGATCGGAGTCGGTGGTGGAGTCCACGTCGTAGGTGACGGTGATCGTCGTAAGGAGCCGCCGGATGCGAGGTGGTCCTTCGAGCACGAGACCAGCTGACCGGCCGAGGCCGAGCAGTCCACTCCGGCCGGGGCCGAGACGTCGGAGACGACGAGACGGGGATCCACGGCATCGGTGACCGAAACACCATCGGCGTCGGAAGCACCGTCGTTGGTCACCACCAGGGTGAAGGTGTGGGTCCCGGCGCCACCGGCGGTCACGGAGTCATCGGTGAAGGACTTGTCCATCGTGAGCTGGACGTCCTCGGTGATCGCCACGGTGTCCGTGTCGTCGTCGGTGTCCTCGTCAGAGGCGACCTCACCGGTGTTGGCGACCGAGGGATCGGAGTCGGTGGTGGAGTCCACGTCGTAGGTGACGGTGATCGTGAAGGAGCCACCGGCCGCCAAGTGGTCCTTCGAGCACGAGACCGACTGGCCGGCCGACGCCGAGCAGTCCACGCCCGCCGGAGCGGAAACGTTGGACACGACGAGGCGCGCATCCACATCGTCGGTAACGAGCACGTTGTCCGCATCGGAGGCACCGTCGTTGGCAACCGCCAGCGTGAAGGTGTGGGTCCCAGCGCCACCGGCGGTCACGGCGTCGTCGGTGAAGGACTTGTCGACGCTGAGCTGGACGTCTTCGACGATCGCGACGGTGTCGGTGTCGTCGTCGGAGTCCTCGTCAGAGGCGACCTCACCTGTGTTGGCGACCGAGGGATCGGAGTCCTCGGTGGAGTCCACGTCATAGGTGACGGTGATCGTGAAGGCGTCGCCTGATGCGAGGTGGTCCTTGGAGCAGGAGACCGACTGGCCGGCCGAGGCCGAGCAGTCCACGCCCGCCGGAGCGGAAACGTTGGACACGACGAGGCGGGGATCCACCGCGTCGGTGACGAGCACGTTGTCCGCATCGGAGGCACCGTCGTTGGTGACCACCAGGGTGAAGGTGTGGGTCCCGGCTCCACCGGCGGTCACGGCGTCATCGCTGAATGCCTTGTCGATGCTGAGCTGAACGTCCTCCACGATCGCGACGGTGTCGGTGTCTTGGGCGGCATCCTCATCGGAGGCCACGTCTGCCGTGTTGGACACCGAAGGATCGGAGTCGACGGTGGAGGCCACGTCGTAGGTGACGGTGATCGTGAAGGAGCCGTCGGATGCGAGGTGGTCCTTGGAGCACGAGACTGACTGGCCGGCCGAGGCCGAGCAGTCCACCCCAGCCGGGGCCGAGACGTCGGAGACGACGAGGCGAGGATCCACCGCGTCGGTGACGAGCACGTTGTCCGCATCGGAGGCACCGTCGTTGGAGACCACCAGGGTGAAGGTGTGGGTCCCGGCGCCACCGGCGGTCACGGAGTCATCGGCGAAGGCCTTGTCGATGCTGAGCTGGACGTCTTCGTTCACCTGGACGGAGTCCGAGCCGGTGTCCGAGTCCTCATCCGAGGTGGCCGTGGCGGAGTTGTCGACGAGCTGGGTGTCGGTCGTGGCCGGGACCGAGTAGGTCACGGTGATCGTCTTGGTCTCACCCGGATCGATGGTGGCGAAGGAGCACGACACCGAGTTGCCGGCGGAGGCCGCGCACGCCAGGGCCGGGGTGACCCCGGTCACGTTCAGGGCCGCGTCGACGGTGTCGGTGACGAGCACGTCATCGGCGTCGGAGGTCCCGGAGTTCTCCACGGCGATCGTGAAGGTGTAGGGGCCCTGGCCGGCGATCACCGGGTCCTCGGAGGAAGGACTTGGTGACGGTGAGGGTGACGTCCTCGGCGATCGCCACGGTGTCGGTGTCTTGGGCGGCATCCTCATCGGAGGCCACGTGCGCGGTGTTGGAGACCGACGGATCGGAGTCGGTGGTGGAGGCCACGTCGTAGGTGACGGTGATCGTGAAGGAGCCGCCGGCAGTCAGGTGGTCCTTCGAGCACGAGACCAGCTGGCCCGCCGAGGCCGAGCAGTCCACCCCGGCCGGAGCGGAAACGCTCGAGACCACGAGACGGGGATCCACCGCGTCGATAACCGAGACGTCATCGGCGTCGGAAGCACCGTCGTTGGAGACGACCAGGGTGAAGGTGTGGGTCCCGGCTCCACCGGCGATCACGGAGTCATCGGTGAACGCCTTGTCGATGCTTAGCTGGACGTCTTCGACGATCGCGACGGAGTCCTGTCCGGTGGCGGTGTTGGCGTCGGCGTCGGTCGCGGTGGCGGAGTTGCCGACGCTCGGGTCAGCATCCACCGAGGAGTCGACTTGGTAGGTCACCGTGATCACCGCGGAGGCGCCGGGAGCGAGGTCGTTCAGGTCGCAGGCCACGAGCTGGGCCGGAGCGGCGCAGGTGCCCGGTGTCGGTCGAGACCCCGGTCACGTCCAGGCGGGCGTCCACCGTGTCGGTGAGCTGGACGTCATCGGCGTTGGACGGGCCGTTGTTCGTGACCGTGATGGTGAAGGTGTTGCCGGTCGAGCCGGCGGTCACGGTCTCCGGGTTCGTCGCCGGAGAAGTCCTTCACGACGTCGAGGTCGACGACCTCCACGATCGCGACGGAGTCCTGCACCGGTGGCGGTGTTGTCGTCTGCGTCGGTCGCGGTGGCGGAGTTGCCGACGCTCGGGCCGGCATCCACCGAGGGGTCGACCGAGTAGGTGACGGTGATCACCGCGGAGGCGCCCGGGAGCGAGGTCGTCGAGGTCGCAGGCTCACGAGCTGGGCCGGCGCGGCGCAGGTCCCGGTGTCGGTCGAGACCCCGGTCACGTCCAGGCGGGCGTCCACCGTGTCGGTGAGCTGGACGTCATCAGCGTTGGACGGGCCGTTGTTCGTGACCGTGATGGAGAAGGTGTTGCCGGTCGAGCCGGCGGTCACGGTCTCCGGGTTCGTCGCCGGAGAAGTCCTTCACGACGTCGAGGTCGACGACCTCGACGATCGCGACGGCGTCCTCACCGGTGGCGGTGTTGGCGTCGGCGTCGGTCGCGGTGGCGGAGTTGCCGACATCGGCCGGATCCTCCGTCGGCGGCCACCGAGTAGGTGACGGTGATCACCGCGGAGGCGCCGGGAGCGAGGTCGTTCAGGTCGCAGGCCACGAGCTGGGCCGGAGCGGCGCAGGTGCCGGTGTCGGTCGAGACCCCGGTCACGTCCAGGCGGGCGTCCACCGTGTCGGTGAGCTGGACGTCATCGGCGTTGGACGGGCCGTTGTTCGTGACCGTGATGGTGAAGGTGTTGCCGGTCGAGCCGGCGGTCACGGTCTCCGGGTTCGTCGCCGGAGAAGTCCTTCACGACGTCGAGGTCGACGACCTCGACCACGTCGGAGGTCGCGCAGGATTCGTCAGTGGCGTCCGGATCCTCGACGCCGGAGGAAACCGACGCGCAGTTCTTGAGGTCATCGGTGTTCTCGGCATCGGCGGGGACATCCGCACGGAACTGCACGTTCACAACCTGCGCCGGGGTCAAGGTTCCGAGCGCGATCGGCCCGATGTAGTCCTGGAACTCGATGTCCTCGTCACAGGCCGTACCGGTACCCGATGCAGTACTCCAGGTCGGTGATGCCCGTGAACCCGGCACCCGATGCGATCGAGTCTGTCAGGGTCGTGCTGATCGCGTTCGACGGTCCGTTGTTCGTGACCACCACGTCCAGGAGACGGTTCCACCAGCGGTGACGGAGGCGGGGCCGGTCTTCACGACATCCACGTCGGCGGAAGCATTCCCGAAGTTCCTGTCCATGGCGTTCGTCGGCGAATCGGCAGAGATCACGACCGAGTGACAGCCGGCCGGCGAGTTCTGCTGCCAGCCGGACTGCAGGACTTCGCAGACGTAGTACGTGCCCGCGGTCAGACCGGTGAAGGAGTAGCCGGCGCCATCGGTGAGGTCGGTCTGGATCGGATCTCCTGCCCCGTCGCAGGCAGGCGACGCGCAGCAAGCCGGATCGTCCATCCGCGAGGTTCGGCTCGCCCGCATCGAAGTGGCCGTCGCCGTCGACGTCGTTGAACTTCTGGCCGGAGATCGAGCCACGGGTCTGGTTGCCCAGCGCCACGGCTGTTTCGGTGCCGGCGACGACCGTGACGTTCTTGCAGCGAGAAGCATCGCTCGGGTCCGTGTTCGCCCACCCGGCGGCTGTCCCACTTCGCAGACCTTGTAGGTAGCCGGGAGTCAAGTTCGCGAAGACGACCTCGCCATTGCTGTCCGTGAGGGCGGGAGAGATGTCCGTCCCGATCTCGTAGCTGCTGTTGCGTTGGTGTCGATGAAGATCCGCCAGCCGGAGACCCTCTTCGCCCGAGGCGGCCCGCTGTAGCCATTCCCGTCCCGGTCGTTGTACTTCGTCGCGCGGATCGACCCAACGTTCACGACGGTGAAGCACTCGTTGTTGGAGCCGGTCGTCGCCTGGTTCGTGTGAGAACGCTCGCGTAGCCCTCGGCGGCGGTGTACGCCGGGTCCGGCGTGTACACGGCCCGGATGCAGTAGATGCCGGTCGACCCAGGCGTGTTCGTCACGGATGCCGTCTCGCTATCCGTGTTGACCGGTTGTCCGTGTCGAGGGTGATCGAGGATGTCCGATCGACGTGCCGCCGGTAGAGCAGTCGGCGAGCGCAACGGTGAGGTTCGGCCCGCAACGGAAGAACTCGACCGAGCCCTTCACATCGCCACAGGCGCCGACCTCGCTCAGACGTGGCCGTATCGGTGAACGACTGCCCGAGCGCGACGACATCGGGAGCTGACGTCGGTCGAGATGCCGGGCGTCGGCTTCGCGGAGAAGCACTCGCCGTTCGTGCCGATCACTGGTTCGTGTGGAGCCCAGGTGAGTACGGGGAGCCGTCGCCGGCATGTACTCCACCCGGAAGCAATAGAGGCCGGGATCGGTCGGCGAGTACGGGGCAGACGTCGCGGATGTCTGGTTCGTGAACAGGACGTCGCTGCCGACCTGAGTGCCGCCCGACGTGCAGTTCGGAGCCGTCGTGCCGGGGCCGCAGACGAAGAACCTGGCCGTCCCGCTCGGTTCGGGGCTGCCGGTGTTCGGCGTGAACGTTACCGTGTCGGTCACCGAACCGCCGGGAGGTGACTGTGACGCGCTCGCCTGTGTCGTGATCGGCAGGGGAGCCTCCGGGATCGCTGACCGAGATGGAGCGATCCTGGTTGCCCCCGCCGCCGTTCAGCGACACGAGGCGCATGTGGTACGGCGAGCCAGTGATCCCGGCGGCGCTGTCGCCCTCGCCCCAGTCGATGTAGGACGCCACGTGGCCGCCCCAAGCGAAGACGACATTCGAGCCGGCGGTAGCGGCCGTGAACGTGATGGTCGACCTGCGTGGTAGGTTGGTGCCTTCAGGACTGCCACCGTTGCTCCGACTGCGGGTCCCGCCGTGTAGCTGATGCCCGTGATCGTGCCGTTCCAGATCGCCATCTGGCGCTGGGCTTGCGCGATCGGGATGACCGGCGGCGAGGCGTTCGCGAGGCTGGGGTCGGTCGGGATCGGGAAGAAAGTGGCGCCGGCGAGAGTGCATCCGGTCACGCCGGAGCACGGGTTCGCTGTCCCCTCCGTGCGGTTATAGGACGTCAGGTAGTCGTAGGCGTGAGCCCCGCTCTTGCGTGTTGTCGTATTCGATGACGAGGTGTGAGGACCGGTGGTGTTGAATCCGTCCATCCGTCATCCGGAAGGGAACCGAGTCGCCCTCGCGGTAGTGGGAGTTATTGGGGTTCAGGTTGCCGTTGACCCAGTTCCCGCCCGTGCAGACCATGAACGAGTTGAAGTCCCCATTCGCGGCACTGGTCGAGATTCGCGGCTCCGCCGCCGGCGCCGGGCGCGGGAGGAGCGGCGACAGTCACCGTCGCGCTCTCCAGGTCGGCACTGCCCTGGCAAGCAGTTCTGCCGGCGTTGGTCGCCGCGAACGCAGGCCGTCCAGCCTCGCGGTCCGGTCGCGGCCGGTGAGGTGGCACTGATGTCAAGGAGGATGTCCTCGCCCAGATGGAGCTGGTCGCCGGGAGTGGAAGCCAGAACGGTCACGGTGGATCCGGAGATCCCTCCGGCGGGCACGGTCCAGGTGTGACCAACTGGGGCTGTAACGACAGCACCGGAAAGCGCGGTGAAGCCGGTCAGGGTGAATTGGATGCACTGCGCGTTCCGCGAGTCAGGCGTTCCGGACGCATGCGTGGTGCCCGTCGTCTGCGAATACGTGAGCGTGGATCCTTGAGTCGTTGACGGAGTGACGGACGTCGGAGTCACACTGAACGTGCCGTCCGGTGCGGGTGCGACCAACCACGAGGTTCGTGTTCACGGTGCGGATCGCGGTGAAGATGCGCCGTCCGTACTCGTCGCGATCACTGTGAACGGGTCAGTGCCTTGTGGTGTTGCGAGCGTGGTCGTAACCGTGAGCGTCGTGGTGAGCGTCACATTGCCGGAACCGGGGCTGAGCGAAGACGGCGAGAATGACGCTGTCGCACCAGCAGCCAGCCCAGAGACACTGAAATTGTAGATACAGCCGTTTCCGCCGGTCTTATTGAGCGTAATCACGTACTGCGCAGAACCGCCCTGGCCAACAGTCGCGGGATTCTGCGCGCCCGTGACCGAGAGAGTCGCGGTGTTGCAGGCGGCCACGACGTACGGACCGACGATCGGGCCGCCGCCGGGGGCGCCGGCGGGGACGACCTCGTCGGTCGCGACATCGGAGAGGGAACGAGCCAGGTTGAGGCGGCCGTTGCCGGCGCCCCCGGCGTCCGTGTTCCGAGCGAGCCGACCGACCACCGTGCCGTTGGACGCGGCGGGGTCGTTCGCCTTCAACAGCGCGGCTGCGCCGGCCACGATCGCGGCGGAGGCCGAGGTGCCGGTGACGCTCGTGGTGCCGGAGGTGTCGTTCGCGGAGATCCCCACGCCGGGCGCGGAGATGAACGCGGCCTCGCCGGAGTTCGAGCCGGACCAGAGGGTGTCGTCCTGGTTCGTCGCGGCGACGCCGACGACCTTCGCGTCGCCGGCCGGGTAGGTCGGGGACGTCGAGCCGTCGTTGCCGACGGCCGCCACCGACACCGCGCCGCGCGACCACGCGTAGTCGATCGCGTCCTGCAACGCCTGCGAGTAGCCGGGGTTGGAGAACGCCATCAGGATCACGTCGGCGCCGTGATCGGCTGCCCACACGACCCCGGAGATGATGTCGGAGTCCTGTCCGGTGCCGTCCGCGGAAAGGACCTTGACCGGCATCACGCTGACGCCGTCGTAGCCGACGCCGGCGATGCCGCTGCCGTTGTTCACCGTCGCGGCGGCGATCGAGGCCATCCACGTGCCGTGGCCGTTCGCGTCGCCGGTGCCGCCGCCGAGCGCCGAGTAGCCGCCGACGACCGAGAGGTCACCGACAGCGTCGACGCCCGTGTCCAGGACGGCGATCGTCGCCGAACCCGCGGGGTCGGTCACGCCGTACGCCTGGTCCCAACCGATCGCGGGGAGTGCCCACTGGTCGGGGTAGGAGGGATCGTCCGGCGTGGCCTCCGACCTCGCGGACGCGGTCGCGGTCGACCGAGTCGACGCGGGGGTCGGCGCGGTACGCCGCGATCGAGTCAGCCGACGTGGCCGCTGCGACCTCGACGACGTGCATCCGCAGGGCCGGGATCGCGGATGTCTCGACACCGCCGCCGAGAGCGAGGACCGCCGCTTCCTCGACCGAGGACAGGCCGGGGACGAGACGGACGATCAGAGAGTCGGTGACCGAGGGTGCCTCGGAGGGAGAGGGCTCCGGGCTGGGCTCAGTGGTGGGACTGGGTTCGGGGGATGGATCCGGAGAGGTGGTCGGCTCGGGTGAGGGCTCGACGCTGGGCTCCGGGGACGGTGCGGGGCTCGGCTCTGCGGAGGGACTCGGGTCGGGGCTGGGTGACTCGGTGGGCGTCGGGTCGGTGATCGGCTCGTCGGCGAAGGCCGTCGGAGCCATGAGCGTCAAGATGACGGTCAGTACGAGCGATGTGGCGATCGGCTTGCGGACCCGCTGTGAGAATCGGCGGGATCGCCGTCCGGATGCCCACGATCTGCCTACCTTCGTGCTCGACCCAATCAGAAGAAGCTGGTTTCCTCCGGCCCATCCACCCCGTCCTCTCAGTTGAACCAGCCGGCGCGCTCAGCTCGAAAAGAGCCCCTCCGAGCGCACCGACCGGTGCCCATCCTCCCGCAATTGCTGTACAGCAGTTGCGTGACGGAGCAGCGTAGGTCGAATGGGGGTCACCCGTCAATACCCCCGAACGGCCGACGTCAAAGGCTCTTTACGGCGCACGAGGCCCGGACCTGGGTGGTATGCGCGGCAGGGCAATGGCGGAAGGCAAACTGCCTTGCACAGGTGCCGGGTTCTTGTGACTGACAGCCACTGCCCGTATGCTCCGCCGCGTGACCGACGATCGACGTGCCCTGCTGCGCAAGCTCGAGAGCGTCGATGCGTTCCCGCTGGACGCCCTGCAGGCGATCCGCGAGCTCCGGGCGGACCTCGATTCGGTGGAGGCGGAGGCTCTTCTGAGAGCCCGGGACCTGGGGGCCTCGCTCGAGGACATCGCCGAGGCCCTCGAGATCACCCGTCAGGGCGTCGCCTACAGGTTGAAAACCCTCGCCGGGAACCGCGAGCCGCCGAAGACACGGATGACGAGATCGTCGACATCACGGCTTCCGAAACCGAAACGCCCGACGGCGCACACCGCGTCTAGCGTCAGAGGCGCGAAGCGACCGCCTGGAAGCAAGGCCAGTACGCGTCCGCCGGGACGTGATCGTCCAGGACGACGACGACCTCCGTGCGGCCTTGGGCCTTCGCGACGATGAGCGCCGGGTCGTTCACGTCGGCGATGGAGAGCGTCTCCACGCCGGCCTCGATCGCCGCGCCGGCGAAGCCGTGGTCGGCGACGACGAGATCGGGGCGCTCGGCCGTCAGCATGACCTCCATCGGATCCGGGCGGTGCGAATGGCGGGGACGCTCCTCGTCGGTCACCATCCCGACCGATCCATGGAAGGCGATCGTCCAACGGCGGCCGGCACCCAGATCGCTCCAGAAGATCCCCTCCCCCGGCCGGACGATCCGAGCCCCGCGCGCCGCGACGAGGTCCGCGATCGCGCCGTACAACGGGTCGAGATCTCCTGGGTGCCCGGTGGCGAAGAGCACTCGCTCGCCGCGACGAGCCGCCTCCGACAGCCGCTCCCCCATCCGTTCGCACGCGTCCAGGACGGCAGCGGCGTCGATGTCGGGCGAGCCCTCCGTCGCGAGCGCGTCGATCGGCACGCCCGATGCCTCGCCGACGAGGCGAACGATGTCCTCGAACCCGAACGGCTCCGGCATGTCGGAGAGCCCGAAGAGCTTGTCGGGATCGTGGTCGACGAGCATCCGGATGTTCCCGAACACGTTGTGGTGCGGGTGCCCCGCCGGGCCGGCGACCCCGCCGGCCACCAACGCGCGTGCCAGCTCCTCCCGCGGGTACGGGCGCACCTCCCAGCGCTCGTCGAGCACCGGCAGACGCCTGGCGTGAGCTCCGATAACGTCCAAGGCACCACCATCGTACGAGGGGGACCTTCTGCGCATCGAGGGAGCCGTGGTCGTCGTCACCGGCGCGTCGTCCGGGATCGGCGAAGCGTCCGCGATCGCGTTCGCGGAACGGGGAGCTCGCGTCGTGCTCGCGGCGCGCCGGACCGAGCGTCTGGACGCGATCGTCGAGCGCATCGAGAAGAAGGGTGGCCGAGCCCTCGCCGCGACCTGTGACGTCACCGAGCCGGATCAGCTCCGCACGCTCCGCGCGGTGGCCGAGGAGGCTTTCGGCCCGACCGACGTGCTCGTGAACAGCGCCGGGATGCGAGGCGGCGGCGAGTTCACGAAGCTGGACTACGAGCGGATCGAGGACCATGTGCGACTGAACGTCCTCGGCGTGATGTTCGGCGACCCGCGCCTTCCTCCCGGGCATGCTCGCGCGCGGCAGGGGGCACGTCGTCAACATCGGCTCGATGGCCGGGCGCTTCGCGACGCCGGGCAACCCGATCTACGGCGCCACGAAGCATGCCGTGGTGGCGTTCTCCGAGGCGATGAACTACGAGACCGAGGGTCGCAACGTGCACGTCACGTCCGTGAACCCCGGCTTCGTCGACACCGAGGGATTCCCACAAGGGGATCTGCCGGACTGGGCCGTCCTCAAGATGCGCACCGTGATCGATGCGATCGTGAAGGTCGTGCAGGAGGACATCGCCCCCGAGTACTCGGTCCCCCGATGGTTGAGCCCACTCCAGCTGTTCCGCGTCGTGACGCCGCCGCTGTACCGATGGGGGGTCCGGCGCATCCGTCGGACCCGGGGCACCACGCCCTCGCCATGAGCCGTGTCAGCTTCACGGCCGAGGTGGAGTCCGCCCGTGGCGGCGGGCACGTGGTGGAGGTCGACCGCTCGCTCGCCGAGCGCATCGGGGCGAAGCACATGACGCGGGTGCGCGGGACGCTCGACGGAACCGAGTACCGGAGCAACATCGCATCGATGGGCGGTCGTCTCGTCCTCGGCGTCCACAAGGCCACGCTCGCAGCAGCAGGACGCGACACCGGCGACACGGTCGCGATCACGATGTCCGTCGACGACGAGCCGCGGGAGCGGGATCGGTGAGCACCGGCACGACCACGACGAGACCGGCGCGCGTCGAGCGCCCCCGCGAGGACGAGGTCAACGAGCCCGACCTGCCGTGGATCGTGATCGTGTGGAACGACCCGATCAACCTGATGACCTACGTGACCTGGGTGTTCATGCGCCTGTTCGGCTACCCACGGGAGAAAGCCGAGCGCCTGATGTGGGACGTCCACACGAAAGGACGGGCGGTCGTGTCGTCCGGTCCGCGGGAGAAGGCGGAGTCCGACGTCGCCCGCCTGCACGCGCACGGGCTGTGGGCGACCTTGCAGCGAGAGGCGTAGCGATGGAAGCGTTGGAACCGGCGTTCGAGCAGGAGGGCGACCGGTACACCGTCCGCCTCAGCCAGGGAGTGCGCGGGCTCCTCGTCGAGCTCTGTCAGCAGTCCCGCGCCCTCCTCGAGTCGGAGGATCCATCGAGCGACCCGGCGGTCGCCCGGCTCTTCCCACCCGCCTACGAGGACGACCCGCTCCGGAACCTCGAGTTCGAGACGAGCCTCGGGGGATCGCCCCGCACGGGGAAGCTCGAGGCCCTCGACACCGTCGAGCGCACGGCTCGAGCCACGTCGCTCTCCGAAGACGAGCTGCTCGCGTGGGTCGGCGTCGTGAACGACCTGCGGCTCGTGCTCGGCACCCGCATCGAGATCACGGAGGAGGCGACGGACGAGGACTTCCCCCCGGACGATCCTCGCCACGACTCGTACCGCGCGTACCTGTTCCTCGGTTACCTGCTGCACGAGATGCTCGAGGCGATGGGCGCGCCCGTCGCGGACGAGCCCCCGGATGGGGATGCTCCGGAGGAATCAGTCGGCGGGGGGAACTGACTTCAGGCGGAGCAGCCGCCTCCACCACTGCGGGTGGCGTCGGCGCCATTCGACCGCGAGGCGTCTGTGGTCCGCCTTCGTGCCGGGGTTCTCGTTGTCGCTGTAGATCGGCACGAGCACGCCCGAGGGGCGGCCGGGGATCTCGTTCGGGGAGCGGAGCGCCATCGCGGGCCCACGCTACGCTCGAGAGGAACGTGGCACAACGGCCGTTTGCCGTTTCCTGCTGTCAGACCTCCTTCTTCCTGCTGTCACACCTCAGTCAGGCCGACCTGGTGCACCTTGAGCATGTTCGTGGTCGTTCGGCCGGCGGGCATGGACGCGGCCATGACGACCGAGTCACCCTCCGTGGCCAACCCTGCGGCACGCAAGGCTCCATCCATCATCGCGATCATCTGGTCGGTGTCCTCCGGCCGATCGGCCGGGTGTGTCTCCACGCCCCAGAGCAGACCGTTCGCTCGTCGGACCTCCACGTCGGGGATGAACGCGTGGATCGGCACCCGCGGACGCTCCGCCGAGAGCAGCGCCGCGGTGCGGCCCGTGGTCGTGTAGCACGTGATCGCCACGACGTCGGAATCGCCCGCGACGATCGAGGCGGCGGCGTGCGCCACTGCGGCGGCCTCGCCCGTGTGGACACAGGGAGGTTGGGCGGCCCGGTACTCGGCGCCCTGGGACTCGACGGCCCTCGCGATCCGCACCGCCGCGGACGCCGCCTCGAAGGGATAGTCGCCGATCGCGGTCTCGGCCGAGAGCATGATCGCGTCGGCGCCGTCGAGGACCGCGGTGGCCACGTCGTTCGCCTCCGCCCGGGTGGGCCGGGGCGACCGGATCATCGATTCGAGCATCTGCGTGGCCACGATCACCGGGCGGCCGGCGACCCGCGCCGCCCGGAGGAGCCGCTTCTGCACGAGGGGGATCTCCTCCATCGGCAGCTCGACGCCGAGGTCGCCCCGAGCCACCATCGCGGCGTCCGCGACCTCGAGGATCCGCTCGAAGTTCTCCACGGCCGGTCGGGTCTCGATCTTGGCCACGATCGGGAGCGGCCGGTCGCCCATCGCGTCTCGGAGCTCCTGGATGTCGGAGGGGTCTCGGACGAAGGACTGCGCGACCAGGTCGACCCCGAGGTCGAGGACGTGCCGCAGCATCTCCCGATCCCGCTCCGTGACGGGCGGCAGGCCGAGCCGCTCGGCGGGAACGTTCACCCCTTGGTGGCTGCGGACCGAACCCGCCCGGACGCATTCGGTCTGCACACGGTCCCCCTCGATGCCGGTGACCGTGAGCTCCACGGCGCCGTCCGCCAGCAGGACGCGATCGCCCACGCGGAGGTCGTTCGCGAGACCGTCGTAGGAGGTCGCCGCCCCGGTCGCGTCGCCAGGTCCGCCGGGCCGGATCTCGAACGCCTGGCCGGGCCGGAACACGAAGGGGTCCGGATCGACCTCGGCGAGGCGAACCTTCGGCCCCGGGAGGTCTGCGAGGACGGCGAGCGATCGGCCGGTCGAGTCCTCCACCTCGCGCACGATCGAGACGCTCCGAGCGTGTTCCTCCGGCGTGCCGTGCGAGCAGTTGATGCGGAAGACGGAGGCTCCGGCCTCGACGAGCCCGGCCACCATCTTGGGCGTGGCGCTCGCCGGCCCGAGCGTGCACACGAGCTTCGTGCGGGCGCTCATGGTTCCAGGACGAGACGGCGAACCTCGTCGACGACCGCCCTCGCCTCGTGGTCGCCACGGCCGGGACCGAGATCCGGCTCGGAGAACGTCGCGGGGACCTCGCCGCCCGCGCGCCGCTCGGCCTCCTCGATGAACGCCTCGGGGAGCTCATCGGGCAGATCGTCCCGCGCGCCCACCATCTCGGCGAAGGCGAGCGTCCAGGCGCGCGGGACGACGCGCGCCCACTGGTAGCCGCCGCCGCCCGTCGCGACCCATCGTCCGGCGGCGGCCCGGTGCGCGAGCGCGTGCAGCTCCTCGGCGCACTCACGGTAGGCGCGGGTGGTGAGCCGGAGCTGCGCGAGCGGGTCCGTGGCATGCGTGTCACACCCGAGCTGGGTCACGAGGACGACCGGCGCGAACCGCTCGACCGCGGGCGGGACGACGGCGCGGAACGCGTCGAGCCAGGCGTCGTCGCCCGTCTCCGGAGGAAGCGGCACGTTGACCGCCGATCCCTCCGCGCCCGGACCTCCACGTTCGGACGCCGCGCCGGTGCCCGGGAAGAACAACCCGGGGAAGTACTCGTGGATCGAGATCGTCAGGACCCGCGGGTCGTCCCAGAAGATCGCCTGCACACCGTCGCCGTGATGGACGTCGACGTCGACGTAGGCGATCCGCTCGGCCCCCTCCCGGAGGAGCCATGCGATCGCGACCGCCGGATCGTCGTAGACGCAGAAGCCGCTCGCCCTGGCGGGCATCGCGTGATGCAGACCGCCGGCGGCATTGAACGCATGGAGCTGCTCGCCGCTCCACACGGCCCGTGCGGCCTCCACGGACGCCCCCGCGACGAGCGCCCCCGCTTCGTGCATCCGGTCGAAGATCGGATTGTCCCCGGGGCCGTAGCCGAAGCGGGAGAAGTCGCCTTCCTCTCCGCGACCGGCAGCCTTCGTGGCGTCCAGGTAGTCCTGGGTGTGCACGAGCCGGAGGTCCTCGTCGGAGGCCTGCTCGCAGTCGATGACGCCGACGCCGGGGCGCCGGTCGAGGCCGGTCGCGCCGATCAGGTCCCAGGTGAGGAGCACGCGATCCGGCCGGAGCGGATGGCCCGGGCCGTGGTCGTAGATCCGAGCGTCCGGACAGCGGACCAGCGCGACGTCCCCGCTCACGAGACGCTGCGGACGGCGGCGGTCGTCCGCTCGAGGACGAGCGTGGCCTCCTCATCCGAGATCGAGAACGGAGGCCCGAGCATCACGAGGTCGCCGTTCGTCCCGTCGACGTGCCCGGTCGAGGGATACAGGAGCAGGCCGGACTCCCGGGCGGCCTGCAGGATGCGCTCGGCGACCGTGTCGGAGCGCCGGAACGGCTCGTTCGTCTCCCGGTCCCGCACGAGCTCGATCCCGATCATCAGGCCGAGGCCACGGACGTCGCCGACCGTCGGTGCGTCCGCGAGCTCGGTCCGGAGTCCCTCCAGGAGCCGCGCCCCGAGCTCCCGGCTCCGATCGACCAGCCCGGCCTTCAGCTCACCGAGGACCGCGAGCCCGGCGGCGGCGCCGAGGGCGTTGTGGGACCACGTGAAGCCGTGGACGAACCCCGGTCCGGCCGCGATCGTCTCGTGCACAAGGCCCGACGCGGCCGCGAACCCGAACGGCACGTAGCCGCTCGTGGTCCCCTTCCCCGCCGTGAGGATGCCGGGACGGACGTCCCAGTGGTCCATCCCGAACCACCGGCCCGTACGACCGAACCCGGTCATCACCTCGTCGGCGATCAGCACGACGTCGTGACGCCGGCACACCTCCGCGATCGACGGCCAGTAGTCGTCGGCGGGCACGGCCGCACCGAGCGTGGCACCGGCGACCGGTTCGGCGATGAACGCCGCGATCGTGTCCTCTCCGTAGGAGGCGATCATCTTCTCGAGCTCGGCCGCCTGCCAGGCGCCGCAGCCGTGGGGGTGCTGCGGGTTCTCGCAACGGAACTCGTACGCGGCCGAGACGTGGAGGGACCGGCCGAGCCAGGGGGTGTAGGGCTTGCGGAGCGGGGCCTTGCCGGAGGCGTCGAGCGCGCCCAGCGAGTTCCCGTGGTACGAGTTCCGGCGCCCGATCACGATCGATCGCCCGCCCTGGCCCTTCGCCAGGTGATAGGCGCGCGCCATCTTGATCGCCGTCTCCACGGCCTCGGAGCCGCCGGACACGGGGTAGATCCGCGCGTCGTCCATCGGGAGGATCGCGGCGACCTCGTCCGCGTACGCCTCCACGGCCCGGGTCGTGAACGCCGTGGGATGGACGTACTGCGTGCGCTCGAGCTGCTCGCCGATCGCGGCGATCACCGACGCGACGCCGTGACCCACGTTCACGACGATCGCGCCGCCGGCGGCGTCCAGGTAGCGCGTGCCGTCGGCGTCGGTGATCCAGGCGCCCTCTGCGGACACGGCCGTCGGCAGGTCCCGGGTCGCCCGCGAGAACACGTGGCTCACGGACCCAGGCTACTTCGTGTAGATGCGTCCCGGGTCGAGCTCCTCGCGAAGGAGTTGGAGCTCGGCGTCCGTCGGCGCCGGGGTCTCGGCGAGATCCGGCGCGACGCGCGGCTCCCACGCCATGCTCGATCGGATCACCTCGAGGGTGACGCCCGGATGCATCGTGCGCAGCGTCATCTCGCCGGTCTCCTCGTCGAAGCCGTAGGTGGCGAGGTCCGTCACGACGTTCGTCGGACCGCTCCCCGACCAGCCGCGCGCCCGGTCGTGCGCCGGATCGCCGCTGTGACCCGGCGACGTGCGGAAGTCGAGCTTCTCGACGAACGAGCGCTCGGCCTGCCGCATGATCACCAGGATCTTCCGGGCGTGGATCGCGATCTCGCACGCGCCGCCGGAGCCGGGCAGTCGCACCTTCGGCCGCTCGTAGTCGCCGATCACCGTCGTGTTGAGGTTGCCGAACCGGTCGATCTGCGCCCCTCCGAGGAACGCGACGTCGATCAGGCCGGCCTGCAGGTAGAAGGCGAACAGCTCGAACATGGAGGTGATGGCGGTGGAGCCGCTGGCCAGCGTCGGATCGCCGATCGACAGCGGTAGTCGTCGGGGCCGGGCCCCGAACACGCCCGATTCGTAGACGAGCTGGAGCTCCGGCGCGACCGTGCGCTGGGCGAGGTTGCACACGATGTTCGGCAGCCCGACGCCGACGAAGCAGTTCTCGACGCCGGCGAGCAGCCGGGCGCTCGCCGCGATCATCAGCTCGTTCTTCGAGTACTCCGCCGATCCCCCGCTCACGCGTAGCTCCCGTAGTCGACCTCGCCGGACATCGCGGGGCCGGGCTTCAACGACGCCCAGTGCTCGGCGCCCCACTTCTCGACGTAGTCCGCGTGGGAATCGAGCCCGTACACCCACTCCTGGAGCCACGCGTCCAAGGTGGCGGGGTCGCGGGCGATCGCGTCCCAGGCCAGGTAGAACGCGTTGTCCCGGTCGTAGTAGCCCTGCGCGAACGACGGATGGCAGGCGAACGGCTGCTCCACCACGGCGTCCACGACGATGCCGGGGATCACGGTCCGGTTCGGGTCGCGACGGATCACGTCTCCGTCCACCAGCTCCTCGACCACCACGATCACCCGATCGGCCGCGAACGCCGCTTCCTTCTGACAGCCCAGCAGCCCCCAGATCTGCGCGTTCCCGTCGCGGTCGGCTCGCTGCGCGTGCACGATCGTGACGTCGGGCTTGAGCGGCGGCACCACGTAGACCTCGTCGCCGTCCTCGTAGGGGGACGTCATCGGGACGATCTTCGGGTTCACCTCCGGGATGTCGGACTCGTAGTAGCTGCGGATCGGGAAGAACGGCAGGTTCGAGGCCCCCGCCACGTACCGGCAGACCATCCCGAAGTGCGAGTACTCCTCGATCTCGAGCGGACCCGGGTCCTGGTCTTCGATCCGGCGCCGCACCGCGTGGAGGGAGCCGACGCCCGGGTTGCCGAGCCACGAGAAGATCAGCTTCTTCGCGACACCCGCCCCCACCATCTGGTCGTAGATCACGTCGGGCGTCATCCGAGCGAGCGTGAGATCGCGCTTCTTCTGCCGGATGATCTCGTGGCCGGCCGCGAAGCAGATCAGATGCGTGAATCCCTCGATCGCGACCGTGTCGCCGTCCCTGACGAGGTCCGCGACGGCGTCGCGCATCGTGGCCACCTTGTGCATCCCGCCGTTGGATCCGCGTCCCGCGTTCATCAGGCGTTCGGCGCCCAGCCGTCCTCGGGTCCTCGCAGGATGCAGAACTCGTTGCCCTCGGGGTCCAACATCACCGTCCAGAAGCTGCGCTCGACGTCGACACGCCCGTGAACCGTCGCCCCGAGCGCGATCGAGCGCTCGACCTCCGCAGCCATCGAGTCGAGCGGTCGAAGGTCGAGGTGCACGCGGTTCTTCGCGACCTTGCCCTCGGGCACCTTCTGGAAGTAGATGCCCTGCCACGGCGTCTCGTCCTTGGTCTCGGCCGGGGAGATGGAACCGCCCTCGTCGTCCACGTCGGCGATCTCCCAACCGAGGGAGCGGGCCCAGAAGTCGGCGAGGCGCGCAGGGTCGGCGCAGTCGAACGTGACGGTGTCCAGCTGCGCAACCACTCGCGGCCCCCGTCAGGTCCCGGCGCCGACAGTGGTCTCTGCGACGACCTCTTCGAAGAGCTCGAGGGCCACTCGGGCCTGATCCTCGCGGAACACGAGGGGCGGCGCCAGCCGGATCGCGTTCTCGCCGCACCCGAGCAGGAGGAGGCCCCGCTCGAACGCGGTGTGCTCGACGGCCGCGGCCGCCGCATGATCGGGCAGCTCGACCCCGATCATCAGGCCGAGCCCCCGGACCTCCCGGATCGCGTCGTGGCGGCTCTGGATGTCGCGGAGGCCGTGCATCAGCAGGTCGCCGACCTTGGCGGCGTTCTCCAACAGCTCCTCATCCCGGATCACGTCGAGCGTCGCGATCGCGGCCGCGCACGCGAGGGGGTTGCCTCCGTACGTCGACCCGTGGGTGCCGGTGGTCCAGGTCATCACCGAGTCCTTGGCGATCATCGCGCCCAGCGGCATGCCGCTCGCGATCCCCTTGCCCGACAGGAGGATGTCGGGCTCCACGCCCATGTGCTCGACCGCCCACATCTTCCCGGTGCGGCCCATCCCGGACTGCACCTCGTCCGCGATCAGCAGGATCCCGTGACGGTCGCAGAGCTCACGCAGCGCCGCGAGCCAGCCCTCCGGCGGCACGATGTAGCCGCCCTCCCCCAGGACGGGCTCCACCACGATCGCGGCGACCTCCTCGGGCGCCACGATCTTCTGCATCAGGAAGCCCTCGATGTGGTCGATCGTCGGGAAACCTTCCTCGTCGCCCCGCGGCGGGACCTGCATGTCGCGGCCGTCGCCGTAGTACGCGTGGAGGACGCCGGGCAGGAGCGGGCCGAACCCCGCCCGGTACTTCGCCTTCGACGCCGTGAGCGAGACGCTCCCGTAGGACCGCCCGTGGAACGATCCGTAGAAGGCGATCACGTACTGACGGCCGGTGGACCACCGAGCGAGCTTGATCCCGGCTTCCACCGCCTCGGTGCCGGAGTTCGTGAAGAACGACCGGACGCCGCCCGACATCGGCGCGAGCTCGGCGAGCCGCTCGGCGAGCTCGGAGTAGATCGGCAGGTAGAAGTCCGACGCCGAGTAGTGGATCAGCTCGGCCGCCTGCCGCTGGATCGCCTCCACCACCGTGGGATGGCAATGCCCCGTGGACGTGACCGCGATGCCCGCGTTCACGTCCAGGAAGACGTTGCCGTCCACGTCCTCCACGACCGACCCGGACCCGCGTGCGGGGACGAAGGGGTAGGCGCGCGGCAGCGAGGGCGACGTGGTGCGCGCATCCCGTTCGAGGACTTCCCGGGCCTTCGGCCCGGGAAGCTCCGTGACCAACCTGGGCGCCTCGGCCCCCGCGAGACCCTCCGGCGTCACTCCTCGATCACCGTCCGGGACTGCTCGCGGAGGTACTGCGTCACGTAGTACGGACCCCCGCCGGCCTTGCCCGTCGTGCCCGATCCCTTCCAGCCGCCGAACGGCTGGACGCCGGGCCAGGCGCCGGTGGTGGCCCCCGCCCGCCGGTTCACGTAGACGACGCCGGCCTGGATCTTGTCCAGCCAGTCATCGATCTCCTTCCGGTCCTTGCTGAAGAACCCGGCCGTGAGCCCGTACTCGGTGTCGTTCGCCTTGTCGATCGCGTCGTCGAGCTCGTCGTACGGCGCCACCGCCAGGAACGGCACGAACAGCTCCTTCTTCCAGAGCCAGCTGTCCTCCGGCGCCTCCACGATCGTGGGCTGCACGAACAGCCCCCGCTCGAGGTCGCCGTCGGTGAGTCGCTCGCCGCCGGTGATCACGTTGCCGTTCTTCTTCGCCTCGCCGGCGGCCTGCTCGAACGTCGCCATCGCCTCTTCGTTCACGACGGGACCCATGAAGACGTCGCGCTCGATCGGGTTGCCGACCTTCAGCTTCTCGGTCTTGTCCTTGAGGAGCTGCACGAACTCGTCGTAGACCTCGCGCTCGACGTAGACGCGCGAGTTCGCCGAGCACTTCTGGCCCGTGAAGCCGAACGCGGAGCGCAGCACGCCGTCGGTCGCGACGTCGAGGTCGGCGCTCTTCGCCACGATCGCGGGGTTCTTGCCACCCATCTCGGCGATCACCGGCTTCGGGACGTCCTGCACGAAGTTCTTGTAGATGTCCATCCCCACCGCGTAGGAGCCGGTGAACGTGATCCCGTTCACGTCGGCGTGCCGCCAGATCGCTTCGCCGACCTCCACGCCGCGTCCCAGGAGCAGATGGAAGGCGCCGGGTGGCACACCGCCGTCCCGGTAGCACTCGTAGAGCTTGTAGCCCATGAGCGCGCCCTGGTTCGAGGGCTTGAGGACCACGGCGTTGCCGGCGACCAGAGCCCCGGAGGACGGACCGCCCGCGAGCGCGAACGGGAAGTTGAACGGGCTGATCACCGCCCATACCCCGTACGGGCGCATCACGTCGTAGAAGTCGCCGGCGGCCCCCATCCCCGACATCGGCGTCCGGAATCCCTCGTGCTTCTCGACCTCGTCGCAGTTCCAGCGGATCAGCTCCGCGGTCTCCTGGACGTCGCCGAGGGCCTCGAGGCGGCTCTTGCCGACCTCGAACGCCATCAGGGCGGCGAGGTCGAACAGGCGCTCCTCCATCACGTCGGCCACCTTGCGGAGGATCCGCACACGCTCCTGCCAGCCCATCCGCTCCCACTCGAGCGAGAACTCCTTGGCGGCCTTCACGGCGTCGTCGGCGTCCTTCGGGGATGCCTGGGAGAAGCGGCCGATGATGAGATCCTTGTCGATCGGCGAGGGCTCCTCGTACTTCTCGTCGGTCCATCGCTCCTCGCCGTTCACGACGAAGGGCCACTCCTTGCCCAGTTCCGCGCGAGCGCGCTCCACGGCCTCGTCGTAGTTGCGCTGCAGGTCCTCGTTGTCCGCGGACAGGGTGGCGTAGGTGATCCGGAACTTGTCGGTCATCGGGAAGCTCCTTCGGTCTGGGCGCCTCGTCTGGGCGCCTCGTCTGGACGCCTCATCTGGACGCGAACTCGGCGCGGCGCCAGGGATGGTATCGCCACGCGCCCGTGGTGAGCACGCGACGTCCGGGCGCCGCCGATTTCCGAACCGAACCGGAGATTCGCGGAGGGACCGGGCGTATGCTCGGTCTCCCTGAGATGAGGCTCGTGACCTACGACCGGAGGGGGCACCGGCGTCTGGGGGCGATCCTCGATGGGAGGGTGGTCGATCTGCCCGACGCCGTCGGGCACCCGGCCTTTCCCACCACCCTCGAGGCGTTCGTACAGAGCAGCCGGGGGACGGTGCTGGACGCCGCCCGCGCCGCCCTCGCACGCGATGACGCGAAGGACCACGTCGTCAAACAGGCACGTGTCCTCCCGCCCCTGTTCCCGCGATCCCTGCTCCTGCCCGCCGGCCCCGAGAGCAGGGAGGCCGGGGATGGCATCGGCGTCGAGCGGACGATCGCCGGCCCCGAGCAGGACATCCCGTGGCCCTCCGACGCGGCCTGGCTCGACTACGAGCCGAAGGTGGCAGCGGTCCTGGCCATCGAGACGAGCGACGTCGAGACGGACGCGGTCGCGGCTCGGATCTTCGGGTACACGCTCGTGAGCGATTGGGTGGCGAAGGACGCCTCCGGCGATCCGGTCGGCAGTTCCTCCGGCGTCCCGATCGCGATCGGCCCGTGCGTCGTGACCGTCGACGAGTGCGATCCACAGTCGATGTTCCTGGAAGCCAAGGTGGACGGCGCCGAGCTCGCGAAGGGGAACCTGAACGGCTCGGCACGCAGCCTCTTCGGCCTGATCGCGGCGGCCTCACGCGGGACGGTGCTGGAGCGGGGCGACGCGTTCGCGCTGGGGCCGTTCCCCGCGCGCGACGACGACCCGAACCGCCGGCTGTGGCCGGGCGCCGAGGTGGAGCTCGCGGCCGAAGGGATCGGGACCCTCAGGAACCGGCTGGGCGCACGCGCCTGACCGCTGCCGAGGGCGCTACTTCTTCTTCCGGGCTTCCTTCCGCGCGGCGGCGCGCTCGGCCGCCTGCCGCTTCTCCCGGTCCTTCTTCTTCCGCCCGCGGTCGTGCGCGTCGCGCACCTTCGCCAGGTCTCCTCGTCCCATGTGCTGCTCCTTGTCCTCAGTCGTCCTCGTCGTCGCCGCCGCGCGCGAGCTCCTCGCTCCGCTTGCGGGCGGCGTCGATCGCGTTCAGGAACGCGGCGCGCACGCCGGCCTCCTCGAGGTGGCGGATCGCCGCGATCGTGGTGCCGCCCGGTGACGTGACCATCTCACGCAACTGCACGGGATGCGTGCCGGTGTCCCGGAGCATCTTGGCGGAGCCGATCATCGTCTGGATGATCAGCTGGCTCGCGACGTCGCGCGAGAGGCCCAGCAGGATGCAGGCCTCGATCATCGCCTCGGCGAGCAGGAAGAAGTACGCGGGCCCCGAGCCGCTCGTGGCGGTCACGGCGTCCAGGTATCGCTCCTGCAGGCGGAGCACCTTGCCGACGGTCCCGAGGAGCTCCTCCGCCACGGCGAGATGCTCGTCGCCGGCGTGGCGGCCGGGCGCGACGACCGACATCGCCTCGTCCACCAACACCGGGACGTTCGACATGACGCGGACGACGGGAACGTCGGCCGCGAGGTGCTTCTCCACGAACGAGGTCCGGATGCCCGCGGCGAACGACACGACGAGGTGCTCGGTCGTCACGTGGTCCGCGATCTGCAGCAGCAGGGTCTCGAAGTCCTGGGGCTTGGCCATCAGCACGAGGACCTTGGCGAAGCGGCACGCCTCCGCGTTGTCGAGCGTCGCGGCGACGCCGTGACGCTCGGTCAGCTCGCTGATCCTCTCCTCGCGCCGGCCGGTCACGAGGATCTCGTCCTTGGCCCGCCCGCCGGAACGGAGCAGCCCGGCGACCAGGGCTTCGCCCATCCTGCCCACACCGAGGAATGCGATCGAACGTTCCGTCATCTGATCCTCAACAGGTCCGAGAGGAAGAACCACACGTTGGCGGGCCGCTCGGCGAGCCGCCGCGTCAGGTAGGGATACCACTCCGTGCCGTACGGGACGTACACGCGGACGGGGTATCCCTCCCCCGCGAACCTGGCCTGCAGGTCGCGGCGCACACCGTACCGCATCTGGAGCTCCACCCGGACCCAGCCGTCGCCTGCCGCGTCCACGCGTCGTCGGACACCCTCGAGCAGGCGCGGGTCGTGCGTCGCGACATCGATCGTATGTCCGCGAGCGAGCAACGTGGTGAACAGACGCGCGTAGCTCGCGTCCACCTCGTGCTTGTTCCGGTAGGCGACCTCCGGCGGCTCGAGGTACGCGCCCTTGACGAGGCGGATCCGCGAGCCGGGCGGCAGTTCCTCCAGGTCGCGCTCGGTCCGTCGGAGGGAGCTCTGGAGCGCGACGCCCACCTTCGGGTACCGGGCGTGCGCCTCGCGGAAGACGTGCAGGGTCGCGTCGACGTACCCCATGGACTCCATGTCGATCGTCACCACCGTCCCCGATCGAGCCGCCTCGTCCAAGATGGCCTCGACGTTGGTCAGGCAGGCATCCGAGGAGATCTCGAGCCCGAGCTGCGTGAGCTTCAGGGACATCGCGCAATCGAGGTCCGGCGCCCCTCGGATCGCGGCGAGCGCGTCCAGATGCGCCGTCCGAGCACCCTCGGCCTGCGACTCCGTGAGGACGTTCTCCCCGAGGAAGTCGAGCATCGAGGTGATGCGGCGGCGGTCGAGGGAAGCCGCGACCGACATCGCGTCGTCGAGCGACGCTCCGGCGACGAAGCGCGAAACGACGGCTCGGCCCGGACGGGTCAGGGTCAGTGGACCGAGAACCGTTTCGGAGAAGGACATCGACCGAGGATAGCGATGCCCGCGGTCACTCCGGCTGGGGTGCGATGCCTCCCCGGAGGACCTCGACGAACTCCTTGATCCGCATCGGGCGTCGCTCCGGACGGCGATGGATCAGTCCCGGGTCCAGGTCCTCGGACACGAGGGCGTCCTGGAATCGCTCGGCCATCCAGTCCAGGGTCGACGCGATCATCTCGGCGTCGACGTCGTCACGGATCTCGCCTCGCTTCACGCCGAACTCGACGAACTCGAGGGTGCCGTAGGGGTCTTCGCTCCGCATGAACCGATCGACGGGCCGGCGGATGTCCAGACCGGTGTCGTAGCGAGCGATCAGCGCGACCCGGTTCGGCACCGGATCGTCCGCGACCTGCTCCTCCGCTCGCTGGAGCCACCAATCGAGGACGGCCCAGAACCCCTGGTCCACGACCTCTGCCGGAGCGTCCAGCCAGGCGGGAAGCAGGGCGACGGCTCGCTTGAACGCCTCGAGGAACAGGCCCTCCTTGGATCCGAAGTCGAGGAAGACGGTCCCTTTCGCGACCCCGACCTCGTTGGCGACGTCCTCCACGCGGGTGCCTCGGTAGCCCCGGTCGGCGAACTGCCGCATCGCGGCCTCGAGGATGCGATCACGACGGCTCAGCGTCTCGCTCATGGCGCAAGGACGCTAGCGGAAAAGAGAGAACCCGAGGGACCTCCGGCTCGTTGGGAACCGAAGCTCCCAACCACCTTCAGCCCCTCGGGCTCTGGTGCCCCAAGCAACCTCCGCGGTCTTCGCGCGGCTGCCGGACCGCCGACGGTGGTTCGCCTTGCGGCTCCCCTCCGCCTTCGCGGGCTGCGGATCGCCTCGCGGCGTCCCGTTTCCCGCGGACCCCCCGCCTGGTTCGCCTTGCGGCGTTCCCTGCGGGGCCGCCGGGTCCGGTCTCGCGACCTTCTCCGACGGTCGGGGCCCCCGTCGGATCCTTGCGGATCCAGCTGGGTCCCTCGCGTCCGATCCACCTCGCGGTGTCCCGGCCGCTCGTCCGGCCCTCTCGCGTCGATCACCTCGACTGCTTGGAGCGAGGCGAACCATACCGGTGGCCCCCAGGGGGGTCAACTTCGCGTTTCCGCAGGTCAGCGTATGAATATGCAGGTAGACACGGTGGGACAAAGAGTGACAAATCGGTGTCCGTTCAGTGACCCCGATGACGTCGCAGGTCAGCGGCCACATCGGAGGTGGCGAAGCGTTCGCGCGTCGTCGACATCACCACCCGGTCGACCCAGGCGCCGCCCTTCCACGAACGCTCGGGCAACCGTCCGTCGACGACGAAGCCGCACTTCTCGTACACGTGGATCGCGCGTTCGTTGTCGCTCGTGGACCACAGCTCGACCCGTTCGAGGTCGTAGCGATCGAACGCTTCGTCGACGAGCGCCGCGACCGCGTCGGTCCCGTACCCCTGCTCCCAGGCCGAACGTTCCCCGATCAGGATGTAGAGCGAACAGATGCGGTCGCGTCGCCGGAACGCGTTGAGCCCGATCCGGCCGATCGGTGTCCCGTCGACCTCGATGACGTAGGGGTGCCCCTCCTCGCGGGCCCGTCGCTCGCTCTCGACGATGTCCTGCATCGAGAACGGCCCCTCGTAGTCCATGAGCCACCAGACCTCGGGGTCGTTCTGCCACGCGTGGATCAGGGGATGGTCGCGCTCCTCGACGGGACGCAGCAGGACGCGCGTCCCGTGGATCACGCCGCGGCCTCGACGAGCTCCCGGTACACGGTGTGGACCTCCGAGGTCGTGGCGTCCCACGTGAACCCGAGCGACTCGCGCGCGCCCGCGAGACCGAGTCGCGTCGAGAGGGCCGGGTCGCCGAGCACCAGCCGCACCGCGTCCGCGTGATCCGCCGGGTCGTGTCCCTCGACGAGCAGCCCGCCGCCCCGGACGACGGTCCGGAGCCCGCCCACGGCGGCGGCGACGACCGGCGTCCCGCACGCCTGGGCCTCCAGGGCGACGAGGCCGAAGGACTCCGATCGCGACGGCACGAGCACCACGTCGGCGGCCGAGTAGAAGTCGGCGAGCCGCGCGTGCGGCTGCGGCGGGAACAGCATCACCCGGTCGGCCACGCCGAGGGCGGACGCCAGCTCCATCAGTCGGGCGACCTCGGCGCCGGCGTGCTCGCCGCTGGGGCCGCCGACGATCGCGAGGACCAGGTCCTGCGCGAGGTGCGGACTCCGCGCGACCACCTCGGCGATCGTGCGGATCGCGACGTCGGGTCCCTTGTGGGACTGCAGGCGCCCGACGAACAGGGCCAGGCGGAGCCCGGACAGGTGCAGCCGGGCGCGGGCGGCGCCCCGATCCCGTGGGCGGAAGATCCGATGGTCCACGCCCGGAGGGACGATGCGGATGCGGTCCGGATCGGCTCCGTACAGACCCACGAGCTGCCCCGCTTCCTCCGGCGTCGGCGCGAGGATCCTGTCCGCTTCGCCGATGACCAGCTCCTCGCCCCGGAGCCGCTCGAGAGGCTCCGGCGAGTCGCCGTAGGCGAGCGAGTAGTTCTTCACCTTGCCGAGCGTGTGGAACGAGGCCACCAGCGGGACCCCGAGGATGTCCTTCGCCGCCCGGCCGACCCAGCCGGAGAGCCAGTAGTGGCTGTGGATCAGGTCGTAGTGGTTGCCGTTCTCTCGCGCCACCCGCAGCACGCCCCCGAGGAACTCCGGGAGGTACCGGTGCACCGCGGACTTCGGCACCGGTTGACAGGGCCCGGCCTTGGCGCTCACCACACGGATCCCGGGCGCGATCTCACGGACGTCGTGGGTGTCTCCTCCGCGGCACCTCGTGAAGAGGTCGACCTCCACACCCTGGCCGGCCAATCGTTCGGCCACGGATCGGATGTAGACGTTCATCCCGCCCGAGTCGCCCGTGCCCGGCTGGTCCACGGGAGAGGTGTGCACGGCGAGGACGGCGACGCGTGGTTTCCGGGTCTCGATGATGCTCACGGACAGATGCAACCACCGAGGGGGGCGGATTTCATCCCGTCGCCGAGCCTCACCGGACTCTTCGGAGCCGGACGACCGCCTCGACGCTGCCCTGCGACTCCTCGCCGCCGAGCACCGGCAGGCGCTCGTGGCGAGCGAGCCCGTCGAAGGCCGACGCCGGCAGGACCTCGAGCTGTCGCAGCACGCTCGACGAAGGCGGGAGCGAGGCGGCGCCAGTTCCCGTCCGTGACCTTGAGCGCGATGCCGAGGCCCTGCCCCAGGGAGGTCAGCGCAGACGAGCCCCTCGGCCCCCTCCTTGGCGATCACCTGCCCCGCGCCCGCGGTCATCACGTCGGTGTCCAGACGCCCGGTGCCGCCGACGAGGTGGGGAGCGGCGAGGATGCCGCGGACGATCCGGTCGGTCGCCGAGGCGAGCCGCCCCAGCCGATCCGGGGAGCCGAAGCGGGCGAACATCGTGGCCATCGCCCGCAACGGGACACCGTGGACGGGGATCCCGCATCCATCCACGCCGATCCGTGGGCGCTCGACGTCGGTGGAGACCTTCACGGCCCGGAGCACCCGACGCTGGAGGGGATGCCCCGGAGCCCGGTAGGTCTCGAGGTCCCAGCCGCGGTGCGCCGCCGCGACCAGGAGCCCCGCGTGGTTCCCCGAACAGCCGTCCCAGATGCGCGCTCGGGCTCCCTTGGTCGCGCGGTCGCGCGGCGTTCGCAGAGCCCCGACGGGCACCGGTCCCCGCCGGAGCAAGCGGCGAACGGCCGCCACGTGGACGTCCTCTCCGGAGTGGGAGGCGCACATCACCGCGACCTCGTCGTCGGACAGCTCGGGCTCGTCCATCGCGGCGAACGACACCGCGCCCTGCAACGGCTTCTCACACGACCGACCGAAGAGGAGGCGATCGGGGTCGCCCGCGAAGGCACGGAGCCGTCCATCCGGGTCGCAGACGGCCACGTCACCCACGTGCACGGACTCGACGAGACCGTTGCGAACGACGTGGACCAGCTCGGCGGGAGCCGTCATCGAGGAGGGAGCCTACCGACGCCTGCGGGAGGCGGCCCGGCTCAGCCGGTGGCGAACGCCGGGGTGAGGATCCGGCCGCGGCGGACGAAGCTGTCGTCCTCGGCCGCGAGGACCCGGAACGCATCGACACAGGTCGGGTCGAACTGCGTGCCGGATCCGGCGCAGATCTCCGCGACGGCCTCCTCGGTGGAGAGCGCCGATCGGTAGGGCCGGTCGCTCGTCATCGCGTCGAACGAGTCCGCGATCGCGAAGATCCTGGCCGCGAGCGGGATCTCTTCTCCGCGGAGACCCAGCGGGTAGCCGCCGCCGTCGAAGCGCTCGTGGTGACTGCGGACGATCTCGACGGCCTCGCCCATGAAGGGGATCGGCTCGACGATCCGCGCTCCCTGGTTCGGGTGGGAGCGCATCACGATCCATTCGAGCTCGGTCAACGGTCCCGCCTTGCAGAGGATCGACTCGGGGATCCCGACCTTCCCGATGTCGTGGAGGAAGAAGCCGTAGGCGACCTCGGGACGCTCCGCCAGCGCCGGATCCACCCTGCGCGCGAGCGCGAGACCGTAGTGGGCCGTCCGATCGAGATGCCCGCGCGTGGTGGGGTCCTTCGCTTCCACCACGTGGGCGAGCGACTTCATCGTGGCGACGTACATCTCCCGGGCGCTCTCGAGCGCGTGCTCGAGCTCGCGACGGCGGACGCGTTCGGCCGAGTAGAGGACGCCGACCTCCCGGGCGAAGATCTTGAGCTGGTCGTGCAGGGAACCCGCCTCGGGATCCTCGAGCGGATCCTGCCGTGCGGCCTCGTCGACTCCCCTTGGTTCCAGATCGTTCATGTCTCGCCCCGGTCGTGCTGCCCCCGTCCTCGGGGAGAAGAGGCGCCACGTTCGCACGCGGCCCCGAGGAGGCGGGTATCGGGCGACAGGGGGTTTCGCTCCGCAGCATCAGGGGGATGTCGCGGTGGTGCGAACGTCGAGCCAACCGTCGCGGGCCGATCAGCTCAGGGCGAGGCTCGGATCCTCCTTGTACCGCCGCTTGAGCTCGTCCTGGAGCGCGTCCAGCACCCGCAGGACGTCGGAGCGCTGGCTCGACACCTCCTGCTCCTCGCCGGCCAGCACCTCGATCGACTCCTCGAGGTGCGCGTCGTCCAGCTCCGTCGGATCGCTGATGCCGGCATCCGCCACCAGGCGCTCGATCCGGCGGCGCGCGAGCAGCATCTCCTCCTCGGGCATCGAGACGTGCATCGCCTCCCCGCGGGAGGTGGTCGGCTCGTCGGAGGCGAGGATCTCCGACAGGCGATCGATCAGCGGCCGGTGCTCGTCGCTCCCCCGGGCGGCGAGCTCCGCCTTCAGGATCTCGGCGCGACCCTGCACGAGCCGGCGGAGCAGGGAGAGGTATTCGCGCTCGGCCATCGACTCGTCGCGCCGCGCCCGGACGTCCTCGAGCGTCATGGCGTCGATCCCCACGAGGTAGGAAGGGTCGCGGATCCGATCGATGCGCCGGTTGGCGGGGTGCTCCTCGTTCACGGCGGCGATGCTACTACCGGCTCTCGCGGCTCAGCAGACCGCGAGGAGCGCGACGTACGGGTTCGACCGCCGCCCCGCCGGTCGGGTGATACTCGAAGTGGAGGTGGTTGACGGTCGTCGTCCCGGTCGGCCGACGGCGCCGATCACGGTCCCGCGCCGACAGTGGCCAGGGTCCCATAGCAGGAGAGATGCGCGTAGAACGTCCAGTCCCCGCCGCTGTCGTGCTCCAGCACGACGCCGAGTCCGCCGAGGATGCTCGACGCCGGCGAGCGGTCCCGGGTGCCACCGCGACCACGGGCGTGCCGTAGGCGGCGATCAGGTCGATGCCCTGGTGGCTGCGGCCGCCGGGCCGCGGACCATCCGAAGGAGTCGACGAACGAGGTCGTTGCCCGGCGACGGGGCAGGTCTGGATCGCGCCGGTGCCGGTGATGGAGACCGAGCCCGAGCGGCCGCCGAGGTTGAGGGACCGGGCCTCGGCCGCTTCGAGCTTCGCCTCCAGCTCATGGACCACGTCGTTCAGCTGTCGCGACCTTGGCCTCGATCTCCGCGCTCTGCGTCCTCAGGTCGGCGGCGGCCTCCGCTTCCTGCCGCGCGGCCTGCTGCAGCCGTGCCTCCTGGCGGCGCAGCTCCTCCGCCTTGACCGCCACTTCCGTGGCGAGGTCGGCATCGCCCTGGACCACGCTCTGCGTGTACTGGAGGCGATCGGTCGCATCCTGGATCGAGTCCGAGGTGAGGAGCGCGCCGATCGAGAGGGACCCGCCGGACATGAACGCGGCCGCGACGCGGTCGTTCAGGCTCTTGCGGATCCGCGCGAGGTCGTCCTCGAGTTGATCGATCTCCGCCTGCGCCTGGGCCCTGGCGTCCTGCGCCCGAGCGAGTCGTGCCTCGGTCTCTTGCCAGAGGCCGTTGACCCGATCGAGCTCGGATCGCGCGGTCTCGAGCCGATCCTTGGCGGCGTCGAGCTCCGACTCCGTGTCGGCCCAGGCGGGGATCGCCGTCAGCGCAGCGACGCCCAGGATGAGCGCGAGGACGGTTCCGATCCATCTGCGGGTAGGGGCCGTGGCCTGGTGCCTCCCTGTGCATCGACGGGGATCGACGGCGCGACCGAGGCTACCAGTGAGTCTGGCTGCGGCTCAACCCGCCTCGGTCGCGGCGCCACTCTTCCCTTCTTCGGCATCCCTGCGCCGAACCTTGCGGCCTATCCTTGCGCCCGTGGAGCTGCATCCTCCGTTCCTGACCGGCCGGCTCGTCCGCCTGCGCGCGCCCGAGCCGTCGGACGACACCCTGAACGAGCTCTTCAACGACCACGGGGTGCGGAGCGGGCTCGGGATGCCGTTCCCCCAGCCGGTCGAGTCCTTCCACGAGTGGATCGAGTCCGCGCGGAAGAAGGACGACCACGTGAACCTCGCGATCGAGCGGCTCGAGGAGCCGGGTGCGATCGGCATGTGCGACCTGATGAGGATCGAGGCGCCCACCCGGACCGCGGAGATGGGGATCTGGATCGGCAGGCCCTGGTGGCAGGGCGGCTACGGCACCGACGCCGTCCGCACCATCTGCCGGTTCGGCTTCGATCACGTGAACCTGCACCGCATCACGCTGTTCGTGAACGCGGACAACGCGCAGGCGATCAAGGCCTACGAGAAGGCGGGGTTCGTGCACGAGGGCAGCCTCCGGGAGGCCGCGTTCGTCCACGGCGGTCGCGCGGACCAGCTGGTGATGGGCCTGCTCGCGGGCGACCTGCGCGACGAGCCCTAGCCCGCGTCCCGCATCGCCTGGATCAGGATGTCGGCGACCTCCGGGCGGGAGAACTCCTGCGGCGGACGCTCGCCGGCTCGAAGCATCTCTCGGACCTTCGTGCCGGAGAGGGACACCCGCTCGTCCTCGCTGTGGGGGCACGTCTTCGGTGACGCCATCCCCTCACACCGGTTGCACCAGAACGAGTGCTCGAACATCAGCGGCGTGATCCCCAGCTCGCCCGGCTCGAACCGCTCGAAGATCTTCTGGGCGTCGTAGGTGCCGTAGTAGTCGCCGACACCGGCGTGGTCGCGGCCCACGATGAAGTGCGTGCAGCCGTAGTTCTTCCGGCAGATCGCGTGCCAGATCGCCTCCTTGGGGCCCGCGTAGCGCATCGCGGCGGGGAAGACCGAGACCATCGCGCGATCCTTCGGGTAGTAGCCCTCGAACAGCGCCTCGTAGCAGCGCATGCGGACGTCGGGCGGGACGTCGTCGGCCTTCGTGGCGCCCACCAAGGGGTGGACCAGGAGGCCGTCCACGATCTCGAGCGCGCACTTCTGGAGGTACTCGTGGGCTCGATGGATCGGGTTCCTCGTCTGGAAGCCCACCACCGTGCGCCACCCGCGGCGCTCGAACTCTGCCCGCGTCTCGGCGGGCGTCTTCCGGTACTGGACGAAGTCGTCGTGCGCCGGCAGCGCGATGACCTCGAGGGTGCCGGCGACGCAGCGGTCGCCGGCCTCGTGGAGCGCCTTCACGCCCGGGTGCTCGAGGTCCTCGGTCCCGAAGACGGACGTCGCCTCCTTCGAGCGGTCCCGCTTGAAGATCTCGCTGATCCGCAGGACGGCGAGGGGCTCTTCGCCTTCGGCGGCGATGAGCGCGACGGCGTCGGAGCCGCCCAGCCGGTGGGCGCCGTCCTCGTCGACCGAGAGGGTCACGGGGATCGACCAGGGAAGCCCGTTCTGGAGGTGCATCGTCTCGAGCACGGAGTGGTAGTCGGACTCACCCTGGAAGCCGGTGAGCGGCGAGAGCGCGCCGACGGCGAGCATCTCGAGGTCGGAGAGCTCGCGCTCGGAGACGACGAGCGTGGGGAGGTTGCGGGCTTCGTCGCGCAGGTTCTGCGTGTACCTCGGCGAGGAGCTGCACGAGGGTTCCCCCGTGCGGATCGATGGTGGGCATGGACGTTCTTCCTTTCCTGACGTCTGGCCGTGAGACCGGCCGTTGAAGAGGCGAACGCCCGGGCGGGTCGACTGCCGCGGGTTCGGGCATCAAGGATACGGGTTGACCGGCAGCGCAGCCCTTGCGGGGCAGGACGGGTAGACTGCCTGTTCCGACCACAAGGCCTGCGGTGCCGATGCAAACACTCCTTTCCGATGACGAGATCGCTTCACTGAACGTCGACTTCGAGACGTCCCAGCCGAGCGACATCCTCGCGTGGGCGCTCGAGAAGAGCGGGCTGGAGAAGCTCGCGATCGCCTCCGCCTTCCAGACCGAGGGCACCGTCGTGATCCACATGGCCACCCGGATCCGGCCGGACGTGCCGATCCTGTTCCTGGAGACCGGGTTCCAGTTCGCGGAGACCCTCGCGTTCAAGGAGCAGCTGGCCGAGCGACTCTCGCTGAACGTGGTGGATCTCGTCGGGGAGTACTCGAACGACCGGCAGGAGGCGGAGTTCGGTGCGCGGCTGTTCGAGAGCAACCCCGAGATGTGCTGCGAGATCAACAAGGTGCGGCCGATGTTCGAGGCGCTCCGAGGGCTGGACGCGTGGGTGACCTCGGTGCGCCGGGACTCTTCACCGACGCGTGCGAACACCCCCATCGTCGAGCGCTACGACCTGGAGCCGGGCAACGCGATCGTCAAGGTGAACCCGATGGCGAACTGGACCAAGCCGCAGGTGTGGCGCTACCTGAAGGAGCACGACCTGCCGCACAACCCGTTGTACGACCTCGGGTACTCGTCGATCGGCTGCGCGCCGTGCACCAGGTTGCGGTTCGCCGGCGAGCCCGAGCGGGCGGGGCGCTGGGCCGGCATCGCCAAGTGGGAGTGCGGGATCCACGTGAACGAGTCGGCGCAGCAGGGCGAGGGAGATCAGCTTCCAGGCTCCTAGGCGCGCGATTCCGCGGAGCTGCCTAGCGCGACGACCCAGAGCGCTTCCGGAGAGAGCGACATCTCCAGCCGCTTGTGCTCGCCGTGCATGTCGCCGTCCACCTGGACCGGGAACGGCGTGTCCGACGTCCACGACGACGCTCGAGGCGTCGTGCATGTAGTCGATGTCTCGTCCCAGCACGTGCCGCGCCGAACCGAACACCTGCCACGCGATCCTCGGGATGCTCCGGCGCTTGAGCTTCCGCACCGAGAGCACGTCGAGCCCGGCGTCGAGCGACGCGTCCGGCGTCATCCGCAGGCCCACGCCCTTGTAGTACGTGTACGGGTCGGTCCGCCCGACCATCACCGAGAGCGAGGGCGTCGGCTCCCCGCCGTCGACGGACAGGAGGAGATCGGGACGACGGCCCGCGTAGCCGACCATGAGCTGCCAGGCCACGGTCCGGAACGCGACCCGGTCGAACTTCGCCTTCGTCTTGGGGAACTTCGCATCGAGACGCTTCATCGCCGCCGCGTCGACGCCCGCCCCGCAGTTCACGGCGAAGTAGCGCCCGTCCGCGCGTCCGAGGTTGAGCTTGAAGGCATCGTCGTCGAGGGCCTTCGAGATGAGCATCCCGGTCGCTTCGACGGGATCCAGCGGCAGTCCGAGCGCTCGGACGAGGATGTTGGTGGCGCCACCGGGCAGCGGCGCGAGCGCCGAGTCGGTTCCCGCCAGCGCGTTGACGGTCTCGTTGATCGTCCCGTCTCCCGAGAGGACGGCGACCATGTGGACCCCTTCGGCCGCAGCCTGGGCGGCCAGCTCCCGCGCGTGCCCGCGACCCTTCGTCTCCGCGACCTCCAACCGGAAGTCGGCCGACAGGGCCTTCTCGATCACTGCCAGCACCGGCTGTGAATAGGTCCGTGCCACGGGATTGACGATGAGGAGGACCCGGTGGAAGCGCATGAGGTCCCGGCAGTATGCCTCAGCGGCAGGAGTTGCGCATCGGGGATCCGCCCGATACCGGAGGGAGCAGCGCGACCTCGTCTCCGGCGGCCACCGCCGTCCCCCGGCCGGCCCGCTCCCCGTTGACCACCAGGGAGCCCACGGCCGCGATCTTGGCGAAGCGCTCCCCGAACCGGGCGGAGAGGGCGTCGGCCACCTCACCGGCCGTGCGGCCCTCGGCCTCGACCTCGGAGGCGCCGGCCAGCTCACGGAGGGCGGCGAACAGCCGCACCTTCACCATCACCGCCGCCATGACCGCCGCTGCACCATCGCCGGTCAAGCCTACCGACGCCGATGCCGAACCGATATCGTGCCGAGGAGGACCCGACGATGCCCTTCCTAGCCCTGCTGAGCGATCGATCGCCCCACGTGGCCCTCCCGGCCCTGCTCGAGGTCGCCCCCGACGTGAAGATCGAGCCGCTGTCGGCGTCTTCGCTCGGTCACGTCCTGGAGCTCGAGCCCGAGGCGATCCTCGTGGACGCCGGCGAGAATCCCGCCGCAGGCCTGGTCGGTGCTGACCGCGCTCCGGGAACGCGACCCGCGCGTGCCGGTCGCGGTGATCCTCGAGCGGGACCAGCTGGAGCGTTCCCCATGGCACGAGGTCGCGGACGAGCTCGTCTACCCGGGCGCGCCGGCTGCCGAGCTCCGGGTTCGCCTCTCGATGCTCCGCCGGCGCGTAGGGGCGGGCGACGGCACCGTGATCCGGCTGGGCGCCCTCGCGATCGACACCGAGACCTACCGCGTGACCGCCTCGGGGCGGCCCCTCGACCTCACGTTCAAGGAGTTCGAGCTGCTCCGATTCCTGGCGCAGCGCCCCGGACGCGTCTCCACCCGGCCGGCGCTCCTCCGCGAGGTGTGGGGGTACGACTTCTACGGCGGGACGCGCACGGTCGACGTCCACGTCCGGCGCCTCCGGTCCAAGCTCGGGCCGGAACACGAGCATCTGATCGAGACGGTACGGAGCGTGGGCTACCGCGCGGCCGACGTGGAGGACTGAGCGACCGCAGCGAACGCCGGACCGTTCGGGCCCGGGGGAAGCCTTCCGGCCCCCGCCGCGCGGAAGACCTAGCCACGGCACGTCAGGGGGAAAATGGCTCAGGCGGGCTCTGCGCCAGAGCGACCCCAGCCGCCGATGATGCAGTCACAACAAGAGCGAAGTAGGAGCCCAAAGTCCCCTCCCCGGGACGCCTCATCCCCTCGGTCGCGGCTCCCGCTTCCGCTCGTAGCCCGGGCCGGCGCCCGCGGCGGCTTCGCCGCCGCGGTCGCCGGCCCGAGGCATGTTCACGCAGAGTTAACGCCCGGGAAACAGCGCGCCTTCGATGGTCACCTACTCTGGGCTCCGCGCCACGGATCGGACGACTTCCCGCCACGACCAGCACAGGGGGTGCATCGCACAGTGACCACGTCGCCCACGTCATCGCCGAAGACTCCGAAAGACGTCCTCGCGCTCGCGAAGGAACACGACGTCCAGATCGTCGACCTGCGGTTCTGCGACCTGCCGGGCCTCACCCAACACTTCTCCGTGCCCGTCTCGGAGCTCACCGAGGGCGTCTTCGAGGACGGCCTGGGCTTCGACGGGTCCTCGATCCGCGGCTTCCAGGAGATCCAGGAGTCCGACATGCTCCTGGTCCCCGACCCGGACACGGCCTACCTCGACCCCTTCACCCAGCACACCACGTTGAACATCCACTGCTACGTGAAGGACCCGGTCACCGGCGAGTGGTACTCGCGCGATCCCCGCTACGTCGCGCGCAAGGCCGAGCTCTACCTGAAGCAGACGGGCATCGCCGACGTCTCGTACTGGGGGCCGGAGGCGGAGTTCTACATCTTCGACTCGATCCGGTTCGACCAGAACCAGCACGAGGGCTACTACCACATCGATGCGGCCGAAGGCGTCTGGAACTCGGGCGCCGAGCGGAACGCCGACGACTCCCCCAACCTCGGCTACAAGCCTCGCTACAAGGAGGGCTACTTCCCTGTGCCGCCGATGGATCACTACCAGGACCTGCGCTCGCAGATGGTGCTGAACCTCGAGCAGGTCGGCGTGAAGATCGAGGTGCACCACCACGAGGTGGGCACGGCCGGTCAGGCGGAGATCGACATGCGCTACGACTCGCTGCTGAAGACCGCCGACAACGTCCTGAAGTACAAGTACGTCGTCAAGAACACGGCGTGGCAGGCCGGCAAGACCGTCACGTTCATGCCGAAGCCGATCTTCCAGGACAACGGCTCGGGGATGCACACCCACCAGAGCCTGTGGAAGGACGACGACAACCTGTTCTGGGACGAGGTCGGCTACGCCGGCATCTCGGACATGGCGCGCTGGTACATCGGCGGGCTGCTCCAGCACGCGTCGTCGCTGCTCGCCTTCACGAACCCGACGACGAACTCCTACCGCCGGCTCGTGCCCGGCTACGAGGCGCCGATCAACCTCGTGTACTCGCAGCGGAACCGCTCGGCCTGCGTGCGGATCCCGGTCTTCTCACGGCTCCCCGCCACCAAGCGCCTGGAGTTCCGTACGCCCGACGCGGCGTGCAACCCGTACCTCGCGTTCAGCGCGATGCTGATGGCGGGCATCGACGGGATCAAGAACAAGATCGAGCCGCCGGAGCCGATGGACAAGGACCTCTACGACCTGCCGCCCGAGGAGAAGGCCTCGGTCAAGCAGGTGCCCGGCTCCCTCGAGGAGGTCCTCGACACGCTCGAGGCCGACCACCAGTGGCTGCTCGAGGGCGGCGTCTTCACGCAGGACGTGATCGACACCTGGATCGAGTACAAGCGGGAACACGAGGTGGACGCGATCCGGCTCCGGCCGCATCCGCACGAATTTCACATGTACTACGACGTCTAGGAACCCAGACCGTCCCCGGAAGCGAACGAGCGGGCCCTCTTCCCGAAGGGCCCGCTCCGTTCACCTTCCGGCTCCGAGGCATGGCCCTCGAAACCGTGGGGAAGGATTCCCACCCCGCCGAGCGAGCAAACGCCGCCCGTAGGCTTGTTCCCGGCCGGATGTCGAGAACGTCGCCACGGCTCCGACCCACACGCGAAGGACCCCGAACGAGGGTCCCGGCACACGAGGAGGACCAGATGCCGAAGATCAGCCCGTTCCTGTGGTTCGACGACAAGGCCGAGGAGGCCGCCGAGTTCTACGTGAAGGTGTTCACCGAGTGGAGCGGAGCCACCCCCGGGACGTCCAAGATCACGAACGTCGCTCGCTACGGCGAGGGGATGCCGGCCCCGGCCGGCACCGCGATGACGGTGTCGTTCCAGGTCGAGGGGCAGGAGTTCACGGCCCTGAACGGAGGTCCGGACCACAACTTCACCGACGCGATCTCCTTCGTCGTGAACTGCGCGTCGCAGGAAGAGGTCGACGAGCTGTGGACCGCGCTCACCGAGGGTGGCGAGGAGAGCATGTGCGGCTGGCTCATCGACCGCTACGGCCTGTCCTGGCAGATCATCCCGACGGAGCTCTACGGCCTCCTCGGCGACCCCGATCCCGGGAGAGCCCAGCGAGCGACGCAGGCGATGCTCCAGATGCAGAAGATCGACCTGGCGGAGATGCGTCGAGCCGCGGACGCGGCCTAGCGCGCGGCGGCCGGACCGAGCAGCAGATCCTCGGCGTCCCGGTACGAGGGATTCGCGGTTCCGCTGCTCCCGTCCGCGACCGTGGGGTGTGCCCGGTGGGCGTCGGCGACGACGTCCCTGGGCAACGCCTCCGTGTCGTAGGTGCACACGATCGTGGCCGGCGCCGACGCGAACGCGAGGTTCACGATCGACTCGTAGCGGGTCCAGGCCGCGATCTCCGCCCGCGGACGGCCCGCCAACGGGAGCTCACCGACGACCCGGATCCAAGGCGCGCCGGCATCGACGCGCTCCTTCAGGAAGACGCGATACCGATCCAGGGCGGCGCCCGGCGAGGGGTACCACTCCGCCGCGTCGACGAACTCGACGTGCGAAGAGGCCCCGTCGAGGTGGTCGCGGATCAGCTCGTTCCGCGCCTTGGGCATCACGGCCAGGAGGGCGTCGGATCGGTCGATCCCTTCGGCGAGGTACGGGATCGCGCTCGAGAGCAGCTCCTCGTCGGATGCGTAGGGAAGGACGCGATGCTCGAAGAGCTGCTGTCCGATCGTCTCGGGGTTCCCGATCAGGTAGTCGACGCTCACGCCGAGCGCTTCCGCGAGGGCCGAGAGGCTGCTGAGCCGGACGTCCTTGCGTCTCCCGGACTCGATCTGCGCGATGGCGGACCAGCTGACCCCCGAATGATGCGCGAGCGTCTCACGACTCCATCCGAGGCGCGTTCGAGCCGCCTTCAGGGAATCTCCGATCCGGGAGGACGATGCCACGCTGACCTCCTACCCGCTCACGCTCATCAGATAACTCATGCAGGCGAACAGTGTCACATGAGAGTGTCAGTTGACAATACCCTCCGGCCGGAGCCATGATGATGGTCATCGGTTTCAGGGAGGTCTGGGAGGGCCGGTGGGAGACGTCGAGCTTCGTCAGTTCCGATACTTCATCGCGGTCGCCGAGGAGCTCCACTTCGGGAGAGCGGCGGCGCGGCTCCACATCGCGCAGTCCGGGCCTGTCCCAGCAGATCGGGAAGCTCGAGCGCGCCCTCGACGCGCAGCTCCTCACGCGCGATCGGCGGAGGGGCGTCCAGCTCACCGAAGCGGGGCGGGCGTTCCTGGACCACGCCAGACTGACGGTCGAGCTCGCGGATCGAGCCGTGTCGAGCGTGAACCTCGCTCGCGCGGGGAAAGCGGGCGGTCCTGAAGGTGGGGACCACCGTCCTCGCGATGCCGCCGATGGCGGGAGCGACTCCTGCAGGCCTTCGGAGACCGGTTCCCGGACGTGGAAGTCGAGCTTCATCCCCGACTGATCTCCGAGCTCATCGACGGGATCAGCACGTTCGCCCTCGACGTCGCGGTCGTCGTCTTCCCCTTCAAGTCCGTGGACCCACCGCCGCGATACCAGCAGCTCGGTGACGTACGAGCTCGTGGCGGCCGTCCCCGAGGGACACAGGCTCGCGGAAGCTCGAGCGCGTCCCTCGATCCGAGCTGTTGACGGAGACCGTTCATCGAGGCGCCCTCGGAACATCAATCCCGAGCTGTTCGACCACATCCACCGGATCCTGTTCGGCGAGCTCGAGCCTCCCCTGCGGTTGGAAGTGGCCGAGCTCGAGGAGGCTCGCCGCCTCGAGCACGTCGCGGAGGGCAAGGGGATCGGGGTCACGGGGACCCCTCCCGGCGTGCAACGCCAGGCACTTCCCGGAGTCGTCTTCCGTCCCTTGGACGAGGACACGCCGCCCCTCGGGTACGGCGTGGCCTGGTCCGCCAGCCCAGGCGTCACCGTTCGTGGATGCCTTCGTCGACGTCGCCCGGGAGGTCGCCGCCTCCCAGAACGGACAGTCCGGAACCTGACGCTCGCCGAACGCGAGCGCCTTCGGGCCACTGTTACGGTGCCCGGCATGGCACGATCGCCTCGCTGGTCGCGTTGGGCGGCGATCGTCGGCCCCGTCCTCGTCGGGATCGCGGGCGCGGCGCTCGCCCTCCAGGCGTTCGCGAAGACGACCGTCGACGCCGGTCCGTTCCAGGTCCAGATCGAGGCGGACTTCGGCCGGAGCGTGACCGACATCTCGCTCCCCCCGCTCGGGCGGCTCCGCGCCGACACGCACGGCGCCCCGCTGCATCTCCGCGCGTCGCTCCGCGAGGTCGACGTGGAGCAGCTCCAGGAAGGACTCCGGCGCGGGATCGACTCGGTGGCCGCCGAGCTGGAGCGGAACACGCTCGACGCGGCCGGGCGGTTCGCCGGGTGGGTGGTCCTGATGGGCATCGCCGGCGCGGCCGCGCTCGGCCTCCTCGCGTTCCGGAACCGATGGCTCCTCGTCCTGCGGGCCACGGTCGCGGGGTTGCTGGCCGTGCTGCTATCGGTCGGCTTCACGGCGATCGGCTTCGACGCCGCCGCGTTCCAGGCCCCGAGCTACACCGGCTCGCTGCGGTTGGTGCCGCAGCTCTTCGGCCCCGTCTCGGGCGCGATCGAGCGCGTGGGGTACTTCCGGGAGGAGCTCCGGCGCGTGGTGGCCGGCGCCGCGCGCGCGTACGCGGCGATCGAGTCCAACCCGCTCGGTCGCGGAGACGAGGTCCGCGTCCTGCACATCTCGGACATCCATCTGTCGACGCTCGGCTACGGGTTCGCGCACGAGCTCGCGCGAAGCTTCGACGCCGATCTCGTGATCGACACGGGCGACACGACCTCGTTCGGCGCTCCCGACGAGGAGTTCATCCTGTCCGAGATCCCCGGGTTCGGGCTTCCCTACGTCTGGGTGCGAGGCAACCACGACTCGAGGGGCTTCCAGGAAGCCCTTGGGCGGGTCGAGGGAACGGTCGTGCTCGACGGCGACACGGCGGAGGTCGAGGGGTTCACGATCTACGGGCTCGGACATCCCTACTTCAACGAGGAACGAGGCACCCCGGTCGGCGACGAGGACGTCGAGGCGCTGGTCGCCTCCGCGGCCGAACAGGTCCTGGCCGACGTGAGCGCCCTCGCCGACCCACCCGACATCGTGCTCGTGCACGACGATCGCATGGCCGACGAGATCGCGGGGCTGGTGCCGCTCGTGCTGTCGGGTCACTTCCACGAGACGCGCGACGAGGTGCGCGACGGGACGGTGTTCCTGCGGGTCGGCACGACGGGAGGAGCCGGTCCGACCGGGTTCACCGCCGAGGGCGACGTGCCCTTCTCGGCCGAGGTCCTGTACTTCCAGCCGAACGACGAGGGACGGATGCGCCTGGTGGCCTGGGACGTGGTGACGCAGTTCCCCGAGACCGGGAGCCTCGAGATCGCCCGACATCTCGCGTCGGACGTGGGCGTGTCGCCGAGCCCGTCCGTCCCGACGGAGTCGCCGAGCCCGTGAGCGTCTCGGTGGGGTCTTCGACCCGCACGATCGTCGTCGAAGAGCCGTACGACCTGGCAGGCACGATGTTCCCGCTCCGCCGCGGGACCGGCGATCCGACGATGCGGATCGAGGGCGGCGAGGTCTGGCGCGCCGCACGCACGCCCGAGGGCCCGGCGACGCTGCGGCTCGAACAGGTCGGCGGCGCCGTGGATGCGACGGCGTGGGGATCGGGCGCGCGCGTGGGCACTCGAGCACGCGCCCGAGCTGATCGGCGCCGCGGACGACGTATCCGCGTTCGAGCCGCGCGACGACGTGATGGCGCGGGTGTGGAAGGAACATCGCTCCGTCCGACTCACGCGGTCGCTGGATGTCGTGCGGACGCTGATCGCGGCGATCCTGGAGCAGAAGGTCGTCGGGATGGAGGCGCGGCGAGCGTGGCGGAGGATGACGCTCGCGCTGAGCGAGCCGGCGCCCGGCGAGGGAGGGCTCTTCCTCCCGCCGGATCCCGCGACGGTGGCCGACGTTCCGTACTTCCGCTTCCACCCGTGGGGGGTCGAGCGACGCCGCGCGGAGGTGATACGAGCCGTGTGTGCGCGGGCGACGTCGCTCGAGGCGCTCGCCGACGTGCCGTTCGACGAGGCTCGGCGCCGTCTGGAGGCGATGCCCGGCGTCGGCCCGTGGACGTCGGCCGAGGTGGCTCGCCTGTCGCTCGGCGATCCGGACGCGGTCTCGGTCGGCGACTATCACCTGCCCGACATCGTCGCGTGGGCCCTCGCCGGCGAGGAGCGCGGCACCGACGAGCGGATGCTGGAGCTGCTGGAGCCGTACCGGGGCCAGCGAGGCCGCGTGCAGGTGCTCCTCGAGCGGAGCCAGATCTCCCCGCCCGCGTACGGACCGCGGATGGAAGCCCGCTCGATCGAGAAGCTCTAGCTAGATCCGTCGAGTCGGCACATAATTCCCTCCGTGCAACAGGCCTCGTTTGACGATCGCCTGCGGGCTGCGGCAATCGAATACGTTCGAGGTGCCGACGGTGCGTGGAGGCGGACTCGTCTCTCAGGAGGAGCTGGATCAGTTTTCCTTTGAAGGGAAGCGAATCTCGCTTCTGCAGCACATGCGCGGCATCCGTGTCGTCGCCGGCCTCGAAGCAGCGCTCACGATAAGAACGACCTATCGGCTGAGGCCGGAGGATCGTCCATACGAGGATGACATCGGACCTGACGGATACCCCCGATACAAGTGGCGAGGTACTGACCACGAAGCTCACGACAACAGGGCACTCCGTCAAGCGATGCTGCTCAGGAAACCACTCATCTGGTTCATCGCAGTGAGCCCGGGGGTGTTTCGGCCCTTGCAGGTCTGGCTCATCGATGAGGAACCTGACCAACAGCAATTTGTTGTTGCTCCCAGCGAAGATCTCAGGGCACAGTGGGGCCGCACTTCGCGCACCCCGCCGATGAGGCACTTCAGCGCCAATACGTCGATGCGATAGTCAGGCGGCGAATTCACCAGCCTCTCTTTCGCCAACGCGTGCTCGTTGCGTACTCACGTCAGTGCTCACTCTGTGGCTTGCGCCATCCGGAGCTCCTCGACGCAGCCCATATCAAGGAAGACTCCGAAGGCGGCGAGCCTATCGTCCCTAATGGTGTCGCGATGTGCGCCATTCATCACCGCGCCTTCGACACCTCCGTCCTGGGAATTCGGCCGGACTTCGTCATCGAGATCCGCCAGGACGTTCTCAGCGAGATCGACGGACCTACGTTGCAGCACGCGCTTCAAAGCCTCCACTCATCCAAGCTGACTCTGCCCCGCTCCCGCCCGGCATGGCCACGAGAGGACCTGCTCGAGGAACGCTACGAACGTTTCAAGGCTGCCAGCTGACCGTCCGGCTTTCTATTCCCGGCCCCGTAACAGAATCCGGCCGTCCTCAACCTTCACGTCGTACACGAGCGCTGGCTTGGTGGCCGGCGGCCGCATCACCTTGCCAGTCTCCAGATCGAACATGCTCCCGTGGGCTGGGCATGTCACTGTCCGCACCGACCCCGCGATCTTGAGGACACCCCTATCGAGCCCGGCGCCCTGGTGCGTGCACTGGTTCCCGATGGCAAGCACCTGATCGTTGATGCTGACGAGGAGGGCCCAAGTCTCGGCAATCGCGATCCGCGTGGGTTTCAATTCGTGCAGCAGATCGGCACTTGCCACGTCCACCCAGTCACCCATGGCTCCCTTTCGGACAGAGGGTGCTCACCGACTTGCCGAGCGACCTTGTTTCGTTGGATCCTATTTGATCAACGGTCACGGAGCTCAGGATGCCTAATCAAGATTCACAACACGGAACCATTGACAACGAAGACCCTGTTCGAGTCTTTCTATCTGGTCCCCGATTTCCAGCGAGAGTACGTCTGGAAGAAGAAGCAGGTAACTCAGCTACTGCGGGATGTGTATGGAGCCTTTACGGCCGGCGAGGATGAGAACTACTTCTTGGGGAGCGTGGTCGTCTACAAGGACTCTGCTTCCACTGAGCTCTCATCCCTGTTTGTCGTTGACGGCCAACAGCGACTCGCGACGATGTATCTGCTCTTCTGCGCCATGCGAGACAAACTCGGGAAGAACGTGCTCAACGCCCTCGACCAGGTGATCGCGGACGCCGATATCACGCCATCGGGCGACGATGTGCTCCGTCACAGGCTTCAGCTTCAGTACAAGGCCAGCAACAAGGTGCTTCACGGGATCGGTGAGGGTGCCGCGCTGGACCTCGAGGTGACCAAGACCCAACCGGGACGAGCGCTACTCGATGCATACGGGCACTGCACCGGGTTCATCGAGGAGAAGTTTGGTGAGGATGACCTTCCAGGAATCAAGAAGTTCGTTGCGTTCGTGCTCTCTCGTATCGAGTTCATTCGTATCACCTGCGGCGACTTCCAAAGCGCTCTGACCATCTTCGAGGTCTTGAACTACCGCGGCATCGTCCTCAACGCGATGGACTTGCTGAAGAACCTGATGTTTCGAGTTAGCCCTTCCGAGCATCACGCGGAACTTGTCGAATCGTGGGACTCTATGCTCGCCAACCTGAGACAGGCTGGGGAAACGAAGCCGATGCGCTTTCTTCGGTACTTCTTGGTAGCCAACTTCCCTTTCGACAAGATGCCTCGGGCGAGTGAGCTGTTTGACTGGATTCTGAGTCACGATGATGTTCTCGGCTACTCGAAGGATCCATTGGAGTTCGTCCGGTCTCTCGAACTAGGAGCTTTCAACTACGCAAACTTCCTGACTGGTGCGAATCCCTGGGATGAGGAAGACATTCATCTCGTCGGCATCAGCTATCAGAAGACAGGCGTGACCCAGCACTTGCCTCTGCTCCTCGCTGGAGCTGCGATCTTGAAATCCCGGGCCAGCTGGTCCGCGTTGACGCGCGAAGTGGAAGCTCTTGTCTTCGCGTACGCCCTGGCGGGAGCGCAGTGGAACGATATCGAGCAGGTAGCGCCGGGCTGGTGCACGCAGCTACGGCGGTCATCGACCCGCGACGAGTTGGACAGATTCCTGGGGGAGGTACAGCGAAAGACCGCGACTGTGGCGCCTCTGGCAAGGGATCGGCTTGTGCGCACAAATGAGATTGGAGCGGGTCTCCTCAAGTACACGTTGGCAAAGCTCACTCAGACAATCGAAGACGAGTGTGGAAAGGATGACGATCTTGACAAGTACTTCTCTCGCAAAGTCACTATCGAACACATCCTTCCTCAGCACCCAAGTGACGAAGCTGCTCGCGCTTTTGGCGAAGGAGTTGTCGACAGCGCCTACAGGATCGGCAATCTTGTCCTCCTCTACGGCGGCCCCAACTCGATTGCCCGGAACAAGCCCTTCCTTGAGAAACGCAAGCTCTACGCCGCCTCTGACTACGAACTGACCAAGTCCTTAGTTGCAGATATCGCGCTGGGGAAGAAGGACAAGACGAGGAAGACAGCTGAGAAGTATGGACTCGAGCCTTTCGCCAAATGGAACACGAAGGCGATTCGAGCTCGCGAGGAGATGTTGTTCGCCATTGCGAGCGATATCTGGGGTATCTAGCGTCTCCCTACGTGATCCGCTTCGCAACGTGGCAGCCTGCATACGCAGGAAATCCGCGAAACTCCTGCTCGCTCCATACGCCCCAATTGTCCTCAAGAATCGCAGCTGCTTGATCGACGAGATGCGACTCGACCCAAGTCCGCGCGTGCTCATGGGGAGATCTTGAAACGGTGGGGGTGACGATCTCTGCCCGGAGATCGCGCATTCGTCGCGTCCAGGAGAGCCCCACCCAAGTCTGCGATGTCAAAGGGATCACCTCAACCTCAACCTTCGCGACGTGAATCAGCATCTGGTTCCCTGCCGTGACCGGACGTCCTGGCACCACGCGGTTCGGTGCTTGACCTTCCGAGTAGGTTGATGCCCATCTCCGAACCTCGGACTCGGCCATGCCGGGATCCATGTACAGCTCGGGCGGAAGGGAGAGTCCAAGGTCCCTCGTCGCGATCACAAGCCACCATGTTTCGGGTCCCCGATCGCTCATGGGCTACAGTCTCCAGCGAGACTGAAGGTCATCGCTGTGACCTGACTCACACCACATGGGCAGCCGCTTGTATAACGCGTACGGATTCGTTCTCCCGTTCTCGCGCGCGTTGATACCGAGCTTGATCAGGAAACCCCGACATCGGATCCCAAGCGCTCCCTGCCGGTGCGGACGCGGTGCGGCCGAAGGGGGAGCTCTACAAGATGACCATATGGACGTAGCTCACTTGCTCGATTGCTAGCTACTCTTCACTCTGTGAGCCGCCGCGTAGTGCTTCACGCCGCGCCGGTGGAACGTCAGCTCGTAGCACCACTCCGCGCCGAAGGACTCGCTGGGAGCCTCTTGCTTCCGTGCGTGCTGAAGGACCCACGCGTGCCCTTCGCTCACATCGCCGGCGATCAAGTCCACGGCCACCTTTGGATAGGTGTCCTCGTTCATCGCGAGGCAAGCCCACAAACGCATCGAACGACCCCATGACTCGGGCATCTCCACCTCAACTAGATGGAGGACATTGCGAACACCGACCTTCACTTCGCCGCCGGCCAGCCGCTTGTCCGACACGCGTGTCAGGCCGTAGAGGAACCAGAGCCACCGTCTCGCCTCGAAATCCGCTGCCTGCCTCGACCAGAAGAGCTCCGGCGGCATGTACAGGCGCAAGTCTCGGGTGATGAGGAGCAGCCATCGCGTCTTGACCACTTCGACCGACCTCCTTCGAGAGAAGTTGGCCGACTCAAGCGATCCAGCTAGAGATCGTCTGTGATCTGCGTCACACCACGAAGGCGCAGCCGTTCCAGAGCGCGTTGATGCGGAGCTTGGTCAGGAACCCACGTACCTCGAGACCCAACGTGAGCGGCTGCCGCATCCACGGGGGCGTGAACACCAGGAAGCCCTCGGGCGTCTCGGTCCGATCCCACTCGAGCGCATCCTCCGGCGGCTCCGTCGAGGTCCGCAGGAACCGCAGGCCCCGCATCCCCGCCTCCATCCAGACGAACACCATCCCGCCGCGCGCGCGGATCAGCTTCATGGCGTCGGAGGTCGCCTGGATCTCCATACCTCCGTATCGGTGCCCGAGGGTGCCGACTTCACACCTCGAGAGGAATCAGCGGCGCCGCAATTCGTCTCGGATCTCGGCGAGCAGGTCGATCTCGCTCGGACCGACCGCCGCACTCCTTCTTGGGGGAACGTCCGGTTGTAGGCCTTGATCACGAGGAACAGCACGAACGCCACGATCACGAAGTTGAGCAGGGTGGTGAGGAACGCCCCGTAGCGCAGCTCGGCGTCGCCGATCCCGATCACCAGGCTGTCGAAGTTCGGCTGCCCGAAGATCGCGCCGATGATCGGGTTGATCAGGTTCTCGGTGAACGAGGTGACCAACCCCGCGAACGCCAGCGCGAGGATCAGGCCGACCGCGATCTCGACCAGGTTCCCCTTCGAGATGAACTCCTTGAACTCCTTGACCATCGCTTCCTCCCCTTCCTGGCGCCCTAGGCGAGCGCCTGGGCGAACACCCGTCCCATCGCCCGCCGGCATCTCCGCGTCACGTGCAGGTACTGCTCCAGGAACGCCTGCCGTGGATATTCCTCGAAACCGAGGCGTCGCGCGAGCGCCGTTTGCTCGGCCGGCGCCGCGGGCAGCGCCTCCGCGTGGACGCGCCGGTCCATCTCGAGCGCGTTCTTCACGTCGGAGAGGAACACGAACGCCTCCGCGAGGTCGCGCGCGACCTGGTCCTCGAGGTACCGCGCGGCCGCCAGCTTCTCGATCGCCTCCAGCGTCCGCCGGGACCGGATGGACGGATCCTGCCCGCCGAACCGCATCAGGGAAAGCTCGACCGCGAACTGCACGTCGGCGAGCGACCCGACCCCGAGCTTGAAGTGGAACTTCGACGCGTCCGGCGGCTTCACCCGCTCGCGCTCGATCCGGTCCCGCATCCGGCGGACCTCGACGACCCGATCGAGCGTGAGCCCGTCGGGCGGGTAGGCGAAGTCGGCCGCGTTCAGCTCGAAGCGCCGTCCGAGCTCGGCATCGCCGGCGACATGGCGCGCCCGGAGGAGCGACTGGAACTCCCACGGATCCGCGTACCGCTCCCAGTACTCGAGGAAGCCCGCCATCGACCGCGCGAGCGGACCGCTCCGGCCCTCCGGCCGGAGATCGGCGTCGGGCTCCCAGCCGGCTTCGTGCACGTGGCGCATGACCCGCTCGCCGGCCGCCGTCGCGAGGGCGAGGTCGTCGGGGCCTTCGCCTTCGTAGACGAACACGAGGTCGAGGTCGCTCGCGACGTTCAGCTCCTTCGCGCCGAGCTTGCCGAGGCCGACGACGGCGAACGGCAGGGCGGGCTCTGCGGCCGCGACGGCCTCCTGCACCACCCGGTACGCCACGGCGGCGATCGCCTCGCCGGTCTCGCGGGGCGTGAGCTCGCGCCCGGCCGCGCGGGCGACCGCCTCCATCAGCTGGGCCTGCGTGTCGACGGCCGGCGCGCCGAAGAGGCTGCCGGAGAGCGCGAGGATCCGGTCCGGCTCCGCCACCAGCACGTCGGTGGCGAACGAGCTGGCCGCGGCGAGGTGGGCGAGGCGCCGGGCGGCGTGCGGGTCGGCCGCGAGCGCGTCGGCGGGAGCGACCCGGTTCCCCACGGCCTCGGCGATCCGTTCGAGCCGGACGAGTGCGGCGTCGGGATCGGCCGCGAGCGCGAGGGCCGGCGCCATCACGGGGAACACGTGGGACAGCACCTTGCCGAACCGGGTGGCGGGTGCGACCAGGCGCTGGAGCGACTCGTAGGCGCGAGGCGGCTGCGCGAACCCGAGCCCGGCGAGGAGCTCCTCGGTGGCCTCTCGGTCGTGGCCCGGCGAGGGCTGGACCGGTCCGGCGAAGGCTTCGAGGAGCGGCCGGTAGAACAGCCGCTCGTGGATCCCCCGGACCAGCTCCGTCGTCCGGTCGTACTCGGCCTGGAGATCGTCGGCGCCGGCGAGCCCGAGCGACCGCGCCAGCGTGGTGCGCGCGTGCCGGTCGGCCGGGAGGTCGTGGGTCTGGAGGTCGCGCACCATCTGGAGCCGGTGCTCCAGGCGGCGCAGGAACCGGTAGGCGTCGGCGAGTGCCTCGGCGTCCTCGTTCGCGACGTAGCCCTCGTCGGCGAGCACGGCGAGCGCCCGGAGGGTGTTGGGCTCGCGCAGGCGCTCGTCGCGGCGGCCGTGGACGATCTGGAGGAGCTGGACCGCGAACTCGACGTCGCGGATGCCGCCGCGGCCGCGCTTCACCTCGGTGAGCTCCTTGCCGCGGCGCCGGATGTACTCCTCGAGGCGGACCTTCGAGCGCCGGACGTCGTGGATCGCGGCCTCGTTCAGGTCGCGCGGGTAGACCGAGCCGGCGATGCCGTCGATGAAGGCGGCGCCGAGGGTCGCGTCGCCCGCGGCCGCGCGCGCCTTGATCATCGCCTGGCGCTCCCAGGTGGCGGCCTCGCGTTCGTAGTAGGCGAGGGTGGCGTCGAGCGTGCGCGTGAGCGGTCCGGCGCGACCGCCCGGACGGAGACCGAGGTCCACCCGGAGCGCGACGCCCTCGGAGGTCGGGTCGGAGAGGTCGGCGATCACGTTGGCGGCCGCGGTCTCGGCGCCGTCACCGCCCACCTCCTCGAGATGCAGCAGGAGGAGGTCGACGTCGCTCGCGTAGTTCAGCTCGCGCCCGCCGAGCTTGCCCAACGCGACGATCGCGTGCCCGTCGGGGCAGGCGAGGGCGAGGCAGGCGTCGGCCACGTCGCTGATCTCGGTGACGACTTCCTCGTAGGGCGCGCCGCCGAGGTCGCGGGCGGCGATCCGGAGCATCGCCCGCTGCCGGAACCGCCGGACGCCGGCGCCGGCGCCGTGCGCCGCCACGTCACCGTGGAGCTCGGTCCCGAGGGCCTCCCGGCTGCGCGCGGAGACGTCCGCCAGCGCCTCGACCTCTTCGGGATGGCGGACGAACAGATCGCTCGCCGCGGTCGAGAACCCGAGCAGCCTCGCGGCGACCGGCAGGATCTCGGGGCGGCCCAGGAGCTCACGCGCTCCGGCGTCGTCGCCGACCCTCGAGAACGCGACGCGCGCGAGCTCCGGATCGGGCGCCTCCGAGAACGTCCTGCCGAGGATCTCCGGCGTCAGCACCGGGGCATGGTAGCCAGGCAGGTTCCGGCAGCTGGCCACCACCCGACTCTCCGCCGGGCGTGTTCCACATAGTGGGATCGGGTTCCACCATGTGGAACACCATGTCCGGCCTCGGCTGGGAGCCGCCGATCACGCCTCGACGATCACGGCGTCCGCTTCGATCTCGACCAACCACCGCGGATCGATGAAGCCCGTCACGACGATCATCGAGCTGGCGGGTCGCACGTCGGCGAACACCTCGCCGTGCGCCCGACCGACCTCCTCCCAGTCCTCGCCGTCCATGAGGTAACAGCGCGTCCGGATCACGTCCCCCACCGACGCGCCCGCCTCCTCCAACGCCGCCACGACGATCTCGAGACAACGGCGCGCTTGGCCGTACGCGTCGCGAGGCGGCTCTCCCCCATCCGCCATGATCGGCGCGGTCGCGGCCACCGACACGTGATGCCCGGCGACCACCGCGCGAGAGAACCCGATCACCGGCTCGTACGGCGACCCCGACGCAGACGCGCTTCCGCTGCATCCACGTTGCATCGTGACACGAACGTTTACGCCCGCGTAACCGGACTCCACGGCACCCCCCGTACCCTCGATGACATGGCCCTTTCCGCGGAAGCCGACTACGTCCTGCGCACGATCGAGGAGCGAGGGATCCGCTTCGTGCGCCTCTGGTTCACCGACGTCCTCGGCTTCCTGAAGGCGTTCACGATCACCTCGCAGGAGCTCGAGGGCGCCCTCACGGAGGGCATGGGCTTCGACGGCTCCTCGATCGACGGCTTCGCCCGCATCCAGGAGTCCGACATGGTCGCGCTCCCCGACCCCTCCACGTTCCAGGTGATCCCGTGGAAGACCGAGCTGCCGGTCGCGCGGATGTTCTGCGACATCCTCGAGCCCGACGGCACGCCGTTCGCCGGCGATCCGCGCGGCGTCCTCAAGCGCCAGCTCGCGCGAGCGGCCGACAAGGGCTTCACGTTCTACGTCGGCCCGGAGCTCGAGTACTTCTACTTCAAGTCCGAAACGGACCCGACGTTCCTCGATCAGGGCGGGTACTTCGACGAGACCCCGCTCGACGCCGCCACGGACTATCGCAAGCGCACGGTCCAGTACCTCGAGTCGATGGGGATCCCGGTCGAATACGTCCACCACGAGGTCGCGCCGTCACAGCACGAGATCGACCTGCGCTACACCGACGCGCTCACGATGGCCGACCAGGTGATGACGTACCGGCTCACGGTGAAAGAGGTCGCACACGAGTTCGGGATCTACGCGACGTTCATGCCGAAGCCCGTGGCCGGCGTCAACGGCTCGGGCATGCACACCCACCAATCGCTGTTCGAAGGCGACCGCAACGCGTTCTTCGACGCCACCGACGAGTACCACCTCTCGAAGACGGCGAAGGCCTACATCGCCGGGCTCCTCCGGCACGCGCCCGAGATCACGCTCCTCACGAACCAGTGGGTGAACTCGTACAAGCGGCTCGTGCCCGGGTTCGAGGCGCCCGTCTACGTCTGCTGGGCCCGGCGCAACCGGAGCGCCCTCGTGCGGGTGCCGATGTACAAACCGGGAAAGGAGGGCGCGACGCGGATCGAGTACCGCTCGCCGGACCCCGCCTGCAACCCCTACCTCGCGTTCTCGGCGATGCTCGCGGCGGGGCTCGCCGGCCTGGAGGGCGAGTACGAGTTGGCTCCGGAAGCATCGAACAACATCTACGAGATGACGGAGCACGAGCGAGAGGTCGCCGGGATCAAGTCTCTGCCGGAAGATCTCATCGAAGCGATCCACCTCGCGGAGGGCTCGGACGTGCTCCGGGACGCGCTGGGAGATCACGTCCTGGAGTTCCTGCTGCGCAACAAACGGGAGGAATGGGACGCCTACAAGTCCCACGTGACGCCGTACGAGCTCGAGCGCTACCTCCCGGTCCTCTGACGTTTCCACCCTATCTGGACTAGCCCCTTTCGGTTGACGCCCTTAGGCCGAAAGGCGGATGATGCCTTCTCTGGTCTGGGGTGCGCCGGGCCTCCCGGATAGCTTGAACGGCGACCACCAGGGGGTGGATGTTGATGTCCCGAAGGGTTCGATCTGCATCATTCTTCGTTGTGCTCGCGACCGCATCGGCGCTGATGGGTCTCACCGCACCCGGCGCGCAAGCGGAGGGCGACGGCGATCTCCAGGTCGAGATCGTGAACCAACCCACCGACGCCGGTGTGGGCGATCTGATCACCGCCGAAGCATTCGACCCGACGGGCGGTGAGAGCGGGTTCGTCCAAGTGCACGTGACCCGGACGGAGTGGGTCTGTGATTACGAATCGGACTATTGCTACGAGGAGAACCAGGACCTTCAGTACGCTGAAGTGACCTTCGTGCTGCCCGAGGGCTCACCCTCGAACGATCTCTCCGTCGACTCTCGGTTCACCAACTCGGACGGGATCGCGACGTTCGGTCCCGAGGAGGGAAGTGAGAACCCGCTGTCGATCGGGACGGCGAACGAGCCGTCCACCACGGATTACCGGCTCGTCCCGGTCGCCACGTTCGAGGACGACTACGAACATGGCGACGGCGACTCATACCCGAGTGAGTCAGTGGAGGGGGAGCCTTCCAACCCGTTCGACGTCTGGGACGAGGGGTGTCAGGGCACGGGCTGCAGCGTGACCGTGCGGAACGGCAATGACACCTACACCGCGCTCGAGGACGTCGGGCTCGGGGTCAGCGTCGTTCCCGCCGGGAGCACCGAGATCACGTGTCCGAATCAGCGCCTGATCTTCGCCAGCAGCGTCTTCGTCCACGTGACCACGGGGGACGGGACAGACGTCGTCTCCCTCGAGACCCACATCACCCGGGCCAACTTGACAGCGGCGCCCCCCGGGGGGAAGTACATCGGGTGGTGCCTCGGGCTCAAGACGGCTGCTCCCTGGATGCGGAACGGTGCCCGGTTCCAGGCTCAGGTCGTCGAGGGGCAGACGTGGTACGTCGCGTTGGCGCCGAGGTGTCCCAAGCCGGGCAGGGGGGAGCCCTCCGACTTCGCCCCGTGCATCTCGAGCGACACGAGCGACGGCGCCGGGGGCAAGATCTTGCGAGGCTTCGTGCTCGGAGGGGACCCGCCCCGCCGCACCTGATCCTCAGCTGGCGACCTGCTCGAACGGTACGCCCGGCCCCGAAGGGGCCGGGCGTACACGTGTCCACACCTCGCGCCTTCCTGGTCGTGGGCCTCGTTCCTTCGCACTGAGTCCCCTACCGTTGACGCCATAGGCCGAACGGGGGATGATTCCCGTTCTGGTCTGGGGTGCGCCGGGCCTCCCGGATAGCTAGAACGGCGACCACCAGGGGGTGGATCTGTGAAGGTTCGTAGGTTCAGATTCGTGTCGTTCTTCATCGTGGCGGCGATCGTGGGACTCGTCCCGATGGCGGCGCCCGCACTTGCCGCTCCCGCAACAGTCGTCACGGATCTCAACCCTGATACGGGGTTGCCGCCCGGGCCAGGCGTCGAGCCTGTCCTTCGCGATCACTCCGGACAGCCGGACCTTGAGCAGGTTCACGCTCACCCCGCCGAGCGGGTACCAGCTCGTCTCGGTGGACCCGGTCGCGGGCGCGACGAGCTCGATCACCGGCGGCGCAGTCGTCGTGACGGGTCTGTCCGCGTCGCCGTCGCAGACGACCACGGTGACCTTCTCCGCGAAGACATCGTGCGTCGACGGCACGCACACCTGGACGGTCGACGCGCGGGACAGCCAGAACCGCGCGTACACACGCGACCGGGAGACAGGCAGTCGCAGGTGACGGCAGCTGCGACCTCGTGTTCCTGAACGACCCGAGCAACACGAAGACCGGCGCGCTGATCACGGACGGCGATCGCGTGTCCGCGTCGCCGATCCAGGTCCAGCTGGTCGACGACCTCGGCAGCCCGGTCACGCACTTCCCGATGGCGGTGACGTTCGTGTTCGGCAGCGACCCGAGCGAGGGAGCAGCCACCCTCACGGTCGGCACCGAGACGACCGACGCCAACGGCGTGGCGACCTTCGACGACGAGACGCCTGCCGCCGAGGGCGGCGATGGGCTCGAGATCAACCTGGCCAACGTGGCGGCGTTCAGCGACTTCACCCTCGTCCCTCGGGGAAGCGTGCTGACTTCGATCACGGGGGCGCCGTCGACCGGGTTCGACATCTGGCAGGACGCCTCGCTCTGCAACGGCGCGAACTGCACGCTGTCCCACGATGGCGACGAGTACGTCGTCCCGGGCGGCCAGGCCGGGGCGCTGCTGAGTGCCAGCACGTTCAGCACCTCCGAGTCCGAACATCAACTGCGCCGGCTACACGGAGATCACCGAGCGACGTCGTCTGGCACGAGTACACCGGCTCGGCCGCCGGTGCTCGTGAAGATCCACATCACCCGGGCGGAGATGAAGGCGAGCTCGAACAACGGTCAGGCGCGGGTCGAGGTGTGCGTCGGACTCCTCGACGAGGGAACGCTGACCGGGCAGCAGAAGTGGGCCGCGCTCGGCGTGACCGCCGACCACCAGGACTCGGATGGGGACGGGCTCGACGACATCTGGGTGGCGCTCGCCCCTCGTGTCCGAACCAGAACCCGGCGGGATCGGCGCCGTGCATCGCCCGGCAGTACGGAGACGGGAACGGCGGCAGCTGGACCGAGGCGTGGATCCCGGGCGGAGACCCGCCCCGCCGTACCTGATCCTGACCCGAACGACCTGCGGAAACGTGCGCCCGGCCCCTCAGGGGCCGGGCGTACACTCGTCCGGTGCAGACCTGTCCCAGCTGCGGTGAGGAGAACCCGGATCGCTTCCGGATGTGCGGCATGTGCGGCGCGCAGCTGGCCGCCGCCGAGGTCGTCCCCGAGGAGGTCCGCAAGACCGTCACGGTGGTCTTCTCCGACCTGAAAGGCTCCACGCCCCTCGCGGAGCGGCTCGATACCGAGACGCTCCGCGAGGTCCTGAACCAGTACTTCAACACGATGCGAGCCGTGCTCGAACGGCACGGCGGCACGGTGGAGAAGTACATCGGCGACGCGATCATGGCCGTGTTCGGACTCCCCCAGCTCCACGAGGACGACGCGCTGCGAGCCGTGCGCGCGGCCGCCGAGATGCAGGAAGAGCTCGTCGGTCTCAACGCGCGCTTCGAGGAGACCTACAACGTCCGCCTCGAGAACCGGACGGGGGTCAACACGGGCGAGGTCGTCGCGGGCGACGTGAGCGTCGGCCATCGCCTGGTCACGGGCGACACCGTGAACGTCGCGGCGCGCCTGGAGCAGAACGCGCCGACGATGGAGATCCTGCTCGGGGAGCCGACCTACCGGCTCGTGAAGGACGCGGTCGACGCCGAGCCCGTGGAGCCGCTGGAGCTCAAGGGCAAGTCCGAGCGGATGCCCGCCTATCGCCTGATCTCCGTCGGCGAGCACGAGGAAGGGGTCGCCCGCCGGTTGGACGCCCCGATGGTCGGGCGCGACGAGGAGCTCGCCGTGCTCACCGACGCGCTCGCGCGAGCGGTGGCGACCCGAACGTGCCAGGTCGTCACGGTCGTCGCGCCGGCCGGCACGGGCAAGTCCCGCCTCCTCAAGGAGTTCGTGGCGCTGTCCGACGGTCAGTCGCTCCACGGGCGGTGCCTCTCCTACGGCGAAGGCCTGACGTTCTGGCCCCTCGCCGAGATCGCCCGGAACGTTGCCGGGATCGGCAACGACGACCCTTCGGCGGAGGCCCAGGAGAAGCTCGCCGCGCTCCTCGGCCCGGACGGTCGCGACGTCGCGGATCGGATCGCCGGGGCGATCGGCCTGTCCCCCGCCAACTACCCGGTGGAGGAGACGTTCTGGGCGGCCCGTCGCTTCCTGGAGATGCTGTCCGACGGACGACCGCTGATCGTGCTGATCGACGACATCCATTGGGCCGAGCGAACGTTCCTCGACCTGCTCTCGTCGGTCGCCACCATCATCACGGGCGTGCCGGTGGTGCTCGCTTGCTCCGCCCGGCCCGACCTCTTCGACGCGCACCCGGAGTGGAACGAGGAGTCGGAGCACCGACGCGTCCTCGTCCTCACGCCCGCTGTCCGAAGACGAGAGCGCCGAGGTCGCCGCGAACCTGCTCGGGACCACGGACCTGGACGCCGCCGTCCGGACGAAGATCGTCGAGGCCTCCGAGGGCAACCCGCTCTTCGTGGAGCAGATGCTCTCGATGCTCCTGGACGACGGGATCCTCGAGAAGGACGAGCGCGGTCGATGGATCCTGATCCGCGAGGTCGGGGCGATCACGATCCCGCCCACGATCCAGGCGCTGCTATCCGCGCGCCTCGACCGGCTCGGCCCGATCGACCGGGTCGTCGTGGAGCGGGCAGCCGTGATCGGCCAGGTCTTCTTCCGGGGGGCCGTCGAGGACCTCTCGCCGGACGAGGTGCGCCGCCATGCGGGCGAGAGCCTGCGGAACCTCACCCACCGCGAGCTCGTGGTGCCGCACGAATCGAGCTTCGCCGGCCAGGAGGCCTACCGCTTCATGCACATCCTGATCCGCGAGGCCGCCTACCACGGGCTGCTGAAACGGACCCGTGCCGACCTGCACGTGCGGTTCATCGACTGGCTCGAGCGGGTGGCCTCCGACCGGGTCCTCGAGTTCGAGGAGATCCGGGGCTACCACCTCGAGCAGGCCTTCTTCACGCTCCAGCAGCTCACGCCGAACGACGAGCAGGTGTGGCAGATCGGGGTGCGTGGGAGCGGCTACCTGTCCTCGGCCGGGCGCCGCGCCCTGGCCCGAGGCGACATCCCGGCGGCCGCGAACCTCCTGCAGCGCGCGGCCACGCTGCTGCCTCCCGGCCATCCGGAGCGCCCACGCCTCCGTCTGGACGCCGCTGAAGCGCTCACGGAGCAGGGTGGGTTCGAGGAAGCCGGCGCGATGCTGCACGCCGCGATCGACGAGGCCCACGAGCTCTCGGACCGGGTCCTGGAGGCGACCGCGCAGATCCAGGAGCTGGAGCTCCTGTACACGGTCGATCCCGAGGCGGTCGAGCCGACGATCGTCGCAGGCGTGGAGGCGCACCTGCCCGAGCTGGAGACGCTCGAGGCGCACGACGGCCTCGCGCGGGCGTGGCGGCTGATCATGTTCGTCCGCGAGATGGGTCTGCAGTGGGGAGCGTCGGAAGCGGCCGCGCAGCTGACGCTGGACCACGCGCGCATGGCGGGCAACCGGCTGATGGTCGCCCGCGCGATCCCCTCGCTCGGCTACTGCGCCCTCAGCGGACCGACGCCCGTTCCGGAGGCGATCGATCGGTGCCGCGCGCTCCTCGAGGAGGTCCAAGGCGACCGCAAGCCGGAGGCGTTGCTCGAGGCCGCGCTCTCGCACCTCGAGGCGATGCGCGGCAACGTGGAGGAGTCCCGCAGGCTCTACCGAACCAGCCGGGCCAAGCTCGAAGAGCTCGGCTGGACGTTCCTCGCGGCGCAGACCTCGTTCGACTCCGGGCCCGTCGAGATGCTGGCCGGCGATCTCGCGGCCGCCGAGGACGAGCTCCGCCGCGACTACGACGCGCTCGAGCGGATGGGCGAGACGAACTACATCTCGACGACCGCTGCGTTCCTCGCCGAAGTGCTCTACCGGCAGGGAGACCTGGACGGCGCCGAGGAGTACACGAAGATCAGCGAGGAGCTTGCCGCCCAGGACGACGTGTCCTCCCAGTTCCGGTGGCGGAGCGTCCGCGCGAAGATCCTCGCGTCACGGGGCGAGACGGCCGACGGCGAGAAGCTGGCGAGAGAGGCGGTCGCGATGATCCAGTCCTCCGACGACCTCAACTCGCAGGGCGAGGCGTTGATCGATCTCGCCGAGGTGCTCCGGCTCGCGGGCCGGAGCGGCGAAGCGGCGGAGATGGCCCGCGATGCGCTCGGCCTGTTCGAAGCGAAGGGCAACACGGTCTCTGCGGCGCTCGCGCGAGCGACGGTGCAGGAGCTGACGTCGGCGAGCGTCAGCTGACGACGATCCGGCCGCACATCCCCGAGCAGACCCCGTTCACCACGCTGCCGTGGATGGTGCAGTAGTAGCGGAAGGTTCCCCTCCGGTTGAACGTCCGCATGACCGAGGTGCCGACCGGGACGTTCCGGAAGTAGCTCCAGTTGGTGCCCCGTGACTTGACGGTGTGTCCGCCGTCAACGGAGCGCCAGCGGACGATGACGCCGGGGTTGATGCTCCTCACCGCGGGGCTCCACACGAAGCGCGACCCGTTGAAGACCCCGCGGACGCCCACCGTCACGGCGTCGGCGGTGCCGGCGGTTCCCGCGGTCATCCCGACAGCGAGCACGAGCGCTGCGAGTCCTCTGCTACGGCGTGCGACCATGCGTCACCTCCGTGTCGGGGGTAGTACGGGCCTCCCCGGACCTCGGATTGCGCCGTGTCACGAGGGGAAGCTACAGTGGCCGCATGGCCGAGCCACCCGTGCCACGAGGGGATCGCGAGCGCACGCCCGCCCTGCAGGAGGCCGCGCGCCGCCGCAAGACGCTCCACGAGGCGCTCGTCGCCCTCGAGTTCGCCACGTCCTCCCCGGCCGCGGGAAGGATCCCGGACTGGACCAGGCACGTCGTGAAGGAGGTCACCGCCATCCGCGACGCCTGGGATCAGCACGTCGACCACACCGAGAAGCCGGGCGGCCTCTACGAGGAGATCGTCGGGATCTCGCCGCGTCTCTCGGGAACCGTCGACCGTCTCCGCGCCGAACACCCCGATATCACCGCGGCGGTCGGCGAGATGCTCGCCCGGCTCGAGCAGGTCGAGATCGGAGGCCTCCCGTGGCCGCTCGACGACGCGCGTGACGACCTCCAGCGCTTCATCGGGAGGGTCATCCGCCACCGTCAGAAGGGCGCGGACCTCGTGTGGGAGGCCTACAACCTCGACATCGGTGGGCCCGAATAGAGGCTGCGCTACGCTGAAGTCGTGCCTCGCATCGCACTCGGCCAGCTGAACCTCACCGTCGGCGACCTCGCCGGCAACGTCGAGAAGATGGCGGCCTCGGCGGTCGAGGCGGCGGCGGCCGGCGCCGAGCTCATCTGCTTCCCCGAGCTGTCCGTCACCGGCTACCCGCCCGAGGACCTCGTGCTCCGACCCGAGTTCGTGCGCGACAACCTCGCGGCCCTCGACGAGCTGGCGGCCAAGACCGCCGATGCGTGCCCGGTGATCGCCGGCTTCGTGGACCGGACCGAGCGAGGGCTGCACAACGCGGCCGGGTTCCTCTCCGGAGGCGAGGTCCGCACCCGCTATCACAAGATCGTGCTGCCGAACTTCGGGGTCTTCGACGAGCAGCGGTACTTCGTGCCCGGCGAGCGGACCGAGCAGGTCTCGGTGGGCGGCGTGTCGGTCGGTCTGTCGGTGTGCGAGGACGCCTGGCATCCGGGCTCGCCCTTCTCCGACTACCGGGGCGTCCCGCTCGTGACCAACATCAACGGGTCGCCGTATCACCGGCGGAAGTTGGAGGAGCGGCTGGGCGTCCTGCGGGATCGAGCCCGCGAGTTCGGCGGCTGGATCGCGTACGTGAACGCCGTGGGAGGCCAGGACGAGCTCGTCTTCGACGGCGGGTCGGTGGTGATCGGCCCCGACGGTGAGGTCGCGTGCCGGGCCGCGATGTTCGAGGAGGACCTCCTGATCGTCGACGTGGATGACTCGGCCGCGAACGCCGAGCGCCAGGCGACGTGGCCCGACCCTCCCGAGTCGATCTACCGCGCGCTCGTCCTCGGCCTGGGCGACTACGTCCGCAAGAACGGGTTCGACGACGTCGTGATCGGGCTCTCGGGAGGGATCGACTCCGCCTTCGTGGCGGCGCTCGCCACCGACGCGCTCGGCGCGGATGCGGTGCGGGTGCTCGCGATGCCCTCGCCGTACTCGAGCCCCGAGAGCGTGGAGGACGCCGTCGACGTGGCCGCGCGGCTCGGCAACCGGCTCGACATCGTCCCGATCGAGGACGTCTTCGACGCGTATCGATCGGCGCTTCGACCCCTCTTCGAGGGCCGCCCCGAAGACGTCGCCGAGGAGAACGTCCAAGCCCGGATCCGCGGGAACCTGCTGATGGGCGTCTCGAACAAGTTCGGCTCGCTCGTGCTCGCCACCGGGAACAAGAGCGAATACGCGGTCGGCTACGCCACGCTCTACGGGGACATGGCGGGCGGGTTCGCCCCCATCAAGGACGTGCCGAAGACGCTCGTCTACGAGCTCTGCCGGTGGCGGAACGCCGAGGGGCCGGGTGAGCCGATCCCCGAGCGCGTGCTCACGAAGGCCCCGTCCGCCGAGCTCCGTCCCGATCAGAAGGACACGGATTCGCTTCCGCCGTACGGGTCGCTCGATCCCATCATCGAGGGCTACGTCGAGGACGACCTCGGCATCGAGGAGATCGTGGCACGTGGCCACGACCGCGCCACCGTCGATCGCGTGGTCCGGATGATCGACCGGGCGGAGTACAAACGACGCCAGGCGCGCTCCGGGGATCAAGATCACGCCGAAGGCGTTCGGGCGAGACCGCCGGATGCCGATCACGAACGGCTACGTGGACTGATCGAGGGCAAAGCGTCGACGCGGGACAGGGTTCCTACAATCTCGGGAGGGGCGGTAGCTCAGCCAGGTTAGAGCAGGGGGCTTTTAACCCTCGTGTCGCGGGTTCGAATCCTGCCCGCCCCACCGGAAGGCACTATTTGCGTATGCAACTATCTGCCGCCCGGCTGATCCAGCTCGTGGGCGGCTTTCTCCTGTTCGGCGGCAGCCTCGCCCTGCTCGTGCGGAGCAGGCTCGGACTCGATCCGTGGGACGTCTTCCACCAGGGTCTCGCCATCCGGTCGGGCATCCCGATCGGCACGGTCACGATCCTGGTCGGGGCGGTGGTGCTCCTCCTGTGGATCCCGCTCGGGCAGCGGCCGGGGATCGGCACGATCGCCAACGTGATCCTCGTCGGCCTCGCCCTCGATGCGACCCTCGCGATGATCCCCGGCTCCCACCGACTGGTGCGGTGGGCCTTCCTGGTCGCGGGCATCGTCCTCAACGGCATCGCCACGGGCGCCTACATCGGCGCCGCGCTCGGCCCCGGCCCTCGCGACGGGCTGATGGTCGGCATCGCGAGCCGTGGCCACTCGCTCCGCGTGGTTCGCACGGCCATCGAGCTCACCGTCCTGGTGATCGGTTGGCTGCTGGGCGGCACGGTGGGGATCGGCACGGTCCTGTTCGCGGTCACGATCGGACCGATCGTGCACGTGACGCTCCCGGCGCTCACCCGGCGCCCCCGCTCGAGGGAAGGGGCCTGATACGGATCGGCCTGACTTACCGGCTGACCGTCGACGTTCGCGACTCCGACGGATCGCCGTCGGTGGCTCGCTCGGATCGGTCCAGATGGAGCTCGTCGATCTCGTGCGCCGGCTTGGATTCCACGCCTCGGACGTCGTCGCGGGCCTCCGGCTCCACGCGAACCATCTCGTCGAGCTTCAGGTGCAACGCGGCCGAGTCCCGGTTCTGGGTGTTCTGGAGGACCAGCACGATCAAGAGCGTCGCGATCGAGATGGCGATGTTCGTGACCTCCACGCCGAAGACGACCAGCGACGCGACCACGAGAGCAGCGGCGATCAGGAACGCCCAGTGGTTCCCGGTCCACCTCGCCACCTGCGAGGAGAAGTCGGCGAAGGACTCATGCGCCTGCGCGGACGTGGGCTTCTGCATCACGATCTCCCTGAAGGTGTCGGCCGTGCGGTCAGAGCATCTCCGTCCGGGCCTGTCGGGCTCGGTCGGCTCCGATCGCCGACTTGACGTGCTTCTCCTCCTCCGGCGGCGGCAGCACCGCGGGCAACCCGAGCGACTCGAGCCAGAGCTCCCGAGCCCAACCCATCGTGTGGTACAGGTGCTCGTCCTCCTGCTCCTCCACCTCGCCGTGGGCTTCCTTCAGCGCCTTCGCCTCGTCGCCGGTGAGCTTCTTGCCACCTCGCCGATCAGCTCCCAGTTCATGTGGTCCTTCGTCTCCGCCTCGACGACGCATTCGGCGGCGACGAGCTGGGCGGCCGCGGGATCGGCCTGCAGCGCCGTCTTCATCGACTGCACGAGCGCCTCGCCCTTGGTCCGCACGATCCGGCGACCGGGCGTCTCGGTCTGGGCGTCGAGCCCGAACGCATCGAGGACGCGCAGCATGACGACCTCGTGGTTGCGGGTCTCGTCCAGGTACTTGCCCCATTCCTTCTTGAGATCGTCGTTCTGAGCGCATCGGACGGCGGTCTCGTAGATCTTGATGCCACCCCGCTCGGTTTCCAGTGACTGGTACAAGAGCTCGACGATCTGTTGCCTGTTCATCGGTTTCCCTCCATCGGTGCCGGACCAAGGTCCGGACGGGCCTGAGTCATGACTACCCCGGCCCAGGAACGGTGGAAACGCTGAGCGTCGGTACTCGACGGTACGGTCGCCCGATGAAGGTGATCGAGATGGTGGGCCCGGAGGGCGGGTGGCGGGTGCGCGTCCCGGAGACCAGGCGTGAGCGGATGCGAGGGCTCCGGGGCTCCCTGCCGCTGGGCCCGCGGGAGGCGATGCTGTTCCTTCGCTGCCGGAGCGTGCAGACCTTCGGGATGGGCAACGCGATCTCGGTGGCCTTCCTCGACGGAGCGATGCGCGTGGTCGAGTTGCGTCGGTGCCGGCCGGGATCGTCGTCCGGGCGCGGCGTCGCGACGCCCGCCACGCTCTCGAATGCGGCGTCTCCTCAGGGCTCCAGATCGGCGATCGGTTCAGACCCGCACGCCGAGCAGTGCGCTGACCAGCACGGCTCCGAGGGCGGCGGCACACACGATGAGCAGCGCAACCACCCAGGGTGTCCAGCTCGGCAGCGCGATCGGCTCACGGCGTCCCCGCTCGGGCTCGATCAGTCCGAGCCATTCCAGGACCACCCGAAGCTCGCGTTGCGGCATACGACTGTTTCGGGAGCGGGCGGGCCCCCCTTGAGCGGTTGCCGTTCACGGCGGGTCGCTGCCACGCTGACCGCCATGGGGATCCCACGCCCGATCGTCGTGCTGCTCGTGGCCGCCGCGGCGTGCGGAGGGAACGCCGACGCGGGCCCCGCTCCCGGCGACTACTTCGCCCAGCTCCAGCGGGTGAGCGAGACGGCCCACATCCAGGAGCGAGGGCTCCGCCGCGACCTCCGAGTCCGGCTCGAGGAGGCCCCCCCGGGGGAGGATCGCAAGGCGGTCGCGACGGTCTTCGTCGACCAGAGCGCCCGGCTCTATCAGGACGTTCTGGATGCCCTGGAAACCCTGAACCCGCCATCGGAACTGGTGGCGGTGCAGCAGGCCTTCATCGACGCCTGGCGGGCGCAGCTCGACCTCACCGTCAAGGTTCGCGACGCGGGCTCCCCGAGCGCGGATCGGATCCTCGAACAGCTCGAGTCCCCCGATTTCCATGACGCGGCGGCGCGAGACGAGGGCCGCCTGCGACGAGCTCCAGGCGGCCGTCGCGGCCGCGGGTTCCGACGTGGATCTCGTCTGCGACGGCCGCCCCTCCTGACCGAGGAACGCGCGAAGAGCGGTCCGAGGGCCCTGGCTATACTCTCTGAGCTGTCCCCGATGGGAAGATGGCGAGGGGCAGGCCCCCATCGTCTAGCGGCCTAGGACGCCGCCCTTTCAAGGCGGTAGCACGGGTTCGAATCCCGTTGGGGGCACGGCACCATCACATATGCGCCCGTAGAGGAGTCCGGTCGTCCTCACCTCCCTGTCAAGGAGGAGATCGCGGGATCGAAGCCCGTCGGGCGCGCTGGGCGAGCGAGTCGGAGACGGCTCGCTCACCTGTTCGGGGGAGGTAGCTCAGTCGGTAGAGCACGCGGCTGAAAACCGCGGTGTCGGCGGTTCGATCCCGCCCCTCCCCACCGAGACCCAGGCCCGGACCGACGTTCCCTCGCGGACAGGACCGCCCGTTTCCTGAACCGTTCGCGAAGGCCGCCCGTAGTACGGGCGACATGGCCGTCCGCGCCCTGGCGCCGTCCTGATCGGAGGAATGGGATGACCCACCGTCCGTCCGCCCGCCGCGCCGTCTGCGTCACCGTCGCCCTCGTCGCGATGCTCCTCGTGGCCCCCGCCGCCCAGGCCCGCCGCGGTGGGCCGCTCGCCGGCCCCACGAACCTTCGCGTGGCCGCGATCACTCCGCACCAGGTCACCCTGGCCTGGGACCCGGCGGTGAACTCCGGCAGCTTCGTCTACGTGATCCGAGGCGAGCTTCGGCTACCAGCTCGGCGTCCCACAGACGGAGACGAGCTTCGTCTGGACGCGGGACATCCACCCCGGCAGGACGTATTCGTTCGTCATGTGGGCAGGGAACGCGAAGGGCCAGGAGTCGAGGAAGAGCAACACGCTGACGGTGACCACGCCGGTCGACACGACCCCGCCGGCGGCGCCCGTCGTCTCCGTGACCGGGAGGACCTCGTCCACCGTCGACCTCGCGTGGGGCCCGATCGCCGACGACGACCACACGTGCTGCACGTACCGTGTCTTCGCGAACGGCTCCCTCGCTGAACGTCCATCCGACGGGTGAGCGGTCGCTGACGGTCTTCCGGCTCGCCGGCGCGACGACGTACTCGTTCACGGTCGTCGCCGTCGACCCGTCAGGGAACGCGTCGGCGCCGAGTGCCGCCGTGACGGCGACCACGCAGCCGTCCACCGACACGACCGGTCCCACGGCCCCCGGCAACCTCATCGCGTGGGACTTCGGCTGCGAGACGTGGCTCTTCTGGGACAAGTCCGTCGACGACGTCGACCCGCAGTTCGCGATCCTCTACGAGTTCCGCGTGAACGGCGTCTTCGACGGCACGTCGATCGACATCGACCGCTGGATCACGTACGGCAACCAGACTCCGTCGAACACGTACACCGTGCAGGCGATCGACAGCGCCGGCAACCGCTCTCCGGTGAGCTCCATCACGCTCGACAACCAGATCTGCTGAGCGGTGCCCCGATGGGGACCTAGTTCAGGAGCTCGTGGCCGCGGATCTCGGCCCAGTGGGACAGCACGCCCTGGTAGATCTCGGCCGAGCGCGGGAACTCGTGGCGTTGCAACGCCTCCAGCGCGAGGCCGAGGTCGCGGACGCTCCGATCGTCGTCCAGCTCGTCCCACGTGAGGAAGTCGCACAGGCTGCCGTAGTCGAGCTCGACGAGGGAGCGCGGATCGAACAGCGCGATCCATCCGTGGAGGTCCATCAAGAGATCGCTGATCGGACCGAGGTCGGCTCGGCGGAGGAGCGGGATCGTCTGGCCCGCACGACGGAGCGCCCGGCGCGCTGTCGTGCGATACCGCAAGCGGAGGCGATCGTGCTCGTCCTCCCCGAGCCAGCGCTCCTCGTCGGTGAAGAGCGCGAACCACCGGATCGGCACGTGCCAGGGGCTCTGGTGGCAGAACGCGACCGCGAGCGGATCCCTCCGGCGGAGCCGGTGGAGCTCGCGGGCGACGCGCTTCGCGTCCTTCTTCGAGAGGAACCGATCCGAGAGCTCGATCGGCGGGGCCTCGCGGAAGGCCAGAGCGGCGGCCAGCACGCGCATCCGCATGCGCCACGGGCTCACGTAGGTCCGTCCGTCGACGACGCGCACCTCCGCGTGCTCACGATCGGCGGAGGCGATCAGGCCGAGCCCGTCTTTCGCGTGGTCGAGGTAGCGCGGTCGACGACCGGGCACCCATCGATCCGACACGAGGTAGCGCTCCCATCGCAGCTGCTCCTCCCGCTCGAAGGCATCGAGAGGCTGGAACACGCGCAGGAAGGCGCTCGGCACCATGTCGCGGAGTCTAGCGTCGGGGTTCATCTCCTATGCTCTCGGCGTCCTCGACCCAGGAGCTGAAGTGGACGCACCCCGGTACCGTTGCCCGTCATGAAGGTCGTCTCCTTGCTCCCGTCCGCGACCGAGATCGTGTTCGCGCTCGGTCTCGGCGATTCCCTCGTGGGCGTGACCGACGAGTGCGACTTCCCGCCGGAGGCGGTCACGAAGCCGGTCGTCTCCCGGAGCGCACTCCCCCAGGGCCGGCCGCTCTCCGCCCGAGAGATCGACGAGGCAGTCCGAGGCAAGCTCGACGCCGGGCAGCCCCTCTACGTCCTGGACACCGACCTCCTGCGCCGCGAGCAGCCGGACGTCGTCCTCACCCAGGACCTGTGCCGCGTCTGTGCGGTGCCGTCCGGCCAGGTCCAGCAGGCCCTCGACAAGATCGGACTGCCGGACGCGAAGGTGCTCTCCCTGGACCCGAACACCCTCGAGGAGGTCATCGCACAGATCGACGTCGTCGGGAAGCTCCTCGAGCGGGCGGATGAGGCCACCGCGCTGACGGCGTCCCTCCGCGGACGCGTCGCGAAGGTGAAGGAGGTCGCCACCCGCCTCCCGACACTGAACGTCTTCTGTCTCGAATGGTCCGATCCGCCGTTCTCCGCCGGGCACTGGGTCCCGGAGATGGTGGAGGCCGTTGCCGGCATCAACCTCCTGTCCGAGAAGGGTGGCCCGTCGCAGGTCGTCACCCATCGCCAGATCAGGGATGCGAACCCCGAGGCGATCGTGTTCATGCCGTGCGGCTACTACCTGGAGGAAGCCGAGGAGGAGTCCGCCCGCGTGTTCGCGCACCCGGAGCTGCAGGAGACGCCGGCGGTGCGCAACGGCAACGTCTTCGCGGTCGACGCGACGTCCTACTTCTCGAGGCCGGGGCCTCGCGTCGTCGACGGGCTGGAGATCCTGGCGTGGGCGTTCCACCCGGACGCGTACCCCACACCGCCGCCGGGCAGCATCTCGCGGGTCGGATAGCCGTCTCGGGGCGTTATCCTCGCGCTCGATGGCCGCCGGCAGGAACCTCGTCACCCCCGATGACCTCGGCAAGCGCGTGTCCTTCCAGTTCGAGCTGCCCAACGGCTACGTCGGTGAAGCCGTCGGGATGCTCGAGCGCTGGGACGAGGACGCGGAGACGTACTTCGTCCGCAAGCGGGACGGGACGGAGGTGCGGGTGCCGGCGCGCGGCATCCGTACGGGAAGGTCGTGGCCGAGCCCGGGAGCTAGGAGGCCCTGGCGAGCCCGCCGAGCACGCCGATGAGCTCTTCGACGTCGAACGGTTTCGGCACGAACGCGTCGGCTCCGAGCGCGGTGGCCTTCGCCTTGTCGTCCGGTCCGGTGAGCGCGCTGACGATCACCACGCGCGGCCGCTGATCCTCCGGCAGCTTCATCATCTCCCGGAGGACGGCCCAGCCATCCATCTCGGGCATCATGAGGTCGAGCACCATCAGCATCGGGTGGTGCTTCTGGAACTCCTCCATCGCCTCGAGGCCGTTGCTGGCCGTATAGGTCTGGTAGCCCTCGTGCTCGAGGCTGAACCGAAGGACCCACGCGACCTGCGGCTCGTCGTCGACGACGAGGACGCTGTCGTGCGTCGTCACCTCGTGATCCTGATCGCTCATCACACCCATCCCTACGGCCTCCGGCGCCCGGACCTGCATACGTCCAACGGGTCGTTTCCCTCTGGGTCGCCTGGCCTCCTCCATCCGACCGATGCTCCCAGCACGGGTGACGAGCGCCTAGTCATCACGGGTCAGAACGAGATCCGTCATCCGATCGTCACACGAGATGCACGCCAAAGCCAGCAGTTACCTCGCCGATCCGATAGGCCTCGTGTGCGCTCCGAGCCAGCACGTCCTGGGCGTCCTCGGGTCCCACGACCAGGAGCATGCCCACGCCCCATGTTGAACGTCGCGAACAGGTCGTCGTCGGAGGCGCCGGAGGTGTCCTGCACCAGCCCGAAGATCGCGCGCTCGGGCCAGCTCCCCCGCTGGATCGTCGCGCCCGAGCCATCCGGGAGCACGCGGGGCAGATTGTCGAAGATGCCGCCTCCCGTGACGTGGGCGGCGGCGTGGAGCAGCCCCTCCCTCGCGAGCGAGACGAGGTCCGGCGCGTAGATCGTGCAGGGCTCGAGCAGCTCGTCCACCAGCGGGCGGCTGAGTCCGGGTAGGGTCGCGTGGAGCTCGAAAGCCGGCAGGAGC
>CAVQEW010000004.1:0-164003 GCA_963711655.1 uncultured Actinomycetota bacterium
GCGGCCGCGGCCGCGGCGAGCGAGACGCCCACGTAGCCCTGTCCCACCACGCCGACGGTCGCTCGCCGGGACAGGATCCGACGTCGGAGGGCTGCGGTTTCTTTCATGGGGACCGCCTTGTCGGGCCCGCGCTGTTGCGATGGCGACGTCCAGCTCGTTGAGGGCCCCCATGCTCCGGCCCGAACGGATGCGTGACGAGCCAGCCCGCCGTCGCCGACTTCCCGAGCAGGAGGCTCAGCACGCCCATCGTCGAGCCGCTCTGCATGGGAGCGTCCACGAAACGTTCGCTGATGCCTCCCTCAGGATCGGTGAACGTGTTCATCGCTTCGAGGCGGACGAGATCGACGGTCATCAGTACTCCTTTGAGTCGATGTGGCTGGGCGTCGCTGATGCGTTCGCGAGAGGACCGTGACGGAGTTATCCCGACTCGTCGCTCCTGGAACCGACCAGCTGGCTCGAGGCGTCCTCGTCCGGATCTCTCGCGCCGGGGGTGGACCCCTTCGTGTTGCCGCTTCTCGACCTGCTCAGGACCACGATCGTGAGCATCAGGGCGAAGACGGCAATCACCAGGGCAGCGATCGCAACGACCGGAAGCCAATCCGTCTGGGAGCTCGATTGGGACGCCGTGTTCACTTCTGGCGTGCGGTCGGGTGCCGCCGAAGCAGCGGGACCCTGGGACGAGCCAGGCTTCTCGGTGCTCGGTGACGGTTCGGTCGTCGTCGCTGCACCCGGCTCGATCCAGTGGGTGAGGAACGCGAAGGCCGGGTCGAAGCCCTTGTAGCTGGCCGCCGTGTTCAGGCCGTGGCCACCCGCGCTCGTCAGGCTCAGTTCGTGTGGCACGCTGTAGCGTGCGAGCTCGGCCGCCATCTGCCGGGCCTGGGAAGCCGGGATGACCTCGTCGGTGTTGTTGGCGAGGTAGATGGCGCCGTCGGTCGGATCCACATGGGTGATGGGCGAGGCGAGGTCCGCCTTCTCATCACACGCGGCAGACGACGAACAACCCAGGAACGTCTCCACCGGGGAGACGAGTTCCCCGTTGGAGCTGTGCAGAAGTGCTCGCAGATCCATCGGCCCCGACCACGAGATCGAGACCGGGACGCGATCGCCGGTCGTAGTGGACCCCTCTCCCCATGTGGCCAGCAGAGCGGCGAGGTGGCCACCTGATGATCCACCGACCGCTCCTAGTCGGATCGGATCGATACGGAAGCGCCCCGCGTGCGCTCGGACGTAGCGAACCGCCGCCTGTACATCTTCGAGGGCCGCCGGGAAGGGGGCGGTCGTGGACGGGCGATACTCGACCGAGAACGCCGCGATGCCGCGCTCGGCGAGCTGCCTCGGCAACCAGTCGTTCTTTGTCTTGTCGATGACCATCCACTTGCCGCCGGGGATGATGAGCACGGCGGGATGTGGACCCGGTCCACTCGGGAGGTAGGCGTCCATCGCCAGTCCGCCGCTCGGCCGGGAGACGTAGCGGACGTCTTTGACGATCCGGACGTTCGTCTGTGCGAGCGACGGCGTCGCGAGGACGCCGGTAAACACACAGGCCGACACGAGCACGAGCCACTTCCTCATGAAGCTCCCCTCATCCAACCAGGACCGTGGTGGATCTGTCGATTAACCGTTGGCGATCGATCTTGCCGTTCGAGATCCGCGGAAGTGCGTCGACCACCTCGACTCGGGCAGGGACCATGTACCGGGGCAGCACGGTCGCGACGTATCGCCTCACCGATCGCTCGGTCACCTCTGATCCGTTCCGTGGAACGACCCAGGCGACGATGGCGGTACCCCAGTCGTCGTGGGGGACCGCGATCGCGGCGGACTCGAGGAACTCCTGGTTGGCGGCCAAGGCCGCCTCGATGTCACCGAGCTCGATCCGGTATCCACGACTCTTGATCTGATGATCGCGGCGACCCAGGAATTCGTAGCTGCCGTCCGCGCGGAGGCGGACGAGGTCGCCGGTTCGATACGTCATGTCCCGAGTGCCTCCCGGCAGCGGGTTCGCCACGAGCACCTCGGCGGTCTTCTCGGGCCGGCCCCAATACCCATCCATCACGCCGGTCCCGCGGACGAAGAGCTCACCCACCTCGCCGACACCCGCGATCTGTCCATCGTCGCGAAGTGCGAACACCTCGGTGTTCTCGCACGCTCGACCGATCGGGATCGGGACGCGGTCATCCTCGGGGAGCTCGGTGACGCGGTAGTAGGTGCAGACGTTGGTCTCCGTCGGCCCGTACAGGTTCCACAGCGAGACGTCGGGGAGCAGGTCGCGGAGCCGGCGGAGCTCCTTGGTCGGGAACACCTCCCCCGCGAACACGACGGTCCGGAGTCGAGGGAGGACACCGCGGCCCGGGAGGGTCCTGGCCAAGAGGGTCAGCGCCGACGGGACCGAATACCACACCGAGATACCTTCTCGATCGATGAACGACGAGAGCTCGGCCCCGAGGTACGTGATCTCGTCGGGTACCGGCACGACCGTGGCCCCGACCAGCGCCGAGAGGTACAGATCGAAGACGGTGAGATCGAAGTGGAGCGGTGCGTGGTTCGACAGCGTGTCCTCCGGTCCGACGTCGAGTGTCGATCCACACCACCGGACGAACGTCAGCGCGTGCCGATGGGAGAGCATGACGCCCTTCGGCGTTCCGGTCGACCCCGACGTGTAGAGGATGTACGCCAGGTCCGCATCGATCGTCGCGGCGCTCGGCTCAGCTCGGGTGGCTGCCGCCTCCCCGAATCCGACGATGGGGACGGTCAGCGCGCTCGGGTCAGCCTCGTCGCCGACGACGATCACGATCCGGAGATCGTCCCCGTGGATCGCGGGCACGAGGGACGTCGCGCCGGCGCCCGTCGAGATGAGCGCCGAGAGCTGACAATCGGTCGCGATGGCCCCCAGTCGTGCTTTCGGAGCCCTCGGATCGAGCGGCACGTACACCGCGCCGGCGTTCAAAACGCCGTACACGGCCGCCACCATCTCCACGCCCTTCGGCAGATGGATCCCCACACGATCGTGAGGCCGGACGCCGGCCGCAATCAGTGTGCTCGCCACACCGTTGGCTGCGGACTCGAGCTCCCCGTACGTCAATCGCCGGTCTCGGCAGCGGACGGCTGTCTGATCAGGGTTGCGATCGACGGCGTCGCTCAGCAGATGCTGGAGCAGGTAGCCCATGTCTCACGCGGGCGCGAGCCGTGCATCCACGAGGCGCTCGATGTCGGTGATCGTCCGGAAGTTTTCGGCCGTGACCTCCGTGTCGTCGATTTCGATCTCGAACTCTTCCTCGAGGAACGCGACCAGTTGCATCAGCGCCATGGAATCCAAGATGCCATCGAGCAATGGAGCGTCGTTCTTGAGCGAGGTGTCCGTGTCGAGCACCACCTCTTCCTTGATGAAACCGGCGATCTTGTCTGCAACGTCCATGTCTCCTCCTTCTGCATGCGCAGTTCTGGTCGCTGGTGCGTTCTCGGATCGGCTCTCAGGCGGCGCGGTCGGGCTCGCCGAGGTCCACGATCTCGCGGATCGCGGAAGCCCGGAGCCGGAAACAGTGTCGGCGGGACGTGCGGATCTGCTTGGCGATGTCGGAGACGGCCAACTGCCGCACGTACCAGAGGAACAGGACGGTACGGTCTCGCTCCCCGAGGAGGCTCATCCGCCGGCCGAGCTCGGTGCGGACGTCGATCGTCGAGATGAGCCCGGGCGGGATGCCGTCGGTGAATCCCTTGCCGGAGCGCCGCATGGCCCCCACCTGCATCACGGACGTGGTGTTCGGCTGCCACCAGTCGGTGTAGGTCAGCAGCGCGCGGACCACCTCGTCAGGCGTTCGAAGCACGCGCCTCACCCAACCTAGACGATAGGGGCCCGGATGGTGACACGGAAGAGAGGGAAACCCCCACCGTCAGCTCCTCAGACTTGGTTCGGCCGGATCCGGGCGCGTCGCCGATCACGACCGGAGCGGGATCGACGGACGGGGCGCGCTTCACGACCCGGTACGGGCTGCTGCGCCACCCCGCTCCCACGCCTCGCGCGCCGTTGAGCGTGAACCCGATCACCGGAGCGCCCACGCGTCTCGAGTGTCTCGCTCACGCGCTCGGCGGCGTCCATCGACGTCTTGCCGACACGTGCCACGAGCAACACACCGTCCGCGTGCCGGATGAGCGGGACGGCGTCGCCACTCAAGAGCATGGCGGGTGTGTCCACGATCAAGATGTCGCACTCCGCCCTCGCGTACGAGACGAGCTTCTCGAGGTCTTCATCAGCCAGGACCGCCGCCGGGCGTTCGCTCGAGGATCCTCCGGGATCACGGAGACACCGAGGAGCTCTCGTCGCGTGACGGATCCGCTGGTACCCCGGCAGTCCGTCCCAGTCGAAGATCGCATCGACGATACCGGGGGTCGCCGGTGCGTCGAAGTACCGATGGATCGTGGGGGACCGCAGATCCGCCGTCATCACGATCACGTTCTTGCCCTGCTCGCCGAGGGCGGCGGCCAGGTTCGCGGAGATCATGCTCTTGCCTTCCGAGCGAACCGCGCTCGTGACCGCGAGCATGGGGGCTCCGGAGATCGACGCCGTGTCCGTTGCCCTCCGATCGCGCCGATGCGAGCCTGCTCGAGCGCGTGGAGGGTCGAGGAGGCCAGGAGGCGGAACGCATCGGCGCCGCGCGAGGTCGGACGGTCCACGACGGCGAAACCCCGTGACCTCCGGGTCTTGGGGATCTCCGCGAGGAGCGGGAACGGGAGCAAGTCCTCGGCGATCCTCCAGGTGGTGATCCTCCGATCGAACCGTTCCAGCACGAGTGCCAAGGCGATCCCACCGAGGAGGCCGAGCACCGCGCCGATCGCCACCCGGACCCCCGTCGAGGAGGGTGCTGTGAACCCTGTCGAGTCGACCGCCACCGCTGCCGTCGTATCGAGAACCTGTAGGCCCAGGGGAGTCGCGAGCTGGACCTTGAGAGTGGAGATCTGGCTCACCAGGCTTGCGCGGGTCGTCGATCCCCGATCGTCGTTGGGAGGGAGCTCATCGAGCTCTCGCTCGAGCACCCTGATCTGTGCGCGGAGATCGCCCAGCTTCTGGTCGTGGAGGTAGTCGATCAGGGACAGCGCGAACGCTTTGGCCACGCGTTCGGCCCGCGGGCCACGCGGGGTGGTCGCCGTGATAGTGAGGATGCTGGTCTCGGTGTCCGCAGAGGCATCGATCGATTCGGTGAGGGCGTTTGGCTCCTGATCGGTATGCAAGCGCTTCGCGGCCCGCTCGGCGACGGCGTCGAGCGTCGTGAAGATCGCGATCGTGTCGAGGCTCACGCCCTGGGTGCCTCGGGACTCAACCCCGAATCCGGAGCCTCGAGCATCGAGCAGGAGGATGGATGCCTCGAACTGCTCCGCGGCGTTCTGGCTGGCGGGCAGGGCTGTTGCGGTGAAGAATGCCACTGCCATCGAGATGACGACGGCGGCGAGGATCACCCTCCAGCGACGACGGAACCCTCTCAGAGACTCGACCGATTCCACTCGACCTCTTCCTGTCCCTGGTAGGCACGGGCCGCGACCCCAGCTGCCGCGGCTTGGTTCTGTACTCCGAGCTTCGAATAGATCCGCGTCTTGTGACGCTCCACGGTCTTGGGGCTGATCCCGAGCACGCGGGCCACCTGCTTGCCGGCGAGTCCGTCTGTGACGAGCGACAGGATCTGGTGCTCGCGCGACGTCAGGGCTGCGAGCCGCTCGGCCGGAAGCGACGCGCCAGGGCTCAGACGGGAGGCGAGGTCTCGGATGGATCCATCGACGGGATGGACGAGTCATGGGTGTCGGATCTCACGGGTTGCGCCGATCAACACCACCTGCACGCCCCGGGCGCGGAGCCGTCGGGCACAGACGTTCGCGCCATCGAGGCCGGCGTGGACCACGACGGCGTCGGCACGATCGGCGAACTGGAGACCCTCGGGAACCGACCGTGCGGTGCCGGCCACTATCAGTCCCGGGTATCGGGCCAGGCCGACGGCGATCCCCTCGGCGGCCAGCGCCTCAGGATGGATCACGACGAACGACAGGGGCCGCTGGCTCACGATGCCTCCTCGACCGCGACGACGTGCTCGTCCACGACGACGTGCTCGTCCACGACGACGTGCTCGTCCACGACCACGACCCGCTCGGGCCCTGGCGTCGCTTGGCTCCGAGCGCTTCGATCAACTCATCGTCCCGACCGTCCATGACGAGTCGCTCGAGCTCAGCGAGTCGACGAAGGAGCCTGGCGCCGGTCGGGCAGCGGTGGCTGTGCGGCGCCGATCCCCGGGTGCTCGGTCGGCACCGACTCGACGTCCGGCTCGTAGGAGCTCCTCGGCGAGCTTCTCGCCGGGGCGGAGCGCCGATGATCGCGATCGGGACATCGCGGTCCGGCACCCGGCCCGAGAGGCGGATCAGCCTCCGGGCGAGGTCGATGATGCGGACCGGCTCGCCCATCTCGAGCGTGAAGACCTCGCCCCCTCGCGACAGCGCGGCCGCCTGCAGCACGAGCTGCACGGCCTCCTGGACGCTCATGAAGTAGCGCGTCATCGCCGGGTCGGTGACCGTCACGGGCCCGCCGGCCGCGATCTGGCGCAGGAACGTCGGGATGACGCTGCCCCGGCTCCCGAGGACGTTGCCGAAGCGCACGACGCAGGAGCGGTCCCGCGCCCGGAGCGCTCCGGACGATCTGCTCGGCGAACCACTTCGACGCGCCCATCACGCTCGACGGGCCGACCGCCTTGTCGGTGGAGATGAGCACGAATCGCTCGGCGCCCGCGGCGACCGCGGCGTCGACGACGTTCGCCGTGCCGATCACGTTCGTGTGCAGCGGCCTCCCGCGGGTGCGTCTCCAGCAGCGGCACGTGCTTGTGCGCGGCGGCGTGGAACACGATCTCCGGTCGATGCGCGCGAACACGCTTCGAGCGATCCGTCGCGATCGCGGACGTCGGCGAGCACGAACTCGATCGGGCACGTGCAGCCAAGCTCGCAGCACGTCGTGCAGGTGCGTCTCGTCGTTGTCGAGCAGGATCAGCTGCGCGGGCTCGAACTCGGCGACCTGCCGTGCGATCTCCGAGCCGATCGAGCCGCCGGCGCCGGTGATCAGGACGCGGCGGCCCGCGAGCAGCTCGCGGACCGACGTCGAGGTCGGTCTCGACCTGCTGGCGGCCGAGGAGGTCCTCGATCTGCAGGTCGCGGATGTCGCGGGCGGTGACGCGGCCGCCGACGATCTCGCGGACGGACGGGAGGACCCGCAGGTGGACCGTCCGCCTCCTCGCAGACCGCTCGCCACGTCGCGACCAGCTCGCTGGTCGCGGTGGGGATCGCCAGGAGCACCTCGTCGACGTCGAGCCGCTCGACCAGCGAAGGGATAGCCGATCGGCTGCCGAGGATCCGAACGCCGTGCAGGTGCCGCCCCGCTTCCGCGGATCGTCGTCGACGATCCCGACGGGATGGAGCCCGAGCGACGGGTTGTAAAGGATGTCCTTCAGGACCATCGCGCCCGCGTCGCCGGCACCCATGAGGAGCATCCGCGCGGTCTCCGGCGTCTCCAGCAGGGTCCGTCGGCGGAACCCGAAGAGCCGGCTCTGGAAGCGGATCGCTCCGAATGCCACGATGGACAGTCCGCACCCGAACACGATGGTGGACAAGGGGAGTGGACGCGGGCCCCTGAACAGGAGCAGCCCTCCGCCTATCGACGATCAGGAGCGAACGATGTGGCACCCGCCAACGCGAGCCGACGCGCTTCCTCGATGCTCGCGTATCGCCACATCTGCCCGTAGAGGCCGAAAGCGTAGTTCGCGAGGAGGTGCAGCACGGCCACGATCGGGATGAAGATCCAGAAGTTGTGCCAGTACAAGTGCGGGATGCTCCCCTCGAACCGCAGCGCGAGGGGTCCGAGGTACGCCGGGAAGACGAGCGCCAGGTCGAGCACTGCCAATGGCACATCGCGGCGCAGCCGTCGAACGATGCGCGCAGCTAGGTCAGTGTCGTCGTCTCGAGCGGGGACGACGTCAACATCGGTCTCGGCGGCCATGTGAGTGCCGACGGTAGAGGTGGAACGTGGGTCTCTCATCGGCCCACGCGCGTATTTCCACTACCACGGAGCGCGTAGTCCATGTCCCGCCGTGGCGGTAGCGCGGCCGGCCGACGGCTCACAGTCCCAGCCCACGGGCGATGATCGACCGCTGGATCTCCGACGTCCCGGAGTAGATCGTGCCGCCGATCGCGTCGCGGACGTTCCGCTCGAGGCCCTGCTCCGTCATGTAGCCGTAGCCGCCGTGGATCTGCACCGCATCGAGCTGGCAGCGCACGTTGGCTTCGCTGACGAAGACCTTGGCCTCGGCCGCCTCCACCGAGACGTCGAGGCCCTCGATCCATCATCCGGCCGACCCGGAGGACGAATCCGCGCGCGGCGTCGACGTTGGTCTTCATGTTGGCGAGCTTGGCGGCGATCTCGCCGAAGGAGCCGATCGGGCGTCCGAACTGGTGGCGCGCCTTCGCGTAGCGGACGCACTCCTCCAACGTCCGCTGCATCACGCCGACCTGGCTCGCCATGATGCAGGCGCGCTCCCATCTCATCGAGCTCGTGAAGATCTCGCCGCCGCGCCCGCGTCTTCCCAGGAGCGCCTCATCGGGCACGAAGCATCGCTCGAGCACGACATCGGACATCGGGAGACGTCCGGAGGCCCATCTTGTCGGCCTCGGGGCCCGTCGAGCATCCGGGGGTGCCGGCCTCGATGAGGAACGCACAGATGCCGAACGGACCGACGCCGTCGTTGAGGCGAGCGAACACGATCAAGAGGTCGGCCACCGGGGCGTTCGTGATGAACGTCTTCGTCCCGTCCAGGAGGTATCCACCGTCCACGCGCGTCGCGCGCGCCCGCATCCCGAACGGGTCCGACCCGGCGTCGGGCTCGGTGATCGCATGGCATCCGATCGCCCGGCCCGAACAGAGGTCCGGGAGCCAGCGTGCCTGCTGCTCGGGCGACCCGTGCTGCCACAGGGGGATGACGCTCGTCCACAGATGCGCGTTCACCGAGAAGACGAGCCCGGCATCCTGGCACCCGTATCCGAAGGCCTCGAGGGCGAGCATCGTCGTCGAGACGTCCGCGCCGCCGCCTCCGTGCTCCTCGAGGTGCAGGGAGCCCCTGGAGACCGAACGCTCCGCAGCGGTCCCAGTCCTCTCGCGAGAACCGTCGATCCCGGTCGCGTTGGATGGCGTCACCTGCAAGGGAGTGCGCGAACCTGCGGGTCGCCTCGTAGACCTCCCGCTGCTCGGTCGTCGCGAAGCCGGCGAGGTGGGGAGCCGGCCCGCCGGCTTTCTGCGCGCGGGTTCTCGTGACGCTGTGTCGACGCTCATGCATCCACCGCGAGCAGCTCGTCCGCGAGCCCGTTGGCGACGACGAAGGCGGCGACCGCGAGCCGGGAGTGCATCCCGAGCTTGCTGAGCACGTGTTGGACGTGGGTGCGGGCGGTCTCGGGGCTGATCACGAGCGCCTGCGCGATCCGGTCGTTGTCCGCTCCGCCGGCGAGGAGCCCCAAGACCTGTCGCTCCCGTCGGGTGAGCTTCGACAACTGCCGCACGGCATCGTCCTGTTCTCGGCGGCGATGGATCAAGCGCTGGAGGAGCGACCCGAGCATGCGCGGGGGGACCAGGGTGTCTCCCGCGTGGACCGCGTGCACGGCGTCGAGGAGCTCCGTGAGGGGAGATCCCTTCGTGAGGAATCCGCTGGCGCCGAACTCCATCGCCGTGGCGAGGGTCGCTCTCGTCGCTGCGATCGCTCAGGACGAGGACACGGCAGCCGGGCGTCCGTTCACGGATCAAGAGCGTCGTGTGCGTGCTGTCCCGGTTCGGAAGGTCCGCGTCGACGAGCGCCACGTCCGGGCGGGTGCGCTCCGCCTCGGCGACCGCCTGCATGCCGTCACTCGCCTCGGCGACCACCACGATGTCGTCGCGGCCGTCCAGGAAGGATCGGATCGCTTCGCGCACCAACGACTGCGCGTCCGCGAGGAGCACCTTGATCGGTTCTTGTCGTGGGTCCAATCCGCGCTCACCCCCAGAGATGCGCACGGTACGGAACCTCGATGCACTTCACACGCGGTCTGCGACGTATCGCGACTACGACGAACGGACGACCCGCGAGACGGCGGGTCAGGTTCCGAACCGAGCGGGTGCGCCCGACGGGGTCGAGAGGAGTTGGTGGCGCGTGGCGAAGGCGACCGCTTCCAACCTCGAATGCACTTGCAGCTTGGCGAGGATGCTCTGCACATGCGTCCGGACCGTGTTGGGCGAAACGACCAACGCTCGAGCGATCTCGGAGCTGTTCGACCCCGACGCCAGGAGGCCGAGGACCTCTCGCTCGCGGCGGGTCAATTGGGATGCGAGGAGGTCCGACTCCTCGGACTCTCCGTTCCTCCGGCGGATCGCGAGCCGATGCGGAACGACCAGCTGACCCTCGGCGACGTCCGTGATGGCGCGGACGAGCTGCGGGAGCTTCGTGTCCTTCGTGAGGAAGCCATGGAAACCCAACCGGACGGCCTCCTGGAGGGCACGCTGGTCGTCGAAGGACGTGACGACCACGATCTTGGCGTCCGGCCGCTGCTCGAGGATCTCTCTCCCGAGCTCGAGTCCACTGCGACCCGGCAGGCCGATATCGAGGAGGACCACGTCGGGTGACACTCGGACGGCCGCCTCAAGACCCTCGTCCGGGGAGGTCGCGATGACGACCTCCATGCCGTGCTTCTCGAGGGCCATCTGCACCGCCTCGGCGAACAGCTTGTGATCGTCGACGACGAGGACGCGCATCAGCGGATGCCCATGTGCTCTGTGTCACGTGGCTCGAGGCCAAGTGGAAGGGGCTCCTGAGCCGCGATTCCGGTACTGGGCGGGCCTCACGTGACGGTCCTGACGAAGCGTGCTCGATGGCGGCAGCCGAAGCTCGAACGTGAAGCGGCCCTCTTCGGGCTCGTAGCAGCGGATGGTGCCGCCGTGTCGCCCGACCACCCTGCCCACCACGAAGAGTCCGATACCGGTGCCGAGACCGTTGGCACCGATGGCCAACGGTTCGAAGATCGTCTCCCGATCCTCTGCGGCGATCCCAGGCCCCTCGTTCTCCACCTCGATCGTCGGCTCGCCGTCGCGAAGCTCGACGGTGACGCGTACTTTCGTTCCACTGATCGAGTACCGCAGAGCGTTCCGGATGAGGTTCTCGATCGCCGAGCGCATGTGGAGGGCATCGACGCTGACGATCAGTCGTTCGCTTCCCTCGATCACCACGCGATCCTCACCGGTCTCGGCGACGCAGGAATCGATCGCGTCCTGCGTGAGCCCGACGAGATCCGTCCGCCGGAAGCTCACGCGGCCGCGACCGACCGCCCACTCGAGAACGCTTTCGAGACCGTCTGCGAGGCGGGAGAGCTCGTCGGCCGCTCTGATCATGGTGGTGCCCGTTCCGTCGTCGTACGAGCTGGCCGCGTTCTCGAGCAAGAGACGCACGGCGTGGAGCGGGCCCCGCAGCTCATGCGCCGTCCACGCGAGACCGAGGTCGAGCTCTCGACGCCGGATCTCGCCGTCGACCTCGCGACGGAGGATCGCCGACATCCCCCCGATCAACGCATCGAGCTCGCGCCGGCATCCATGGATCGACGCGATCGATCCGGACACCTCCGCCACGCCGAGGGCCTCGCCGCGACGGTCGATCGGACAGATCGCGACGGCGGAGCCGTCTGCGATGCTCGAGCGTCCGTGAGATGCCATCGACCAGCGTGAGGCGCCGGGCCTCGGCCTGCCGGCGACCGCCATCGATCGGGCGTCCTTCCGTACGCATGACTCGCAGATGTCCACGTCGATCGGCGAGCAGGAGGCGGAGTCCGAAACTGGGCCCGTCGAGGAGCGTGCGCATCTGTGCAACGTAGTGGTCGATGTGCCCGCCCCGTTCGACAAGCGTATCGGCGCGCGAGCGCCGTTCTTCCGAAGCCAAACTCCCACCCCACAAGTTCCGTCCTGGACTACCGTCCCCACCGTAGGCCAGCAACGCGCATCCTATGCCGCGGTCCGCGTCTGTGTCTAGTGTTGATGATGTTCTGATCACCGATGAGAATCCCCAGGCCACAGACCATCTCCCGCAAGCGTTCATGCGCCGGAGACCGGTTCGGTGGACGTGGAAACCGCGGAGCGTGGTCAGTTGCAGGGGAAGGGACCTCGCGTATCGGCGCGTACGGAAGCTACGTCGAACCGCAGAGTGAATCCCCAGTGAACACGAATACCATCGGTCTCCCCGTACGTATATGGATCACCGTTCCCCCCACGGACAACGAGCGAGCGCCACGACAAAGACGTCGGAAATGAATGCCTTGACGAGCGCCATGGGCGCGTCGATCAGGGATGCCCGGGTGCGTGCCGGGCTCTCCCTCCATGAGCTCGCCCGTCGATCCGAAGGCGGGTACAGCCCTTCTTCGCTCGGAGGATACGAGCGGGGGGAGCGAGCCATCTCGGTCGTCCGATTCTGCGACCTCGCTCGGTTGCTGGGGGTCCCGGCCGACCAACTCCTCGGACGAGCGCTCGACCGTGTCATGGCCCACGAGCGCCGGGAAGTGGTGCTCGAACTGACGGATCTGCCGGATTCGGAAGTCGGGCGCCAGGCCGCCGCCCACGCGCATCACGTGAAGGAGCGTCGCAGCGACTACCTTTCGACCGTCGTCACGCTGAGGGCCGGCGACCTCCAGGTGATCGCCGACGCGAGCGGACTCGATGTCCCGACGTTGCTGTCCTCTCTCGGGGAGGCGGTGAAGCGGGTGGGGCCGCGTTAACGGCGACCTCGCTCCGATCCATGGTGCCGCCGACGTAGCGCAATCGCCGCAGTTGAAGGATGAGCGTCGCCACTCCGCGTCCTACCGTCGTCGATGCGTCGGACTCCCGGTCGGGGCACACAGCCCCTCGAGAGAAGAGAGATGACCAGATGCAGACGGCCGACGTGCGACCCGACTCACGAGTGGCTCCCCGTACCGATGACCGCGCGCTCACCGATGTGCTCCGAGCCCGACGGATGGTGGGGGAGACCGATCGAAGGCTCACCGAAGCGCTCGAGATCCTGCTGACGCTCGAGGAGTGGACGTCGACGGAGTCCATCGATCGCACCTCCTGGGCTCGAGGACTGGATGACGCGATCCGCACACTCACCTCGATCCGCACCCTCCTGGATCCGCTGCTCGCCGAGGATCGGCGGTAAGACGGTGGCGTCGGCCGAGATCTTCTTCGAGGGGGAGTACCCCCCGATCGCCGAGCGGTGGCTCATCGCGCCTGCGCGCGGCCGGTTGCACCATCACCGGGTGCGTCAGGGCCGAGCCCTGGAGCCGGGGACCGTGATCGGGGAGCTCCGGACGATCGGTGGTCGGGTGCAGCTCCGGTCTCGGCTCGCCGGGACGTTCCTCGGCTGGATCGCGTCGGAGGGGGAGTCGGTGCATCCGGGTCAGGCCGTCGCGATCGTGCGCCCCTCGGTCGACGAGATCTGATCCGACTCGTTCGTCAGCCGTACGTGACCTACGCTCCTCGGCCGGTCACAGGGGTCCGTCGCGCGGGATAGTGTCGCCTGACGTTTCCCCGTCAACCACTTCCTCATGGAGGCTTCCAGATGCGTATCGCGATCGTCGGGACCGGCCGGGTCGGCCTCGTGACAGGTGTCTCGCTCGCCAGCCTGGATCACGACGTCGTCGGCGTCGACGCGAACGCCGCCACGATCGAGTCGCTCCGCCGCGGACAGTGCTCCTTCCACGAGCCGGGTCTGCAGGACCTGCTGGACGAGCAGATGGCCGCGGGGCGGATCAGCTTCACCGCCGAGGTCGGCGAGGCGCTCGCCGACGCCGAGGCGGTCTTCATCTGCGTCGGCCGGCCCGTGGGCGCGAGCGGCGACCTCAGCTTGACGGCGGTGGAAGCGGTCGCCAGGGACATCGCCCGGCACGCTCCCGAAGGCATCGTCGTGATCGTCAAGTCGACGGTGCCACCGGGGACGTGCGATCGCATCGATCGCGTGATCCGGCTCGAACGGCCGGGCTTCCGATTCCACGTCGTCTCCAGCCCCGAATTCCTCCGAGAGGGACACGCCATCGAAGACACCCTCGGTCCCGACCGGCTCGTGATCGGCGCCGCGGATGACTCGGCATCGGAGCTCGTCCGCCGCGTCTACGAGCCGATCGTCGCGGCCGGGTGCCGCCTGATCCAGACCGACCGGCGCACCGCCGAGCTCGCGAAGCTCGCCTCGAACTCGTTCCTCGCCACGAAGGTTTCCTTCGCGAACGCGATCGGTCGTCTCTGCGAGCTGACCGACGCCGACGTGAACGGCGTCACCGAGATCATGGGCGCCGATCCCCGCATCGGAGCATCCTTCCTTCGAGCCGGGATCGGTTTCGGGGGCTACTGCCTGCCGAAGGACGTCGATTCGCTCAGGAGGCTGGCGGAACGCCACGGTTATCGCTTCGACCTGCTCACCGAGGTCGCTCGCGTGAACGGAGACGCCGTTGACCCTCGCGAGCGCGAAGGTCGAGGAGGCCCTGTGGAACCTCGAGGGCAAGCGGGTGGCGCTGTTCGGACTGGCGTTCAAGGCCGAGACCGACGACGTCCGCTCCGCCCCGGCGCTCGCGCTGGCCCGGCTGCTGATCGACGGAGGCGCCGAGGTCGTGGGCTACGACCCGATGGCGGACGAGGCGGCGAGAGCCGCGCTCCCCGAGATGCGAACCTCCCGTGACCCCTACGAAGCCGCCGAGGGCGCGCATTGCGTCGTGATCTGCACGGAGTGGCCGGAGTTCCTCGAGATCGACCTCGATCGGCTGCGTGGGTCGATGGCGTATCCCGTCATCATCGACGGCCGGAACCTCCTCGACCCGGACTCCGTGCGAGGAGCGGGCTTCGCCTACTCGGGGACGGGCAGAGCGATCGGACCCACCGAGCCCGAAGACGTCGCCCAACTGGCCATCGTTCCGGGAGCCGCTCGTGGCTGAGCGCGTGCTCGTCACCGGCGCCGCCGGTTTCATCGGCTCCCACCTCAGCCGCCGGCTCGTGGCCGATGGGTTCGAGGTCGTGGGGCTGGACGATCTCTCCGATGGGTCGCTCGACAACCTCCGCGACGTGCCGGAGATCCGTTTCGTCGAAGCGGACCTTCGGGACGAAGCAGCCGTGACGGAGGCCGCGCGTGGCTGCACCACGATCTTCCACCAGGGCGCGAAGCGAGCGGTCCCTCGCTCGATGGCGTTCCCGGTCGAGACCACCGACGTCAACGTCGGTGGCATGCTGAACGTCCTGCTGGCCGCCCGCGAGGAGGATGCGACGGTCGTCGCCGCGTCGTCCTCATCGGTCTACGGCGACCAGGACGTCTTCCCGCTCGACGAGTCGATGGAGCTGCGGCCCCGCTCGCCGTACGCGGCGAGCAAGGTGACGGGGGAGGTCTACGCCGGCTCCTTCTGGCGCTCGCACGGCGTGCGGTCCGTTTCGCTCCGGTACTTCAACGTCTACGGGCCGGGCCAAGACCCGGAGAACGAGTACGCGGCCGTGGTGCCTCGATTCGTCGTCGCGTGCCTCACCGAGCAGCCGCCGGTGATCTTCGGTGACGGCGAGCAGGCCCGGGACTTCACCTTCATCGAGGACGTGGTCGAGGCCAACCTCGGCGCCTCTCGGGCATCGGAGGCCGCATGGGGACGGGCGTTCAACATCGGCGGGGGAGAGCCACCGACGTCCGTGAACGAGCTCCTCCGGCGGATCGCCGAGCTCACCGATGCTCAGCCGGAGCCCCGGTTCGAGCCGACGCGAGCGGGCGACGTGCGATTGACCGAGGCCGACATCTCGCTCGCCCGCGAGCTCCTGGGCTTCCAGCCGCGCGTTCCCATCGCGGAAGGCTTGCGGCGCACGGTGGATTCCTTCCGCCAGCCTGGCCGGCAGGCCGATGTGGCCGTTCGCTCGGGCAGCTAGCTATACTTCGTGGTTCGCCCCTTCTGGAGGCCGTGTTCGCATGTCCGGCCAGCAGGGCCGAAAGCAGGGAAACCCCGTTCGAAGGACAGAGTGGGAGCGTGCCGAAAGACGACGCCATCGAGGCCGAGGGAACCGTAATCGAGCCATTGCCCAACGCCATGTTCCGGGTGGAGCTCGATGCGCCGTACAGCGGGCACAAGGTCCTGGCTCACATCTCGGGCAAGATGCGGATGCACTACATCCGGATCCTTCCCGGTGACCGGGTGAAGGTGGAGCTCTCGCCGTACGACCTCACTCGGGGCCGTGTGGTGTATAGGTTCAAGTAGGAAACGCAGATGCCCAGGAGACGCACCAGGAGACGCAGATGAAGGTCAGGCCGTCCGTGAAGAAGATGTGCGATCGGTGCCGGGTGATCCGGCGCCGGGGCGTCGTGATGGTCATCTGCTCCAACCCACGGCACAAGCAGCGGCAGGGCTAGGAGGCTCGAAGGTATGGCACGGATCGCAGGCGTTGACCTCCCCCGCGACAAGCGGCTCGACATCGCGCTCCGCTACATCTACGGCATCGGCCCGACCCGGGCATACGAGATCGTGGCGGGCTCCGGCGTGGAAGGCGGGACCAAGGTCCGCGACCTCTCCGAGGACGAGGTGCTGAAGATCCGCGCCTACATCGATCAGAACGTCAAGGTGGAGGGAGACCTCCGCCGTGAGGTCGCACAGGACATCAAGCGCAAGATCGAGATCGGTTGCTACCAGGGGGTCCGGCACCGTCGGTCGCTCCCGGTCCGCGGCCAGCGCACGCACACGAACGCACGCACCCGGAAGGGACCGAAGAAGACGATCGCGGGCAGGAAGAAGGTCGCTGCCAAGAAGTAGCGGCCCCTAGGGAGCTGGCAAGCGAGGTAGCTTCAAGGGCAGACGGAGAGCGGAAAGGGATCGATGGCGAAGCCGAAGGCGAAGAAGGCACGGCGGCGGGAGAAGAAGAACGTCGTCCACGGCCAGGCCCACATCAAGTCCACGTTCAACAACACGATCGTCACCATCACGGACCTGCAGGGCAACACGCTCTCGTGGGCGAGTGCGGGCAACGTGGGCTTCAAGGGCTCCCGCAAGTCGACTCCCTTCGCCGCGCAACTCGCGGCCGAGAAGGCAGCCCGCCAAGCCCAGGAGCACGGCGTGCAGAAGGTGGACGTGTTCGTCAAGGGTCCGGGATCCGGCCGAGAGACCGCGATCCGTTCCCTCGCCGCCACCGGCCTCGAGATCTCCGTCATCCAAGACGTCACGCCGGTCCCGCACAACGGGTGCCGGCCTCGGAAGCGCCGGCGCGTCTAACAGCCGGCGAGCCCGGCGCCGAGGGGGTGCCGGGACGCAACACGACGCGGGGTAGGAATGGCTGATCCCCCGCTGGAGGAGGACGCACGTGTTCATCGTCGCAAGACCGCAGATCTCCGAGAACGAGATCTCTCCGATCCGTTCCAAGTTCACGATCGAGCCGCTGGAGCCGGGATTCGGCTACACCGTGGGGAACTCGCTCCGCCGCACCTTGCTGTCGTCGATCCCCGGAGCGGCGATCTCGTCCGTTCGCATCGATGGTGTGCTGCACGAGTTCTCGACCATCCCGAAGGTGAACGAGGACGTCACGGACATCATCTTGAACCTCAAGGAGCTCGTGATCCGCTCCGACCTCGAGGAGCCAACCACCGCCTACCTGAAGTCGAAGGGTCCGGCCGAGGTCACCGCCGGTGACATCGCGCCGCCGGCAGGTGTCGAGATCCTGAACCCCGAGCTCCACGTGGCCACGCTCGGCAAGGGCGCCTCGCTCGAGATGGAGCTCACCGTCGAGCGCGGTGTCGGGTACCGGATGGCCGACAAGAACAAGAAGGCACGGGACCCGATCGGCGTGATCCCCGTCGACTCGATCTTCTCGCCCGTGCGGAAGGTCTCCTACGCGGTGGAGGACACCCGCGTCGAGCAGATGACGGACCGCGACCGCCTGATCCTGGACGTGGAGACCGATGGCTCGGTCACGCCGCGCGAGGCGCTCGCCTCGGCCGGCGGGACGCTGCTCGAGCTCGTGCAGCTGTTCTCGGATCTCGCAGAGGCCGCGAGCGTCTCGGTCGGCCCGGCCGAGGACGAGGAGCAGCCGAGCGACTACGCGATCACGGTGGAGGACCTGAACCTCTCCGTCCGGTCGTACAACTGCCTGAAGCGCGAGGGCATCAACAGCGTCGGCGATCTGGTCCAGAAGTCGGAGTCCGAGCTGATGGACATCCGCAACTTCGGCCAGAAGTCGATCGACGAGGTCAAGGCCAAGCTCGAGGAGCTCGGTCTCGGCCTGCGGGAGGAGTAGTCGGTCGTGCCGAAGCCGAAGAAGGGGCCTCGGCTGGGCTCGGGCCCGGCCCATCAGAAGCTCCTGCTGTCGACACTCGCCGCGCAGCTGTTCGTGCACGAGGGCATCGATACGACCGAGGCGAAGGCGAAAGCGCTCCGCCCGTTCGCGGAGAAGCTGATCACGTTCGCGAAGCGTGGGGACCTGGCGGCGCGCCGCCAGGTCCTCCGCGACATCCCCGACCGAGACGTCGTCGCGAAGCTCTTCCACGAGATCGGCCCACGCTTCGAGGAGCGCCAGGGTGGCTACACACGCATCCTGAAGCTCGGACCGCGCAAGGGCGACGGCGCCCCGATGGCGCGGATCGAGCTCGTCGAGCGCGAGTCCTAGCGGGAACGCTCCATGGGGGAGCGGGTCGTGAAGCTCACCTTGGCGTACGACGGGACCGGATTCCGGGGCTGGGCGAAGCAGCGGGATCCCTCGATCCGGACGATCGAAGGCGAGCTGCTGGCGCATCTGGAACGCGTGCTCCAGGAGCAGGTCAAGCTCTCGGTCGCCGGGCGAACCGATGCGGGCGTGCATGCCCGTGGCCAGGTCGCGTCGTTCCCAACGCGAACCACGGTCGCACCCGAGCGGCTCCAGAAGGCGCTCAACGCGGTGCTCGCACCGGAGGTGGTCGTGGTCCGTGCGCGGCTCGCCCCGGAAGGGTTCGATGCACGCTTCTCCGCAACGTCTCGGGAGTACGTCTACCGGATCGACGAAGCTCCTCTCGCCGACCCGTTCACCGGCAGATTCGTCTGGCACCGCCCAGGGCGCCTCGCACTCGGAGCGATACGTCGGGCGGCGCAGGATCTCGAGGGGAGGCACGATTTCAGGAGCTTCTGCCGTCATCCGGGAGGCGAGCGATCCACCATCCGGGATCTGCATCGACTGAACGTCGCGCGCACGGGCGGTCGCCTCTCCATCCGCGCCGTGGCTGATGCGTTCCTACATCAGATGGTGCGGTCGCTGGTCGGGACGCTCGTGGCGGTAGGGGAGGGCAAGGTGGACGCCGCCGCGATGTCACGGGTGCTCGCTGCCCGGGATCGAGCGGCGGCGGCCGGCGGGCTGGCGCCCGCTCACGGCCTCACCCTCGAGCGGGTCAGGTACCGATGAACGGACCCGTCGCGCGTATCCACGCCAGCTTTGACGGTGCAACGTTTCCGCAGGTAGCATGCGACGTCGGCCCCTCGGGCCGACATCTTTTCCGATGAAGACCTACTCTCCCAAGCCTGAGCACATCGAACGCCGCTGGTACGTCCTCGACGCCGGCGACAAGGTGCTGGGACGGGTTGCGTCGGAAGCTGCGGTGATCCTCCGCGGGAAGCACAAGCCGATCTTCGCTCCGCACATGGACGTCGGCGACAACCTGATCATCATCAATGCCGCCAAGGTGGTGCTCACCGGAGGCAAGGAGATGAAGAAGGTCGCCTGGCGCCACTCGGGTCATCCCGGTGGCATCACCGGCACCCTGTACGCCGACCTCCTCGAGAAGAAGCCGGCGTTCGCGGTCGAGAAGGCCGTCCGCGGCATGCTCCCGAAGAACCGACTCGGTCGGGCCCAGATCAAGAAGCTCCACGTCGTCGCCGGCCCGGAGCACCACCATCAGGCGCAGAAGCCCGTCGACTGGACGATGGGGATGCGGCCGGTGTGGGAAGGACTGCCCGCTCCCGTGGCGCCGGTCGTGAACGGGAAGAAGAAGGGGAAGACGAAGGAGGAGGCAGCCGAGACGCCGACCACCGCGACCAAGCGACCGGCAGCCTCCAAGAAGACCACCGCCCGGAAGACCGCCGCCGCCAAGCCGGCGACCAGGGCGAAGGCCACGACCTCCAAGACGACCAGGGCCAAGGCCACGACCAGGAAGCCGACGGCTGCCAAGACCACGGCGAAGAAACCCACCGGCGAAGAAGTCGGCCGCGAAGAAGAAGGAGAGCTAGGTGGCGACCCTCAACAAGCTCACGACGGGCCGGCGGAAGTCGGCGGTCGCCCGCGTCCGACTGGTAGACGGCACGGGCGAGTTCCGGATCAACGAACGGTCGCTCGACGAGTATTTCCCGACGCGGGTCCACCGGATGGTTGCGCAGTCACCGCTCAAGTCGATCGGTCGGGACAAGGACTTCGACGTCGTCGCCACGATCAGCGGCGGCGGGGTCAACGGTCAGGCGGGTGCGCTCCGGCTCGGCATCGCCCGCGCGCTCCTGGACCTCGATCCGGAGCTCCGGGCCCAACTCAAGGCCGACGGGTTCCTGCGCCGAGATGCACGCGAGAAGGAGCGCCGCAAGTACGGGCTGAAGAAGGCTCGGAAGGCTCCGCAGTACTCCAAGCGCTAGTCGCGAGCGCTAGTCGGTTCCCGGCGTCTCCATCGCGAGGTCCTCGAGCGACTCCATCGCCAGCTCGTCGTCCGTCGTCAGGGCGAGCGATCCCTCTTCCGCGGCGGCGACGAGCTCGCGCGCACGCTCGGACGCGTCCTCCGGCACGAACAGGATCACGGGGCCCATCCGGTACGGGCCGGCGCCCTCCCCCTTGGCGAGCACGTCGATCCCTTCGGCCTCGAGGAGCCCTCGGACGAGGAGGCCCCGAACGGGGTCACGTGTCTCGTAGACGCGAACGAGCTTCACCGCACCATCATCGCTCGCACCGGAGGGTACGTCCACGCAGGTGACCTGTGAGGTGTTCCCCGGCCGGCCTCACGCCGTTCACCGAGGCGTCCTCAGCGGGCGCCTATCCTGGCTGGATGGACGAACGTTCCGTGGACGTGCCGGCGGTCCTCTTCGTGTGCGTACACAACGCGGGCCGGAGTCAGATGGCTGCCGCCCTCCTCGAGCGACATGCGGCCGGACGCGTCCGCGTGCGCTCGGCCGGATCGGAGCCCGCCGACCGCCTGAACCCGGCCGTGGTGCGGCGATGGCCGAGATCGGCATCGACATCGCCGGGGAGCGGCCGAAGATCCTGCAGGCCGACGCGGTCCGCGCCTCCGACGTCGTCATCACGATGGGGTGCGGCGATGCCTGCCCGGTGTTCCCAGGCATCCGCTACGAGGACTGGGAGCTGGACGATCCGGCCGGGAAGCCCGTGGAGGAGGTCCGTCGGATCCGCGACGAGATCGACCGTCGGGTCCGGCAACTGGTCGAACGAGCTCTCCGATCAGGCCGAAAGCACCGATCGGAGCGCGGCGAGCGGCTCCGGCCGGACCTTGAAGTAGACCCACTTCCCGCGGCGCTCACGATCCAGCAGGCCCGCCTCGTGGAGGACCTTCAGGTGGTGGCTCACGGTCGGCTGGGAGAGGCCGATCGGCGTCGTCAGGTCGCATCCGCACGCCTCCGAGTCCGGGCATGCAGCGATCAGGCTCAGGAGCCGCAACCTGGCGGGGTCCGCGAGAGCCTGGAGGGCGGAGGCGAGCGTCTCGGCGGCGGGCTCGCTCAGAGGCGCCGCCAACAGGGGCGAACAGCAGGCGTCGAGCTCCTGGACAAGCTTCACGCTGGTCATATTGACAGACATCGATGCGTCAGGCAACATATCGACCGATATCGATACGACGGCTTCGGATCGATCGGAGGTGACCCGGATGGATCCCGATTGCTGCCCGCCCGGCTGCTGCTGAGGCCGTGAGGCGGCGGGAAGCGGGGACCCGGAACGCCCCGCTTCCCGCCCCCGCAGTAGCATCACCTGCCCAATGGGGCGTCTCTTCGGGACCGACGGCGTCCGGGGCATCGCCGGATCTCAGCTGACCGCGGACCTCGCGCGAGGGCTGGGACGGGCAGCTGTTCCGGTCCTGGCAGAGGGTGCAGCGCACCGCCCGGTGCTCCTGATCGGGCGCGATCCTCGCGATTCGGGTATCTGGCTCGAGGAGGCCCTCGTCGCGGGCATCCACGAAGCCGGCGGCGACGTCGTCCTCGCCGGGGTGGAGCCCACGCCGGCCGTTGCGTTCCTGACCATCGATACCGGAGCGGACGCGGGAGTCGTCATCTCCGCCTCCCACAACCCGCCCGAGTACAACGGCATCAAGTTCTTCGGTCGCGACGGGATGAAGCTGCCCGACGGTATCGAGGACGAGATCGAGGCGACCCTCCGGGATCCCGTGCCGGCGACCGCCGTCGAGGGCTCGATCCAGGTGCTCAAGGGAGGGCGTGAGCGCTACCTGGCCCATCTCGTGGAGGCCGCCGGAGCTCGCCTGGACGGGATGACGCTCGTCGTCGACTGCGCCAACGGGGCCGCATCCAAGCTGGCGCCGTCGCTGTACGAGCGGCTCGGGGCCACCGTCCACGCGATCCACGCGTCGCCCAACGGGCGGAACATCAATGTCGATTGCGGCGCCCTCCATCCCGAGGTGGCCGGCGCAGCGGTCGTGGAGCTCGGCGCAGACGCCGGCGTCTCCCATGACGGCGACGCCGACCGGGCCCTGTTCGTCGACCACCGTGGCACTCCCATCGACGGCGACCAGGTCCTCGCCGCCTGTGCGATCGCGATGAAGGAGGCGGGCTCCCTCCCGCTTCGACGCGGTGGTCACCACGGTCATGGCGAATCTGGGTTTCCATCGAGCGATGATGGACGCGGGCATCACGGTCTCGGCGACGAAGGTGGGCGACCGATATGTCCTCGAGGAGATGCTCGAGGAGGGCGTGATGCTCGGCGGGGAGCAATCCGGCCACCTGATCTTCCGCGACCACGCGACCACCGGCGACGGCCTGCTGACGGCGGTCCGGTTCCTCTCGCTCGCCGCGAACACCGGCAGATCGGTCGCCGAGGTCGCCTCCGTGATGCGGCGCTTCCCGCAGGTGATGGAGAACGTTCGGGTCCGGAGCCTCGCCGAGCTCGACGGGTCGAAGCCGGTCTGGGACGCGGTCCGGGCCTCGGAGGAGGAGCTCGCCGACCACGGCCGGGTGCTCGTGCGCGCATCGGGCACGGAGCCGCTCGTCCGGGTGATGGTCGAGGCGGAGACCGAAGGAGACGCTCGGCGACACGCCGAGACCATCGCCGGTGAGGTCCGGAAGCACCTGGGCGCCTGAGCCTCGTTCCCGCGGAACGCACCTCTGCTGGATGCGGTGACCCCCTGCTACCCTCGATGCTCCATGTGCGGCATCGTCGGATACGTGGGGCCCGACGAGGCCCTCCCGATCGTCCTCGAAGGACTCCATCGCTTGGAGTACCGCGGGTACGACTCTGCGGGCGTGGCGGTCCTCGACGGGGACCTCACGGTGGTCAAGCGGGCGGGCAAGCTCTCGGAGCTCGAGACCGCTCTCGACGAGGACGGGCGCCCGGCCGGGACGATCGCGATGGGGCACACCCGGTGGGCGACGCACGGGGCGCCCACGCATCGCAACGCGCACCCCCATCTCGACTGCTCCGGAAGGATCGCGGTGATCCACAACGGGATCATCGAGAACTTCCAGCAGCTCCGGGCTCGCCTGGACAAGGACGGGCACACCCTCGCGTCCGAGACCGACACCGAGCTCGTCGCCCACCTGATCGAGGAGCGCCTCCGGGACGGAGGGTCGCTGGTCGAGGCGGTGCGCGGCACCGTCCGGGAGCTCGAGGGGGCGTATTCCCTCGTCGTGCTCTCCGCCGATGAACCCGGCGTGCTCGTCGGAGTGAAGGTCGCATCGCCGCTCGTCGTGGGCGTCGGGGCGGGCGAGACGATCCTCGCCTCCGACATCCCCGCCGTGCTGGGACGGACGACCACCGTGATCCCGGTGGACGAGGGCCGGATCGTCGAGGTCCGTGCCGAGGGGGCGGCGTTCTCCGACTTCGACGGCAACCCCGTCCACCCGGACCCCATCGAGGTCGACTGGGATGTCGCCCAGGCGGAGAAGGGCGGCTTCGACACGTTCATGCTGAAGGAGATCCACGAGCAGCCGGGCGCGATCCGGGACACCCTCGTCGGACGCGTCGACGAGTTCCGTCGGCTCGCGCTGGACGACCTCCGGATCCCCGACGACGTTCTCCGAGAGGTCGACAAGGTCTTCGTGGTCGCCTGCGGCACCGCCTACCACTCGGGGCTCGTGGCGAAGTACGCGATCGAACACTGGACCCGTCTGCCCGTCGAGATCGACATCGCGAGCGAGTTCCGCTACCGGGACCCGGTCCTCGGCCCCGGCACGCTCACGCTCGCGGTCTCGCAGTCGGGGGAGACGATCGACACGCTGGAGGCGGCTCGGCACGCGCGTCGCCAGGGGTCGCCGTTGCTCGCGGTGACGAACACGGTCGGCTCCTCCCTCGCCCGGGAGGCCGACGGCGTGATCTACATGCACGCCGGTCCCGAGATCGGCGTGGCGGCGACGAAGACGTTCGCGACGCAGATGGTGTCGCAATACATCCTCGCGATGTACCTCGCGCAGGTCCGCGGCTCGATGTTCCCCGAGGAGATCGCCGAGGTGCTGACGCGGATGGCGGAGCTGCCCGCGCAGGTCGAGCAGGCGATCGCGCTGGACGCCCAGGTGCAGGAGCTCGCGAGGCGCTTCCAGGACTGCCGGGATTGGCTCTTCATCGGAAGGCACACCGGCTTCCCGGCCGCGCTCGAAGGGGCGCTGAAGCTGAAGGAGATCAGCTACGTCCACGCCGAGGGCTACCCGGCCGGCGAGCTGAAGCACGGCCCCATCGCGTTGGTCGAGGAGGGTGTGCCCGTGGTGGCGGTCGCGACCCGGTGCCACGTCTATCCGAAGATGCTGTCCAACATCCAGGAGGTCCGGGCGCGCGGCGCCGAGGTGATCGCCGTCGCCACCGAGGGCGACGAGCAGATCCGCGGAGTGGCGCAGCACGTGCTCGAGGTCCCCGAGACGCCGGAGCTGCTGTCACCCGTGGTGGTCACGGTGCCTCTGCAGCTCCTGGCGTACCACGTGGCCCGGCTCCGTGGCTCGGATGTCGATCAGCCGAGGAACCTCGCGAAGAGCGTCACAGTCGAGTAGGCGGAACGGGGCTCCAACGCCCTGATGGGGACATGGCGAACATGCAAGGCGGGGGGAAGGTCCGCGCGATGTTCATCGGCGCCCTGGTCGCGTCTGGGTGCGGATCGAACTTCTCCGACGCCGGTTTGTGCGCGCAGATGTGGAACAACGATGTCCCAACGGACCTGAGCGAGCGATTCACAGAGGCGATCGTCTATCCGTGGACGGACAAGGCAGACGATGACGGCTGCGGGGTTATGTTCGTGTCTGGCACTGGTGAGCCATGGGTCCTCTTCGGTGGCGTTGTCGAGGACGACCGCGTGGCGACATGGGATCGCGTGGCCGGTGATCGCTGGGGCGAAGATAGCCCGGAAGGCGGATCGACCGACCCGAACGTCGTCGTGTTGCCGGGAGGGCTCGTGTCCATCCCGACGTGAGCCAGTAGGACTGATCGGGGGCGACGAGCGAGCTCGGTATGAACCGGCTGGCTAAGCTCTCGTCGTGGACATCGTGGGGCTCGGGGTGGACATGTGCGAGATCGCGCGCATGGAGCGCGCGATCGCCCGACACCCGACGTTCCGTGACCGCGTCTTCACGCCGGAGGAGAGAGCGTGGGCTGGGGGAGCGCGGGCAGGGGCGGGTGGTGCGAGGGCAGGGTGGCGGGAGCGGCAGAAGCGTGCGGGGAGATGGACCTCGATCCGGCTCCTGAGGCTGACGGAGCATCGTCGGCTGTCGCGCCGACACAGATCAGCGAGCAGCGGTCGCGGTGACGTTCGATGTCGAGCGGGTCGTCAAGGGTCGGTCGGCGACGGCGATCGTCGAACGAACGACACAGCAGGTCCGTGCGGCTTGGAGAGCTTCGGCGAACCGAGAACCGGCCCCTCTCCGGCGCGCTTCCGATGGGGTCTGGGGAGTCAGACCTCTGTTCGATGGGCCGCGGCGCAGCTCCTCGCGGTCGGAGGAGATCGTCCGCCCGATCCGGAGGTCGCCGCGGTGAGCGCCGGCGGGTCCCTCGGTCCAGGTCCTCGTGGGTGTCGTGGTCGCGGTGGCCCTCGCGCTGCTCGTGCTCGTGTGGTTCGTGCGCCGGCGCCGCGCCGCAACCACCGGTGGGAGCGACGTGGCGTAGCCTTCTGCCGTGGACATCGTGGGGCTCGGGGTGGACATGTGCGAGATCGCGCGCATGGAGCGCGCGATCGCGCGACACCCGACGTTCCGTGACCGCGTCTTCACGCCGGAAGAGATCGCGTACTGCGACGCCAAGGCGCGCCCGGCGGAGTCGTACGCGGGCCGCTTCGCGGCCCGCGAAGCGACCATCAAGGCGCTCGGCGGGTACCGAGGACGACGGTGGCAGGACATCAGCATCACCCGTCTCCCGTCGGGCGCGCCCACGATCCGGCTCGACGGCAACGCGAAGCGCCGGGCGGATGCGCTCGGCATCGCGGACGTGCTGATCACGTTCTCCCACGAGAAGACGAACGCCGTGGCGTTCGCGATCGCGGTTCGATGAGGCCGGTCCTCACCCCGGAGGAGGCAGGCACGCTCGACCGCGAGACGCAAGCGCGAGGCGTCGCGGCCGAGGTCCTGATGGAGCGGGCCGGCCGGGCCGTGGCGCGCGCGGCCCGCGAGCTCGCCGGCGGTTCCTACGGCCGGCGAGCGGTCGTCGTGTGCGGCAAGGGGAACAACGGCGGTGACGGCCTGGTGGCCGCGCGACAGCTCGGTCGCTGGGGCATGCGCACGACCGTGGTCCTCCTCGAGGATCCGGACGAGCTGCGAGAGCCGGCGGCCTCGTTCGCGAGGCAGCTCGCTGACGCTCCGTCGATCCGCGTGCGGACCTTCGACGAACGAGGGCTCCGGCGTGAACTGGCCCGAGCCGACATCGCCGTCGACGCGATCTTCGGGACAGGGTTCCGTGGCATGCCGGAGGACGAGTGGGCATCGGCGATCGCGGGCCTGAACGAGGCCGGCGCGCCCATCGTGGCGGTCGACATCCCGTCCGGCGTGAACGGCGCGACCGGCATGGTGGAGGGTGAGGCGGTTCGGGCGCATCTCACCGTGGCCTTCGGGGCGCCGAAGCTCGGGACGGTGCTGATGCCCGGTGCCGAGCACGCGGGCGTCCTGCGCGTCGTCGACATCGGGTTCCCCGACGACCTCGTGCGCCCCCACGCGTGGCTCACGGAGCCCTCGGACGTGGCCGGGTGGCTGCCGACGCGGGACACCGACACGCACAAGCGCGCCTCCGGCGTCCTCGTGGTGGTGGCGGGGTCGCGCGCGATGACCGGGGCGGCCAGGCTGATCGCCAGGGCGGCGGGCAGGGTCGGGGCCGGGCTGATCATCGTCGCGGCCCCCGAGGGCTCGATGCCCGCGATCCAGGCCGGGTTGACCGAGCCGACGTTCCTCCCGCTCCCCGAGACCGCCGACGGAACCGTGGCGACCGAGGCTGTGGAGCCCTTGTTGGACCGGCTGCAGTCGGCCGATGCGCTCGCGATCGGGCCCGGCCTCACGACGGATGACCAGACGGTGGCGTTCGTCCGTGACACCGTGCGACGCTCGCCGGTCCCGCTGGTCCTCGACGCGGACGGCCTGAACGCCTTCACCGGAGACGGCGCGGCGCTCGGCGACCGTCAGTCCGACGCGGTGCTCACACCCCACGTCGGCGAGTTCACACGGCTGACCGGTGTGAAGCCGCGGGACCTCGACGCGGACCGCCCCGCGCACGTCCGGCGTCTGGCGAGCCAGACGAACGCGGTCGCCCTGCTCAAGGGGAGCCGGACCGTGATCGCCGACCCCGGCGGGCGGCTGTTCGTGAACGTGACGGGGTCACCGGTCCTCGCGACCGCCGGGACCGGAGACGTCCTCACCGGGATGATCGGCGGGTTCCTCGCCCGGGGGGTGGCGGCGTCGGAGTCGGCCGCCGCCGCCGCGTACCTGCACGGTCTCGCCGGGCTCTTCGCCGGCCGGGACCTCGGCGAAGGGGCCGTCGCCGGCGACGTGTTGGAGCATCTGCCCGAGGCGATCGCGCACGTGGAGAGCGAGTGACCGAGGGGTACCGGCCCACGTGGATCGACGTCGACCTCGACGCGATCCGGCACAACGCCCGCGTCCTCAAGCCCGAGACCGCCGAGTTGATGGCGGTGGTCAAGGCGAACGGGTACGGCCACGGCGACGTGGAGGTCGCCAGAGCAGCGCTCGATGCCGGCGCCACGTGGACCGGCGTCGCGCTCGTGGAAGAAGGTCTCCGCCTTCGCGCTGCGGGCATCGAGGCACCGATCCTCGTGCTCTCGGAGCTCCCGCCCGGCTCGGAGGCGGTGGCGCTCGCGCATCGGCTCACCCCGACGCTCGCCTCCGACGGAGGTCTCGAGCGTCTGGCCGCGGCCGCCCGAGGCTCGGTGCCCGTCCACGTGAAGGTGGACACCGGGATGCACCGGGTGGGCGTGTGGCCACCGGAGGAAGCTCCCGGCTTTCGCGCGCCGGGTGCACGACGCGGGTCTCGAGGTCGAAGGTCTGTTCACGCACTTCGCCCGGTCCGAGGAGGACGAGCCGACCACCGAGGGCCAGCTCGCGAGGTTCCTCGAGACCGCAGGCGCCGTCCGTTCCGCGGGCGTCTCCCCGCGGGTCCTGCACGCGGCGAACTCCGGTGCCACGATCCTGCATCCGGAGTCCCATCTCGACCTGGTCCGGCCCGGGATCGCGCTCTACGGGATCGAACCGGCCCCCGGGGTCGGAGCCCACCTCGGCCTCCGGCCGGCGCTCTCGTGGCGGAGCCGGGTGAGCGCCGTGAAGCGGCTCGCCGCGGGCGAGGCCATCTCGTACGGCCACCGATACCGGCTCGAGCGGGACGCCTGGGTGGCGACCGTGCCGGTCGGGTACGCGGACGGCTACCCTCGGCAGTTGACGAACCTCGGATCGGTGCTGATCGGCGGGCGGCGGCACCCGATCGCGGGGACGGTCACGATGGATCAGCTGATGGTGGACTGCGGTGACGAAGAGGTGCAGGTCGGTGATGAGGTCGTGCTGATCGGGCACCAAGGGAACGAGTCGATCGAGGCAGATGCGCTCGGCCGGCTGTTCGGGACGATCGGGTACGAGATCGTGAGCAGGATCGGCGAGCGCGTTCCGCGAAGGTTCTCATGAGCAAACGGGCAACCATCGTCTCGGCGGGGATCGCGGCAGGAGCCGTCGCCGCAGGGATCGCGGGTCGGGCGCTCTGGCAACACCGCCGGCCGACCGCCGGCGACGGCACGTGGACCGTGCCGCCGGACGACCTCGGACCGGTCGAGGCGTTCGACGGGACGAGGCTGGCGGTGCGTGCCGCGGGTCCGCCGGATGGCCCGCTCCTCCTGTTCTCTCACGGGTTCAGCCTCGACATGACGACGTGGCGTGAGCAGTGGGCCGACCTCGGCGACGAGTTCCGGTGCGTCGCGCTCGATCACCGTGCCCACGGTCACAGCGACGTGCCGTCGACCGGTGACGTGGGTCTTCGATCGATGGGCCGGGATCTGGCGACCGTGCTGGAGGCCGTGGCCCCGGATCGACGGGTCGTGCTGATCGGGCACTCGATGGGAGCGATGGCGATCCTCGCGCTCGCGGAGCAGCGTCCCGATCTGTTCGGCCCGACGATCGCGGGCGTGGTGTTGCTCGGCGCGTCCGCGTCCGATCTGCTGCGCGGCGCGATGGGCGGCGTGACGGAGCTCCTGCGCCCCCGGCTCGGATCGATCGCCGCGGCCACCCGGCGGGTGGACCGCATCCGCAGGGCGATCCTCGCCGGTCCCGGAGACGTCTCTGCGATCGTCGCCCGGGTGACGCAGTTCGCGCCCGAAGCACCGGACGACGTCGTGAACCACGTCCTGCATCTGGCCGAGCGCGCGTCCTCCCTGGTCTGGACGGATGGCCTGTCGGAGCTGATGGGGATGGACTTCCGGCACGCGCTCGCGCGGATCACGGTGCCCGCGCTCGTCGCGGTGGGCGATCAGGATCGCGTGACGCCGCCGGCCGTGGCGGTCGAGCTCGCGGCGGCACTCCCCGCGGGCCGGTTGTTCCTCGTGGAAGGTGCGGGCCACATCGCGATGCTGGAGCGGCCCGAGCGACTCAATCCTGAGCTGCGCTCGTTCGCGCGCGAAGCCCTCGAGCTCGGATCGGGCCGGGGCCGCAAGCGCAAGAAGGGAGCGGCATGAGCCGGACGCTGACCGAAGTCGCCGCGGAGGCCGCCGGCTGCACGAAGTGCAGGCTCGCGGAGGGACGGACCCAGGTCGTCTTCGGTGTCGGGAACGCCGACGCGGACGTGATGTTCATCGGCGAGGCGCCGGGGTTCCACGAGGACAAGCAGGGCGAGCCGTTCGTCGGCGCCGCCGGACAGCTGCTGACGCGGATGCTCAACGAGGTCCTCGAGATGCAGAGAGAGGATGTCTACATCGCGAACGTCTTCAAGTGCCGTCCGCCCGGGAACCGCGATCCGCAGGAGGACGAGATCGAGTCGTGCACGCCGTGGCTCGTCGAGAAGCTGTCCCTCGATCCAGCCGGGGATCGTCGTCACGCTCGGCAATTTCGCGACGAAGTTCGTCCTGCAGACGCCGCAGGGGATCACGCGCATGCGCGGACGCGCCTACCCGTGGCACGGCCGGACGGTGATCCCGACGTTCCACCCGGCTGCGATCCTGCGGGGCGGGGGAGAGACGTCGCGCCAGTTCGGCGAGTTCCGCGAAGACTTCGAGCTCATCCGCGACACGCTTGCGGAACCGCGGGGCGTCCCGACCGCAGAGCAGCCCAGAACCACAGGGACGCATCGAACAGGAGAGACAGCCGGAGCCCGTCCGGGTGCCGGAGGCGGAACCGGTGCCCGAGGAGCAGCTCGAGCTGTTCTGAGGATGCGCATCGAGCTGGAGACCGGCACGGCCGATCGGACCCGGGACGTCGGCGCCGCCCTCGCGACCATGCTGCAACCCCGCGACACCGTGATGCTCACCGGGGACCTCGGAGCGGGGAAGACCACGTTGGTCCAGGGGATCGGCAGAGGGCTGGGCGTCGAGGAACAGGTCGCCTCGCCGACGTTCACCCTGGTGAAGGAGTACGGGGGGCGCCTCGACGTCGCCCACGTCGACGTCTACCGGCTCGAACGGGTGCAGGACGTCGTCGACCTCGGGCTCGATGAGCTCGGCGGCCCGGACCGGGTGCTCCTCATCGAGTGGGGAGACGCCGTCCAGGACCTCCTCCCCGACGATCGGCTCCGGGTCGAGCTCACGACCGAGCCGATCGGCGACGAGACCCGCCGGATCGTGCTCACACCCCAGGGGCGATCGTGGGCCCTCCGCTGGGAGCGGCTGGAGCAGGTCCTCGACGCGTTCCGCCGTCCCGACGATGCCACCCCTGCGGACGAGGCGGCCCGATGATCGTCGTCGGGATCGAGACCTCGACGCCGCACACCTCGGTGGCGATCGGCACGGACCGCGAGCTGCTCGGCGCGGTCTCGGTGGCAGGCAAGGCCCGGCAGGAGGCGGTCACCCCTGCGCTGGAGCGGCTCTGCGGATGGACCGGCGTCGAGCTGTCTCAGGTGGGTGGGATCGCGGTCGGCCTCGGGCCGGGCCTGTTCACCGGCCTGCGCGTCGGCATCGAGACGGCGAAGACGCTGGCACAGGTGCTGAGCGTCCCGATCGTCGGGATCACGAGCCTCGACGCGCTGGCCTTCTCGGTGCGATACACCCACAAGCTGATCGTCGCGGTGATCGACGGGAGGCGGGGGGAGGTGTTCTTCGCGATCTACCGCGCGCTCCCCGGGGGCGTGGTGAGGGGGAGCGACTACACCGTGGCGACCCCCGACCACCTGTGCGCCGAGCTCGAAACCATCCAGGGAGAGATGCTTGCGGTCGGCGACGGTGCCATCCTGTACCGGAACCAGCTCGAGGAGCTGGGGAGCCGGGTCGAGTTCGCCTCGACGATCCGGGCGCACCCGGAGGCCGCCGCGCTGGTGGAGCTGGCGGTTCCGCGGTTCCTCCGGGAGGAGCACGACCGGCTTCACGATGTGGTGCCGATGTACCTGAGGAAGTCGGATGCGGAGATCGCGTGGGACCACCGGGACCGAGGCGCCGGCGCTTGACGTGAGCCGCATGCGCAGGCGTCACCTGCGCGGCGTGATGGCGATCGAGCGTCAGGTCTACGCGCGCCCGTGGAGCCCCAACCTCTTCGCGGCCGAGATCACCGACCCGAACGGCCGCTGCTATCTCGTCGCCCGCGTCCACAAGGAGGTCGTGGGCTACGGCGGCCTGATCTGCTACGGCGACGAGGCCCACGTCACCAACGTCGCCGTGGACCCGATGCATCAGGGTCACGGGATCGCGACCCGATTGATGGCGGAGCTGATCCCCGAGGCGATCGAGATGGGGGCCCGTGCGGTCTCCCTGGAGGTGCGCGTCACGAACTGGGGCGCGCAGCGCATCTACGCGCGCTTCGGCTTCCGGCCCGTGGGGATCCGCCGCAACTACTACCAAGAGGTGAGCGAGGACGCGCTCATCATGTGGACCGACGACGTGCGGACCGAGGCCTATCGCCGGAGGCTGGACGAGATCGAGGAGAGCCTCCCGGAGGGCGTGCGCCCCGGGTGATCACGCTCGGCATCGAGACGTCCTGCGACGAGACGGCTGTCGCGATCGTGGAGGATCCCTTCGAGGTCAGATCGAACCTGATCGCCCGACAGGAGCATCTGCACGAGCGGTACGGGGGCGTGGTGCCCGAGGTCGCCGCTCGGGCGCACGTGGAGGCGCTGAATCCGTTGCTCGATCAGGCGCTCCGCGAAGCGGGCGTCGGGTTCCGGAGCCTCGACGGTGTGGCCGTCACGGTGGGACCCGGCCTCGTCGGCGCCTTGCTGGTCGGGATGGCGGCGGCGAAGGCGGTGTCCCTGGCGACCGGCGCGCCGCTGATCGGCGTGAACCATCTCGAGGGTCACATCTGGGCGAACTTCCTCGCCCACGGGAAGCCGGAGCCCCCGTACGTCGCGCTCGTCGTCTCGGGCGGCCACACGATGCTCGTGCACATGGCGGACGTCCATCGCCATGAGGTCCTGGGACAGACGCTCGACGACGCGGCCGGCGAGGCGTTCGACAAGGTCGCGAGGCTGTTGGGCCTCGGGTTCCCGGGCGGACCGGCGCTCGACGCGCTCGCTGCGGACGGGAACCCGGACGCGATCCGGTTCCCGCGGGCGATGGCGGACTCCGGGGATCTCGACTTCTCGATGAGCGGGCTTGAAGACCGCGGTCCTTCGCTACCTCCGCGGCGAACAGGCGGCCGGGCGAGACGTCTCCCTCCCCGACGTCGCCGCGTCCTTCCAAGAAGCGATCGTCGACGTCCAGGTGGCGAAGACCGTCACGGCGGCGAAGGATCGAGGGGTCGACACGGTCCTGCTCGGCGGTGGGGTCGTCGCGAACACGCGGCTGCGCGAACGGATGGCGGAGGTGGGATCACGCGAGGGGCTGCGGATCCTGTATCCACCGCTCGATCTCTGCACGGACAACGCCGCGATGATCGCCGTCGTCGGCGCGGCCAGGCTCGCTCGGGGGGAACGGTCCTCGCTGGACATCGCCGCGGACCCCAACCTAAGGTTGACGCCGTGACGACCGTCCTGGTGACCGGGGGCGCCGGGTTCATCGGCTCGCAGCTCGCGGAGCGTCTCCTCGCCGAAGGCCACCGAGTGGTCTCGGTCGACGACCTGTCGACCGGCAGGATCGCGAACCTCGTCGAAGCGCGCGGCTACGGCAAGGAGTTCTCCTTCTTCAACATGGACGTGCGGGCCGACGGTCTCGGTTCGCTGTTCGAACGGCATCGGCCGGAGGTGGTGTTCCATCTGGCGGCGCAGACGGGTGTCCGCTCCTCGCTCGAGGATCCGGTCCATGACGCGAGCGTCAACATCATGGGTCTGCTGAACGTGCTCGAGGCATCGGCGCACATCGGCGCGCGCAAGGTCATCTACGCCGCGAGCGGGGGAACGATCTACGGGGAGCCGAAACGCTTCCCGACGAAGGAGACCGCCGCTCAGGGCTCTCGTCCGCTCTCGCCGTTCGGGGTGTCCAAGAAGGTCGCGCTCGATTACCTGGCCTACTTCCAGCGGTACCGCGGGCTCGACCAGACGGCCCTCGCGCTGGGGAACGTGTACGGGCCGAGGCAGGATCCGGAGGAGGGGGGAGTGGTCGCCACCTTCGCCTCCCAGATGCTCACGGGGGAGGCGCCGACGATCCACGGCGACGGCAACCAGACCCGGGACTTCGTGTTCATCGATGACACGGTCCACGCGTTCGTGCAGGCGATGGACCGCGGCTCGGGGAAGCTCGTGAACATCGGAACGGGCCTCGAAACGAGCGTGAACCACATCTGTCGGCTGATCGCCGAGCTCACCGGGTTCGCGGGGGAGCCGGAGCATGACCCCCAAGCGCCGGCGGAGCTCAGGCGGATGGCCCTGGACATCTCGGCGGGCCCCTCGGCGATCGGGTGGAAGCCCTGGACGCATCTCGAGGACGGGCTCGCGGAAACCGTCGCGTACCTGAAGGGGATCTGACTCGCGTGGCAGATCGGATACCCCCCGGACGGCCTAGGCCGCATGTTTGACGACCATCCCCCACGTGGGCTACTTTGCTTGTGAGGGAAGCGAGCGACCTGAGGAGGGTAGATGACGTACGAATCCCCCCGAATCATCGATTTCGGGTCGATCCAGGCCCATACCTTCACCAACACGGGACAGGTTCCGGGAGTTGGTCCGAAGGGCAAGGACTGGCGCGATTGCGCGTGGGACAAGTTCAACGAAGAGTCCTGCGGGGAGCACGTCTCCTGACGGTCCACCTTGAACGACGAAAGGCGCAGCCAACCGGCTGCGCCTTTCGTATGAGCTAGGTCATCACGAGCGTCGATCGTCGTGGGCTCTCTCGCGCTCTTCATCGGTTCATCCGCGTCCTCGGATCCGGACACCGTCACGAGGATGCTCGAGGCGGCTCCGCACCGAGGCGTTCCCGGCCCCCCGGAGCGGATCGGCGGCGCCTCCCTCGGCGTGACGCGCGCCGGGAACCGACGACCAGGCGAGCGTCGAGCATCACGAGGGTCTGGCCGCCGCGTTCGTCGGCGTCCTCGACAACGCGGGTGCACTCGCCGAGGAGCTCGGGCTTCCGACCGGCCGATCGGCTCCGACGGCCGCGCGCGTCTACCTCGAAGCGTGGCGTCGCTGGGGAGATCGCGCGCCCGCCCGCCTGCGGGGACCGTTCGCTGCGATCGTGACGGATGGGGAGACCGTCCATGCCACGAGGGATCCGCTTGGCTTCCGTTGCCTCTTCTACCGCCGAGACCCGAAAGGCATCTTCGTCGCGACCGAGCTGAAGCAGGTCATGGCGGGCTGCGAACGACCGCTGGTGCCCGATCTCGACGTGATCGAGTCGATCGTGTTCGGCGAGTACGACGACGATACGCCGACCGCGATCGCCGGCTGCGAGCGGGTCCCTCGCGGGATGACGGTGCGATTGCGAGCTTCCTCGGCTGCTCGACACCGATACTGGGATCCGCGGGCGATCCTGGAGACGGGCCGATACGAGGCGTCCGAACTGCCGGAGCGATTCGACGAGCTGATGGGTCGCGCGGCGGCGCGGTCGCTGCTCGGCGACGACGTGCTCTCGCTCTCGGGAGGCACCGACTCCTCCGCCGTGGCGGCCTACGCGGCGCCTGCCCATCTCGATCGATTCGGCCGCCCACTCGCCGCCTTGTCCGTCGTGTACCCGCGACTCCCCGCGGTCGACGAGCGGGAGGAGATCGAGCTCGTCGCCGGCCGACTCGGGATCGAGCTCCATACGTACGAGGAGTCGGCCAAGACGCTCGACGAGGTCGACGCGTGGATGCGTGTGCTGGACGAGCCGCTGCCCCTCTTCTTCGTGGCCGAGTCGGCGGAGCATCTCCGACGGGCCCACGAGATGGGGTATCGGAACATGCTCACCGGAGAGATGGCCGAGTGGGTCGTGGAGCGGAGGAGCTACCTGATCCCGCACCTGCTCCTCACGGGTCGGTTCGGTCCGGCGTTCGATCACCTCCGGCGCCAGCGCCGCGAGCATCGCACGTCGACCCGAGGCATCGCGCGGCAGGTGGGAGCGGCGTTCGTGACGCCTCGGATGCGCAAAGCGTGGGCTCGGCTGCGGCCGGCGAGGATCGCGATCCCACCGTGGGTGGACGAGACGCGTCTCCGCCGCGTGGAAGCTCGCTGGGCCACGCGGGCTCGGGACATGTGGCGCGGGTACCAGTCGGCGATCTTCCTCGGTCCGGATCTGCCGGCCGAGGCCGAAGACATCGTCGAGGCGGTGACCGGCGTGACGGTCCGACGCCCGTTCGCCGACCTCGACCTCGTCGAGTTCTTCCTCTCCCTCCCGGCGGAGCAGAAGTTCCCGGACACCCATTTCAAGAGCTTGCTCCGCAGCTTCCTGCGGGGCCGCCTCCCCGACGCGCTGCTCGATCGGCCGCGGAAGGCGGTGTTCAACGAGGCGGTGATGGCCCGCGCCGACCACGAGCGGCTCCGGCAGCTGCTCATCGACCCTCCACATCGCCTGCGCGGGATCGACTACGACATCTTGCGGGCTCGCTTGGAGGCGGGGGACCTCGAGATCGGCGAGTACGAGCGCGCGAAGAACCTCGCGGCCGTCCACGCGTACCTCGCGCGCTGGTGAGCGGTTCCGCGACCCTCGCCGATATCGTGGGACACCGATGGAACCGGTGATGACCGAGCGCGAGGACGAGGCTCCCGCCGGAGGGCTTCCCCGCGCTCGACGTCGTCGACGTCCACCGTGCCTTCCGTGACGTCCAGGCGCTCAAGGGCGTGACCCTCGAGGTGTGGCCCGGCGAGATCCATGCGCTCCTCGGGCCCAACGGCGCCGGGAAGACCACGTTGCTCCGGATCTTGGTCGGTCTCCTGATCCCGGACGCCGGTGATGTGGGCGTCCTCGGCCAGCCACTGGAGGTGATGACCTCCCGGCGGTTCCGCCGTTCCTTCGGCTTCGTCCCCTCGGGCGACCGCAGCTTCTACCTCCGGGTGAGCGGTCTGGAGAACCTCCTGTTCTTCGCTCGCCTCCACGGTCTCCCCAAGCGCCGCGCCGTGGCCCGGTCCCGGGAGCTGCTGTCGATGGTGGGTCTGGAGGACGCGGCGAGCCGCCGAGTGGGTCTGTACTCGCACGGGATGCAGAAGCGCCTGTCCGTCGCGCGAGCGCTCCTGACCGAGCCGCGGATCCTGTTCGTGGACGAAGCGACCCACGACCTCGATCCGCTCGGCGCCGAACGGATCCGCGAGATGGTTCGTGATCAGGCCCGAAGCGGGGTGGCGGTCGTCTGGACGACGCAGCGGGTGGAGGAGATCCGAGGCTTCGCCGATCACGTCACCCTCCTGCACGCGGGGACGGTCAGGTTCCAGGGGACGGTCCCGCAACTGCTCGCGTCGGTACCCCGACGACGTTTCCTCGTCCGCGTGGGGCCGGGGGAGGACCCCGCGGTGATGCAGGGGGGCGCTGGCCGGACTGGCCGAGCTCCGCGAGGGAAGCGATCCCGAACACGTGGTCCTCGGGATCACCGAAGGGGAGACCCTCGGGCGGGCGATCGCGGCGCTCGAGCGGGCCGGTGTGCCGATCCTCGCCTGCACCGAGGAGGGCTCCGGCGTCGAGGAAGCCTTCCTCTTCCTGACGCGGGAGGAGCCCGTTGGCTAGCCCGCTCGACGCGGTGACGTCGTCCGGGGCACTCCGCGAGGAGGGTCGGAAGCTCTTCGCGTTCCTCCGTCGTGACGTTCTCGTCGCCTGGAGCTATCGCCTCCCGTTCGTGACGGACTGGGTGGCGATGGTGCTGCAGGCGGTGGTCTTCGGGTTCGTCGGGAAGCTGATCCCTCCGTCCGCCCTGCCGCGCTTCGGCGGGGAGCCGATCGACTATCTGGAGTTCGTCGCGGTGGGGATCGCGATCTCCTCGTTCCTCGCCGTTGGACTCTCGCGCCTCATGACGGTGATCCGCCAGGAGCAGGTGCAGGGGACGCTCGAGGCGCTCCTGCTCACGCCGACCGCGTGGTCCACGATCGAGATCGGCTCGGCGTTCTACGACATCCTCTACGTGCCGGTGCGAACGGCCGTCTTCCTCGGTCTCACGGCGCTGCTGTTCGATGCGGACTATCGCCTCGGAGGTGTGGCGCCCGCGGCCGCCGTCCTCCTCGCGTTCATCCCGTTCGTCTGGGGCCTCGGGGTCATCTCGGCCGCCGCGACCCTCACGTTCCGCCGAGGAGCCGGGGGTGTGGGGTTCCTCGTCTCGATCGCGACGGTCGGGTCCGGTGCGTATTTCCCGCTCTCCGTGCTCCCCGGCTGGGTGGAGTCGGTCGCGGTGTACAACCCCGTCGCGATCGCGGTCACCGCGATGCGCGAAGCCCTCCTCGGCGGTTCCACGTGGATCGACGTGTGGCCATCCGTCGTGCGGCTGATCCCGATGTCGGTGCTGGCCATGCTCCTCGGCGCCGTCGCGTTCCGCGCCGCGATCGCCCGGGAGCGGCGCCGCGGGACGCTCGGGCTCTACTGACCGTCCTGTCCCGTCGCTCGCGATCGCGTGTCCTCGCGCGCCACGCGTTCCAGGAAGGTCCGCTCGTCCTCCTCCGTTCCCGAAGACGTGAAGATCGCCCCGGGCGAGGATCCCCCGTGGGTCATCGCCCGCATCCGTCGGGAGGCGCGATTGATCACGGCGCGGGCGGTCGCGACCCCCGAGTCGCGTGTGAGCTGGGCCCAGAACACCGCGGGGCTCTCGCGGCCGACGGACCGTTCGGTCGGTGATCGGCGGTCGATCCCGTCGCTGAGACGACGCCAGAGCCGGGAGGCGAAGAGCGCGTCGAGGACGTCCTCGGGGACCGGCGCCCCGAGGGATCGACGGGCTCGGTTGAGCGTGACCGCGATGCTCCGTCCCGCCTTCCACGCTCTGGCGCGCTCGATCACCTCGTCCCACGGCGGCCGATCGACGACGAGCGCGCGCTCGATGTCCTTCAGCCAGATCAGGCGGTCTCCTCCGGAGAGGGCGGCGTGCAGGGCCACGTGGAGCAGCGTGTCCACCGGATGGAGGGTCCGGACGGAACGACCGCCCACGTCGACCTCGCGGGACCGCTCGAACAGGTCGGCTGTCGTGATCCGGAAGCCGTCGCGGACGTTCTCGCGGTTCAGGAGATGCCAGTGGACATCGGCGAGCGTTCCCATCGGCAGCTGGAAGTGGAGCTGGCCGCGCGTATCCGCGCGGGTGAGCGCCCAGTTCCGATCGAGCAGGGGCGAACCTCCCTCCCGCAGCGCATCGACGGCGCGCTCGAACGAGTTGGGAGGGATCAGCAGATCGAGATCCTCGTACATGCGGAGATCCGGGGAGGGATAGAGGTGCTCCGAGAGCACCGGCCCCTTCACGACGAGGAACGGGATGTCGTCCGCGGCCAGGCACGCACGAACGCGGTCGAGGTCGGCAAGCACCCGCAGGTGGGCGGCCGTCCTCGTCGCGTGCGTGCGTGCGAGCGATGCGAGGGCCTCCTCGCTCACCGACGCGCCGGACGTGCGGACGGCGGCGGCGAGGAAGGGGACGACACGATGCCACGCGGCGTGCTGGGCGAGCTGTGCCAGCTCGTCGTCGTCGAACTGGTCGAGCACCTGTCGTCGGCTCTCCATCGGACGATCCGCGGTGCAGATGACGAGCGCGGTCCCGAGCGCATGCCGGCTCTTCATCCGTACCTCGCCAGCTCTTCGTGCGACCCCTTGCCCGGCGGTGGGCCGACATCGACGCTCTCGACCTCGACCCACGCATGCGCTTCGTGATCGCGCGGGTCGTGGGGCAGCCCGATCACGAGCTCCGCGGGGTCTCCTTGCGCCCGGAGGAGTCGGAAGAGCACGAGCGCGTTGACGAGACACCTCGGTCGGAAAGGGCCGAGGTGGAGCGTCCCGTGGACGATCCGCGACAACCGACGAGCCTCGAGCCGTGGCGTTCGACCGCCGTCCGCATCGCGGAAGCTTTCCACCACCGTCGGCAGCGGGGCGCGTCGCAACCGCCAGTGGACGAGGACGAACGTGCCGCCGATCCGGGCGGTGAGGCGTGCCTTCGTGCCGAGGGGCAGAGGACCTCGACCGCTCACCGGCCCGGCACCCGTTCGAGCTCCTGGATGACCGCGTCGAGCGCGTCGTATCGCATGGGCCGATGGAGGTTCCAGATCGGCACCCGCGCCGCGAGTTGCGTGACCCCGTCGAAGCATCTCCTCCGATCCTCGTCGGTCGGTGTGCTGAAGGACAAGGCCCAAAGGTCGGGGATCGCCTCCTCGGCGGGGACCCGTTCGAGGCGCGGGTTCTCGTCGTTCGCCTCCCGGAGGAGCACGATCGCATCGACCGGGACCGGGTCCCCCGTCCCACGGAGCGTTGGTTCGATCGCGAGATGGACACGCTCGTCGACCTGGAGGACTCGTCCCCCCGGGACCTCCTGAGGTCGATCGGGATCGCGCCGAACCCGGAGCATCGCGGGTCCCGGAACCACGGCGACGTCCTCGGCGGAGATGCGCAAGCACGTCGAATCCTCGCTCAGCAGCCGATATCCGGCGCCGACGAGCGCGGCGGCCAGGGTCGTCTTGCCGAAGCGACCGGGCGCGCCGAACACGACCGCGCGCCCCCCGGTCTCGACGCTCGCGGCGTGGAGCGAATGGTCTCCTCGCGAGAGGAAGCACAGGACCGTCGGGATGCCCCAGAGCCGCTCCTCTCGCAGGAGGGGAGGCGCGTCACGAGGGACTTCGATCGAGCCGGCGACGGGATCGATGTGGAAGGAACCGATGTCTGCGACCCACAGACGCCATCGGTGATCCTCTCGGAACAACCGCGCGGTGAACGGGCGATCGGGCCGAGGCAGCCATTCGCGAAGGGGTTCGCCACTCTCGCCGGCGTCGACGCGCCGCGTCTCCGCGACCTCGAGCACGCCGGTCGCGCCCCCTTCGCGAAGGTACTCGAAGGCGAGGTCGGACCGAAGCTCGTAGCCGAAGCAGACGTCGTATGCCATCCGGGTGGTGGGGCGATGATGCCCGCTCCCACACCCTACGCGACCCCCGAGTGGGTCACGGGCCCGGGTCCCACCAGATCGTCCGTCCTTCCGCGGTCGCCGTCCGTCGTCGATAGCATGGCTCCCGATCGCCCGGGTGGCCGGGTGGCGGAGATGCGGAGACCGATGATCGAGAGCACGGAGATGATCATCCGGAACCCCCGGGTGGAGTATCGGAAGCTCGCCGACGGGGGCGGGGCCGTGCTCCTGAACCTCGACACGGCCGCGTATCACGGGCTGAACCAGACCGGCTCCATGATCTGGGAGACGGTGGGGGACGGCAAGCCCCTGGGTGAGGTCGTGCCCCAGGTCGCCGCGATGTTCGAAGATGCGCCGCCGGCGTTGAGTCAGGAAGTCACCCTGTTCATCGAGGATCTCGTCGAGCGGGATCTCCTCCGTGTCCAACGCACCGATCCGGAGCAGGCGTCGAACGTCCCGGGGAGCGTCGAGCGAGGTTCCTCATGATGATGCGGAACCGGTGGGGTTCGGACCATTCTCCGGGGTCTTGGCCTCGGTGGTCCCGGACGTCGGGGGCGCACGACGGGGGCCACTGAACCGCCAGCCGAGAACGGGCCCGCACGCGGACGGCACGGCCTCGCGCGCACCTCCAGCGGGATCGCCGCGCTCGCGGCTGCGGGCGTCCTCACGGGCTTCGCGGTCGATGCGACGATCGCCGCCCTCTTCGGGGCGAGCGGCCGAACCGACGCCTTCTTCATCGCGGCCACGATCCCGTTCGCCCTCGCCTCCGTCCTCCTCGCCTCCGCGAACCAGGCACTCGTCCCGCTGATCAACGCGTGGTTCCGCGAGCACGGATCCGAGGCAGCGTTGGGTCGAGTCAACGGGCTGCTGGGAACGTCGTTGGTCGTCACGACCGGCGTCGCCGTCCTCGGCATCCTCCTCTCGCCGGTCCTCCCGTCGATCCTGGCGCCGGGCGCCTCATCGGCGACGAGGGCCTCGGCCTCCGCGATCACCGCTCTGCTGTTCGTCACGGTGATCACCCGCGTCGGCGCCGAGGTGATCCGGGCGCTCCTGAACGCGCGGTTCTCCTTCGCGGCTCCTGCCTCGATGCCGATCGCCGAGAACCTCGCGGTCCTCGGCACGACCTTGCTCCTGGCCGACCGCCTCGGCGTTCCTGCGGTGGCCATCGGCTACGTCGTCGGAGGGATCCTCCAGCTGGGGTACATGTACGGGGTCGCACGGTCCCGGGGACTCCGGATCCGCCCGCGCGTTCGGTTCCGCGATCCCGAGATCCGGGTGGCGTTCCGCCTCCTTCGGCTTCCGCTCGCAGGGACCGGGCTCAACATGATCGCTCGGGCCGTGGAGCGGTTCCTCGCCTCGTTCCTGCCTCCCGGTTCGATCACGATCCTGAACTACGCCTGGGTCGTGGTGAACAGCCTGGGCGGGGCGATCTTCTTCCGGAGCGTGGTGGTCGCCCTCCTGCCTCGCCTCTCGGAAGCACGCCACGAGGACGAAGTCAGCCGACGGATCGTCGGCGACGGGGTCAAGTTGATGGCGCTGATCTCGATCCCGCTCACCGCGATCGTCATCGTGCTCTCGCAACCGATGGTGAGCCTCTTCTTCCGGCGCGGAGCATTCGACGCAGCATCCGCGGCCCTGCTCGGGTCGGTCCTCGCTCTCTACGCGCTCCAGTTCCCGCTCGATGCCCTGACCCGGGTCTTCCAGTCGTTCTGGTACTCACGGCTCAACACCGTGGTCCCGTTCCACAACGTCGCCATCGGTGTGGGGTTGGACATCGCGCTCGCCGCCATCCTCGTCTGGCCGTTCGGGATCCAGGGCCTTGCGCTCGCCTACGTCCTCTCGAGCATCGGCAACCTCCTCCACGGATACATCACGGTGGATCGCCGCATCCGTCTCCCTCTCGCGTCGCTGCTCCGAGTCCTCGGGAAGATCGTCATCGCTTCCGGTCTCGCGGGCGCTGCCGGCGCTGCGATCCTGGCGGCGCTTCCCGCATCGACGGGTCCTCTCCATCGGTTGATCGCCGTGGTGGTTCCCGGGGCCGTCGCGTTGGCGACCCTCGTCCTCGCCCTTCTCGCCCTCCGCGTTCGGATCTGGGGATTGCTCCGCGGTCAGGACGACGCGACGCGACCGTGATGCGCCTCGTGTGACCATCCGAGCGCTCCGCGCCTCCGGCTTACACTCGATCCGATGGCCGATCGTCGCGACCACGAGCCGGAGCCGGATCCTGCGTCGACCCCGGAGCTGCGTTGGCAGCTCTTCCGGGTGCGGCGCCATGTCGGATGGGCACGGACCCAGGGGCTCGGACGCCTCATCGAGGAAGATCAGCTCGACCCCTTCGCGCGGATCCCCGTGGCCGTCCGGCGAGCGCGGTGGCGGCTGACGCACGACAACCGCCCGAACGCGGTGCCGGTCTTCCTGGTGGGGCTCCAACGCTCCGGCACGAACATGTTGACGAGGGGGTTCGAACGGGCACCGGAGTTCGAGGTCCACAACGAGAACGATCGCAGGGCGTTCACGCGATTCCGCCTGCGCGAGCAGCCGAGGATCCGCGCGATCGTCGAGGGGAGCAAGCACGCGTTCGTGCTCTTCAAGCCCCTCTGCGATTCCCACCGGACGGCTGGGCTCCTGGACACGCTCGAGACTCCCAGCAAGGGCCTCGCGATCTGGGCGTACCGGGGCTATCGCGGTCGGGTCCGGTCGAGCGTCGCGAAGTTCGGAGACTCGAACCGGCGTGCGCTCCGGAGGATCGCCGCGGGCACCGGATCCCACCTGTGGCAGGCCGGCGGCTTGAGCGAGGAGAACCTCGAGCTGATCCGGACCTTCGACTACGACCGGATGACGCCCGAGTCGGCCGCGGCGCTCTTCTGGTTCGTGAGGAATTCGTTGTTTTTCGAACTGGCTCTCGACCGGCGCTCGGACGTCGCGCTCGCGTCGTACGAGGCGACGATCGCAGAGCCCGAGTCCTCGATGCGTTCCCTCTGCGCCTTCGTCGGACTTCCCTACCGGGACGCCCTGATCGAAGGCATCGAGCAACGTCATCCCGACGCTCCGGGTGTCGACCTCGACCCGCGGATCCGAGAGCGATGTGAGGGCCTCGAGGATGCCCTCGGCGCCACGATGGCTCGCCGCGCGATCCATCCCGACGGGTAGAGTGACTGCGCGCGCCCGAGCGGCGCGCGTCCCGTTTCCGTCGTCGACGGGAGGACGGCGTGGAGATCGCAGAATACGTACGGCTGGTGCTTCGGCGCTCGAGGGTCGTGGTGGTGATCGTGGTCGTCGCGGCGGCGCTCGCGACCATCCTGTTCCTCGCCCGCCCGCCGTCGTACACCGCCACCGCGACGGTCGTCGTCCCCACGCAAACCAGCTCGTCATCGCTGATCGCTGCGGTGTCGCAGTCCATCAGTGATTTCCAGGCTGCCCTCCAGACGGATCGTGTCTCCGAGCGCACCGCCTCTGCCGTGGGGATCTCCCCGGGCGACGTCAAGTCGGGGCTGGAGCCCACCCGCGTGTCCGACAGTGGAGTCGTGGAGGTTCGGTTCTCGCACGGCGATCCGGATGTCGCCGAGGAGGCCGTCGTCGCGGCAGCCCGCGAAGCCTTGATCCTGATCCTCCGATCTCGAGTCCAGCCGTTCGATGCCCAACTAACGTTCGTCCGAGATCGCGCCGAGTCCGCGCAAGCGGCCATGGTGGCATTCCAGGAGGAGACCGGGTATCTCGACCCCAGGCTGGTCTTCCAGCGCGAAGCCGGCAACATGGAGGACCTACGCAACCGGATCAGCGTCGCTCTCACCGAGGGAGATGACGAGCGGGCCGAGGAGCTTCAGGCGCGCCTCGACGAGAAGGCCGCGAAGCTGATCCCCGAACAGGCGGAATACGAGACGATCAGGGCCGCACAACGTCGGGCGCAGTCCGCGCTCACGGCTGCGGAGATCGCACGAGATACCGCCGCCTCGTCGCTCGCCAGCATCGAGGATGCTCCCTCGTCCGGTGGAAGCGTGATCTCCTCCACGCAGGCATCGAAGGTCTCCAGAACGCAGACGTTCATCAGGATCGTCGTTCCCACCGTCGTCATCGCCACGATCCTCGCCATCCTCTTCGTGGTGCTGTTGGAGGTGATCCCCGGAGGCCCCGAGTCCTCGTGGGGCCGGCTCCGTCGACGGCTACCGGTCGAGGATCGATCCTCGGTCTCTCGCCTCCAGGCGATGGCAGCCCGACGACACGACGAGGCGGGATCCGACCACCAACTCGACCATCCCGACGACCACGATCTCGCCCCGGATCCGATCGAGCGCATGGCGCCCATCGACGCCGGGCTGGCGACCTTGCGCGGTGCACCGAGCGCTCCCGACGAAACCCCGAACGCAACCACCCGCGGTCGATCGACCGAACGGCCGAGGAGGCCGAGGCTGCCGGACGACCCAGCGGATGACTCGATCGCGGCCCAAGAGGCGAAGGCAGCCCAGGTGAAGGCAGCCCAGGAAGCGAAGACGGCCCGAGAGGCGAAGGCGGCCCAGGTGAAGGCAGCCCAGGAAGCGAAGACGGCCCAGGAGGCGAAGGCAGCCCAGGAGGCGAAGGCAGCCGCGCAAGAGATCAGGCTGGCGAGAGCGGCCAAGGAGGCGAAGGCAGCCCAGGAGGCGCACGAGGCCAGGGTGGCGATCGCGACCGCCGAGGCCGCTGAGAGAGCGGAAGCCGCCAGGTTGGCCGAGGCAGCTGAGAGAGCGGAGGTCGCCAGTAGGGCCGAAGCGGCCAGGATGGCCGAGGAAGCGAAGAGGGCCGAGGAAGCGAAGAGGGCCGAGGAAGCGAAGAGGGCCGAGGAAGCGAAGAGGGCCGAGGAAGCGAAGAGGGCCGAGGAAGCGAAGAGGGCCGAGGAAGCGAAGAGGGCCGAGGAAGCGAAGAGGGCCGAGGAAGCGAAGAGGGCCGAGGAAGCGAAGAGGGCCGAAGCCCAGAAGCAGATCCCCGCCCCCGTGCCGACCGGAGGAAGCGAGGGTTCCGAAGGGAAGAGGTCCAGATCGACGGCCGACGAAAGGGTGCAAGCCGCCAAACGAGGAGGCGGAGGCCCGCAAGCGGCGGAGACAGGAACTCCCAGCCCCGCTCCGAAGTATGAGGGCGAGCCCGTGTCCAAGGGTGGCAAGCAACCTTCCAGGTCCAGGCGCACGAAGAAGACATCGTCCCCTGGGCCGGCTGCCAACCCTCCTGGAGACGGCCAGTCGTCCGCCCAGTCGCAGGTCGCACCGCCGACTGTCGAGTCTGACGAGGATCCGTCGTCGGCGCCTTCCAGCACTCGTCCTTGATCCAAGAATCAGCCATTCGGCCTAAGCCGGACAGGGGATGGATGTGTAGGATGGGTCCCTCACCCAGATGGAGGACGGACGTTGATCCCTCGCTCTCAGGATCCGCCGAGTCCATCTTGCGGGAATAGGTGTCCTTCGGTACCGCAATGGGTAGTAGCCATCGGTCCCGGTTCTCACGGTTCGTCGGTGCATGCAAAGGAGGGTGCGTTCCTTGGCGATGGTTCCCCCCGCCTCCGCTCCAGCAGAGGAACATGAGCAGCCGACAGACGATGCTCCCGCAGCTGTGCCGGATCCCGATGAGGCTTCTCGAAGCGACATCCGCGTAGCGGACGAAGCAGAGAGCGTCCCAGGAGCCGTCCTCGACCTCACCGACGCCACGCGTCCGATGGTCATCGACCTCGTTCGCCCAGAGGTCGCGCCACCGGATGTGCCGGTTGACCGAGACCTTGAGTGGACAGCTGAGCGACTCGACGCCGTCGGCCTCCTCGCCGCGCGGTCCTGGCAATTGGGCGCGAAGCGCCTCCTAGACATCGTTGGGAGCCTCACGCTCCTGCTGGTCTTGTCGCCGCTGATGCTCGTGATCGCGATCTCCATCCCACTCACGTCCTCCGGGCCGGTGATCTACGCGCAACGCAGGATCGGGAAGAGCGGACATCCGTTCACCATGTACAAGTTCCGGTCGATGGACCGAGATGCGCACGATCTCCGGCACCTTCACGCGCATCGCAATCGCCACACGATCGGCCCCGTCTTCAAGGTTCCCGACGACCCCAGGGTCACTCGTGTCGGGAGGCTCATCAGGCGGCTGAGCCTCGACGAGCTGCCACAACTGCTCAACGTCCTCCGCGGAGACATGAGCCTCGTCGGCCCCCGCCCGGCGCTTCCCGAGGAATTCGCGCTGTGCAGCGAAGAAGTTCGCCAGCGCACGCTCGTGGCGCCCGGACTGACGTGCATCTGGCAGGTCAGCGGTCGGTCGGATGTCGATTTCCTGCGATGGGTCGACATGGACCTCGAGTACATCCGGACGTGGACGCTCCGCCTCGATCTGCTCCTCCTGATCCGCACGATCCCCGCTGTCTTCCGCGGTGACGGTGCGTACTGAGGGATGACATGGCTCGGGTGATGGATCGAGGGCAGACGACCGCGGCCCGGGCCGAGACGGATACCGTCTTCATCCTCGGTCCCGCGCGATCAGGAACGACGCTCCTCTACAAGGGACTCTGTCTCCATCCGGAGGTCGCCTTCATCTCGAACTGGAGCGCTCGCTTCCCACGGCTCTCGCCGGTCGCGGCATTGAATCGCGTGGCCCGGAGGATCCCTTCCGGATCGCGCCAGATCTGGTTCGGTCGGGGTTCCAACGCCTACGTGTACGGAACACCCAGGCGGCTGATCGATCGGATCTTCCCCACGCCGGTCGAAGGCGAGCCCGTCTACACGCGAGCCGGTGTGCAACGTCCGGGAGGCCCACCCCCGGCCCCGGTCGACCCTCGAAGCGCACTCCCCGCAGCTTTCGACTCGATCCGTTCGCTCGGCAGCGGATCGTGCTTCGTATCGAAACGGATCGCGAACAACCTCCGGATCCCGCTGCTCCACGAGGTGTTCCCGAAGGCGCGGTTCGTCGTGTTGGTCCGAGACGGCCGCGCGGTCGCCGACTCACTTTCCCGCGTGGACTGGTGGGGGAGCAGCCTCGTCTGGTGGTACGGGGGAACGCCCGAACGCTGGCGCGCCGAAGGAAACGATCCCTGGGAGATCTGCGCGCGGAACTGGGTCGAGGAGCTGGCCGCGATCGACGAGGGACTCCGAGTCGTTCCGGAGGAGCAGGTGATCCGGCTTCGGTATGAGGATCTCGTCGTGGAGCCGATGAGCGGCTTCCAGCGCATCGCGGAGTTCGCGGGTCTCCGCGACGATGCCGGCTGGCGCGGGTCCATCTCCGCTCTCCCCATCACCGACAAGAACGACTGGAGAGCTCGACTCGAGCCAGCCGTGGTGGAGCGGATCACCGCGATCCAGCGCATCGGTCTGGACAGGTACGGCTATGACGGATGAACCGAGCTTCGTCTTCGTGCTCGGCACCGGTCGATGCGGATCCAGCCTCGTCCACGAGGTGCTGGCCCGTCACCCCGAGGTGGGGTTCGTCTCCAACATCGATGATCGCCTCAGGACCCAACTTCCGCTCGGGGTGGCAGCGGCCATCTACCGTCGGATGCCCACGCGCTTCACGCAGAAGGGTCGGATCCGTGTCGCTCCCTCGGAGGGCTACCGGATCCTCGATGCCGCGGTCTCGCCGGTGATCTCCACCCCCGCGCGCGACCTGGTGGCGGAAGACGCGACACCGTGGCTCGCCGACCGGTTCCGCGGGTTCTTCCTGCGTCAAGCGCGTGCCCAAGGCAGTCCCACGTTCGTGCACAAGTTCACCGGCTGGCCGCGGGCGCGGTTCATCGATGCGATCCTGCCGTCGGCTCGGTTCGTACACGTGGTGCGAGACGGCAGAGCGGTCGCGAATTCGCTCCTCCAGATGCCGTGGTGGCGTGGGTATCGAGGCCTCGATGAGTGGGGATGGGGACCGCTCCCGGAGCGGTACGAGAAGGAGTGGGATGCGGCGGATCGATCGTTCCCCGTGCTGGCGGCGATCCAGTGGAAGCTTCTGATGGACGAGTTCGACGCGGCTCGCCAGGCGATCCCCGCGGACCGGTGGCTCGAGGTGCGCTTCGAGGATTTCCTGCACGATCCCGTCGAACGAACCCGGGAGATCCTCGCGTTCAGCGGGCTCACCTGGACGGATGCCTTCGGACGGAACTTCCGGCATCATGTCTTCGACACGACGCGGAAGGACGCGTTCCGTCGCGATCTCGCATCCGCGGATGTGGATCAGATCGAAGCGGTGCTCGGCGAGCACCTTGAGCGCCTTGGATATCTCGACACCTTCGGAGGGGAGGGGATCGCGCCTTGACTCGCGGCACGCTTGAGTCGATCGGGGCGCTTCGGTGCGCTCGCCCTCGTTGCCGCTCTCTCGGCCGTGGCCGTCCACAGCCCGGCAGCGGCAGATCCCGTCGCTCCGGTGTTCGTTCGCTCGATCGGTGGCGGGACCGCGGGGCATGCCCAGATGTATCCGTCCGGTCTGGACATGGACGATGCGGGCAACATCTACGTCGCGGACACGGGCGACGACGAGGTGGAGGCCTATGACGACTCGGGCGACGAGTTGTGGGTCACCGGCTCTCGTGGACCGAAGGCCCTGGGGCGGTTCGACAATCCTCGTGATGTCGCGTATCAGGCCGGCAAGCTGTACGTGGCCGACACCGGCTACAAGCGCGTGCAGGTGCTGGACGCCGTCACCGGTCAGGCGTTGAACGCCTGGAGCCACCCGTTCGCGACGATCATGGGGATCAGTGCCGGTGTCGACGCAGCCGGCTCGCCCGTGATCCTCGTGGCGGAGGTCAGTTCGAGCACGATCAAGGTCTTCACACCTGCCGGCACGCTGGTCCGGACCGTCGGCCGGCCCGGAACGGGCGATGGGGAGCTCAGTGCGGCGCGCGATGCCGCTACGGATGCCGCGGGCAGGATCTACGTGGCCGACTACAAGAACCATCGGATCGCCAAGTTCTCGCCGACGGGAAGTTGGTTGCTGAACTTCGGGAGCAAGGGGAGCAACCCCGGGCAGATGCTGCGTCCCTACGGCGTGGACGTGGACGACGACGGCGACGTCTACGTATCGGAGAACAACGAGCGGATCCAGAAGTTCACGCCGAACGGCGTCTTCCTCAAGAGCTGGGGAAGCGCCGGCGCCGGTCCGGGCCAGTTCTTCATCCTTCGCCGGGTGGCGGTCGGCCCCGGCGGCTCGCCGGAGGTCTGCGGTGCGGATCTGTGGGGGGTGAAGATCGACTGCTTCTTCCACGCGGGAGGGTTCTCCCGCGGATTGGGAGGCACGCCCGCGGCGCCGGGGTTCTTCAACGAGCCCTACGGCCTGGCGGTGGACACGAAGACCTTCGTGATGGATACCACGAATCAACGCGTCCAGCGTTTCAACGCGAACGGCGGCTTCGAGCTCCTGTGGGGTGAACGCGGCTGGGGCGAAGGGAACCCGGGGCTCAACTGGGCACGGGACGTCGCCACGATGGGGGGCTCGACCGGGACGATCTGGGTGGCGGACACGAAGAACAGTCGCCTCCTCGAGTTCACACGCGACGGCGTGGCGACCGGCACGGTGCTCGGGCTCAATGGCTCGGCGATCGGCCAGTTGAACTGGCCGTTCGCCGTGGTGGCGATCGGTGACGACCTGATCGTGGCCGACACGAACAACAACCGTGTGCAGCGATGGGACCCCACGACCCGCTCGGTGGTGTGGACGGCGGGCGGCTTCTCCAAGCCCAAGGACGTGACCGTCTCCGACGGGACGGTGTACGTGGCGGACTCGCTCAACCACCGGATCGTTCGCCTCAACGGGACGACCGGAGCATCCATGGGCGCCTTCGGTGGATCCCAGGCCCACGTCCTCGAAGGGATCGCCGTCGCCCCGAACGGGAACGTCTGGGTCTCGGACACGAGTTGGAATCGACTGCTCGAGTATTCGAGCTCCGGAGCGTTCCTCCAGAAGTTCGGAGCGTCCGGCTCTGCGCACGGTCGCTTCAACAAGCCGGCACACCTGGAGATCCTGGCGGGGTCGCCGGATCTCTTGTTCGTGACCGATCAGTGGAACGAGCGGATCGAAGTCTTCAGCATCGGATGAGGAGGAACAGGTGACGAGCCACAACGGGATCCCGACGAGGAGGAGGCGCTCGGTACGGATCGCATCGATCGCGCTGGTGCTCGCGACCGGCCTGACCGTCACGTCGGCTCCGGCGTTCGCTCTCCTCACCAACTCGTTCACCGGGCGTGTGGATGCGACCGGGACGAAGTATCGATCGCACATCTTCAGCGTGGTGGATGCCGGTGCGATCGACGCGACGCTCGATTGGACCAACGCCACCTCGGCGAACCTCAATCTCCTCCTCTATCGGGAGGAGACGGGCGGCACGTGGACGACCGTCGCGACCGCGACCTCGACGACCAGCCGGCCGGAGCAGATCCATTTCGCGACCGGCACCGTGGGCCGGTGGAAGGTCGCTGCCAAAGCCATCACCGGTGCCGCCGACTACACGCTGACCGTCCAGCACTCTCCGGGTGGGACGCCACCTCCGGCCGCCGTGGCGACGTACTCCTCGGCGTTCGGGTTCAAGGGACCCGCCGGCGAATATCCCTACGGGATGGACTTCGATCCCACGGACGGAACCATCCTGGTCGGCGACGTCTGGAACTATCGTGCCAAGCGGTACACGACGAGCGGAGACTTCATCAGGGTCGTGACCCAGCACGCGGACAGGAACGAGCTGGGAGGGACCGGAGCTCCGTTCGACGTGGAGGCGGATCCCGACGGTGACGTCTGGATCGCCGACCAGTCGAACTCCCGGATCGTGGAGTTCAGCCACAACGGGGTGTGGAAGCAAACGATCGGGATGGGTGGCGGGCCGGAAGCCTGGAAGAACTACCCGCAAGGGTGCGGTGGTGGGAAGTTGTGGATCCCCACGCACATGGTCGTGCATCCGGTCACCAAGGACATCTACGTCTCCGACGTCCGATGCCGTGACGTCTACGTGTTCGATCACACCGGTCATTTCAAGTTCGACTTCGACTTCGACCTCGGTGGCTGCTGTGGCGTCTTCACGCCCATCCCGCGAGGTATCGGCTACGACAACGGCCTGTTCTACGTGGTCGAGCACAACAGTCGCCGGATCGTGGTGTTCGACGCGGCGGGGAACCAGCTCGCCGTGTCCGCGCGCCAAGCGGACATGAACGACCCGCGCGGCTTGGATATCGACAACGCGGGCAACCGCCTGTACGTGGTCGCGGCGTACCGGAACGAGGCCTTCCAGTTCTCGATCGCCGGTCAGTCGGTCAACTTCCTGCGGAAGTGGAGCAGCTGGGGGTCACTCCCCTTCGGCTCGGTCCGATGGCCGGCCGTCGACGGTCAGGGGAACATCTACATCTCCGACACCTTCCAGCATCGTGTGTGGAAGTTCGACTCCGATCTCAACCCGTTGCCCTGGAACCAGCCCCCTCAGCCGCCACCCGACGGTGGATGGAACCAGGTCAACGGCATCGGTGTGTCGCCGACCGGCCGGTTGTACGGCATCGATCACTTCGGGAACCGGGTGCAGCGTTTCCGGACCGTCGGGACCGATCCGTCGACCGGGCAACCCTGGCGCTGTCTGTCCGAGACGAACTGCGGGGCGTTCGAGCTGCAATTCGGGACGCGCGAATCGGTCGGGCAGAACTCGGAGGGATTCACCAATCCGACGGCCCTCGTCTTCGGCGACGGTCAGGTCTGGGCAGATGGCGGCCATGCCGTGATCGTCTTCGACGCGGACGGCACGTTCCTGCGACGATTCGGCACCCATGGCCAGCAGCCCGGGCAGTTCGGGAACGGGCCACTCGGTATCCGGGTCGTGGCGGACGGGAACCCCGGGACACTCGACGGACTCGTCTACACGACCGACGCGACGAGCTGTCGTGTGCAGATCTTCTCGGAGACCGGGACGCTCACCGACCACATGGGGAGCTGCGGGACGGGCACGAACCAGATGACCGGTCCGCGTCAGCTCGACGTCGACGGAGATCTCGTCTACGTGGCGGACACCGGCCGGAACCGGATCGCGGTCTGGGACACAGACACGAACACGATCGTCGGGACCGTGACCGCCAGCTTCGCCGGCCTGAGGCTCAGCGGCCCTCGTGGCGTGTTGCTGGATCCGACAGGGACGTGGCTCTACATCGGCGACACGAAGAACGCACGGGTCGTTCGGATCCGCGTCGGGGCGAACGGGATCTCGTTCTCCGACCCCCAAGTGGTTTCCACCGGCGCGGACACCCCGGAGGGGGTCTTCAAGGGTCCCGAATGGATGGAGTTCGGACCGGACGGACGTCTCTTCGTGAGCGACAACAATCAGCGGATCTACGCGTTCGAGATCAACGGATGATGTCGTGACGATCACGTCGAGGAAGCGGAGAGCCATCTCGCGGGCCGGGATCGCCGCGTGGGCGGTCCTCCTCGTGGTCGCGCTGGCGTCTGCGATCCGGCCTGCGGTCGCGGTGACGCAGACGTTCACCGGCTCCGTCGATGCGGGAGGGACCGTGACCCGCGTCCACACGTTCACCGTCACGGAGCTGGGGACCATCTCGGCGACACTCGACTGGTCCACCGCCTCGGCCGATCTCAGCCTCTTCCTCAAGAACCCCAGCGGCGTGATCGTGGCGACCTCCGCGTCCTCGAGGAAGCCGGAATCCATCACCTACGACGCGACCGTCACGGGTTCTTGGAAGATCAACGTCAAGGCGAGAACCGGGGCGTCCAGCTACACCGCCACCGTGGATCACTCGAACGCCCCGGAACCGCCGCCCGCGGGGGCCGAGGACTGGCCGATGTTCCATCGGGATCCGACGCACACGCGGGGTGTCGACCGAAACGGCACTGGGTGCCGCGAACGCCGGCTCGCTGGGGATCCAATGGCAGGCGAACACCGGCCAGGCCGCCTATACGTCGCCGGCCGTCGTCCACAACGGGTCCCTGAACCGCAGGCTCGTCTACGTCGGGAATTCATCGGGAACGATGTCCGCCTACGACGCGACGTCGGGGGAGCGTGTCTGGTGGTACAAGGCCGGCGCGGGGATCAACTCGTCTGCCGCGGTCGTCGGGAACACCGTGTACTTCGGTGCCTCGGACGACTATCTCTACGCCGTGAACGCGACCACCGGCGCGCTGACATGTCGCTTCCACACCGGCGGCGTGATCTCCTCGTCGCCCGTGGTCGCCGATCCGGACGGCTCCGGAAGTGTCGTCTACATCGGCGACAACGGCATCACGGGAGGGGACGACGGCGGCCATCTCTGGGCGATCAACGGCGTCGACCCGAACGCGGCGGCGAACTGCAGCTTGAAGTGGATGTTCGACGGATTCGGCGCGACGCCCGGAAGCCAGCCGCAGGCCGGCGTCTGGTCCCCACCCGCGTACGGCGTCGACGTGAACGGCCGCCCCCTCATCGTCTTCGGGGGATCGAGCCCGGACAACGCCGTCTATGCCGTCGATGCGCGGACCGGAGCGCGCGTGTGGCGCTTCCAAACGCAGGTCTTCCACCCCGACAACGACGTGGGGGCGGGGCCGACGATCTCGCCGCCGGCAGTGAACGGGTTCGCGGACGGCGTCGCCTACGTCGCGGGGAAGAACCGGATCGTCTACGCCCTCAACCTCCGGACCGGGGTGAGGCTCTGGGAGTTCCGCATCCGCGACGACGCCCCGGCGGCAGCGGGTGCGACGAGGTCGACGGCGGCGCTCGTGGGGAACCGACTGTTCGTCGGGTACGGCGAGGGGGTGTACTCGCTGAACGCGACGACCGGCGCGAAGGTGTGGCGCAGCGCGGACGTCGGCCCCGCGACCGAGGAGGTGATCGCCTCCCCCGCGATCTCGGGAGCGGCCGGAGACAGGGTCATCTTCATCGGCGACATGGACGGCAAGGTGATCGCGTTGGACATCGCCAGCGGTGCCAGGCTCTGGACCTTCTCCACCGGAGGATTCATCTATGGGTCGCCGGCGATCTCCGGGGGTCGGCTCTACATCGCGAGCTCGGACGGATTCCTCTACGCCTTCGGCGTGGGTGGTGGCTCAGGACCCAAGCCCACGACGACGCTGACGTCACCGGCCAACGGTGCCACCGTGCCCAACCCGAGCGGATCGTTGACGGTCTCCGGTGCGGCCACCGACGACAGTGGCGTCACGAAGGTGCTGGTCGCGATCAAGAACAAGAACACGAACAAGTGGTGGGTCGGCTCCACCGGGACCTGGTCGAGCGTCTTCGAGCAGAACCTCGCGACGCTGTCGAACCCATCGGCGACCAGCACCTCCTGGAACTCCACGTTCGACGTTCCCTTCAGCGGTGGCGTGTTCTTCGCCCAGGCTGAGGCGGTCGACACGAACGGGCAGCACGATCCGACCGTCGCGATGACGAACTTCACCGTGGGGGGGTTGGGGAACCCTCCCGAGACCACCATCACGTCGCCCGTGTTCAAGCAGATCTTCCATTTCCCGGGGGGTGTACGCCAGCGGTTCCTGATCACCGTGACGGGGACGGCATCCGACAGCGGAGGCGACACGCCCGGGATCGAGCGGGTGAGCGTGGTGATCAAGAACATCGAGCACGGGGAGCATTACTGCGGGTCCTTGGGGTGCGCGAACGGCTCGGGTGAAACGAGCGAGTGGAGCCCCGTGTACACCGTGCTGTCGGCGCAACTGTCGGATCCCGGGGCCGAGACCACGACGTGGACCATCCAGTTCCCGACCTACGATCACCCGCACAAGTACCGTATCGTCGCCTGGGCCGTCGACTCGGATGGCGAAGCGGATCAAACCAAGGCCGTGGTGTCCCGTATCTGCGTCCGGGATGCAGGGGACAACGCCTGCGTTTGACCCTGCACGACGACCATCCCACACGGGTCGGGCGCTCGAGCCGGGAAGCAGGATGACACGCGGAGCGTGATCCAAGGCCGGGTGCTCACCACCGCAGTGACGGTGCTCGCACTCGTCGCGGTCAGCTGTCCTGCCGGAGCACCGCGTGCCTGCTCCGGCGACGCGGGAGATGCGAAGGACTGCGGATCGGAGAGTGCGACACCGAGCCTCGCACCCTCTCGTGGCGCGGAGTTCCAGGGATGGGCGCCCGCGAACGAGCGTTCCGGGGAGATCCCTCGGCAGGATGCGCTCGGCGCCGCAACGCATTTCGATCTGCTCGTCATGTCCCCCAGCATCGACACGAAGCTCCTGGCCGAGATGGAACGCGCGCATCCCCCCCTTCGGCTCCTCGTCTACATGAACGCGGCCTTCGACCAATCGCGCGACGGAGATGCCTACCCCAACGCGTGGTACGCCCGGGACGTGGACGGTTCCAAGATCCGTTCCGTCGCGTTCGGGAACTGGCTCATGGATGTGACCGAGCCTGGCTGGAGCCGGGAACGAGGGGAGACGTGCGAGCGCCTCCTCGCGGGCGCGGCGTACGAAGGCTGCATGCTCGACGTGCTCGGGACCGCGCCACTCCTTCCCGGGTATGCCACCGGCATCCCGATCGACGAGAGGACGAACGAGGCGTGGCGAGCGACCGATTGGCTCGAAGCGACGTCGAACATCGCGGGGACCGTGGAACGTCTCGTCCGACCGGCGATCGTCGTGGGGAACGGACTCGGGAACGGGAAGCGATTCTTCGATGCTGCCGTTCCCTCATCTGCGCTGATGGACGGCATCGATGGAGGTATCGCGGAATCATGGCTCCGATCCCCGAGGGAGGAACTCGACTCGTTCCCCTCCGTCACCGATTGGAAGCTCGACGTCGAGATGCTCTCGAGCGCCGAGGGAGACGGGAAGAGCGTTCTCGTCCTGACCAAGGCATGGTCGGGTGGAACCAGGGAGGAGAAGGATCGATGGCACGAGTACGCGCTCGCCACGTTCCTGCTGGGGACGCAGGGGAACGCCTACTTCCACTTCTCGTACTCGCCGCGCGCCGACCCGCTCCGGTGGCATCCCTGGTGGGATCTGGACATCGGCAGTTCGATCGAGTCGTATCGGATCGTCGATGGCGTCTACCGGAGACGGTTCGCCCGGGGCCTCGTCGTGGTGAATCCGTCGGGCGACACACGCACGGTGGGTCTGGACGGGGACTACGTGGACCTCAGAGGAACCACGCTCCAGGCCGTCACGCTCTCGCCCCGGAGCGGGCTCGTGCTCCTGCGCGCACCCGGCTCGTGAGCGAGATCGATCGTCGTCACCGCCGCCCGAGGAGTCGCTCGTACAGCGCCTCCGTCGCGTCCGTCGTGGCCTCCCACCGATAGGCGGAAAGGACCTTCGGCCGAAGGGCTTCCGCCTCCCGGAGCTCGTGGGGGTGACGCTCGAGCGCCCTCCGGATGGCCTCCGCGAGTGCTCGCTCGTCTCCCGGCGGAACGAGCGGGCGCTCCGATCCGAGCACTTCCCGGTGCGGAGCGATGTCGCTCGCCACCACGGGGACACCGTAGGAGATCGCCTCGAGCAGCGTGAGCGGAAGCCCCTCGAGGAGGGAGGGGATCGCGAAGACGGCGGCGTTGCTGTAGAGCTCCTCCAGGAGGCCGCCGTAGACGTAGCCGGGCAGGATGACACGGCGGTCCGACGCCGCGTGCGTGATGAGCCCTCGAACGTACTCATCCGTGTAGCTCGACCCTCCCGCGATCACGAGTCGCGTATCGCCCTCGAGTGCCGAGAAGGCCCTGAGGAGCAGATCGGGCGCCTTCTCCGGAACGAGCCGGCCGACGAAGAGGACGTAGTCACGCCCGCGCAAGCCGAAGCGCCGCGTGATCTCATCCGGAGGGCGCCGCGTCGGCTCCTCCACACCGTTCGGGATGTACGTCGTGGGACGTCCGTATCGCTCTCGGAAGTGCTCGGCGAGGTGCTTGGACACGACGATCGTGGCATCGGGAACGCGAGCGCTCATCCATTGGGCCACGCGGAGCACCGATCGTGCCGATCTGCTCCACTTCGCTCGTTCGGCATCGAGCCCGTGCACCGTCAGGACGACCTTGGCGCGGGAGAGGTACCGAGGCAGCACGGCAGGCAGTCCGGGGCCCACCGCGTGGTAGTGCACGATGTCCGCCTTCGCGAGCATGGCATCGCCCGTGGACAGCGTGCTGTGCACGATCGCATCGAGATGCTTGGAGCTGACGGTCGGGAGGTACCGAGGCCGCATCCCTCGGTAGGTCGTGTGTCGATCGGTGGTTGTAGTTCGCGCGGCTGTAGACCGTGACGTGGTGCCCGCGTTCGGCGAGCCGAGAGCCGAGCTCCTCGACGTGGTGCTCGACGCCGCCGAACGTCGCGGGGATCCCGCGTTGACCGATCATGGCGATGCGCATCGTCACGACCGCCTGGCGATGGCGGTCGCCTCCCGATAGACGCCGTCGAGACGCTCCAGGTGCTCCTCGGGAGAGAACGCCCCTTCCACCTTGCGGCGGCCCGCCACGCCTTGCTCGAAGGCCGCCTCGGGGTCGGCCGTGAATCGGCTCAGCGACCTGGCGAGCGCTCTCTCGTCGCCCGGCGCGACGAGATCCCCGTCGACACCCGCCTCGATCAGCTCGGGGATCCCGCCGTGGGCGGTTCCGACGACCGGGACCCCGCACGCGAACGCCTCGAGGATCCCCATCGGCGCGTTCTCGTAGCCACGGGAGGGCATGACCGCGACGGCGGCACTCCGAACGAGCTCGTGCACGACATCGCGGCTCACGTGACCGTGGAAGGACACGTTCCGGGCTCCGAGGCGCTCGGCCAGATCCTCGAGGCCGGCGCGTTCGGGTCCGTCTCCCACGACGTCGATCGGCGCGGCGACCGATGGTGCGGCTCGGACGAGCGTCTCCACACCCTTCTCCCCGGACAGCCTCCCCGCGTACACGACGCCGCCCCCGGGGGCATCCTTCGGCTCGATCGCCGATGCATCCACGAAGTTCGGGATCCACCGGAGGCGTGTCGGGAACACATGCGCCGCAGTCATCTTCTCGACCATGAAGCGGCTGGGGCAGACGAAGAGGTCGATCGGGTCGTACATCCGGAACAGGGTGTGAGCCGCGAGCTCGACCCCGTTGAGGGTGCTCATCGACAGGGAACCTTCCTGGCACCGCTTGAGGCTCGCCATGTAGAAACGCCGAGGGACGCAGGCCTCGCAGACCCGGCCGTTCGCCATGAACCGATGCGTCGGGCATGCCAGCTTGAAGTCGTGCAACGTCATCACCGCCGGGACGGCGCGCGGGCGGAGGGGTCGCAGCACCGAAGGCGAGAGGTGGTGGTAGATGTTGTGGAGGTGGACGATGTCCGGCCGGAACCGATCCAGCACGCGGGTGAACCCCACCTCCGCGGACCGCGAGTAGAGGATCCGCGCAGCGGCGCGCCCCCGTTCCGACCACGAAGCCGGTGGCGGGTTGAGTTCGATGTACTCCGGGAAGAACGCATCGAACGGGCTCGACTGGTTCTCGGGGTGCCGGGTGGAGAAGAACGCGACCTCGTGCCCCGACGCTTCCTGTCTCGAGGCCAGATCGAGCATGTAGCTCTCCGCGCCGCCCCGTCGGTACAGGAACTTGTTGACGTGCAGGATCCTCATGCGCGGGCGAGTTCCGGTGTCGGCGCACGACGCAGCGCGGGCGCCCACACCATGGCCATGGCGACGATCGTGACGAAGTACCAGAGGATCACGAGCTGCGTGATCACGTTGGCGGTCAGGCTGAGGAGGAGGAGCCCGCAGAACGACGCGGCGAACGCGACGGCGAGACCTCGAGGGAGTCCTGGCGGCGCCCGCCGGAGCGTGGATCGCGCTTGCGCCCCCAAGGTGATCAGGAGCCACACGTACGCGGTGAACCCGATGATCCCCGTCTCCACGAAGATCCGGATCGGGTCGTTGTGGGGAGCCTTCGCCGCCGTGAGGTTGAGCTCCACTTCCTTGAAGCCGATCCCGATCAGCGGGTTGTCCTGGAGGGCGAGGACCTCGCGCCAGTACTCGAATCGCCAGATCAACGAGTTACCGGGTGTCCCGGTCTCCTTCTGCGTCTCCGAAAGGTCGGACAACCGGACCCCCACCGAGGGGACGGCGAGCGCCACGACGACGATCAGCCCCCCGAGCAGCCAGAGGATCCGTCGATCCTGGAGGACCCCGATCACGACGAGGGCGACCACGGTCGCGGCCCAGGCCCCTCGTGCGTAGGTGGCGATCAGCGATCCGCCACACGCGAGCACCAGGGGTACCAGCACCAGCCTCCAACGGCGCTCCACGTGCGGATAGATGCTGACGATCAGCGTGATCATCAGGAACAGATAGGCGGCGAACGGGTTCGAGTGCAGGAACGTCCCCCTCACGCGGTCGAGGCCCGAGGCGGTGATGACGCCACCCTGTCCGGTGATCTGGCCGATCGCGACCAGGACGGGGACGATCGACGACCCGATCGCGGCGATCAGGACCAGCCGCAGTGCCCGGCCGCTCCTGATCAGGCGACCGAGGATCGACACGATCACGATGAGCGTGCCGAAACGCACGACCTCGAACAGGCTGTCGAGAGGATGTGCCGAGACGGTCACGCTGAGCAGCGCACACGCGAAGAGTGCCGCCACCGGGGGGATCAGGGGCGCGGTCGGCGACGGCATCGTCGCCTGTGAACGTTGGGCGAGCAACCAGACGGCCGATGCGCCGACGAACAGGACGGAGAGCGCTCCGGCGGCGTCGAGGGCCGTCTGACCGAGATCCGCGGCGTCCAAGCTGGCCCGAACCAGGATGATCGACGCCACGAAGAGCTCGAATCGGGTGACGGCGAGCGATACGACCGCGAGTCCCAGCGCGATCGCGACCGGGATGAGCGCGATCTCGCGTGGCGCGGTGGGTGCGGCGAGCCCGGCTCCGACGGCGGCCGCGACGACGACGACACCGCCGGCGAGGACGATCCATGGAGGGATGGTCGCTCCCAGTCGGTCGGTGGTGTTCAGCGGACGCTCCGATCGGTTCGTGTCCGATCTCCTGCAACGGGATCGGACCGGACCGGCATGATAGGCGTGTGCTTCCATCCTCGCCTCATCCACCCAGAGCGGTTGAAGTAGGACGGGTGGCGCTTGTAGGGTGCCAGGACAACCTCTCCCCGACCCCCCAGGAGGATCGAACGATGCGCACCCTGTTGACCCGCGGCCTCGTCGTGTCACTCGGATTGGTTCTCGCGCTCCCCGGAACGTCGCTCGGAGCCGCTGCGTGCACGATCAGGGGGACGGCCGGCAACGACGTGATCCAGGGGACGGCCGGCAACGACGTCATCTGCGCGGGTGCCGGAGACGACGTGGTACGAGGGGGACCGGGGAACGACATCATCCGGGCCGGTGACGGGTTGGACAGGGTCCACGGCGATCGTGGCGACGATCGCATCTCGGGAGGTCTCCGCCGTGATGTCCTCTACGGGGATGAAGGCAACGATGTGATCGTCGGACAGCGAGGTGGGGACACGCTCCGCGGCTATCTCGGCAACGATCGGATCGTCGGTGGCCGGGGAGGCGATCACCTCTTCGGCGGACCGGGTGCGGACGAGCTCCGGGGCGGACGCGGCGTCGATGTCGCTCGCGGGGGCGTCGATGACGACCTCATCGTCGGCGGGGCTCAGGGCGACCGGCTGATCGGTTGGGGCGGCGACGACACGATCAACGGCGTCGACCGTATCCAGGGCAACGACCAGCTGTGGGGCAGCAACGGGACGGACACCTGTACGGCGGACCCGGGCGACGCCGTCACCCGCTGCGAGCTATAGGGTCCCTCGAAACTGATCCGTCTCCTCCCGTGCCCCGAGGCGCACGCCCCGATTGACCCTTCGGCGCTCCCGCGGCTATCCTGCTAGCACTCAGGGGGGGCGAGTGCTAACCCCACCCCCGCCAGGAACTAGGGACAGGGAACAGGGAGGAGACACAGGCATGGCGAAGGACTTCAAGCTCAAGCCGCTCGAGGACCGCATCATCGTGCAGCCCAGTGAAGCCGAGGAGACGACGGCGTCCGGGCTCGTGATCCCCGACACGGCGAAGGAGAAGCCGGTCGTGGGCACCGTCGTCGCGGTGGGCCCCGGGAAGTTCAACGAGGACGGTGACGCCCGCGTCCCGGTCGACGTGGCCGTCGGCGACCTGGTGATCTACTCGAAGTACGGCGGCACGGAGTGGAAGGACGCCGACGGGACCGAGTTCCAGATCCTCTCGGCTCGCGACGTCCTCGCGGTCGTCGGGAAGTAACCCAACAGACCAGGGCGGCGGGGCCCACGAGACGTGCGGGCCCCGACCGCATCTTCGAGAGGAAGAGCCAGAGAAAGGGGACACCAGTGGCCTCGAAGCTGCTGAAATTCGGCGAGGAGGCGCGGCGCGGTCTCGAGGCCGGCGTCGACAAGCTCGCCGACGCGGTCGCGATCACGCTCGGCCCCAAGGGGCAGAACGTGGTCCTCGACAAGAAGTGGGGCGCACCCACGATCACCAACGACGGCGTGACGATCGCCAAGGAGATCGAGCTCGACGACCCGTGGGAGAACATGGGCGCGCAGCTCACCAAGGAGGTCGCCACCAAGACCAACGACGTGGCGGGCGACGGCACCACGACGGCGACGGTGCTCGCTCGCGCGATGGTGAAGGCGGGCCTGCGCAACGTCGCGGCCGGCGCGAACCCGATGGCGCTCAAGCGCGGCATCGAGAAGGGCGTCGTGGCCGCCGTCGAGGCGATCAAGTCGCAGGCGAACGACGTGGAGACCAAGGATGACGTCGCGAACGTCGCCTCGATCTCCGCCGCGGACCCCGCGATCGGTCAGACCATCGCGGAGGCGATGGACAAGGTCGGCAAGGACGGCGTGATCACGGTCGAGGAATCGAACACGTTCGGTATCGAGCTCGAGTTCACGGAAGGGATGCAGTTCGACAAGGGCTACATCTCGCCCTACTTCATCACCGACCCCGATCGCCAGGAAGCGGTCCTCGAGGATCCCTACATCCTGTTCGCCAACAAGAAGATCTCGAGCGTGCAGGAGCTCGTACCGGTCCTCGAGAAGGTCATGCAGGCGGGCAAGCCGCTGATGGTCGTCGCCGAGGACGTCGAGGGTGAGGCGCTCGCCACGATCGTCGTGAACAAGATCCGCGGCACCTTCTCGTCGGTCGCGGTGAAGGCGCCGGGGTTCGGGGACCGTCGCAAGGCGATGCTCCAGGACATGGCGATCCTCACCGGCGGCCAGGTGATCTCCGAGGAGGTCGGCCTCAAGCTCGAGAACGTCACGCTCGACCTGCTCGGCCAGGCTCGGAAGGTCGTGGTGGCGAAGGACACCACCACGATCGTGGAGGGCGCCGGCTCGTCCGAGGACGTCCAGGGCCGGATCAACCAGATCAAGGCCGAGATCGAGAAGACCGACTCCGACTGGGACAAGGAGAAGCTCCAGGAGCGGCTCGCGAAGCTGGCGGGCGGGGTCGCGGTCGTGAAGGTCGGTGCGGCCACCGAGGTGGAGCTGAAGGAGAAGAAGCACCGGATCGAGGACGCCGTGTCCGCCACCCGGGCGGCGGTGGAAGAGGGCGTCGTTCCGGGCGGAGGCGTCACCCTGATCCGTGCCGAGTCGGCGCTCGACGACCTCGGGCTCGAAGGCGACGAGGCCACGGGGGCGAACATCGTCCGCGAAGCCCTGCAGGAGCCCGCCCGTCGGATCGCGGCCAACGCGGGCTACGAGGGCTCGGTGATCGTCTCCCACATCCGCGAGGAGACCGACGCCCGCGGCTTCGACGCGGCGACCGGCGAGTGGACGGACATGCTCAAGGCGGGGATCGTCGATCCCACGAAGGTGACCCGGTCGGCGTTGCAGAACGCCGCGTCGATCGCGGCTCTCATCCTGACGACCGAGAGCGCCGTGGTGGAGAAGCCCGAAGAGGAGGAGCCCGCGGCAGCGGGCGGCCACGGTCACATGCATTGATCCTCTCTTCGGAGGGGCGTTCCACCGGGAGGCGGGCCCGAACGGGCCTGCCTCCTCGCTTGCGTGGGGGCTAGTCCGATGGGAGGATGCTCAACACTGCCGGGACGGAGGGTCCCGAGGCGTCTGGGGGAGGAATCCGATGAAGAGGAGACTGTCGTTCGTGCTGGGAGCCGGCGCGCTCACTTTGATCATGAGCTCGTGCTTCGCGCTCCAGGGATTCGTGATCTTGGATTACACACTGACACCCGGGCAGGCGACGAAGGCCCGGTTCACCCTCCGTGCGATGGACGCGAACTACAAGATCGGCGGACGTCAATTCGTGATCGTCGGAGTCAACGCGCTCGCGACACAGGACACCGATATCGCCGTTCAGAGCGCCACGTGGGGAGCGACCGGGACTTTCGGCGGCCCGACCCCCATGGGCGTGGAAGCCAACCTCATCACGTCGATGGGGACCGACTGCGAGGCCAGCGGCCTGAACTTCGCCGACATCACCGGTGTGACCTGGAAAGCATTCGCGACCGCGACGAACAAGAACGACCTGGGCAGGGTCGAGGTCAAGGCGGTCATCGACGTCCAGATCCGCGCGAAGGCGGCGCAGGTGGATCCGGGTGAGAACTACGCGATCATGGGCGTCGCCGGGCTGTGGAGCGACGACGGGGACGGCAACCCGGAGCCTGCCGGCAGCTCAGACGATTCATACCTCTGCTGGGGGATCTCCACCGCCGGCGTCTACGCCAAGGCGTAGATCCGACCGATCGGGGCGGGCGCGAAAGCGTCCGCCCCCTTCCGTGGTGAACCCTGGCGCCTCCATCCGGTGTCTAGACTCGACGCCGTGGCGTTCGAGGATCTGATCGAGGCCTGGGACGGTGAACAGGTCGTCGTCCACCATGACGTGCCGACGTCCTCCTGGATGTGCATCGGCGTCCACAGCACGGTCACCGGGCCGGCGATGGGGGGAACCCGGCTGAAGTCCTACCCGAGCCCCGCCGAGGCGCTCGATGACGTCCTCCGCCTCTCCGACGCGATGACCTGGAAGCAAGCTGCTGCCGACCTCCCCTTCGGTGGCGGCAAGGCGGTGATCGCCGTGCCCGACGTTCCGGCTCGGGAGAGTGCCGAGCGCCGAGCGCTCCTCCTCCGGTACGCGGAGCTGGTCGAGTCGCTCCACGGGACGTACGTGACCGCCGCCGACATGAACACCGGTGAGGCGGACATGGACGTGGTGGGCGAGCGCACGTCGCACGTCCTCGGCCGCTCGGTCACGAACGGCGGATCGGGGGATCCGGGCGCCGACACGGCTCGCGGCGTCTTCCACGGCATCGAGGCGACGGTTCGGCACGTCTTCGGCACCGACGACCTCGCCGCTCGCTCGATCCTGGTGCAGGGGCTGGGCTCGGTTGGGAGCCGCCTCGTCGAGCACCTCCGGGAGGCCGGCGCGACCGTGTCGGTCGCGGACCTGGACGACGCGAGGGCTGCGGCCGTCGCCGAGGAGATGGGCGCCACCGTCGTTGCTCCCGGCGACGTGATCGGCTCGGCATGCGACGTGTTCTCTCCGTGCGCCACCGGCAAGGTGCTGACCGAGGCGACGATCCCACGGCTTCGGTGCAGGATCGTCGCGGGCGCCGCCAACAACCAGCTCGGGGTCGCCGAGGACGGCGAGCGCCTGCGCGATGCCGGCATCGTCTTCGCTCCCGATTTCGTGATCAACGCGGGCGGCGTGATCCACCTCGCGGGATACGAGACCCTCGGGTGGGACGAGTCGACGATGACGAAGCGCCTCGAAGCGATCGGCGACACGCTCCTCGAGGTCTACGAGACCGCCGACCGCGAGGGGGTCTCGACCGCCGCGGCCGCCGACCAGATGGCCCGGAGTCGGGTCGCTGCCGTCCGCGGCGGGTGAGTGCGGTCGAGGTCCGAGCGCTCGCTCCCGCCGACGCGGAGGCCTGCGACGCGATCGTCGCCGGGCTGCCGTACCACTTCGGGATCGACGGAGGGGAGACGCGCGTGTGCCGCCGCGGTCCGTCGCTCCGCCGGTCTCGTCGCGGTCGAGGACGGTGACGTCGTGGGGTTCCTCACCTACGAGGAACGCTTCGACGAAGCGGCGGAGATCACGTGGATGGCGGTCCGTGCCGACCGCAGGCGCCAGGGTATCGGCCACGCGCTGATCGATCGTCTGGCCGAGCGGCTGACCGCGGAGGGTCGTCGCATCCTGCTCGTGCTCACGGTGTCGCCGAGCGATCCGGGCGACGAGCCGGATGACGGGTATCAGTCGACCCGCTCCTTCTATCGATCGACCGGATTCGTCCTCGGCCGTGACCTGCCGAAGGAGTGGGACAGCGACACCGCGGTCATCCTCGTGAAGAGCCTGGGTGCCTGAGTCGACGTGCTCACGCGAACGGCTTCTCCTGCCCGGCCTCGGCCAAACCCACGAGATACAGGGCGGTGAACGCCCCGGTGGCTCCTCCGAGGAGCCACCATGGCCACGCCGCCGATCCGTCCGGCAGCCCGACGGCGGCATGCGAGAGGGAGATCACCGAGACCGAGCCGTCGAACACCACGAAGGCCCAGCACCACCACCACAGATCCTCCAGCTTCCGGATGATCAACACGTGGAAGAGGCCGAGGGCGAGGCAGCCGGCTCCGAGGAGCCTGATCCAGACGTCGTCGGCGACCGGCGTCTGCCCGAGGACGTCCTCGACGATCGTGCGCGGCATGACGAGGACGGGCACGGAGAGCAGGAGGAGCAGGAAGGCGCCCACACCCAGCGCGCGGCGCAGCACGGTCATCGAAGGGACATCTCCGGGAGGCTCTTGGTCGGCGATTCGGGCGGGTTGGTAGCATACGAGAACCGTTGAGCCGCTCCGCGTTCGGCGCGCCCGGCCGCGGTTCCGACGCTCGGCCGGCGGACGCATCGGCCGAGGCAACGACGACAGAGAGGAACTCGGCGCATGCAGCAAGGCCCCCGGGTCGCGGTCATCGGTTTGGATTGCGGGACACCGCAGCTCCTCTTCAGAGACCTCGCCGACGAAGTTCCCAACATCTCCAAGCTGATGTCCGAGGGGATGCACGGCGACCTCGCCAGCATCACTCCTCCGATCACCGTCCCCGCCTGGGCGTGCTCGATGACGGGGATGACGCCGGGGGAGCTCGGGATCTACGGCTTCCGCAATCGCAAGGACACGAGCTACGAGGGCCTGGCCATCGCCCATTCGGGTGCGATCAAAGCACCCGCCGTCTGGGACACCCTCGGGAAGGACGGCAAGTCCTCGCTCCTGATCGGCGTCCCGCCCGGGTTCCCTCCGCCCAAGGAGTTCCCCGGCTGGCGCGTGGGGTGCTTCCTCACGCCGCCGTCGGCCGACCACTACGCCTATCCGCTCGAGCTCGAGGTCGAGATCGAGGAGGAGCTGGGGGGCAAGGGCGAGTACATCTTCGACATCCCGAACTTCCGGAAGCAGGGGATGGAGTTCGTCCTCGATCAGGTCTTCAAGATGACCGAACGCCGGTTCAAGGTGGCGCGACGGCTCGTGAAGGACAAGCCGTGGGACTTCTTCATGTTGGTCGAGATGGGGATGGATCGGCTCCACCACGTGTTCTGGCACTACTTCGATCCCAAGCATCCGCTCTACAAGCCCGGGAATCCGTTCGAGGACGCGTTCCAGCGGTACTACCGTGCCCTCGACGACGAGGTCGGCGCGCTGATGGAACTCCTGCCGGAAGACGCGATCACGATCGTGATGAGCGACCACGGTGCCCGCCCGATGATGGGCGGGATCTGCTTCAACGACTGGCTGATCGAGAACGGGTACCTCACGTTGAAGGAGCCCGTCTCCGAGATGACGCCGATCGCGAAGACCGCGATCGACTGGGGCCGTACGACGGCCTGGGGAGACGGTGGGTACTACGGCCGGCTGTTCCTGAACGTGGCCGGCCGGGAGCCACAGGGCGTGATCCAGCCGGCCGACTACGAGACCGTGCGCGACGAGCTCGCGGCGAAGCTCGTCGCGATGCCCGGGCCGGACGGCGAGCCCCTCGGCACCAAGGTGCACAAGCCACAGGACGTGTACCCGGAGGTGCGGGGCGTGGCCCCCGACCTGCTCGTCTATTTCGGTGATCTCGAGTGGCGATCCGTGGGCTCCGTCGGCAATCCCAGCGTGTACACGTTCGAGAACGACATCGGGCCGGACGGCGCGAACCACGACCGGACGGGCATCTTCGCGATGAAGGGTGCTCCCGGCCAGCCGATGGGCAAGGTGGACGGCCTCAATCTCGTCGACGTGGGCCCGTCGATCCTGTCGCTCTACGGGATCGACTCGCACGGAGCGGCGTCGAGGAGCTTCCTGTGACGGCGCCGGAGCAGCAGGGGTTCACCATCTGGTTCACGGGGCTGTCCGGCTCCGGGAAGTCGACGATCGCGGAGATGCTGTACCACGAGCTGCAGGCCCGGGGGTTGAAGACGGAGATCCTGGATGGGGACGTGGTTCGCCAGAACCTCTCGAAGGGACTCGGGTTCTCCAAGGAGGACCGCGACACGAACATCCTGCGGATCGGCTTCGTGGCCGATCTGCTGACCCGGAACGGGGTGGCCACGATCTGCTGTCCGATCTCGCCGTACAAGGCCGCCCGCGACGCCGTGCGCGCGCAGATCGGAGCCTTCGTGGAGGTCTACGTCCACGCGACGGTCGAGGAGATCGCGGCACACCGGGATCCGAAGGGCCTGTACAAGAAGGCCCTCGCGGGAGAGATCACGGGGTTCACGGGGGTCGACGATCCCTACGAGGCGCCGGAACACCCGGAGCTCGTCGTGGACACCCTGGTCGAGTCGCCGGACGAGTCTCTGCAGAAGGTGATGGACACCCTGCAGCGCCTCGGGCACATCGAGGACTCCGGGTTGCTCGTGGAGGGTGAGCGGGTCCACTCCGGGCTCACCGATCTCCGGGTCACCGACTCCGGGCACGTCGCCGACGAGAGCTGAGTCACCGGCGCCCGGTAGAGTGCGAGCCTTCATGGACGTCCCCACATCGCCGGACCCGGTCTCCGAACCCAAGGCCTACCAGGACCACCTGCTCTCGCTGCTCGGTCGACGACGATCCCGCCGAGGTGCAGGCCGGCGCGGCCGAACTCTGGCGAGCGCTGGTGGCCGACGCCGGGGATCGCCGACACGTCCGTCCGGCCGCCCGGGAGTGGTCGGTGGTCGAGTGCCTCGGCCACGCCGTCGACGCCGAGGTGGTCACGTCCGCGCGCTATCGATGGATCCTGGCCCATGACCAGCCTCCGCTGATCGGCTACGACCAGGATCTGTGGGCCGACAAGCTGCATGCGGGCCGGGACGAGGACCCCGACGAGCTGCTCATGCTCTTCGAGCCGCTCCGCAAGGCGAACGTCGCGCTCTGGAAGCGATCGGACGAGGAGGACCGGGCCCGGGTCGGCGTCCACGCCGAGCGCGGACCGGAGTCCTTCGACCTGCTGTTCCGGATGCTCGCCGGGCACGATCGCTTCCACATGGCGCAGGCTCGGCGCGCCCTCGAGGCGACCGCCGCCGGCTGAGCGGGCGCGTCGGAGGCGGCTGGTACGCTGAGCCCATGCAGGTTCCTGACGCCCGTCCGGGTTCCCGGATGGGCGTCTCGCGTCTCTAGGAGGGAGCTCGGGTGGAGTTCGAGATCGGCATCGGCAAGACGGCCCGGCGGGCGTACGGCTTCGACGAGGTGGCGATCGTCCCGTCGCGACGGACGCGCGATCCCGACGACGTCGACGTGAGCTGGGAGGTCGACGCCTACCGATTCGGGCTCCCGATGATGGCGTCGGCGATGGACGCCGGCGTCTCGCCGGAGACCGCCGTGCTCATCGGCAAGCTCGGCGGGCTCGCGTGCCTGAACCTCGAAGGCGTGTGGACCCGCTACGAGGATCCCGAGCCCATCTACGAGGAGATCGCCGCCCTCGACGACGACAAGGCGACCCGCCGCATGCAGGAGCTCTACAAGGAGCCGGTGAAGGAGGAGCTGCTCGGCCGGCGGATCGAAGAGATCAAGGCCGGCGGAGTGGTCTCGTGTGCCTCGCTCACCCCGCAGCGGGTGGAGCGGTTCGCCCCCGTCGTCCTGGAGGCCGGCCTCGACATCCTCGTGATCCAGGGGACCGTGGTCTCCGCCGAGCACGTCTCGACCCACACCGAGCCTCTGAACCTGAAGCAGTTCATCGCCGGCTTCGACCTGCCGGTGTTCGTGGGTGGCTGTGCCTCCTACTCCACCGCCCTGCACCTGATGCGGACCGGCGCCGTCGGTGTGCTCGTCGGCGTGGGACCCGGGAACGCCTGCACCACAAGGGGAGTGCTGGGGGTCGGTGTCCCCCAGGCCACCGCCATCGCCGACGCGGCCGCGGCCCGGCGCGAGCACCTGCACGAGACCGGCCGCTACTGCCACGTGATCGCCGACGGCGGGATGCGCACCGGCGGCGACATCGCGAAGGCCATCGCCTGCGGCGCGGACGCGGTGATGATCGGGTCCCCGCTCACGCGTGCGTACGAGGCGCCGGGCCGCGGCTACCACTGGGGGATGGCGACGTTCCACCCCACGTTGCCGCGCGGCGCCCGCGTCAAGACGCAGCAGGTCGCCTCGTTGGAGGAGATCCTGGTCGGCCCGGCGCACGAGAACGACGGCACGTTCAATCTCTTCGGCGCGCTCGCCACCTCGATGGCCACCACGGGCTACGCCACGATCAAGGAGTTCCAGAAGGCCGAGCTCGTGATCGCGCCGTCGATCAAGACCGAGGGCAAGACGTATCAGGCCGCACAGCGGGTGGGGATGGGGCACTAGTTGGCTCCGGCCCCGGGATCTCGAACGGAAGATCCCGCACGACCGGTCCTGGTCGTCGACCTGGGGGCGCAGTACGCGCAACTGATCGCCCGGCGTGTCCGGGAGGCACACGTGTACTCCGAGATCGTGCCGCACGACGCGACGGCGGCACAGCTCGCGAAGCGCCGTCCCGCCGGCCTGATCCTCTCGGGTGGACCCGCGTCGGTCTACGAGGAGGGCGCCCCCACGGTCGACACGGGTCTGTTCGACATGGGCGTGCCGGTCCTCGGCATCTGCTACGGGCACCAACTGATGGCTCGCACGCTGGGAGGAGAGGTCGCCGCCACCGGCCAGCGCGAGTACGGCGGCACCACGTTGTCGGTGGACCAGCCGGGAGGGGTGCTCCTCGCCGACCTGGCGGGGGAGGAGCAGGTCTGGATGAGCCACGGGGACGCGGTCACGCGTGCGCCCGAGGGCTTCCGCGTGACCGCTCGCACCGACCAGATCCCGATCGCGGCGATGGAGGATCCGGAGCGCGGTCTGTTCGCGGTCCAGTTCCATCCCGAGGTGTCGCACACGCCTCGGGGGCAGGACGTGCTGAAGCGGTTCCTGTACGACGGCTGCGGGCTCCTGCCCGACTGGACCCCGGTGAACATCGTGGAGGATGCGGTGGCCCGGATCCGGGAGCAGGTCGGTGAGGCGGAGGTCCTGTGCGCGCTCTCGGGAGGGGTCGACTCCTCCGTCGCGGCGCTCCTCGTCCACCGGGCGGTCGGCGATCAGCTCACGTGCGTCTTCGTCGACCACGGGTTGAACCGGGACGGGGAGCCGGAGCAGGTGGAGGAGACCTTCGGCCGTCACTTCGGTGTCCCGCTCGTCCACGTGAAGGCGCAGGACCGGTTCCTGGCGAAGCTGGCCGGGGTCACCGATCCCGAGCGGAAGCGGCGCGCGATCGGCGAGGAGTTCATCCGCGTCTTCGAGGAGGTCGCGCGCGATCACCACGACGCCCGATTCCTCGTGCAGGGGACGCTCTATCCCGACGTGATCGAGAGCGGCTCACGCACCGCGGCCAACATCAAGAGCCATCACAACGTCGGTGGGCTCCCGGAGGAGATGGAGCTGGAGCTGGTCGAACCCTTGCGCGACCTGTTCAAGGACGAGGTCCGACAGGTCGGCGCCGAGCTCGGTCTCCCCGAGGAGGTCGTGCAACGCCAGCCGTTCCCGGGCCCCGGCCTCGCCGTCCGCATCGTCGGGGAGGTCACGGCGGAGAACCTCGAGAAGGTCCGTGGGGCAGATCGGGTGGTGCGAGACGAGATCCGGCGCGCCGGCCTCGAACGGGAGACCTGGCAGGCGTTCTGCGTCCTGCTCGCGGATACCAAGACCGTCGGTGTCATGGGGGACGGCAGGACCTATGAGAACCCCGTGATCGTCCGGGTCGTCACCTCCGAGGACGCGATGACGGCGGACTGGGCGAGGCTCCCGTACGACGTGCTCGACCGGATCTCCTCACGGATCGTCCGGGAGGTGCCCGGCGTGAACCGGGTGGCGTACGACGTCACGTCGAAGCCCCCCGGGACCATCGAATGGGAGTGAGCGACCCGACCCTGCTGCTCTGACGCCTTAGGGCCGAGTTAGTGAAGGCTCTCGTAGCCTGGGCAGATGAGCATGGACGGCATGGTGCTCGCCGACCGCTACGCCGTCGGACAGCTGCTCGGACGCGGCGGGATGGCCGAGGTCTTCCGGGCGACTGACCGGGTCCTGGACCGGCCGGTCGCCGTCAAGGTGCTGGGAAGCTGGCTCGCCGACGACCGCAGGTTCGTCGAGCGGTTCCGGCGGGAGGCACTGTCGGCGGCGCGGATCTCCCACCCCAACCTCGTGGCCGTGTTCGATGCCGGTTCCGAGGAGGACGTCCACTTCATCGTGATGGAGCTCGTCCCCGGCGAGACGCTCGCGGACGTGTTGCGCCGGGAAGGGCCGGATCGCATCTCCCCTGGCGACGGAGATCGCGTCGAGCGTGGGCGATGCGCTCGCGACCGCCCATGCCGCCGGGATCGTGCATCGCGACGTGAAGCCGGCCAACGTGATGCGCACGCCGGACGGACGCACCAAGCTGATGGACCTGGGGATCGCGCGAGGCATCGAGGGGGAGAGCATCACGCGAGCCTCCTCGATCCTGGGCACGGCGGGCTACGTCTCGCCCGAACAGGCTCGCGGCGAGCCCGTCGACCATCGCTCCGACATCTACTCGCTCGGCTGCGTGCTCTACGAGATGCTCACCGGTCGCCAGCCCTTCGAGGCCGACAACCCGGTCGCGGTCGCCTACCAGCACGTCCACGAAGCACCGGTGCCACCGTCGTCGCTCGAGCCTTCCGTTCCGCCGGCCCTCGAGTCGGTCGTCCTCCGCGCGATGGAGAAGGATCCGCAGGCGAGGTTCCCGAGTGCGGCCGACATGGTGACGGCTCTCGAGGACGGGACCGCTCCGATCCCCACTCTCGGCGCGGCAGTCGCCAGACGACGATGGCCACGCTGCTCCGACGACGCCGGCACCGGTCGTCGCCCCGGCGACGTCCCTCCACCGCCGTGCTCACGAGACGAACCGATCGACCCCCGCCGCGACGCCGGATGGTCCCGCTGCTGATCGTCGTGGTCGTGCTCGCCCTCCTCGGCGGCCTCGCGTTCGCACTGTTCGGAGGCGACCCGCCGTCGGGCCGCAACACCGCCGCTCGGTCGCCGAGCGCCTCGGTCTCTCCGTCACGCTCCTCGCCCTCGTCGTCCCCGTCGCCGTCCCCGACTCCGAGCCAACCCCCCGCAGATCCCGTCCAGGACGCGGTGGTGGCGCTGCAGACCCTCGTGACGGAGGGTCTGAACGACGGCACCATCTCCGAGCATGCCGCCGACGAGATCGAGAAGAAGCTCGAGGAGGCACTCGAGAAGTACGCGGAAGGCGACACGGAGAAGGCGATCGAAGAGCTCGAGCATCTCCGCGACGACGTCGACAAGATGGTCGACCACGACGAGATCGCGAACTCGGAGGCACAACACCTCGACAGGGCGATCCGGGACATCGAAGAGCAGATGTTCCTCGCGTCGCCGCCCGAGGACGACTGAGGCCTACCCTCCCGCCGGACCCTCCACGAGCGTCGCCGTCACGATCAACCGCTCGCGGCTCGAGTACTTCGGGTGGCACGTCGTCAGGACCAGCGTGGGACGCACCGTGTCGACGATCGCCTGGCCCGATGTCGCCTCCGGCAGGACGAAGACCCGATCGACCTCGTACCGATAGGTCCCGTGCTTGGTGATCAGCTCGATCATGTCTCCCGCATCGACCTCGTCGAGGTTCAGGAACGGGTGGAGGTACGTCGTGCGATGACCGGCGATCGCGACCTGGCCCGTCTCGTTCCAGGGGTCCGCCGAAGCCGGGTAGTGGCCCGGTCCCTTCTTCAAGCTCACGTAGTCGGTGCCCTCGACGACGATGAAGTCGATGTCGATCGAGGGGATGACGATCGCCGCGTACGCCTCACCGGGAAGGTAGCGCTCGTCCTCCGCGGGCGGCGTCGGGTGCGCGAAGAGAGGGCGGATCTCGTCGCCGAGCTGCTCCTGCGCCCGAGCCGTCTCCAGCCCCGTTCCCCACAGGAGCCACCCCACGTAGCCGGCCAGTCCGGCCGCCGTCATCAGGCAGGCGAAACCGAAGGCTCGGAGGGCAGCGCGGAGCCGCGATCGTTCCTGCATGTCCTCACGGTACCCCCGGATCCGGAACCGCGGATATCAGCCGAAGGTCCAGGTCAGGGCACCGCTGTCCGGCCGGGTCGCGGACCCGCGCTAGCATCGTCGTGTGAGCGTCACCTCCCCCCTCCTCGACGGACTGAACGACATCCAGCGTGAGGCCGTCCTCCAGACGGAAGGTCCCGTCCTGATCGTCGCGGGGGCAGGGTCGGGCAAGACCCGAGCCCTCACGCATCGGATCGCGTACCTGATCCGGGAATGCGGGGTCTCACCCGGGGAGATCCTCGCGATCACGTTCACGAACAAGGCTTCTCGGGAGATGGCCGAGCGGGTGGGGGAGCTCCTGGGCGGACCCATCTCACGGGGGATGTGGGTCCTCACGTTCCACTCGACGTGCGCCCGGATCCTCCGGAAGGAGCACGCGCATCTCGGTGTCCCCTCGAACTTCACGATCTACGACGACGGCGACACCGAACGGCTGATCGCGGGCATCTCGCGGGACATGAACATCGACCCCAAGCGGTATCCCGCGAAGGCGGTCGCCTCGGCGATCGGCAAGGCGAAGGACCGGGTGCTCGGGCCGGCGGAGTTCGCCGGGCTCACCTCCAACCTCTACGAGGAGACGGTCGCCCAGCTCTACACCGAGTACGAGCGGAGGAAGCGAGATGCGGGCGCCCTCGACTTCGACGACCTCATCAGCGAGGCCGTCCGGCTCTTCCGCGATCATCCCGAGGTGCTCGAGCACTATCAGGAACGCTTCCGCTACGTCCTGATCGACGAGTACCAGGACACCAACCGAGCGCAATACGAGCTGGTGAACATGCTCGCCGCCAAGTACCGCAACATCTGCGTCGTCGGCGACGCCGACCAGGGCGTGTACTCCTGGCGCGGCGCGACGATCCAGAACATCCTCGATTTCGAGCGCGACTATCCGGATGCGGCCGTGTTCCTGATGGAGCAGAACTACCGGTCGACGCAGAACATCCTCACGGTCGCCAACGCCCTGATCGAGAACAACGTCCAGCGCAAGCCGAAGAACCTGTGGACGGAGGCGGGTTCCGGTGACCCGGTGGTTCGTGTCCGCGCCAACGACGAGCACAGCGAGGCGTACTTCGTCTCGCAGGAGATCGAGCGCCTCCGCAACGAGGAGGGGTTCCGCTACCGCGAGGTCGCGATCTTCTATCGCACCAACGCGCAGTCCCGCGTGATCGAGGACGTCCTGATGCGGGTGGGGATGCCGTATCGCGTCTTCGGGGGCGTCCGCTTCTACCAGCGCAGAGAGATCAAGGACATCCTCGCGTACCTCCGGCTCCTCACCAACCCGCAGGACGTGATCTCGTTCCGGAGGGTCGTGAACACACCCAAACGCGGGATCGGCGATGCCACGGTGGCCGTGGTGGAGGCGTTCGCGCGCGACGAGGAGATCGACGTGATGGAGGCCTGTCGCCGCGTGGACGAGATCGCCTCGCTCGCGTCGCGAGCGAAGGGCGCGGTCGCGGGGTTCAACCAGATCATGACCGCGATCGCGGCGCACTTCGCAGACGGCGCCGGGCCCGGACGGATGGTCGAGTTCGCGGCCCAGGAGTCCGGGTACCTCGCGGAGCTCGAAGAGGATCGCACGGTCGAGGCGCAGGGGAGGATCGAGAACATCCAGGAGCTCTCCGGTGTGGCGGCCGAGCTCCTCGAGCGCGACCCCGATGCCGGCCTGAACGAGTTCCTCGAGCAGGTATCCCTGATCGGGGAGCAGGACGACTACGACGAGGAGGAATCGTCGGTCACACTGATGACGCTGCACATCGCCAAGGGGCTCGAGTTCCCGATCGTGTTCATCGTGGGACTCGAGGACGGGATCTTCCCGCACTACCGCTCGATGACCGACTCCGCCCAGCTCGAGGAGGAGCGCCGGCTGCTCTACGTGGGCATCACGCGAGCGCAGAAACGTCTGTATCTCTGCCACGCGTGGGGCAGGACCCTCTTCGGGCAGACCAGCTACAACCCGCCCTCCCGGTTCCTGAACGAGCTGCCGGCCAGCCTCCTCGACGTGCGAGAGGAGGGCGGCTCGGGCGGAGGCCGCTCTCGGCCGCGCGACGCTTCGAGGGGCGGCCGCGCGAGCCGTTCGGAGGGCGGCTACACGGTGATGGGTCTGCCCGGCAAGGGGACGGTCGACGTGGCTCCCACCGGCTCGTGGGCACCGTCGCCCCCGCCGAAGCGGGACATCCCCTCGGTGTCGGAGGGGGACACCGTCGTCCACGAACGCTGGGGCGAGGGGGTGGTGCTCACCATCAAGGGCCACGGTGAGGACGCCGAGGCCACGATCGCGTTCACCGGAGCGGGCGAGAAGCGACTCCTGCTTTCCTACGCACCGCTGACCCGGGTCGGCTGATCCTTCACTCCCCGTCGGGGAAGGGCAGCGTGCGCGTCCCGCGCTCCGGGTCCCATGCGATCACCGTCTTCGGTTCGGCGAAGGAGATGAACCCGGCCGCGTGGACGTCGATCGAGAACGCGTGGAAGGAGGGTTCGTCCGGCGCCCAGTCGATCCGAGCCTTGACCGCCTCGCGGTACGCCTGCCGGATCGCGGGATCCTGGACGTCCGTCGCGCGGGCGTAGATCTTGGCGTCCCCCTCCGTCCCCATGCGGTCCGTGGTGCAGCTGTGCAGCACGCACCGTGGATCCCGGAGGAGGTCGAGCGCCTTCCGGCTCTGCCACATCATGCCGAGGAGCAGGTGCCCCTCCGCGAAGTCGAGCTCGCAGGGGCTGATCCTCGGTGACCCGTCTGCTCGGACGGTGCCGAGCATGCACAGCTCCTGGCGGCGGAACCGCTCCGCCGCCCGGTCGGCGATCTGCGGGCACGCCTCGGCGAACTCCTCCCAGCGCACGTTCCGAGCCTACGGCGTCAGGAGGACAGTCGTTCCAGCACGTTGCGCGTGATGCGCCGCACGTTCGGATCGCCGCCCGCGATCCCGTACGTCCAGTCCGTGCAGCCGGCGTTGAAGACGGTCCCGCCTCCGGGAACGTCGAAGCAGCCCACGACCGCGTGGTTGTGCGCGATGCGATGGATCTGCTCCTCCCAGCCGTCGCCGTAGAGCACGGCAGCCACGTGTTCGAGCTCCCCGGGCTCGTTCGCGTACCGCGACGGCTGCTCGTCCGCCGACCAGAGCCGCGCCGGTGCCGTGGCCAGGACCTCGAGGGTGTCGGGAGCACCGTCCTCGTGGGTGGGAACCGGCAGGCCGTCGTCGATCGTGAGGGCGCACCCGTCCACCTCGTAGCCGACGATCGCATCCGAGAGCCCGAGCGCGTCGCCGTAGCGGAGATCCGTCCCCTCGAACGCCCAGTGGTCGGGACGCCAGACCGTGAACGCGCCCGACGCACGGGGGACGCCGAGGCCGTACCGCGAGTAGCCCCCTCGGGAGAACGAGAGCCCGGTCATCGCCGCCTCCGGCCTCCCGATCCTCCGGTCGGGCCAGGCGCCGGTGAGGAAGCGCTCGTCGGGCGTGCCGAGCACCGGGTCCTCGGCGGCCCGGTACTTGAAGCAGGCCATCCCGCGATATCCGTCCTCGAACCGGACCTGCCACCAGCACGTGTTGCCGCTGAAGAACGCCGCGTTGCCTCCGCCGGCGAGGAACGACTCCACCGTGTCGCGCATCCCCCACGACCAGTACTCGTCGTGGCCGACCGACAGGAGGAGCGTATGGCCGTCGAGGACCTCCGGATGCTCCTCCAGATCCTGGGAGACCGCGACGTCGATCGCGAAGCCCTCGCGTTCGGCCCACGCGACGAACGGCCGCTCCCAGGTCCACCAGCCCGAACCGCCGCTCCACGGCGACAGCCCCTGCTCCTCCGCCCACGCGAAGTACCCGAGGGCTTCGCGATCGGGCACGGCCTGCGCCTTGCGGACGGCCGGGTCCGGTTTGGCGAGGAATCCGCGCGCGAGCGGGCGCTCGAACGAGACCCGGGTGCCGCCGGTGTAGAGCGAGGGGCCGCCCCAATCGTTGTAGGCGTTGTACGTGGCCGTGGACAGCACGAGGAGGATCCGCGAGACCTGTCGCCGCGGCCGGACCACGAAGAACGCGTCCGCTCGTTCCTCTCCCGAGGAGAGCGACACGGCGTAGAAGCCGGACCGCCAGTCGTCGCCCACCGGGATCGTGAGCGTGCCGGGCCAGCGGCAGCCGTCGGCGGAGGCATCCGGCGGGATCGGATGCTCCGTCCCGGCGATCGCGTCTCCGGTCCACACGACGTCGGCTCCGTCGCCCTCGTCGCGCCACCTCCACCCCGAACGACCCGGAGGACGACACATGCAGCGCGACCTCCTCACCGGGGAGCACGCTCTGGGGCCAGGCGTAGCCGTCGAGCATCCGGACCTACCGCGTCAGGATCAGGAAGCCGGCGACGAGGATCACGACGCCGGCGACCAGGGGGGCGATCACCCAGGCCAACCCGAGCCGCCCCCGATACGGCCCGAGGGTGCCGACCTTCGTCGTCGGCTTCAGGCCGGGAGGACGGAACTGCACGCGCTTCTTCGCCACGGGCGGCAGTATCGCAGGCGGCGGAGTGCGTCCGGACCCCTCCGGAGTTGGTTCAGACCACGACCGCGCCGCCGTCCACGACGAGCTCCGTGCCCGTCACGTACGCGGCCTCGTCGCTCGCGAGGAACAGCGCCGCGTTCACGATGTCCCGTGGGGTCGCCGAGCCGGCCCAGCGGGATCTCGGCGGTCGCGGCCTCGACCCACGCGGCGTCCGTCGTCCGCACCGTCTGCATCGGGGTGTCGGTGAACCCCGGATGGATGCAGTTCGCCCGGATCCCGTGCGGCCCGAACTGCACCGCGAGGTTCCTGGTGAGCGAGATCACCGCACCCTTGCTGGCCGTGTAGGCGTCCTGCGGGATCGAGTCCCCGAGCAGCGCCGAGGTGGACCCGATGTTCACCACGGCCCCGCCGCCGCCGGCGATCAGGTGCGGGATCCCGTACTTGCAGACCCAGACCATCCCCTTGAGGTTGATCGCGAACACGCGATCCCAGACCTCCTCGTCGGTCTCGAGGACGGACACGTCGCGATCGCGCCACAGGACGCCCGCGTTGTTGTACAGGACGTGGAGCGCGCCGAAGCGCTCGACCGCGCCCTCGACCGCCTCGCGCACCTGGTCCGCGACCGCCACGTCGGCGACGAAGGAGGCGATCTCACCGTCGGTGGCGCGGACGGCCGCCTCCGTCCCCGAGAGCAGCTCCGGATCGATGTCGACGGCCGCGACCCGTGCGCCCTCGGACGCGAAGACGGCGCAGGCCTCCCGTCCCATCCCGCTGCCGGCGCCCGTGATCAGCGCGACCTTGCCATCGAGCCTCCCCGTCACGGCACGACACCGTACATGCCGGGCACGAGCACGGGCCTATCCTCTTCCGCTCCGGTCGCGCGCGGCAAGCTGACGGAGGGATCGTCGATAGACTCGGCGCCATGGCCGAGAAGCTGCGGGTGATCGTGGCGAAGCCGGGCCTCGACGGGCACGATCGCGGCGCGAAGGTGGTGGCGCGAGCCCTGCGCGACGCGGGCTTCGAGGTGATCTACACCGGTCTGTTCCAGACACCCGAGCAGATCGCCGAGGCCGCGATCCAGGAGGACGCGGACGCCGTGGGGCTCTCCTGCCACTCCGGGGCGCACATGACGCTGTTCCCCAAGGTCGTGAAGGAGCTCCGCGCCCGTGGGGCCGAGGACGTCGTGGTCGTGGGTGGGGGCGTCATCCCGGCGGACGACATCCCCAAGCTCAAGGAAGCGGGTATCGAGGCGGTCTTCACTCCGGGAGCGAACACGGGAGACATCGCCTCCTGGCTCCGCGATCGGCTCGGGGCGAAGGCCTAGCAGGAGCCGCGAGGGACCCCACGGATGGATCTCTACGAGCACATGGGCAAGGATCTGTTCCGCGCCCAAGGCATGCTGACGCCTCGGGGCATCGTCGCGTTCGGTCCCGAGGACGCCGAGGCGGCGGCGCGCGAGCTGGGCGGGCGCTCGGTCGTGAAGATCCAGGTCCAGGTCGGCGGCCGCGGCAAGGGCGGCGGCGTCGAACTGTGCGAGACACCCGAGGCCGCGGCCGCCGCCGCCGACCGGATGCTGGGCACCGACTTCAAGGGCTTCCCCGTGACACGGGTCCTGGTCGAGGAGCTGCTGCCGATCGCGCGCGAGTTCTACACGTCGCTCCTGCTGGATCGCTCGCGCGGGGACTACCTGGCGATGATGACGGCCGAGGGCGGCGTCGAGATCGAGGAGCTCGCGCGGACGCGAGCCGGAGGCGCTCCGGAAGATCCACATCGACCCGCTCCTCGGCCTGCGCGCCTATCACGTGCGCGAGCTGGTGGGAGCGCTCCCGACGGAGGCATGGGAGGGCGCCGGCGACGTGATCCGGAAGATGTTCGAGCTGATCGTCGAGCGAGACGCGACCCTCGTCGAGATCAACCCGCTGGTCCTCCTGGACGACGACCGTGTCGTGGCGCTCGACGCCAAGGTGACGATCGACGACAACGCCCTGTGGCGTCACCCGGACATCGCGGAGCTGGCGACCCAGTTCCCCATCGACGACGTGGAGGCTCGCGCGAAGGAGAAGGGCCTCCAGTACGTGAAGCTCGACGGCGAGGTCGGGCATCATCGGCAACGGGGCCGGCCTCGTGATGTCGACGCTGGACGTCGTGGCGCAGGCGGGCGCACGAGCCGCGAATTTCCTCGACGTCGGAGGCGGGGCGTCGGCGGACCAGATGGCGACCTCGCTCGAGGTGGTGCTGTCGGATCCGGCCGTGAAGGTCGTGCTCGTGAACATCTTCGGAGGGATCACGCGCGGCGATCTGGTGGCGCAGGGCATCCTCGAGGCGCTGGAGCGGGTCGAGGCTCGGGTCCCCATCGTCGTCCGGCTCGACGGGACGAACGCGGAGGACGGCCGGAGGATCCTGACCGATGCCGCGCACCCTCGGATCGTTCCGGCCTCGAACATGCTCGAGGCCGCGGAAGAGGCCGCCGACCTCGCCGGAGCCCGCCCGTGAGCATCCTCGTCGACGAGCGAACGCGCCTCGTGGTCCAGGGCATCACCGGGAGCGAGGGAACGTTCCATACGCTCCGCAACCGCGACTACGGGACGAAGGTCGTCGCCGGCGTCACGCCGGGCAAGGGCGGTCAGGACGTGGAGGGGATCCCGGTCTTCGACACGGTGGCGCGCGCGGTCGCGGAGACCGGTGCCGACACGTCGATGATCTTCGTCCCGCCGCGGTTCGCGGCGGAGGCGATCCTCGAGGCCGTCGATGCAGGGATCGGGCTCGTCGTGTGCATCACCGAGGGCATCCCCGTCGGTGACATGGCGAAGGTCCACAGCTACCTCGAGGCATCGGGGACGAGGTTGGTCGGTCCGAACTGCCCGGGCGTGATCTCGCCCGGCGCCACGAACGTCGGGATCATCCCCGGGGAGATCTGTGCTCCGGGAGCGGTCGGACTCGTGTCTCGCAGCGGCACCCTCGTCTACCAGATCGTCCACGAGCTCACGCAACGCGGCATCGGTCAATCCACCTGCGTGGGGATGGGGGGTGACCCGGTCCACGGGATCGGCTTCGTCGAGGCGCGTGGAGCTCTTCCAGTCCGATGCCGAGACCGAGCTGATCGTCCTCACCGGAGAGATCGGCGGCGACGACGAGGAACGGGCCGCCGCCTTCATCGCCGAACGCGTCACCAAGCCCGTGGTCGGCTACATCGCCGGGTTCGAGGCGCCGCCGGGCAAGCGGATGGGCCACGCCGGTGCGATCGTGACCGGGTCGAGCGGGACGGCGACCGCGAAAGCCGAGGCGTTGGAGGCCGTCGGCGTCGCCGTGGGCCGGAATCCCTCGCAGGTGGCCGATCTGGTCGCCGAGCGCCTGGGGTGAGCTCGCAGGCGCCCCCGGCCCCCGCGGGGGCGTCGCCGACGCGGCGAGGATCCATCGGCCGGCGCCGCGGTCGGCGGGACGCTTGCGTTCGCGTCGCTCATCGTCTTCGGGCAGCTGCTCGGCCGTGGCCGGGTTCCTCCTGGCCGGCGGTCGATACGGGCTCTGGTAGATGGCGTCGAAGGTCGGCCTCCTCACCTCGCTCGCTTTCCCTCCGCGCCGACGTCGTTGGGACGGCGCGCGGCGCACCCATCTTCGGCGGGGCGGACGTGTCGATCGGCCTCCACCTCCGCTTCGTTCCGATGGTGCTGACGATCGGGTTCCTCGTGCTCGCCGCTAGCAGCGGGCCGACGTGCTGCACGGGCATGGTCGGGACAGGCCCCTACTCCTGCGCGGCCGGCCTCGCCGCGGTCGGCGCCGCGGTTCCGGCCGCGCTCCTCGCGATGACGTGCGCGACGCTCGTGAGACTGTCCTTCCCCATCTTCGACCTTCGGCTGCGGGTCGACATCGCGGGCGCAGGGCTGTGGACCGCCGCCTTGACCGCGGCGGGGGCGGGCATGGGTGCCTATCTGGAGGCAGCCCACGGACGGGCTGCCGCCTCCGCGCTGCGCGGGGGCCTGACCGCATACGCCTGGGCGCTCGGGCTCCTCGCGATAGGTGTGCTCGTCGTCGCGACGCTCGAGCCCGCGGTCACCCGTCGGATACGTCGACGCCTTGAGCAGCCTGGGAACCGGCGGTGGCATCCTTTTCAGCGCTCACCTGCTGGCGATCCCGGCGCAGAGCGCGCTGGTGTTCGCGCCGGCTGCGGGGTCGTGTCTGGAGTTGGTCGGGGAAGCGGTCGCTCTTCGAACTGTGTCCCTGGCAGCCTTACCGCTTCGGGGCCGGCGGGCGGGGTGCTCTTCCCCGACGCGCTCTCGCTCTCCCCGTGGCTCTGGCTGCTGAGCCCCATCCCGGCTGCTCGCGGCGACGCTCGGGGGCAGGCGATCGGTTGCCGGGACGACGATGGCGGCCGGGCGAGCCGCAGGGCTCGGAGCCGCCGCCGGGGTGGTGTTCGCGTCGCTCGTCGTCGTTGGAGGATGGGTCGTTGCGCCCGCAGCTCTCCTCCGACTTCATCCCGGCTCGGCACATCTCGATGCATCCGGCGTGGGCGGGGACGGCGCTCGCGGCTCTGCTCTGGGGTGTGGCGGGTGGTGTGCTCGGCGCGCTCCTCGCGCGCCGGGTCTACGAGGAGCCGGGGCTCCCGAGACCCACCTCCGCGTAGTTCGACTCGATCGTCGTGAAGCGACGCCACGCGGACGCCCAGCCGTCATCGTCGCGGGAGAACCGCTCCAGCGGCCTGCTCGGATCGCTCCGGAGCCAGATCCCGAAGAAGGTCCGGCCGTAGCCGAGCAGGTAGGTCGATCCGGAGTGGGTGTACTGGAGGACCTGGTTGTCGGAGAGGTCGGGTGCCGGCGAGGCTCCGGGTGGCTGCATCCCGGGCTGCGCCGCCGCTCCTCCGGATGAGGATGTCGCCTGCTCCGAGCCGACTGGGACGTGGTTGGGCTCGAGGTTCACGAAACGGATCCAGGCGCTCCGCCATCCCTCGTCCGTCCGCGGGAACTGCTCGACCGGGCTCCCGGGCCCCTGCCGATCCCAGATCCCGAAGAGGTCCGCGCCGTAGCCCAGCACGTAGCGATAGCCCGAGTGCGTGTACTGCACGGACGAAGGGGACGACGCGCCTGCGGTCGCCATCGGCGGCGTGACGGTGTCCGACGGAGCGGATGTCTCGAACGCTGTCGGCACCCCGGCCCCGGCCGCGGGAGCGGTCGGCTCCGGCTGTTGCTGCATCGCGGCGTCGGGGTCTGCCCGGAGGTCGCTGAAGCAGTATCGACACTTGATCGCGTCGTCTTGGATCTCCTCGGCGCAGTACGGACACTTCTTCACGTCTCGTCCCTTCCGTTCCTTCGCCCGATCTTGGGGCCCTTCCGCGAGCGGAGGTCGAAAGGCTACCTTCGAAAACGCGAAGGGGCGAGCCCGGCTCCCGGGCTCGCCCCTTCGGACGTGCGTGTGGGTCAGCTCACATGTCCGACGAGCCGGACGGAGGCATCCCACCGCTGGGTGGAGGCTCGGTCGGCGGAGGCATGCTCGGGGGAGGGGTGCTCGGGGGAGGGGTGCTCGGCGGCGGTGTTCCGCCGCCCATCGTGTCGCCGCCCATCGTCCCGCCACCGGTGCCGCCCATCTGGAATCCGCCGCTGGACTGCACCTTCTGCCAGGCGCCCCATCCGATCGCGACCAATAGCACGAGGCCGACGAACGCGCCCAACCCGGGGTGTTCGTCAGCGCGAGGATGAACTTCAGGAGCCCGAAGCCCGCCACGCCGAGGCCGAGGAAGCCGGTCAGCTTGTCGGCGGACATGTTGCCCATGTTCATGTTCGCCATGCTGCCGGTCATCGACAGGACGCCGACGACGATGAGCGCGATCGCGAGCAGTCCCGCCAGAACGCCGAAGATACTGCCGCTTCCCTGCCACATGCTGAAGGACGCGCATTGGTTCCCGACGAGGTCTCCGAGCTCGCCGCCCAGGAGATCGCTGGTGCAGAACTGCTGCCAGGGCAGGAAGCTGTCGATCAGGAGCAGGACGCTGCCTCCCGCGAGGAGCTTCTCGGCGGTCGACATCTTGGACATGTCGAAGCCGGACGAGCCAGAACCTTCCATGCATCGCTCCTTTCAACCGCCGCGCGCTCGCGCGGCCGGGTGGATCTCTTCCGCTATCCAAGAGGGGCGTGGTCCCGGAGTCAAACACCCTGCCTGGGATGCCGTTCCATCATGCCGCTCACGATGACCCCTGCCGCCGAGATCGCGCCGCCGGCCGCAGCGAGCCAAGGCCCCCACGACGCCACCTGGAACGTCGGCGGGAACGCGATCGCGAGCGCCGCGGCCGCCAGCACGACGAGACCGGCGAGGGCGACGAGCGTCCCACCGGACCGGGACCCTCGCGTGCGGAACCACCAGGCCAGCGGCAGCAGGGCGATCGCCGCCACCGCCGCGACCATCGACCAACGGATGCTGGGGACCCAGGCGCCGAGCAGGCGGTCGCCGGCGCCCGTCCGCGTCCACGGACCGATCGTCGCGACCACCGCCAGGACGGCGCCGGCGATCGTCGCCCACGACCCGGTGAAGGAAGCCACAGGCTCCGGCGGAACGATGAGCGCCGGGTCGCCCAGTTCGACGGCGAGGCACTCGGGACCGATCACGCGACCCCGCACCGGCACGGCGCACGCGAGGCAGATCGGCTCCTCGCAGGCGGCGCATCGGGCGACGGCCGCCCTGCCCGGATGATGGACGCATCGCTCGTGCGCGATGGCTCCGGGCCCGTCGCCGGTCGCGGCTGTCCGTTCACCGACCGGCCCTTCGGCGGCCGCATCGGTTCCCTCGGGGGTCGTACGGATCCGCTCCTCGGCCTCCACGTGGATAGCGTACGGCTTGCGTGACCGGTGCCTCTGGTAGCGTGGCCCGGTCCATGGGGGAGCGGATCGCGGTGCTCGTTTCCGGCTCCGGGACGAACCTGCAAGCCCTCCTCGATCACCCCGTCTGCGGCTCCCGGATCGCCCTCGTGCTCTCGGACCGTCCCGGCGTGAAGGCCCTGGATCGGGCGGGCTCTCACGGCGTCGAATCCGCCGTGCTGCGGCCGGAGGACTTCGAGGGGCGCGAGCGCTTCGACCGAGCGGTGGTGGACCTCCTCCGCGATCGCGGGATCGATGCCGTGCTGACCGCCGGATACATGCGACTGCTCGGTCCCGCGATGCTCGAGGCGTATGCCGGCCGCTGGCTGAACGTGCACCCCTCGCTCCTCCCGGCGTTCCCGGGCATGCACGCGGTGGCCGACGCGCTCGACTACGGCGTCAAGGTGACGGGCGTGACCGTGTTCCTCGTCGACGAGGGGATGGACACCGGGCCGGTCGTCCTGCAGGAAGCCATCGAGGTTCGCGACGACGATGACTGGGATTCCTTGGAGGCTCGCGTCCACGAGGTCGAACACCGCCTTCTCCCGGCCGCCGCGGCCGCCCTCGTGGAGGGACGGATGCGCGTGGACGGCCGGAAGGTGACGATCGACGGGGAACCGACGTGACGGACGTCCACGAGGTGCGACGGGCCCTGCTCGCGGTCTTCGACAAGTCGGGTGTCGTAGATCTGGCACGAGGACTCGCCGAGCTCGGGGTCGCACTCGTGTCCTCGGGCGGTACCGCCGCCACCCTGCGTGAGGCGGGCCTGGAGGTCACGGCGGTCGAGGAGGTGACCGGTTTCCCCGAGATGCTCGACGGGCGCGTGAAGACGCTTGCATCCCCGGATCCACGGAGGCTTGCTGGCCGACACGCGCAAGCCGGAGCACGTGGAGCAGCTCGCGGAGCACGGGATCGAGCCGTTCGACCTCCTGGTCGTCAATCTGTATCCGTTCCGGGAGACCGTCGCTTCGGGAGCGGGGGTCGACGAGGTGATCGAGAAGATCGACATCGGCGGGCCGGCGATGGTCCGCGCCGCCGCCAAGAACTTCGAGTCCGTGGGCGTCGTGGTGGATCCGTCGCGATACCCGTCCATCCTGGACGAGCTCCGTGCCCATCGCGGACTCACGCACGACACGCGGGAGGGCCTGGCCGCCGCCGCGTTCGCGCACACGGCGGCCTACGACGCCGCGGTCGCGGGGTGGTTCGCCGAGCACGCGGAGACGGAGACGTTGCCCGGGTTCGTGGGCCTCGCGTTGGAGAAGGTCGGCGATCTCCGCTACGGGGAGAATCCGCACCAGCGCGGCGCCCTGTATCGCGATGCGGGCGGCGCATCCACCGGACCGCTCGGGGGCGCCCGCGTCCTCCAGGGCAAGGACATGTCGTTCAACAACTGGCTCGATGCGGACGCGGCCTACTCGCTCGTGGCCGAACTTCCCCCGAGCGCCTGCGTGATCGTGAAGCACAACAACCCGTGTGGCGTCGCCGTCGCGGCCGAGCCCGACGAGGCCTACCGGCGCGCGTTCGAGTGCGACACCGTGTCGGCCTTCGGCGGGATCGTCGCGTTCGATACGACGTGCACCGGAGCCGCGGCCGAGGCGATGCGAGACGTCTTCACCGAGGTCGTGATCGCGCCGGGGTACGAGCCGGGAGCCCTCGCGGCGTTCGATGCGCGCCAGAACCTTCGGGTGCTCGAAGCGCCGCTGCCGGAAGCGGGTGGCCTGGACGTCCGGACGATGCCGGGAGGAGCCCTCGTGCAGGACCGCGACGTCGTCACCGAGCGGCGTGAGGACTTCGAGGTGGTCTCCTCCCGGGAGCCGACCGACGACGAGTGGCGCGATCTGCTCCTCGCCTGGACGATCGCCTGGCGCGTGAAGTCCAACACCATCGTGCTGGTCCGCGACGGCGCGACCGTGGGGATCGGCGCCGGGCAGATGTCACGCGTGGACGCATCGTGGATCGCGACGCGCAAGGCGGGCGATCGCGCGAAAGGCGCCTCTCTCGCGTCCGACGCCTTCTTCCCCTTCCCCGACGCGCTCGAGGTGGCGGCCGACGCGGGCGCCACCGCCGTGATCCACCCCGGCGGCTCCAAGGGCGACGACGCGGTCCTCCACGCGGCCGAGGAACGAGGGATGGCCGTCGTGCTCACCGGTCGCCGTCACTTCCGTCATTGACTCTTGGCACTGACGTCCACGCGGCGCCGAGGTTCCCCGATAGCATCCCGGGCCGTGACCGCCCGCATCCTCGACGGCAGAGCCGTCGCCGCGCAGATCCGATTCGGAGGTGTCCGAGCGGGTACGCGCGCTCGCCGACCACGGGATCACCCCCGGCCTGGCGGCCGTCCTCGTCGGCGACGACCAGGCCTCGCGCATCTACGTCGAGGCGAAGCACAAGGCCTGCGCCGACGTGGGGATCCATTCCGAGCAGGTCAACCTCCCGGGGTACGTGACCGGAGGCGAGATGCTCGCCACGATCCGCCGTCTCAACCGCGATCCCGAGATCCACGGGATCATCGTCCAGCTGCCGCTTCCGGCGCATCTGAACGAGCTGGAGGTGCAGCGGACGATGGCCCCGGAGAAGGACGTCGACGGGCTCCACCCGTGGAACGTGGGCATGGTGGTGCGGGGCGAGGCCACGTTCCAGCCCGCCACGCCGTACGGCATCGTGGAGCTGCTGCTGCGAAGCGACATCCCGCTCGAGGGCGCCGAGGTCGTGGTCGTGGGGTACGGCGACCTCGTCGGAGCGCCCCTTTCGATCATGCTCGCCCAGGATTCGCTCCGGGGGAACGCGACCGTGACGATCACGCACGCGAAGACCGCGAACCTCGCGGCGCACACCCGCCGCGCCGACATCCTCGTGGCGGCCGCGGGGGTGCCGAGGCTCGTCACCGGCGACATGGTGAAACCCGGCGGCACCGTGATCGACGTCGGGGTGCATCGGACGGACGACGGTCTCATCGGCGACGTGGATTTCGATCAGGTGGTCGACGTGGCGGGCGCCATCACCCCCGTCCCCGGCGGCGTCGGGCCGATGACGGTCGCGATGCTCCTCGTGAACACGGTCTCCGCGGCCGAGAAGCAGGCCTACGGAGCGTGAGTCCGAAGGGGGGCCGGCTGGCCTCGTTGCTCGACGCCGGCGAGTTCGTCCTCACGAGCGAGGTCGTACCGCCGCGCTCCGGTGACGGGGCGACGGTTCGTGAGGCCGCGAGGGGACTCGTCGGCTATGTGGACGCTGTGAACGTCACCGACAGCCCGGCGGCGTCGCCACACATGTCTGCGTTGGCGGGCGCTCGTTTCGTCCACGAAGCGGGCGCCGAGCCGACCCTCCAGCTCGTCTGCCGTGATCGGAATCGGCTGGCGATCACGGCCGACCTCCTCGGAGGCTGGGCGCTCGGCGCTCGGAACATCCTGATCCTCGGCGGGGACCCGATGGACGTCGGTGATCACCCCGACGCGAAACCGGTGTTCGACCTGGGACCGAACGAGGTCGTCGCTCTCGCGCGGCGGATCCGCGACGAGGGGACGACCGGCGCGGGCGCCGAGATCGCGGATCCGCCGCGCTACCTGATCGGTGTCGCGGACGTGCCGCTCGCGGAGCCGTACGATCCCGCGAAGCTGGAGGCGAAGCTCGACGCCGGCGGCGATGTCGTGTGGACGCAGATCACGTACGACGTCGATCGCCTGGGGGAGTGGGCGGAGCTGGTTCGACCCCGGGGCATCTTCGAGCGTGCGAGAGTGATCGTCGGCCTCGTCCCGCTCCGGAGCACGAAGAGCGCCAGGTTCCTGGACGGCCTCTTCGGCGTCCACGTGCCCCCGGCTGCCTTCGAGCTGCTCGGGTCGGCGGGCGGCGAGGCGGAACGAGCCGGGCTCGAGTTCACGATCGACGTCGCCCGACGGATCCGCGAGATCGACGGCATCTCCGGGCTGCACCTGATGGGCATCGGCCGGGACGACCTCGTCCGGACCATCGTCGAGGAGGCCGGTCTCTTCCCGCGACCGGTGAGCGGGTCGGCCTAGCCGCGCTCCTCGAGAGGGATCCACGTCTGGCTCGGAGGTCCCACGTAGCGCGACCCCGGGCGGATCACCTTGTTGTCCGCGTACTGCTCGCGCACGTGTGCCGTCCAGCCGGCCATCCGCGCCGCGGCGAACACGGGCGTCATCAGATCGGTGGGGATGCCGAGCACGTGGAACACGGCCGCCGCGTAGAAGTCCACGTTCGGGTACAGGCCCTTCTGCTCGAACGTCGCCTGCTCGATCGCTTCGGCGATCTCGTGGAGCTGTGGCTTGCCGGCACGCTCGCAGGCCGCTTCCGACAATCGCTTCAGCACCGTCGCGCGCGGGTCGTAGGTCTTGTACACGGCGTGCCCGAACCCGAAGATCTTCTCGTGCCGCTCGAGTCGATCGCGCACGTACGCCTCGGCGTTCTCCGGCTTGCCGACCTCCTCGAAGCTCTTCATCGCCTCCTCGTTGGCTCCACCGTGCAGTGGCCCCTTCAGCGTGCCGATCGCCGCGGTGATCGCGGAGAACATGTCCGCCAGCGTGGAGGCGACGATCCTCGCGGTGAACGTGGAGGCGTTCATCGTGTGGTCCGCGTAGAGGACGAACATGGTGTCGAGCACCCGTGCGTCCTCGGGGTCGGGCTCCGTGCCGTGCAGCATCCAGAGGAAGTCGGCAGCGTGCGGCAGGGAGGGGTTCGGGGGCACCGTGTCCATGCCGGTGCGCAGGCGGTGATACGTCGTCAGCAAGGACGCGGTCTTGGCGATCAGCCGGAGCGCCTTGCGCGCCTGCGCGTCGGGAGACTCGTCCCATCCGTCGGGGTCGAAGGCCGAGGCCGCCGACACCGACGTGCGGAGCATGGACATCGGCGAGGTCTGCTCGGCCAGCGTCCCCATCAGCTGCACCTGGAAGGGGTGGAGGTCCCGCTCCTCCGCCAGGAACGAGGCGAGCCCGTCGAGCTCACCCGCGGTGGGGAGCCTCAGGTGTTGGAGGAGATACACGACCTCCTCGAACGTGGAGTGCTCGGCCAGATCCTCGATGTCGTAGCCGACGTAGGAGAGGGTGCCCTTCTCCCCGTCGATGTCGGAGAGGTGGGTGTCCGCCGCGATGACCTCTCGGAGCCCCTTGTCGGCCACGATCCTCCTCTTCCTCGGCTCTCTCCGGCCCTCGCGGGCCTCTTCGAGCACGCGCGGCCGTTCCCCTGGGAGGCCGCCTCCTGATCGGATGCGAGCTGCCAGGATAGTCGGCACCCCGTTCCGCTGACCCCGACGCCGAGGAGACAAGCAGTGGCGCATCGCGTGACCCTGATCCCCGGAGACGGGATCGGACCGAGGTCATCGAGGCTGCGCGTCTCGCGATCGAGGCCACCGGCGTCCAGGTGGCGTGGGACATCCAGGACATCGGTCTCCGCGCGTTCGAGCGCGGAGGCGAGGCGCTCCCCGCCTCCGCCGTCTCCTCGATCCGGGACAACGGCGTCGCGCTGAAGGGGCCGATCGAAACCCCTGCCGAGGGCGGCGTCCGCAACGCGAACATCGCGCTCCGCCAGCAGCTCGACCTCTATCGCGAACGTTCGACCCTGTCGCCGCTACCCCGGCGTGCCCTCCGTGTACGAGCACGTCGATCTCGTGGTGGTGCGCGAGAACATCGAGGACACCTACACGGGGATCCAGTTCGAGGTCGGAACCAGCGAGGTGCGGCAGCTGATCGCGTTCATCGAAGAGTCGACCGACGTCCGGATCCGTCAGGACAGCGGGATCTCCGTGAAGACGATCTCCCGCGGGGGGAGCGAACGGATCGTGCGCTTCGCCTTCGAGGAGGCGAGGCGCCGGGGCCGGGGCAAGGTCACGGCCGGGCACAAGGCCAACATCATGAAGTTCTCGGACGGGCTCTTCCTGGAGGTCGCCCGACGCGTGGCCGCCGGGTATCCGGACGTCGTCTTCGACGACCGGATCATCGACGCCCTCTGCATGCAGCTCGTCCAGGCCCCGGAGCGGTTCGAGGTCCTGGTGCTCCCCAACCTGTACGGGGACATCGTGTCGGAGCTCGGCGCCGGCCTGATCGGAGGGCCCGGGATGGCGCCCGGCGGCCATCTCGGCGAGGAGGTCGCGGTGTTCGAGGCGACCCACGGGACGGCGCCGGATCTCGCGGGGCGCGATCGCGCGAACCCGGCGGGCGTGCTCCTGTCGGCCGCCATGATGCTTCGCCACCTCGGGGAGCGACGACGCCGGCGATCGGCTCGAGGAGGCGGTCGCCGGCGTGCTCGCGGCCGGCGTCGACGTGACCCCGGACCTCCGGGCGGAAGGCGACGACCGCCCGACGGTGGGGACCCGCCGCATGACCGAGGCGGTGTCGGAGCGGCTCCGCGACGCCTCGATAGCATGACCCGAACCCGGATCTGAGGAGTTGAGGCATCGATGAAGGTCACCGTCGTCGGGAGCGGCTTCGTCGGCCAGACGACCGCGATGAGGATCCTGGAGAAGGGGCTCGGGGAGGTCTGCCTGATCGACATCATCGAGGGCAAGCCCCAGGGGCTCGCCCTCGATCTCCGTCAGGCCGCCCCGGTCGAGGGCTACGAGCCCTCGATCGTCGGCACGAACGATTACGCGGACACCGCCGGCTCGGACATCGTCGTGATCACCGCCGGGTTCCCTCGCCAGCCCGGCATGAGCCGGATGGACCTCCTGGGGAAGAACGCGGCGATCATGCGAGCGGTGATCGACCAGGTGGTGCCGGGTTCGCCGGACGCCATCCTCATCGTGGTCTCCAATCCCCTGGACGAGATGACGTTCCTTGCCGCCGAGGCGTCCGGTTTCCCGAGGGAGCGGGTGATGGGGATGGCCGGGGTGTTGGACTCGGCCAGGCTGCGATCGTTCATCGCGGAGGAGCTGTCGGTCTCGCCCAGCGTGGTCCAGGCGATCACCCTCGGCTCGCACGGGGACTCGATGGTGGCGCTGCCGCGGCACGCGACCGTCAACGGCACGCCGCTGCCGGAGCTCGTGGACGAGGCCACCCTGGACCGGCTCTTCCAGCGGACCCGGGACGGCGGAGCCGAGATCGTGGGGCTGCTCAAGGCCGGGGTCGGCGTACTACGCGCCGAGCGCCTCGGTGGTCGCGATGGTCGAGGCGATCGTGCGGGACACGGACGAGGTGCTGCCGGTCTGCGCATGGACCACGGGTGAGTACGGGATCTCCGACGTCTACGTGGGCGTCCCGGCGCGACTCGGCGCGGAAGGGGTCGAGGCGATCGTCGAGCTCGACCTGAACGACGCCGAGGTGGCCAAGCTGCGGGAGGCGGCCGAGGGCATCCGCGCGAAGTGCGCGGACCTCGCCGGTCTCTAGCTCTCCTCGCCTCCGAGATCCCGGGGTCGCCGACCGATCGACAGTAGCGTCATCACCCCGCCCAGCGTGACGAGGACCCCGGCAGCGATCGAGGGCCACACGCCACTCGAGTCGGTTCGCACCGCGAGGTCGGGATCGGTCTGCACGCGCTCGACCGCCTCCTCGATCGTGATCCCGGCCGAGCGGGCCACCACCTGCGCAACCTCGTCGACCGCCCGATCCTCCGCTCGGAACGCGACCCACGCGGGGAGCGCGACGAGCGCGAGTCCGGTCGCGAGGAGCACGACGGCGCGGACGCCCGGGTTGTCGCGGCGCCGGCGCACGTCCAGGAACAGAGCGAGCGTCAGACCGGAGACCACGAGCGCCGCGATGCCTTCGGGCAGGTCGAGTCCACGGAACTCCAGGTCGAGGAGACCGCGGAGATCGCGGCGGAGCCCCGAGGACGTCCATGTGATCGTCGTCCAACCGGCGGCGAGGAGCGCCCCCCCGACGGTCGAGGCGAAGCTCGCTACGCGCAGCGCCTTCGGAGTCCTCCACCCGGCGAGTCTGTCATCGGGCGAGCTCCCGACCAAGGACTACGATGCCGCGCATGGCGCCGTTCATGCGTCCGCTGCGTGAGCACGTGGGGAACTTCTTCACGAACTGGTCGGAGTCCGATCTCCCGATCGGCCGCAAGGTCGCGCTCACCCTGAAGAACCGAGCCATCTCCGTCGTGAACAAGGGGTGCTGCGGTCACCACGGCGAACCAGGCTGCTGACGACTCCCGCGGGGCCCCGGTCGGGGCTCCTCAGGTCACGAGCACTAAGCATCAGGAGGCGAGCGCGCCCGCGATCGCGTCCGCGACCTCCATCGTCGCGGAGGATCCGCCGAGGTCCGGGGTTCGCACGTCGCCTCCGGACAGCACGATGTCGACGGCTGCCTCCACCGCCGACGCGCCGGCCACCTCGCCCAGGTGACGGAGCATCATCGCGCCCGAGAGGATCATCGCGATCGGGTTCGCCACCCCGCGACCGGCGATGTCCGGCGCGCTGCCGTGCACCGGTTCGAACACCGCGTACTCCCAGCCGATGTTCGCCCCGGGGATGAGACCCAGGCCACCCACGAGCCCGGCGCACAGGTCCGAGAGGATGTCTCCGTAGAGGTTGGGGAGCAGGAGCACGTCGAATCGGCCGGGTTCGCGCACCAGCCGGGCGGTCAGATGATCGATCTGCATGTCCTCGAACGACACGTCGCCGCGATCGATCTCCTCCTCCGTGGCCGTTCGCAGGAACAGTCCGTCGGACGTCGGCATGATGCCGGCCTTGTGCCCGAGGGTGATCCGGGCACGGCGGTTCGCCTTCGCGTACTCGAAAGCGAACCGCACGATCCGCTTCGTTCCCGCGACGGAGATCGGCTTCACGGTGACACCCGCATCCGGCCGGATCTCGAAGCCGGCGAGTCTCCGGAGCTCCTCTCGCAACGCGTCGGCCTGGGGTGAGCCCGCCGCGAACTCGACGCCTTGATACAGGTCCTCCGTGTTCTCCCGGATCACCACGAGGTCGACCGCTCCGTGACGCGTCGGCACGCCCGGCAGCGATCGCGCCGGGCGGACCGCCGCGAACAGATCCAGACCCTGGCGGAGCGCGACGTTGATGCTGCGGAACCCCGAGCCGACGGGGGTCGTGATCGGCCCTTTGATCGCGACCCTCGAGTCGCGGATCGCGTCGAGGGTCTCCTCGGGCAACAGGTCACCGTGCTCCACGAGTGCCGCGGAGCCGGCCATGCGTTCGACCCACTCGATCGCGGGAACCGCGGCATCGAGCACGAGCCGGGCCGCCGCCGACACCTCTGGTCCGATGCCGTCGCCGGGGATCAGCGTGACCCGGTGGCGTGCTGTCACGCGAGCACCGCGCGGTGAGGCGCAGTGATCGTGTGCGACCGGCCCATCAGTAGTCCCCGGGGGGGAGGTCCAACTCGAACCAGATCCACGCGCCGTCGACCCCCGACACGAGGCCCCATCGATCGGTGACCCTGCTGAGGAGGTGTGGGCTCCATCCACGGGATGCCGGACGGCTGTGCTTGCGCAGACCCCCCAGGACCATCCCCGTTCCCCGATCCCTGATCTCGACCCGAACCGAGCGCGCCGCCGAGACCACCTTCACGGAGAGGCTGTCGTTCCGGGCGGTCGCGACGGCACCCTCCTCGTTCGCGAGGAGCTCGGAGATCAGCAGCATGGCTCGATCGAGGAGCGCGGCTGACATCGCCGATCAGGATCTGGCTGAACGCCTCCCTCGCCTCCGTGCTGGCCGAAGGGCTCGGATGGAGCGCGAACTCGTGCACCGCTTGGTCGGCCATCCCTTCCACATAAACGCTTCTCCGGAGGGGTCGTCAACTCCATCGGCAACCCACCGGTCCGATCACCACGACCGGACCGTTGGACCCCTCTCGGGCCGTCCCTTTCGGGCGCCCCCGACGGTCAGGCGCGGTCGAACAGGATCGCTCGCTTCACTTCCTGGATCGCCTTGGTGACCTCGATGCCGCGTGGGCAGGCATCCGTGCAGTTGAACGTCGTCCGGCAGCGGAAGACGCCGGTCTTCTCGGACAGGATGCCGAGCCGTTCACGGGGCGCTCGATCACGCGAGTCGAAGATGAACCGATGCGCGTTCACGATCGCCGCCGGGCCGATGTAGGTCTCGTCGGACCAGAAGATCGGACAGGAGGTGGTGCACGCGGCGCACAGGATGCACTTCGTCGTGTCGTCGTACCGCTCGCGCTCGTCCGGCATCTGGACCCGCTCCCGGTCGGTCGTCCTCGTCGTTGACGAGATAGGGGAGCACCGCCCGGTAGCCGTCGAAGAAGGGCTCCATGTCGACGATCAGGTCCTTCAGCACGGCCAGGCCGCGGATCGGTTCGATCGTCACCTTCGGCGCGACGTCCTTCACCAGGATCTTGCACGCGAGCGCGTTCCGTCCGTTGATCACCATCGCGTCCGAGCCGCAGATGCCGTGCGCGCACGAGCGGCGGAACGTGAGGGTCCCGTCGTGATGCCATTTCACCTGATGGAGCGCTTCGACCAGCCGCTCGTACGGGTCCACCTGGATGGTGAACTCGTCCCACCACGCGTCCTCGGAGACCTGCGGGTTGAACCGCCGGATCTTGAGCGTGAGCGTGACGAGGGCGGTCGCGCCGACGCGACGATCGTCCGAGGTGTTCAGGACGTCGGCCGGGGTCACGGAGGTGGCCATCAGTACTTCCGTTCCATCGGGATGTAGGGGCCCATCTGCACCGGCTTCGTCTCCAGGCGGATCGAGCCGTCGTCGGTCCGGTACGCGAGCGAGTGTCGCAGCCAATTGGCGTCGTCGCGCAGCGGGTGGTCCTCACGGTAGTGAGCGCCGCGGCTCTCGTCCCGTGCCGCCGCGGCCGCCACGAGGGTCGCGGCGCAGTCGAGCAGGAACCCGACCTCGACGGCTTCCATCAGATCCGTGTTGTAGACGTTGCCCTTGTCCATGATCGCGATCCGCTCGTACCGCTCGCGGAGTGAGCCGACGATCTCCCCCATCTTCGCGAGGCCCTCCTCGGTACGAACCACGAACGCGAGGTCGAACATCGAATCCTGCAGCTCCGACCGGATGTCGGCCACGTTGTCGCCCGACCGCCGGGTGAGGATCCCGTCGAGCATGTCGAGAGCACGGCCGGTCGCGTCCTCGGTCACCGGCGGCAGGTCGGTCTCCGCGCTGTGCTTCGCCATGTCGTCGCCGCCCCGGCGCCCGAAGACGACGATGTCGAGCAGGGAGTTCGTCCCGAGCCGATTCGCGCCGTGGACAGAGACGCAGGCGCACTCGCCCGCCGCGTAGAGGCCGGGCACCGGCGTCTCATCCGCTCCTGTGACCACCCGGGCGTGCACGTCGGTGGGGATGCCTCCCATCGCGTAGTGCGCCGTCGGCTGGATCGGCACCGGCTCGCGCGTCGGCTCGACCTGCAGGTAGACGCGGGCGAACTCCGTGATGTCCGGGAGCTTCTCCTCGAGGATGCGTGGATCGAGGTGCGTGAGATCGAGGAGCACGTAGTCGCCCTTCGGCCCGAGGCCGCGACCCTCCTTGATCTCCTGATAGATCGAGCGGGAGACGACGTCGCGCGGGGCGAGGTCCTTGATCGTCGGCGCGTACCGTTCCATGAAGCGCTCGCCGTCGCGGTTCCGGATCACGCGCGCCTTCGCCGCGGGCGCCCTCGGACAGGAGGACGCCGAGCCGGTAGAGGCCGGTCGGGTGGAACTGGAAGAACTCCATGTCCTGCAGGGGGATCCCGCGTCGGTACGCGACCGAGAGGCCGTCGCCCGTGAGGGCGTGAGCGTTCGAGGAGACCCGGAACATCCGCCCGTAGCCGCCGGTCGCGAACAGGACGGACTTCGCTCGGAACACGTGGAGCTCTCCGGTCGCCAGCTCGTACGCGACCACGCCGGCCGTGCGGCCGTCTTCGGCGAGCAGGAGGTCCAAGCAGTAGAACTCGTTGAAGAACCGGACGTCGCGCTTCACGCACTGTTGGTAGAGCGTCTGCAGGATCATGTGCCCGGTGCGGTCGGCCGCGTAGCACGCGCGCTTGACGGGCCGCTCACCGTGGTTGGCGGTGTGTCCGCCGAAGCGCCGCTGGTCGATCAGTCCCTCCGGGGTCCGATTGAACGGGAGACCCCATCGCTCGAGCTCGTAGATCGCGTCGACGGCCTCCTCGGTCAGGATCTGGGCGGCGGGCTGGTCCACGAGGTAGTCGCCACCCTTCACCGTGTCGAAGGCATGCCATTCGGGGTAGTCCTCCTCGACGTTGCCGAGCGCGGCGCAGACGCCGCCCTGGGCAGCACCCGTGTGGGATCGGGTGGGGTAGAGCTTCGAGATCACGGCCGTCTTCACGCGGCCGGACGCCTCGATCGCGGCTCGGAGCCCTGCGCCGCCGGCGCCGACGATCACGGCGTCGTACGTGTGGGTGGTCGTCACGTCGTCGGCCACTTCGTGGGATCGAACGTGACCACGATGATCGTGCCGAGAACCATCAGCGCGGCGCCGAGGACGGCGAAGAACCCGTTGATCGTCAGTCGGACCCTCGCAGGCCGCACGTAGTCGAGGACGATCATCCGGAGGCCGTTCACCCCATGGAGGAGCGCGAGGACGAGCATCAGCCAGTCCCAGCTCTTCCAGAACAGGCTCGCCCACCGCAGCTGGATGAACGCGAAGTCGACGCGATCCACGCCGGTGTCGAGCACGTGCATGATCAGGACGTGGCCGACGGCGAGGAACAGCAGGACGATGCCCGAGATCCGCATGAAGAGCCAGGCCCACAGCTCGAACCCTCGGAGGGGGCGGTTCCGGCCGGCGCCGGGTGGTTTCTCGCGCGGCGTCGGGGCGTCGGGGCGAGCCTCGGTCGTCGTGGCCACTCGCTCAGCCCTCCCGGAGGAGCTCGATGATGGCGGAGCCCATGATCCAGGTGATCGGGATCATCGACCCCACGAACAGGAGGGCGGTGGCGATCCCGAGGGCGCGGATGTGGCGGGTGAGCCCGGGGAAGAAGTCGATCAGCATGATCTTCACCCCGTTGAAGGAGTGATACAGGACGGCAGCGACGAGGCCGAGCTCCAGCATCCGGATGAAGGGGTTGTGGTAGACGGAGGCGACCCGGTTGTACGCATCCGGCCCCCAGCCCACCACCGCGGTGTCCACGACGTGGGCGAACAGGAAGAGGATGATCGCGAGGCCGCTCACGCGATGGAGGAGCCAGCTGTACTGGCCCTCGTGGCCCTTGTAGAGCGGGCCGAAATGACCTTTGCGTTTGGTCTCGCTGCTCACCGGGCTCAGCTTATCGTCGGCGCCGCCGCCGTCCCGGCTCGGCCATCGGGATCCTCGGACGCTTTCAGGCGATCCGGATCGCCACCATGACCCCGTCGCGGGTGGGCACGATCGTCGAGAGGTAACGCTCGTCCTCGGCGATCAGACGATTGTGCTCGAGGACGGCTTCCGTGTAGTGCGGGCGCGCGTCGTCCGGGTCCTCGACCGCGACGCGCCCGTACCACAGCACGTTGTCGCAGACGTAGAGGCCGCCCGGACGGACCCGATCGCTCACGGCTCGCCAGGCGGCCGGGTAGCCGTCCTTGTCGATGTCGTTGAAGACGATGTCGAAGTCGCCGGCGAGGCTCTCGAATCCCTGGATCGCGTCTCCCGACTTGGAACTCGACCCGGTCGGCGAGGCCCGCCCGCTTCAGGTACTCGGCGGCCCTCACCTCGTTCTCCGGGTCGCCGTCGGTGAGATGGACCTTGCCCCCGGAGCCGACCGCGCGGGCATGCCAGTAGGCGGAGTAACCGAACCCCGAGCCGAGCTCCATGATCCGCTGGGCGCCGGTCGCTCGCGCGAGCACCTCGAGGGTCACCCCGACGTTCCGGCCGACGATCGGGAACCCCTTCTCGTCCGCGTACGCCTCCATCTCGAGGAGGACCGGCTCGTCGAACCGGCGGAGGCGTTCCTCCATGTAGGTCTCGATGCGAGGATCGACGATGTCCACGGCGCCCCGAACGGTACCGGCGTGTCAAGACCTTGTCGACCGCTCGGTGTTCGCCGTTCGTGACCGCGTCAACGTGTTCCCGACAGACACCGCGGACGGAGTCGGCAGCCTCTCGACACGTCGCCGCGTGCGGACCGGTCGGGTCGTGACGAGAGGTTGACACTCGCGGAAGGACGTGCCGGCGATAGGCTCCGTGAGGCCATGGGCGACGACGCTTCCCCTCGCACTACCGACTCGGGGATCGAGATCGAGACCGATCTACGAGCCACCCGAGGACCCTTCGGCGGCCGACCGAAGCGGGCCCGGCGAGTTCCCCTACACCCGCGGCGTCTACCCCGACATGTATCGAGGACGGCTCTGGACGATGCGTCAGTACGCCGGGATGGGGTCGGCCGAGGAGACCAACCGCCGCTTCCGGTACCTCCTCGATCACGGTCAGACCGGTCTGTCCGTCGCATTCGATCTCCCCACCCAGATGGGCCTCGACTCGGATCATCCGAGGGCGGAGGGCGAGGTCGGCAAGACCGGTGTCGCGATCGACTCGATCGAGGACATGGAGCGGCTCCTCGAGGGGATCCCGCTCGATGAAGCCTCCACGTCGATGACGATCAACGCGACGGCGCCGATCCTCCTCCTCCTCTACGAGCTCGTCGCGGAGGAACAGGGGATCGACCCGGCGAAGCTCAAGGGCACGGTCCAGAACGATCTGCTGAAGGAGTACGCGGCTCGCGGGACGTACATCTATCCGCCGCAGCCGTCGATGCGCCTGATCACGGACCTGTTCGCGTACGCGGGCGAGCGGATCCCACGCTGGAACACGATCTCGATCAGCGGCTATCACATGCGCGAGGCGGGCTCGACGGCCGCGCAGGAGATCGCGTTCACGCTCGCGAACGGGATCGCGTACGTGCAGGCGGCCGTCGACGCCGGCCTCGCGGTGGACGAGGTCGCGCCGCGCCTGTCCTTCTTCTTCGCGTGCCACATGCACTTCTTCGAGGAGATCGCCAAGTTCCGCGCGGCGCGCCGGATGTGGGCGCGGATCATGCGGGATCGGTTCGGTGCGAAGGACCCGCGGTCGCAGACGCTCCGGTTCCACACGCAGACCGGTGGGGCAACCCTCACCGCACAGCAACCCGAGAACAACATCGTCCGGACGGCGCTGGAGGCGATGGCGGCCGTGCTCGGCGGGACCCAGTCGCTCCACACGAACTCGTTCGACGAAGCGCTCGCCCTCCCCACCGAGGCGGCGGTGAAGATCGCGCTCCGGACGCAGCAGGTGCTGGGCTTCGAGACGGGCGTGGCGGAGACCGTCGATCCGCTCGGAGGCTCCTACTACGTGGAAGCGCTCACCGACGAGCTGGAGCAGGCGGCCACCGCGATCATCGAGAAGGTCGACGCGATGGGGGGAGCCGTGCCGGCGATCGAGGCCGGCTACTACCAGGACGAGATCCACGAGGCCGCGTTCCGGATCCAGCGGGGGATCGAGACGGGGGACCGGGTGGTCGTCGGTGTGAACCGGTTCGTCGACGCGGACGGGAAGGTCGTCGAGCTCCAGGGGATCTCCGCGGAGGAGACTGCCAGGCAGGTCGAGCGCCTCGCCGACCTCCGCGCCTCGCGGGACCAGGGCGCCGTGGACGTCGCGCTCGCGGAGGTGGAAGCGACCGCTCGAGGGACGGGCAACCTCTTGCCGCCGATGCGCGAGGCGCTCCGGCTGCGGGCGACGCTCGGCGAGGTCTCCGATGCGCTCCGGGCGGTGTTCGGGGAGTATCGGCCCACCTACTAGGCTTCGCGCCGTGGACGTCGCGATGATCGGGGGCACCGGTGCCGAGGGCTCCGGCTTGGCGCTCCGTCTCGCGAGCGCGGGACATCACGTCACGATCGGTTCACGCGATGCCGGGCGCGGTGCCGAGTCCGCCGCCGAGGCCTCCGCCCGCGTGGGCGCGGCGCTGGACGGCACCGACAACGCCGGCGCGGCCGCCCGCGCCGGGGGCGACGGCGTCGTCGTGGTCACCGTCCCGTACGCCGGCCAGGCCGAGATCTATCGCTCGATCAAGGACGCCGTCGCCCCCGGCGCCGTGGTCCTGGATGCCACCAGCCCGCTCGCGACCGCCGTCGGCGGCCGGCCGTGGCAGGTGCTCCGCCCCTGGCACGGCTCGGCCGCCGAGCAAGCCCAGGCGATCCTCGGCGACGGCCCTCGCGTGGTCGCCGGCTTCCACACGATCGCGGCCGAGTCCCTCCAGGCGCTCGACCACGAGATCGACAGCGACGTCCTCCTGTGTGCCGACGATGCGGAGGCGAAGGCTCGCGTGGGCAGCCTGATCGAGGGGATCCCCGGCATGCGATGGGTGGATGCCGGCCGCCTCGAGATGGCTCGGGTGGCCGAGCCGCTCACGGCCCTGCTCGTCTCGATCAACCGGACCTACAAGATCAAGGACTCGGGCTTCCGGATCGTCGGTCGCGACGCCTGGGGCCGCGCGAGCGGCTAGTCGATCACCGCGAGGACCTGGCCGGTCTCCACGACCTGGCCGGCATGGATCGGGAGGTCGGTGACCTCGCCGTCGCGGGTCGAGGGGACGTGGTTCTCCATCTTCATCGCCTCGAGGATGCAGATCACGTCACCCGGACGCACCTCCTGGCCCTTCTCGACCAGCACCTTCACGATCGTGCCCTGCATCGGGGCGAGGATCTCGCCGTGCACGTGCTCGCTGTGATGGGCGTCGGGTGAGACCGGTGGTCTCGGTGCCCGCGTCCGTCGCTCGTCGAAGATCCGCACCGGGACCCGTCGGCCGTCCACCTCGACCAGGATGTCCGCCGGACGGTTGGGGGTCGGGCCGGACGAGGCGAAGTCGGGATGCGCCGGGAGTTCCGCATCGGCGAGCGCCCGTTCCAGCCACGTGGTCGTGTGCGTGCCGGAGCGGAACGCCTTCGACTCCAGGATCAATCGATGCACCGGGATCGTCGTGGGGACGCCCTCGACCACGAACTCGTCGAGCGCGCGGAGCATCCGCTTCCGTGCCGCCTCGCGGTCCTCACCGAACACCACCAGCTTGGCGAACATCGAGTCGTAGTCGCCCGGGATCTCCCGGCCCTGCTCGACCCCCGAGTCGACCCGCACGAACGGCCCGGCCGGCTCCCGATACCGCGTGACCCGGCCGGGGCCGGGGAGGAAATTGCGACCCGGGTCCTCGGCGTTGATGCGGCATTGGATCGACGCCCCGCGCGGGTCCGGGTCGAGCTTCAGCTTCTCGCCGAGCGCCACCCGGATCTGGAGGCTGACCAGATCGAGGCCGGTGACCATCTCGGTGACCGTGTGCTCCACCTGGAGCCGGGTGTTCATCTCCAGGAAGTAGAAGTCTCCGTCCTCGTCCATCACGCATTCGATCGTCCCGGCGTTCACGTAGCCGGCTTCCCTCGCGAGGCTCGTGGTCGCCTCGGCGAACCGTTCCCGGATGCGGTCGTCGAACAGCGGGGAGGGTGTCTCCTCGATCAGCTTCTGATGCCGGCGTTGCACCGAGCAGTCACGCTCTCCGAGGAAGAACACGTTGCCGTGCGCGTCGGCCATGATCTGCGCTTCGACGTGATGGGCGCGGTCGACGTAGCGCTCGAGGAAGACCTCGGGCCGCCCGAAGTAGGACTTCGCCTCCCGCGCGGCTCGCTTCAGCGATTCCTCGAGATGGTCGGCGTCGCGCACGACGTGCATGCCCTTGCCGCCTCCGCCGAAGGCGGCCTTGACGAGGAGCGGGAATCCGATGCGCGCCGCTTCCTTCTTCGCCTGCGCGAGGTCGACCGAACCACGGGTTCCGGGCACGATCGGCATGCCGGCGGCGTCGGCGACGCGCCGAGCGGCAGCCTTGTCGCCCATCGTCTCGATCACCTGCGACGGAGGGCCGACGAACGCGAGCCCTGCCTCCTCGACCGCCTGCGCGAACGCCGGCCGTTCGGCGAGGAAGCCGTATCCCGGGTGCACGAGCGTCGCCTTCGACTTCACCGCGACCTCCATCACCCGGTCGATCGCGAGGTAGGAGGACGATGACAGCGGCGACCCGATCCGGAAGGACTCGTCCGCCATCTCCACGTGCAGGGCGTCCCGGTCGGCGTCGGAGTAGACGGCAACCGTGGCGATGCCGAGGTCGCGGCACGTCCGCGCGATCCGGATGGCGATCTCGCCGCGGTTGGCGATCAGGAGCTTCTGCTTCCGCGCCATGTGGCGTCACGATATAGCGTCGAGGTCGGTGGACACGTGTTGAACGAGGAGGCGCTCGTGCGGGCGCTCACGGCCGCGGGACTGTCCGCCCCGGTTCGTTGGGACGACGTGACCGCTTCGACGAACGCGACCGCCCTGGCGATGGCGGCCGAGGGGACGCCCGAGTGGACCCTCGTGGCGGCCGGGCACCAGACCGCGGGGCGAGGCCGGGACGGGCGCGAGTGGCGGGACCGACCTGGCTCGGCGTTGCTGTTCAGCATCGTGCTCAGGCCGGCCTGGGAGCCGGACCACGGTGGGGCTCGTCTCGTTGGCGGCCGGCGCGGCGATGGCCGAAGCGGCGTCGGAGTCTCCGGCGTGGAGATCCGATGCAAGTGGCCGAACGACCTCCTCGCAGGTGCGTCCAAGGTCGGGGGCATCCTCGGGGAGTCCAGGGCTCGGCCGACCGCATCGCCTACGTGGTCGTCGGGGTCGGAGTGAACCTGGAAGCACCCGAGGGGTGCCCGGCCGCGGGAGGGATCGGGCCCGTGCCGAGAGGAGGCGCTCCTGTCCGCGTTCCTCGTGAGGTTCCGCTCGCTGGTCGAAGGTCCTTCGGGGGCGATCGTGGATCGGTGGCGTGCCGCCTCGGCCACGCTCGGGCAGCACGTCGAGGCGACGACGATCGGCGGCGGAACCGATCGCGGCGTCGCCGTCGACGTCGATGGGACCGGCGCGTTGCTCGTGCGGACCGATACCGGTCAGGTGCGGGTCGCGTTCGGCGATATCGAGCACCTCGACGTCGGACGAGGGTTGAGCTGGGGGAGGGCGGGCGCTTGCAGGCGGTCGGCCCGCCGCGCTAGGTTCCGCGCATGGCGTTCCCGACACGGCTGCTGATCGACGGCGAAGAGCTCGTGATGGACCTCCGGCCCCACTGGATCGCGTTGATCATGCCGGCGGTCGCGACGATCGCGGCCCTCGCCGTCATGATCGTCCTCTACGAGACCTTCGATGAGGACATCCTCGACAACGTGGTCGGTGTCGCCGGGGCGTTGTTCCTGCTCGCGTATCCGGTTCGGAAGCTCGTGGATTGGCTCACGTCGCACTTCGTCGTGACGAGCGACCGGATCATCCATCGGCGCGGCTTCATCGCGAAGTACTCGATGGAGGTGCCGCTCGAAGCGATCAACGACGTCCGCTTCGAGCAGGGGGTCATCGATCGGATCATCGGAGCCGGGACCCTCGTGGTGCAGTCGGCGTCCGAGGCGGGCAGGCAGGTGTTCGATCACATCCGCAAGCCCGAAGAGGTCCAGAAGACGATCTATCACCAGGGGGAGCTGAACCAGCAACGCATGATGGGTGGGCGTGCCGCGGGGTCGTCCCACTCGTCGGCGTCGGAGCTGGAGCGCCTGGCCGACCTTCGCGCTCGAGGTGTCCTCACGGAGGAGGAGTTCCAGGCCCAGAAGCGCAGGCTCCTCGGCTGACATGCCGCCGGAGGGGCCCCTCGGGGCCATCGATCACGTCTACTACTGGACCCGCGACATGGATCGGGCGGTCGCCTTCTACGGGACGGCGCTCGGCCTCACCCTGGCGAATCGAGCCGGCAACGAGTGGGCGGAGTTCCACGCGGGGTCGGTGCGGCTCGCGCTTCACGGCACCGAGGAACCATCGGTGCCGGCGAGCGGGACGGTGGTCTTCCGGGTCGACGATCTCGATGAGGCGAGATGGGCTCTGCAGCAACGAGGGGTGGTCTTCGACGGGCACGAGTCGGAGGTGGCCGGGGTCGCCCGGTTCACGACGTTCCACGACCCGGACGGGAACCCCGTGCAGCTGATCGAATACCGGCGCTGACGCCGCGGCGCCGCGCGGCCCATTCCGTGAGGGGATGGTTGCAAGGGCACCGCCGAGTTGGCAGTCTGTTCCGACCGGTCCGCCACCCTTCCCTCGGGCCGGAGGCGCTCATCACATGACCGAAACCGCACGGCGCTTCCCCAGATCGATGCGCGTCGCCGTCGTGGCGGCGCTGCTCGCCGTGGTGTCGTCGGTGGCCGCGACGGTCGCCGGGAGCGGCACCCTCCAAGGAGGACGTCGAACGGGCGAGGGCGCGGCTCGAGCGGATCGAGGATCGACCTGAGCGGGATCCAGAGCCAGCTCGCGGCGACGCAGGAGCTGCTGAACGCGTCCACGGCGAGGGTGGAGCGCCGCGAAGCGGCCGTCGAGCAGGTGACGGCGGAGTTGAACCTGACCCAGGAGCGGCTCGATCGTGCCCGGGCGAGCTACGAGCGCGTCTCGACCCGCCTGAACGAGCGAGCTGCGGAGGCGTACATGACCGGCCCCGCTTCCAGCATCGACTTCCTCCTGAACGCGGAGAACGTCGCCGATCTCACCGACCGGATCGCCTACGTGGATGCGCTCGCACAGGCGGACGCCGAGCTCGCCGTGAAGGTGGCGAACCGGAAGAACCGCCTCGTCGCGCTCGAGGGCGACCTCGAGGAACAACAGCTGCGAGAGGTCCGCGAGCTCGAGCGAGCACGCAACGAGAAGAGCGAGGTGGCCGCGCTGTTCGAAGAGCAGCAGCGCCTGCTCGGAGCCCAGCAGCGCCTGCTCGCCATCGCGGAGCGGACGTTCAAGCGCACGGAGGAGAGCTACGAAGACTGGCTCGCGGAGAAGCAGGCTTCCCTCGGCGATGCGATCGGCGGCAGGGTGTGGAACGGGGGTTCGCTCTCGCCGTTCGACCATGTCTTCGAGGTCTGTCCGGTCGGCCAACCACGCGCCTACGGTGACGGCTTCGGCGCGCCCCGGTACGCCGGGGGCTATCACCTGCACAAGGGCGTGGACATCGTGGCGCCGCTGGGGACCGAGATCCTCGCCCCGTTCGACGGTCAGGCGTACACGAGCTCGAACGGGCTCGGCGGCAATGTGGTGTTCGTCGTGGGAGCGCAGGGCACCGTGTACAACGCCCACCTGTACCGGATACTCGGCGAGCTCGAACGGCGTCGTCTCGGCAGGCGAGGTGATCGGCTACGTGGGGAGCACGGGGTCGAGCACCACGCCGCACGATCACTTCGAGTTCCACCCGCACGTGATGCCGGGACCGTGGTACGAGAGCTTCTACGGGTACGGCGTGATCGAGGACGCGATCAACCCGTACCCTCTGCTGCTCCAAGCCTGCGGTTAGCCAGCGCCGCGTCTCCCGACCGCGCTTCCCCCTTCGTGGCCTGCGTTTCCTATCCTGGGTCCATGCGGCCCGCAGACATCAAGCACGTCGGGGTGGTCGGGAGCGGGCTGATGGGGTCGGGGATCGTCGAGGTGTGCGCCCGGGCCGGGCTGCGGGTGACGTTCGTCGAGGCATCCGAGGAGCTCGTGGCGGCCGGCCGCGCCCGCATCGAGCGGTCGGTCGGGAAGGCCGTGGAGCGAGGCAAGCTCGACGCGGCCGCGGCCGAGGAGGCACTCGCGCGTATCGATGCCGCCACCGACCTGGGCGCTTTCGAGGACGTGGATCTCGTGATCGAAGCAGCGACCGAGGACCGGGACGCGAAGGTCGCGATCTTCGCCGAGCTGGGCCGGCGCACCCGCCCGGACGTGGTGCTCGCCTCCAACACGTCGTCGATCCCGATCCGGGAGCTCGGTGCCGCGAGCGGGCGACCCGGGAACGTGATCGGGATGCACTTCTTCAATCCACCTCCGGTGATGGCGTTGCTCGAGCTCACCCCGTCGACGGAGACGACCGAGGAGACCTTCGAGCTGATCCGCGCGTTCGGAACCGACGTCCTCGGCAAGACGTGCGTCCGGTCGGGTGACGAGGCGGGCTTCATCGTGAATCGTCTGCTGATCCCGTACCTGTTCGACGCGATCCGCCTCTACGAGTCGGGGTTCGCGTCCCGGGAGGACATCGACACCGCGATGCACCTGGGACTGGCGCATCCGATGGGGCCGCTGGCCCTGTCGGATCTGATCGGGCTCGACACCTTGCTCGCGATCGGTGAGGTCCTCCGCGAGGCGTTCCCGGGCGATCCTCGATACGAGTCCCCGGCGCTCCTGCGCGATCTGGTCGGCGCGGGCAAGCTCGGGAAGAAGTCCGGCGGCGGCTTCTACGACGGCTGAGGCGCGCTCAGCGGGAAGCCTCCACGCACGCACATCCCTCCGGGCCGACCGTCGCTCCGTGAGACGTGCCCGGCTCCAGGTCGAGCCGATCGCCCGACGCGAGCTCGACGTCTCCGTCTCCCGTGTGGAACACGATCGACCCCGACAGGCAGAACAGGACCTTGTGGAAGGCATGATCGTGGCGCTCGTAGCGGTCGCCGGGTCCGTTCGACCAGAACCGAGGTGGGGAGCATCCCTCCGCCTCGAAGGCCGCGACGGCGTCGGCGCGTGTCGCGTCGCCGGTCCGTACGGTCGCGCCCACGACTAGAACGCGATCCCGAGGATCTCTCTGGCCCGGTCGAGGTCCTCCACCGGAACGAGGATCGCGGCCTGAGCGGTGGGCGAGGCTCGTTCCGCCTCGCCGGGGAGCTCGATCCGCACGTCGACCCCGCGTCTCCCTGAGCCGGTTCGCCTGGACGCCGACCTCGGACATCCCGGTCCACGTCACGATCGCGAGGTCGTCGGCTCGATCGCCATCAGCGGTGTCTTCGACCCCGATGTCGTCGACGAGCCGAACGTCACCCGTGAACTCGACGAGCACGGCCTGGGCGTCGATCAGGTTCGCGGCGTGCACGACGATCTCGACCCCTCCGCCGTCCGTCGGTTCCCCCCGTCGGCCGCCGATCTCCTCGTCGTCGAGGGCGGTGAGGAACGCATCGACGTCCTCCTCGACCATCGAGGTCAGCACGACCGGCTCCTCCTCGAGGGCGAATCGGTCGAGCGATCCGGCCGCGGGGTCCGCGTCACGTTCGACGACCTCCAGGCGGCCGGCCTCGACCTCCTCGGTCTCCTCCTGGGCCGGAGAGGGGCCGGGAACGAGCGCCGACCCGCAGTCGAGACAGGTCGTGGACCACGGTCCGTACTCGGCCAGGCAGTTCGGGCAATGCGTGTAGCTCCCCGCGGTGCTCAACGAACGTCGCCGCGGCCGTGGACGGGAGGCACGCCCTTGCGTGCGAACTCCACCCACTGCCCGTGCCACGGCTCCCGCGCGAACCGCCTCACCTGGAGTGCCCCGAACCCCGTCGCATCGATCCGGCCCTGGAGCACCCAGGCGGGTGGCTTGGGATCCTCGGCCGAGAGATAGCGCTCGAGCGCCATCAGGATGGCCCGCTCCTCCTCGGGGGAGGTCCCTTCCGGGATCTCGAAGCGCCCTCCGTGATCCGTGCCGTTCATCGAGCCCGTCCCGTTCATCACCGCGCGCCATCCATGGGCTACAGGGGGATGTTCCCGTGCTTGCGGGCCGGGATCGTCTCGCGCTTCGTCGAGAGCATCCGGAGCGCCTTGATCAGCCGGGGCCTCGTCTCGGCCGGCTCGATCACGTCGTCGATGAACCCCCGCTCGGCGGCCGCGTACGGCGTCGAGAACTTGTCTCGATACTCCGTGATCAGCTCCGCCCGGCGCGCCTCCGGATCGGCCGCCTTCTCGATCTCCTTGCGGAACACGACGTTCACCGCGCCCTCGGCTCCCATCACCGCGATCTCCGCGGTCGGCCATGCGAAGGAGACGTCCGCGCGGAGGTGCTTCGAATTCATGACGAGGTACGCGCCGCCGTAGGCCTTCTTCGTGATCACGGTCATGCGCGGCACGGTCGCCTCGGCGAACGCGTACAGCAGCTTCGCCCCGTGTCGGATGATCCCGCCGAACTCCTGCTGGGTTCCGGGGAGGAACCCCGGCACGTCGACGAACGTGAGGATCGGGATGTTGAACGCGTCGCAGAACCGGACGAACCGTGAGGCCTTCTCGGACGCGTCGATGTCGAGGGTGCCCGCGTTCACCTTCGGCTGGTTGGCGACGATACCGATGGAACGCCCGTCGAGACGCGCGAAGCCGGTGACGACCGTCATCGCCCACAGGGGGAAGATCTCGAGGAACTCGCCGTCGTCGACGACCCGCCGGATCACCTCGTGCATGTCGTAGGGCTCCTTGGCCCGATCGGGCACGACGTGCGTGAGCCCCTCGTCCATGCGGTCGGGGTCGTCGGTCGTCGCGTACGAGGGAGGGTCCTCGAGGTTGTTCGAGGGCAGGAACGAGAGCAGGTACCGGACGCGGTTCAAGACGTCCTCGTCGTCCTCGCCGATCAGCGACGCCACGCCCGACTTGGTCGCGTGCGTCATCGCGCCGCCGAGCTCCTCGAACGTGACCTCCTCACCGGTCACGGTCTTGATCACGTCCGGCCCGGTGATGAACATGTGCGACGTCTCCTTCACCATGAACGTGAAGTCGGTGATCGCCGGCGAGTAGACGGCGCCGCCGGCGCACGGGCCCATGATCACGGAGATCTGCGGGATCACACCGCTCGCTCGCACGTTGCGTTCGAAGATGTAGCCGTAGCCGGCGAGCGACGCCGCACCCTCCTGGATCCGCGCCCCGCCGGAGTCGTTGATCTGGACGAACGGCGCGCCGGTGGAGATCGCGAGGTCCATCACCTTGCACACCTTCTGTGCGTGCACCTCGCCCATCGACCCACCGAACACCGCGAAGTCCTGGGAGGCGACGAACACCTTCCGGCCGTCGACGGTCCCGTACCCGGTCACCACGCCGTCGCCGGGCGGCCGCTTGCGATCCATCCCGAAGTCGTGCGCGCGGTGCACGGCGAGCGGATCGGTCTCCACGAAGGACCCCCGATCCATCAACAGCTCCACGCGCTCGCGAGCGGTCAGCTTGCCGCGATCGTGCTGCTTCTTCGCCGCATCCCGGCCTCCGGGAGTGAGCGCAGCCTTCCGGCGCTTGCGCAGTTCGTCGATCCGTTCCTCGACGGTGGTCGTCTTCGCGGGCTCGACATCCTTGTCGGTGGTCGCCATGGCGCGGAGTCTATTCATGGCGGGCACGACCGAGCCGCGCCGGCTCAGAGCCGCGCCGGCTCAGAGCCGCGCGGCTCGCCGGCGACCGAGCCGCTCAGCAATCCTTGGGTGGCCAGCCCGCCTCGTGCCACGTCCCGTAGTCGAAGACCATCCGGATCGTCACGATCGCGTTCGTGCGACCGTTGAGCGCGCGGCGCGAGAGCTCCCACGCGGGCCGGCTGTACCGGTCGTACCGCGCGGGCCACATGTCGCGGTCGTGCTGGAACAGGCCGCGATACTCGCCCGTCGGGGAGGAGGTCGCCGTCGGGTACAGGCCGCTCTCTCGCCGGGCGATGCAGATCGCGCCGATCCCGACCACCCGGGACGGGACCGAATCGGTCCACGGCGCAGATGATCCTCCGCTTGGCGAAGTGCTGGACCGATTCGTCGCCGCCGCGATGGAAGTCGCACGGTCCGGGGAGGTGGTGCGCCATGGCCGGCGTCGAGCCGAGGAGCAGTCCGAGGAGCAGCAGGGCCGCGGTCGCGGAGCCGGTTCGCTTCAACACATCATCTCGTCGGTGAACGTGCGGAACCGCCGATGGGAAGGTCCCGCTCGGCGGCTCGACCGCGACACTACCCCTCCGCGAGAAGCGGTGTCACACAGGCTCAGACGTCGACGCGTCCACCCGCTCGCCAGTAGACGCCGGAATCACGATCGAGGAACCCCTCGTCGACGAGGAAGCGGCGCAGGGCCGCGTGGTCGTTGAAGAAGGCGCCGACGATCGCGTTCACCTCGCGCTCGTCGTATCGAACGCCGGGCTCGAACGCGAGCGACACGCGTTCGAGGACGATGCGGCGCTTCGACGCCTTGGTCGGCATCTCGGTGATCCGGCCATCGCGGAAGAAGGCCCGGAGCACGGCCTCCTCGTCTTCGTTCGCGGCGCCGAGCGCGATCCCGGCATCGCGAGGCGGTCCGACCTGCTCCGCCGCCCATCGCAGCGTCTCGGGGTCGAGGCGATAGGTGCGGCGGTCCGGTTGGAGGCGGGCGACGCCGGCCGCCGCGAGCCGGTTCAGGTGGCGGCGCACCCGGGCGAGGGGCAGGTCGAGGGCCTCGGCCAGCGTCGCGGCCGCGGCGTCTCCCGCCGCGAGGGCACCGGCGATCCGGAGGCGCTCCGGATCCGCCAACGCCCGAAGGATGTCGTCCGGGTGCTCGGTCATGTCGGTCTCCTTGCCTACCATGATGCGATGCTCCTCACCGACCCGCAGCGGCGAACCCTCGACCGGCTGATCGGCACCACGGAGCGGCCGGTCTTCGCGACCGACCTCCGCCAGCGGCTCGTCGACAGGATCGAAGGGGCGGCGCGGGAGCTCGAGCTCCGCGAGCCGCTCTGGCTCGGGAAGGAAGCCCTGAACCAGCTCGGCCGATGCGAGGGCCGGTTCGCCGCCCGGCTCGAGGGGGAGGACCCGCCCTTCGAGCACTCCGTCCACACGGCGGCCGGCGTGCTCGTGCACAAGGCCATCGAGGTCGACGTCGGGGCGCGCGACGGGATGGAGGCGCACGCCATCGCCGTGACCGCGGCCGAGCGCCTGACCGAGCGCGAGGAACGGTTCGCCGAGTACTGGCGGGCGCGTTCGGTGCCCGAGCAGGACGAGCTCCTGATGGAGGTGGTGCGGAAGGTCACCCTGTTCCAGGGGTCGTTCCCACCCCTCCGCGAGCTCCGCCGCGAGATGGCTCCGATCACCGAGCTGTCGGTGAAGGCGCAGCTGCTCGGCGGCGACCTGACCCTCTCGGGGAAGATCGACCTGGTCCTCGGGGTCCCCGACCGGCTGGAACCCGGGCGGGCCACCCGGCTGGCCGTCGATCTGAAGACGGGGGGCGCCTGGCCCGAATACGCGGAGGACATGCGGTTCTACGCGCTGCTGATGACGCTGCGGTTCGGGGTGCCGCCGTACCGCGTGGCATCACTGTTCCTGGACTCGGGGGAGTGGCAGGCGGAAGAGGTCTCGGAGGAGACCCTCTTCCACGCGGCCGACCGGGTCGTCGAGGCGGCGAGGACCGCCGGTGCCCTCCTCGGCGGCCGCGAGCCCGCGCTCACGCCGGGATCGTGGTGCGGATGGTGCCCGCGAGCGTTCGAGTGCCCTCGCGCCGAGCCGCGGCCCGCCTAGTTGAGGGTCGGGTCGACCGGCATCGTGGCGAGGAGCCGGAAGTCCGGCCCCAGGCGGCCGACCGCCTTCGTCCACAGGCTCTCGGGGTCCTCCGTGAAGACGTCGCCGGGGACCGCCGGCGTCGCGTGCCACGAGTCCTCGGCCAACTCCGCTTCCAACTGACCGGCACCCCAGCCCGCGTACCCGGCGAAGACGCGGGCGCGACGGAGACCGCCCAGCGAGTCGGTGTCGCTCTCTTCCGGGAGGAAGCCGATCGTGCCGAGCGCGAGGACACCGGCCTGATCGGGGTTCTCGAAGTCGGCGAGGACCACGGCTGCCTCCGGCTGCACCGGGCCGCCCCGGAAGAGCGGCTCGCCCGGGCGAACCAGCGGGGACAACGGGGGCGCCGCCTCCTCCACCGTCGTCTCGAGCGGCTGGTTCAGGACCACCCCCACGGCACCCTCGTCATCGTGGTGGCCGATCAGCACGACCGTCCGTCGGAAGTTCGGATCCCACAGACCGGAGCCCGCGATCAGCAGATGACCTCGCAGGCTCTCCATGCCCACATCGTCTCAGGGCCGGCCGCGGGCCGCTCGTCCCGTTGCTAGGGTTCCGGGCGCTCTCGCTCGGAGGGCACGAGTCGAAAGGATCCGATGGCGAAGGACCTGTACGAGATCGGGGAGGTTCCTCCCCTCGGCGAGGTGCCGGCGCGGATGCATGCCCAGCTCGTCCGCCCCGACCGGTACGGCGAGCCGCGGGATTCGATCCGTGACGAGGTGATCGACGTGCCGGAGCTCGGCCCGACGGACGCGCTCGTGTTGGTGATGGCGGCGGGCGTGAACTTCAACAACGTGTGGGCGGCAAGGGGTGTGCCCGTCGACGTCACGAAGACCCAGGCGCGATGGGGGGAGCCGACCGACTTCCACATCGTGGGATCCGACGCCTCGGGCATCGTCTACGCGGTGGGATCGGAGGTCTCCGGCCTCGCGGTCGGCGACGCCGTCGTCGTCCATGCCGGGCAGTGGGACCCCGACGACCCCTGGGTGGTCGACGGGAACGATCCCGGGCTCTCCCCGAGCTTCCGGGTCTGGGGCTACGACACCTGTTGGGGCTCGATGGCGCAGTTCACCAAGGTGCAGGCCCATCAATGCCTCCCGAAGGCCGAGGGCCTCACGTGGGAGGAGGCGGCGGCACCGACGCTGACGGGCGCCACCGCCTACCGGATGCTGCACGGCTGGCCCCCCAACACGGTGCGGGAGGGTGATGTGGTGCTCGTGTGGGGCGGCGCCGGCGGTCTGGGGTCGCTCGCGATCCAGCTCGTGGCGCTGGCGGGGGGCCGCGCGGTCGCGGTGGTCTCCTCCGAGGAGAAGGGGAAGTACTGCGAGGCGCTCGGCGCGGTGGGCTCCGTCAACCGCACGGAGTACACGCATTGGGGCGTGCCTCCCGCGTGGGACGCCCCGGAGTGGAAAGCGTGGTTCGACGGCGCGAAGGCGTTCGGCAAGGCCATCTGGGACGCGGTGGGGGAGAAGGCCAACCCCCGGATCGTGTTCGAGCATCCGGGGCAGGACACGATCCCCACGTCGAACTTCGTCTGCGATCGAGGCGGGATGATCGTGATCTGCGCGGGGACGACGGGCTACGACACGATGATCGACGTCCGTTACCTCTGGTACCTGCAGAAGCGATACCAGGGATCGCACCTGTTCAACGATGAGCAGGCGATGGCGTTCAACGACCTCGTGCGCGCGGGGAAGGTGCGAACCACGCTCGGCCACGCCTACCGCTACGACGAGGCGGCCCTGGCGCACCAGTTGATGGCGGACGGACAGCTGCCGGAGGGCAACGTCGCGGTCCTCGTCAACGCACAGAGCGCACCGGCCTGAGAGGGCGCGGCGTCACGGGGTCTGGACCAGCTCGGTGAGGACGCCGTCGGTGTCCTTCGGATGGACGAACGCGATCAGCGTGCCGCGGGAGCCGCGCCGCGGCGCCTCGTCGACCAATCGCGTCCCCTGGTCACGGAGCTCGGCGAGCATCGCGGCCACGTCGTCCACCCGATAGGCGACGTGATGGATGCCGGGGCCCCGTCGGGCGAGGAACCGACCCACGGGCGTCTCGGGGCCGAGCGCACCGAGCAGCTGGACGAAGGAGGTTCCGACGGCGAACAGGACCTCCTCGACGCCTTGGTCGTCGACGCGCTCGCGGTGGGCGGGCTCCACCCCGAGCATCCGACGGTAGCGCTCGACGGATCCCTCCAGGTCGTCCACGGCGATCCCGACGTGGTCGATGTCGAGGATCACCGCTTCCTCCTCGCGCCGGGCTGCATCCGCGCGATCAGGTCCTGCGCGGCGGCGACGTGGTACACGGGAAGGCCGAGCACCCTGGCGACCGCCGCGACCCCGTGCGCCCGGAGGTCCTCGTCCGGCTTCGCCCCGTCGACGTGGGGTGCACGCAACACGTAGAACTCGACCAGGTCGAGGAACTGCGCGAGCGACGGCGTGAGCCCGCCCCGCTCGTACGCGTAGATCGTCTGCCGGGATGACGGGGCACCGCTCACCGCGGCGGCGGCGTCGACCGACCGGTAGCCCGCCGCCTTCCGGAGGTCCCGCAGGAGCCCTCCCACGACCCGTCGATCCTCGGCGCTGATGGGGGGCTGCTTGGTCCTCGCCACGGCCGAACGATACAGAACCACCTGCGACTTTCGGCCCGGATCGGCATCCCCCATTTGGTACCGAAGGTCCGATTCACGGGTGAGAGGGAAGGGTATACGGTGACAGCGCGAAGACCAGCCGGGTAGCCCAGAAGCCAACCCGCACGGCTCATCTCGGAGGAACGGTGGCGGAGAAGAACCACAGCGCCGCGGCGGCAGCCCTCATCTCGGGCTCGAGCACGCTCCGCGCCGGAAGGGCCGACGTCTTCCGCCAGCGCGAGCGGACCAAGCGGAAGCGCCTCATCCGGGCCATCGTGCTCGTCACCTCACTCGACGCCTACCTCTGGTGGCGATACTCGTCCGGCCGGCCGCTGCACCTCCCGACGATCCCGGAGTCGTTCCCGTGGGAGATCTACCTGCCCGGGGGACTGCTGATCATCGCGATCGGACTGATGATCGCGCTGCCGCTCATGACCGGCCGCTCCCCGCACATCACCGTGTATCCGGAGCAGGTCGAGGTGGGGCTCACCGACGTCACGGGCTTGAACCTGCAGGTGGACGAGGTCATCCGGACACTCGACGTGTTCCTCGGCTACGGCACGTTCCGCGACGAGCTCGGGGGCACGCCTCGGCGGGGCATCCTGTTCGAGGGACCGCCGGGAACGGGCAAGACCTATCTCGCCAAGGCGATGGCGAAGCAGGCGGGCGTCCCGTTCCTGTTCATCTCGGCCTCGTCGATGACGTCGATGTTCCAGGGCATGACGGCGTACCGCATCCGGTCGTTCTTCAAGGCGCTCCGGAAGGCCGCGCGCAAGGAAGGGGGCGCGATCGGCTTCATCGAGGAGATCGACGCGATCGCCGCGTCGAGGGACCGGATGAGCGCGGCGACGCCCGTGACTCCTCGACCGCAGCGTCAGCCACTTCCTCGGCCCGGCGGAGAGCGGGATGGTGAACGAGCTGCTGATCCAGATGCAGTCGTTCGATCAGCCACGGCTGCGGACGAGGATGCCGCGGCAAGCTGTTGGCGTGGTTGAACGGGTATCTCCCGACGAACTGGCAGTTCAAGATGCTCGGGCCCGAGTACCACAACCTCCTGTTGATCGCGGCCACGAACCGGGCCGACGCGCTCGACCCGGCACTGCTTCGGCCGGGACGGTTCGATCGACGGTTGTACTTCGACCTGCCGACGCAGAGCGAGCGCGAGGATCTCATCGATCACTTCCTGGGGCGCAAGAAGCATCACGAGCAACTGGATGACTCCGTCGGTCCGGATGCGGATCGCGCATGAATGCTTCGGCTACACGCCGGTGATGATCGAGCACCTCTTCGACGAGGCGCTGCTCGTCTCGCTGCGAGACGGGCGACGGGAGATGAACTTCGCCGACGTGATGGAGGCCAAGTTCGCCGAAGAGATCGGCTTGAAGCAAGCGGTCACCTACACGGACAACGATCGCCGGGCCGTCGCCGTCCACGAGGCCGGCCATGCGGTCGTCGCGCATTTCCTGGGCGAGAACCGTCGGCTCGAGGTGCTCTCCATCATCAAGCGGCGTGGATCGCTCGGCCTGCTCGCGCACGGAGACGAGGAGGAGCGGTTCACCCGGAGCAGAACCGAGATCGAGTCCGCCATCGCGATCGCCATCGGGGGTCTCGCGGCGGAGGAGCTCGTCCTGGGCGAGTCCGGGACGGGGCCCGCGAGCGATCTGATGATGGCCACGCAGCTGGCGGCCCAGATGGTGGGGTCCTTCGGGATGGCCGGCTCCCTGATCTCCTTCGACGCCGTGTCGCACGGGCCGATCGGGGGCGCGAACCTCGTGGCGAAGGTCCTGGCCGACGATCGAGGCAAGCAGAGCGTGGAGGACATCCTCACGGCACAGAAAGAGCGGGTGCTCGCGGTGCTCGCGGAGAACAGCGACGTCCATTCGGCCTTGGTGCAGGCGCTGGTCGAGCGCGACGAGCTCGTCCGAGACGAGATCCTCGAGGTCATCCGGGACTCGATCGCCGCCCGCGCCTGACCGACCCGGTCCGCGACCCCTCCACCGATCGGCCGCCGTACACTCGATCCATGAGCCCGTCCACCCGTTCCGTGATCGTCGCGGGCGCCCGAACGCCCACCGGGAAGTTCCGGGGGGCGTTCTCGAACCTCAGGGCGGTCGAGCTCGGTGCGATGGCGATCCGGTCCGCCGTCGAGCGTGCGGGTATCGCCGGCGAGCAGGTCGACTACACGATCATGGGTCACGTCCTGCAGGCCGGCGCCGGCCAGATCACCTCGCTCCAGGCGTCGATCGGCGCCGGCCTCCCGAAGGACGTACCGGCGATCACGGTCAACAAGGTGTGCTTGTCCGGCATGTCCGCGATCGCGATGGCCGACCAGATGATCCGAGCGGGCGAGATCGAGGTGGCCGTCGCCGGAGGGATGGAGTCGATGACGAACGCCCCGTACGTCCTGCCGAAGGGGCGGGAGGGCACCCGGCTCGGGGACTCGGAGCTGATCGACTCGATGATCCACGACGGCCTGTGGTCGTCGTTCCTCGACCAGCACATGGGCGAGGGAACCGACGAGGTGAGCGCGGAGCTCGGTCTCTCCCGGGAGGAGCAGGACGCGTGGGCGGCTCGATCCCACCAGCGGGCGCACGCCGCGTGGGAGAGCGGCCGCATGGCGGAGGAGGTCGTGCCCGTCGAGGCGCCGCAGCGCCGGGGCCCGGCCGTCACGGTGGATCGCGACGAAGGGATCCGTCCCGACACGACGCCCGAGAAGCTCGCGGGCCTGGCGCCCGCGTTCCGAGCCGACGGGACGATCACGGCGGGGAACGCCTCACAGATCTCCGACGGCGCGTGCGCGGTCGTGGTGATGAGCGCCGAACGAGCCCACGAGCTCGGCGTCACGCCGCTCGCCGAGATCGTCGCCTACGGCATGTCCTCCGACCGGTACCCGTCGCTCCACACGGTTCCCGCGATGGCGCTGGAGCGAGCCCTCAAGCGATCGGGGCTGGCGGCATCGGATCTGGGTCTGGTCGAGATCAACGAGGCCTTCGCGGCCGTGCCGATCCATTCCGCCCGGCTGCTCGGGGTCGACGACGCGATCGTCAACGTCAACGGGGGAGCGGTCGCCCTCGGCCATCCCATCGGCGCGTCCGGCGCGAGGATCGTCCTGACCCTCCTGATGGAGATGCGTCGACGCGACGTGGAGCTCGGCGGAGCGGCGATCTGCGGTGGCGGCGGACAGGGTGACGCGCTGGTCCTCCGGCGCGGCTAGCGACTATTTCGCTTTGCCCTGCGAGAGCTCTCGGAGCTCCGCGACGAGCGCTTGCTCCGCCTTGACCCAGTGGTTGGGCTCGTCCTTGACGGCCGCGACCGGCTCTTCGCCTTCTTCCGGCGCTTCTCCCGGCTCCGCGCAGCGCCACCGGTTCCGTTGCGCGGGCAGGAAGACCTGGAACGCGGCACCTCCGCCGTCGCGGGGTGCGACCTTCGCCCAGCCGCCCTGCACCTCGGCGAGGCGCCGGACCATGGGACTGAGGGAGATCTCCGTGGAGGACGCCGCATCCTCGACCACGATCACGGCGCCGCCTCGGTCGCGGACCAGTCGCACCGTGATGGTCTTGCCTTCCGGCGTGCGATCGCCGGCGCTCCGAAGCAGCGCCTGGATGATCTGCTCCGTCCTGGTGCGGTCGACGGCGATCGACACCGGCTCGACCTCCAGACGGACGTCGTGTTCTTCTTCGATCCCGGATTCCTCCAGCACGCGGCGGATCAACGATTCGAGGTCGGTGTTCCGCCGATCGAGCGTGATCGTGCCGGTGACCATCGAGTCGATGTCCGAGAGATCGCGGATCGTGTTCCCGAGCCGTCTCCCGTTGGCCGTGAGCTGCTGGACCAGCTGGGCCTGCTCCTTGCCACCCTGCTTGTGCTTCAGCAGCTGCGCGACGCCCATCATCCTCGAGATGGTCTTCTGGGCGTCCATCGACATCTCCTTGATGAACGGGGTGACCGAGCGGAGGTCCTCCTCGGGCGCGACGGCGACCGCGAGCGCATCGTGCTGCTCGTGCTTCGGCCCCTGCAGCTCGCGCATCTGATCGGCCATCTGATGCTGGCGGAGCTGGGTCTCGAGCTCCTCGAGCCGCTCGGCATCGATCTTGTTCTGGCGCTCCGTCTCTCGGAGTCGCTCCTCGGCCGCGATCAACTTCTCGCTCTGACCCGCGAGACGTTCCTGCGTCGCGGTCAGCAGCTCGTCCATGTGCGCTCGTCCCTCGTCCTCGGCGATCTCGAGCGCGCGCCTGGCTTCGATCTCCTGGAGCCGGCGATTCATCTCCGTGTTGGCCTGGGCCGCTGATTCCAACTCCGCCGCGAGCCGATCGGCGCGCTCGATGACGAGGTGGGTCTCCTCCTGCGTGCGCTCGTCGGCGCTCTCCAACGCTTCGCGCGCGGCGCGCTCCGTCGCGAGCGCGGCGTCGGACTGTCCCAGCGCGGCACGGAGCTTGGCGATCTCCTCGGCGAGCGCGTGGCGATCGGCCTGCGCCCGCTGCACCTCTTCCGCAGCGCCGTCGAACGCACCCTGGCCCTCCGCCAAGGCTTGCTGCAGCACCTCGATCCGGTCGTGTGCGATCTGGAGCTCCTCGCGAGCGCTCTGGAGGTCCACGACGCGTGCTTCCGACTCCGACCTGGCTGCCTCGAGGTCGGCGCCCGCGGCGGCCACACGCTCGCTCGCTTCTTCTGCTCCCTTGGCGGCGGCGGCGACGCGATCCGCGAACTCCCTCTCCGTCGTCGCCAGCTGAGCGGCGTGCCGGGTTTCGGCCTCGGCCAGCTGGGTCTGGAACTCCTCGCGGAGCGTGCGGACCTGATCTTCGAGCTCCGCCTCCTTCTCGACGAGCTCGGCTTGATGCGACGCCCGCAAGCTCTCGACCTCGGACTTCGTGGTCCGGAGCTCGTCCGTGAGCTCGGCGGCACGCTGCTCCTCGCTCCGGAGCGCCCGCAGCTCGCCTCGGGCATCGTCCAACTCGGTGCGGGCGCTCCGCACTTCCATCTGCATCGCGTCCATGGCGTCGCGGGCGTGCAGCGACTCCAGCTGCGCGGCATCCAACTCCTCCTGGAGCTCTCGGGAGCGCTCCGCTTGGCGCTGGAGCGCCTCCACCTGCTGGATCGTCATCGACAGCTGCGTCTGCGCGCCCTCGAGCTCGGCTCGGAGGCCCATCGCTTCCGCTTCGACCTGCTTGATCTCATCCTGACCGGGTCCCGCGATCGCGTCCCGGCGTGCCAAGAGCTCTCCGGCGATCCGGTCGCGCTCCGCCGTCACGCTGTGGAGCCGCTGCTCGAGCGCTCGCACGGCTCCCTCGGCCTTCACCGCCCGCTCCTCGATGACGCGGTCTCCTCCGACCGGCTGGTCGCGAAGCATCCTCTGCGCCGTCTGGAGCTCGTCGAGCGTGGCTCGGTACTGATCCTGCAGCAGGGTGACGCGCTGCTCGGCCTCCTGCGCGCGGGTCTCGGCGCGCCGGCGAGCCTCCGCCTCTTCCTTCATCCCCGGCTGCGGTGCCTGGATCAGCTGCCTCGCCGGCCCGGGCTGACGGCCCGGGATCACGGCGACACGTTGTCTGGGGTCTTGGGCGTGCGCGTCGGCTCCCCGGCGGCTCGGCGCACCGGCAGCGAGCCCGACGAGGATCAAGCGCGCCTCCCAAGAAGAACATGTTGGTCCGCCACGGGCCGGCCGCCCCGGCGATGTCGTCCGCGGGATGCGAGAGCTCGACGGCCGCCGTGCTGCCCACGCCGGAAGGGAAGCGCAGTCCCACGGTGACGAACAAGGTGTTGTCTTCCAGCCGCGCCTGGGGCGCTCCGTTGAACGCGGCTCGGATGCGGGCGCGCTCCCCGGCGAACCGCTGGCCGATGTTCCCGTCGTCCGTCGAGAAGAGGATCTCTCCGCTCGCGGCGAACAAGGTCACGGTTTCGAAGTCGCTCGGATCGAAGACGACGTCGTCGATCGCTCGCGAGAGCTCCCGGATGCGTTCGGGGGAGGCGTCTCGCTGCAGATCCTCCGGATCGAAGACGAGCGTGAGGGAGCTGTCGACGAGGTCCTCGGCTTGCTCGACCACGCGGTCTCGCGCGGTGTCCCGCGCCCGCAAGCTCATCCAGAACGAACCCGCGACCCCGACGACGAGCAGGGCGATGAGCGCGATGTGCACCCTGCGTGCCAGACCGTTCCCAGTCAACATGCGCGTACCAAGCCCCCTTGTGCGGTCTCCCGGCATCGTTATCGGCACGCCGCTCCGGCAGGTTCAGTGCCGACCGGGGGATTCCGCTTGGTCATTCAGAGGGACGAACGGCCTAGGTCTTCCGGCCGAGGTCGTGCTCGCCACCAGGGACGATGGCCGGACGCGGGCTCAGTTCGCCGTCAGGGTCGAGTCGGTGACGCGCCAGGCCGTGCCGTTCCAGGTCAGGGTGGTCCTCCGCACGGCGCTCGGGCAGCAATGCGCGTCGCCTTCTCGGTAGACCGATCGGGTCACGACGAGACCGGGCGATCCCAACGGTCCGGGCTCGATCCGGCCGTCGCAGATCTGACGTCGATACGTCACCTTCAGCCGAACGAGGTCGATCGCGGACCAGCTGCCGCATGCCCCCGATCCGCCCACGCCTTCGAAGACCAGGGCGTCATCCGAGCTGTCGCCGGTGACGTCCGCCGTCGTGATCTGGAGCTCCTGGATCCCGTCCTCGGCGTCGTGGCGCCGGACGAGGTCCGCGCGCCAGTACGGAGCCGACCCGTGCCGTCGCCAGACCGCGAACCCTCGGGGCAGTCGGGAGAAGTCGGATCCAGGCTCCACCCACGCGATCACCACCATGACGCCGTCGTCGGTGAAGGCGAACCATTGGCCGGTCACGTCCGCGGCTTCCGGTACCAGGTCCTCGGGAGGGAGCTCCGGGGGTGAGACGTCTGCGGCGAACGACGTCGGCATGTCCCCGGGCTCGGGGTCGGTCGAGTGGCTCGGGGCTCGGAGAGGGTTCCGGGGAGGGGGAGGGTTCGGGGGTGGATGACACGCTCGGGCTCGGGCTGGGTGACACCGTCGGGCTCGGCGGCGACGCACGTTCCGTGCCACACGCCACGATCGTGATCGCGATGGCCAACATGCCCCCCGATGTCCGCACCGATCGCCACGTCCACATGGTTCCGATGGTATCGGCCGTCCGGCGACACATCGGCAGCCACGTAGGATGCCGCACGTGTCCGCCCCCAACGCTCGCAGCGCGTCCGACTCGGAGGTGACCCTCACGCAGATGATGGAGGTCACGGACGCGAACGTCGCCGGGAACGTCCATGGCGGTGTGATCATGCGCCTGGTGGACACGGCGGCCGCACTGGCTGCGATCAAGCATTCCGGGGGGATCGCGCTCACGGTCGGCATCGACGAGATGACCTTCCTCGAGCCCGTCCACATCGGCGAGGTGGTCGTCCTGAAGGCATCGGTGAACGACGTCGGCACGACCTCGATGGAATGCGGCGTCCGGGTCGAGGCGCAGAACCCTCTCACCGGCGTGGTTCGTCACGTGAACAGCGCGTACCTCGTCTTCGTGGCCGTCGATGCGGATGGGCGACCCCGCCCCGTGCCGGCACTGCTCGCCGAGACCGACGTGCAGCGACGTCGGCAGGGCGAGGCCAAGCTCCGCCGCGAGCGCCGGATCGACCACAGAGAGGCGATCGAGGCGGGGCGAGCCGCGAAGCAGCACCTGGAGGGTTCCGAGGCCTGAGAAGACTCGAGCCCGGCAGCCCGAGGGCTCGCTTCCGAGGAGGGGTTCCTTCGTCCGCGTGGGAGGATGGAAGGACGAAGGCCGACGACGGGAGCCCGAGACGAGGAGTCAGGACACGCAGGGATGACATCGGAACTCGCAGGCGCGCGCCTGTCGCTCGAGACGGCCGACGGAGCCCTCGACTTCTACTCGCTCCCGTGGCTCGCCGAGACAGGCGTGGCCGACGTGAGTCGTCTTCCCCACACCGTCCGGATCCTTCTCGAGAACCTCCTCCGCCGCGCGGGGACCCGAGACGTCGCGGACGAGGACGTCCGGGCGCTCGCGCGGTGGCCGCAGCCGTCGGCCGACGTCGCGTTCATGCCGGCTCGCGTCTTGATGCAGGACTTCACCGGCGTCCCAGCGGTCGTCGACCTGGCGGCGATGCGCAGCGCCGTCGCGCGCTCCGGGGGGGACCCGGCCACCGTCAATCCGCTCGTCCCCGTGGACCTGATCATCGACCACTCGGTCCAGGTCGACCTCTTCCGGTCCCGGGACGCCTACGAGGCCAACATCGACTGGGAGTACCGCCGGAACGGTGAGCGCTACGCGCTGCTCCGATGGGCGCAGCAGGCCTTCGACGGGCTCCGCGTCGTGCCGCCCGGCGCGGGCATCTGCCACCAGGTGAATCTGGAGCACCTCGGCCAGGTCGTGACCGTCCGGGACGGCGTGGCCTTCCCGGACACCCTGATGGGCACCGACTCCCACACGACGATGGTGAACGGCCTCGGCGTCCTCGGGTGGGGCGTGGGCGGGATCGAGGCGGAGGCGGCGATGCTGGGGCAGCCGACGTTCCTGCCGCAGCCGGATGTGGTCGGCGTGCGCGTGACGGGGGAGCTCCCCGCGGGCACGACCGCGACCGATCTCGTCCTCACGCTGACCCAGATGCTCCGCGCGCACGGGGTCGTCGGCAGGTTCGTGGAGTTCTTCGGAGCCGGTCTGTCCTCCCTCACGATCGCCGATCGGGCGACCCTGTCGAACATGTGCCCCGAGTACGGGGCCACGTCCGCGTACTTCCCCGTGGACGCGCGGACGCTCGAGTACCTCCGATTCACCGGGCGAGGGCACCTGACCGACCGGGTGGAGCGGTACACGAGATGCGCAAGGGCTCTTCCGCGAAGACGCCGACGAGGCGCCGGCGTTCAACGAGACCCTGGAGCTCGATCTCGCCGTCATCGAACCGTCGATGGCCGGCCCTCGACGTCCCCAGGACCGAGTGGCGCTGCCCAAGGTGTGGGATTCGTTCCTCGACGCGTTCCAACGCCACCTCGAACCCGATCCCAAGCCGACGGAGGTCGGTCGGTTCCTCAACGAAGGGGGCAACCCCGACGTGAGCGGCCAGGAGAAGGGATGGGCCGAAGACGTGACCCCCAACGGACGCGACGTGGGACACGGTTCCGTCGTGATCGCGGCGATCACCTCCTGCACGAACACGTCCAACCCGTCCGTGATGGTTGCCGCCGGTCTCCTCGCGAAGCGGGCGGTCGACGCGGGTCTGGAGTCCCGGCCCTGGGTCAAGACGTCACTCGCGCCCGGCTCCCGGGTCGTCACGGATTACCTGGACCGAGCGGGGCTGACGCCGTACCTGGAGAAGCTCGGGTTCAACCTGGTCGGATACGGGTGCACGACGTGCATCGGGAACTCCGGTCCTCTTCCGGACGACGTGGCGAAGGTGGTCGACGACGAGAAGCTGAACGTGGTGGCCGTCCTGTCGGGGAACCGGAACTTCGAAGGGCGCATCCACCCGCAGGTCCGGGCGAGCTACCTGGCTTCGCCGCCGCTCGTCCTGGCGTACGCCCTCGCGGGAAGGATCAACTTCGATCCGACGACCGAGCCGCTCGGCGAAGGCTCCGAGGGGCCGGTGTTCCTCCGTGATCTCTGGCCGAGCCCCACCGAGGTGGCCGAGGTGATCGCGACCGCGATCTCGGAGGACCAGTTCGTGGATCAGTACAGCCGGATCTGGGACGGCGACGAGCGCTGGGCGGCCCTGCCGACGCCGACCGGGCCGGACTACGCGTGGGATCCGGACTCGACCTACGTCCGGGAACCACCCTTCTTCTCGGGACTGGATGCCGGCCCGGTCGGCGACGACGGGGCGGAGGGTTCGCGCATCGAGGCCGCTCGGATCCTCGTGATGGTGGGCGACTCCATCACGACGGACCACATCTCGCCCGCCGGGGCGATCCGCCCCGATTCGCCCGCGGGCCGGTACCTCCTGGAACGGGGGGTCGAGCAACGCGACTTCAACTCGTACGGCGCGAGGCGAGGGAACCACGAGGTGATGATGCGGGGGACGTTCGCGAACGCCAGGCTCCGCAACGGGCTCGCGCCGGACACCGAGGGTCCGTGGACGACCCACTTCCCGAGCGGCGAGGTCACGAGCGTCTACGACGCCGCGGTGCGGTACGCGGAGGAGGGGACACCGCTCGGCATCCTGGCGGGCAAGGAGTACGGGAGCGGGTCGTCGCGAGACTGGGCCGCGAAGGGCCCCGCGCTCCTCGGCGTGCGCTTCGTGCTGGCCGAGTCCTTCGAACGGATCCACCGGCAGAACCTCGTCGGCATGGGCATCCTTCCGCTCCAGTACGAGACCGGGGAGTCGGCGGCGAGCCACGAGCTCTCCGGAGAGGAGACCTTCGCGATCCTCGGTCTGGAGATCGGGATCACGCCGGGGCAGGACGCGACGGTGCAGGTCACCCGGCTCGACGGGTCGTCGCACTCGTTCCCGGTCAGGGTCCGGATCGACCAGGCGGCCGAGGTGGCGATCTTCGGCCACGGCGGGATCTTGCCGATGGTCCTGCGCGAGGCGCTCGCCGACGCGTAGGCGTCGCCCGCTCGCGATGCGTCACTGCGAGCGTCGAGCGTCGCGGTGTAGAGCGGGTCGGTGGTCGGCGCATCGGGGCACTCGGAGGATTCGACGGTGACGGCCATCAGCTCCGCCGAGTTGAGATCCGCGTCGAGGGAGGCAGCCACGGCTCCACCGCTGGGGGCGAGGCAGGTCGCGCGGATCGGATCGCCGTCCTCGAACATCCAGAGCTCGTAGACCTTGCCCGCTCCGGGATCGGGGAGACCGGTCGCCCACACGAGCGCGCCGGGCTCGCCGGGCGTGTAGGCGAGGGCGACCTCCCCGGGGCCGGCACCTTCGAAGGGGACGATCACGCCTCCCGGGAACGGCGGTCCCGCGTCCGGTCGCGTCGCGAGCACGAACGCGAGGACGAGGGCGACCGCCGCCGCGACGCCGAACGCGGCCTGCCACCGGCCGAGGCGAGCGTTCCGGCGGCCGGCGAGCTCATCCGGCGCCGGGGGTGCGGTCGCGCCGCCGGGGGCCTGCGACCTCCGCGAGGATCCGGTCGGCCATGTCCTCGCGCACCGGGCGAGGATCGAGCGCGAGCGCCAGCATCCCCGCGACCTCGGCGTGCTGGGCCTCGAGCCGTCGGCATTCGTCGCACTCGCCGTGCGCGGCGAGCTCGCGCTCGAGCAGCGCGGCGTCGCCCTCGTCGAGGCCGTCGAGCGCCCGGATCGCCAGGAGCTCGTCGATCAAGCGCGTGGTCGCGGATCATCGCGAGCCCTCCCCGAGATGGGTGCGCAGCCGGCGCATCGCGAGCAACGTGCGGGACTTCACGGTGCCGAGCGGGAGACCGGTCCGCTCGGCGATCTGCGATTGGGAGAGGCCGTCGAAGTACATCCGCTGGATCACCTCGCGCTGCTCCTCGGGCAGCTCGCCGAGCGCCGTCCGGACGAGTCGCCGCTCCCGCGGGAGGTCGATCGCCGCCAGCACGTCGTCGACCGGGTCCTCGACGATGCCCGGTCCCAGTCCGGCGGCCTGCTCGGCGCGGCGCCGCTGCGCTTGCTCCCGTCGCACCGCATCGACCGCGCGGTGGTGGACGGTCCCCATGAGCCAGGACCGGACCGACCCCCTGGCCGCGTCGTACCGATCCGGGTTCCGCCAGACGGCGAGGAACGCTTCCTGCACGATCTCCTCCGCGACCTGTGCTTGACGGACCAACCGGAAGGCGAGGGCGTGGGCCACGGCCGCGTATCGGCCGAAGAGCTCGCGGAACGCTTGCTCGTCTCCGGCGCCGACGCGCAGGAGCAGATCCTCGTCCCGTGTGTCCGCCGGCTCAGCGGAGCGCATCGGAGCGCTCCGCGTCGTGCCGATCGTCATCGATGCGCTCGTGGCGCCCGCCTCCCGGGAGATCCGATGGTCGCGGCCATAGTCGCGGGAGGTATTCGCAGGTCATCACGTGTCGGATGAGTGCGGTCGCAGACCGGCCTCGGCGGCCTCCAGGAGGCCCTCGAGGTTCGCCGGCTGCGCCGGGTCGTACACGGCGCTGCCGACCGAGAGGGTCAGGCGCTTCGGGTCGGCGCGCTTCGAGTCGTGCATCGCGATCGCTTCCACCAGCCTGGAGAGCACCGACACCTCCGCCCCCTTGGCATCGCCCGACAGGAGCACGCAGAAGGTGTCCGCGGCGATGCGCGCGGGGAGGTCCGCGTCGCGGATCGCGCTCAGCAGAACCTCGGCGGCCTCGACGGCGAGCTCGTCGGCGGCGTCCGGTCGCGAGCCGGCCAGCGCGGCACGATGATCGTCCAGCCGCACGAAGAGCAGGACGACGGACGTCCCGGCGCGATCGGCCATCCGGAGCTGATGCTCGGCGATCGCGACGAAGCCTCGGAGGTTGGGGAGCCGCGTGAGCTCGTCGATCGTCGCGAGCTCGCGGCGGAGGCGGCGACGTTCGACGGCGTAGCGGACGGCCCGCGGCAGGAGCCCCTCGGCGATCTGGTCGCGGACGAGGTGATCCTCGGCTCCGGCATGCAGCGCGACCGCTCCGTCCGCTTCGTGGCCGGCGGCGGTGAGGACGAGCACGGCCGCGGCCGGCGTCTTCAGACGGAGCGTCTCCAGCGCCTCGAGCGGTCCGGGATCGTCGAGCGCGACGATCACCGCATCCTGATCCGATCCCGGACCGAGCGACGCGAGGTCCGGGATGCGGGCGACCTCGAAGCCTTCGCCCTCCAGCTCGGTCCCGAAGCCCTCACCGGTCCCCACCAGCAGCACGCGGATCGCGTCGCCTGTCACGTCACCCCCTTCGGAACCGGGTCATCCTATCCCTCGGCGAGATGGCGCCCGGCACGGGTGAGTCCTTCGAACAGGGCATCGAACCGAGGGAGCGCGCTCCGATCGGAGTAGGCCTCCTCGAAGGCCCGCCGGGCGTTCTGTGAGAGCTCGTCGGCGAGGTCGCGATCGCTCCGCAGCCGCCGGATCGCCTCGACGATCCCGTGGACGTCTCCCTGCCGGATCGAGAATCCGCATCGGTACTTCACGATCGCATCGTCCACGTTGGTCCCGGTCGGCCCCACGTAGACGATCGGAAGGCCCATCGCGAGGCTGCTGTGCATCTTCGAGGGACTCATGATCCCGAGGGAGCGGTCGTCCAGGGAGATCAGCGAGCACCGAGCTCCCGCCAGGACTCCCAACGTCTCGGCGCGCGGGACATACCCGTGGAACAGGACGTTCCGGAGGTTCCGGCGCTCAACTTCGGCGGTGAGCTCGGGCACGCGGGCGCCCCCACCGACGAACAGGAACGTCACCTGGTCGTCGGCCAGACTTGCAGCGGCGTCCGCGATCCCATCCGCGCGATGTCCCACCCCGAAATTCCCGGTGTGAAGGACGATGAATCGGTCCGCCAGCGCCGCCTCGCTGTATCCGGCCCACGGTGTCGCTGGGCTGTCAGGCGGGAATCGGGCGGCCGGCTCCCAATTCGAGATCACCGAACCGACAGGTCGGCCATCGTGCGCGTACCCGGTCAGCACACGGTGCAACATCGCGTCGTCGACAGCCACCACGTGATCGACACGCCGCATCAGCCATCGCGATGCGGCTCGGAGGATCCGGGAGATGAACCCGCCGGGACGGATCGTGCCGTACGCCTCGGCGGCGTCCGGATACAGGTCGAGCGACCACAGGACGACCTTGGCACGCGGGTGCAGGAGCCGGTGGGCGACGGCGGCGACAAGCGTATAGGGCGGCGTCGTGAGGGCGACCACCACGTCCTGCCTCGGCAGGATCAGCACACGCGCCACCGCTCCGGCCAGGAACGCGACGTAGTCCCCGAGGCGGCGGGTGTTCGTCGCCTTCCCCAGCGCCGGGGTCCATACGCGGATCACGGTCGGTGCGTCGGCTGCGCCGGAGGACCGGGCGCCGCGCTCGGCGCCCCCGAGGTAGCCGCCTCGGCCGCACACGATGGTGACCTCGTCGCCCTGTGCGACGCGGTGATCGGCCAAGGACGCAGCCAGATGCGCGGACGCGGCGAGGTCGGGCGGGTAGAAGAGGTTGACGAGCGTAACGCGCACCGGGCCTCCGGGGCCAGACGAAGGGATCCGACGAACCCGGACCCCGGGTCTGGCTAGAGTACCAGCGTGGGTCTTGCTCCCCGTTACGATCCGATGTCCGACACAAGTCGTCGCGCATGCGCGTCGCAGTAACGGTCGAACAGTCGTGGCACGTCGTTCCGGGCGGCATCGCGACATCGACGGTGGAGCTGTTGAGGGCGCTCCGGATGCGCGGTGATCTCGATCTCGTGGGCGTGTCCGCGTGGCATCGCGAGCCCCCTCTCGACGCGTTCACGCCTCCTGTGCCCGTGCGACAACTCCTTCTGCCTCGACGGGCGCTCTACGAGTCCTGGCAGTTGTTGCGGCGGCCCCTGGTTGAGCGAGCGACGGGCCTCGTCGACGTCGTGCATGACATGGGTTATGTGGTGCCGCCATCGAGGGCCCCGTTGGTCGCGACCGTGCACGATCTGTGGTTCCTGAGTCATCCGGACCACTACACGTGGCATTCCGCCGCCGTGCTGAAACGGGGATTCGAGCTCGCGCGACGTCACGCCAGACTCGTGATGTGTCCCTCGCGAGCCTCGATCGACGCGTGTCGTGCCGCGGGCATCGAGCCGGAGCGCCTGCGGTTGGTGCCGTGGGGCGTGCGCGCACGTTCCCTCGGGAGCGATGAGGCCGAGACGGCCGTTCGCGGCTACGGTCTCGAACGCCCGTACGTGCTCTTCTGCGGAACGATCGAGCAACGGAAGAACCTCCCTCGGCTCCTCCAGGCGTTCGAGAAGCTCCCGAGGACCGACCACGACCTCGTCCTTGCGGGCCCGCAAGGCTGGAATCCGCCGGCCTGGGAGGCAGAGGTGGAAGCTGCCGCGTCACGGCTCGGGAGGCGGTGCCGCCGGCTCGGCGCGGTCCCTTCTGGCGATCTCGACGCCTTGTGTGCGAGGGCCTCGGTCGTGGTCTACCCGAGTCTCGGCGAGGGATTCGGGTTCCCGGTTCTCTATGCCATGGCGCAAGGGGCCGCGGTCGTGACATCGGCCGGCACGGCAACGGCGGAGGTTGCGGGCGATGCAGCCCTACTCGTCGATCCCGTCGAGGTCGACGCGATCGCAGAGGCCATCGAGCGAGTGCTCGGCGATCCGGGTTCGCGGCAACGCTTCGCGAGAAAGGAAGGAGACGAGCGGCCACCTTCACCTGGGATCGCTCGGCTGCGATCGCCGCCGAGGTCTACGAAGAGGCAGCCAGACCGAGGTGACCAACCATGCACCGATACTTCTGACTCAGGGGTTCGGAGCGCTCGGTTCGCGGATCCCGGCATACAACTGCTCGTGCAGTTGGGCGGAAGCCTGCCAGGTGAGCGCTCTGCGAGCGGACAGCGTTCCCTCGATGGCTCGTTCACGAGCCCCTGCGTCGGTCAGCAGCCGTATGCATGCCGTGGCGAGTGCGCCGACGTCCTCGGGTGGCACGACCTCGCCGGCGCCGAACTCCTCGACCGTCTCCCCGAGGTTGCCGACGCTCGTGGCAACCACCGGCCGTCCCCGGCCCAGAGCCCTCGCGAGGACTCCGGACGAATCCACCTGGTGCCTGTACGGAAGCACGACCACGGCGGCTTCGGCCATCAGCGCGTCGATCTCGGTCTCGGATTGGAACGTGAGTCGCCACTCCACGAGGTCGGCGATCCCGAGATGCACTGCGAGAGCCTGGAACGGTCCCACCGGATCCTGCGGGTCGCCCGCGACGATCAGTCGCGCTTCGGGCACCGCCCGGGCGATCTCCGGAAGGGCACGGAGCAACAGATCGATCCCCTTGTACCTTCGGATCACGCCGAAGACCAGCAATGTGCTGCCGGCGGGCGGGGTAGGGTCGGGTGCCTCCTCGGCGTCGAAGACCGGATGTGGGATCCGAGCGACCCGTTCCTTCGCCACACCGAGATGCCTGAGCTCGTCGACCCCTCGGCGAGAGTGGACGATCACCCGATCGACGGCTTCGAAGACCCGCCGCCACTCACCCGGGCGGCTCTCGAGCATCGCCCAGAGGTCGTGGGCCGTGAAAACCGTCCGCCTCCGAGCGGCGATCGCGCGCAACCAGCGCAGGTCGACGTCGGGCCGATGCACGAGCCACTGGAAGTGCACGACGTCGGGATCCAGCTCGTCGATCCGACGCCGCAAGCGGTTCGTCCCAGGAAGATATTCGATCGCTTTCAGGGGAAGACGCCAGCGCGACCGGGGGGAGCGGCGGAAGAGGGAGGAACTGAGGCGGAAGAAGAGCTCCTCGCGGCGGTATCCATCGGCCCGTGGCGTCTCGCCGAACCGAAAGGGCGCCGTCAAGAGATGGACACTGTGTCCCCGCTCGGCTAGGGAGGATGCGAGACGGTCGTCATAGGGTGGCGTGTACGCCCCCGGGTCGACGAGAGCGATCAGCATCGGCCGATGCTAGTCGACCGCAGCGGTCCCTTACCGTTGTGTGGACGCGACCGGGTCGGTGTTCGAGGAGCCCGGCGATGCTACGAGGATGTCGCGGGGCACTCGGTCGCAGGTGGTTCGCCACCTTCCCCCGGCACGTGGGGTGCGTACGAGCGTGTGATGACGAGGGCAACCTGCGTCCCGCGGAGCTCCTCGGACTCGACGAGAGGGAGACCGGGGAAGTACGCAGCGACGACCCGCGCCTCCGCATCCGCCCCGGGTCGGAAGACGATGGCGTTTCCGTCCACGTTCGATGGGCCCTCGTCCTCCGTCCAGACGCCCGGCGTGACGTCGAAGCCGGCATCCGCGAGCGATCGGGAGACAGCGTCCACCTTCCCCTGGGAGCTCACATCGACGACGGCGACCGACGTGTTGGCCTCTGAGGGCGGCGTGTTGAGCAGCTGCGTCCCGACGCTGCCGAGCGGACGACCCTCGCGGATCGCCGCGAAGATCCGCTGGGCCGCCGGAGCCATCTTCACCACCGACTTGGTGCCTTCCCACGCAGAGAGCCCGGGAACCGTGCGGAACTCGACCGCCCCTGTCGTGAGTCCGCGCAGCTGCCCGGTCAGGAATACCAGGTCGCTCGGGAGGAACCCCTTGTCGCGATGGAGGCTCGCGAGGATCGGCGAGACGAGCGAGGGGGCCTTCGCGACCATCGTCGGACGCAGCATCTGATTGATGACCGCGCGGAGGAACTGCTGCTGCCGACCGATCCGGGCGAAGTCGGGGATGTGATCGCACGGGAGATGGCGTGCGCGAACGTATGCGAGCGCCTCGGTGCCGTTCAGACGCTGGCAGCCGGGTTCGATGTTCAGGTGAGCGTCCGGGTCCGCGATGTGGCCGATCTCGTCGTAGTACACCTGCGTGGTCTCTCCGGGGGACACCGTATGGGTGAGCCATCCCGGGTGTTGACGTTGTACGACGGGATGCACATCGGCACCCCGCCCATCGTGTCCACGATCCGCTGGAAGCCGGCGAGATCCACATAGAGGTAATGATCCACCGCCAACCCCGTCAGGTTCGCCACCGTCTGCGCCATCAGTTGCGGTCCGCCGTGCTGGAGCCCTCCTTCGAAGGCGGCGTTGATCTTGTCGAAGCCCCGCCCCGGGATACGTACCCAGAGATCGCGTGGGAAGGACAGCACGATCGCCCGCTGCTGGATCGGGTCGACATGTACGAGCATGACCGTGTCGGCGCGGCTGGTGGGCGGCTGGCCGTCACTCGTCGGAGCAACCTGGTCGAGCGAGAACCCGCGGCGTGAGTCGCTTCCGAAAGCAGGTAGTTGCAGGGCTGCCGTGAGCACCCGCCCGTCTCGGCGCCTGACTCGCCCGGGGGATCCTCCCGGTGCCATCGTTCGTCGGTGCCGACATCGCGCAGCTGCACCCACTGGACGGCGAGGAGAGAAGTCACCACACCAACCAGGAGGGCGATCGTCGCCGCCACCCCGAGGAAGACCCTCGTCAGCGTGCGGTGAGAACGCCTGCCCTCCACCATCACCTTCAAAGGATATCGAGCCCCGCGCCACCCCTGTGTCGGTCGTGTGGAGTTCCCATGGTCCGTGGGCGATCTCCGCGATCTTCTCCGCGCGATGCCTTGTCCTCCCCCTCCCCCCCTGCTCCACACTCCATTCTCCAGATCGCGCGCGACACTTCAACGAGTGGATCGACGCAGCTCACCCGACGCGACCGGGAAGCGACACCGATGTCTTCCGCGTTCGATCTCTCCCAGCCGCCGCGGCTGCCCCGTGCGCTCCGGAGCGCGAGGACTGCAAAGGTCCGAGGTTCCGCAAGGATTAAGACAACCTCAGGTCAACCGCCCTCCGTTGTAGCCTGTCGCGCGATGGACGACGATCGGCCGCCCGCGACCGTACCGGGCACGGAATCCTGGGAGGGGACGACCCGGGAGCTCGCTGCGGCGCTCCGAGAACTCGTCACGCGACTGCGAGGCGAGCAGAATCAGCCGTTCCCCCAAGGAGAGGCCTTCCTCCAGTCACCCTCCTCCGTGCGACGTCGGCTCAAGACGCTGGTGTTCCGCATCACAAGACCCGCGACGCGCCGTTACGACCGACTCCTGGGCGACCTGGCGACCGTCGCGAGCGATCTCGCGTCGCGGCTGGCGGAGGCGGAGGAGGTCGTACGGAAGGCACGTGGCGACTACGAGCGGTTGGAGTTGGCGCTCCGGGCTCTCTCGCCGTCGGGGACCGCGACCAGCGGCAGCGCGGTCTGGACAGAGATCCCGGACGGCTACTACTGGGCGTTCGAGCAACGCATGCGCGGGGCCGCTGGGTCGATCGAGGATCGCTTGCGGGGGTACGAAGACCTCGCCGTGCCACTGCGCGAGGCCCTCGCGTCGACCGAAGAGAGCCGCCCCCGCTGGATCGATCTCGGATGCGGTCAGGGGGAATTCTGCACCGTCCTTCGGGAATGGGGCTGGGAGGCGGAGGGCGTCGATGCGTCACCGGACGCGGTCGAAGCATGTCGGGCGCGTGGGATCGACGTGACGCTCGCCGATGTCCTCGCTTACCTCGAGACGCGACCCGACGACCCGGTCGGCGGGGTCAGCGCGATCCAGCTGATCGAGCATCTCCCGAGACGCTCATGGGTCCATCTGTTCGAGGAGGTCCATCGGGCGCTCGTCCCCGGAGGGGCCCTCCTGCTCGAGACGATCAACGGCCAGAACCCCGATGCGATCGCCGACTACTTCGTCGCGGATGTCACTCACACCTGGCCGGGTCATCCGGAAACGCTGCGCCTCATGGCCGAGCACGCCGGCTTCCCGCGGGTCGAGGTGCGCTTCCTCCATGAAGACCACCGGGGAAGGGCGCAGGACGTCGCGATCTGGGCGGTCAAGGCGGCGGGATGACGCAGACCGACGGCGGCGACGTGAGCCGTGAGCCCGATGCTGGTGATCCGCCCGGCGCTCCGCCGAGCGGGCCGGATGACGTGACGGCTGGCCTCGCCCGGGAGGTCTACTGGGCAGGGGACGGGGCGCCCCGGCTCCCGACCGATCTCGGCTCGCTCGGCGCGCGACTGGATGCGTACACGCATCAGCTGCGTGTCGATCAGCGGCAGCTCGTCCCCGCCGAGAGCCTGCTCGGATCCGCTTCCGGGTTGAAGCGGAGGATCAAGCTCTTCACCTGGCGGCTCACCCGCTTTTCCACGATGCGCTACGACCGCTTGCTCGCCGATCTCTCGGAGATGAACGGTGAGCTCGCCCGACGCCTCCTCGAAACGGAGGAGGAGCTCGCACGACTGCGCGAAGACCTGGATCGTCGCGGCGGTACGGCGTCGTGAGGATCGCCGTCCTCCATCCCCAGACGGCGTTCGTCAGGGGCGGAGCGGAGCTGCACGCCGAGACCCTCGTCGAAGCGCTGAAGGACGCCGGCCACGAGGCGGAGTTGGTCACGATCGCCGGCAAATGGTATCCGGCGACCGAGCTCGCTCATCAGATGGCCGTCTGGCGAAGCTTCGACATCACCGAGTCCAACGGGCTGAAGGTCGACGCCACCATCGCGCTGAAGTTTCCCGCGTACCTCGCGCCGCACGAACGGAAGATCGTCTGGCTGATCCATCAACACCGGTCGGCGTATGAGCTCTGGGATCATCCGGAGTTCTCGGACCTGTCGCGCCAAAAGGAGGGACCGACGATCCGGAAACTCGTGTGGAACGCGGACCGTCTCGCGCTGGGTGAGGCCAAGCGGCTGTTCACGAACTCGACGAACGTCGCGGACCGCCTCTGGAACTCGCTCAGGCTGAAGAGCGACGTCGTCTATCATCGTTCGCCGGCCACGGACGCTCTGCTGACCCATGAGCCACGGAGTCTCGGCGACTACCTCTTCTATCCCAGCCGGCTCGAGTCGCTCAAGCGACAGGGGCTCGCGATCGACGCGATGCGGCACGTACGCACGCCGGTCAAGCTCGTGCTGGTTGGCCGCGGACCGCACGAGCGCATGCTCCGCTCCCGTATCAAGCTCCACGGCCTCCAGGATCGGGTTCGTCTGGAGGTCGGCGTCCCAGACGAACGACTGCACGAGCTGTATCTCGGCGCGCTCGGCGTGTTCTTCGGTCCCTACGACGAGGACTTCGGGTACGTCACGATCGAAGGGTTCGCGGCGGCTCGTCCCGTCGTCACGCTCACCGACAGCGGTGGGCCACTCGAGTTCGTCGAGGACGGGGTGACCGGGTTGGTGAGCGAGCCACTGGCCGATCGATCGCCGATGCGTTCGATCGGCTCTGGTCCGATCGGGACGCGGCGACGGTGTGGGGCGAGGGCCGGCAAGAATGCTCCTGGATCGGTGCCGGCATGGCCGGAGGTCGTGGAGCGTCTGCTCGGATGAACCCGACGGTGCGCCGGGTCGGGGCGAGGGTCGCTCGGCGAGTCGGGCTCCTGCCTCCGGCGCGTCCCGCCCCGCCGGACGAACGGGCGGCTGGCGTTCGTCGGCCCGATGCCGCCCGCGGCGACGGGGATCGCGTCGTACGACCGAGCGGTGATGGAGGGACTCCGTCGCATCGGGTTCCTCCAGCGTCTTCGGACGGACGTCGTCTGGCCCGTGCGGTCGCGTCATCGACGCTCGCTCGCTGCGTACGACGTCGCGATCTACCAGCTCGGCAACAACGCTAGCGTTCCACCGCGAGATCTACCACTCGGCCCTCGCCTCGCCCGGCCTCGTCGTCCTCCACGAGCTCGCGCTCGATGGGCTGTCTGCGCGGCCTCGCAGGCGAGGGCGATCCGGCTGGCCTGGGCGGCGCCAGGGAAGCCGCGGCGCTGCGCTCCAGATCGACGGATCCCGACATCGTAGGCATGAACCTCTTGCGTCGGTGTCGTGCGCGGCGGTGGCCAGAGCCGCCCGAGGGCATCGTCGTCCATTCCGCGTTCTGCAAGCGGTACCTGCAGTCGGCCGGGGTCCGAACGCCGATCTTCACGGTGCCCCATCCGGTGGTGGAGGACGAGGCGTCGATGCGTCGGGCGGAGCCTCGAGCGCGCGAGCTCCGCGTCGGCGCTGGAGGCGGCGGGCGTACGCATCGATCGTCGTCGCGCCGGGCGACATCAACGAGGCGAAGTGCCTGCCGGCGCTGGTCGAAGCGATCGCCACCTTGCCCGACGACGTGCACGCGGTGATCGTCGGTCGGCGCATCCCGGGGACCGACATCGGCGCGCGCGATCGCCGCGCACGGCGTGGGGGATCGGGTCACCTTTCTCACGACGTTTCCGATGACGACTTCCGCGCGTGGCTCGTGGCGGCCGACGTCGCGGTGGACCTCCGGTTCCCGCATCGGGGCGAGGTGAGCGGGTCGCTCTCGATGGCGATGGTGGCCGGCATGCCGACGATCGTCTCGGCCACGGGCACCTATCTCGACATCCCCGAGGACCTCGTGGTGCGCGATCGCTCCGGGACCGGCCGACCCGCGGAGTTGGCGCAACGGATCCTGGAGCTCCGGGACGACCCGGAGCGACGCGCGCGGATCGGCGCCGCCGCGCGCGCACACATGGCCGCGCTCCGAGCCGCGGATGCGACCGCGAGGGGCTACGAGGAGGCGATCCTCGCGACGCAGTGCGATCGTCGCCGATCCCACCCGGCCGATGCTCGCCCGCTGGGCGGAGAGCCTCGCCGCCTCGGCATCGACGACGCGCTGGTCCAGGAGGGCTACGGCGTCTCCTACGCCCGTGCCCTCGAAAGCTTCGAACGAACGCCATGACCGTTCCGCGGTGCGGCGCAGGGCCGTTGCTACACTCGCGATGCTCGCCCTGACCAGGGCGTTCTCCGCGAACAGGAGCCTGCGATCATCGCCTCGACCACCGCCATCGAACGCACGTCCGAGTCCCCCCGCCTCCGGGTGGGCCCTCGACTCCGTGAGCTGATCGCGCACCGAGAGGTGCTGGTCAACCTCGTCCGCAAGGAGCTGAAGGTGAAGTACACGGCGTCGGTGCTCGGCGCCGTGTGGTCGCTCCTGAACCCGGTCGTCTTCCTGGCCGTCTTCTCCTTCGTCGCCGCGGTGTTCCGGAACCGGGTCCCGGACTTCCCCGTGTTCCTGTTGTCGGGCCTGCTGGTGTGGAACTTCCTCGCGAACACGCTGCAGGGAGGCGCCAGCTCCGTGATCGACAACGCCAACCTCGTCAAGAAGATGGCGTTCCCGAGGGAGATCCTGCCGCTGTCGTTCGTCGGTGTCGCCCTGTTCGACTTCGTCCTGCAGTCCGCCGTGTTCCTCGTGTTCATCGGCGTGTCGGGGCACGGTTTTCATCTGCCCGAGCTGTGGCTGCTCCCGCTCGCGCTCGTGGTCGTGGTCGTGTTCGCCACCGCGCTCGGTCTGTGGATCGCGGCCCTCAACGTGCGCTATCGCGACGTCGGTCACCTCCTGAACCTCGCGCTGCTCGTGTGGTTCTGGGCGACGCCGATCGTCTACCAAGGCTGGCTGGTGCAGGACAAGCTCGAGACGATCCGGATCCTGGGGTTCGACGCGTGGGTGCTCTACCTGCTGAATCCGGTCGCCGTGATCGTGCTGGGCTTCCAGCGCGCGCTCTACGGGGTCGTCGTCCCCGAGCCGGGGGAGGATCCCGTCCTGCCGCTGATCGGCCTGTCCGCACAGACCGGCATGCTGTTCGCGCTCCTCGGCGTCTCGGTCCTGCTCCTGTTCCTCGCCTGGCGCTCGTTCTTCCACCGATCCGGCGACTTCGCGGAGGAGCTGTGACGACCGCGATCCGGATCGACGGCATCTCGAAGATGTTCCGCCTGTACCGGGAGCGTCCCACGTCCCTCAAGCAGCGGCTCCTGGTGTCTCGCTCGCGATCCGAGGAGTTCTGGGCGCTGCGGGACGTCTCGTTCGACATCGCGGAGGGGTCCTCGATGGGCCTGATCGGCCACAACGGCTCCGGGAAGACCACCCTGCTGAAATGCATCGCCGGCATCCTGCGTCCGACCGCCGGCACGATCCGCTATCAGGGCCGCCTCGCCGCCCTGCTCGAGCTGGGCGCCGGCTTCCATCCGGATCTCACGGGCCGGGAGAACGTCTACCTCAACGCCTCGTTCCTGGGCCTTTCCCGACGTGAGACCGACCGCATCTTCGACGACGTCGTGGCCTTCGCCGAGCTCGAGGACTTCATGGACAACCAGGTGAAGTTCTACTCCTCGGGCATGCTCGTTCGGCTCGGCTTCGCCGTCGCCGTCCACGTCGATCCGGAGGTCCTCCTGATCGACGAGGTCCTCGCGGTGGGCGACGAGTCCTTCCAGCGGCGGTGCCTCGATCGCATCCGCCGGTTCCAGGCGGACGGCCGCACGATCGTGCTGGTCACGCACGCGCTCGACGTCGTCCGAGACGTCTGCGACGAGGCCGTGATGCTCGACCACGGCACGATGCACGCGATCGGGACGCCGGACGACGTGGTGCGCACGATGCGGCACCGGATGCTGAGCGACGATCCCGACGTTCGTCCCGGAGCAGGGGAGCCGCGAGGTGGAGATCTCCGGCGTCGTGATCGAGTCCGAGGGCGGCCTCCGGGATACGGTGCGTCCCGGCGAAGGCCTCACGATCACGGTGGACCTCCGGGCGGACGCACGCGTCACCGACGCGGCGGTATCGTTCGCGGTCGTGTCCGGCTCGACCAACCACCCGGTGCTCGAGGGGAAGACGTCGGAGCTCGGGGTCAGCCTCGGTCCGGTCGACCGGAAGAAGCGGGTCCGGTTCCGGATCCCTCCGGCGCCCTGGGTGAGCGGCACCTACTTCGTCACGGTCGGCCTGGACTCGGCCGACGGCCGACTGTTCCACGTGCAGACCCAGCACTACCCGCTGACGGTCCCCGACGTCGACCACGCCGTCCATGCCCTCGCGGCACGACCGACCGTCGAGGTCGAGGACCTGTGAGCGCCGACCGCACCGATGCGACCGCCGACGGTCGCACCGGCACCGATCCCATCCACACCACTCCCGGGGAGACGAGTCATCATCATGCTGATCGCATTGATCCTGCTCTCCGTCGTACTCGCCGCCGTCGCCCAGCTCACGCTGAAGCACGGGATGGATCAAGTCGCCGCCGGGACGGGGGTGCTGCGGTTCGGGACGGAATCCCTCAGAGATGTCGTGACGACGCCCGCGGTCTGGCTCGGGCTCTTCCTGTTCGGCCTCTCCGCCGTCGTCTGGCTCGCGGTGCTGTCGCCGCACCGCTCTCTCGTTCGCGTACCCGTTCGCATCGCTCACGTACGTCCTGATCCTCCTGGCCGACCGATTCGTCCTCGACCAGGAGATCCCGGCACTCCGGTACGCCGGCTTCGCGTGCATCGTCGTCGGGATCATCCTGGTGTCGCAGACCCGCCACGCATGAGCTCGGGGCGGGTGCGAGCCGCATGAAGGCGGTGGTGCTGGTCGGCGGCGAAGGAACGCGGCTCCGACCGCTGACGGAGACCGTGCCCGAAGCCGCTCCTCCCGCTCGTCGACCGGCCGATCCTCGATCACGTCCTCGACCACCTCGTCGCCCACGGCGTCGGTGAGGTGATCATGTCGTCGCCCTACCTCGAGGAGACGTTCGATCCCTTCCTGCGAGCGAGGAGCGGCAGCCCGACGATCACCTGGGTGACCGAGCGAGAGCCGCGGGGAACCGGCGGCGCGATCGTGAGCGTCCTCGACCGCCTCGGCGGCGACCCGTTCTTCGCGTTGAACGGCGACATCCTCACGGACCTGGATCTGACCGCGATGCTCGCGAGCCATCGATCACGAGGAGCGGCGGCGACGATCGCCCTCCACCACGTCGACGACGCGCGAGCCTTCGGCCTCGTGGCGACGGACCCGGATGGACGCATCACCGAGTTCCGCGAGAAGCCGATCGATCCGATCCCGGGGGACGTCAACGCGGGCACGTACGTGCTGGACCCGTCGGCCCTCCGGGCCTGGGCCCCCGACACGTACCTCTGGATCGAGGGAGAGGTCTTCCCCGCCCTCATCCGCGACGGGGTCCGCGATGTTCGGCTTCGGCTCCTCCGCCTACTGGCTCGACCTCGGCACCCCGGAGCAGTACCTCCGCGCGCATGCCGACCTGCTCGCCGGGAAGGTCGAGGGGCGCGTCTATGCGGCGCCGTGGCTGGGGGCCGGGGCATCGGTGGCACCCTCGGCGCGCATCGGGGCGTCGGTCGCCGTGGGGGCCGGAGCCCGGGTGGAGGCCGATGCCGAGGTCGAGCGGTCCGTGCTGCTCGCGGGGTCGGTCGTGGAGGAGGGCGCTCGCGTCCTCGACTCCATCGTGGGGTCTCGGGGGACCGTCGGAGCGGGCGCACGGCTGGCCGGGTCCGTGCTCGGCGATGCCGTTCGTGTCCCTCCGGGCGAGCACCTGGAAGGGGTCCGGCTGAGCGCGGGGACCGCGGCTCCCTGAGGGATCCGGCGCCTCCGCTCAACCACCCGGGCGCCGAAGCCGAATGTGTAGGGTGTTCGACTCGACCGTGGGAAGACTGATCGTTCGACGTGCTCGCCTCCTGGTGACCACCCTGATCGTCGTGGTGGCGCTGTTGGGCGGATCTGTCGCACAGGCGGCCGATACCTTCCGCTTCCACGGCTCCGGCTACGGCCACGGCATCGGCATGTCCCAATGGGGTGCGTACGGGCTCGCACAGCAGGGCTGGAGCCACCGGCGTATCCTCACGCACTTCTACTCCGGCACACGCGTGATCACGTCCTCCACCCTGCCGAGGAACTTCGGGTGGGACTCACGAGCGGCCGCTCCACGATCCATCTGGGCGCGAGGAACGGGCCCGGTCCGGCTGTGGCTCGACGGCCCCGGCGGGACCTTCGTCGCGAAGATCCCCTCCGGGCAGGATTGGACGGTGTCGGCCGCGCCCGCGCTGCGCAGGTACGCGATCCGTGACGAGTCCGGCGCCCTCGTCGGAGGCGTCCGTTGGGGCGGTCCCGCGCGGCCGTTGTTCGCGACCTTCGCCGGCTGCGGTGCCCGGGCGTTCGTGCCCGAGGCCGACGAGGTCTGGCACGACGGATACGCCTACGCGTACGGGTTCCTCGAGTTCGACCTGCTGAACTGCGCGGATCGATGCGTCGAGCGGCTCACGATCGAGCTCCCGCTCGAGAGGTACCTCCGTGGGATGGGCGAGATGCCGAGCAGCTGGCCGGCCGCTGCCCTCCGGACCCAGGCGGTCGCGGCTCGCACGTTCGCGACGTACAAGATCAGGCGGTACGGGCTCCGGAGCGACTGCGACTGTCACCTCCTCGATGGCGCGGGCGACCAGGTGTATGTGGGATGGAACAAGGAGATCGGACCCGACGGGGACCGGTGGGTCGCCGCCGTCAACCGCACGGCGGGGGAGGTCGTCACCTATCAGGGGTCCGTGATCCAGGCCTTCTACGCGGCGTCGGACGGCGGCTACTCCGAGGACGTCGAGGACGTCTGGCACGGTGGCAACCCCGCGTACGCGATCCCGTACCTCCGGGGCGTGTGCGATCCGGGTGAGGACACGTCGGCGAACCCGTGGACGGATTGGACGAGGACCTTCACGGCGGGGAATCTCTCGTCACGGCTCTCGCCCTACACGGGGGGCATCGGGACGATCCAGCGGTTCACGAACGTCCGCCGAGGGGTGTCGGGTCGGATCGTGAGCGCGATCGCGCGGGGGACCGGTGGGTCGGCGACCGTCCAGGGCGACGAGCTGCGGGGCGCGCTCGGACTGCCCGACGGCAGGGTCTGGATCAACACGGACCGCAACATCGTCGGGTGCGGTCCGGGCGAAGTACGACGACCTCATGTGCCGGCCCGGCTTGCCGTCGTCGACGATGCTCGCGCTCGACCACGGGTCCCGTCAGCTCTTCCAGCGTGGTGGCATCTACCGCAACAGCCGCGTCGATCTCACGGTCTGGCTGAAGGGGGCGATCCACGGTGAGTACCTGGGGGCCGGTGGAGCGGGCGGCCGCCTCGGCCTCCCCGTTTCCAACGCGGTGCAGGTGCAACGCACCTCCACGCCGGCGACCGCCACGCCGGCGACCTGCTCGGCGTGCCGCCGGATCGTCCTCGAGGGAGGAAGGATCTACTTCAAGCCCGGGGTGGGCGCGCACGCCCTGTGGGGGTCGGTCCTGTCCGCCTATCTCGGTCACGGCGGGGCGCAGGGGGCGCTCGGGTATCCGACGACGCGTGTGCGCGCCGTGGACGGGGGTCGGCAGGCCACCTTCGAGCACGGGACGATCTTCTGCTCGCACGGGAGCTGTGACGTCAGCGTGAGCTGAGTCTCAGCAGGGACTGGCCCCGTTCTCCGGGGCCTCCCCGGTGCATTCGAAGCCCGTGACGAACCCGTTGACGATCGTGGCCGCGGCCTCGGGCGTGAGCGCGGTCCCGGACGTCGTCGCGGCCGGGCACGACTGTCGGTAGTTCCAGGCGGTCAGGGTGAGGGCGGTCTCCGGCGTCAGGGTGGGGAACGGGGCGAGGAACGTCGCGTTGCTTCCCGTCGCGATCGTCGCGAGCCGGTCGACCACGGCCTGGCTGATCCCGCCGTCCGCCTCCGGGAGGTAGTAGACGAAGACGGCCCCGTGCTCCAGCGCATGGACCGCCAGGGTCTCCTCGAACGGCGTGTCGTACACCTTCGGGTCGTCCGGCGGCTGCGACCCGTTGTGCTTTGCCGGAGGTCGCCGGCGGATCCGGATAGGTGATCGTCTCCCCGGGACCGAGGTGCGACTGCGCAGGGGTCAGGTCGGGCCGGTGTTCGGGTTCCGTGCACCCCGCCCGACTCGCGGCCTGGATCGCGGCCTGCGGGATGTCGTCCGGTCCTTGGAGGCTCCGGAACAGCGTGAGTGCCGCGACGGCCGCGACGGCGATGCCGGCCGAGACGAACGTGCGGCGGAGCGACGCGGAGCGACGAGCGCGGCGGCGCTCGGCCTCACGGAACTTGCGTGCCTCTTCCTTGCGATCGCGACGCTCCAGGTTGGCGCCGCCGCGGGGAGCCGGGGGAGACTCGGTCGGCGGGCGACGGGGCCGCTTCTTCTTCTTCGCCATCAGATCGCGGCTCCCGGCTCGGGGGCGATCGCCCGCGTACTCTCGGTCCTCCGCGGTCGGGAAGCTGTACTGCGACGTGAAGTCGAAGGCCACCGCGAGGTCGACGCTCGCGCACAGGCGGAGGCGATGCCACGCCACGACCGCCATCTGGGTGCCCTCCGGGAGGATCCCCGCGGCGTCGCCGGGGAAGTCGTAGGGCGCGACGATCACGCGATCTTGGCCCACCGGGGCGTCCTGCACGCGTCGGTCGTAGAACCCGGTCAGCTGCGCGATCCGGCTCACCGGAGCGGTCGGGTCGTACCAGACCACGGTCGCGCCGTGCTCGAGGGAATGGATCGCACGATAGAGCTCCTCCGTCGTGAGGGAGTCGTACACCCCGGCCGGGAGGGGCCGGCGGACGTCGGCGTGCGGTCCCGATGCGGGCGGCGTCGTCGGCGTAGGTGGACAACGGGGGTCCGGCGCCTTCGATCGAGGTGGGACCGGTCCTGGTCCGGAGGGTCGTAATCGGGCGTGGTCGCCACCTCGTCACAGCCCGCGGTCCCGGCAGCCGCGGCCGCACGCTGGAGGAGCCGCTGTGGCTCCGGGAAGTCGCCGCCGGAGGGGATCAGGGTGGCGGCGGCCACGACCGCCGCGATCACGACGACGCCCGCGGTGATCCCCACCGTCCGGGTGCGCCGCTTCGACGCCATCCGTCGCTGGAGCTCCTCACGCTCGCGGCGCGCCTGCTCCTTGCGCTCGGCCTTGGTCAAGCGACGGCCGTCGTCCGGCCGTCTGGGGGCGTCGTCGGTCAACCGCGTTCCTCCGTCATGGGTCGCCGAAGCTTACCGGCCGTTCTTCGTAGGGCGTCGGCATCTTGCGGCCGCGCCGGGCGTCGGCCTATCCTGCTCGCGCCTTCCCCCAAGAGCCTTCCCCCCAGAGCACGATCGGCCGTTCGGCCGAGAGAGGGAGGGCGCGTGTCCGACACCAAGCATGACCAGCTGGTGAAGGTGCCGACGGCGGAGGCGACCGGGGGCCTGGACCGGTTCTTCAAGATCTCCGAGCGCGGCTCCAGCATCCGTATCGAGGTCGTCGCCGGGATCACCACCTGGCTGACGATGGCGTACATCCTCTTCCTGAACCCGCAGATCCTCGGGTTCGTGGGGATCCCGGATCTGCAGCCGCTCGGGCTGCCGTTCGGGCAGGTCCTCACGGTCACCGCGCTCGTCGCCGGGCTCGCGACGATCGCGATGGGCCTCTGGGCGAACTACCCGTTCGCGATCGCGTCCGGCCTGGGCCTGAACGCGTTCGTCGCGTTCACGCTCGTCGCGGGCCAGGGACTCTCCTACCCCGAAGCGATGGGTGTGATCGTCGTCGAGGGCATCATCATCACCCTCCTCGTGCTGACGGGGTTCCGCAACGCCGTGCTGAACGCGATCCCGATGGACCTCAAGCGGGCGATCGCGATCGGCATCGGCCTGTTCCTGATGATCATCGGACTCGTGAACGCCGGCGTCGTGGTGCAGGGTCCGGGGAACCCGCCGCTCGGACTCACGACCGACTTCACGACGCTGCGGATGCTCACGTTCGCGATCGGGCTCGCGCTCGCGTCGATCCTGGTCGTGCGCAAGACGAGGGGCGGTCTCCTGATCGCGATCATCGCGACGACCGTGATCGCGTCGATCGTCAACGCGGTCTGGGGCGACAACGCGATCTGGGGCGCCCTCGGGCCCGGGATCGCGCAGGTCCCCGACTCGGTCACCGCGACGCCCGACTTCGGTCTCCTCGGCAACTTCTCGTTCGAGTTCTTCGCGACCCTCGGGTTCTGGACCGCGATCGTGCCCGTGTTCGCGGTCATGCTCTCGGACTTCTTCGACACCATGGGGACGGCGGTGGCCTTGGGTGACGAGGCGGGCCTGCTCGACGAGGACGGCAAGCTCCCGAACATGAACCGTGTCCTGTTGGTCGACTCGGTCGCGGCGGCCGCCGGTGGGGCGGCCAGCGCGTCGTCGAACACGACGTTCATCGAGTCGGCCGCCGGGATCAGCGAGGGCGCCCGGACCGGTCTCGCGTCCGTCGTCACCGGTGGGCTGTTCCTGCTCTGCGTGTTCCTCTCGCCCCTCGCCGGCGTGATCCCGCCGGAAGCGACCGCCCCGGTGCTGGTCATCGTGGGGTACTTCATGATGCGGGGGATCGGGGAGATCGACTGGCGCGACCCCGCGCTCGGCATCCCTGCGCTCCTGACGATCGGCATGATGCCGTTCACCTACTCGATCACGAACGGCGTCGGGGCCGGCTTCATCGCCTACACCGCGATCCGTGTGATGCAGGGGAAGTTCCGCGACGTCCATCCCCTGATGTACGTGGTGACGGCGGGCTTCCTCTTCTACTTCCTGAAAGGCGTGCTCGCCTAAGTCGTCGCGCGGGTCATCGATCGAACGCGTTCGGAGGGCGGGGCCGTCAGGCCCCGCCCTCCGGCATCGGTCCCACCGCCACGATGCCGAGCGGACGCCGATCCGCACCGAGCTCGAGCGCGGCCCGAACCCCGTCGGCGTCCAGCCTCGTGTCCGGGTCCCACCACGACCCGAGGCCCTGCGCGTGCAGGGCGACCACGAGCGTCCGGATCGCGGCGCCGGCGGTGAGGAGGATCGACGCTTCCGTCCGCGGTGCCGATGTCTGTGGTGCTGATGTCTGGCCTCCTTCCACCTCGACGCACGGCACGATCAGCACCGGTGCCGACCGCAGGGCGTCGTCGGCGTCACCTACGACGGAGAGCAGCCGGCGCCGCGCCGTCGCGGAGGTCAGCGCGACGAACGTCCAGTCCCCGAGGGACGGGACGCCGCTCGCGGCTCGGACGGCCTCCTCCACGAGGTTCGGCGGCACGTCGCCCGGGCCGAACGTCGCGTTCGCGTTCGCGACGGAGGCGGCGACGAGCGCGGACTCCCAGAACAGGTCGTCCGCCCGCGCTCGCACGAGGGCGCGCGCGGGTCCCGCCGGCGCGTCCCCGATCGCGGCGTCCAGGCCTCGCACGAGCGCCGCCGGGACCCGCGCGGTCTTCGTCATCACCAAGCCGCTCGCCGCCGCCACGGCGTCCGCGAGCGCCACGACCGTCGCCTCGAGCGTCGTGCCGTGGTCGTCGGCCGTTCCTCGCAGGTCGATCAACGGGGGCAGGCCGGCGCAGCCGATCGCGACGTCCACGACGCCCTCGCGCCACGGGCGGCCGAACGTGTCGGTGATCACCACGCCCAGCCGAGTGAGGCCGAGCCGCGCCGACAGCTCCTTCTGGAGCCGTTCGGCGCTCGCATCGGGATCCTCCGGGAGCAGCGTGAGGAACCCCTCGCGGACGTTCGAGGCATCCACGCCCGCGTTCGCGCAGACGAAGCCGTGCCGCGTCCGGGTGATCAGCAGGTCGCCCCGACGAGCGACGACCCCGACCGATTCCCGATCGACCCACGAGGCGCGCTCCCGGCCGGGGACGATCCGGCCTTCCGCCTTCGAGACGATCTTCTGCGTGACCGCGATCACGTCGCCTTCGTCGGCACGATGCGAGGCGAGCGACGGTTCGAGGAGGGCGGCGAGATCGTCGCCGGGCTCGACCTCCGGGAGACCCTCGAGCGGGATGATCTCGAGGGTCATGTCAGGGCCGCGAGCGCGGCGCGGGCCACCTGCTCCGCGACGTCGTCGTCGCGCATGACCGTGTCCGTGACGACCACGTCGACGCCGAGCTCGTCGCGGACGCGTCCCGCGAGCCGCGCGTCCGCCTCGTCGATCACCCACGCGTCGAGGAGATCCGCGTAGGCCCGCGCGGCGCCCACCGCGGACACCTCGAGCCCCACGACCGGCATCAGGCGGTCGGCCATGCCCGCGAGCGGCCGCCCGCCGACGATCGGGGAGATCCCGACCACCGGCTTGCCGGCCACCGCCGCCCTGATGTCCCGCACCGCGAGGATCGGCCCGATCGACACGACGGGGTTCGAGGGGCAGATCACGACCGCCTCCGCCGCCTCGATCGCCTCCCGTACGCCCGGGGCGGGGGACGCGGCCTCCACGCCCTCGAAGCGGATCGCCTTGACGTCGTCGCGCCCGCCGCGGCGCACCCAGTACTCCTGGAAATGAAGGTCGAGCTGCTCCCCGGAGGCGACCACGTCGAGCCGGGTCTCGACCCGCTCGTCCGACATCGGCAGGATCGTCGACCCGATCGCGAACCGCGCCGCGATCCGCGCGGTCACCGCCGAGAGCGTGAGCCCGTCGGCGAGCGAGCGCGTCCGGAACAGGTGGGTGGCGAGATCGAGGTCGCCCAATCCGAACCAGGCGGCCTCGGCGTCGAAGCGCCGGAGCTCCTCGGTCGCGCGGAAGGTCTCGTCTCGCCGCCCCCACCCTCGTTCGCGATCGAACGCGTCGCCGAGCCAGTACGTGACCGAATCGAGGTCCGGACACACCCGGAGGCCGTGCATGTCCAGGTCGTCGCCCGTGTTCACGACCGCCGTGACGTCGAAGGGCGGCAGCGCGCGGACGAGTCCGCGCAGGAACTTCCCCGCGCCGACGCCTCCCGCGAGCGCGACGACCTTCACGAGCGCAGAGCGTAGTAGCCTCCCGCCGTGGCGGTCGCGACGACACACGCCCTGCGCCGCGCACTGGCGCGCGCCGAGCAGGGCAAGGCGGTGTCCGTGGCCGAGGCGGCCGCGCTGATGGAGGCGAGGGGTCGCGACCTCGAGCGTCTCGGGATAGTCGCGGCACACCTGCGCGATCTCGGCTCCGGAGACCTCATCACCTACTCGCGGAAGGTCTTCATCCCGCTCACGATGCTCTGTCGCGATCACTGTCACTACTGCACGTTCGCCAAGCCTCCGGCGAAGCTGGGTGCCCCCTACCTGACGCCCGAAGAGGTGCTCACGATCGCGCGGGGGGGCCGGGAACGGGCGTGCAAGGAGGCCCTCTTCACACTCGGCGATCGGCCGGAGGAGCGGTACGAGGTCGCGCGCGCGTGGCTCTCCTCCCGCGGGTACGGCTCGACGCTCGAGTACGTGCGTGCGGCCGCCATCAGCGTGATCGAGGAGACCGGCCTGCTCCCGCACCTGAACCCCGGTGTCATGAGCTACGAGGAGCTCGCGCGCCTGCAACAGGTGAGCGCATCGATGGGGCTGATGCTCGAGACGTCCTCGGACCGTCTGTTCCAACGAGGAGGCCCGCACTTCGGCTCGCCGGACAAGCGCCCGGCCGTGCGGCTGCGAACGATCGAGGATGCCGGCCGCCTCGCGATCCCGTTCACCACCGGCATCCTCGTCGGGATCGGCGAGGATCAGCATGAACGCGCCGAGTCGGTGTTCGCGATCCGCGATCTCCACCGCCGGTACGGGCACATCCAAGAGGTGATCGTCCAGAACTTCCGCGCGAAGGCCGGCACCGCGATGGCGGACGCGCCGGAGCCCGGCGACGAGGAGTTCCTCGCGGCGGTGGCGACGACGCGGATCGTGATGGGGCCGCACGTGAGCGTGCAGGCGCCGCCCAACCTTTCCGACACCGACCAGCAACGTCGGTTGCTCGACGCCGGCATCAGCGACTGGGGCGGCGTCTCGCCGCTCACACCCGACCACGTGAATCCGGAGCGCCCGTGGCCGGCGATCGCGGCACTCGCGGCCACGACCGCCGCCGCCGGCAAGACGCTCCGCGAACGCCTCACGATCTATCCACGGTTCGCGCTCGACCCCGATCACCATCTGGCCGGGAAGATGCGACGTCCGGTCGAAGCGCTGCTCGACCATGACGGCCTCGCCCGCGAAGGGGTCGCGCCCGAGCCCCTCGGCTGGCAGGACCCGGACGTCACGTGGAAGCCGCGGACGATCGACCTCACGTTCGCGAAGGGACCCGAGGCGGGGCTCCGCGCCGACGCCGACACCGTCTACGGTGAGATCCCGTCGGAGGACCCGGTGACGGCGGCGTGGGTCGCGCGCGAGGTGATGCCGGAGCGCCTCAGCGCGGAGATCCGCCAGGCCCTCCGGAAGGCCGAGCGACACCGCCCGATCTCCGACGACGAGGCGCTTGCCCTGTTCCAGGCGGAAGGCGCCGATCTGCAGGCCCTCCGCGCCGTCGCCGACGGTCTCCGTGCAGAGGCCGTCGGCGACGTCGTCACGTACGTGATCAACCGGAACATCAACTTCACGAACGTCTGCTACGTGGGGTGCCGGTTCTGCGCCTTCGCGCAGCGAGAGGTCGACCCGGAGGCGTACACGCTCACGCTGACGGAGGTCGCCGACCGGGCCGAGGAGGCATGGGCCGAGGGGGCGAGCGAGGTCTGCATGCAGGGCGGCATCCACCCCGATCTGCCCGGTTCCTTCTATCTCGACCTCCTGGACGCCGTGAAGGGCCGGGTCCCGGGCATCCACGTCCACGCGTTCAGTCCCATGGAGGTCCTCAACGGCGCCACGAAGATGGGCATCTCGTTCCGGGAGTTCCTCACCGCCTGCAAGGAGCACGGCCTCGGGACGATGCCCGGGACGGCGGCGGAGATCCTGGATGACGACGTCCGGTGGCTCCTCACGAAGGGAAAGCTTCCCGCGGACACGTGGGAGGAGATCGTGCGAACGGCTCATGACGTGGGGATCCGGAGCTCCTCCACGATCATGTTCGGACACGTGGACGCCCCACCCCATTGGGTCGCGCACCTGCGCCGGATCGCCCGGATCCAGCAGGACACGGGGGGGTTCACCGAATTCGTGCCGCTCCCGTTCGTGCATCGGAACGCGCCGATCTACCTCGCCGGACACGCGAGACCCGGCCCCTCCTTCTCCGACACGCTTCGCGTGCACGCGGTGGCGCGCGTCTTGCTCGACAGAGTTATCCACAACGTGCAGGTGTCGTGGGTGAAGCTCGGGGTGGAGGCGTCGCAGGAAGTGCTTCGCTCGGGCGCGAACGACTTCGGGGGCACGTTGATGGAGGAAACGATCAGCCGGATGGCGGGGGCGGGATGGGGGATCCGGATGACGCCCGCGGAGTTCGACCACGCGATCCGGCGCTCCATGCGGAGAGCCCGATCCGGATCTGGTTCTGGATCAGCTCGCCGACCGAACGGAGCCGGCGGTTGCCGAAGTGGTCGATGTCGTCGGGGTCGTAGCCCTCGTGGCCGGCGTGCAGGTTCACGAGGTAGCCGACCGTCTTGAGGATGTCCTCGAAGGTGAGGACCGCCTTGTACTTGGGCGCGCCCTGTCCGGCGGCCTCTTCCTTCTGCATCGCTGGAGAAGACCCGGTACCGGTTCTGCTCCCACGCCTTCTTGTCGGGGTTGTCGAGCTCCCCGAGCCCCTTGTGATGGGCCCGCAACTGCTTCAGGAGCACGCCCTCGGCGGCGCCGAGCTTCTTGTCGACCTTGTGCCTGCCGACCCGCGCCACGTCGTAGCGCTTCGGGTTGAAGAACAGGTTCTCGAGTAGGGTCTTCGCGCTCTCGGCCGTCGGCGGCTCGCCGGGCCGGAGCTTGCGGTAGATGTCCTCGAGCGCTTCCTCTTGCGTCTCGAAGTGGTCCTTGTCCAGGGTGTTCTGGATCGGACGGCGCCTCTCGAAGAGCTTCAGGATCTCCTCGGCGCTGAACCCGAGCGCCTTCAGGAAGACGGTCACGTTCTGCCGGCGCTTGCGATCGATCCGCACGCCGACGGTGTCCTTCTTGTCGACGTCGAACTCGAGCCAGGCACCCCGCGACGGGATGATCTTGGCGATGAAGACGTCCTTGTCGGAGGTCTTGTCCGGCTCCTTGCTGAAGTAGACACCGGGCGAGCGCACCAGCTGTGAGACGACGACGCGCTCCGTGCCGTTGATGATGAAGGTGCCTCGGTCGGTCATCATGGGGAAGTCCCCCAGGAAGACCTCCTGCTCCTTGATCTCGCCGGTGACCTTGTTGACGAAGGTCGCCTCGACGAACAACGGGGCGGAGAAGGTCATGTCCTTGTCCCGGCATTCCTCTTCCGAGAACTTCATCTCCCGGAATTCGTGTTTGCCGAAATAGAGCTGGAACTGTTCGGTGAAGTCCTCGATCGGCGAAACCTCCTCGAGGACCTCCTTGAGGCCTTCGTTCAGGAGCCGATCGAAGGAGTCTTTCTGGATCGCAACGAGGTCGGGAAGCTGAAGGACCTCGTCGAGCTTGGCGAAACTGACACGATTCCGAACAGGCACGAGCTGGTCAGGCAAGCAGAACCCCTCCCGGGAGACGTCAAGGGCGCACGGCAGGGCGCGGTGGACGGCACGGCAAACGAGCAGTCTACGAGGAGATGCGGGCACCGTCAACGGAGCCTGCCCGGACGGCGGGTTCCGCTGAGGGTACGCCCCCCACACCCCGCCGGTCAACCCGCCGAAAGGCCGGTTCGAGGCGCACAGGGCCGCCGGCCTGGGCTGATGGTGTCGCCGCCCGTGCCGGCGGTAGGGTCGGCGACGATGGCCTCAGACCCCGCCCCATCCGGCCGGTGGCGCCCACGGACCCGCCGGAGACGGGTCGCCCTCGCCGTGTGGGCGGGGCTCGCCACCTTCGTCGATCCTGCTCGTCCTCGACGGGCATCTGGGCGGGCAGGAACCTTGTCCGAGGACTCACGAACGCCCGATCGGAGCTCTCGGTGGCGATCGAATCGATCGTCACCGGAGATCCCGAGGCGGCGGCGCCCCATTTCGCCGCCGCCCGGGAGGCCGCGGACGACGCCGTCGCATCGGTCGGGCATCCGTCGCTCGGCCTGGCCGGGCTCCTGCCCGTGGTGGGCAACAACATCGATGCCGCGGCAGCCGTCGGCGAGGCGTCGCGGGCGACGGCCGACGCGGGGGCGACGATGGTGGAGGTCGCGCGCGACCTCGGGTGGACGGATATCCGGATCCCGGCCTCGACCGCCGCGGGCGTCCTGGACATCGAAGCCCTCGAGGCGGCGCTGCCGGCGATGACCTCGGTGGTCGATCGGCTCCGAGAGGCCGCGACCACGCTCGAGGCGGCCGGAGGCGACGGGCTCATCGGGCCCGTCGCCTCCGGCTACCGCGACACCGTGGACGGGATGTCGCGCCGTGCCGACCTCGCCGCACGCTTCCGGGACTCGATGCAGCTCGTCGCCCGATGTTCGGGGGACAGCACAGATACCTCGTTGCCGTGCCCGCCCTCGGCGTGCCCCGACCGGGCGGGGGCATCCCCGCGGCGGTCGGCGTCCTGCGGGTCGACGACGGGTCGCTCGAGCTCGAACCGATGACTCCGGCGCCGAAGTCTCTCGCCGACGTCGAGGTGTCCCTCGACTGGCCGAAGACCGCGCGAGCGTTGATGAAGGCGGCCCAGGCGCTCGGAGGTCGGGGCGGTCGACGGGGTCATCTCGATCGACGCGATGGCGCTCCAGGACCTCGTCTGGATGATCGGCGACGTCGAGGTGGAAGGGCATGCCCCTCGCACTGTCGGACCAGACCACGACGTCGGCCGTGGAGATCGACTCCTTCCTGGGGAACAACCCGCCCAAGCAGGACCGGGTCCATGCCGCCCGGGTCTCGGAGATCCTGCGAGCCTTCCTCGATCGTCGGCCGGGCCGTGGAGTCCTTCGCGCTCGCCACCGCAGCCGACACGCGGGGCAGGCACCTCGCCATCTACCTCCCGGGCGACGAGGGGAGGCGCCTGATCCGCTCACTGGGACTGGGCGGCCGAGCGATGCTCAAGGGCGACGGAGTGCTTCCGGTCGTCGCCACGTGGGGCGCGCTCGGGAACGCCCATGTGGGTGCGCTCGTGGAGACCACCGTCCGGCAGACGGTCACGATCCGGCCGAACGGGTCCGCGTTGGTGGAGGCGGAGGTGCTGTTCGACAACCGCGCGGGGACGGACGAGCCCTCCGTCCTCCTCGGCAGGCCCGCAGACGGGCTGCCCGTGGGGACGTTCGCGGCAGACGTGACGCTCTACATCCCCAGGAACGCGCACCGCGTCGCCGCCGAGACCAGCCAGCCGAGCCCGATCGGGATGGGGCGGGACCTGGGCCTCGCCACGGTGACCGGCTCGATCGCGGTCCGAGGTGGCGGGTCGACCTCACTCACCGTGACCTACGTGGTTCCCGACCTCGTGCGAACGGTCGACGGTGCGGACGGCGATCGTCCTGCGGGTCGTGCCGCAGCCGACCCTTCGGGGGTTCGCTACCAGTTGCGGGTCGTGCTGCCCGATGGCTCGATCATCCTGTCGGCGACTCCGGGACTCGAGCGACGGGGCGACAGCGCGACGTTCGCAGGCGTCCGAGGAGGGATCGTGGACCTCGAGCTCCGTTTCGGTGAGGCGCGCTAGCCGAGCACCCGCGTGGCGAGCGTCTGCGCTTCCCCGTCGGAGCCGTGCCGTCGGACACGTGCCCGTCGGAGGCTTCGAGGGGAGCGCCTCCCCGGGTCGGCTCGACCTTGACCGCCTCCAGCAGGTCGGCGATGGCGTTGGCGACCGCCGCTCCCTGTTCGCTGGTCGAGATCCGCACGCCGCGGTCGTAGAGGACCTGGAAGAAGTCCTCGAGGGTCGCGCGTTGATCGCCGAGGAGAGATGCCTCGGAGACGTTCAGGGCCCGGGACAGTCGCGCCAGCGTCTGGATCGACGGCTCGACGTGACCGTTCTCGTAGCGAGAGAGGCGCGCCTTGGGGATGCCGGAGATGTCTTCGAGCTCCGACTGACTGAGACCGGCATTGACCCGCGCTTCACGGAGTCGCTGGCCGAAGTGCTTCCCATCGCTTTGCCGCATAACTGTTGTCTCCCCCTCGCGAACGAACGTCCGGGCACGCTAGCACACGGTTTTCATGAAGGGAACCGGGGCTTCTACGCTCGACTCGTCGGCGACCGGGGGCGCCGGCGAAGCCGGCGCCCCCGGTTCGTGCGTCCGCTACTTGATCTCGACGGTCGCGCCCGCCGCTTCGAGCTGCTCCTTGGCCTTGTCGGCCGCTTCCTTCGTCACCTTCTCGAGGACCGGCTTCGGCGCGCTGTCCACCAGGTCCTTCGCTTCCTTGAGGCCGAGGCTCGTGAGCGCCCGGACCTCCTTGATCGCCTGGATCTTCTTGTCGCCGGCGGCCGTGAGGATCACGTCGAACTCCGACTGCTCCTCTTCGGCCTCGCCGCCCGCCGCGGCCGGTGCGCCGGCCACCATCATGGGGGCAGCGGCCGCGGCCTGGACGTCGAACGCCTCCTCGAATGCCTTGATGAACTCGGACAGCTCGAGGAGCGTCATCTCCTTGAACTGCTCCAGCAGATCCTCGGTTCCGATCTTCGTCTTCGCCACGGTCACTCCTTTCCTTCTTCTTTTTGGCTTCTTCTGTGGATCTTCTTCTGCTGCCACTTCCTCTGGCACTTCTTCTGAGACCGTCTTCGGCCTCGTCGTGCGCTGCGGCGCGCCTCAGCGATCGCTCCGGCGCACTCGTCTCGTCGTGCGGCTGACACGCCTCGGGCCTCCGGAGCGCCCGGCAGCGTCCGCGGGCGCTTCGGCCTCGGCAGCCGGCTCTTCGGGGAGCTTCGCCTTGAACGCCTCCAGGAGAGAGAGGAATCGTGCCTGCGTCGCCTGGAACACGGCGGCCGCGCGCGACATCTCGCCCTTCATCAGCCCGGCCAGCTTCGAGAGCATGACCTCGCGGGATCGAGATCCGCGAGCGACTTCGCCTCGTCGGCGGAGAGCACGCGGCCTTCCACGAACCCGCCTTTCAGCACGAGGGCGGGGAACTTCTTGGCGGCGGCCGTCACGCTCTTGGCGGCGGCCACCGGATCCTCCTGGACGAAGGCCACCGCGCTGGGGCCGTCGAACAGTGACCCGAGCTCGGCCGCGTCGGTCTGCTCGAGGGCACGCCGCATCAGCGTGTTCTTGATGACGGCGAATCTCGCCCCTCCATCGCGGAGGGACTTCCGCAGCTCGGTGATCTCGGACACCGTGAGCCCGCGGTACTCGGTGAGTAGCAGCGCCGCGGAGCCCTCGATCTGCTCCTTCAGCTCCGCGACCCGTTCGATCTTCTGGGTACTCGGCATCGCGCCTCCTGTAGATGAACAACGCGTCCCCGCAGACAGCGGAGACGCGCGGCGGCGCGGCTTCCCCGGCGGTCCACGCGTGTTCGCCACGCGTGGCCGTCGCCTCGGCAGGTACCCGATCCGGGATTACGCGCTCATGCGCCCCTGCTGTCTGCGGCAGCCCGAGGATAGCAGGCGGCCTCGGCGATACGGACGCCGGTGCGGGGCTACGTCCGGACCGGCGCCTGGACGCCTCGGGGCTTGGCCGGATCGATCCGGACGCTCGGCCCCATCGTGGACGAGACGGCGAGCGACTTGATGTACCGGCCCTTCGCCGACGCCGGCTTGGCCTTCAGGAGCTCGTCCACCACCACCAGGTAGTTCTCGAGAAGGTTGCGCTCCTCGAAGGACTTCTTCCCGATGATCAGGTGCACGTTGCCCGTGCGATCGGCCCGGTACTCGACCTTGCCGCCCTTGATGTCGGCCACGGCCTTCGCGATATCCATCGTCACGGTGCCCGTCTTGGGGTTCGGCATCAGCCCACGGGGTCCGAGGACCCGGCCCGCCTTCCCCACCGACGCCATCATGTCGGGGGTGGCGACCGCCGCGTCGAAGTCGATCACGCCCTTCATGACCTCCTCGACGAGCTCCTCGCCACCCACGACGTCGGCTCCCGCCTCTCGTGCCTCGCGGGCCTTGTCTCCCGCCGCGAAGACAGCCGACGCGAACCGACTTGCCGGAGCCATGGGGCAAGGCGACGGTGCCGCGCAGCGCCTGATCGTTCTTCCGCGTGTCGATGCCGAGCCGGAAGGCGATCTCCACGGTCTCGTCGAACTTCGCGTCCGGAAGGGACTTCAGGATCTTGATGGCCTCCGCCGGGAGGTACTCCTGCTCCCGGTCGAATGTCTCGGCGGCCTGGCGGTACCGCTTCCCGGGCTTCGAGCTCACGACGCCACCTCCACGCCCATGCTCCGCGCCGTCCCCTCGATGATCCGCATCGCGTTGTCGATGTCGTTCGCGTTCAGATCGACCATCTTGCGCTCGGCGATCTCGCGGACCTGATCGCGGGAGAGTCTCGCGACCTTCTCGCGGTTCGGCTCGCCGGAGCCCTTCTCGATGTCCGCGGCCTTGCGGATCAGCTCGGCGGCCGGTGGCTGCTTCAGCACGAACGAGAACGACCGGTCCTCGTAGATCGTGAGCTCCACCGGGATGACCTGTCCCGCGAACTGCTGGGTCGCGTCGTTGTACTGCTTGCAGAACTCCATGATGTTCACGCCGTGCTGGCCCAGCGCCGTGCCTACGGGGGGAGCCGGGGTCGCCTGCGCGGCGACGATCTGGAGCTTCGCGGTGGCGAGCACCTTCTTCTTCGCAGCCATCTGTTCCTACCTCCTGCGGTCCCAACGGCCTTCCGGCCTCCCGCGTCTAAGGGTTCTTCCTCTCTCTGTTGCGCTACCGCTTCGCCCTTGAGCGCTAGACCTTCGACACCTGGTCGAAGGAGAGCTCGACCGGCGTCTCCCGGTCGAAGATGTTGACCAGAACCTTGAGCTTGGCCTGGTCTGCGTTGATCTCGTTGATCGTGCCGTTGAAGTCGGCGAACGGTCCCGAGGTGATCCGCACGATGTCGCCCTCTTCGAATCCGAGGCGAACCTGCGGGCGGACCTCCTCCTTCTTCACCGCGAGGATCTTGTCGACCTCGTGCTTCGAGAGCGGCGTGGGCTTGGACCCCGTTCCCGCGGAGACGAACCCCGTGACACCCGGCGTGTTCCGCACCACATACCAGGAGTCGTTGTCGTAGACCATGCGCACGAGGAGGTACCCCGGGAACTGCTTCCTCTTCACGACCTGCTTCTTGCCGGACTTGATCTCCATCACGTCTTCCATCGGGATGTGGACGCCGAAGATCTTGCCCTCCATCTGCATCGTGTGGATCCGCGACTCGAGGTTGGCCTTCACCTTGTTCTCGTAGCCCGAGTAGGTATGGACGACGTACCAGTCCCCTTGGCCTCGGAACGGATCCTCGACGGGGGTGGCGACCGACTCGGTCTCCACGTCCTCCACCGGCTCGTCCGCGACCGGCGTCGTCCGCCTCGACTTCCACCGGCGCCTCGGCCTCGGCTGCCTCGGCCTCGACCGCCTCGGCTTCGACGGCCTCGAGCTGCGGCTCGACCGGCTCTGGGTCGGGTTCGACCGGCTCGGGGTCGGGTTCGACGGGCTCGGGCTCGACGGGCTCGGGGTCGGGCTCGACGGTCTCCGCCTCGGCTGCGACTGACCGGTCTCCGCCGACTCGGCCTCGGCGTCCGAGACTTCCACCTCGGTGTCGCTCACCGGCGCTGATCCCTCCTCGGTCGTGGACGGCGTCTTCCGACTCGCCGCCGTTCGGCGACGGCCTCCACGGACCCGTCGGCCTGCTCGAGCTCGCGCTCGTCGGATCCGGAGGTGGACTCGGTCTCGTTCAATTCGCCGGTCCTCATCAGTTTCCGAGCACGTCGAAGACGAACTTCGTGAACAGGGAATCGAGCCCGAACACGTAGGCAGTGAGGACGGTCACGGTCACGAGCACCACGATCGAGTAGGAGACGAGCTCCCGGCGCGTCGGCCAGTCGACCTTGGCGAGCTCCTGGCGGACCTCCTTCAGGAACTGGCGTGCGCCGGTCCGCTTCCGCTTCTCCTGCACGGCGGCTCTCCTGGTCGCGGCGGAGGCCGTGGTGGGACGCGCGGTGCCCGCGCGCTTCTGCGCGCGCTCCTGGCGCTCCTGCATCCGCTTCATCTGTCGATTCATGGGTGCTCCCTTGCAGGGGCGGAGGGACTCGAACCCCCAACCGCCGGTTTTGGAGACCGGTGCTCTACCAAATTGAGCTACGCCCCTGGGCTCCGGGCTCCCGGCGTAGGCGGGACGTCGGAGACCTCAGTATATGGTCGCCTTCTGGGCCCGGCAAAGGAACGACGACGCGCCGACCAGCAGCTTCTCGCGTCCCCCGGCGGCCGAGCGTCGATCGACCCTGGGGGATTTCCTCGGCAGATACGTGAGCGGGAGCACACCTGCCCTATCCTTCGGACTCAAGACGTGCCGCAGCGGCCCCGGATCGCGAGGCACAGCAGATGAACGAACCGCGCACCGCACGGCCGGCGGGAGCCGGTGGTCGTCGACGTTCCCCCGTTTTCGGTCGGCAGCCGGAGCCCGAGCCGACGGTGCTCTCCCCTGTCGAGGAAGAGATCGCGAACGCGTTGACCAACGCGGTCGACGAGCGCATCGAAGAGGGGCTCCAGGCACTCGAAGAACAGGCGACGCTCCTGATGCGCGAGGTCGCCACCGAGCTGTGGCGCTCCTCGGCCAAGGACGTGCGTCCCGAGCAGGAGCGGATCGTCAGCCTCCTCTCGCGCGACCAGGCCATCCGGAGCCTGATCGCATCCAGCGACGAGCGCTTCCAGGCGCTCTCCACGCGGGCGGGGCGGGTCGAGGATTCGCTCACCGATCTGGCCGAGACGGGCCGGGCGACCAGGGAGGCGATGGAGGCATCCGTCGCGTCGATCCGTGAGATCGCCGACTCCCCCACGCTCCACGGCGTCGAGGGCGTCCGGAACCAGCTGGAGCAGGTCGAGCGCCACATCGCCGAGACCTTCACGACCCTCGACGAGCGTGACCGCACCCTGACCGAGGCGATCCTGAAGCAGGTCCAGGAGCACGGCGAGATGGTCGCGCGCGAGACCTCGCGAGTGGTCGAGGCGATGCAGGGCTACGTCCAGGGCGGCGCCGAGGCCGTCGGACGCCTCGCCCAGCGGGTCGAGGAGCACGCCGAGTCGTTCGCCACGCAGGACGGGGACCTGACCGCGAACGTCGGCGCGACCGTGCGCGAAGAGGTGCAGGCGATCGGACAGCAGCTCGAGCTGATGTCCGAGGGCATGGGGATCCACACGAGGGACGAGGTCGCCATCAAGGCCGCGATGGAGCGGTTCATCGACGCCCGGGTCCGCGGGTTGGCGGAGCTGATCCGCAGCGACTCCCAGGCCCTCCGCCGGATGATCGAGGAGAAGACCGCGGAGCAGGAGCACCTGCTCCGGGAGACCGTCGAAGAGCGGATGATCCTCGTCGGCGAGGCGCTGGTCGACAAGACGGCGGAAGCCGCCCAGGTCGCGATCGCCTCCTCGATCGGGGAGACGCGTCGAGCGGATGAACGCCTCGGTGGGCTCGATCGAGGGGATCGACACGATGCTCGCCGAGCAGCAGCAGGCGTTCGAGGAGCGGATGCGGGGTCACGTGGACGATCGGGTGACGGCGATCGCCAAGCTGATCCGTTCGGACAACCAGGCGCTCGCCGATCGGTTCGCCTCGGGCGGTTCGGCCAACGACGACGCGGAGCTGCTGCGGCAGACGCTTCGGTCGATCAAGGAGCTGCATGCCGGCCTCGCGAACGACGTCCTGAGCTCGGTGGACCGGCGCTTCCAGTCGATGTCGGACCAGCTCCACAAGGAGTCGCAGTCGACGGCCGAGGCGATGCTGAACGTCGCCGAGCGGTTGAGCGACAAGATCGACCGCGTCTCGGTGATCGTGGACGAGGGCTACGGCAACGACGTCCAGATCGTCGTCGACCGGATGAGCGAGGCGATCCAGGCGATGTCGGGACGGGCGCAGCGCCGGGACTCACAGGGACAGATCGGAGCCTGAGGGTCGAGGAGCCTCAGGGGTCCAGCAGCACCTCGGCTTCGCCGCGCTTGATCGGCCATGCCGTCTGGCCGTCCCGCTCGACCGAGACCCAGCACTCGAGCACGCGCGACCCCGCGGTCGACGTCAACAGCTTTCACGCGGCCGCCCGCCACGATCTCCTCGCCCATGAAGACGGGCGCCCGGAACTGCGCCGTGAGCCGGCGGATGCGCTCCGGGCCTCCTGCCCATCGCGTCACGAAGGCGGCCAGGTGTCCCATCGTGAACATCCCGTGCGCGATGATCCCGGGGAACCCCGCGGCCCGTGCGAAGGCCTCGTCCTGATGCAGCGGGTTCTGGTCTCCGCCGGCGTCCGCATAGGCCTTCACCGCCTCGTGCGTCACGACGCGCGAGAGCGCCGGGAGGTCGGAGCGGACCCTGACATCGCGCACCGACGGCATCAGCCCTCCGCCCGTTCGATCATCGTCGACCGCGCGGTGCAGACGATCTCCCCGCCGCGGTCGACCAGCTCGGTCACGAGCACCAGGAAGCCGTTGCCTCCCATCTCCCGGATCGAGTCGAGCCGGGTCCGGATCACCAGGTCTCCCCCTCCTCGAGTGGGCGGCTGAACTGCGTACTCCTGGTTCCCGTGGAGCACGCGAGAGAAGTCGAGCCCGAGCTCGGGGTCGGCCACGACGATCGGGATGACGGTGAACTCCGCGGCGGTCGCGAACGTCGCCGGCACCCCTCGGGCTCATCGAAGACCTCACGGAATGCCCGCACACGCTCGGGTCGAGCGTGAAGGGAACATCCGGGTAGATCTTCCCGGCGGCCGCCGCGTTCATCGGCCGGGCATCCTACCCAACCCCCCGCATCTGGCGTCCCTCCGACGGGGGACATGCGAATATCCCTCCGTCGGGGTACGTGATTCGGCCTCGACAGTGCCTACGATGCGGCGCTGATGGCAGCCCGAGCGAGATCCAAGGACCGCAAGGCTTCTGGGAGGCCGACGGGGATATCCGTGTCGTCATCGCCGACGACCATCGCTCCTTCGGCGAAGCCCTGCAGATCGCGCTGGACAACGAGGACGACCTCACCGTGATCGAGGTCGTGACCGACGGCGAGTCCGCGATCGAGTCCGCGCAGGCGAAGCACCCCGACGTGCTCCTCATGGACGTCCAGATGCCGGGCGTCGACGGCCTCGAGGCGACCAGGCGGATCCAGCGCGAGTCCACCGGGACGAAGGTGATCCTCCTGTCCGGACACGACGACGACGTGGTCCTTGCCCGGGCGGTCGAGGCCGGCGCCCGGGGCTTCCTGCGCAAGACGCAGGCGGTCTCCGATCTGGCCGACGCGATCCGGCGCGCCTTCCGAGGGGAGCCGCTCCACGCGGTCAGCGAGGTCGAGCTGTCGCTCGCGCGCTTCCGCATGCAGCGCCGGACCGACGGCGAGCTCGCGCAACGAGTGGAGCGGCTGACCCCGCGAGAGCTCGAGATCCTCCAGCGCGTCGCCGCCGGCGAGGCGTCCATCGACATCGCGAACGAGCTCGGGATGAGTCGCCACACGCTCCGGACCCACATCCAGAACGTCCTCACCAAGCTCGGGGTGCACTCGAAGACGGACGCCGTGGTCGCCGCGATACGGTTCGGCAAGGTCAAGACGAACGAGAAGCTGCCGGAGACCGACGTCGACGCGTCCTGAGTCCCGCTCGCTCCGATGCGTGACGCTTCGCGCTGAGCGCTAGCGGGTCTCGCGATGCAGCGTGTGCGCCCGGCACCAGCGGCAGTACTTCTTGAGCTCGATCCGGTCGCGGTCGTTCACTCGGTTCTTGACCGTGTTGTAGTTGCGCCGCTTGCAGTTGGAGCACGCGAGGATGATCTTCGGGCGGTTGCCTTCTTCTTCGCCATAGCTCCCCTACTTCACGACCTTGATGACCCTGCCCGCACCCACGGTGCGGCCGCCCTCGCGGATCGCGAAGCGGAGGCCCCTTCCATGGCGATCGGGGCGATCAGGTCGACCTTCATCTCGACGTTGTCGCCGGGCATCACCATCTCGACGCCCTCCGGGAGGTGCGCCTGGCCGGTCACGTCCGTGGTCCGGAAGTAGAACTGCGGCCGGTAGCCGTCGAAGAACGGCGTGTGGCGGCCGCCCTCCTCCTTGGACAGGATGTAGACCTGCGCCTCGAACTCCGTGTGCGGGTGATCGACCGGGCTTCGCGAGGACCTGGCCTCGTTCCACGTCATCCTTGTCGATGCCGCGGAGGAGGACGCCGACGTTGTCGCCGGCTCGATCTCGTCCAGGAGCTTGCGGAACATCTCGAGGTCGGTCGCGATCGTCTTGTGCGTGTCCTTGATCCCGACGATCTCGATCTCACTCATCTTGTTGAGGGTCCCGCGCTCGACACGGCCGGTGACGACCTGCCGCGGCCGGTGATCGAGAAGACGTCTTCGATCGGCATCAGGAAGGGCTTCTCGACGTCGCGCACGGGCTCGGGGATGTAGGCGTCGCACGCCGCCATCAGCTCGTCGATCTTGCCGCCCCAGGGTCGTCGCCCTCCAGGGCCTTCAGCGCGGAGATCTGGACCACCGGGACGTCGTCGCCGGGGAACTCGTAGGAGGTGGAGGAGCTCGCGGACCTCGAGCTCGACCAGATCGAGCAGTTCGGGGTCATCGACCATGTCGCACTTGTTGAGCGCGACGACGATCGAGGGAACCCCGACCTGGCGCGCGAGAAGCACGTGCTCACGCGTCTGCGGCATCGGGCCGTCGGCGGCCGAGACCACGAAGATCGCGCCGTCCATCTGGGCAGCGCCGGTGATCATGTTCTTCACGTAGTCGGCGTGGCCGGGGCAGTCGACGTGGGCATAGTGGCGATTGTCGGTCTCGTACTCGACGTGGGCGATCGCGATCGTGATGCCGCGCTCGCGCTCCTCCGGCGCCTTGTCGATCTCGTCGAAGGCGTGAAGTCCGCCATCCCCTTCTCGGCCTGGCGCTTCGTGATCGCCGCGGTGAGCGTCGTCTTGCCGTGGTCGATGTGGCCGATCGTGCCGATGTTCACGTGCGGCTTCGTGCGCTCGAACTTCTTCTTGCCCATCTCTCTTGGTCTCCTCGAGGATCCTTGGCTCTCTTCGCGTCGTGGCTCGTAGCGGGGGGCGGGATCGAACCGCCGACACAGCGATTATGAGCCGCTTGCTCTACCACTGAGCTACCCCGCCCGGCGGTCGCCCAGTCTACCTGCGAGGCCGACGATGCGGCATGAACGCTGGCTCCGGTTGTG
>CAVQEW010000005.1:0-109640 GCA_963711655.1 uncultured Actinomycetota bacterium
CGCCTGCTCCCAGACTTCGGTCAGCTCCGCAACCGTCGCGTCGATGAAGCCGTCGATCACCGCGCGAGGGCCTCCGGTCTCCCCCAGGCGGAGGAACGGAACCCCTCGCGTCGCCGCGAGCCCTCGGAGGGAGCCCTCGCGCTCCGGGGCCACCGACACCACGGCGCGCGAAGCCGACTCGCCGAAGAGCAGGACGTGCGGAGGTAGATCGCCCTCCAGCGAGACGGCGAAGCCGTGTCCGCCGAGGATCGCGCACTCCGCGAGCGCCACGGCAAGGCCGCCGTCGGAGCAATCGTGTGCCGAGGCGAGCAGATCGCCGGCCGCGGCCTCCTGCACCAGGTCCTGGAGCCGTCGCTCGGCCTCGAGATCGAGCGCCGGCGGCGTCCCCGCGACCACGCCCAGCACCGTCTCCGCGAACTCGGAGCCGCCGAGCTCCGCGAACGACTCCCCCAAGAGGTACACGGCGAGGCCGGGCGACGGGAACCCGGACGGCAGGCGCAGTCGGTAGTCGGCGAGCGATCCGAGGACGCCCACCACCGGGGTGGGCCAGATCGCCGAGCCGCCGGATTCGTTGTAGAAGCTCACGTTCCCGCCGGTGACCGGTGTGTCGAGCGCGAGGCAGGCATCACGCATCCCGCGGATCGCCTCGGAGAACTGCCACATCACCTCGGGCCGCTCGGGGTTGCCGAAGTTCAGGCAGTTCGTGATCGCGAGCGGCTTCGCGCCGGTCACGGCGACGTTCCGGGCAGCCTCGGCGACGGCGTGGGCACCGCCGAGGTAGGGGTCCAGCGAGCCGTATCGCCCGTTCCCGTCGACCGACAGCGCGAGCCCCTTCATCGTTCCCGGCACGCGGATGACGGCGGCATCCGAGCCCGGGCCCGCGACGGTCTGTCCCTGGACCATGCGGTCGTACTGCTCGAAGACCCATCGCTTCGACGCCACGTTGGGCGCCGCCAGGAGCGACCGGAGCGCGTCGCCGAGATCGCCGTCGAACGGCGCGAACGTGGGGTCGTCTCCGTTCGCGGGGATCGACCGCATCGGACGCTCGTACACCGGCGCCTTCTCCGTGAGCGAGAGCGCGGGGACCTTCGCGACCTGCTCTCCCGCGAGGCTGACATCGAGGTCTCCACCCGGCTCCAGCGTGGCCACGACCGCCGTCGCCAAACCCCACTTCGCGCACACCGCTCGCACGCGGTCCAGCTTCGAGGGATGCACGATCGCGAGCATCCGCTCCTGCGACTCCGACGTGAGGATCTCGAACGCCTCCATGCCCGGCTCGCGGAGCGGCACGACGTCGAGGTCGAGCCGCGCGCCGAACCCGGATCGCGCGGCGGACTCGCTGACGGCGCACGTGAGGCCGGCGCCGCCGAGGTCCTGCAACCCCTCGAGCAGGTCCTCGTCGACCAGCTCGAGCGAGGCCTCGATCAGGAGCTTCTCCGAGAACGGATCGCCGATCTGCACGGACGGCCGCGACCCCTCGCTCCCCTCCTCGATCGTGGCCGACGCGAGCACCGAGACGCCGCCGATCCCGTCGCGGCCGGTCGTTGCCCCGTAGAGGACCATCAGCGAACCCGCGCTCGGCGTGTGCATCGCGGACGTCATCAGCCGGTCGGCGCGCGCGATCCCGACGCACAGCACGTTCACGGTCGGGTTGGCCGAATGCGGTTCGGCGAACCGGACCTCGCCGCCGACGGTCGGCACCCCGATGCAGTTGCCGTACCCGCCGATCCCCGCGACGACCCCTTCGAGGAGCCACCGGTTCCGCTCGTCCTCCAGGGGCCCGAACATCAGCGGGTCCAGCAGCGCCACAGGGCGAGCGCCCATCGACACGATGTCCCGGACGATCCCGCCGACGCCGGTCGCGGCGCCCTGGTACGGCTCGATCGCGCTCGGGTGCGAATGGGATTCCATCTTGAAGACGGCGGCGAACCCGTCCCCGACGTCGACCGCGCCCGCATCCTGCCCGGGACCGACCAGCACGGCGGGGCCGTCCGTCGGCAGCGTCCGGAGATGGATCTTCGACGACTTGTAGGAGCAGTGCTCCGACCACATCGCCGCGTACATCGCGAGCTCCGTGCGATTGGGATCGCGACCGAGCGCGTCCCGGATCATCTCGAGCTCGTCGTCGCGCAGGCCGAGCTGGCGATGGAGCGGCTCTGCTGGTGGCCTCGGTGCTCACCGTGCGTCGGCCATGACGTGCGACAGCAGGGACGCGAACAACGCCTGGCCGCCCGTCGGACCGACGTCCGGATCCACGGCGTGCTCCGGATGCGGCATCAGGCCGACCACGTTGCCCTCCTCGTTCCGGATGCCGGCGATCCCGCGCAGGGCGCCGTTGGGGTTGTGGCCCTCCGATACCTCGCCGTCGGGACCGCAGTAGCGGAAGACGACCCTCCCGTCGTCCTCGAGGCGATCGAGATCGGCCTCCGCGGCGACGAACTGGCCCTCCCCGTGCTTGATCGGGATCTCGAGGATCTCCCCCGGCAGCACCTCGGCGGTGATCGGCGTCTGGGTCGTCTCGACCCGCAGGGAGACGACCCGGCAGACGAACCGGAGCGATCGGTTCCGGATCAGGGCCCCCGGGAGCAAGCCGGACTCGCAGAGGATCTGGAAGCCGTTGCAGATGCCGACGACCGGACCACCCCGCGCGGCGAAGCCACGGATCTCCTCCATCACCGGCGCGAACCGGGCGATCGCGCCGCATCGCAGGTAGTCCCCGTAGCTGAAGCCGCCCGGGAGGATGACCCCGTCCACCCCGCGCAGATCCGGGTCGGCGTGCCAGAGCGGTACGCCTTCGCCGCCCATGAGCTCCACGGCGCGGAGGGCGTCGCGATCGTCCAGCGAACCGGGGAACGTCACGACCCCGATCCGCGCGCTCACGTGTGCTGCACCTCCCGGATCTCGAGGACCCGCGCGTCCTCGATCACGGGGTTCGAGAGCAGCCGCGAGGACATCTCCTCCACCTGGGTCCGCGCCGGAGCCTCGCCGTCGGCCTCCACCTCGAGCCGCACGTGCTTGCCGACCCGCACGCCGGAGACGTTCGTCCATCCGAGCGCCGGCAGCGCGCCTTCCACGGCCTTGCCCTGGGGGTCCGCGAGCCCCGGCTTCAGTGTCACCAGGACCTCGACGACGAACCTCATCCGCGCTCCTCCCGGAGGCGCTCGAGGACGGGATCGTCGTCGAGCGTCGCTGTCGTCGCGAGGCGTCACCCCGGCGCGCGCGAGGTAGGCCTCGAACGGCTCACCGGTGATCCGGTCGTACGCCTCCACGTATCGCGCCCTCGTGCCCTCGACGACCTCGGGTGGGAGCGGCGGCGCGGGCGGCTCACGGTCCCACCCCGACCGATCGAGGTGATCGCGCACGAACTGCTTGTCGAACGACGGCTGGGCGCCGCCCGGCACGTAGCCGTCGGCCGGCCAGAAACGCGAGGAATCCGGCGTGCCGACCTCGTCGATCAAGAGCAGCTCACCGTCCGCGAACCCGAACTCGAACTTCGTGTCCGCCACGATGATGCCGTGCTCGGCCGCGGTGGCGGCGAGACGCTCGTAGATCGCCGAGCGTGAGCTCCTTCAGGCGCTCGAACAGACCCTTGCCGACGAGGTCCACCGCTTCCTCGGGAGTGAGCGGCAGGTCGTGGCCCGCCTCCGCCTTGCTGGTCGGCGTGAAGATCGGTTCCGGGAGACGATCGGACTCGACGAGGCCGTCGGGAAGGGGCACGCCGCACACCGAACCCGTCGACCCGTACTGGATCCAGCCCGACCCGGCGAGGTAGCCGCGCGCCACGCACTCCATCGGTACGACCTTCGCCTTGCGAACGAGCATCGCGCGACCGGCGAGCGCGGCGACGCCGGCGAACGGCTCCGGGAACGCAGCCGGGCTCGTCGACACGACGTGATGCGGGACGAGGTCGGCCGTCCGGTCGAACCAGAACGACGAGAGGCCGGTCAGCACTCGACCCTTGTCGGGGATGGGATCGGGGAGCACGACGTCGAAGGCGCTGATGCGATCGGTGGCGACGAGCAACAGGTGTTCGTCACCGGCGTCGTAGATGTCGCGGACCTTCCCCTGGGCCTGCAGCCGCGGCGCCGGGCTCACCCGTCCAACTCCGTGGCTGCCTCCACGGGGAGCTTCTCGAGCTTCTCGAACACACCGCCGATGTTCGCGAGGAACCGCATGGGGTCGAAGAGGGAATCGAGGGCGGCCGTATCGAGTCGCCCGGTGACCGCGGGATCCGACTCCAGCCGTTCTCGGAAGCTCGCGCCCTCGTCCCACGCCTGAGCGGCCGCCGACTGGACGAGCGCATAGGCCTCGTCCCGAGGCAGCGCCTGCGGCGACCAACGCGAGGAGCACCGACTGCGAGTAGACGACGCCACCAGCGACCTCGAGGTTCTCGCGCATCCGCTCGGGGAACACGCGCAGTCCGTCGAGCACCCAGGTCAGGTCGCGGAGCATGAACGCGAGCAAGCCGGTGGCATCCGGGAAGATCAGTCGCTCGGCCGAGGAGTGCGAGATGTCGCGCTCGTGCCACAGGGCGACGTTCTCGAGCGCGGCCTGGGCGTGGCCCCGGATCACGCGCGCGAGCCCGGAGATGCGCTCCGAAACCACCGGGTTCCGCTTGTGCGGCATCGCCGACGACCCCTTCTGGCCGTCCGCGAACGGCTCCTGCACCTCGCGGACCTCGGTCCGCGCCAGGTGCCGGATCTCCGTGGCGATCTTGTCGAGGGTGGACGCGGTGATCGCCATCGCCGTCATCAGCTCCGCGTGCCGATCGCGCTGGATCACCTGGGTCGACGCCTCGACGCCCCGCAGGCCCAGCTTCGCGCAGACGAGCTCCTCCACCCTCGGGTCCACGGATGCGTACGTCCCGACGGCGCCGCTGATCGCGCCGACGGACACGATCTCGCGCGCACGGCGGAGCCGGTCGCGATCGCGATCCAGCTCGAACGCCCACACCGCGAGCTTGTGCCCGAAGCTCGTCGGCTCCGCGATCACGCCGTGCGAGCGGCCGGCGATCACGGTCTCCCGGTGCTGCAGCGCGAGCCGCTTGGTCGCGGCCAGCAGGCGCTCGAGCTCGGTGAGCAAGACGTCGGCGGCCGACCGGAGCTGGAGCCCGAACCCCGTGTCGATCACGTCGGAGGAGGTCAAGCCGAAATGGATCCATCGCCCCGCGGGGCCGATCGCCTCCGCGACGACGTCGACGAAGGCCGCGACATCGTGTCGCGTGATCGCCTCTCGCTCCGCCACCGCCTCGACCGTGAACGCCGCGCGCTCGCGGCATGCCGCGGCGTCCTCCGGCGGAACCACCCCGAGCTCCGCGAGCGCTTCCACCGCGAGCAGCTCGATCTCGAGCCAGTTCGCGAGGCGTGACTCGTCCGACCACACGACCTCCATCTCGGGGAGGCGGTAGCGCGGGATCACAGCTTGAGGCCCTCCGCCAGGTCGTCCTTGAACTTCCAGAGCGCGGCCTGGATCGTGACGTCACCCAGGCCCACGATCTGCGCCGCGAGGACCGCGGCGTTGACCGCCGCGTCCACTCCCACGGTGGCGATCGGGACGCCGGTGGGCATCTGGGCGGTGATCGCGAGTGCCTCGTTGCCGACCATCTGGGGCGGCGACGCGATCGGCACGCCGATCACCGGGATGACCGTGCGCGCCGCCACCGCGGCCGCGAGATGTCCGGACATGCCTGTCGAGCAGACCACGACCCGGAGACCCCGCTCCACCGCGGTCCTCGCGTACTCGTCCACCAGATCGGGCGTCCGTGAGGAGGACATGATCTGGACCTCGTTCGGGATGCCGAACTTCTCCAGGATCAGGCCCGCCTGGCGCATGATCGGCAGCTCGGTGGGCGAGGCGGCCAGCACCCCGACGATCGGCGTCTCTTCGGTCACGTTGAGCCTCCCTCGGCGATCCGGGCGGCGATGTCGCCGCGCCGAGCCATACCGTCGAACGAGATGTGCGATGCCGCCTCGTACGCGCGACGTCGCGCATCGGCGACCGCCGGCCCCCACCCGGTCACCGCGAGCACGCGACCGCCGGCGGTGACCACTCTACCGTCGCGCTCGGCGGTCCCCGAATGGAAGACGGTGGCGTCGGGCGAGGCCGCCGCGGCCTCCAACCCTTCGATGGGCTGCCCGGTCTCGTACGGCCCGGGGTAGCCGCCGCTCGCGAGGACGACGGTCACGGCGGCGTCATCGGACAGGTCGACCTTCACGTCGGCGAGGCGGTCGGACGCGCACGCGTCCAGCACCTCGGCCAGGTCGCTCCGCAGGCGAGGGATCACCACCTGCGTCTCGGGGTCGCCGAAACGGCAGTTGTACTCGAGGACCCTCGGCCCGTCGGCGGTCAGCATCAGGCCCGTGTAGAGGAGGCCGGCGTAGGCGATCCCGTCGGCACGGAGCGCGTCCACGGTCGCCGAGACGATGCCCAGACTCCGGCTCGCGGCGGCCTCGTCGAGCCACGGGAGCGGCGAGTACGCCCCCATCCCACCGGTGTTCGGCCCGCTGTCGCCGTCGCCGGCCCGTTTGAAGTCCTGCGCCAGTGCGAGGGGAACGACGGAAGTGGCGTCGACCAAGGCGAACGCCGACACCTCGTCTCCCTCGAGCACCTCCTCGACGACCACCCGGGCCCCCGCTTCGCCGAACGCACCCGCGACGAGGGACTCCTCGATCGCCGCGATCGCCTGGGCCCGGTCGGTGGCGACGGTCACGCCCTTGCCCGCCGCCAGCCCGTCGGCCTTCACGACGGCCCGGCCGCCGAGATCGTCGACGAACGCGAGCATCTTCCGGCGGTCCCGCTCCCAGTCGGCGCGATCGAAGGTCGCCGCCCGCGCCGTCGGGATCGCGTGGCGCGCCATCAGGTCCTTGGCGAACGCCTTCGAGCCCTCGAGGCGGGCGGCGTCGCGGCCCGGGCCGAAGGCCCGTCGCCCTCGTGTCCGGAGCTCGTCCGCCAGTCCTGCCACGAGCGGTCCCTCGGGCCCGATCACGACGAGGTCCGCGTCGAGCTCCTCGGCGAGCCGGAGCTGCGCCTCCACGTCGTCGGCGGAGGCGGCATGGCACGATCGCGATCGACGCGATGCCGGCGTTCCCGGGCGCGACGTGGAGCTCCTCGACCAGCGGGCTCCGGGCGAGCCCCCAGCAGAGGGCGTGCTCCCGGCCGCCGCCGCCGACCACGAGGACCTTCAACTGCCTCACCCTCATCCAGCCGGCAGGCTCTGCTCGCGAGCGGGACCGACCGAGACCACGGAGACCGGCACGTCGACGAGCTCCTCGATCCGGCGCACGTACTCCCTCGCGGACTTCGGAAGATCCTCGAACGTCTTGGCCTCGTCGATCTCCTCCATCCACCCGTCCAGCTCCTCGTAGACCGGCTCGGCCTTGTGGAACAGGGACTGGTTCGGAGGGAAGTCGTCGAAGTCCACGCCCTCCACGCGGTAGCCCGTGGAGATCCGCACGCGCTCGAAGCCCGAGAGCACGTCGAGCTTCGTCAGGAACAGCTCGGTGAGCCCGTTCACGCGGACCGCGTAGCGGAGGAGAGCCACGTCCAGCCAACCGCAACGGCGCTTCCGCCCGGTCACGGTGCCGAACTCCTGGCCGCGGATGCCGAGCCGTTCGCCGTCCTCTCCGAAGCTCCTCGGTCGGGAACGGGCCCGCGCCGACCCTCGTCACGTAGGCCTTCACGATCCCGACGACGCGGTCCACCTCCTTCGGGCCGAACCCGGCGGACGCGAGCGCGTACCCCGCGACGGGGTTCGACGAGGTCACGAACGGATAGGTCCCCTTGTCGAGATCCAGCAGCGTGCCCTGGGCACCCTCGAGCATCACGGCCTTCCCGTCGCGGAGGGCCTCGTGCAGGAGGGTGGACGTGTCGGCGACGTACGGTTCGAGCCGGCCCGCGAGGTCCATGTACTCCTCGACGATCGCGTCCCCGTCCAGCGGCAGCCGTCCGTAGAGCTTCGTGAGGATCGCGTTCTTCTCGCGGAGCACGATCTCGAGCTTCTCGCGGAAGATCTTCTGATCGAACAGGTCCTGGACCCGCAGACCGATCCGGGAGGCCTTGTCCGCGTAGGCGGGCCCGATGCCGCGTTTCGTGGTGCCCAGCGCGTTGTTCCCGAGGAACCGCTGGGTCACCTTCTCGAGCTCGAGGTGGTACGGCATGATCAGGTGGCAGTTCCCCGAGACCCGGAGCCGCGAGACATCGACCCCGGTCCGACGCAGCTCCTCCAGCTCGTGGAGGAGGTGGCGGGGATCGACCACCACCCCGTCGGCGATCACCGGGGTGATGTGGGGATACAGGATGCCGGACGGCACCAGCTGGAGCTTCAGCAGGCGCCCCTCCGCGATCACCGTGTGACCGGCGTTGTTGCCGCCCTGGTAGCGGACGACGAAGTCCATCCCGTCCGCGAGGTAGTCGACGGCCTTGCCCTTGCCCTCGTCCCCCCACTGGGTCCCGAGCACGATCGTGGCCGGCATGTGTGACGGAGTGTATCGGGGGTAGGGTCCGCGGATGGACCGGGCAGGCTTCGAAGACTGGCTGCGGCGGTACTTCGATGCCTGGGTGTCGAACGACCCCCTCGACGTCGCCGCCCTGTTCACGCGAGGACGCGATCTACTGGGTCGGTCCGTTCCGGGAGCCGTGGGTGGGACGGGACCAGATCGTCGATCGCTGGACCAGCGGTCAGCAGGAAGACGTCCGGGCGGCGTTCGACGTGGTCGCCGTCGACGGAGACACGGGCGTCGCGCACTGGAACGTGACCGCCCGGACCGGGCCGGCGACGGAGGGCAGACGGAATGGGACGGGATCCTCACGATCGCCTTCGCACCCGACGGTCGATGCCGCGAGCACCGCGAGTGGTTCTCCCAGCGGGAGCCCTCGTGAGCGAGAAGACCCTTGTGGGGGGTCGTGACCGGCGGGTAGCGTGACCGTGACCCGTTCCTCCCCAACGCGACCACGAAGGATCCGATGACCAAGACTCCGGGACGAACTCGAACTCGAGAAGCTCGTCGAGATCGACGGGGAGTACTGCGTCCCGCACGAGCTCAACGAGGCTCGGCACGTCGTGGATTGGGGCCCGTTCGAGCCTCCTCGGGGCGCCGGGTACATCATCCGGAAGCTCTTGTTGTTCCTGCCCGCGATGTACCTGTTCATCCTCGCGGTCCAGATCATGAAGACGGGCGCGGCGGCGATCGGCCCCGACATCCAGGGGCAGTTCCCCTTCGCGAACGGGATCTCGACGCTCGGCTTCGGTTGGCTCGGCGCCTACTTCGTGCTCTCCGGGTCACCGGTCGCCGCGACCGCGATCAGCCTGTTCGGCGCCGGCACGCTCACGAAGCTCCAGACCTTCACGATGCTGTCCGGATCGCGCCTGGGCGCGTCGTTCATCGTCTTGTTGACGGGCTTCCTCTACGCCGCGCGCAACCGGCAGGACCCGAACCGTGGCGAGCCGATCGGGATGGGGATCCAGGCGATGACGATGACGGCGCTCGTCTACCTGCCGGGCATGATGATCGGCTACGGGATCATCCGCAGCGGGCTGCTCGACGGGCTCAACCTGCACGCGTCCGGGGAGCTCGAGGCGGCGATGTCCGTGGTGTGGGGCCCTCGTCGTCGATGCGATCGAGGGCATCGTCCCCGAGGCACTCATGTTCCTGGTCGGCCTCGGCGTGATCCTGGCCTCGTTCAAGCTCCTCGATCACGTGCTGCCGCAGGTCAGCAGCGACACGACGGTGAAGCGTGCCGCCTGGATGCGACGCCCCTGGACGATGTTCGCGCTCGGGTGCATCGTGGCGACGCTGACGCTCTCGGTGTCGGTCGCGCTCACGGTCCTGATCCCGCTCGCGGTGAAGGGGTACGTCCGGCGGGACGAAGCGCTCCCCTACATCATGGGCGCGAACATCACGACGCTCGCCGACACGTTGGTCGTCGCGATGCTCCAGCGTGATCCCGCGGCGGCGCAGATCGTGCTCGCCGAAGCGATCGGGGTCACGATCGTGTCACTCGCGATCCTGGCGTTCTGGTACCAGCCGGTGAAGCGGGGCGTGATCCGCCTGGACGACTACTTCGTGGGGTCCACCAAGCGGCTCGCGATCTTCGTCGCCATCCTCTTCGTGCTGCCGGTGTCGTTCCTGCTGTCGGGCCTGTGGGTCGGCCCGATCGTGCAGTAGCGGCAGACCTTGCCTGTACGCTGGCGAGCCGCCTTGGACGACGAACCGACGACCGCCGCTGCCCCCTCGGACACCGGTCCGCGAGCGAGCCTGTCGCTGCTCCGCCGCAACCGCGACTTCCGGGCGCTGTTCTTCGCCTCGGTGATCTCGCTCGGCGGCGACTGGTTCCTGTGGGTGGCGATCAACAGCTTCATCCTCGAGGCCACCGACAAGGCGATCTACGTGGGGCTCGCGATCCTGGCGCAGGAATCGGCCTTCTTCCTCGCCTCGCCGATCGGCGGGGCGCTCGCGGACCGGATCGACCGGCGGAAGCTGATGATCGTCTGCGACCTCGCCCGAGCGGTCGTCTGCGTCGCCTTCCTGCTGGTGGGTCCCGAGACGATCTGGCTCGCCTACGTCCTCCTCCCCGTGCTGGCGACCTTCGCGGCCCCGTTCGACCCCGCCCTGTCGGCGGCCACGCCGAACGTCGTCGACCCCGACGACCTCCCGGCGGCGAACGCACTGAACGGCTCGCTCTGGGGCACGATGCTGGCCGTCGGCGCCGGGCTCGGAGGGCTGATCAGCGCCGCGTTCGGCGCCGACACGGCGTTCCTCGTGGACGCCGTCTCGTTCCTGGTGTCGGCGGCGCTCCTGTCCTCGATCCGCCGCAGCTTCTCCGAGTCGGCGGAACGGACCACCGAGCACCCGGGGATCGTCGAGGCCACCCAGGAGACCTGGCGGTTCGCGCGCCGCGATCACCGCGTCCTGTCGCTGCTCGCCGTGAAGTTCGGGTTCGGCGCCGCCGCGGGGCTCCTCGCCTTGATCCCGGTGATGGCCCTGCAGGTCTTCGACGCGGGCAACGTCGGCTTCGGGATCCTGATGGCCGCGCGTGGCGTGGGTGCGCTCATCGGGCCGTTCCTCGGACACCGGTTCGCCGGTCCGGGACACCGTCGGCTCTTCCCCGCGATCGGGTTGTCGCTCGCCGTGTTCGGTCTCGGCTACATGGCGATGGGAGCGGCGCCGTCCCTCGCGATCGCGGCGGTCACGATCTGCGTCGCGCACCTGGGCGGCGGGTCGCAGTGGATGCTGTCGACGTACGGGCTGCAGGTGCTCGTCCCCGACCACATCCGCGGCCGGATCTTCGGCTTCGACTACATGCTGATCACGCTGTCGCTCTCGGTGTCCGCGGTGATCGCATCGGCGGTGGCCGACCAGATCGGCGCCCGGATCACCGTCTCCATCCTCGGCGGCGTGGCCGTGGTCTGGGCGGTCGTCTGGTTCGTCCTCAGCCGCGGGGTCCGCAGGACCGGGCTCGACGGCTCCGTCGAGCCCGACGCGGACGCCGGGTCCGAACGGGTCCCCTCGATCAGCTGAGCGTCAGCCGGCCGGTTCGTCGGGCCGCCCCGGCGCCGACGGCGCGGCGGGCGGTGGCTCCGTTGCGGGGGCATCCCCGCGGGGGGCGTGGCGGGCGGCGCGGTCGAGGGCTCGGACGGCGTCCCGAACGAGACGCCGGGCGCCCCGGCCTCGAAGCTCACCTTGGGAACGCCCGCGTCGCCGCGCAGCGCCTCCTCCACCTCGAAGAACTCTTCTTCCTGGAAATGGAACAGGTTCGCGATCACGTTCGACGGGACCGACTGGACCCGTTGGTTGTAGTCGCGCACGTTCGCGTTGTAGAAGCGCCGGGCCGTCTGCAGCCGGTCCTCCGTGTTCGTGAGCTCGGCTTGGAGGGCGAGGAAGTTCTGGTTCGCCTTCAGGTCCGGGTAGTTCTCGACGACGGCGAAGAGCTGACGCAGCGCGGCCACGAGCGGGCCTTCCGCGGCGGCCTGCTCTGCCGGCGACCCGGTGGCACCGGTCGCGTTCGCGCGGGCGCGCGTGACGTTCTCGAACAGCTCACGCTCGTGGGAGGCGTAGCCCTTCACCGTCTCGACGATGTTCGGGATCAGGTCGTACCGGCGCCGAAGCTCGGTGTCGATGTTCGCCCATGCGTCCTTGATCAGGTTCTTCTGCGAGACGAACCGGTTGTACGAGACCACACCCGCGATGGCGAGCACCACGACGATCCCCAGCACCACCCAGAGGACTTCCACGTCCGCTCCCTTTCGTTCGTGTTCGGTTCGGAACCGGAAGCCTACCCCCTGGGGTACAGAGAGCTCACGACGGCCGGGATCTGCTCGCGGAACGTCTTGGCGGTACCGAGCAGATGGACCATCTCGGCAGGCTTCACCCGCCGGCACGAGCACAGGAGGCGGTCCCCCACGACCTCGAACGCGTACCCGTCGCCGTGCCGCAGCAGCCACTCCATCATCCGGGCGTCGCAGAACGCGCTCGCGAACCGCTCGTCCGGTCCCTTCACGGTGAAACGGCGGTTGAACTCCTCGGACTCGAACTCGATGTCGCGGAACGTGAGCGCGTCGGCGAGCCGCGTGAAGAGGTTCTCCTCGCCGATCTGGAGCGCGGGGCAGCGCGCGTCGATCTGCGTGAGCAGGCAGTCGAAGCGTGAATACGAACGAGAGGTGTGTCCCTTCGAGTCCGTCGACTCCTCGAAGTACCAGTAGTCGAAGGCCCTGATCTCGAGCCCGTTCCAGGTGCCCCAGAGCACGTTCTCGACGCCGCGCCCGTCGCCACGCTGCAGGAGCGAGAACGGCTCCCCGAGGGTGTCGAACGGGTCGTCGATCGAGAAGTCCAGGCCGTGCCCGAGCGCGAGGGCACCGAGCTGTCGCTGGCGCTCGAGCTTGCGCTGGTACGCGTAGTAGGCGAGCGCGGCGACCACCAGGCCGAACACGAGGAAGAGCAACAGCGGGGCGGCCCCGTCCATGACCGCAGTATCGACCTTCGCGCCTCTCCGAACCAAGGTCAGGCGCGCAAGGTCAGCACGAGATGCTTCGCCGCCGCGGAGCGACGCGGCCACGCGTGGGAAGCGGGCACAGAATCCGCGGAGGACCTCGACGGCTGCTTCCACCACGGCAGGGTCGCGGAGGTCGGTGTACGACACCATCGCCCAACGCCCGCCCACCTCGAACGTCCAGCCCGTGTGCTGTTCGAGCATCCACGCGAGCATCCGCTGATCCAAGAACGCGGTGGCGAAGAGTCGGTCCTCCGTCCGGATCCGGTGCCGCCGGGTGAACTCGTCCGACTCGCTCGAGCGGACGATCATGCGACCGAGGGGATCCGCCGTGACGACGGGACGAGGCTCGACGACGACGGAGGGAGCCTCGAAGGCGATCGAACACGCCGCGGAGGCCATCCACGTGGGGGACTCGTAGGCATCGTGCCGGCTCACACGACGATCGAACGTGAAGACCGGTGGCTCGCCGGGGAAGACGATGAGGTGCCAGGCGTCGGTCGCGTGCGTCCGCTCATCGGAGAACGACGGGAGGGTCCGCATCGATCGCGGGAGCCAAGGCCGGATCCGGAATCGGAGTCCCTCGCGCTGAGCGAGATCCGCGAGCAGCCGGCGCCTGCCTCGGGGCGGGAACTCGCCCAGGACGACCTTGATCGACAGGAGCATCAGGATCGCGAGGATGAGCACGGCGAAGAGCGCTCCCGGGTAGCCGCGCCGGTCGAGCGCCGGGACGAACAGCGCGATCGCCGCGATGCCCGTCGCCACGATGCAGGCGGTGATGAGCGGCCTGACGAGGCCCCGGATGTCACTCCACGCCGAACGTTTCGCGGCCATCTCCTCTTCTCTTCCTCGATCTTGGCCTCGATCTCGGCCTCACTCTGGCTTCGATCTTGGCGTCGATCGGGTTCGCCGAACAGCGAGTCCATGACGGGCGGAACGCGATCCAGGAACGTCTCCATCGTCTCCAACGCCCCGGTCACGTCGCGATCCGGCCGTCGAGGTGTTCGGCACAGGAGCGTCCCGTCGGAGATCTCGAAGCCGGTGTCCGGCGGCAACCCCTCGAGCCAGCTCATCATCCGGCCGTCGACCAGCGCGTGCGCGAATCGCGGGTCGTCCGCGCGGACCTCGAACGCGCGGTTGAAGCTCTCGAGCTCGAACGCGATGCCGCGGCTCCCCATCGACGCCGCCAGGCGCGACCCGAACCCGCGGGGGACGATCGACAGGTTCGGCCAGCCGGCGGGCACGGACGTTGCCGCGCAGGTGAAGTACCGATAGTCGTTGCGGTTCGGGTCGCTCGACCGCGCGAACCAATAGTCGATGACGACGACCTCTCTCCCCTTCCACGTGCCCCACGAGGTGTTCTCGATGTCCTTGGCACCCGCCGCATGCCCGAGCAGGGCGAAGGACCGCTCGAAGTAGCCGAGAGGGTCGCCGGGCGCCGATCGGAGGCCGAGCCAGCGGGCCTGCTCCTGGTGGAGCTCCCGGCGCGGTTTGACCTTGAACCACCAGCCCGCGAAGACGACCAGCCCGATCGTGATCCACGCGGCGGCCTGCGCCGGGAGCTCACGCCTGGCCTCCGCGTCGCCGGCGAGCGCCAGGAGCAGCATCCCTCCGAGGAAGACGACGGCGAGCCAGAGCAGGAGCACCCTGCTCGTGCGGACCTTCATCGCCGGCGGACGAGCGTCGATCTGGCCACCCGGGAAGTATCGGTCCGGACGGCCTCGCGGCGAACCCTATCCCTGTGGTCCCGGGTCCTCGGCCGTGGCCACCCGCTCGGCAACCCGCAGCGTCAGCCCGTCGGCCCCGGTCTCGACCACCACGGTGTCCCCGTCGCGGATCTCGCCGGAGAGCATCAACAGCGCGAGCGGATCCTGGATCTCCCGTTGGATCAGCCGCTTGAGCGGGCGCGCGCCGAAGTGCGGATCGTAGCCGGCGTTGGCGAGGTAGCTCGTCGCCTCGTCCGTGAGCTCCAGCTCGAGCTTGCGGTCGGCGAGTCGACGGTGCAACCCACGGAGCTGGATCTTCACGATCTTCTCGATGTCCTCGCGGCTGAGCGAGTCGAACACGACCACCTCGTCGATCCGGTTCACGAACTCGGGGCGGAAGTGAGCGCGGACGTCGGCGAGGACCTTCTCCTCGCGCTCTTCCGGCGAGGTCGTCGGGTCCTGGAAGACGGCCGCGCCCAGGTTCGACGTCATGATCACGATCGTGTTGCGGAAGTCCACGGTACGCCCTTGCCCGTCGGTGAGACGACCGTCGTCGAGCAGCTGGAGCAGCACGTTGAACACGTCGCCGTGGGCCTTCTCGATCTCGTCGAGGAGCACGACCGAGTAGGGACGCCGGCGGACCGTCTCCGTGAGCTGCCCGCCTTCCTCGTAGCCCACGTAGCCGGGCGGCGCGCCCACCAGCCGCGACACGGCGTGCCGCTCCTGGTACTCGCTCATGTCGATCCGGATCATCGCGCGCTCGTCGTCGAACAGGAACTCGGCGAGCGCGCGGGCCAGCTCGGTCTTCCCGACCCCGGTGGGCCCGAGGAAGAGGAAGGAGCCGATCGGTCGGTTCGGGTCCTGCAGGCCGGCGCGGGCTCGGCGGATCGCGTTCGCGACCGCCGTGACCGCGGCGTCCTGGCCCACCACCCGTTCGTGGAGCGCCTCTTCGAGGTGGACCAGCTTCTGCATCTCGCCTTCCATCAGACGCGAGATCGGGATGCCGGTCCACTTCGAGACGACGGCTGCGACGTCTTCCTCGGTGACCTCCTCGTTCAGCATCTTCTGGTCGGCCTGGATCTTCTGCAGGCGCTCGTTCTCCGCTTCGAGCTGCCGCTCGAGCTCCACGATCTTGGTGAAGCGCAACTGCGCGGCGCGCTCCAGGTCGCCTTCCCGCTCCGCGCGCTCCGAGGCGGCGCGCGCCTCCTCGAGCTCCGACTTCACGCGTCGGATCGTGTCGATGCGTTCCTTCTCCTGCTGCCAGTGCGCGCGCATCGCTCGCGCGTTCTCCTCGAGGTCGGCGAGCTCCCGTTCGAGGCGCTCGAGACGCTCCAGCGAGGCCGTGTCCGACTCCTTCTGGAGCGCGGCGCGCTCGATCTCGAGCTGGCGGATACGCCGCTCCACCTCGTCGATCTCGATCGGCACCGAATCGATCTCGATCCGGAGCCGGGAGGCCGACTCATCGATGAGGTCGATGGCCTTGTCCGGGAGGAACCGTCCCGTCACGTAGCGATCGGACAGGACGGCCGCCGCGACGAGCGCGGGATCCTGGATCCGCACGCCGTGGTGGACCTCGTATCGCTCCTTCAGGCCGCGGAGGATCGCGATCGCGTCCTCCACCGACGGCGGCTCCACGAGGACCGGCTGGAACCGTCGCTCCAGCGCTGCATCCTTCTCGATGTGCTTGCGGTACTCGTCGAGGGTGGTGGCTCCCACCAGCCGGAGCTCCCCTCGAGCGAGCATCGGCTTCAGCATGTTCCCGGCGTCCACCGCTCCCTCGGCAGCGCCGGCGCCGACGATCGTGTGCATCTCGTCGATGAAGGTGACGATCTCGCCACCGGAATCCGCGATCTCCTTCAGGACGGCCTTGAACCGTTCCTCGAACTCGCCGCGGTACTTCGCGCCGGCGATCATCGCGCCGATGTCGAGCGCGATCAGCCGCTTGTTCTTCAGCGACTCCGGAACGTCGCCGTCGACGATCCGCTGCGCCAGCCCCTCGACGATCGCGGTCTTCCCGACACCGGGCTCCCCGATGAGGACCGGGTTGTTCTTCGTCCGCCGGGACAGCACCTGGATCACACGCCGGATCTCCTCGTCACGGCCGATCACCGGGTCGAGCTTGCCCTTCCTCGCCTGCTCCGTGAGGTCCCGGCCGAAACGCTCCAGCGCCTGGAACGTCTCCTCCGGGTTCTGCGAGGTGACGCGGTGAGTCCCTCGGACCTCGGCGAGCGCGGCCAGCACGCCTTCGCGGGTGAGCCCGGCCTCGCTGAGCACGCGGTGGACCGGACCCTCCCCCTGGAGCATCGCGAGGAGGATGTGCTCGGTCGAGATGTACTCGTCCGTCAGCTGCTCGGCCTCGCGGCCCGCGGCCTCCAGCACGCGCGCCGTCGCCGGCGACAGACCGACCTGGACCCCTTCGGCGTAGACCTTCGGCTTCGCGTCGAGGGCCTCATCGACCGTGTCGCGGAGCTGCTTCGGTACCACCCCGAGCTGATGCAGCAGCGGGAACACGACGCCCTCGGGGTCGGTGAGGAGCGCGTACAGCACGTGCTCGGGCTCGATCTGCTGATGGTGTCGGGCCGAGGCTTGTTGATGCGCTTCCTGGAGCGCCGTCTGCGACTTGATCGTCAGCCTGTCGAGTTCCATCCTGCCCTCTTCTCGTCGAAGTCTCCGTTCGTGATGCCGTACATCACGTAGTCACGCGGGCCGTGCCTTCGTGGGCATGAACCCTCGAAGCGTTCCTTCCAAGCCGAACCCCAGATGCTCGGCGACCCGCCGCATCGCCGCGTTGTCGACGTCGGTGGTGAGCTGGACACGGTGCGCATGCTCCTCTTCGAACAGGTGGATGAGGAACAGGGCGAGCGCTCGTCGCCCGATGCCGTTGCCTCGTTCCTCCGGATCGAAGATCTCGATGCCGATCTCGAACACGCCCGGCGGAAGGCCCATCTCCGGCTGCCGTGCCTGGATCTCTCCGGCGAGCCGGCCGTCGGACACGATGCCGAGCAGCAGCTCGCCATGCGACACCCGGCCGCTGTTGGCGATCCGGTCGCGGAGCTTCCTGCGTCCGGCCTCGCTGGGATCGGCCCAGGGCTCATCCGAGCGCATCCGGGCACCCCAGAGCGCCTCGAGATCCCCGGGCAGCAGCGGTCGGAGCGAGACGTTCCTCAATCACGCCTCCCCTGCCACGGCGGAGAGAAGATGCTCGTCAGCGGCACGATCGCCACGCCGGTCGTATCGCCCGTCATGGGGATGGGGCGGCCCTCGAGCCGGGTCTCCAGCTGCGCCACGCGCGCGAGCAACCGGTTGATCTCCTCCTCCAGAGCCATGATCCGCTTCGCCCCGGCGAGGTTCACGCCTTCCTGCGTCAGCCGCTGGACGCGCCGCAATCGGTCGATGTCGGCCTCCGAGTACCGCCGGGTGTTCCCGCTCGTTCGATGCGGCCGGACGAGTCCCTTCTGCTCGTAGATCCGGAGCGTCTGCGGGTGCACGCCAGCCAGCTCGGCCGCGACGCTGATGATGTACACGGCCCGCCGGTCGGGGCCGTTCACCCCGCTCGTTCGTTCTGGTCATGCGCCCCTCCTCGTGCCCTTTCCCTCAGTGTTCCTTCTCTTCGTGCTTCTTCTCTTCGTGTTTCTTCTGGCGCGTCCGAGGCGACTCCTTCGCCACCTCGCGCAGCTTGCGCAACAGCTCCTTCTCCTCCTTGGAGACCTTCGTCGGCACGTCGACCCGCACCTTCGCGAGGAGATCGCCGCGACCACCCTTCTTCGGAACGCCCCGGCCCTTCACCCGGAACGTCTTGCCGCTCGGCGTGCCGGCCGGCACCTTCAGCGTGACCGGTCCGTTCAGAGTCGGCACCTCGACCTCGGCTCCGAGCGCCGCGTCGGGATAGGTGACGGGCAGGTCGATGGTGAGGTCGTCGCCCCGGCGACCGAAGACGGCGTGCGGCTCGACGGCGACCTTCACGAAGAGATCGCCGGCAGGACCGCCGGCCAGCCCCGGCTCGCCTTTCCCCGCGAGCCGGATCCTCGCGCCGTTGCGGACGCCCGCCGGGATCTTGACCTGCAGCGTGCGCGTCCGGCGTTCCGCGCCCGATCCACGGCACTTCGTGCACGGGGACTCGACGATCCTGCCGGCCCCGCCGCAACGGGGGCACGGGCGAGACATCGAGAAGAACCCTTGGTTCTCGGCGATCTCGCCGCTGCCTCCGCACTGCGGGCAGGTGACCGGCTCGGTTCCCGGCTCGGCCCCCGAGCCATGGCAGCGCGAGCACACGGCCGGGCCGTCGATCCTGATGGGGACGGTCGTTCCCGACATCGCCTCGTCGAACGAGATCGAGACCTTCGTCTCCAGATCCGCGCCGCGCCGGCCGGTCGTTGCCCGACCGCCTCCCCGCCGCCCCGCCCCACCGAAGAGCCCGCCGAACAGGTCGCCGATGTCGTCGACGTTCACCTCTTCGTACCGAACCCCACCGGGCCACCCCGCCGGCCCGCCCCGCCCGCCGAGAGGCCCCGCCGGCACCGGAGCGGCCGAACCCGGGGCCGAACCCCGATCCGCTCATCTCACGGACCTGGTCGTAGCTCTTGCGCTTCTCGGCGTCGCCGAGCACGTCGTACGCGGCCGAGATCTCCTTGAACCGCTCCTCCGCGTCCGGAGCGCCCTGCTTGGTGTCAGGGTGATGCTGCTGCGCGAGCTTGCGATACGCCTTCTTGACCTCCGCCAGCGCTGGCGTTCTTGGGCACGCCGAGGACCGCGTAGTAGTCCTTGTCGAACCACTCCCTGCGAACCTCGTCCGCCATGCCTCACTTCCTCTCCACCCGAACCCCGGCCGGCCGGAGGACCCGGCCTTTCAGGGTGTAGCCGGGGCGCAGCACGTCGGCGACGACGGGCTCGCCCTCACCTTCCCCCGACTGCATCAGCGCTTCGTGCAACTCCGGATCGAACGGCTTCCCTGCGCGTCCATCCGCTCGAGACCTTCCGCGCGCAGCGTGTCGAAGAGCTTCGCGTAGACCAGCTCCACCCCGTGCAGGAAGCGGTCGAAGTCGGGTCGATCCTGCGCATGCATCAATGCCAGGTCGAAGTCATCGAGGACCTCGAGGAGGCGACTGGAGGACCGGTTGCGCCGCCAGCTCGACCGCCGAGGTCTGCTCGCGGAGCACCCGCTTCCGGTAGTTGTCGAACTCGGCCTGGAGCCGCTGCAGGTGGTCGCGGTACCGCTGCGCCTCGGCGCGGGGGCCTCCAGGCCGCCTGGTCCTCGGCGGCTCCCGCCGAACCCTCCTCGACGACGGAAGCGGCCGCCTCCGGGGCGGCCGCTTCCTCCACCGAGCCTGCCCTGAGAGTCGGGACGGTCCTCTCGTCACGAGGACCCACCTTCGTCCACGATCTCGCCTTCCACGACTTCCTCGTCGTCGTCGGCATCCGCGCCGTCGGACGCCGTGGCCTCGTCCGCCGTCGCCGCCGGCGGCCTGCGTCTGCGCCGAGGCCTGCTCGTGCATCGACTGGCCCACCCGCTGCCAGATCTGCATCAGCGCCTCGCTCGCCGTGCGCAACGTCTCGGTTTCCGCCGACTCGTCCTTCAGCGCCTGCTTGAGCTCGTCGTTCTTCGACGTCAGCTCGGCCTTGTCCGCGTCGGAGATCTTCTCCGCGTTGTCCTTGAGGAACGAGTCGACCTGGTAGGTCAGCTGGTCCGCCTGGTTCCGAGCCTCCGCAGCCTCACGGCGCTTGTGGTCCTCGGCGGCGAAGCCCTCGGCCTCCTTCATCATGCGGTCGATCTCGTCCTTCGAGAGCGCGGTGCCTCCCGTGATCGTCATCGCCTGCTCCTTGCCGGAGGCCAGGTCCTTGGCGCTCACGTTCACGATGCCGTTCGCATCGATGTCGAACGCCACCTCGATCTGCGGCATGCCGCGCGGCGCCGGCGGGATCCCGGTCAGGTGGAACCGCCCGAGCGACTTCACGCCGGGCGACATCACCGTCTCGGCCTCTCCCTGGAGGACGTGGATCTCCACCGTCGTCTGGTTGTCGTCCGCGGTCGTGAAGATCTCGGACTTCCGCGTCGGGATCGTGGTGTTCCGCTCGATCAGCTTGGTGAACAGTCCACCCTTGGTCTCCACGCCCAGCGTCAGGGGCGTGACGTCCAGCAGCAGGATGTCCTTCACGTCGCCCTTCAGGACGCCCGCCTGGATCGCGGCGCCGACGGCCACGACCTCGTCGGGGTTGACGCCCTTGTGCGGATCCTTGCCACCCGTCAGGTCCTTCACGAGATCCTGGGTCATCGGCATCCGCGTGGATCCGCCGACGAGGATCACGTGGTCGATCGCGCTCGCGTCCTTGCCCCAGTCCGCGATCGCCTGCTCGAACGGCCCGCGGCACCTGTCGAGGAGGTCCGCCGTCATGCGCTCGAACTCGGTGCGGGTGAGCTTCTCCTCCAGGTGGAGGGGACCGTCGGGGCCGGCGCTGATGAAGGGAAGGTTGATCGTGGTCTCGGTCACCTGCGACAGCTCGATCTTCGCCTTCTCGGCCGCTTCCTTCAGGCGCTGCATCGCCATGCGGTCCTTGGACAGGTCGATCGAGTAGTTCCCCTTGAATCGTTCGGCCAGCCAGTCGATCACCCGCTGGTCCCAGTCGTCACCGCCGAGCTGCGTGTCGCCGTGCGTGGCCTTGACCTCGACGACGCCTTCACCGATCTCGAGCAGCGAGACGTCGAAGGTCCCGCCACCCAGGTCGAAGACGAGGATCGTCTGCTCGGTCTGCTGCTTGTCCAGCCCGTAGGCGAGGGCGGCGGCCGTGGGCTCGTTGATGATCCGCAAGACCTCGAGGCCGGCGATCTGCCCGGCCTCCTTGGTGGCCTGGCGCTGCGCGTCGTCGAAGTAGGCCGGGACGGTGATCACCGCCTGCGTGACGGTGTCGCCGAGGTAGGCCTCCGCGTCACGCTTCAGCTTGTTGAGGATCTGGGCCGAGATCTCCTGGGGCGTCCACCCCTTGCCGTCGATGTCGACGGACCAGTCCTTGTCGCCCATGTGCCGCTTGACCGACCGGATCGTCCGGTCGGGGTTGGTGATGGCCTGTCGCTTGGCGACCTCGCCGACCAGGATCTCGCCGGTCTTGGAGAACCCGATCACGGACGGCGTCGTTCGTGAGCCCTCCGCGTTCGGGACGACCACCGGCTCCCCCGCCTCGAGGACGGCCACGACCGAGTTGGTCGTTCCCAGATCGACTCCTACCGCTCGTGCCATCGAAGTTCCTCCTTGTTCGATTCCCGCCTTGATGCTGCTCAGAGTAGAACCTTGAGTGTGGTATTGACAACTTTTCTTCTGGCCTCTTTGGGTGGGCTCTGTCGGCGTGGGCAAGCGGCTCCGCCGGATGCCTTCTGGGGTCTTTCCCGGACGTGCTCTCAAGCTGCGCCCGGACGTTCAAGGCGGACGCCCTTTCGTCCGATGGATGGACTAGACCCAACGGACTGGATCGCCGAAGAACCTCCACCGAAAGGATGAGAGTGGCAACCTCGAGCTCCACGCTGCGCACCCGACGAAGCGTGCATCCGACCGTGGCGCACACGGTCGACACCCTGCTGCTGCAGGAGCGCACGAGCTGGGCCATCCACATCCACGATGGGCTCACACAGTCCGTGACGAGCGCGATCCTCGAGTTGCAGGGCCTCCAGCACCGCATCCGCACGGAACCGGAGATCGTCCTCGCGACCCTGAAGGAGATCGAGGACGCGATCCGCAACGACTTGCAACAGATCCGCGGGATCCTCTTCGAGCTCGACGCCGGCACTCCGCATCAGGAGCCTCCGCTGGCCAGCTTCGTGAGCGATCTCGTGAAGCGCTGGCATCTGCCCGCGCGTGTCTCCATCGAGGGAGAGGTCGACCGCATCGGCGACCTGACCCTGGAGACCGCGAACGCGATCGTGGCAGAAGCCTTGGCGAACGCAGCGAAGCACTCGGGAGCGCCCGAGGTATCGGTCCGCATCATCGCGGGGCACGAGGAACTTCGGATCGAGGTCGAGGACCGGGGCAGCGGCACGGTCTCGGCGAACGACGAGATGCATTTCGGGCAGCGCTTGATGCGCGACCGAGCAGAACGGATCGGCGGCACCATCGAGATCGATTCGAGGCCTGGAAACGGCACCCGTGTGGTCGCCGTGCTCCCCGTCGGAGTGCGAGGTGATGAGTGATGTTGAAGATCCTGATCGTGGATGACCATGCGCTGGTGCGTCGTGGGCTCAGCTACGTGGTGAAGGAAGGGTTCCCGGACGCGGAGGTCATCGAGGCAGAGAGTGCCGCGGCGGCCCTCGAGCACATCCAGAAGGGCAAAGAGTTCGATCTCGCGCTGGTGGATGTGCGCATGCCGGACCTGGACGGGCTCGAGCTGCTCCGCGCCGTGAAGGCGGACAAGCCCGACCTGCCGGTGGTCATGCTGTCGACCTACGACAACGCCCCGTACGTGAAGCGGGCACTCGCCGACGGCGCCTCCGGGTACCTCTTGAAGGACGCGACCCCCGAGGACCTGTCGCAGGCGATCAACGTGGCGATCTCAGGGAGCGGCAACGTCCTTTCGCCGAGGGTGATCCAGAACCTCTTCGAGGAGCACGAGTCGTCGGGCCGCGATCACAACGGACGCCGCGGTGAGTACAACCTCACGCAGCGCGAGCACGACATCCTCGAGCTGCTCGCCGAGGGTCGGGCCAACCGCGAGATCGCGGGGCGCCTGTACCTCTCGGAGAAGACCGTCAAGGCGCACCTGGCCGCGATCTTCCGCAAGATGGGCGTCACCAACCGGACGCAGGCCGCGATGATGGCCGTCCAGATGGGTGTGGGCCCGGTCCCGGGAGCCTTGGTGCACGACTAGCGCTCGCGGCGCTCCTTCAGTCTCGGAAGTCTTCGAAGAAGCGACTCGCGGTCGGCCCTCGCTGGCCCTGATACTTGCTTCCCGTCCCTCCGTACGGCTTCTCTGCGGCCGTCGTGAGCCGGAAGAACGAGATCTGTCCGATCTTCATCCCCGGGTAGAGCGTGATCGGCAGGTTCGCGACGTTCGAGAGCTCCAGCGTGAGGTAGCCGTCCCATCCCGGGTCGACGTAGCCGGCGGTGGAGTGGATCAGGAGCCCGAGGCGGCCGAGCGAGGACTTGCCCTCGAGTCTGGCCACGAGATCGTCGGGGAGCGCCACGCGCTCGAGCGTCGATCCCAGCACGAACTCCCCCGGATGGAGGATGAACGGCTCATCCGGCTTCGTCTCCACGAGCTCCGTGAGGTCCGGCTGCTCCTGCTTCACGTCGATGTAGGGGTACCGGGAGTTCGCGAACACGCGGAACTCCGAATCGACGTGGAGGTCGACCGAGGACGGCTGCACGCAGTCGGGATCGAAGGGGTCGATCACGATACGACCGGCCTCGATCTCCTCCTTGATCGTGCGGTCGGACAGGATCATCGCGCGGATGCTACTAGGCGTCGCCGGCGGGATCGGAAGACGGCGAGACGTGCTGGCTGATCTCGAAGACGTTGCCCTCCGGGTCTCGGAAGTAGCACCAGTACCCGCCGTGCTCGGGGCCTCCTTCGATCTCCGTGATCGGCGGGCTCCCGAGCGCGATCAGGCGCTCCCGGGCGAGGTGGATGTCACCGACCGCGAACCCGGGCTGGAACCGGACGCGGTCGTACTGAGGTGAGTCGTCGCGGCGCAGGAGCTCGAACAGCCTTCCCTCGCCGAGGTCGAACTGGACCCAGTGATCGCCCGCGTCCATCTCGGCGAGGCCGAGGACCTCGCCGTAGAAGCGACGTTGCGCCTCGAGATCATCCGTGACCAAGCCGAGCCAATCCGGCCACCCCAGGTTCGCAGCCGTGTCTCGGTCCGGATCTCGATCCATCACGCGCCTCCGGCGGCGGTCGTCGAGATCGTGATCCAGCGCTCCAGCGTCCCGGCCGCCTTCCCCTCGTCGATCGAGGCGGCGGCGAGCCGGAGCCCCTCGTCGAGGTCGGCCGCGGCGCCTGCGACCTCGAGCGCGGCGCCGGCGTTCAGGAGCACGACGTCACGCCTCGGTCCCGCGCCGCCGTCGAGCACCTCGCGGGCGATGCGCGCGGACTCGCCGGCGTCGCCTCCGAGGAGATCCTCGCTCGACGCCCTCGCGATCCCGTGCTCGCCGGGGTCGAGCCGGCTCTCGCGGACCTCGCCCTCGCGAACGTCCAGCACCAGCGACGGGCTCGTGGTCGTGAGCTCGTCGAGACCGTCCTCGCCTCGGAACAGCTTGGCGCGGATGCCGCGTCGCGCGAGCACCTCGGCCATGAGCGGGAGCATCCGCTCGTCGGAGACGCCGACGACCTGGGCGGCCGGGCGGGCGGGGTTCGTGAGCGGTCCCAGGAAGTTGAACGAGGTCGGCACCCGGAGCTCGCCGCGGACCGGGGCCGCGTGTCCGAACGCGGGGTGGAAGACCGGAGCGAACATGAAGCCGATCCCCGCCTCGGCGAGGCAGCGCTCGACGCCGGCGGCATCGAGATCGATCTTGACCCCGAGGGCTTCGAGGAGATCGGCCGAGCCGCAATGGCTGGAGGCGGCGCGGTTGCCGTGCTTCGCGACCGGCACGCCTGCTCCGGCCACCACGATCGCCGAGAGCGTCGAGATGTTGAACGTCCCGCTGCGGTCGCCGCCGGTGCCGCACGTGTCGAGCACGGGCACCGGCGTCGAGACGGGGTGCGCGAACTCGAGGACGGTGCGGGCGAGCCCCTCGAGTTCGTCGACGGTCTCGCCTTTGGTCCGGAGGGCCATCAGGAATCCGCCGACCTGGCCGGGGGTCGCGTCGCCCGACATGATCGCCCGCATCGCCGCGGCGGCCTCCTCGGCCGACAGCGCCTCGTGCGACACGAGACGCTGCAATGTGCGCGGCCAGAGGTCCGGGTCGGGCTCGACCATGAGGGCCCGCACGCTAGCAGCTGCGCTTGCCTGGGCCCTGGGGGGCTGGTCTACACTGGCGCCTCGCCGCCTCCGGCGGTGGGCAAACGCGGGTGTGGTTCAATGGCAGAACGCGAGCTTCCCAAGCTCGAAACGGGGGTTCGATTCCCCTCACCCGCTCTCTTCGGGAGGCCTCGTCCTCGGGCCCGCGCGCAGAGAAGGCCGGTGGATCAACCGGATCCGAGGTAGCGAGGCGCCGTCGGACAGATGTCCTTCAGGGGACAGATCGCGCACCGCGGCGTGGGTGCCTTGCAGATCTCGCGACCGAGACGGATCAGCGCCACGTGGAGCGGCGTGCGAAGCCCGCTCGGGACCAGCTCGTGGAGGATCCGGTCCGCTCGCTCGGCGGATGCCTTCGCGGGGACGAGCCCGAGCCGCATCGTCACGCGGTGCACGTGCGTGTCCACGGGCATCGCATCTCTACCCAATGAGAAGGAGAGCACGACGGCGGCCGTCTTCGGGCCCGACGCCGGGCAACGACATGAGCTCCGACCGGGCTTCCTCGTCGGAGAGATCGGCCAGGTGGGAGAGGTCGAAGGCGCCGTGACGCTCTTCGACCTCTCGCAGGATCGCTTGGAGGCGCGGCGCCTTCGTGTCGGCAAGCCCTCCCGAGCGGATCGCGTCCGCGACCGCGCGGGTCGGTGCGCGGGCGATCCCTTCCCAGGTCGGGAATGCCGCGCGAAGGGACTCGAACGCCCGCTCGGCGTTCACGTCGCTCGTGTGCTGCGAGAGGACGGTGAGGATCAGCTCCTCGAGAGGGTCCGACCGCCGCGGCGGCACGAGCTCGCCGTATCGCTTGCGGAGCCGGTTGAAGACGGTGCGGGCCCGGCGCCGGAGGACGGTCGGCGAGGCCGGCTCGGTCACGCGGGGACGTCGCCGCGTGCGGCGTTGCGGAACTGCGTGAGCGACGGCTCGAAGCTCAACTTGATGGAGCCCGTGGGGCCGTTGCGATGCTTCGCGAGGATCAGCTCCGCTTCCTTCTTCTTCTCGGGATCGGCGTCGTCGCGGTGGATGAAGGCGACGACATCGGAGTCCTGCTCGAGCGAACCGCTCTCGCGGAGGTCGGACAGCTGGGGGCGCTTGTCGGCGCGGGTCTCGGGGTTCCGGTTGAGCTGGGAGAGCGCGAGCACCGGGATCCCCAGCTCCTTGGCGAGCAGCTTCAGCGACCGGCTGATCTCGGCGACCTCCTGCTGGCGGTTGTCGGGCCGCCGGACGGCGGCCGAGGTCATCAGCTGCAGGTAGTCCACGATGATGAGCGCCAGGCCCGCCTTGCTGCTGCGCATCCGCCGGGCCTTCGCTCGGACGTCGACGATGTTGACGTTGCCGGAGTCCACGATGGACAGCGGCGCGTCGTGCAGGCGCTCGGCGGCCTGGACCACCCGGACCCAGTCGTCCGGACCCACGCGCTTGCTCCGGATCCGGTCCCAGGGCACCTTGGCGGCCGAGCAGAGCATCCGCATGCCGACCTCGTGCCGGGACATCTCGAGCGAGAAGACCGCGACGGATCCGCCCGCCACGGCCACGTTGTGCGCGATGTTGATGGCGAGGGAGGACTTCCCGATGCCCGGGCGGGCGGCGATGATCACGAGGTTGCCCGGCTGGAGCCCCGAGGTCAGCTCGTCGAGATCGCGGAACCCGGTGGGGAGCCCGGTGTAGGCCGTCTCACGATGCTGGATCTGCTCCAGCTCGAGCATCGCACCGTCGATCAGCTCGCGGAGGGTGGCGACCTCGTCCTGGTCGTCGCGGCGCGCGACGTCGTAGATCCGCTGTTCGGCGGCGTCGGCGACGCCTTCGGGGTCCTCCGGAGCCGAGTACGCCATGTCCATGACGTCGGCGGCCGCCCCGATCAGTCTCCTGAGCAGGGCGGCCTGCGCGACGATCCGCGCGTAGTGCGCGGCGGAGGCCGGGGTCGGGACCTGGTCGGTCAGGTCCCGGATGTACAGAGGGCCGCCGACGTCGTCGAGCGTGCCCTTCCGGCGGAGGGCCTCCACGGCGGACAGCTGATCGACGGGCTCGCCGCGGGCGTAGAGCTCGCGGAGCACCTCGAAGATCCGCCCGTTCGCCGATCGGTAGAAGTCCTCGGCCTGGAGGAGCTCGACGACGTCGGCGATGGCCTCGGCCGACAGCATCATCGACCCGAGGGCCGCCGCTTCCGCCTCCACGTTGTGGGGCGGGATGCGGGCATCCCCGTTGCGAGGAAGGCGGACGACGTCGTCGGCCGTGCGGACGATACCGCTCACCCCCTGTCCCCTATCCCGGTCTCCGAGTTGCGGACGCTACGCCGCGTGGGTGCGACCGAACAGTGGAGAACGGGTGTGGATTGTTCCGAGGCTGGTGAGATCCGGATATTCCTTGTCACTCCCGGTCCGACCAGGGCGTTCCACCTGTGGAGATCCATGTGGATGATTGTGGACAACGAGAGTGACAAAAGAAGCGAGGCGAGGGCCCGGACCCCTTCCGGGTCCGAGCCCTCGCCCCGTGGAGCCTTCCGCCGCTAGTCCTGTGGGCGGACGTCGATCGTGATGACGGGGTCCACGTCGGCGTGGAGATGGACGGTGACCTCGTGTGTACCGACGGATCGGATGGGCTCGTCGAGATGGATGTCGCGGCGATCGACCGAGACCCCCGCCTGGGCGGAGAGGGCTTCGACGATGTCCGCGGCGGTGATCGACCCGAACAGCCTGCCCTCCTCGCCGGCACGAGCTGTGACCACGAGCGGTGTCTCGACGAGGCGCGCCGCCACGGTCTCGAGCTCACCCTTCTCAGCAGTGGTCCTGGCCTGATGGGCCCGCTTGAGGCTCTCGGCGTGGCGCACCGCGCCCTTCTCGGCCCGCACGGCGAGACCGCGGGGGATCAGGAAGTTGCGCGCGTAGCCGTCGGCGACGTCTGCGACGTCGCCGGGGTCGCCGAGGCGCTCGACCGTCTTCTGCAGGATGATCTTCATGCTCTCTTCCTCCTGGGGGCTACGCTCGCTCCGCTCGCTCCTTGAGCCCCCAGACCCCCCTCTATCGGCTCGAGTAGGGCAGCAGGGCCATCTCTCGGGCGTTCTTGACGGCCGACGCGACGTCGCGCTGATGCTGCACGCAGTTGCCGGAGACACGCCGAGCGCGGATCTTGCCTCGATCCGAGACGAACTTGCGCAGGGTCATCACGTCCTTGTAGTCGACGCGATCCACCTTGTCCTTGCAGAACTGGCAGTACTTGCGCTTCCCGCGCTTCTGCCAGCCCTTGTCGTCCTTCTCGCGACGGCGCTTGGGCCCGCGCTCCTTCGGCCCTCCCCTACCCGCCATCGAGTGGAGTCTCCTCCTGATCGGACCCGGCGCCCACCGGCGCTGCCACCTTCTCGCCCCAGTCGCCGGAGCTGGATGCCCCACCGGAGCGCGCTTGGCGCGTCACCGCGGCGGTCGCCCACTTCAGGCTCGGAGCGACCTCGTCGGCCTCGACCTCGATGGCCGAGCGCTTGTCGCCGTCCTGGTTCTCCCACGTCCGGTAGTTGAGCCGGCCGGCGACGATCACGCGCGTGCCTCGTGTGAGGGATTCCGCAGCGTTCTCGGCCAGCGTCCGCCACGCGTTGATGGAGAAGTACGAGGTGTCGCCGTCCTTCCACTGCCCGTTCGCGTCCTGGAACCGGCGGTTGACGGCGATCCTGAACTTGCAGACCGCCGCGCCGTTGGGCGTGTAGCGGAGCTCCGGGTCGTCGGTCAGGTTGCCGACCAGGGTCACTTGGTTGTCCGTCGCCATGGTTCGTTCACTCCCCTTGGGGTGTCTCGTCTCCGCCAGCCGCGGAGGCGGGGGAAGATGCCATCAGCTTCTGCTTCTGCCGCTTCTTGTTCTCACGTGTGGTGGGCAGCACGATCACCTTGTGGCGGAGCACTTCGTCCGCGAGGTTCAGCGTGCGATCGAGCTCCGTTTGGGCGGTCGGCTCCGCCGAGAACGTGACCACGACGTAGTAGCCCTCGTTCCGGTCATCGATCTCGAAGGCGAACCGGCGCCGGCCCCAGCGCTCGATGTTCCGCACCGACCCGGAATGCTTCCCGGCGACCGCTGCCACGCGGTCTGTCGCGGTTCCCACCATGGCCTCGTCGGCCTCGGCGGGCAGGATGAGCATGATCTCGTACTCCCTCAAACCCCACCTCCTCTGGTCTGGACGGCCCCCCTCGAAGGGGAGCAGGAAGTCCTGAGGGTCGTCCAGCAGTGTACGTGACCTGCGCGAACGCTAGCACTCGGGTACGACACCCCGAGGTTGGACCGATCGCCCGCTACACTTCCGATCGACTGCCGTGCACTTCAGAGGAGGCGCGAGCGATGACCACGATCCACGACCTCAAGGCGTGGAAGGCGGACGGGCGCAGGTTCACGATGCTCACCGCCTACGACTTCCCCACCGCCCAGATCCTCGACCGAGCAGGCGTTCCGCTGTTGCTGGTCGGCGACTCGGTCGGGAACAACGTCCTCGGCTACGAGGACACCCTCCCCGTCACGATGGAGGAGATGCTCCACCACACGCGCGCGGTCGCGCGCGGCGCCGAGCACGCGATGGTGATCGGCGACCTCCCGTTCCTGTCGTATCAGGTCTCGCTCGAGGACGGGGTTCGCAACGCCGGGCGCCTCGTCAAGGAGGGCGGTGCGCACGCCGTGAAGCTCGAGGGACCGCACCTCGACCTCGTCCATCGCCTCGTCGAGATCGGGATCCCGGTCATGGCGCACGTCGGTCTCACGCCGCAGTCGGTCCATGCGATGGGCGGCTACCGGGTCCAGGGCCGTGGCGAGGCCGCGCAGCAGGTGGCGGAGCAGGCCGCACAACTCGAGAAGGCGGGTGCGTTCTCGCTCGTCCTGGAGGGCGTCCCGGCGGAGCTCGCCGCCGACATCACGGGCTCCCTGCAGATCCCGACGATCGGGATCGGCGCGGGCCCCTCCTGCGACGCGCAGGTGCTGGTGATCAACGACCTCCTCGGGATCAACGAGCGGGTGCCGAAGCTCGCGAAGAAGTTCGCCGACCTCCGAGCCATCACGACCGAGGCGGTGCAGACGTTCATGCGCGAGGTCGACGAGGGCACGTTCCCCGACGAGGACCACTCGTACTCGTAGCGCACTTCCTCGGTCAGACCCGACCTAGACTCTCGGCGTGGCCGATGGCGAAGCGAGCGGTGGTGAGACGCGGAAGGACCGTGCCGAGCTCGTCTCGAAGCTCACGCACGAGATCCGGGGACCGGTCTCCACGATCCGAGGGCTCGCCGGCACCACGCTCGCCCATTACGACCGCCTGGACGACGGCGAGCGACGCGAGTTCCTGGAGCTGATCAAGCACGAGGCCGAGCGGTTGGAGCGAACCGTGGAACAGGTCGCCCTCGCGCTCAAGCTGGATGCGGGGACGCTCCGATTCGACATCCGGTCACAGGACCTGGGCGTGATCGTCCGTGGCGTCGCGCAAGCGGTCGACGTCGGCGATCACCCGCTCGAGGTCGACGCCGCCGGCCCGTTGGAGGCGCCCGTCGACAGCATCCAGGTCACGTTCATGCTCCGGCAGCTGATCGAGAACGCCGCGATGTACTCCCCGCCGGATTCCCCGATCTCGATCCGCCTCGGTCGGGAGGGCAACGACGCCGTGGTCGAGGTCGGCGATCGCGGCCCCGGCATCCCATCCGATCGTCGCGAGGCCGTCTTCGAGCGTTTCGCCGAGTGGCGCCCCTCCGGGTACGAGGATCGCCCCGGCACCGGGCTCGGACTCTTCATCTCCCGGGCCATCGCCAGGAAGCACGGAGGCGACGCTACGGCCGCCGACGGCCCGGCGGGGGGTACGATGCTCACCGTCCGGCTTCCTGCGGAGGGCTGAATGTCGGGAGTCACGTGACCACGCTGTTGATCTGCGATGACCACAAGGTGCTGACCGACGCGCTCGCCACGGTCGTCGGTCTCGACGACGACCTCCAACTCGTGGCACCACCGGTCCACGATCCCGAGACGGCGATCGCGCTCTCGGCCGAACACCTCCCCGACGTCGTGTTGATGGACATCGTCTTCAAGGGCGGCGGCATGTCGGGGATCGAGGCCACTCGCCGTATCAAGGAGATCTCGCCGGCGACCAAGGTCGTGATCATCACGGCACACGACGAGGATCGCCTGCTCGTGGAGGCCGTCGAGGCGGGCGCCTCCGGCTTCCTCGGGAAGGGCGAGGCGGCCGAGGAAGTCCTCGCCGCCGCGAAGGCAGCGGCAGAGGGCGAGGTCCTGATCGACCCGGCGACGCTGACCCGCCTGCTCGCGCAGGTCGCCCGTGAACGGGAGTTGCATCGGGAGGCCTCGATGCTGCTCGACGATCTCACGGATCGGGAGCGCGAGATCCTCCAGCTCCTGGCCGAGGGGATGCGGAACGAGGGCATCGCCGCGAAACTCTTCATCAGCCCGCAGACCGTCCAGACCCACGTGCGCAACATCCTCGGGAAGCTGCGCGTGCACTCCAAGTTGGAGGCCGTGGCCTTCGCCGTGAAGAACGGCGCGATCACCGTCTGAAACTGGCCGCTCGGCCGTCGAAAACTCCTGCCCGGCAGGGCTCAAGTCCCCTTCACCCATGGACGAAAGGGGTACCGGAGAGAGAACCGCGCCTCCGGGCGCGAGAGGCCGTCACCCCCTCGATGGCCTCGGGGACCTCCCCGAGCGAGGCCCGAGTCCACCCCTCCCGGACTCGGGCCTTTCATCTTCACGGCATCCGGACGCCGGACGATCGACGGTCAGAGGGCTTGGCGGCGGACCTTCCCCGTGGAGGTCCGTGGGATCTCGTCGACGAGATGCAGCTCCCGGGGGAGTTTGAACCGAGCGAGCTGCTCGGCGCCGTGGACGCGCAACTCCTCGAGCGTCGGAGGATCCTCGATGCGGGCCGGAACGACGAACGCGCTGACGTGCGTCCCCCAGTCCGTATCGGGGCTCCCGGCCACCGCCACGTCCCGCACCTTGGGGTGGGATGCGAGCGCTCGCTCGACCTCCTCCGGCCAGACCTTCTCCGCGCCGGTGCGGATCACGTGGTCGGACCGCCCGTGGACCGACACTCGGCCCTCGTCATCGATCGCACCCAGGTCACCGGTCCTGAGCCATCCGTCGGTGGTGAACGCCCGGCCGGTCGCCGCGGGGTCGAGCCGGTAGCCCTCCATCACCGTGGATCCGGAGACCTCGATCGCGTCCCCGGCGCCGAGGCGAACCTCCATCCCCTCGAGCGGCACGCCGTCGTACGTGAACCCGCCGCAGGTCTCCGTGAGCCCGTACGTCGTCACGACGCGGGCGCCGCGGGCGCGCGCGAGCGCCGCCGTCTCGTCGTCGATCCCGTCTCCGCCGACGAGCAGCGTGAGCCCGTGCAGACCGAGGTCCGAGGCGACCAGCCGCCGCACCATCGCCGGCACGACCGACACGAACGCGGCGCCCTCGCCGTCGTGGACGAGTCGCTCCGGGTCGAACCGCTCGTGCATCGTCACGGGTGCGCCGAGGATCGCTCCGCGCAGGAGCACCAACAGCCCGCCGATGTGCGCGGGCGTGAGTGGGCAGATCCACGGCGCGCCCGGCGTCGCGCCCAGTCGCTTGGCCGAGCGGCTGACGGCCACCACGACGGCGACGCGGTGCAGCTCGACGAGCTTCGGCGTCCCCGCCGTCCCCGAGGTCGGCATCACGATCGCGACCCCGGGCGCGACCGGCTCGGCGTCCGCGAGCAGCGTCTCCCCGCCGGCGTCACGCACGAAGTGGGGCCGGGCCCGGTCGACGATGGCGCGGCGCTCCCGGTCGCTGAGCCGGTGATCGAGCGGGAGGAACGGCACCTCCTCGAGCCAGAGACGGTTGACGAGCTCGACCCACTCGGGACCCGGCGGCAGGTCGACCACGACCAGTTCGTCCGTTGCCATCGCCCTCGCTCCCTCCCTGAGCGCGTCGAGTAGGCTAGCCCAACCCTTCGAGCTTGCGCTCTAGGAGTCAGCGGTCACATGGATGAGACGCCGGAGATCCGGCCAGAGATCCGAAAGGCACTCGATTGGCACCCTGCGGGTGCCTTCACCGACATCCGCTACGAGACCGCCGACGGGATCGCGAAGATCACGATCGCCCGCCCCGAGGTCCGCAACGCGTTCCGCCCGCTCACCACGAAGGAGCTGATCGAGGCCTTCGACCTCGCGCGGGACGACCCCGCGATCGGTGTCGTGATCTTGACCGGCGACGGTCCGCTCGCGTTCTCCTCGGGCGGAGACCAAGGCGTTCGGGGAGACGATGGGTACGTCGACGAGCACGGGATCGGTCGCCTGAACGTGCTCGACCTCCAGGTCCAGATCCGGCGCCTCCCCAAGCCCGTGATCGCGATGGTCGCCGGCTACGCGATCGGTGGGGGCCACGTCCTGCATCTGTGTTGTGACCTCACCATCGCCGCCGACAACGCGCGGTTCGGGCAGACCGGCCCGCGCGTGGGTTCGTTCGACGGCGGCTACGGGATCGGACTGCTCGCCAGACAGATCGGGGAGAAGCGGGCGAAGGAGGTCTGGTTCCTCTGCCGCCAGTACGACGCCGCGACGGCGCTTTCCTGGGGGCTGGTGAACGCGGTCGTTCCTCTCGAGGAGCTCGAGGAGGAGACCGTGCGCTGGTCCAAGGAGATGCTCGCGCACTCGCCCCTCGCGCTCCGGCTGCTGAAGTCCGGGTACCACGCGGGCGTGGACGGTCTCGCGGGCGTCCAGCAGCTCGCCGGCGACGCGACCCTCCTGTACTACATGACCGAGGAGGCTCAGGAGGGCCGCGACGCCTACGTCGAGAAGCGCCCGCCGGACTTCTCGAGGTTCCCGAAACGGCCGTGAACGTCTGGGTCGCCGGCGCGCGCCCCCGAACGCTCGGTGCCGGCATCGTCCCGGTCCTCGTCGGCACGGCGGCCGCCGACACCTTCGTCGCGTGGCGGTTCGCGGCCGCGCTCGTCGTCGCGATCGGCATTCAGCTCGGCGTCAACTTCGCGAACGACTACTTCGACGGGGTCCGCGGCGTCGATACGCCCGAGCGTCTCGGTCCACCGCGTCTCGTGGCGACGGGGGGAGCCTCGCCGCGGGCGGTGCTCGTGGCGGCGCTCGTCTCGATCGGCGCGGCCGGCTTCGCGGGCCTGGCGCTCGCCCTCGCCACGGAGCCGCTGCTGATCCTGTTCGTGGGCGCGCTGGCGCTCGTCGCGGCGTTCGCGTACAGCGGCGGTCCGAGGCCGTACGCGGGCCTCGGCTTGGGCGAGCTGATGGTGTTCTGCTTCTTCGGGTTGATGGCGACGTGCGGGACCGCGTTCGTGATGGCGGAGACCGTGCCCGCCGCCGCGTGGTGGTGCGGCGCGGTGCTCGGGCTCCTCGCCGTCGCGATCCTGGTCGCCAACAACCTGCGGGACATCTCGACCGACGCGTCCGCCGGCAAGCGGACACTCGCCGTACGCCTGGGCGACGCGCGGACGCGGACGTTCTACCGTTCGTGCGTGGTCGCAGCGTTCGCGGTGATCGTGATCGGCGTGAGCGCGTTCATCGTCGATGAGCGCGTCGGCCTCACCCAGTGGGGACTGCTGGGGCTCGCCGGCTGGATCTTCGCGATCCGTCCGATGGAAACCGTGGGCAGGGCGAGCGGGCGGGACCTCATCCAGGTGCTCACCGGGACGGCGGCCGTGCACGCCGCGACCGGCGTCCTGCTCGCCCTCGGTCTCCTGTTGGCGCGGACGGCGTAGAGGGAGGGGCGGACCGTGGAACAGGGCGACATCTCCCTCGCATGCGCGACGTCGCTCGTCGACGGACTCGTGGACGGCGGCGTCGCGCATGCGTCGCTCTCGCCGGGATCACGCTCCACGCCGCTCGCCCTGGCTCTGGCTCGCGACCCTCGGGTGCAGGTGCACGTGCAACTCGACGAACGGTCGGGCGCCTTCTTCGCCCTCGGCATCGCGAAGGCGACCGGCCGACCGGCGATCGTCGCGTGCACGAGCGGCACCGCGGCGGCCGAGCTCCTCCCGGCGATCGTGGAGGCCTCCCAGTCGCGGGTGCCGCTCGTCGTGCTGACCGCGGACCGTCCGCCGCGCGTCCGAGGCACGGGAGCGAACCAGACGATCGTGCAGCCGGAGATGTACGGCGGCTACGTGCACGCGTCCTACGACCTGCCCGTGCCGTCGACCGCCGGGCAGGAGGCGTGGTGGCGCCAGGCCGCGCACGAGGCGCTCGAGACGATGGCCACCGACCCGATCGGCCCGGTCCACCTGAACTGTCCGTTCGAGGAGCCGCTCACGCCGTCGGCGGGGATGCCCGCGGCGATCGCCGGCGAGCAGCGTTTCGAGTGGCCCGTGCGCCCGGTGGCCGAGCTCGATCCCGACGAGGCCGATCGGCTGGCGGGACTCGTCTCCGGCGCCCGCGGCGCCGTCGTGTTCGGAGGCTGGCCCGGACATCTGCCGACGGAGGGCCGGTTCTGGGCGGAGCTCCTGGGCTGGCCGGTCCTGGCGGAGCCCACGTCCGGCGTTCGCCAACGGGGATCGTCGCTCGCCGCAGGCCAAGCGCTGATCGACGGCCCGTGGGGAGAGGCCCACCGCCCCGACGTCGTGATCCAGTTCGGCGCCTACCCGACGAGCAGGGCGACGCAGCGCTTCGTGGCATCGGCCGAGCACCGCATCGTCGCGGACCGCTGGCACCTCGACCCCGACCCGGAGCGCCTCGCGTCCTGGCGGCTGGCGGTCGATCCGGACGCGCTTCCGGAGGCGCTGTCTCGCCATCCGGTCGCGTCGCGAGGCCTCGGGATCGCCCTGACGGGCGAGCAGACCCAGGACGAGCTCGAGGAACGATGGCGGGGCCGGATCGACCCGGCTCCCGACGAGTGGCACGACGCGTGGAACGTCGCTGACGAGCGAGCTCGCGAGACCATGGACGCCGTGATGGACGGCTGGGAGGAGCCGTTCGAGCCGAGGCTCGCCCGTGACGTCGCCGCCTGGGTTCCCGATGGCGGACGTCTCTTCGTCGGGAACTCGACGCCGATCCGCGACCTCGACCTCGCGATGCGACCGCGACAGGACCTCACGGTCATGGCCAACCGAGGGGCGAGCGGTATCGACGGGCTGGTGTCGACGGCGTTGGGCGTGTCGGTCGCCCGGCTCGGTCCCGTGGTCGCGCTCGTCGGCGACCTGTCGTTCCTCCACGACGCCGGAGCGACCCTGTGGAACGCTTCGGGCGACGTCGACCTCTCGGTCGTCGTCGTGAACAACGGCGGGGGCCACGTGTTCTCGATGCTGCCCCAGCGTGACCTGCCGGAGCACCGGGAGCTGTTCGTCACGCCGCACACGGTCGACATCGGTCGCCTCTGCGCGGCTGCCGGCGCCGGCTACAAGAAGGTCGAGCGAGCGTCGGACCTGCTCCCGGCGCTCGACCGGGCGGCCGGCGGCGAGGCGGCATCCGCGTGGTCGAGGTCGTCGTGGATGCGGAGCTCGGGCTGCGGCGCCGAGAAGAGTTGCGCGGAGCCATCGGCGCCGCGCTGGCGGGATCGTGACCGAGCCATCGTTCGGCTTCGCCGTTCCCGAGGACATCCCGGAGCTCGCACGACTGCGGTACGACCTGTACGCGGAGCAGGAGGACGGCGTCGCCGAGTCGGCCGAGGGATACCGCGAGCGATTCGCGGCCTTCGCGACGCGGGCGCTCGCATCCGAGGACTGGCGCGCCTGGGTGGCCCGGGTCGACGATCGCCTCGTGGGCGCGATGTGGTTGCACACGGTGCATCGCGTGCCCGTCCCCGGGAAACGAGCCGGTCCGATCGGGTACCTCACCAACGTCTACGTCGAACCGGAACATCGGAACACCGGCGTCGGCGCACAGATGTTGGAACGCGTCACGGCGTGGTGTCGGCAGGAAGGGTTCTCGACCGTGATCGTGTGGCCGACGGAGCGGTCGCGCCCGTTCTACGGCCGTGCCGGATTCACGCGACCTGACGAGCCGCTCGTGATCGACCTGGAACCGGACCCACCCCTCGAGCGCTAGCCCCAGCGCAGCGCGTCGAGGAACGACCGGAACTTCCGCTCGGTCTCGTCGAGCTCACGCGCCGGATCCGAGTCGGCCACGACGCCGGCACCCGCATACAGGACCGCGCGATCGCCACGGAGCTCCGCGCATCGCAGCGCGATCGCCCACTCACCGTCTCCCTCGGCGTCGACCCAGCCGACGGGGCCCGCGTACCTCCCTCGGTCGAAGGGCTCGAGCTCCGCGATCGCGTCGAGCGCGGCGTCACGAGGTGTACCCGCGACGGCCGGGGTGGGATGCAACTCGGCGACGAGATCCAGCGCCGTCGGCGCCGGCTCCCGAAGCACACCACGGAACCTCGTGGAGAGGTGCCACACGTTCGGCGTCTCGCGCAGGACCGGCTCGTCGTCCCATGTCAGCTCGTCGCAGAACGGACGGAGCGTCTCGGCGACCGCCTCGACGACGATCGCGTGCTCCTCCCGATCCTTGGACGACGCGATCAGCGCGTCCGCGTTCGCGCGATCCTCCTCGGGATCACCCGACCGAGAGGCAGAGCCCGCGAGCGGGTTCGAACGAACCTCGTTGCCCCGGCGCGACACCAGCAGCTCAGGGGAGGCCCCCACGAGGACCCCTTCGTCCGTGGGCGCCGCGAAGGTGTAGGCGTCGGGATCCACCGCTCGAAGACGATGCGCCAACAGCCTGGGATCGAACTCGCGTTCCGCCGTCACCTCGATCGTTCTCGCCAGGACGACCTTCCGAAGCTCGCCGCGACGGATCCTGCCGACCGACTCGTGGACGGCCGCCTCGTAGTCGTTCTTCGACGGGAGCTCGCGCAGTTGGATCTCGGTGAACGGCTCGTGTGGGGGGCCGCCGATGACCGGCTCGAACGGCGGTGGATCCTCAGCACCGTTCCCCAGGTAGTCGGTGTCGAGCCGCCACGCCCGTCCACCGTGATCGCGCCGCACGGCCCTCCTGGGGATCACGAGCTCGTGCAACCAACCGCCGCCCCGGCCGAACCCCATCGCCCCGATCGCCACCGGCGTGACGTCGCCGCCGCGGATCACGGCGCTCCGAAGCACATCGACGACATGGGTGAGTCCGGACGGGTCCGGCCCTCCGAACGTGAGCATCGGGAAGGCGGTCGCGCCGGCAACCCCTCGACCTCGCTGCTCGAAGAAGACGCCCACCGGTGGCCGGTACGCGGCAAGCAGATCGAACGCCTCGCCGAGCGGGACGGCCCGCGACTCCAACAGGGGCAGCGCGGGATCGCTCATGCCCGGGTCGCCACGAGGAGCTGGGTGATGCCGCCGGAGAGCGCTCGGCGCCGAGCATCGGGGAACCCCGCCTCCCGCAGCATCGACAGCAGCTCGTTCGCAGGAGGGAGGTACGCCGTCGATCGAGGGAGGTACGAGTACGCCTCCCGATCCGAGAGCAGCCCGCCGATCGCCGGGACGACGCCCCGGAAGTAGATGCGGTGGCCGATCCGCAGCAACCCGTCTCTGCGGCACGGCGGTCTCGAGCAGCGCGATCCGGCCTCCGGGTCGCACCACCCGGGCCAGCTCCGCGAACAGGCTCGGCAGCGACACGACGTTGCGGAGCGCGAAGCCGCACGTGGCCCCGTCGGCGCTCGGAGTCGCGCACCGGCAGCCGCAGGATGTCGGCTTCGACGAGCGGCGCATCCGTCCTCGGCGACGCGCAGCATCCCGTGAGAGAAGTCGAACCCGACGGCTCGATGTCCCGGCGGCTGCGAGCTCCCGGCAGAGGTCGCCCGTTCCGCACGCGAGGTCGTAGACGAGCGAGCCGGCCGGCAGCGCGAGCTCCCGGACGGTCCGGCGCCGCCACCCGAGGTCCATCCCGAACGTCATCACGCGGTTCACGAGGTCGTAGCGCGGGCTGATCGTGTCGAACAGACGCCGGACTGCGCGAGCCTTCTCCTCGCCCTCGGGGAGCGCCGGAACGGCTCGCCGCTTCATCTGTGGCGCCGAGGCTCGGACGGCGCCGGGCTCACCGGCGCCTCGCCCCCGGGCGCTGCCGCCGGCGCGTCGATGTGTTCCTCGGCGACCTCCAGGAGCACCCGGCGGAAGTGATGGGAGACCAGGAGGGTCACCGCGGGAAGCAGCTCCCGGAACGCCTCGACCATGCGGGCCGATGCCGCATCGGCTCCCTCGGCCGTGTCCCTGATCGGCTTCCGCACGTGGTCGTCGAAGAGCTCGACGGCGCGATCGGCGAGGCCCCGCAATGCCTCGTCCGCATCACGTGCGAGCGCGAGCAGGTCCCCCAAGGGGAGGCCGAACTCGAGGAGCCGGAGCGCCGTGCGCACCAACTCGATGTCGCCGGAGGTGTACCGCGTCTCCCCGTCGACCTCCTGCCCGATGCGGATCCCTTCTCGCTCCACGGCCTGGATCAGCGAGGCGGGCACGCCGCTCGCCGAGGAGAACGCGTCCAGCGAGAGCGACTCGCCCACGGTCGCGTCGGCACGTTCGGCGGCCACGGCAGCCGCCAGCCCCGCATCCGCGAGGCCGAGCTCACCGTCGACCACGCGGCGGATCGCGGCGAGGGTGAGCCCCTGGCGCTGCAACGTCCGGATCTCGCGGATCCGGTCGACGTGCTCGGGCCGGTACCACGCCAGCCGCCCCTCCTTGTCCGGTTGGGGGAGCAGCCCTCGAGCCTGGTAGTAGCGAACGGTGTCGACGGACACCTCGCAGGCGTTCGCGAGCTGCTCGACTCGGTACCTCACGACCGGGAACTCTACGAGTGTTCGCTCACACGGTCATCTGCGAGGATCTCCCGTGATGCAGGCCGCCGGGCAGAGCGGTCGCTGCGGTCCGCGCCGATACGATGCGACGCGTGGAGCGCCGCACCGGCCGGCCGGTCACCCTCGCACTCGTGCTGGCGTGTCTCGGCGGGACGCTCCTGATCGGAGCCGCCCACAAGTCCCCGTGCGCGGGAGGCAACTGGGTCGACGGCCGCCAGTACCACCTGGCCTGTTACACCGACATCGTGCCGCTCTACGGGACCGAGCAGATCTCCGGGGGCCGGCTCCCCTACCTCGACGCGTGCGCCCCCTCGGACCACAACTGCGACGAGTACCCGGTCCTGACGATGTACCTCATGCGGGCCGCGGGATGGATCTCGGGGGACGCACTCGGCCGCTTCTTCTGGGTGAACGCGATCCTGCTGGCGGCCTGCGCCGCGGTGGCGGCCGGCTGCCTCTACCTGATCGACGCGCGGCGCGCCCTCTGGTTCGCGCTGGCGCCCAGCCTCGCCCTCCAGTCGTTCGTCAACTGGGACCTCCTCGCGGTCGCCTTCGCCACCGGGGCGGCGCTGGCCTTCTTCCGGCGCCGAGACGGGTGGGCCGGAGTGCTGATCGGGCTGGGAGTGGCCGCGAAGCTCTTCCCCGGCCTCCTGCTCGTGCCGTTCGCCGCCGAACGGCTCCGCGGCCGCCAGCCCGACCGCGCGATCCTCCTCTGGTGGTCGGCCGCGGCCGCCTGGCTCGCCGTGAACGTGCCCTTCGTCGCTGCGGGGCTCTCGGGATGGTGGGAGTTCTTCCGATTCAGCGGGGCCCGCGGCGCCGATTGGGACAGCGCCTGGTTCCTGGCGTGCCGCCACCTGTCGTTCTGTCCGTCGACGGGGTTCATCAACGGGGCCTCGCTGGTCTTGCTCGTCGCCATCGGGGCGTGGGTCTGGGCGGCGAAGCGCCGCCGGGAGCCGGAGTTCCCTCGTTGGCAGCTCGTGCTCCCGTTCCTCATCCTGTTCCTGCTCCTCGGCAAGGTGTACTCGCCCCAGTTCAGCCTGTGGCTGCTGCCCTGGCTCGTCCTGATCCTTCCGGACTCTGGGCGGGGCATCCGGCGGTTCCTCGCGTTCGAGGCCGCCGACGTGGCCGTGTTCCTGACGCGGTTCTCGTTCTTCGGCGACGTCAGCGGGATCGGTGGGCTGCCCCAGTGGGTCTTCGAGACCGCGGTCGTGATCCGGGCGGCGGTGCTCATCTGGTGCGTCGTGGCGTGGGTCCGGGAGCCGAGCCGCCGGTTGCCGTCCGAACACGCGGCGGACCAGGCGCTTCCGGCGGCGCACGGGTGAGCGGACGGCGCCGGCTGCGCGACGGCCTCCGGCCGTGCCTCGCCGTCTTCCTCGCGGCGCGCATCGGCCTCTCGCTGCTCTCGGTCGTCGCCGTCGGCCTCATGGAACCGCTCGACCCCGTCCCGGTGCCCGGCCGGGCGGGACCCCCCGCCACCGAGGGATGGCACAACGCGATCGACGCGACCGAGCGGCAGGACGCGGTCTGGTACCTGCGGCTCGCGGACGCCGGCTGGTCGGCCGACGACGCCAGCGCCGCGTTCTTCCCGCTCTATCCGCTCACCGTCCGCGTCGTCGGGTGGATGCTTCCCGACTCTTCGGCCGGCGACGAGCTCCTGGCCGCGCTTCTCGTCTCGAACCTCGCGTTCCTCGGGGCGCTGCTCGCCCTGTTCGCCCTGGCGTCCGAGTCGTACGGGGATCGGATCGCCAGGAGGGCGATCGTCGTGGCGGCGATCTTCCCCACGGCCTTCTTCTTCCTCGCGCCCTACACGGAGTCCCTCTTCCTGTTCCTCTCGGTCCTCGCGTTCCGGGAGGCTCGCCACGACCGGTGGGGACGCGTCGCCGTCTTCGGCACGCTCGCGGCGCTCACCCGGAGCGTCGGGCTGCTGCTGATCCCGGCGCTCCTGGTCGAGGCGTTCGCGCGCGACCGCGGCGGCGCCGGCGGGAGGCGAGCGCTCGTCGGCCGCGTGGCCGGCGCGGCCGCGATCTCCGTGGGCCCGCTCTCGTGGTTCGCCTGGTGGGGGCTCGCCCACGGGAACTGGCTCGCTCCGCTCGACGCCCAGAAGCTCTGGAGCCGCGAGCTCCAGCCACCGTGGGTCACCCTCGGACATGCGATCGAGCTCGCGTGGACGTACCGGTCGTACTGGCTGCTCGACCTGTTGATCGTGTCGCTCGCGATCGCCGGCATCGCGCTGGCGCTGCCGAAGCTCCGGGCGTCCGAGGTGACGTACGGAGCCCTGAGCGTGCTCCTGCCGCTCGTCGACCCCTTCTGGGACCGGCCCCTGCTCTCCGCGCCGCGTTTCATGGTCGTGGTGTTCCCGGCGCTGTGGGGTCTGTCGGGGGTGGGGCTCGGCCGTCGGCTCCCTCGCCCGCTCGTGACGGCCGTGCTCGCGGCCGGGTGGGCGCTCTGCGCGGTGCTCTTCGTGAACTGGCACCATCTCTTCTGAGGCGACCCGCTCTGACCGGCTGCGCGGCCGGGGTAGGATGTGCCGAGCACGCAACCGACCGGAGGTGCTGTGACGATCAGGGTTGCTATCGCCGACGACCACTCGCTGGTGCGGCAAGGGCTCCGCAGGTACCTCGACATGGCCGAGGGGATCGAGGTCGTCGGCGAAGCCTCCAACGGCAAGGAGCTGCTCGAGCTCATCGCGAAGGAGCTGCCGGACATCGCCCTCGTCGATATCCGGATGCCGGAGATGGACGGTCTCGAGGCCGCGCGAGAGATCCGCGAGAAGCACGAGAAGATCGGCGTCATCATGCTGACCGCCTACGACGACCGGCAGTTCGTCGTCGAGGCCGTCCGCGCCGGCGCGCGAGGCTACGTGTTGAAGGCCAGGGACGCCGAGCACCTGATCCAGACCGTCCGGCTGGTCGCGGGCGGCAACATGGTGATCGACCCCCAGCTCGTCGTCGCGCTCGCGGAGGAGCTCTCCACCGCGAAGGAGCGCGACCGCAGGGCGGAGACCCTCACGGCACGGGAGATCGAGGTCCTCCAGCTGCTGGCGTTCGGTCACACGAACCGGGACATCGCCGAGCGTCTCTACATCTCGCCCGACACCGTGAAGACGCACCTCGAGCACATCTTCGAGAAGCTCGGGGCGTCGGACCGGACCGCCGCGGTGGCCGAGGCGCTCCGGCGGCGCCTCATCGAGTAGCTCGCCACGGCGGGTCGTCGTAGGCCGTTCGGCGGGGGTGCCCACCCAGCCGGGTGATGGTCTCTCCAGGAGGTACACGGCATCATTGACCTCTATGCCCGGGACCCCTCACCCACGGCGCAAGACCGCGGCGATCACGCTCGGCCTCACGGCCGTGGTGATCGTGGGTGCCTATCTGATCGATCCCGGAGGACGCCGATCGGCGGAAGCTGGCCGTCAACCTGGTCGACGCGGTCGCCTGGTTCATGGGCGGAGCCGTGCTGCTCGCGATGCGTGGACGGAAGGCGGCGCGGAGCTCACGGCGCCGTCGGACTCACGCTCCTGATCGGATCCTTCGTGATCGGTCTCGTGTTCGTGTCCGGGCTCATGGGACCGGCGGCGAAGCCGGGGTTCGCCGACCTGTTGTTCCTCCTTCCGCTCGTCACGCTCGTCGCCGGTTTCGGGACCGAGATCCGCCACCACGTCCCGGCCGGCGACCGCAGGGAGCTCGCGACCGACGCCGCCCTGATCGTGAGCGCGTTGATGGCTGCCGGGTACGTCCTGATCCGGCCGGAGGAGGCGACTCCGGGGGACTCCGCCTCCGCCGTGACGTTCGCACTCGTCTCCGCGTTCTTCGTCGCCACGTATCCCGCCCTGGCGATCTGGGTGCCGACCCGAGCGCACGTGGCCCGCGCCGTCGTGTTCGCGGGGCTGGGCGCGGCCATGCTCACGTTCGGCTGGCAGTGGACGCATCGGTACTACGACGCGACCAACCCGGCCATCGAGCTGCCGATCGCGCTTTCCCCGCTGGCCCTCGTCGCCACCTATCTGGTGATCCGGCCGGCCAAGAAGCTCCCCCGTCCTTCCCGGTTCGCGCGACCGATCCTCACGAGCGTCGCCGTGATCGCCGCGTGCGCGGCGCTCCTGATCACCGGCGTCCTCGGCAACGAGCGCGGACTCACGCTGCTGCAGACCGGTATGTTCATCGGCGTCCTCTCCCTCGCGGTCGCCGTCCGGATCATCGCCAACCAGATCACGGTGACGCAGTCGAGCGAATCGGTCCGCCGAGCGCTCGGTGAGAAGGAGGTGGCGCTCGCGGACACGGATGCGGCCCTCGACCGCGTCCGCGAGGCGAACGAGACCCTGAAGCGGTCCGAGGAGCACCTCCGGCTGGTCTTCGACGCCGCCGTGGACGGCATCCTCGAGCTCGACGCCAACGACGTCGTCGTCCGGACGAACGAGGCGTTCTGCCAGATGGTCCACCTGGACCGCCCGACGATCGAGGGGCAGCCCTGGCAGGCGCTCGCCGCGTCGCTCGACGGAGCCGATGCGAGGTTCGCCGAGCTTCCCTCCGCCGGGCAGGCGCAGCTCGAACGCGCGGACGGCACGCCGCTCTACCTGGAGTCACGGGTCTCCGAGATCCCCACGGATCCACCCCGGCGGCTGGTGCTGATCCGCGACGTCACGCCGGGGAAGGCGGCCGACCAGACGATCCGCTCGCTGCTGAAGTTCCTCCAGGAGAAGGACGAGGACCGCACGAGCCTGCTCCGCCGGACGAACTCCGCGATCGAGTCCGAGCGCAACCGGATCGCCCGCGACCTCCACGACGGGCCGGTGCAGGGTGTCTCGGCCGCCTCGCTCTCGCTCGAGGCCTCCCTGTTGATGATCGGGGCGGGCGACGTCGACCGTGGGGTGGACGTCCTCTCGAAGGTGCGCAAGGAGCTGGCCGACGAGGCCGACGCCCTGCGGGCGCTGATGTCCGGGCTGCGTCCGCCGGTCCTCGAGGAGCGAGGCTTGATGCCGGCGCTCCGGGAAGCGGTCACGCGCTTCGGGATCGAACAGGCCGTCGAGGCCGATCTCGCGGGGACGCTCCCGCGCCCGCTGTCGGCCGACCTCGAGACGCTCGCGTACCGGGTGGTGCAGGAGGCGCTGACGAACGCCGCGAAGCACGCCCGAGCGAACCATGTCGTCGTGTCCGTCGAGACGACGGCGACGTCGCTCCGGGTCGAGGTCGAGGACGACGGGCGGGGCTTCGACAGCGCGATGACCCGCGAGTTCCTCCGGCAGGGCCGGGTCGGGCTCGCCTCGATGCGTGAACGCGTCGAGCTGGCCAACGGGACGTTCGTGATCCGATCCAACCCGGGACGCGGCACCTCGATCGTGGCGACGCTGCCCGGTCGATGCGCCCGCCGAGTCTCGGGTCTCCGCTCGCTAGCCCCCTCGGTCACCGTCGGGCAAGGGTGCGGCGGGGACGGCGGGTGACGCGCTCGCGCTGGGCGACGGCGACGGCGACGGGCTGGGCGACGGGGACGGGCTCGGCTCCGGGCTCGGCGACGGGCTGGGCTCCACGCTCGGCGAGGGGCTCGGCTCCGGGCTCGGCGACGGCGGCGGCGGGAGCGGGGCTTCCGCGGACGGGGTCACGGTCTGTTGGTCGAAGGACGGGTCCGGGAAGGAGATCTCCTCCTTCCCCTCCATCGCCAGCGTTCATGAAGTCGTGCCAGATCGCCGCCGGGATCGTGCCGCCGAACACGAGCGGAACGCCCTCGACGTTCTCGAGCGGGATCTGCCCCTGCGGATAGCCCACCCACACGCACGCCGCGATCTGGACGGTGTAGCCGCAGAACCAGGCGTCGACGTTGTCCTGGGCCGTGCCCGTCTTGCCCGCAGCCGGCCAGTCGATGTCGGCGGATGCTCCCGTGCCGAAGTCGAGGACGTCCTGCAACGTGTACGTGACGAGGTCGGCGACGTTCTGACCGACCACGCGCTTCCCCCTCGGGACGACCCCCTCGTCGATCCGCCCGCCGGGCGATCTGACCTGCAGCAGCGGGCTGGCGCGGAACCGGACCCCGCGGTCGGCGAGGGTCGCGTACGCGTTCGTCATCTCGAGCGGGTTCACGGCGACGCTCCCGAGGGTGACCGAACAGACCTCCGGAAGGAACGACCTGATCCCGAGGTCGTGCGCCATGTCCACCACCGAGCCGGGGCCGAGCTCGACCACCAGTTGGGCGAAGACGGTGTTGACCGAGTGCGCGGTCGCCGATTGGAGCGTGTAGCTGCTGCCGCCCCCTTCGGCGTTCTCGGGTTCCCACGGACCCTCGGGCCCGTTGCAGATCGGGTCGTCGATCGTGATCGTGTTGGGGCCGTACCAGCGGGAGTCGAGCCGGAAGCCCTGCTTCATCGCCTCCGCGAGGGTGAACGCCTTGAACGCGGAGCCCGCCTGCCGCCCGGTGCCTCCCTTGAACGTCGCGAGATTCAGCTGGGAGGTTTCGAAGTCCCTGCCGCCGGCCATCGCGAGGATGTGACCCGTGGAGGGCTCGATCGCCACGAGCGCGGCACCGGGGTCGCCGGGAGTCGGCAGGTGCGACTCGATCGCGTCCTCGGCCGCGGCCTGGTAGCCGAGGTCGAGCGAGGTCGTCACCTGCAGGCCGCCGCCGAAGACGGCCGCCGGTCCGTATCGCCTCGCCAGCGTCTCCCGGACGTACTGGACGAAGTACTCCGAATCGCCCGGAGCCTCGATCTGCGAGCCCGATGCATGTTGGAGGGAGACCGGGACCGCGCAGCATGCCTGACGCTTCAGCCGGTCGGCGCGATCCTCCTCGAGATGCCCGTACTGCACCATCCGGTCGAGCGCGAAGTCCCTGCGGAACTTGGCGTCGAACGGGTGGTCGATCGGGTCGTACGCCTCGGGGGCGGTGAGGATGCCGGCCAGCGTGGCCGACTGCGGGATCGTCAGGCGCCGAGCGGGGATGCCGAAGTAGGTCTGCGCGGCCGCCTCGATCCCGTACGCCCCGTGCCCGAAATAGACCGTGTTCAGGTACTTCGCGAGGATCGTGTCCTTGGAGAAGGTGCGCTCGACCTTGATGGCCATGAGGACCTCGCGCACCTTCTCCTTCACCGTGCGGGGAGGGATCACGTAGTCGCGGACGCCGTTGTCGCCCTCCACGTACCGTCCCGCGTAGACGCGCTTGACGAGCTGCTGCGTGATGGTGGAGCCCCCCTGCACGGTCTCGCGCGCGACGAGGTCGCTCCACGCCGCGCGGACCGTGCCCTTGAGATCCACGCCGATGTGGTCGTAGAACCGAGCGTCCTCCACGTCGATCACCGCATCACGGAGATGCTGCGGGATCTGTCGAAGCGGGATGATCGTCCGGTCGACCGTTCCGTGGAACGTGGAGAGCAGCTCGTCGTTCCGGTCGTAGACGAACGTGGTCTGGATCGGCGGGAGCGCCTTCGGCAGATCGATCTGCCCGTAGGCCAACGCGAGCGCACCGAGGCCGAGGAGCACGAACGCCACGGGCGAGAGTGCGAGGGCCCACCAGTACCGGCGGAAGAACCCGCGTCGGGGGCCCTTCGCCGTGGTCGTCTCCGCTCCTCCCGCTCGTCTTCCGAGGTTCGGGCTGCCGCCTTGGAGCGCGTGCCCCGGCCGGCGGACGACGTCGACTTGGCCTCCGCCGCCTTCTTCCGGGCGTGACGGGGGCGGTAATCCTTCGAGGATCGTCCGGAAGTGGTGGTCACGCCGAGCGGAATCCTACCCGTGAGGATGTCGCCGGAAACCGGCCCCAGAACAGGCAGAGGAACGGACCGGAAGAGCGATGCGGGCTCAGCCGGCGACGGCGCGCCGGCGCGCCGTGAAGGATTCGCGCAGGTGGTTCCAGGCGCAGGATCGACAGACCTCGACGACGTAGCACGCCGACCCCGGATGCGCGGCGGTCAGCCGGAGCCCCGTCTGGATGGGCCAGACCCGGCCGCTGTTCCGGCCGAGGGACGAGCCGAAGACGTAGGCGAGCAACACGAGCTTGTCCTTGCCGCAGACCGGGCAGTCGGAGGTGGTGGCCTCGCCGACATGCTTCGCGGCGCGCATGAGCTCCGGATGCGCGTCGCAGAGATCGGCGACCGAGCGCAGGCCGCGATGGGCGTCGCGGATCAGCGCGCGTTTGGCCAGCGTGTAGTCGATCACGCCGAGCTCCGCGCTCCGCCGTCTGCGGGCCGTGCCCCGTGCCTGTCGCATGGTCGCGCAAGTGTACCCCCGGTCCCCGACGCTGGGGAGAGGCAAGAGGAGTAGGCCAACGGGCTCGGACGGGACGAGGACTACGATGCCGCCCGTGTCCATCCGCGATCAGTTCTCACCCCTCCGTGCCGTCTACGTCCGGCCGCCCGAGCCGGAAGCGCTGCGTCGGTGGCGTGCGTTCGGGTGGCGGTCGGCTCCCGATCCGGCTCGGGCCGCCGACGAGCACGAGGCCTTCCGTGGGCTCCTGCGCGACGCCGGCGCCGAGGTGATCGTCGGAACGACCGCCGCGCCCGACGATCCCGATGCGATCTACGCGTACGACCCCGTGCTGATGACGGACGAGGGCGCGATCCTGCTGCGACCGGGCAAGGAGGGCCGCCGCGGCGAGCCGGCCGTCGCCGCGACGGACCTGGACGCCGCCGGGATCGCGGTCGTCGGCGCGGTGGGCGAACCGGCGTTCGCCGAGGGCGGCGACCTGTGCTGGCTCGATCCGCAGACGCTGCTCGCCGGCATCGGGTACCGCACGACGGTGGCGGGGGTGGAGGCCCTCCGCGACCTGCTGCCGGACGCAGCCGTCGTGGCGTTCGACCTGCCCCACCTCGCAGGGCCGGCGGCGTGCACCCATCTGCTCTCGTTCCTGTCGTTCCTCGACCGAGACCTCGTCGTGGCCTCGCTCCCGCACCTTCCCGTGCGCCTCGTCGAGCTGCTCCGGTCGAGGGACATCCAGATCGTGGAGGTGCCCGACGACGAGTTCGACTCGATGGGTCCCAACGTCCTGGCGCTCGCGCCGCGCGTCGCGCTCGCGCTCGAGGGCAACCCGGAGACCCGGCGGCGGATGGAAGCCGCCGGCGTCGAGGTGCGGACCTACGCCGGCGACGAGATCTCCCGGAAGGGAGACGGCGGGCCGACCTGCCTCACGAGGCCGCTGCGGCGAGGGTGAGGCTCAGACCGGCCCGACGTCGCGGAGCCGATAGATGTCCGCCTGCCTCGGGCCGCACCGGTAGCGTGAGAACCACAGGTCCACCTGGGTCTCCAGGTCCTGCACGGACTGCTGGAGTCCGGCGTCGATCCCGTCGGGGAGGGCGGCGAGCACCGTGGCCGTCGCGCCCAGATCCGACAGCGGCACGCGCATGATGCGGACCGCGACACCGCACGCATGCCCCGACCGCACGAAGTACACCTGCGCTTCGCCCTCGTGCACGACCGGCGCATACCGCGCCCTGCCGTCGGGAGCCGGGATCTTCCGGGTCTGGTCCGTCGCCGTGTCGCGGACGAAGGCGTTGCAGTTGAACACCGTGCAGACCGATCCAGGTGGCGTACTGCTCCCCCACCGCGCCCGGCGTCACGAAATACCGTTCGATGTCGAAGCTCGCGAGCGACTCGATCGACTTCGCGGCACGGTCGTAGAGCAGGAGCGTCGTCGCGGCCGCCGTGTCGCGGGCGAACAGGTAGAAGGCATCCGAGACACGCGGGCTCCGCTCCCAGCGATCCGAGTTGACGAGCGCCGGCAGCTTGACGCGCACCCGCGTCTCGAGGTTGATCGTGAACAGGTCCGAGGACTGCCCGTCGATCTGTTGGTACACCGCCCGGTTCTGTCCGGGGTCGAGCCCGCCCGCGTACCCGCGCGTCCCGGATGGGTTCAGCCGGAAGCGACCGCTCGTCCCACGGACCTTCCCGTACGCGTGGTACCGGTTCGGGAACGCCTCGCTGTTCGCCGACCAGATCAGGTACGTGTCGTTCGCCGACGGGAGCAGCTGGTCCTCGGGGCCCGCCATGATCTGCTGGGGACCGACGACGGCGCCGGCCGGGCCGCTGCCCGCGAGCACGACGAGGGCGAGGGCGGCGAGGGCGGCGCGGATCTGGCAGACCGCGACGGCGACGGGCGAGCGGGGTCGCGCCTGGTGCCGTTGCATGTCCGCGGAACGCTATCCGGCCTTCACGTAGATGTCGAACTCATTGCCCTCCGGATCGCGGAGCGTTCGCCATCGGGCATCGTCGAGGGTCCACTCGTTCCCGTCCCACGTGCCCTCGAGCGCGAGGACGGCGTCGGTCGCCGCGTCCAGGTCCTCGACCCGGAGGTCGAGATGGACGCGGTTCTTGAGCGACTTCGGCTCGGGCACGCGCTGGAAGCTCAGGATGTGCCCGTCGGCCGCCGCCAGGAACACGAACCGTCCCTCATCCGACGTCTCCTCCACGCTCGTGCCGAGGACCTCGCTCCAGAACGCGGCCAGCCGCGCCGGATCGTTCGCATCGATCGTGACGAACGACACCCGGCCGATCACCCGGGCCGCCCGATCCCGAGAAGCTCGTCGGCCGCCTCGGCGAACACCTCCGAGTGACGGTCCACGTCCTGCTCCGTCGTGGCGGGCGACATCAACGACATGTTGTGGAAGGGCGTCATCAGGACGCCGCGGTTCAACAGGAACAGATGGATGAACGGGTCGAGCTCATCGTCCTGGCCCAGGAACGCTTCGGCGCCGGTGCGCGCCGCCTCGGGACGGAAGAGGTATTCGACCCGGCACCCGAGCCGCACGACATGCCACGGGAGGTCGCGGGTCGCGATCACGTCCCGGACGCCTTCCTCGAAACGCTCGCCGAGCCGGATCATGCGGTCGAAGGCCTCATCGGTCAGCACCTCGCCCAACGTCGCGCGCATCGCCGCGAGCGACAGCGCATTGCCGGCGAGGGTGCCTCCCGTGCCACCGACGTCGATCACGTCGGGGTCGACGGCCGCCACGATCCGGCGCTGGACCTCCTCGGTCATGCCGTACGCGGCCGACGGGATCCCGGCGCCGAGGGTCTTCCCGATCGTCACGATGTCCGGCGCGAGTCCCCAGGCCTTCGTGGCGCCCCCCGGACCGGCGCTGAGGGTGTGGGTCTCGTCGATCAGGAGGAGCGTTCCGGTGCGGGTGCAGATCTCGCGGACGGCCTCCCAGTAGCCCGCCTCCGGGAGGACGATCCCGATGTTCGTGAGGGCGGGCTCGAAGACGCACACCGCCACGTCTCCGTGGGAGAGCTCGCGTTCGAGCCCCTCGACGTCGTTGATCTCGACCACCCGCGTCGTCGTCCGCACCGGTACGGGTGGACCGGTGTTGCCCGGCTGGTCGATCACGTCACCCGCTGCGTCCAGCTCCGCGAACGTCTCGTCCACCGTCCCGTGGTAGCAGTGGTTGTGGACGAGGATCTTGGGGCGCTCGGTGATGTGGCGGGCCCACCGGATCGCGAACCGGTTCGCATCCGTCGCGGTCAAGGTGAACGACCAGTACGGCACGCCGAACCGCCGGGCGAGCTCCCGGCTCACCCAGGCGGCGTCCTCGGTCGGGAGCATCGTCGTGATGCCGCGCGCCGCCTGGCGCGCGATCTCCTCCACGGCGGCCTTCGGAGCGTGTCCCGCCATCCCACCGGTGTCCCCGAGGCAGAAGTCCACGAACGCGTTGCCGTCGACGTCGAGGAACCGGGCCCCTTCGGCTTCCGCGACGTAGACGGGATGATCGCCCGGCCAGCGGACCATCCAGTTCATCGGGACGCCCCACAGCATCGAGCTCCGTCCCGCCTCGAAGAGCTCCCGGCTCCGGGGATGCCGCTCCCGGAACAGGTCGCGCTCGCGCTCCATCAGCCTCGACAGCCGTGCGCGATCGATCGTGGTCACGCGGTCGCTCCGATGCTCGTCTCGCCGTCGGGCGGGTTCCGGATGGTACGGGCGGATCGGGAAGGCGCGGAGTCTACTACCCGCCCTCCGTCGACCGGTGCCGTGGGATCGGCCGCTTCGGTGTGCCCGGCCACCGTCGGGCATCGTTGCACCGGAACGATCCGGGATCGGCTCCCTCGTGGCCCGGATCGCCTGGCGTATCCTCCGCGCGTGCTGCGCTTCCCCGCCCGCGCGCGAACCACCCTGATCGCGATCGTGTCCGTCGTCGTGATCGGCGGAGCCGCGCCCGCGATCGCGACGCCGCCGGGCTGGGTCCAGGACATCGACGACGCCATCGGCGGGCACGACGTGTCCGTCGCGGTCGGCTTCCACGACGCGTGGCTCTACCGGCACCGCGCATGGATCCAGCGGGCGCCGGCCTCGAACCAGAAGCTGCTCTTCTCGATGGCCCTGTTGCAACGCACCTCGCTCGCCACCCGGCTCCGGACCCAGGTGTTCGCGAAGGGCGCGACGACGAACGGCGTCCTGCACGGGAACCTGTGGATCGTGGGTCACGGGGATCCGGCGGTCGATCAGGCAACGATGAGCGCCCTGGCCCAGGCGATCGACGCCTCGGGCATCGTGAAGGTCCGCGGCCGTGTGATGGGCGCGACGACCGGCTTCCAGCGGGATTGGTGGGCGCCCGGCTGGCAGGACTACTTCCCCCGCGACTACATCCCGCTCCCCACGGCGCTCACGTTCGCCGGGAACGAGGACGCGCGAGGCGTGCACATCCGCGATCCCGAGCGGCGAGCCGCGCGCTCCCTCACGAACAAGCTCCGCGCACGAGGCGTGCGCGTGACCATGGAAGCGGGGGCCGGTGCCCCCCCGGGCGGGCTCCGTCACCTCGTCACCCGTCGATCCGATCCGTTCCAGATCCTGCTCCGTCACATGAACCGGCGCTCCCGGAACTTCTACGCCGAGGTCCTCGGGAAGTGGCTCGGTGGGCTCGTCCGCGGTGGTGCGGGCTCGATCGCGAAGGGCGCGCGCGCGATCGAGAGCTTCGCCGACGCGCGCGGCGTGGGCGTCGTCGCCCGCGACTCCTCCGGCCTCTCGTACGGGAACCGCATCCGGCCGCAGGACCTCGTGGCGCTGATGCGATTCGCGGAGACGCGGCCGTGGGGCGCCGCCCTCCGTGCCGGATTGCCGACCGGCGACCAGGGAACGCTCGAGGACCGGCTGATCGGGGTCAAGGTCCGGGCCAAGACCGGCACGCTGATCGAGATCTCGGCGCTCTCCGGGTGGGTGTGGCTCGAACAGGAAGGGGCGTGGGCCGAGTTCTCCATCATGTCCCGCGGCATGTCGAAGTCCGCCGCCGTCGCGATCGAGGACCGCATCGTCCGGATCATCGACGAACCGCGCATCGATCGGGTGGGGCGAACCCCTTCCCCGCCAAGCCGCGATGGGTCCATGCTCGTCGGGTCGTGACCACTCCAGACGTCGACGCGCTCGTCCGCGCGACCCCCGCATCCCGCGACCGCTCGATGGACTTCCTGCGGGCGGCGTCGATCACGGCGGTCGTGTTCGGCCACTGGCTCATCTCGATCAACCACTGGGAAGGCGGCGTGATCCGTTCGACGAGCGCGATCGGCGTCACCCCGGGCCTGTGGTTGTTCACCTGGGTGTTCCAGGTGATGCCGGTCTTCTTCTTCGTCGGCGGCTTCTCGAACCTCGTCGCCTACGATTCCACCCGTCGCAAGGGCCAGTCGACGTGGACGTTCATCCGAGGCCGGCTCGAACGGCTCCTCCGGCCGTCGATCGTGTTCCTGGGGCTCTGGGCCGTCGTGCAGATCGTCCTCCACGTCGCCGACGTCGGCGCCGCGACCGGCCCGCGGCTCTGGGGCGACACGACGCTCCTCCGCGGCATGAAGCCCCCGGGCGCCACGATCCCGTTCGGGCCCCTGTGGTTCCTGGGGGTCTATCTGGTCGTCGTGGTGATCGCTCCGGTCACGATCCGGCTCCACCGCCGGTTCGGCATGTGGGTACCGCTGGCGATGGCCCTCGGTGCGGTCGTCGTCGACCTGGTGGCGTTCTCCAGCGGCGCCTGGGAGTGGCGCTGGCTGAACGTCGGCTTCGTGCTCCTCTTCCCGCACCAGCTCGGGCACGCGTACGCGGACGGCACCCTCGGCCGATGGCCGCGCCGGCGCTACTGGGCCATGGTCGTGGGTGGCCTGGCCGGGCTCGTGGCGCTGACCACGCCGTGGCTGTTCCGGTTGCTCGGGGACGCGCGGTTCGAGTGGTTCCCCGGGATCGGCCACTACCCGAAGAGCCTGCTCGGCACCGACGTCGAATCGGTGTCCAACGCGTACCCGCCCACCGTGTGCTTCCTGCTCGGCGGCGTCTGGACCCTCGGAGCCGTGCTCCTGCTGAAGCCGAGGCTCGACCGATGGCTACAGCGCGACCGGCCCTGGCGATTCACGATCGTCGTGAACGCGCGGATCATGACCCTGTTCCTCTGGCACATGACGGCGTTCCTGCTCGCGCTCCTGCTGCTCTGGCCGCTCGGGTTCGGACGCGAGCAGGACTCCACGGCCCGCTTCTGGCTCGAGAAACCGCTCTCCCTGCTCGTCGCCGGCGCCATCCTGCTCGGGCTGATCGCGATCTTCGGCCGTTTCGAGCACGGGCGGCGGAGCCGGGTAGTCTCGGGGCCATGACCTGGCGGCGGATCATCGGTTGCCTCCTCGCGGTGGGCGCCTTCGTCGCGGCAGGCCCGACCGCGAACGCCGCGTTCCCCGGCCAGCCCGCGCGGATCCGCTTCATGCGGATCGACACCGACCACGAGCTCTTCGTGATGCGGACCGACGGCACCGCGGTCCGTCGGGTGACGAGGAACACGGTCCACGACGCCGACGCCCGGGTCTCGCCGGATGGCTCTCGGATCGTGTTCTGGCGCGAGCCCGCCGGCGAATCGGACGGCGAGATCTACACGATGTGGGCGGACGGCACGCACGTGCGACGCCTCACGGACAACGACGACGAGGACCAGATGCCCAACTGGTCGCCGGACGGCGAACGGATCGTCTTCCGGAGTGACCGGACGGCGTTCCAGATCGACCTCTTCCGGATGAACGCGGACGGCTCGGGCGTCGCCCGCCTCACGTCCACGAACAATCGGGAACGGTGGCCGACCTGGTCGCCGGACGGCGAGTGGATCGCGTTCAGCCTCGAGCAGCTGGGCGCCGACATGGAGGTCGCGCGGATCCGACCCGAACGGCAGCGGTTTCCAGCTCCTCACGAACAACACCGGGATCGACGACTTCACCGCGGACTGGTCACCGGACGGAGACGATCTCGCGGTCTGGTCGGATGCGGATGGAGACTTCGAGATCTACACCCTGCCGAGCGGAGGTGGCAGCCTCCATCGGGTGACGCGCAACAGAGCCGACGACGTGAACGCGTTCTGGCTTCCGTCCGGCACACGGATCGTGTTCAACCGCGCGGATGCGAACGACCTGGAGATCCATTCGATCAAGCCCAACGGGACCGGGATCCGCCGACTCACCGCGAACGCGGTCGAGGACTTCCTCGTCCGGCTGGTCAGCTAGCCGGCCGCCCGCGAGGCGTTGATAGCATCGCCCGGTGGAGCTGTCCGAGCTCGCCAGCGGGACCGGTTCGCGCATCCTCCTCGTCGTCGTCGACGGACTGGGCGGGATGGCGGACGATCGCCACGGCACCGAGCTCGAGGACGCGTCGACGCCGCACCTCGATCACCTCGCGGCGGAAGGGGTGACGGGACTCCTCGAACCGGTCGGCCCGGGGATCACGCCCGGCTCGGGCCCCGGGCATCTCGCGCTGTTCGGCTACGACCCCGTTCGGTTCCTGCTGGGCAGAGGAGCGCTCGGCGCCGCGGGCCTCGGCGTGCCGCTGCATCCGGGCGACGTGGCGGCGCGAGGGAACCTCTGCACCCTCGATGCCGCGGGCACCATCGTCGACCGGCGCGCGGGCCGGATCTCCGACGAGGAGGGGCGTCGCGTCGTCGCACGGCTCAACCAGGAGGTCGCCGGTGCGGAGTTCCACCACGAGAAGGGGCACCGGATCCTGGTCGTCTTCCGGGGCGCCGGGACACCAGGAGGCCTGGATCCCCGGATCGCCGACACGGATCCGCAAGCGACCGGCGTCCCGCCGCTCGACCCTCGGCCCCTCGATCCCGCAGCCGAACCGACCGCGGCCCTCGTCGCCGAAACGCTCCGGGACGTGAGCCGGGTCCTCGCCGACGAGCCGGCCGCGAACGGCCTCGTCCTGCGCGGGTTCGATACCCAGCGGGCGCTGCCGTCCTTCCGTGAGCGCACGGGTCTTCGCGCAGCGGCGGTGGCCGTCTACCCGATGTACCGGGGCATCGCCTCCCTGCTCGGGTTCGACGTCCTCGGCCCTCCCGCGGACCTCGCGGAGCAGGTGCGCCTCCTCGAGAAGCACCGGGAAGATGCCGAGTTCTTCTTCGTCCACGTGAAGGACGCGGACGCCGCCGGCGAGGACGGGGACCGCGCGGCCAAGGTCGCCGCGATCGAGCGCGTGGACGAGGCGATACCGGATCTGATCGCCGCGCTCGAGCCCGGCGTGGTCGCCGTCACCGGCGATCACGCGACCCCGTCCCAGATGGCCGCGCACTCCTGGCACCCCGTGCCGGTCCTCGTGCACGGACCGCGGTGCGGGCGCGACGACGTCGACCGCTTCGGCGAGCGATGGTGCCGCGCGGGCGGCCTCGGGATCAGGCCCTCGACGGACCTCCTGCCGATCCTGATGGCCAACGCCGGCCATCTCTCGAAGTTCGGAGCCTGACGATGTGCTTCGACACCGACGCCCTGCCGCCCGACCCCGCGCGGACGGGGATGCTCGAGGGATCAGAGCGGACGACGCTCCTGGCCGACGACGGCAACCGCTTCGCGGCGACGATCTCGCGTACGCGAGAGCCGGCGTCGGCGGGCGTCGCGATCCTGCCGGACGTGCGAGGCCTCCACCGCTACTACGAGCGGCTCGCCGAGCACCTCGCCGACGCCGGCGTCCACGCGGTCGCGATCGATCCGTACGGCAGGACGGCGGGCGCCGAGCACCGGGAGGACGGGTTCGACTACCAGGAGCATCGCGAGGCCACGAGCGACGACGGGTTCCGGGCGGACGTCCGCGCGGCCGCCGAAGCTCTCCGAGGTCTCGGTGCCACCGTCGTCGTGTCGATGGGGTTCTGCTTCGGTGGCCGCGCCTCGCTGCTCCAGGCCTCGCAGGAGAGCGTCGACGGCGCGATCGCCTTCTACGGGCCGCCCAACAAGCGCGAGGGCGACCAACCGTCGGCGATCGACGAGGCTCGCGAAGGCCTCGTGCGCGCGCCGGTGCTCGGTCTCTACGGCGGGGCGGATCGCGGGATCCCGGCCGCCGACGTGGAGGCGTACGAGCAGGCGCTCGATGCGGCGGGGATCGCCCACCGGATCGTGACGTACCCGGATGCCCCGCACTCGTTCTTCGATCGGAAGATGACGGAGCACGCGGACGCCTGCCGCGACGCGTGGGCTCGCGTGCTCGGGTTCGTGGACAGCCTCCCGCGCTCGACGCTGATCCGGGGTTGCGTTGCGCCGCAAGTCCCCGCCGAGCGTCGTTGACTTGCGGAGCCTTTCGCGGCACGGGTAGCCTGCGGACAACGCTGGGCGCGACGAGAGGCGACCGAGAGGGGCTGGACCAGTGGACATCGATCGGATCCTGAGCACGCAGGAGATCAGCAGACGGAGCCTCCTGAAGCGCGGCGGACTCCTCGCGGGTGCCGCGTTCGGCATGCCGGCGATCCTCGCCGCGTGCGCTCCCGACGCGCCGACCGAGCCCACCGGGAACGAGAGCCCCACGCCGATCGACACCACGAACATCGACGGCGCGAAGATCAAGGTGGGCACCTACGGCGGGTTCTTCGAGGAGAACTTCCGGACGATGTACCCGGCGTTCACGGAGGAGTTCGGCGTCGAGGTCGAGTCGGTCTCGCAGCCGACGTCCGAGACGTGGGTCGTGCAACTGCAGCAGGCGATCGCAGCCGGGGGTGCGCCGCCGGCAGACGTGTCGATGCTGTCGGGCGTGGGTCTCCAGCGGGCGATCAACGGCGAGATCCTCGCCACGTACCAGACGAGCGACATCCCGGAGTCCGTGCACCTCGCCGAGGGGTACATCCGCACCACCGAGGGCGACAGCGTGATCGGCGTGGGAGGGCTCTCCTGGTACATCACGCTCGTGTCCAACACCGATCGCGTGAAGGAGAGCCCCGACACGTGGACGGCCTTCTGGGACCCGGAGTGGGAGAACGAGCTCGCGCTCCTGCGGAACGCCGCGAACTCGTTCCTGCTCGAGATCACGGCGACCTGCTTCTTCGACGGGTACGACATCCTCGAGACCGAGGACGGCATCCTCGAGGTGATGCGCAAGCTCCAGGAGGTCAAGCCGAACGTGAAGCTCTGGTTCCGGGACGAGGCACAGGGGCAGCCCGCGTACAACGAGGGCGAGGTGTCGCTCGGGCAGTTCTACCACGACATCACGCTGTTCGCGGCCTCGGAGGCCGGCGGCGGGAATCCGCTTCGGAGCGTCTTCCCGACCGAGGGAGCGATCATCGACACCGGCTTCTGGTCGATCTCGAAGACCACCGAGGAGCTGGGCGCATGCGTCGCCTTCATCGACTACATGTGCCGACCTGATGTCCAGCAGGAGCTCGCGCTCACCCTCGGGACGATCCCGTCGACGAAGCGGGACACGCTGACGATGAGCGACGAGGAGTACGAGGCGGTCGCCGGCCCCGGTCCCGAGGTCGCGTTGCAGCCGAAGTACGAGATGTACAACGAGCGGGAGGACTTCATCGACCAGAACTGGACCGAGCTGATCCTCTCGTAGCGCGGGGAACCTGGGTGACCCCATGAGCAAGCGCCCCGAGGAGGTCCGAGGCGGCCTCCGGCTCGAGGGCCTGGTCAAGCGCTTCGACGACGTCACCGCGGTGGCGGGCGTCGACCTCGAGCTCCCTCCCGGCAAGCTGATCTCGTTCCTCGGACCGTCCGGATGCGGGAAGACCACGATGCTGCGGATGATCGCCGGGCTCGAACATCCGACCGAGGGCCGGATCTTCCTCGACGACGACGACATCACCGACCGGCCGGCGTACCGGCGCGACATCGGGATGGTCTTCCAGAGCCTCGCGCTGTTCCCGCACCTGAACGTCGCCGGCAACATCGGCTACGGGCTGCGGATCCGCGGCGCCGAGAAGGACCGGATCGCCTCGAGGGTGGACAGAGCTGCTCGAGCTCGTCTCGCTCGAAGGGGTTGGGCGACCGCAGGATCCAGCAGCTCTCCGGGGGACAGCGCCAGCGCGTGGCGACCGCACGGGCGCTGGCGTTGGAGCCCCGGCTCTTCCTCCTGGACGAGCCGCTGTCCGCGCTGGACGCGAACCTCCGGGAGCAGCTCCAGGTGGAGCTCCGGCTCCTCCAGCAGCAGCTCGGGATCTCGACGATCATCGTCACGCACGACCAGCGGGAGGCGATGACGATGTCGGATCTGGTCGTCGTGATGAACGCCGGCCGGATCGAGCAGGTCGGACCCCCGCTCGAGGTGTACCGGCGACCGGGGTCGCCGTTCGTGGCGGGCTTCATCGGCCGCACCAACCTGCTTGGTCGGAGAGGCGGCAGGCGACGGCTCGATCACCGTCGCCGGTCAGCCCTTCGACGTCGCCGGCGATGCCGACGCGACCGGTGAGGTGACCGTCTCCGTCCGGCCCGAGGCCGCCCAGCTCGTCGCGGACGGGATGCCGGAGCGCAACGCGCTCCCCGGCACGGTCGTGTTCGTCCGCGACCTCGGCGAGCTCTTCGAGTGCTTCGTGGACTGCGGCGTCGGCGAGCACGTGATCGTGGCGGGCTCCCCCCGCGACTGGGTGCCCGTCCAACAGGGCGCCGAGGTGGCGGTGCTCTTCCCGGCCGAGGCCTGCGTGGTCGTGACGTCGTGAGCGTCCGTGAGAAGCCGTCCGGCCGGACCCTCGGCGTCCTCGCGTTCCCGGTGGGGATGCTGCTGGTCTTCTTCCTGATCCCGTTCGGGATCATGGTGGCGACGAGCTTCTACCACCGGGTCCCGGGGGCGTTCTACACGCCGGCCTTCGAACTGGCCAACTGGCAGCGCCTCTTCCAGCCGGTGTTCCTCGAGCGCGCGCTCTTCTCGATCTGGATCTGCCTGCTGGCGGGGCTCGTGTGCATCACGATCGCGTTCCCGTTCACGTACTTCCTCACGCGGATGCGCCGGCGGCCGCACGTCATCCTCCTGGTCGTCGTGCTCTCCGCGCTCAGCCTCTCCGAGGTGATCGTCGCGTTCTCGTGGTACATCCTGCTCGGGCGCGCCTCGGGGATCTCGAACATCCTGGTCTGGCTCGGCATCATGAACGAATCGGCCGCCTACCAGCCCAGCTTCGCCGCGGTGCTGCTCGGCCTCTGCTACATCGCGTTCCCCTACTGCATCCTCACGCTCTACCCGCAGCTGACGCGGCTCGATCCGGAGATCACCGAAGCCGCACAGACGCTGGGAGCCTCACCGTGGCGGACGTTCTGGACCGTCGTCGTGCCCATCGCGCGGCCGATCGTCGTGGCGGGCTTCCTGCTCGTGTTCGTCTTCACGCTGGGGAGCTACCTGATCGCCGACTTCCTCGGACGACCCGAGCACTGGACGCTCTCGGTCTTCATCGCGAACCAGGCGTCGGCCAACGCGAACGTACCGTTCGCGTCGACGATGGCGATCTTCCTGACGCTGCTCTCGCTGATCGTCGTGGCGCTCGTGGGCGTGATCGAGTCACGCACGAGGAGGCTCATGTAGGTGCGCGTGCTCCGAGCGGTCGTCGTCGCGTTCGTCGTGGTCTTCTTGCTGGCACCACTCGTCGTGATCGCCGTGGGCTCCGTGAACCAGAACCGCTACCTGAACTTCCCGCCCGAGGGGTTCTCGCTCTCCTGGTACGCGCAGCTCTTCACCGACTCGGGGTGGCGAACGTCGATCCGATACAGCGTGACGATCGCGACCCTCAGTGCGGCGCTCGCGGTCCTCGTCGCGACGCCGCTCGCGTACATCCTCCGCGCCTACCGGATCCGGCTCGCGCCCCTGCTCTACACGCTCGGGATCCTGCCGTTCATGCTCCCGCCGATCATCAGCGCGCTCGGGATGCAGGTGTTCTGGCTGGCGACCGGGCACGTCGGCCGGATCGAGAACGTGATCATCGCGCACGCGATCTTCTTCTCCACGCTGCCCCTGGTCACGATCTCACTCGCGATGGAGACGATGGATCAGGCGCTGCCCGAGGCGGCGCAGACCCTCGGCGCAGATCAGCGCACCACGTTCCGGACCATCACGCTGCCGCTGCTGATCCCCTCGATGATCACGGGCTTCGCGGCGGCGTTCGTCCTGAGCCTGAACGAGTACATCATCTCGTTCCTCGTGGCCGGGTTCACCATCGAGACCCTGCCGGTGAAGATCGTGAACGGGCTCCGCTACGGATTCACGCCGACGATCGCGGCGGTCGCCGTGGTCTTCATCGCGATCGCCGCGACGACGTTCACGCTGTTCGCGATCTTCGGCAACCTGATGCGGTTCCTCGGCGCCGACCCGGCGATCCTCGAGAAGAACCGGGCCTAGGCCTCGGAGCCGCCGAGCGCGAACAGCGCGAGCAGCTCGTACGCGGCGTGCGACGCCGCCACGGCGGTGATCTCCGCCGTGTCGTACGGCGGCGCCACCTCCACGATATCCGCGCCCACGAGGTGCACGCCGGCCAGCCCGCGGAGGATCCCGAGGAGCTCGCGGTTCGTGAGACCGCCGGCCTCCGGTGTCCCGGTCCCCGGCGCGAAACCGGGGTCGAGGACGTCGATGTCGATCGACACGTAGACGGGAGCATCTCCGAGCCTGTCGCGGATCCGGCCGGCGACCGCCTTGCGGCCCTCGTCGAGGACGTCCATCGCCGTCACGATCTCGAATCCGAATCGAGCGTCGTCGGTGAGGTCTGCAGGTGAGAAGAGCGGGCCGCGGATCCCCACATGCGTCGCGCTCTCCTCGAGCAGGAGGCCCTCCTCCCACGCGCGGCGGAACGGGGTCCCGTGCGTGTACGCGGCGCCGAAGTACGTGTCCCACGTGTCGAGGTGCGCGTCGAAGTGCAGGAGGGCGATCGGACCGTGACGGCGATGCATCGCCCGGAGCAGCGGCAGGGCGATCGTGTGGTCGCCGCCGATCGACAGGAGGGTGCCCGCCGAGTCCAGCGTCTCGTCCGCGGCGGCCTCGATCTGCGAGATCGCCTCCGCGATGTCGAACGGGTTGCAGGCCACGTCGCCCGCGTCGGCGACCTGCTGCGCCGCGAACGGATGGACCTCGAGAGGAGCGTGGTACGCGCGCAGGAGCCGGGTGGCGTTGCGGACCGCGTGTGGCCCGAACCGCGCGCCCGGCCGGTAGGTCACTCCGCTGTCGAAGGGGATCCCGAGGACGGCGACGTCGCAGACCTCGACGTCCTCGCGACGAGGGAGCCGGGCGAACGTCGAGGGGCCGGCGAACCGAGGGACGACGAGCGGGTCCACGGGCCCGACGGGCGCGGGCCGGTCGGCTCCCGTCTCGCGGTTCGCGTCGTCGGCCATCGAGGCCAGATGCTAGTCCCCGGACGTGGCGAGGGCGGCGGTGCCGGGGTGGTTGGCGCCGCCGCCCTCGCGGGGGGTGGATCCGGATGCTGCGCTAGTCGCTGCCGTGACCCGAGTCGTCGCTCCCGTGACCGGAGTCGTCGCTGCCCGGGCCGCTGTTCTCGCTCGGACCCGAGTTGTCGTCGTCTCCGCCGTCGTGCCCGTGGTCATCGTCGCCGACCTCGTCGTCACCGAACGGGAAGTCGCCGGGCCCCTGGTCGGGCGTGCCGTCGTCGTCGTCGCCGACCTCGTCGTCACCGAACGGGAAGTCGCCGGGGCCCTGGTCGGGCGTGCCGTCGTCGTCGTCGAGACCTGGTCGCCGTTCACCGGGACGTCGCCGGGGCCCTGGTCGGGCGTGCCGTCGTCGTCCACGCTGCCGGCGATGCTCGGCGTCTGCGAGTCCGACGAGCTCGACACCACGGCGCCGATCGACGCCTGGTCGCTCGCGAGCGCCATCGTCCCGCCGATCACCAAACCGCCCACGACGAGCAGCGCCAACCCGGTCATCACCTTGCGAAGGAAGCTGGTCATCGATCTCTCCTCCTGTTCGTCTCCTCGATCCCCTCGTGGGATCGACATGACCAACGTACGGAGGGGCCGGTTACGAGCCGTCCAGAACGAGGTAAAGGGGGCGGTAAGCCTCAGTCGTCGCCGGAGCCGGAGCCGGAGTTGTCCGAGCCCGAGCCGGAGTTGCTGCCGGAGCCGGAGCCCGAGACCGGAGCCCGAGTGGTCGTCGGAACCAGGGGAGTCGTCGGATCCGGACCCATCGCCACCGTGGTCGTCGACCGAGGGCGACGCGTGGGGGTGCCGTCGTCGTCGCCATGATCGTCGACGGACGGGGACGGGCTCGGCGTCTCGGCGGAGGAGCCCGAAGAGGACGGCTGGAGGGTCGGCTGCACCACGCTGCCGACGTCGTCGCCGGCGAGCGCGAGCGCGCCGACCGTCAGTCCGATCGCGGCGGCGAGGCCGCCGAGCCCGAGCAGCACCATCCCGATCGTCTTCTTCATGACCTCTACGGTAGCGACCGGGTCGTTAAGGCTCGGCTAAGTCCGGTCGAGGCCGTCCCGCAGGAACCACACGTCGATCCTGGCGCCACCCGCGTCATCGCCCACCGACAATCCCCCGCCCCACCGCTCGGCGAGCTCCCGCGCGATCGCGAGCCCGAGCCCGGAGCCCCCGGCGGGCGCCCCGCGGCCGCGGTAGAAGCGCTCCGTGACCCTGGAGGCCTCGTCCGCGGAGATCCCGGGACCGTGGTCGGCCACCGAGACCCCCACCCGGTCGCCGCTGCTCGGTCGCACGCACCTCGATCGGACCGGGCGCGTACTTGAGCGCGTTGTCGATCAGGACGTCGAGGACCTGATCGACGTCGTCGCGGTCGGCCACCGCCCACGCGTCCGGCAGGCCCTGCGCCGAGAGCGTCGACGACGCCTGGGCCGCTCGCTCGCTCCACCGCGCGATCGTCCGATCGACGGCATCGCCCACGTCGGCCCGTGGGACGCTCCCCTCCTCGATCCGGCGTCGCCATCGTGAGCAGCCGCTCGATGATCTGCGCGAGCCGATCGACCTCCTGATCGGCCGCCCGCAGCTCCTCGCGGATCCTCGGATCGGTCGTGTCGGCGATCGCGCCCTCGAGCCGCAGCTTGATGCCCGTGAGCGGGGTGCGGAGCTGGTGGGAGGCGTTCGCGACGAACTCCCGCTGGGAGCGAACCGTACGCTCGGTCCGCTCCGCCATCTCGTCGAAGGAGTGCGCCAGCTCCTTCACCTCCGCGTCCGCCCTCGATCGGCCCCGCGCGAGAGGACAGCTCGCCCTCTCCGAAGCTGCGCGCCGTCGTGGCGAGACGCGTCATCGGGCGGGCGATCGAGCGCGCGAGGGCGACCGCCAGGACGAGCCCGGCGACCAGACCGCCGAGCGCCACCGCGGCGATCGCGGCGGTGGCGCGGCCGACGTTCTCTTGGACCGTCTGCACGCCCCGGGAGATCCGGACCGCGCCGACGAGCTCTCCCTCGTCGATGATCGGAGCCGCCCCGACCGCGATGTCGCCCCCCTCCTCGTCGCTCCGGCGCACGTCGGCGACGGCCTGCGAGTCGAGCGCCTGCGCGACCTCTGGCCGTCCGGCCGTCGCGAAGTCCTTCCCCACGTCCTCACCCGCGGAGTCGACGAGGACGGTCCCGTCGGTGTCGAGGACGACGACCCGCCCGCCGACGTCGGCCGCGTACCGCGCCGCGTCGCGCTCCAGCCGTCGCCGATCGGCCGGATCGTCATCCAGGCGATCCTGGTTCAGCACCGCCGCGACGGTCTGCGCGTTCGTGAGCGCGAGCGCCTCGAGCTCGGAGCGGGCGCGATCGCGCAGCACGATCGCGAGGGGCACCGTGAGCGCGACGATCACGACGAGCAGCACGTAGGCGAACGAAGCCACGAGCCGCGTCCGGACCTTCATCTGCGGGCGCCCACAGGCATCGTCCCGTCAGGCTTCGGGCGCGGCGAATCGGAACCCGACGCCCCGGACCGTGGTGATGTAGACGGGCGCGGACGGCTCTTCCTCGATCTTCTTCCGCAGCCACGAGATGTGCACGTCGAGGGTCTTCGTGGGACCGAACCAATGCGGATCCCACACCTCGTCCATGATCTCCTCGCGCCCGACGACCTCCCCGGCGCGGGACATCAGCATCTTCAGGAGGTCGAACTCCTTCGCGGCGAGCTCGATCGGCTCCCCATCCTTGGTGACGGAGCGCGATGCCGGATCCAGGGTGAGCGCGCCCACGGTGATCGGCGCCCGGCGGGATCCCGCGGCGCGGCCGCGGCGCTGGATCGCGCGGATCCGAGCGACGAGCTCCCCGGCCGAGAACGGTTTGACGACGTAGTCGTCGGCGCCCAGCTCGAGGCCGACGATCCGGTCGACCTCCTCGCCTCGGGCGGTCAGCATCACGATCGGGACGTCCGAATGTGCGCGCACCTGGCGGCAGAAGTCCCGCCCGTCACCGTCCGGCAGCATGACGTCGAGAAGGATCACGTCGGGCTCGTCGCGGCCGATCGACTCGTGAGCCGCGGCGAGTGTCCCCGCGATCTCGGGTGTGAACCCCTCGCGCGCCAGATGGGCCGCGAGGGGCTCGGAGATGGAGGTTTCGTCCTCCACGACCAGCACTCGAGGGCCCATGCGGTCGATGGTAACCGCCGGCTGCGTATCGACCCCCGTCGAACGCGGCGGCGGGCCCGGGGCCATCTCGCTCGATGGCTCCCCGGGCCCGCCGCCCTTCGGATCCCCAGAGATCGGGGGAGACGTCAGGCGGTCCACACCGCCCTGCCGCCACAGACCTCGCCGGTCCGGAGGTTCACGGCGCGTCCCGTGAACACGTCGTCACCGCTCCGGTTGGCCTGCACGATCCGAACCTCGAACGAGCCGCTGGCGCCGCGCGTGGTCCGCGTCCCCGCGAACACGAGGTCGCCGTCGTGGCGGATCCGCACCCGCCAGGCGTCGCCGACACGGTTCTGGTCCACCTCGTACTCGACCTCGATCCGGCCGTTCTCCTCGCTGAGCTTCAGCTTCCAGTCGGTGGCGCCCGTGCAGGCGCCGCGCCTGATCACGTCGCCGTCCCTCGCCAGCGCCGGCATCGCCGAACCGCCGACGAGCAGGGCGCCGAGCACCGCCGTTGCCACGATCGCTCGCAGTCGCATCGTTCCTCCTCTTGTCCTGTGGGCGCCGGTGTGGCGCCACCTCGGAGTCAACGATGCGACAGGGCCCGTGAAGGGGGCCGAAAGGCCCGGTCAAGGTTGGGCTAAGACGGGACGTCGGACGGGACGGGACGGCGAGAGGCGACATCGACGTCGTCCACGATCGAGGAGCGGTCGACGCCCGAAAGAGGACAAAAAAAAGTGCCCTGTACGGAGAGTTCCGGACGAACCAACCTTGCGGCTGGTCCGGGACCTCGGGGGCTCGGCTAGCGTCCCTTGCCTGCTCCCCGCCCCCGGTTTCTCTCCGTTCAGGGCATCCGCACGGTATGACGCGGGAGCGGTTGCGGTCAACCCGGAACGGGGGGTCTTGTCACACTTTCGAAAGAACCTCGGGTCGGCCGGGACGTCGGGGATCTCGCCCGCTAGCGTCGTGGTGATGGATCAGCGCACTCGACGGCCCCGTCGCCGCACTCGTTGGCAACCGATCGTCGCTGCGCTGCTCGTCATGTCGGCGTGTACCGCTTCGCCCCGCGAAGATCCCGTGACCTCCAGCGGTCCACCGACACCGTCCGCCAACCCCATTCCGACGACGCCATCTTCCTCGGCCTCCTCGACCTCCCCGACGCCTGGTGAGGAGGATCTCGGCGACCTCGAAGCGTCCTCGGTCCGGCTGACCGCACCTCCGGGAGGCTCGTTCCTCGTCCGCGGGGGGTTCCCGTTCGTTCCCTCCCGGTGTCGTGATGCCGAGCGACCGACGCTCACGGGGCGGTTCCCGGGGACGCTCCACGTCCGCCGCGCCGAGGACGGCACGCTGGCGCTCACCGTGACCGTCCCGTTCGATCGCTACCTCGAAGGGATCGCGGAGGTGCCGCCCTCGTGGCCGCCGGCTGCGCTCGAGGCCCAGGCGATCGCGGCGCGCAGCTACGCGCTCGCGACCACCGGCTGGAGCGGCCGTGAAGGGGAAGCGCTGGACGACCCGATCTGCGCCACGACGTCGTGCCAGGTCTACCGTGGCATCCCGGTGCCGCCCGACCCGGCCCACCGGCGATGGGTGCGCGCCGTGCGCCGAACCGACGGGATGGTCCTGCGGGACGGCGAGCGGCCGGCGACGACCGTGTACTTCTCGACGTCCAACGGACGCACGTACCCGAACGAGGAGATCTTCGGGAGCTCGCCGCTCCCGTACCTGCGTTCCGTCACCGAGCGGGACGACGGTGCGTCACCGACGTCGCGCTGGCGGGTGCGGCTCCCCTTCGACGATCTCGCGAGGTTCCTGCGCGCCGAGGGGCTCTGGCCGGCCGGGCGTGCGATCGCCCGCGCCACGGCGAGCGGCGGCACCGTCACCGTCCGCGGTGGAGGCATGTCGCGGTCGATCGATGCGTCCGATCTCCGGGACGCCGTCAACACCTGGGCGCCCTGCCTGCACCCGGGCCGCTACCCGCCCGAGGTCGCGGGGAACGCGCTCCCGCTGACGATCCCCTCGCGCTGGCTGCGAGCTCGCGGCGACCGGAGACGCGATCGTCGTGACCGGTCGAGGGTGGGGCCACGGGGTCGGGATGGTCCAATGGGGCGCCTACGGGAAGGCCAGGCGGGGCTGGTCGGCCTCCGACATCCTGGCGTTCTACTACGGCGGCCTCCGCCCCGTGCACCACCCGGAGCCCGGACTCATCCACGTGCAGATCGCGAGCGGCATCCTGTCCTTCCGGATCATCCCGTCCGATGACGGCGCGAAGATCGACGGCGCACCGCTCGGGTCGGGCCCCGTCGTCATCTCAGGAGGAGACGGCGGCCTCGACGTGCGGGGCTGACCGAGCCCGGCTCCTACCGACCGAAGTGCAGGCGGACGACCGAGCCCGCCGGGAACGATCGGATCTGGACGAGGTCGCAGAGCTCGTTCGCGAGCCACAACCCGAAGCCGGAACCCCGGCCGGCCGGCGGCTTGGTGCGACCCACGAGCGGATCCAGGATCTGGCCCGTGTCGCTGACCTCGCAGATCAGGGCGGGGCCTTCCTCCCACATCCGGAGCGTCCCGGCTCCTCCCGCGTACCGCACGCTGTTGGTCGCGACCTCGTTGACGATCAGGATCATGTCGCCGATCCGCGCCGCGTCGAGCCCGAACGAGGCGGCCTCCTCGGCGACCCGCAAGCGCAGGTCCGCGAGGCTCATGCCGTCTCCGCCGAAGCGGTGCTCACGAGGAGGACTCGACGGCTCCGGGAGCGGATCGGCGAACGGTCTCGCCACGTCGTCGAGCCCCCGATAGGTGCCGCTGCCGAGCCGCTCGCCGCTCCCGCGTGACCCAGGGGTGGTTGCGCTCCGCCTCCGCGATCACCGACGGCGGGAGCGACTGCGTGTCGTACGGACACGCGAGCCACCACGCGGACCCCTCCGCGAAGGCGAGATTGAGCAACGCCTCGTGCCGCGCGCACTCCACCAGCTCGCTCGCGCTCCGAGTGGCCCAGATCGGTTCGCCGATCCCTCGGAACCGTCGGTCGGACGTCGCGTGCTCCGCCACGAAGTCGCGCCAGGCGGGGATGATACGTGCGGGGTTCCGTCCGACCTGCATCATGTCGGCGAACCGGACGCCGTCGGGATCGCCGCCCAGCTCTTTGCGGAGGAGCTCGATCTTCTCCTCGCTCACGACCACGAGGATCGGCTCGCCGTTCGACACCGAGTCCCGGATGAACGCGGAGGCACGGCCGACGAACCCGTCCTCGCCTTCATAGAAGAGGGCATCGTGACGGAAGCTGGCGTCACCTCGCGCTCGTCGGACGTGCCGTTCGCATGTGCGCTCCGAGAGGGGTCGATCCCGGACTCCTGTTCGGAGAGTACCCAGAAGGACCGGACATCCACCCTTCCCTCACGGATATCGCCAGATCCCTCACGACCGAGACCTCGCACGCGGTCTCGGAGTCTCTGGCGAGCGCGGGGTGCGCCGATGCGGCATGGAGCGAACGGCTTCCGGGTATGAGGCCCTGGGGCGCCGGACGGCGCCCGGAATGGAGACCTGAGATGACGGTCGGAGAGATCTTCGGCTTCCTGTTGATCGGATGCATCGTGGGACCCCTGGCACGGTTCATCGTGCCCGGTGACGACCCGATGCCGATCTGGATGACGATCGTGCTGGGTGCGGTCGGGTGCGTTCCTCGGCGGCTGGTTGCTCGCCGAGGTGATCACGCCCGACAACAAGGGCGTGCCGTGGATCGCCGCGATCTTGGCCGGAGCGGGCCTCGTGCTGCTCGTGCGCCTCGTTCGGCGAGGCACGACCGGAACGACGCACCGTCAGTTCTCGTAACGATGGCGAGGCTGCGGCGGGTCGGCGACCGCGTGGAGGTGGCGGTCCAGGAAGTCGAAGACTTCCTGGACTCGCCCGGCGGTCGCCGGCTCCGCCGGCTCCTCGCCGGCGCCGCGATCGTCGGCGCGCCGCTCCTCTTCCGGCTGCCGGTGCTCAAGCGCTACCCGCTCCTGCGTGCGCTCGAGGTCGCGGGGGGCGCGGCGCTCCTGGTGAAGTTCGCCGAAGCGCTCCGCGACTGGGAGCCGACGGCCCGACGCCCGATGGTGATCGACGTCCCCAGAGGATCCTCCTAGAAGAGGACCCGCCTAGACCCCGGTCACCGCGAACCAGGACCCACCCGGCGAGGTCACGAACACGATCGGCGCGAAGCACGGGCTGGGCAACGCGACCGTCGCCACGATCTTCGAATCGCCGGTCGTCGTCGCCGGGAACGCATCGGTCGAGACGTTCGAGACGGCCGCCGCTCCGTCCACGATCGTCTGACAGCTGACGATCGCGCGGAAGGTCGTCACGGGGTTCGCGCCGGTCGGGACCAGCACGAGACCCTCGACCTTGACCTCCAGGCTCCCGTCGGCTCCGAGGACCACCTTGCCCTGATCGATCGCCCAGGGGACGCCTCCGCCGTTGACCCCGCGGATGGGGTTGGTCGCGCCGACGTACGGCCCGGTGACGCCCACCATCGTGCTCGCCTTCAGGACCGTGGCCGGGGTCGCGGAGCCCGGCGCTGGAGGCCATCGCCACGAGGCCGACGACGAGCGACACACCGAGCACGGCGACTTCCTTCCTCGTTATCTCGCTTCATCCGCATCTGCTCCTCCTTCGGTCGGGGACGTTCCGCCAGCACGAGCCAGGGAACCAGAAGGACTACGGACGAGCGCCGTGCCGGGATCGTCGGAGGAGCGGGCAGATCGCGATCGTGGCTGCCGGTGACTACACCTCGGTCTCGGTGTGGCCGTAGTACTCGTAGGCGGACATCGCCTTGCCGGAGGCGGATCGCCACTCGCGCTCCTGCTCGGGCAGCTTGCCGAGCACCTTGGCCATCGCCCGAACGTGCTCGGCGACGGAGCCGCAACACGAGCCGATGTAGCCGACCCCGGCGTCCCTCGCCGCGGCGGCGAAGGCCGCCATGTCGCCGCGCGCGAGCGTCATCGGCGTCAGGGCGAAGGGGAACGCGTCGCCCGCGGTGAAGTCCGGCTCGTCGTTCGAGGTGCCGTACGCGACCGGCTGCGTGGCCACGGGCACCGCGCCGGCGAGCGCCTCGACCATGTCGCGAGCGATCGGCAGCTGCTGCGACGGCCCGTTGAGGCAGTTCACGCCGACGATGTCCGCCCCGGCGTCGGCGAGCTTCTTCGCTGCCTCTCCGGGCGCATCTCCCTCGTAGGTCTTGGCGGGGAGCGCCTCGAACGACATCGTCACCATCACGGGCAACCCGGTCGCCTTCGCCCGCTCGACGAACAGCAGCGCCTCCCCGAGGAACGAGAACGTCTCACCGATCCAGAAGTCGGGCGGCCCGGCGCTGATCTGGTCCTGCAGCTGGCGGTCGAAGAGCCCGCGGACGTGGTCGAGACTCGCGGCGTCCGCCGGATCGTAGGCCCACGTGAGGGACAGGTTGCCGGCGACGAGCGCATCGCCCTCGGCGGCCACCTCGCGCGCGATGCGGACGGCGTTCCGGTTGATCTCGTCGACCGTGCCCTCCATGCCGACCGTCGCGAGCTTGTCGTCGCTCGCGTAGAACGTCATCGTCTGGAGCACTTCGGCGCCTGCCCGGAGGAACTCGCGATGCAGCTGCGCCAGTGCGTCCGGATGCTCGACGACCACCTCCGGCGTGAACGGGCCCGCCTGGACGTAGCCGCGCTTCTCCAGCTCGAGCAGGTACCCCCCGTCACCGAGCACCGGCCCTTCGGCGAGACGCTCCAGGATCCCTTTCGGCATGCGATCGAACCCCTTTCGTGGGAAGCGGGCTCGAGTCTAGGGCGGCTCGGCGCGCGCGGGGAACGGAGCCGGTTCGACCCGCCGGTCAGCCGTCGTGCTGCTGGCCGTGGTCGTTCGCCCGCCGTCCTCGCTCGGCACGGTAGGTCACGACCCAGCGATCGATCGCCACGCCGCTCCCCTCGCTCGCGCGGCGATGCGTTCCGAGCACCACCACCCGCGCGACGTGGGGGCCCTCGGCGAGGCCGGAGGCGACGAGGATCGAGGCGTAGCGGCGATGGGTCGCGTAGAGATCGACGGTGCGCACGCGGCGTCCGTCGACCCAGATCTCCGCCTGCCCTCCCGCGGGTCCGCGAAGGGTCCTGAGGGTGAGGCTCGTGCCGGAGAACTCCAGCTTCGCTTCGGCGCCGGGGGCATCGCTCACGACGTAGCCCCCCTGCGGTCGCGTCGGGGTCGTCGACCCTGGCCCAGGAAACGGCTTCCGGCTTCGGGTCGGGATGGAGCCTCCCGCCCCATCGGAGCGCGTCCACGCTCACCCGGCGGTCGGTGGCCCCCGGGTGCTTCTTCCCGAGCGGAACGACCGTGAGGCGGTGGGGGCCGGATCCCAGACCGGTGAACCGGTGCCGGACGCCGGACCGGAAGCGGGGCGCGTAGCCGTCGATCGTCCTCACCGGCTCGCCGTCGATCGAGATGCGTGCCTTCCCCATCCCGCGCCCCTCGACCGTGAACAGGGTCACCGACCCTCCGCGGAAGTTGAAGGAGATGGACGAGGAGCCGCGGCGCTCCCATCGGTAGGAGCCTCCGATCGAGTCCCGGGCATGCTCGCGACTCCAGGTGAACCGGGTCCCGTCGCCGTCGCCCTCCGGCGGGGCGTCCTGCGGCGCGCTCTCCGGATCCGGCCGGAGCTCTCCCTGGGCTCCGTCGTGGGCGTGACCGACGCAGGCTCGGGCGTCGGCGTCGGCGTGGCGTGGGCTGGACGTGGGCTCGGGCGTAGGCGAAGGCGTGGGCTCGGGTGTCGGGGTGGGGGTGGGCTCGGGCGAGGGGCTCGGGGACGCCGAGGCAGCCGGTGCCGGGGACGGAGCGCTCGGAGCCGCCGCCGCCACGATCGGTCGTCCGAAGATCGCCGAAACGCTCTTCGCACCGAACGCCGCCACCGTGCACGTTTCGGCATCGCCCGCTGCTGCGCACGCCCCGGTCCACCGGATCAGCAGCATGCCCTGGCTGGGGATGGCCCGGAACGTGAGCTCGTCCCCGGGATTCGCCAATCGCGAGCACCATCCGAGCCGCTCTCCGCAGGCGATGCGATCAGCCGTGATGACGCCTCCCTCGGCCCGGCGCACGTCGAGCGACGCGACCGTGCCCTGCTCGAGGGTGCCCCGCATCCAGTCCCGGTCGACGGGCCCGTCGATGCCGGAGATCCTGCCGCTCGCCGAGTACTGCCAGACGGTGTACCCGCGCCCTGCCCAGCGGCCGCCCGGGACGTCGGGAGCGCCCACGTACCAGTGCGCCACCCAGAGGGGATGATCTTGCCGTGCGAACCACGGCGTGTTCCGCATGAAGCCGTGCCAGAAGAAGTTGCCCGAGTAGATCATCGCCCGCACGCCCGTGCGCGCGTGCACGCGTGCGAGCCATGAGCTCGCCCACGTTCGGAGCTGCCGGGGAGAGAGTCCCCCGGTCTCCTCGATGTCGAGCACCGGGACGACGTCTCCCGCGCGCAGGCCCACGACATCCAGGAAGTGATCGGCTTCCGCGTCGAGGGTCCCAGCGGGCGAGGCTCGGCTTCGCGAAGTGGTAGGCACCCACGGTCAGGCCCTGCTCCCGCGCCCCGGCTGCGTTGCGGCCGTACTGGCCGTCTCGGTAGTCGTTCCCGAGCGTCGCGCGCAAGATCACGAACCGAACGGGCGTCGTGGCGACCGCGGTCCAATCGATCCGGCCCTGGTACTTGGAGACGTCGATGCCCGGCACCCTCGGGCCGGCGACAGCCGGCGATGCCGCAACGGCTGTCGACACGACAGTGGACGAGAGCACGGCCCAGAAGACGACGTGTTTCCAGCGTCGTTCGACCCACCGCACGGAACTCCCACCCCCCGATCACGTCTACGCCGACCTCGGCGTGGCGAAGCACTTATACCTGCGCCGCCCCGCCTTCTTGGGAGATTCCTCGACAGAACCGGAACCGACCTTGAAGGGAGCAGCGGGAGAGGAAGAGCCCCAGGGGATCTCGGGACCGGTACGACGCGGAGGATCTTCGGGGGCATCGGGAGATTGCGAAGGATGTCGCCCGTCAGGAGTGGATGTCAGCCGACGGGGACGGGGGGAGATCGGCCCGAGGAGGCCCGGAAAGTGAGAAACCGCCGGAACCCGAGGGCTCCAGCGGTCTCTCACGGCGAACCATACGACGCGGGCCGGATGCCTGTCAAATCGGGCGTTCGCGCAGCTCCGAGGCCCATGCGACGACCTCCTCGGCCGTTCGATAGTTCAAGATCCGCCGCCGCGGGATCCCCGCCAGGGCGGCCGTGGCCAGGCCGAAGGGCAGGAACCCGAGCTCGTTCGCCGCATGGGCGTCGCTGCCGATCGAGAACCACTCCACGCCTTCCGCCTCTGCGACCCGGGCGAGCTGCACGTCGAGATCCTGACGAGCCGGGGTGGCGTCGAGCTCGACGGCCTTCCCTCGGCGCGCCGCCTCGGCGAAGACTCGCGGCCAATCGGCCTGGAGGCCGGCGCGACGTCCGTACATGCGGGCCTTGGGGTGGGCGAGCACGTGGATCGAAGGGTTGCGGAGCGTCTCGAGGTAGCGCTGCGTTTGATCCTCCCGGATCCGCAGCTTCGAATGGAACGCTCCCAGGACCAGGTCGAGGGGCGCGAGCACCTCCGGCTCCATGTCCGCGGACCCGTCGACGAAGACGTCCATCTCCATCGAGCGAAGCACGCGGAACGGGTCGCCTGCTCGGGCCAGCTCCGCGTTCAGCTCGTCGATGCGAACGATCTGGTCTGCCAGCCGCTCCTCGCTCATCCCGTTCGCGATCGTGAGGCTCTTGGAATGGTCCGTGATCGCGATGAAGCTCCGGCCGAGCGATCGAGCGGCGGCCACCATCTCCCCGAGCGGGAGGGACCCGTCGCTGTCGGTCGTGTGCACCTGGAGGTCGGCATGCGGCGTGTGCTCCCATGCCGGATCCGCGTCGAGCACCCGCCGAACCTCCGCGAGCGTCAGGAACCCCCGTCTCGTCTCGTCCGGCTCGGGCACGGCGGGCGGCGCATCGAGCCAGGCGTGGATCGTCGCCGCGATCCACGGTCCGACGGCGTTGAGCTCCGTGAGCGACCGCCCCGCCTCGGCGAGCGCGGCGGCCTCCTCGGTCCAGTATCGAGCGGCGCCCGCCGCGCGTCGGAGGGCCCGCCGGCGATGATCGGTCTCCTCCTCGCCGGCTCGCCACAGGAGCTCGGCCAGAACCCCGTTGGACAGGGTCACGGGGTCGGCGGGTCGTCCCGGCGACGCTCGTAGCGAACGCCGAACCAGGTCTCGTCTGCTTCGCGGTGCTCGAACCGCTCGATCAGACGCATGCCGATCTTCTCCGCGACGCGGATCGAAGGGGCGTTGTCCGCATCGGCGTAGACCCGGACCACGTCCACGTCGAGCGTGCCCAAGGCGTAGTCGACCAACGCCTGGACGGCCTCCGTGGCGTAGCCGCGTCCCTGCACGTCCGGCGAGATCGTGTATCCCACCTTGATGACGCCCGGCTCCCCTTCCGCCGGGCTGATGCCCACGTCCCCCACGAGCCGATCGCCGTCGCGCTCCTCGACGGAGAACTGGACCCACCCACCGGGCTCACCCGGCGACCGGTGGGCCATCTCCTCGATGTCGGCACGGACGCCATCCGGATCGGTCCGCTCCCACCCCTGCGTGCGGTGCACCTCCGGGTCGCTCCGGTACGCAGAGATCGTGTCGGCGTCCTCGGGTGCGGAGCGACGAAGTCGGAGACGCTCCGTCAGCAACGGCTCGAAGTCGGAATCCACACGCACCGGAGAAGCGTACCGAGTAGCCTGCGCGACGCCGCCCGCGTGGGACATCTGACGACGTACGCGAGCCAGAGGAAAGACCAGAAGAAGGAAGGGACCCGTCATGGAGCCATGGTCGTTCGACCTGAAGGGACGTTTCGACGAGCACGTCTTGGAGAGCCGGGCGTTGCAAGGGAATGCCCTGGGGGACCCCCACGAGCGCCCGCTGTGGGTCTACACGCCGCCCGGATACGACGACTCGGACACGCGCTACCCCTCGGTGTACGCGATCCAGGGCCTGACCGGTCAGCTCGACATGTGGCGGAACCGGTCGCCGTTCCGTCGGAACTTCCCGGAGCTCGCCGACGACCTGTTCGCTCGCGAGGAAGCTCCTCCCGTCATCGTCGTCTGGGTCGACTGCTGGACCTCGCTCGGCGGCAGCCAGTTCCTCGACTCGCCCGGGACGGGCAACTACCTGACGTACCTGTGCGACGAGATCGTGCCGTTCGTCGACGAGCGGTATCGCACGATCGCCGACCGGGACCACCGGGGGATCCAGGGGAAGTCGAGCGGCGGGTACGGAGCGATGGTGGTGCCGATGCTCCGCCCCGACCTCTGGGGAGGCCTCGCCACGCACGCCGGCGACGCGCTCTTCGAGGCCTGCTATCTCCCCGAGTTCCGCGAGTCGGTCCGCGCGCTCCGCGACGACTACGAGGGCTCGTTCGACAACTTCTGGAAGGACTTCCGGAGCCGGCCGGCCCTCTCGAAGACGAGCGACGGTCACCTCTTGAACGACTGGTGCATGGCCGCGTGCTATTCGGCCGATCCGGACGGGACCGTCCGGCTCCCGTTCGACGCGGCCACCGGCGAGCTGATCCCGGAGGTCTGGGAGCGATGGCTCGCCCTCGATCCCGTCCGCATGGCCCCCGCGCACGCCGACACGCTGCGCTCGATGCGGGCGATCTACATCGACGCCGGGAAGAAGGACGAGTACTTCCTGGACCTGGGCGCGGAGGCCTTCCGACGAGAGCTCGAGGCGATCGGGGTCACCGACGTGTTCTTCGAGCTCTTCGAGGGGACCCACATGTCGATCGAGTACCGGTATCCGCTGAGCCTGAGGTACCTCGCCGAACGCCTCTCGGCCTGACCAGCTACGCAGGAATCCGTAAGCGAACACTTACATTTTGTGGCATGCTGCACCCTTCGAGCCCGCAACCCCGCGGGCGCGAGGAAGGGGGAACAGATGACGACGGACTACCTGCTGCTCTACAGCGGAGGCAGCATGCCGGAGAGCGAGGAAGAGCAGTCCACGGTCATGAAGGCCTGGGACGTGTGGATGCACGACCTCGGCTCGGCGCTGAAGGACGGGGGGAACCCGTTCGCCCCGGGCGCCGCCAAGACGATCTCCGCCGACGGCGCGGTGCGCGAAGGCGCCGGATCGGCGAGCGGCTACTCGGTCATCTCGGCCGACTCGCTCGACGACGCCACGGAGAAGGCGAAGGGCTGCCCGGTGCTGCAAGGTGGGGCGACGATCGAGGTCTACGAGACCTTCTCGGTGATGTAGTCGGGATCGATCTCTACGCCACACCGGCCTCGGCCGGTCCGCGCTCGTCGATCGTGATCGCGAGCGCGTCCAGCTCGTGGCCTTTCAGCGAGAGGTGGCGTCGCTCGAGACCCGCGGTCTCGAGCGACGCCCCCACCGCCTCCGTGATCAAGATCTCCCCGGCTCGCGCCTGTGCGGCGAGGTGTGCCGCCACGTTGATCGTGTCGCCGAGCGCCGTGAACTCGCTCGCCTCGCCTCGAGAGACGTAGCCGACGAACGTGGGGCCCGTGTGCACCCCCGCGCCGAGCGGGATCCACGGGCCCTCCGGCGACCCGTACCCCGCCGCCTCGAAGAGCGCCCGGGCAGCCTCCACGGCCGCGCGGGCGTGGTCGTCACCTGCCATGAACGGGAGGAAGAAGCCGACGACCTCGTCTCCCACGAACTTGTCGAGCAGCGCCTCGTGAGCGAACAGGACCTCGGTGGCGACCGCGTAGAAGCGCTGCATCAGATGCGTGAACTCGAAGGTCCCCAGCTCCCTGGCGAGGTCGCTCGAGCGACGGATGTCGGCGAACAGGAACGAGACGTCGACCTCGGCGCCCATCACGTCCGCGGATCCCAGCCCGATCACGCATCGCCGGCAGAGGTTGGGGTTCTTGTCCCACGGCCCGTACTTGGCGGAGATGTGGCGCAGGACGAACCCGCCGGGCCCTCGGAACGGGATGCTGCAGAACTTGCACCTCGGGTTGGACGGCAGGAGGCCGAACGTCCTGCGGGCCATGACCATGTGTCGAGCCGTGCCGACCAGGCACGCCCGCCATTCCTCTTCCGGAACCGTGTTGCCCTTCGTCACCCGCGCTCCCCCGGTCAGGGCCTGCAACGATAGGCCACCATGGACCGGCTGTTGCGACTGTTGCCCGGAGAGCGACGGGTGGTGGGTCCCGCCGCCGCCGCGGCGTTCGCATCGGCCGCCGGTCTGACGCTCGCCGCGAGCAGCATCGACGCGCTCCTGTTCGCCCGCGGCGGGGTCGACGACCTGCCGGTCCTGTACCTCTTCCTCGGGGCGACGATGTTCCTCGCGACGCTCGGCCTGTCCGTCCTGCTCGGACGTCTCGGGCGGGGGCGGGCGTTCCTCGCGATCCCGGCGGCGATCGCCCTCGTCGCGGGAGCGTCTCGCGTGATCCTCGCCACGGGGGCCGGTTGGATCTACCCCACCCTGTGGCTCCTCCGCGGCGCCTCGGAGTTCCTCCTGGGTCTGGCGGTGTGGGGGCTCGCCGGCCTCGTCACGGACACCCGGCAGGCGAAGCGCTTCTTCCCGTTGATCGGGGGTGCCGCCGTCCTCGGACAGGTCCTCGCGGGGCTCGGCACGCGTCCACTCGCACGCTGGCTGGGTGCGGAGAACCTGATCCTCGTGTGGCTCGGGACACTCGCGTTGGTCGTCGTGCTGGGTCGGAAGCTCGTCGAGGACGCGGGCGCGGGCGATCCGCCGTCGCGGCGCCATCGTGCGCCGGCGATCGCCGAGATGCGCGAGGGCTTCCGCCACGCCCTGCGCTCGCCGTTGCTCCGGTGGATGTCGGTGGGTTCGATCCTGTTCTCCCTCCTCTTCTTCTCGCTGTACCTCCCCTTCTCCCGGGCCGCCGTCGAGCGCTACCCGCAGCCCGATGACCTGGCCGGGTTCTTCGGCCTGTTCCTGGGCGTCTCGACCGCCGTGACGCTGGTCCTCTCCCTCCTCGTGATGAACCGCCTGCTCTCGAAGCTCGGGGTCCCCACGGTGATGTTGGTCCTGCCCGTGCTCTACCTCCTGGCGTTCGGCGTGCTCACGGTCGCCTCGTCGTTCGCGATCCTGCTCGCCTTCCGGTTCGCCCAGGTCGTGTGGCTCCAAGGAGGGGCGACGAGCGCGTGGGAGGCCGTGATCAACACGGTGCCCGGCGACCGGCGCGACCGGATGCGGGCGTTCCTGTACGGGGGCCCGACCCAGGTCGGCACGGTGCTGGCGGGGATCGTCACGCTGGTCGGCGAGCGAGCGGTGTCGCCGAGGGTGCTCTACGGGATCGGACTCGCGGCGGCCGGCGGCGCGGCGTACTCGATGGTCCGCGTGCGCCGTGCCTACGCCGCCGAGCTCGTCGTCGCGCTCCGGGAGGGTCGACCGCACGTGTTCGGTGGCACGCCGGGGGCGGGTGAGCCCTTCGGGCTCGCCCGCGCCGACCGCGCCGCCGTGGAGGTCGCGGTCGGTGCGATGGCGGATCCCGACGGCGGTGTGCGTCGTGTGGCCGCGGAGCTGCTCGGCGGCCTCGATACCCCCGACGCGACCGCGGCGCTGATCCGCGGGGTGCACGACGACGAGCCCGAGGTCCGGGCGACCGCGCTCCGCTCCCTCGCTCGCTCGGAGGCGTTCTCGGCCTCGGAAGAGGTCCCCGAGCGGCTGACGGACCCGGTGCCCGAGGTCCGACTGGCGGCCCTCGAAGCACTGGGAGCGCTTCGAGCCGACCGATCGCGAGCACGTGCGCTCCTCGACGATCCCGATGGGCTCGTACGCGCCAAGGCCGCCACCCTCCTCCTCGAGGACGCCGACCCGGAAGGGGGAGCCGGCCTCGGCAGGGACGCCGACGCGGAAGCGGTGCTCGCGAGGCTCACCCGGTCGCCGCACGCGGACACGCGGGCCGCGGCGTTCCGTGCGCTCTCGACGTCGAGAAGCCCGGACGTCATGGACCTCGCCCGGACGGGGATCGCGGACCCTGCGCCGTCGGTGCGGGCGGAGGCGGCACGGGCGCTGACCGAGCTGGACCCGGTGCGTGGCGTGGAGGAGCTCATCGCCTCGGTCTCCGGCGGCGGCGCGGATGTCCTGGAGGCGGCGGCCGAGGCGATGAGCCGCGCGCCGGCGCGGTCGGGCGAGGCGGTCCGGCGGCTCGCGGAGACCTCGGCGATCCGAGCCCTCGAAGCGCGAGCGTCTCGGCGACTCGATCGAGATCGACGGCGACGAGAAGCTCGTGCTGCTCCGCGACTCCCTCCTCGCGGACTCCCGAGGTCATGCCCTCACGGCGATCCGGGCGGCGGCGCTCCTGCGCGAGGGGGGAGCGATCTCCACCGCCCTCGAGAGCCTGGAGGGCGACGATCCCGCGCAGCGAGCGAACGCGCTCGAGGTGATCGAGACGATCGGCGATCACGACCTGGTGCGCCCGCTGCTGGCGCTCTGGGAGCCGGGCAGCACGACCGACCCCGTTCCCGACTGGCGCGACCGACTCGTCCGCGATCCGGATGACTGGATCCGAACCTGCGCCGCGTGGGCCACGGGGTCTGCGACCATCGCCGGAGCCGGCAGCACATCGATGAACCCCACGACCCTTGAAGGAGGATCCGTGACCGAGACCCTCGCGACGATGCCGCTGATGGAGCGCGTGCTGTTCCTCCGGCGCGTGCCTCTGTTCTCCGATCTTCCGCCCCAGGATCTGGTGCCGATCGCCACGATCGCGTCCGAGCACAGCTACGGGGACGCGGACACGATCGCGGAACAGGGTGAGCCCGGAGACGAGATGCACATCATCGTCGCCGGCTACGTGATGGTGATCGTGCGCGAGCCGAGCGGCCACCAGCAGGTGCTCGCCGTCCGTGCCGCGGGCGACGTGATCGGCGAGATGGCGGTGATCACGAGCGGACCGCGGATGGCCTCGCTCGCGGCGAAGGGAGCGGTTCGCCTGCTGTCGATCGGGCGGCGGCCGTTCGAGGCGATGCTCCGCGAGCGACCCGAGACGGCGCTGGCGTTGATGCGCGTCCTCTGCCAACGCCTCGCCGACCGCGACGCCACGGTCGCTTCATGAAGGCTGCCGTCCTCACCGCCCCGAAGGAGCTCGAGCTCTCCGACAGGGAGGAACCCCCGACGGGTTCGGGGGAGGTCTCGGTGCGGGTCGAACACGTCGGGATCTGCGGCACCGATCTCAGCATCCACGCGGGGAAGATCCCCGTGGCCTACCCCCGCGTGATGGGACACGAGATCGTCGGGACACTCGCGACGGGGGCCAGGGCGGGAGAACGGATCCTCGTCGACCCGGGCATCGCGTGTGGTCGGTGCCCGCAGTGCCGGGAGAACCGAACCAACATCTGCACCGAGGGATCGCTGATCGGCCGCGACCGAGACGGAGGGCTCTGCGAGCTCGTGACCGTCCCGGCGCCGAACGTCCACCCGCTGCCGGACGCGCTCGATCCCATGACCGCTCCCCTGCTGCAGGTGCTCGCGACGTGCGCTCATGCGCAGCGTCGCATCGGGATCGTGCCGGGCGAGAGCGTCGTCGTGCTCGGGCTGGGGGTGACGGGCCTCTTGCACCTTCAGCTCGCGAAGCTCCGGGGGGCCGGGCCCGTGATCGGGGTCACGAGGTCGGCGCCGAAGCTCGCGATCGCCGGCGAGCTGGGGGCGGACCGCACGGCGGCGGCGGACGGGACGGAGGCCGAGGCCGTGGCGGAGGCCCTCCCTGGTGGCGCCGACGTCGTGATCGAGTGCATCGGTACGGTCGCCGCTTTGGCCCGGGCGATGGAGATGGTCCGCACGGGCGGACGGATCCTCGCGTACGGGACGATGACCGAGTCCTCCGGTGCCCTCCCCTTCTACGAGCTGTACCACCGGGAGATCGCGATCATCGGGGCGCGGTCGGCACGGGTCGAGGACTTCCCCTTCGCGATCGATGCGGTCGCCTCGGGCCGCGTCGCACTCGACCCGCTGGTCTCCGCGCGTCACCCGCTCGACGACGTCGCCGGCGCGATCCACGCCGCGGGCGCGCCGGGAGCCCTCAAGGTGTTCGTCGATGCGTGAGCCGGGCCGGTGATCGGCGCGAGGATCGGGGAACGGTGTCGACCCCGGCGGTAGAGCTGCGACAGGCGTCGGTGCGGATCGACGGGCGGACCGTGCTCGGTCCGGTCGACCTCCAGGTGGGACGGGGCGAACGATGGGTGCTCCTCGGTCCGAACGGGGGCGGGAAGACCACTCTCCTCGCGCTCGCGGGAGCTCGACGGCAGCCCTCGACGGGTCACGTGTCGGTCTTGGGCGCCGTCCTGGGGCGCGCGGACGTCCGCGCGATCCATCCGAAGATCAGCCACACGAGCCACGTCCTCGCCGAGCGGATGCCTCCCGGGCTGACGGTCCGGACCGTCGTGCTGACCGGGAAGCGATCGGTCCTGTCGCCGTGGTTCCAGGAGTTCGACGGACAGGACGAGCGCCGCGCGGCGATCCTGCTCGAACACGTGGGCTGCGCGCATCTGGCCACGCGGCGCTTCGACACCTGCAGCCAGGGGGAGCGGCAGCGGGTGCTCCTCGCCCGCGCGCTCTTCCCCGACCCGGAGCTGCTGATCCTCGACGAGCCGGCCTCGGGGCTGGACCTGCCGGCGCGGGAGACCTTGATCGGGGCCCTCGAGGCGATGCTGGCCCGGACGCCCGCCCCGACGACGATCCTCGCGACGCATCATCTCGAGGAGATCCCGCCGTCCTCGACCCACGCGGCGCTGCTGCGCGACGGGCTGCTCGTCGCCGGCGGCCCGATCGAGGACGTCCTGGTGCCCGGACCACTCGAGGAGTGCTTCGGGATCGCGATGGACGTCGGGCGGCGCGGTGCGCGCTGGTGGGCGGCGGCCCGCCCGGGGCCCTAGCTCGCGCCGGAGACGGCGTCGGCGTTGACCGCGTAGGGAGGGGTCCTGCCGGCGAGCGCCTCGATCACCTGCTCGACGGCCTTGCGCTGGAGCTCGCGGAGCGACTCCTCGCTGTAGAAGGCCGCGTGCGGCGTGACGATCACGTCGTCACGGTGGAGCAGCGGATCGTCGGGCGACGGCGGCTCCACCTCGAGGACGTCGAGGCCGACCCCGCCCAGCCGGTCCTCCGCCAGCGCGGCGCGGAGCGCGTCGAGATCGACGAGCGGGCCGCGGGACGTGTTCACGAGGATCGCGCCCGGCCGGAGGAGGGCGAGCTGCGCGGCACCGATGAGGTGATGGCTGTCCGCGGTGAGTGGCGCGTGGACCGACACCACGTCCGCCGCGGCGAGGAGCTCCTCGAGCGACATCGGCTCCGCTCCCGCCTCGCGCACCGCCTCGTCCGGCACGAACGGATCGGTCGTCACGATCCGGTAGCCGAGGGACGCCATCTTGGCGGCGAGCGCGCGCGCGATGCGGCCGAACCCCACGAGCCCCAGCGTCCGGCCGCGGAGGCGATGCAGCGGCCGGGCGTCCGTGGGCGTCCACGACCCGGATCGCACCTTCCGGTCCAGCAGCGTCACGCCGCGCGCGAGCGACAGGATCAGGGCGAGGGCGTGATCGGACACCTCGTCGATGCAATAGTCCGGCACGTTCGTGACGAGGATCCCTCGCGCGGTCGCCTCGTCGATGTCGACGGTGTCGAGCCCGATGCCGTAGCGAGCGATCACGCGGCATCGGTCGAGCCCGCGGATCACCTCCGCCGGCATCTGCGCGTAGCAGTTCAGCACGGCGTCGGCGCCCGTGACGGCGTCGCGTACCTCCTCGACCGTGGCCGCGTTCGACCCGAAGCGAAGCTCGTGCCCGGCTTCGCCCAGCAGCCGTCGCTCCTGTTCGAGGTCCGGGAAGACGTGATCGGTCACCGCGACGAGCGCCATCACCTCCCTCCTCCGCCTCGGGCCTCCGACCAGCCCGATCGATCGTCCGTCGTGCGGGCCGAGCCCGTGGCGGCATCGCCCGGGAGGACCGAGACGCGCCCGGTGTCGCCGTCGACGGCGACGAGCGAGCCGGGCTCCCCCAGCGCGTCCGTGTCCGGCCCGATCACCGCCGGGACGCCGAGCGACCGAGCAACCTCGAACAGGTGCGCGCCCGAGGTCCCGCCGGAGGTCACGAGGGCGGCGCAGTGCCACAGCAGCGGCGCGAGGTGGGGCAGCGGGAGCGGCGCGACGAGCACCTCGCGGGGGCCGGGGCGGCCGATCGAGCGCAGCTCGCGGAGTGGATGCAGGCGGCCGGCGCCGATGCCCGGCGAGGCCGGGACCGCCGCGGACACGCGTCCCCGGGCTCGGACGACCTCGGCGACGAACGGCTCCCAGCGCCCGGGACCGCTGCGGAGCGAAGGCGGTGTTCCGGCGATCGCTCGGTCGACCTCCGCGCCGGTGAGCCGCCAGACGAGCAACGGCGACGGAAGGAGCCCTCCTTCCGCGAGGAGCTCGCCGATCGCGCCGACGAGCTCGACGATCCGCCGAGCGGCGGCCGGGTTCGGCGTGCTGACGCCGTCGAGAGCACGGATCCCGTCCGTCACGCGTCCCCCGAGGAGGAGGCGGGACACGTCCGCGGCTCGCTCGCGCGCCTCGGGCAGCGGCAACCCCCAGACCTCAGCGGTCGCGTCGCCGGCCAGCGCTCGGGCCTCGGCGATCGCCGACGTGGGTTCGCCCATGCCGCTCGGGACCTCGCGGATCTCCTCCAGGCGCACGTCCTCGCGGGTGCCGAGCGCCCACGGGATCACGAGCTCCTCCGCCAGTGGTCCCGCGAAGGCCGTCACGAGCCGGGCGACGCGCTCGGCACCGGCCGGAACGGGGACGCGCGGCGCAGCGAGGCGCGGCGGCGGCTGCTCGGATGACGGTGCCTCGTGCCGGCGCGCCTGGCTGATCTGCAAGAGGAACAGGTCGTCGCCCACGGCGCCCCATTCGATCGCGCTCGCGGCGACGGTGTCGGCGGCACGCCGCGCGAGACGGGCCGCCGACGACGCCGTCTCCGCCATCGTTCCCTCGCCCGGCTCTCCGACGATCCTCCCGTCCGCCCCGACCGTGAGATCGCGGCCGCCGGGGCGACCGCCGACCACCCCCGCCGGCCCGCCCGGCGCCAGGGCGACGTCGATCGCGCCGTCGGCTCGGACCCGGGCGGTTCCCCCGAAGTCGAGCCGGAGGAACGGTTGCACCAGCACGCCCACCCGCAGCGTGTCCACGTCGACACCCGCTTCGTCGCACCGGCCGAGCGCGTCCCCCGAGAAGGCGGAGGCCCAGCACCCACGTACGGCGGTGGGCAGGTCGCCCGCCTCGATACCGAGGTAGCTCGTGAACGTTCCCGCCCAGCGGCCGTCCCCGTCGCGCTCCGTGGACGACCGAACCACCCACAGCTCGTCGATCGGCCGAGGCCCCTCTCCCGGAACGGGCCCCGACGGTCGGAGCGGGATCGGCGCGTCGAGACCCGCGGGAACGACGGTCTCCATCGCGGCGAGGTACGCGCTCGAGGGCTCCCCGCACGCGAGCGCTCGCGCGCCCGCCGCGATCGCAGCTGCGGACGCCTCCACGGGAAGGACCCACCCCGGGAGGACGGGCAGCCCGGCGCCCGCGGCCGCCGCCAACCCGGCCGCCTTGACGCCGACGACCGCGGGGTCGCGCGCCGCCGGATCGTCGAGCGCGAGGGGCGCCACCGGCATCGGGGTCAGCCCGCGAGCGTGATCTCGTCGATCGGGAAGGACGTGATCAGGTCGTACCCGGTCTCGGTGACGATCAGCATCTCCTCCAACCGGACGCCGAACTCGTGGACCTTCCCGTGCTGGGTCTCGAGCGCGAACACCATGCCCGGCTTGATCTCGATCGGATGATCGAGCGACCAGATCCGGGAGATCACGGGCTGGTCGTACTGGGCGAGCCCGAGCCCGTGGCCCCAGAGGTTCGCGGCCGCCTCGTCCTCGTCGGCGTAGCCCCACGTCTCCATCGCGGACGGCCACTTCGATGCGATGTCCCGTGTCGATACGCCCGGCTTCACGGCGTCGATCGAGTCACGGAGCCACGTGAGCGCGGTGTCGTAGTACCGCTTCATCTCGTCGGTCGGCTTCCCGCCGACGCAGTACGTGCGGTAGACGCAGGACTTGAAGCCGTTCCACGTGAGCGCCGCCACGTCGATGATCACGAGCTCACCGGGACGGATGATCCGGTCGGAGAAGTTGCGCCAGTTCGGCCAGGCGTTCGGGCCGGACGAGACGATCACGTCCTCGACGTCCTCGACGCCCGGGAAGGAGTAGAGGAACTCGAACCCGTGCGCGGCGACCTGGTTCTCCGTGAGGCCCGGGCGCAGCCACTGCGACATCTCGTAGTGCAGCGCGTCGCAGATCGAGCCGACGATCCGGGAGCAGTTCTGCTCGTCGGGGCTCTTCACCGCGCGCGCCTCCATCATCGGCGTCATCCCGTCGGTCCAGGTGATGCCGGCCTGCTCGAACGTCTTCATCATCGTGATGTCGATGAAGTCCACGCCGAGCGGCTGGTCCTTCACGCCGGCGTCCTCGAGATCGTCCGCCAGCGCCTTCGTGAACTTCTCGACCTGCATCGTGGACGCGGGTCCGGCCGCGCCCTTGATCCACGCGAAGGAGTGCCGGACGTTCTCCTGTCGGGATCCACGGCGAGTGCGCCTTGATGTGGATGCCGAGGTCGCCCTGCTCGTACAGGATCGGCGCCTTGCCCGCGGGGAGGACCGCGTAGCGGAGGCCCGGCTTCAGCTTGTTCCAGCCGGGCGTGAGGGTCGACGTCACGTAGCGGATGTTCTCGTCGTACATCAGGAGCATCGCGCCGAGGCCGTGGCGCTTCATCGCATCCTGCGCCCGCTCGAACCGGTACGCGCGCACCGCGTCCCAGTCGATGCCCCTTCTTCCACTCGATGCTCGCGTAGCCGAACGCTTCCCTCATCGCCGCTGCCCTCCGTTCCTCACGATCTCTTCTTCAGGAGCACTTTCACGATCTCCGGGATCGAGGCCTGCCGGTCACGAGGTGACCCCGTCGACGATCGCCGAGAACACCTCGTCGTCGAGGAGGCCCTTCGTCTCGAGGGACCGGGCCTTCACCTCGTCGAGGATCGCCTGCATCTGCTCCGGCGTCGCGGAGCGGCCGAGCCGTTCGAGGCCGGCCGCCACCGAGTCCAGCCCGGATCCCTTGCCCAGCACCAGCACCGGTTGCGGCTGGCCGACGAGCTCGGGCCGGTAGGGGAACGACTCGGTGAGCTCGTCGCCGACGTTGCGGACCCACGTCGTGATGATGCCCGATTCGACGTTGTAGAGCCGTTCGCCCACCACCGGGCGGTTCGAGGGCTGCGAGACGCCCGCGAGCCCCATCACGAGCTTCGAGAGCTCGAAGAAGCGCTCGGTCTTGATCCCCGCGTCGACGCCGTACATCGTCAGCAGCGCGAGGACCGTCTCCTCCATGGGCGTGTTCCCGGCGCGCTCGCCGATGCCGGTCACCGTGGTCTGGATCACCTCGACGCCTTCCGCGACGGCGAGGAGCGTGTTCGCGACGCCGAGCCCGAAGTCCATGTGGAAGTGCGTCTCGAGAGGCACGCCCAGGCGCTCCCGCGTCTGCCGGACGAACATCCGGACGCCGTGGGGCGAGAGGACGCCGAACGTGTCCACGAGGCCCACGGCGTCCACGTGCCCGTCGGTCGCCACCTTCTCGAGGAGGTCCAGGTACTCGACCAGTCCCGCGCGGGTCGCGTCGATCGGGAAGAACGAGACGGTGAGCCCGAGCTCGTGCGCGAGGCTCGTCGCCTCGACCGACGCGTCGATCGCGCGCTGCACGGGCCACCGGTACGCCTTCTCCACGAGGTGGTGGCTCGAGGGGATCTCCATCACCACGCCGTCGACGCCGCAGTCGGCGGCGCGTTTCACGTCGTCGACGATGCATCGCGAGAACGCGTAGATCTTCGAGGGCAGCCCCATCTTCACCATCTCGCGGACGGCGGCGTCATCGGCCGGCGAGACCGCCGGCAGGCCCGCCTCGATCCGAGGGACGCCCGCCTCGGCGAGCGCCTCGGCGATCCGCAGCTTGTCGTCCTTCGTGAACACCACGCCGGCCTGTTGCTCGCCGTCGCGGAGCGTGACGTCGTGGACCTGGACCGACGACGGCAGCTGCAGCGTCTCGCGGATCTCCGGCAGGAAGTTCCAGGGGCTCGTGAACCATCGATCGGTGTGCCAGGGTCCTTCGCTCATGCGCTCGCCTCCCACGGGGCTCGAAGGGCCAGAGGTGGTGCACTTTATATGATTCATAGGGCCACGGGTGCCGAAGGGGCAGGCGAGATCTGCCCGTCGTCCGAGCCCGATATTCGATATCGTGCGTTCTGCAATCGCCAACGAAGGGGGTCCCGGATGCTCCGGCACGTAGCCATGTTCAAGTGGAAGGAAGGCGTTCCCGACGAGCGCAAGGTGGCCGCGAGGGACGCCCTCGCCGCGCTCAAGCGGCAGGTCCCGAGCGTCGTCGAGTACACGGTCGGATTCGACATCGGGCGCAACCCCAACAACTGGGACATGGTGCTCGTCGCCGACTTCGAAGACGTCGCCGGGCTGGAGAGCTACTTCGCGCACCCGGTGATGAACGCCGCGTCCGACCTCGTCGCGTCGGTGACCCAGAAGGAGATCACCGCGCGCGTCCAGTTCACGTTCTGAGCCCATGGCCGTCATCGACATCCACAACCACGTCACGCCCCAGCGGTTCGTGCGCGCGATCGAGGAGCGAGGCGAATGGCACACGCTCGACGCCGACGTCGGCGAGCTGCACATCCCGAAGTTCTCGATCCCCGCGGAGGAACGCATCGCGGAGATGGACCAGATGGGCGTGGACGTGCACGTGCTCACGATCAACACGGGCTTCTTCAAGTACGACCGCCCGCCGGACGTCGCCCGCGCGATCGCCGACGAGTGCAACGAGGAGCTCGCCGAGATGATGACCGCGCACCCGGACCGGTTCATGGGCCTCGCCTCGATCCCGCTCCAGGACGTACCCGCCGCGATCGCCGTGATGGAGCACGCGATGGGCGAGATGGGTTTCAAGGGCATCACGATCGGCGACCACGTCGACGGCGTGACCCTCGACGATCCGCGGTTCTCCCCGTTCTGGGCGGCCGTGGAACAGCTCGGCGCCGTCGTGTTCTTCCATCAATGCGCCGCCACCGTGGTGGAGGGTCGCACGACCCGGTACGGCCTTCCGAACGTGATCGGGAACCTCGTGGAGCGCGCGATCACGTTCGGCACGCTGGTGTACGGGGGCGTGATGGATCGCTACCCCGACCTGAAGCTCTGTCTCGGGCACGCCGGTGGCTACACGGCGTTCGGCGTCGCGCGGATGGACAAGGGGTGGCGGGCCGGCGCGATGGAGAACATGCCCGAGTTCGAGGACGCGCGGACGTTCCTCGAACGGGCTCCGAGCGAGTACGTGAGCCGCTTCTGGTACGACTCCTGCACGTACACGGAGTCGACGCTCCGCTACCTCCTGGACGTGGTGGGCAGCGACCGCGTGGTGCTCGGCACCGACTACCCGGCACCGATGATGGAGCCCGACCCGGTCCCGTGGATCAACGCGATGACGAGCCTCACCCAGGAGGAGAAGGACGGCATCCTCCAGCACAACCCCGCCACCCTGCTGGGACTGTGAACGGTCGATCCGGGTGCTCGGCTAGCCCGCTTCCTCCATCTTCCGTGTTGCCTCCGCCAGCTCGGCGATCCTCGGATCGGATTCCTTGCGCTTGCGTTCCATGTCTTCGAACACCTCGAGGATCTGCGCCTGCATCGTCGCGACCGCGGGGTCGGTCTGCAGCCGCGGGTACGGGAGATCGATCTGCAGGTCGGCGAAGTTCCGACCGCCGTAGGCGACGATGATGATCCGGCTGGACAGCTGCACCGCCTCCATGACGTCGTGCGTCACGAACAACACGGTCTTCTTCGTCTGCCTCCAGATCGCCTGGAGCTCCTCCCGCAACGACCGGGCCGTGATCGCGTCGAGGTGACTGAACGGCTCGTCCATCAGCAGCAGGTCGGGTTCGACCGAGAACGCTCGGGCGATGCCGACACGCTGCTGCATGCCGCCCGACAGGTGGGCCGGGTACATGTGCTCGAAGCCGTGCAAGCCCACCATGTCGATGTACCGCTCGATGTGGGCCCGCGTCTCGTCGGTCTTCTGCCGGTGCACGTACAGGAGATTGCTCATCACGGTCCGCCACGGCAGCAACCTCGGATCCTGGAAGACATAGCCGAGCCGGGCGGGTCCGCCGCCCTCGGCCGTGACCGTGACGTCTCCCGACGTCGGCTCCTCGATGCCGGACACGATGTTCAGGAACGTGCTCTTGCCGCACCCCGACGGACCCACCATCGAGACGAACGTCTGACCGCTCATCTCGAAGTCGAGGCCGTCCAGCGCTCGGACGGTGGGTTGGTTCTTGGTCGGAGGAGGGAACTCCTTCACGACCTTCGTTGCCTTCAGGTTCGCCATCCCCGCCCCTACGCCTTCGCCCCGAAGGATGCGATCGCGCCACGCCAGCGATGCGCGGCGCGATCGACGCGCTCGATGATCCCTCGGTCGATCAGCGATCACCACGATCAGCACGACGATGCCCCACGCCATCAACCCGTTGTAGTCCGCCGCCGACTGGTACCAGTCCCGGGCCCGGAAGCCGGCGCCCTCGTTGCTGCCGAACCACTCCACGAGGACGACGCATCCCCACGCGGCGATGATCGAGAGGCGGATCCCTGCGATCAACGCGCCGGCCATCGAGGGCAACACGAGATCGCGGATCCGGGTCGTTCCCGGCACGTCGTAGGAGTCCGACATGTCACGCAGGTCGCGGGGGATCGCCAGGGCCCCCTGCAGCACGTGCACGATCAGTCCCGGCGTGGCGGAGACGACCGCGCAGAAGACCGGGGCGCGGACACCGAACCCGAACCACATCACCCCGAGCAGCGCCCACATGTAGGCGGGAAGCGCGATCCCGACCGTCACCAGGTCGGTGAAGTACGCCTGGATCCGCCACCATCTGCCCATCGCGTATCCGACCGGCACCCCGATCGCCACCACGATCACGAGAGCCATGAGCGTGCGCGTGAGGCTGATCTGCAGGTTCTGCACGAGCTCGTTGTTCCAGACGCTCCACTCGTCCCCGCCGAACGGAGCCTGGAACTCCCGGACGAGGATGTCCACGGTCTGCACCGGCGTGGGGAACCGGTCGCTCAGGATGCCGGCGAGCTGCCACAGCGCAAGGAGCGAGAGGCGTGACGTCCACCGGGCCGCGCGGTCGCGCCGCAGGAACGCCAGGAGGCCCTCCCCCGCTCGGGGACGCGTGCCGGCGATCGTCTCTGCCATGGTCCTCCCTCGATCCGTTCAGAACCGAAGCATGTCCTCGCCACGCTTCAGCCGGTACCGGAACACGAACCGTTCCAACCGCATCAGGAGCACGCGCTCGATCAACACGACGAAGATCACGAAGAACATCATCCAGGCGAGCATGTCGGTCACGGAGAAGCCCTGGAACGCCTTGCGGATCTGCACACCGACGCCGGTGGTGCCTCCGAACGTCTCGGCGAGCGCGGCCAGCTTCCAGGAGGCGGCGAACGACGCCCTGGCCGAGGCGAACAGGAACGGGGCGAACGAGGGGACCACGATCTCGCGGAGCGCGGACGACGTGGGCATGCCGTAGGCGCGGCTCATCGACAGCAGGTTGCGGTCCACGCCCTCGACGCCCGCCGCGACGTTCAAGGAGATGACCGGCAGGACCAGGAGCGCCACGACGAACGCCGGCCCGGTGTCGCCGAGCCCGAACAGCAGCAGACCGAGGATCGCGTAGACGATCAGGGGCACGTTCGCGGCCAGGTACACGAAGTCGAAGAAGAAGTTCTTCGCGTACCGGTAGCGACCCATCAGGATGCCGATCGGCACGCCCACGACCAGCGCGCCGGCGAAGCCCAGCAGCGTCTTCCGGAAGGTCTCCCAGAAGTTGGTGAGCACGAAACCGGTCGGGATGCCCTCGAGCTCGTTCCCGAACGTGTAGTCCCCCATCCGCTCCAGCACCTGGAGCGGAGCGGGGAGCAGGTCGAACTCCGTGCGGCTGTACCCGGACGCCAGCTGCCAGATCGCGAGGAGCGACACCGCTCCCGCGAGGGAGTACGCGGTTGCCTTCCAACGGGTGTTCGCGGGCCGCTTCGCGGTGGCGAGCGGGATCGCGCTGATGCTGTCCGACTGCTCGATGTCGGTGACGGAAGGTGTCGCCATCACGCTCCAGTTGTCGGTCGCGCCCCTCAGCGCGGCTCATGCGGGCAAGCTGCACGTCTCCTCGCCGCTTTCAGGGTCGATGCAGACGTGGATGGGCGCGACATGCCCCTCGGGCACGAGCCCCGCATCGGCGAGCAGGTCCGTGACCTGGAGCTCGCCCTCGATCCACGTCTCGTCGAGGTACACCGTCTCGGTGAACTCGTTGAACTGCGTCTCGTACCAATCCTTCAGGAACGCGAGCTCCTCGGGGTTCTTGTAGCCGAAGTCGTCCGGATAGGCATCGAGGATCGCGTCACGGTTCGTCTCCCACTCCTGCAGACCCCGGTCCCAGACCTCGAGGAAGAACGCCACCTCCTCCGGGTGCTCGTCGTACCAGCTCTTGAGGACGACGAAGTTGTTGCTGTTCATGCCCTCGTGGCCCGGGACGTACTCCTCGCCGTAGAGCTGGGAGGCGGACTTCCCCTCGTACAGCCCCACGACGCTTCCGTCCATCAGCGCCCCGGCCGCGTTGTAGATCGACGTGACGCCCGCGCAGAGGTCCCCCGTTTGGACCAGGTCGACCGCCGTGTTGAAGTCGGTGATCGCCATCTGGATGTCGTCGGGTCCCTCCCCGATCGTCCTGCCGTGCAGGTCCTGGGCGAGTGCCTGCCACACGATCGTGGAGCCGCTGAACGACTCGACACCGAGCTTGCATCCCGGCTCGAGGTCGTCGAACGTCTCGTATCCCGAGTCGGCCTTGACGATGATGATGTCCTTCGCCTTGTTGTACTTGCCGATCGTCACGGTCTCGACGCCGGCCTCGGCTTCGAGCACCGGGGTCTCGTAGCTGCCCGTCGACACGACGTCCGCGTGTCCGCCGGCGAAGAACGCGAACTCGTCCTCCGACTCGTTGCGTTGGATCGTGATCCCCGACTCCTGCTCCATCTCTTCGAGGATCCCCTCGTCCTCGAGCCAGTTCCAGACCGGGTCGGGGGAGAAGACGAAGCGCATCGTGCCGCCCTCGCCGTCGCCCGTGTCCCCGTTCCCGCCGCACGCACCGAGCGTGACCAGCGCCAGAACCGCCCCCACAACCGCCAGCCGACGAACCATCCGCGGACCCCCTCTGTCGAACCGAGCCGGATTTTCGCGCACTCTATATCTTGTATGACCTGCCTGTCCAGACGCCACGCGCGGCCTGCCTTCCCTCTCCCCTAGTACGCGGATCGGGCTCAGCCGAGCCGGTCCGGGCGGAGACCCGCGGGCTCGCCGTACACCTCGGGGTTGACCACCCCCGGCGCCCGCTCGCCCGCGATCATCGCCTTCAGGTTGGCCACGACGGCGAGGCTCATCGCCTCGCGCGCCTCGACCGTGGCGCTTCCGATGTGCGGGGTGAGGATCACGTTCGAGAGCTCGAAGAGCTCGGGACTGGGCGCCGGCTCTCCCACGGGCGGCTCCTGCCAGTAGACATCGAGACCGGCGCCGGCGATCTTCCCCTCGCGGAGCGCCTCGATCAGGGCGGGCTCGTCCACGATCCGGCCGCGTGCGGTGTTCACGAAGAACGCGGAGGGCTTCATCAGATCGAACTCCCGGGCGCCGATCAGCTTGTGCGTCGTGGCGTTGTACGTCGCCATCAGCACGACGAAGTCGGCGCGCCGGAGGAGCTCGTCCCGTTCGGGCTCCCACGTCACACCCAGCTCCTGTTCTCGCTCCTCGGGAAGGCGGTTCCGCTTCGTGTAGACCACGTCCATCTCGAACGCGCGGAGGCGCTTCACGATCTCGGCGCCGATGTCACCGAGGCCGATCATCCCCACGACCTTGCCGGCGAGCTCGTGGGTCAGGAACGTCGTCGACTGCTCCTGATGGAACCGCCCCTCGCGGACGAACCGATCGGCCTCCACGAGGCGCCAGGAGAGGCCGAGCACGAGCGCACAGGTGAGATCGCACGTGGTCTTGGTGATGACGTGCGGCACCACGGTGACGGGCAGACCTCGACGGGTCGCGGCCCCGACGTCCACGACGTTGGGGAACAACGCCATCGTGGCGATCCCCTTGAGCGAGGGCGCCGCCTCCATGATCTCCTCGTCGATCGGCGTGTCGCCCAGCATCCACAGGTAGTCGGCCTCACGGACCCCGGCCAGCAGCGCGTCCCTGCTGATCATCCGCTCCGAGTCGTGCACCTCGACGTCGGCGATCTCCTCCAGGGCGCGCCGGCCGACGTCCATGACGGGCTGCACGACGAAGACCCGAGGTTCGCGTTGGTCGGCGACGCGGCGCTCCCGGTCACGCGCGGATGCCCGCCCGAACAGGCTCGCGGCGGTGCCCGCGCAGCAGCGCGTGCCGCTCGTCGTCGGAGAGCTCGGTCATCGTCTCCAGACGGCCGACCGGGTCGTCGAACGTCATCGGAGCCGGCCAGTCGGTCCCGAACACGACCCGGTCCGCCCCCACCACGTCGAGCAGGAACCGCAGGTTGCGCGGGGTGTAGACGACCGTGTCGTAGTAGAAGCGCCGTACGTAGCTGCTCGGTCGGTCCTGCGACCTCCCTCGCTGCCCCTCCCACACGTCCCAGCCCTTGTCGAGCCGGTCCAGGGCGTAGGGGACGTATCCGCCCCCGTGGCAGAGGCAGATCGTGAGCTCCGGGTAACGATCGAGGACGCCGCCGTAGATGAACGCCGCGAACGTGATCGTCCGGTCGACCAGGTTCCCGATCGAGTTCAGGAGGAAGTACTTGCGCGTCCGGTAGGTGACGGTGGTGTGCTGGAACTGATGGATCAGGAGGAACGCGCCGAGGCCCTGCGCGGCCTCCCAGACCGGCTCGAACTGGTCGTGGTCGTAGGTGAGGCCGTTCACGTGATCGTCGATCATGAACCCCGTGAGGCCGAGCTCCTCCCGGCCGTGTCGCATCTCCGCGACGGCCCGCTCGGGATCCTGCATCGGGAGGGTTCCCAGTCCCATGAACCGGTCCGGGTGATCGCGCACCATCCCCGCGATCTCCTCGTTCGCCTCCCGCGCGATCCGCTCCGTGACCTCGGGCGGCTGGTGGTACTGGTAGAAGACGTCGGTCGGCGAGACGAGCTGCACGTCGATCCGCAGCTCGTCCATCGTCTCGATCCGCTTCGGCACGTCCCACCGGTTCTTCAGGTTGTCCAGCTCACCGTCCGCGGTGGTCATCCCGTGCCAGTCGCCACCTCCTTCCAGGACGGCCCGTTGGAACCGCTGGAGCGTGCAGTGGCAATGGACGTCGATGATCGGATCCGTGGTCGTGGCGCTCATCTCGTCGTCCTCCGGCCTAGTGCCCGTGCATCCGATGGGTCATCCGGGCCGTCCACTCGAACTTCGTCGTCTCCGAGAGCGCGCGCATCGTCTCCCGGTACCCGTCACCCGCCCGGAGGGCCTCGGCCGCGTCGGCGTCGGGCAGCTGGAGGTCGAGGATCCAGTCGTAGTCGGTCTTCAGCGTGCCGACGTTGGTCCCGAGCGTGAGCCGCTCGACGCCCGCTTCGTCGCCGAGCCGCTTGACCTCGGCGAACGCGCGCTCCTTCGCGGCCTCGTCGATGTCGTCCTTCCAGATGAACATCGCCGTGTGCCGGACGTGGCCCGGCGTCATCAACGCCTCCCCGTCGTACCACCAGTCGATCCTCGCCGTGAGCTCGCCCTGACAGACGGCGGCGTTGTACACGGCGATCTCGTGATGGACGTCATCCTTGTTGTACGCCTGCAGGCCCGCCTCGTCCTCGAAGTCCAGGTGCAGCGCCACGTCGTAGTCGCACGGTGGGCCCTCCGTGGCCGCCCGCCACCGGGGCGTGCGATCCCAGGGCTTCGTCTCCGAGAGGTGCATCGACCCTCCGAAGAGATCGGATCCGAAGTCGATCGCCACGGGCCCGGCGGCCGTGAACCGCATGTACGCGGACCCCTTCTGCATCCACTGCATCTCTTCGGCCCCGTTGCCCTCTTTCAGCATGAAGAACGCGGTGTGTCTGAGCATGTCTCCTCCTCCGTTCGTCCGGTGCTCTGGTCCGCGGCGTCGGTTCGGTCACGCACCGTGTCCGCCACGGCACGTCGTTCACACGTCGATCTTCGGTCGTTCCATCTCCTCGAAGAGCTCGAGGATCTCGGCCTGGTGGATCGCGACCTCCCGGTCGGTCTGCCGGCGCGGGAACGGCAGATCGATCGTCAGGTCGCGGAAGATCACGCCCTGGCTGCTCATCATCAGCACGCGGCTCGAGAGGAGGACGGCCTCGAGCACGTCGTGGGTGACGAACAGGATCGTCGAGCCGGTGTCCAGCCAGAGGCGCTGGAGCTCCACCCGGAGGTCGCGGGCCGTGATCGCGTCGAGGTGGCTGAACGGCTCGTCCATCAGCAGGAGGTCGGGCTCGATCGAGAGGGCGCGGGCGATCCCGACACGTTGCTGCATGCCGCCCGAGAGCTGGCCCGGATACATCTCGTGCGGTCGATCCGAGGTTGACCAGGTCGAGGAACTTCCGGCCACGCTCCGCCCGCTCGGCGGAGGACCCTTCGTCGAGGACGTAGATCATGTTGTCCAGCACCGTCTTCCACGGCAGCAGGCGGGGGTCCTGGAAGACGTAGCCGATGCGGGCGTCCCCCTCGGTGCGTCCGAAGACCTCGAGCGTGCCCGCGCTCGGCGTGATCGATGCCCGAGACCATGTTGAGGAACGTGCTCTTCCCGCAGCCGGACGGTCCGACGAGCGTGACGAACGTGTGCCCTTCCGCCTCGAAGCTCACGTTCCGCAGCGCGAACACGGGGTCCTGACCCTGGCGGGTGGGCGGGAAGACCTTCTTCACGTCGCGAGCTACCAATCGGGCCACGTCGGCTCACCTTCCGTTCGTCGTCCACTCGGCGGGGTGCGTTCCGTCACTGGGACCACTGCTGCCCCCCGGTCCGCCAGCTGCGGAAGTGACGGACCACTCGGTCCATCACCACGCGGTCGAACGAGAGGATGATGACCATCATCACGAGTCCCCAGCCCATCATCCCTTCGAAGCTGTGCGCGTCGTACCAGTAGTGCGCGCGGAAGCCGACCCCCTTGTCGTTGCCGAACCACTCGACGAGTAGCACCGCGCCCCATCCGGCGAGCACCGCCGAGCGGAACCCGGCCGCGATGTACTCCATCATCGACGGGATCACCAGCCATCGGAACTGGCGGCGCTCGGCCACGTGATACGCGTCCGACATCGCGAGCAGCTTCCCCGGCGTGGCGGTCGCGCCCTGGAACGTGTTGACCACGAGCTGGGGGGTGGCCGACACGACGCAGACCACGATCGGTCCGATGTTGCTGAACCCCCACCACATCACGACGAGCAGCGCCCAGATGAATGCGGGCAGCGTGATGCCGACGAGGATGAGGTCGGTCATGAAGTACCGCACCCGCCACCACCGCGCCATCCCGATGCCGATCGCGACGCCGAGCACGAGCACGAGGCTCAAGCCGATCACCGCGCGGACGAGGCTGATCGCGACGTTGGGGAAGACCTCCCCGCGCTGGAACTCCTCGACCAGGAACTCGATCGTCCCGGTGGGTGCGGGGATGTCCTCGAACGTCGTGCCCGCCCACTGCCACACGACCAGGAACGCGAGCCTCGCCGTGTACCGCGCCGCTCGGTCGTTCGTGAGCCAGGACCACCAGGGCTTCTCCGGAGGCGCCAGCAACTCCGCCGGGATGTCGGTCACGTGCCCGCGGACGGTGGCGGTGGCGTCGCTCACGACACACGCTCCCTCGCGCCCGCGGGGTCGCGCCACGCGAACACCCTCCGTTCGGCCGGGGCGATCAGCAGCCGCTCCACGAGGATCACGAACGCGACGAAGAAGAACATCCACGCGAGCAGCGTGACGACCGAGAACGTCTGGAACGCCTTCTCGAGCTGGTAGCCGATCCCGAGGTACCCGCCGAACGTCTCGGCGAGCGCCGCCAGCTTCCACGAGTTCGCGAACGACACCCGCCCGCTCGCGAACAGGAACGGGACGACGGACGGGATCACGATGCTCCGGACGGTCCTGCCGCTGCTCCGCCGGAAGGAACGGCTCATCGCGAGGAGCCCGCGATCGACCGATTCCACGCCGGCCGCCACGTTGATCGCGATGCCCGTGAAGGCCTCGAGCATCACGACGAACGCCGGACCCCACGGGCTGATCCCGAACACGATGATCGCGATGACGGCGTAGACGAGGAGCGGGACGTTCGCGAAGAGGTACACGAAGTCGTGGAAGAAGGCCCGCGCGTAGCGGTACCGGCCCATCAGCAGGCCGATCGGGATGCCGAGCACGAGCGCCATCGCCCACCCCGCCATCGTCTTCAGGAAGCTGCTCCCGAAGTTGATGAAGACGTCGCCCGAGGTGGTGAGCTCCCACATCCTCTGCCCGACCGCCAGCGGCGACGGGAGAACGTAGGGCTCGAGGACCGTGGAGTAGTACGCCCAGATCGCGAAGAAGCTCAGCGCGCCGAGGGCCGAGTAGAAGACCTTGGATCGTGTACGGCGGCCGCCCGAAGACGAGGGCGTCGATCGCCTCCTGCTCGAGCTCTTCGAGGGTCTTCTCGCGTCGTCGCCATCGTCGGGGAGGTGGTGCCGGCGTCACGCGCAGGCGCGTGACGCCGGCACCGAACAGCTCGCTAGAAGCCCTCCGGGCAGGGTGTGTCGTCCGGCGGCTCCAGTCGCTTCGTGACGCGGGAACTCCGCGTCCTCGGGGATGATGCCCGCTTCCTGCACGAGGTCGAAGACGGGGCGCTCGCCCTCGATCCACTCCTCGGTGAGGTAGGGGCTCTCCACGAACCAGTCGAACGTGTTCTCGAAGTAGTCCTTCATGAACTGGGCCTGGGACTCGTCCTCGACCGCGAAGTGCTGCGGGTACGTGTCGATGATCTCGTCCCGGTGATCCGCCCACTGCACCATCGCGCAGTCCCACACCTCGAGGAAGAACGCGGCCGCGTCGGGGTTCGCGTCGAACCACGCCGCTCGCGACACGAACGCGTTGCTGAGCACGCCCTCGTGACCCGGGACGATCTCCTCGCCGTAGAGCTGCGCCGCGGCCTTCCCGTCGTACATCACGGTCAGGTCCCCCGACGCCATGTCCGCGATCACCTGCGTGGGGTCCAGGATCCCGGCGCACGCCTCCCCCTCGCGGAGGATGTTCGGGATGATCTGGTAGTCGGCGGTGACGATCCCGATGTCGTCGGAGCCCTCGCCGACCTCCCGGCCGTCGAGCTGGTTGATCAGGGACCCCCAGATGATCGTGTTCCCGCTCACGGACTCCGACGCGATCTTGCATCCCTCCGGGAAGTCCGCCGCCGTCTGGTACTCGGGGTTCGCCGTGACCAGGACGTCCTTGTTCATGTTGAACTGGCCGAACGTCACGGTCTCGATGCCCTGCTCCTCGAGCAAGGGCGTCTCGTAGGTCCCCGTCGAGATCACGTCGGCGTGACCCCCGGCGAAGGTGGCGAACTCGTCCCACGTGGCGAGCTGGATGATCCGGAAGCCGGATTCCTGCTCCATCGCCTCGAGGATGCCCTGGTCCTTCACCCAGTCCCAGGCCGGATCCGGCGCGAACGTGAACCGGATGATGTTGCTTTCCTCCCCTTCGCCGCCGCCACCGCCGCCGCCTCCGCCGTCGTCACCGCACGAAACGGCGAACAGCGTTGCAGCGGCAAGGAGCGCGACACCGCGAAGCACCCTGCGACCAACCATGTGGAGCCCCCTCCCCGTGCTGTTGGGCCCGATCAAGTGACGCACTCTATAGAATATGCGATAGCTTGTCCAGGCAGACGGGATCGACGACCGGAGTGCCCGCGGAGAGGCGGCCCGGAGGGCCAGCGGGGAGCACCTCCGGGGCCTCGCGCTCTGCGCGATCGGCGTGGTCGTGATCAGCCCCGACGCCCTGATCGTCCGGTCGGTGAGCACGGACGCGTGGACGACGGTGGCGTGGCGGGGGGTCTTCACCGCCGTCGGCACCGTCGCGCTGTTGCTCGTCCTGCGCCGGGGCGACGCTCGCCGGGCGCTGGCGACCGACGAGGACCCCACCTGTTCGCCGGGGCGCTCTTCGCGGCGGCGAGCATCGCCTTCGTCTCGGCGCTCGATCGGACGGACGCGGCGAGCGTGCTCGTGATCATCGCCGCGGGTCCGCTGATCGCCTCCGTCCTCGGGCGGGTCTTCCTCCACCAGCGGGCGGAGGCGCGCACGTGGCTCACGGGCGTCGCCGTGGTCGCGGGACTCGCGGTGATCTTCGGCGGCAGCATCGGCCGGGGCGACGTGGACGGCGACCTCCTCGCGCTCGCCGGGGCGACGTGCTTCGCCGGCTACCTGACCGTCTCGCGCGCCGCGCGACCGGCCGACATGACGCCGGCGATCGCGATCGGTGGCGTCGGGGCTGCGCTCGTGGGGTTGGTGGCCGGCGCCGATACGTGGATCGGCGGCGGCGACCTCCTCCTGCTCGCGCTGCTCGGGATCGTGATCCTGCCGGTCTCGCTCGCGCTGATCACCCGTGCCACGCACCATGTCCCTGCGCCCGAGGTGAACCTCGTCGCGCTGCTCGAGACGCTCCTCGGACCGCTCTGGGTCTGGCTCGCGATCGGTGAGCGTCCGTCCGCCGAGGTGCTCGCCGGGGGGATCCTCGTGGTCGGCGCCGTGACGATCCACTCGGTCCTGGCCCTGCGCGCCGACCGCGATCAGGACGCGCCGGCCGCCGTGATCGTCTAGCGGAGAGCTGCCAGCTCGACGACGGTTCCCGAACCCACGCTCCGGCCGATCGGCCTCGAGGACGGCGGCGACCTCGATCGCCTCGGGCATGCCGGTCTCCGGCTCGGCCTCTCCCCCGATGCAGCGAGCGAACTCGACGATCTCGTCCTGCATCGTGTCGATCGTCTCGACCTCGTGCTCGGTGCGAGTGGGGTCGCTCCGGAGCTGCGTGTACAGGCGCGAGCCGTCCTCCTCGTTCCATGCGGCCGCATCGCTGCCGAACACGGACAGCGAGACGAGGGGCGGCGCGAAGTACGTCGTGTTGATCGATGCGATCGGGCCCGACTCGTACTCGAGCAGGACGGTCGTGGCGTCGTCGAGGTCGTTGAACCCGTGGAACCGCGAGCTGAACGCCGTCACCCTCTTCGCGGGGCCCATGAAGTAGTGGAAGGTGTCCACCGTGTGGACCCCGAGCGCCGTCATGCCGCCGAACGGGCATTCCGCGGGATCCTTCCGCCACGCCGGGAGGTCCGGCTTGTGCCCACCGGGGGCCGAGTGCATCCCCTCGAGCTGCAGAACGGCGCCGAGCTCCCCGGCGTCGATCATCGCCTTGATCCTGCGATTGGCCGGCTGGCGGCGTCGATTGTGCCCGACCTGGACCGCCACGCCCGTTCGCGCCGCCGCCTCACCCACCCGCTTCGCGTCGGCGACCGTCAACGTCAGGGGCTTCTCCACGAACACGTGCTTGCCGGCTTCGGCGGCGGCCACGGCGATGTCCGCGTGCGTCGAATGTGGGGTCGCCACGATCACCCCGTCGACCTCGGGGTCGCCCAGCAGCTCGGCGAGGTCCCCGGCGGCGCGGCATCCGTGCTCCTCGGCGAAGGCCGCTCTCGTCTCCGCGGTCCTCGCATGGCAGGAGACGACCTCCGCGACACCGGATGCCCGCGCGGCCTTGGCCAGGACGCCTCCGAACCATCCGAGTCCGACGATGCCGAGCCGAGCCGTGTCCATATCCGTCGCTCCCTTCGTTCGTTCGGCGCTCCTCCGGCGCTGTTCCGGATCCGGAGGCCTCTGCTCAGCCCGTTCCGCGCTCCTCGGGCCGGGTCATCTCGATCGGCATCGCAGCGTGCCCCTGCATGACGGCAGCCGCGCGATCGGCGTCCCGGCTGCGGAACGCGTCGATCAGGGCCTGGTGCTCGTCGTCGGCGCGCCGCCGGATCTCGGGATGCCACCGTTGCGCCTGTGCCACGTAGACCGTGGATGCCTCCTCGAAGCCCTTCAGGATCGACGCCAGACGCGCCACGCCGGTCGAATCGTGGAAGACGAGGTGGAACTGGGTGTTCAGCTCGACCCAGTTGCCGAGGTCGCGTTCCTTCGCCATCCGTTCCCGCAGGCGTTCCGCCTCCTGAAGCTCCTCCTCGGTGATCTTCTCCACCACGAGCCGCACCGCGAGCGGCTCGAGCTGGTGACGGATCAGACGGATCTCCTCCATCTCCGGCCAGTTCAGCTCCCGGACGATCCCACCACGGTGCCGGTCCAAGGTGATGAGCCCCTCCGTCGCGAGGTCGCGCAGGGCCTCCCGAACGGGGGTCGTGCTCACGTTCAGCATCGCCGCCAGGTCGGCCTGGATCAGGCGTGCCCCGCCGCTCAGGTCGCCTCGGAGGATCGCCCGGCGGAGCGAGTCCTTCACGAATTCATGCGCGGTGCGCCGCCCGCCCGTGGTGGCGATGCTGGCCCAGTCCACGTCGCCCGTGACGGCCTTGTCCGTTGCCATGCCGCGCACCTCTTCCTGCTTGCGACCAGCGCATCTGGTCGCCTCGTTCGCACTTCCGACAGGATGTATGATACATACCCGCCAGGAATACCCGGGAACCCGGGTCCTCGTTCTCGTCGTGGGAGCGAGGCCGAGAGCCGGCCCCGGGATCGGGGCAGACCCGGAGGAGAGTGATGAGCGGCTACGCGCGCGGACCATTCGGGGTCGACTGGGAGGACCGGATCGATTTCCCTCGCCTCCGGAGCGATCGGATCGCAGCGGCGCAACAGGCCCTCCGGAACTCGGACATCGACTCGCTCCTGCTGTGGAAGGACGAGAACGTCCGCTACCTCACGTCCCTCCGCGCGCAGCTGATCGCCGGGAAGATGAGCTCCCTCAACGGCGTGCTCCTCACCCGCGACGCGGGTCCGGTCCTCCTGTGCTCCGGCGGCGAGATCGACAAGGCCTCGATGGGGATGTCCTGGCTGACCGCCGCGCACCCCATCCCCATCATGGAACAGCGCGAGCTCGTGGACGGATTCGTCAAGGCGACACTCGCCCCTCTCCTGAACGAGCTCGGCGTCGCGGCCGGCCGGATGGGCGTCGACCAGGTGAACTACTCCCTCGTCGAGTCGATGCAGACCCATCTGCCGGATCTCCAGCCCACGGACGGCGACCATCTGATGCAGCAGGTGCGCCTGATCAAGAGCGACGACGAGATCGCGATCATCGAAGAGGCCTGCGCGATCGGCGACGCGGTCACGCAACGCGCGATCGACTCGAGCCGCTCCGGCCGCCGGGAGAACGAGGTGGCCGGCGACGCGATGCAGACGTTGTTCTACATGGGCGGCGAGATGGCCCACGTCATCACCCCGTTCGTCGCGTCGGGGGAGCACATGTCGCCGCCGCATCGGATCTGCACGGACAAGATCATCCGCAACGGCGACCTCTGCTTCATCGACATCGGCGCGATGTGGAACGGCTACTTCGCCGACATCGGCCGGACGATGATGGTCGGGAAACCGTCGGGGATGCAGAAGCGCGTCTACACCGCGGTCTACCGCGGATTGATGGCGGGCGTCGACGTGATGCGGCCGGGTCGTACGAACCAGGACGTCGCGGACGCGATCATCGCGGAGGTTCGCGAGCACGACTTCGGCGACAACCTGTTCAGCCTGTTCATCGGCCACGGGATCGGCATGGGCGCGAACGAGCCTCCGTACATCGGCGAGACCCTGCCGGGCTCGACGGTCTTCGACCTCAAGCCGGGGATGGTCTTCGCGGTAGAACCGCTCGTCTGGGTGCCCGACGTCCAGGGAGGCGGAGGCGTTCGGATCGAGGACATGGTCCTCGTCACCGACGGCGACCCTCGCATCTTGTCGCGGGTCGAGTACGACGACGGCCTGCTCGGCTGACGAGGTTCGTCCGCAGGCGATGCCGAGCGAGCGCGAGGCGCTGACGGACGAGCCGGGGGCCGTCCGGCCGTCCGCGACCCGGGACGATCGGGTCTGGTCGCGATCGCCCGACCAGGCACCCGTGATGCGGCGCCCGGCCGTCTACGTCCTCGCCGCCGCGACGGTCCTGGTCCTCGGCGTGAACTGGCCGATCATGTCCGCGGGGGTGGATCTCGTCTCTCCCCTCTGGCTCGCGGCGTTCCGGATGGGCGGCGCCGCGCTCGTGGTCGCCGCCGTGATGGCCAACCGGGGCGTCCCCCGTCCGAACGAAGCCGACCGCCCGATCCTCTGGAGCGTGGGCCTGGCCCGGCTGGCGCTCGTGACGGCCCTCGTGTTCAGCGCGCTCGAGTTCGTGCCGCCCGGCCGCTCCTCGATCCTCGTCTACACCGCGAGCCTGTGGACGGTCCCGCTCGCCGTGGGGTTCCTTCATGAACGTCTCACCTGGCTGCGGATCGCCGGCCTCGCGCTCGGGTCCGCCGGCGTCGTGCTGTTGATCGAGCCGTGGGACCTCGACTGGGGCGACGGCGACCTGCTGGTCGGTCTCGGGATGCTGCTCGTCGCGGCGATCGCGAACGCCTCGACCACCGTGCACATCCGCGCGCATCGATGGGCCGGGACACCGTTCGAACTGATGCCGTGGCAGTTCGCGGTGGCCGCCGTCCCGATCGTGGTGCTCGCCGCGGTGCTGGAAGGGGTGCCCGACATCCGTTGGACGGCGGCCACCGCGGGCGTGATCGCCTATCAGGTGTTCCTCGGCTCGGCGTTCGGCTTCTGGGGACTGCTCACGATCAGCCGCAGCCTCCCCGCGATCACCACCAACCTGACGCTGATGGCCGTCCCGGTCGTCGGCCTCGTCTCGTCGATCGCGATCGCGAACGAGCCGCTCACGTCGGCCGTCGCGGTCAGCCTCCTGCTGGTCCTGGCGGGCGTCGGGCTCGGCCTGTCGTCGGACCGCCGCGGGCGAGACCCGCTCCCCCTGGCGGCGTGACGATGCCGAGCGACCGCTCCCGTCCGTCGGTCCACCTGGGACGGCCCTGAAGGGAGATCGACCGTGCGCGCGATGGCCGTCACCAGCTACGACGCACCGCTCGAACCGATCGAGGTGCCGGAGCCCGGCCTGCTCCCCGGCCACGCGATGTTGGAGATCCTCACGAGCGGTGTCTGTTCGAGCGACCTGAAGACGTCGCGGGGGATGATGCCCTTCAGCGCGGATCTCGCCCTCCCGCACATCCCGGGTCACGAGATCCACGGCCGTGTCCTCGCGACGGACCCACCGGGTTCGATCGCCGAGGGCACCCGCGCGGTGGTCCATCACTACTGGTCGTGCGGCGCGTGTGCCGCGTGCCTCCGCGGCGACGAGACGCTCTGCCGGCGACTGACCGCCTGGACCGGGTTCACCCATCCGGGAGGCTTCACCGAGCGGATCGTCGTTCCCCTCGGAAGGCTCGTCGCGATCCCGGCGTCGATCGACCCGATCCACGCGGCGTCGATGTCGTGTGCGCTCGGCACGGCCTATCGGTCCGTCGTCACACGCGGCGGGGTCGGCGCCGGGATGACGGCGGCGATCGTCGGCCTCGGCGGGGTCGGCATCCACGCGGCGCAGGTCGGCCGCGCGGCCGGCGCGAGGACGTTCTCCTTCGACGTCCACGAGCCGACGATCGCGGCCGCGCGGGACCTCGCCCTGGACGCGGCGCTCGTCGACGACGAGCACGCGATCCAGGGGCTCCTCGACGAGACCGGCGGCGAAGGGGTGGACGTCGTCGTCGACACCGTTGGCCACGACGACACGCTCGCGCTCGCTCGGCGACTGGTCCGGCCCGGCGGCCGCGTCGTCGGCGTGGGCTACGCGCCCGATTCCTCGCTGATCGTCCCCACGACGCGACTCGTGCTCGACGAGGTGGACTACGTCGGGTCCCGCTTCGCGCACCGAGATGACCTCGCGAGGGCCGTCTCGCTCGTCGAGCGCGGGGCCGTGTCGATGATCGTGGGGATGGTCCGGCCGCTGGAGCAGGTGAACGAGGTGTTCGAGGCCCTCGAAACCGGATCCGTGGTCGGCCGTGCCGTCCTCGATGTCGCCGGCGTCGGCTCCGGTATGTGAGGATCACCGCCCGCCGGCGCCTCAGGACGGATCGAGTCGGAGAAGCCGGGCGGCGTTCGCACCCGCGATCATCGCGCGATCCGCGTCGGCCAGATCGACGACCCGGTCGAGCAGACCCAACGGGTCGGTCTCTCCCATGTCGAAGGGGTAGTCGGTGCCGAGCAGGACGTGGTCCGCTCCCCATCGATCGACCAGCGTCCTGAGCATGCCCGGATCGAAGACCATGGTGTCGAAGTACATCTGCGCCAGATAGGTGCTCGGCGGCCGGTCGATGTGCTCCCGGCAGTCCTCCCTCGCTTCGTAGGCGTGGTCGAAGCGCGCCGGAGAGAACGGCAGGTAGCCGCCCCCGTGCGTCACGCACACCTTCAGGTCCGGGAACCGCTCAAGCACTCCGCCGAAGATCATGCGTGCGATGAACACCGTGGAGTCCATCGGCATCCCGACCGTGTTGATCAGGTAATGGTCGGCGAGCCGACGGCCGTCGAAGAAGCCGTGCGGATGCACGACGAGCAGGAGGTCGTGCTCCACGACCTTCTCGAAGAACGGCAGGAATCGAACGTCGTCGAAGTCGACGCCGTTCACGTTCGTGCAGATCTCCAGGCCGGCGAAGCGCAGCTCGCGGACGACGCGCTCCAGCTCGTCGAGCGCGAGGTCGACGTCCTGCATCGGCAGCGTGCCGAGGCCGACGAACCGATCCGGATGGCCCTCCACGATCTCGGAGAGGCGATCGTTCACGATCCGCGCGAGCCGTCCACCGAGCTCGGGCTCCGTCCAATAGAAGTACTGCGGGGGCATCACCGAGATCGCCTGGACGTCGATCCCCATGCGATCCATGTCGCGCAGGCGCACGTCCGGCAGCGTCAGCCCGGGCATGATCTCCGGGACGTGGTCCTTGTTGTACGCCCTGGTCACCGGGCTCATGTACCGGAAGAACGGATCCTCGTCGGGCGTGAAGAACGGCCGGACGAGCTCCTGCGCTTCGGGCGTCATCACATGGGCGTGGATGTCGATCACCGCGCCATCCGTGTTCGCCATCAAGGTGCGCTCCTTCAGTGCTTCAGCTCGACCGTGACGAACCGGAGCGTCGAGTCGCCCACGTTCTCGAGGTCGTGCACGAGCGGGTCCTCAGGAGAATGCACGAGGTATCGGGTCTCCCCGAGGGCGTACTCGCGTTCGACCGACGTCCCGTCGGCGAGGCGCTGGAGGCCACGGCCGGGCTCCACCACGGTCCAGAAGTACGTGGCGTCATGGACGTGGAACGGCCCGCGCTCGCCCGGGCCGAGGCGCAGCTCGAACACGCGAACGTGGTCGTTCTCGAACCAGAGGGAGGTCCCCAGCGCCCGGTTCTCGCCCGCGACCGCCAGCTCGTCCTCGAAGTCCTCGACGGCGAACGTCCCTCGCTCGCCCGCCGGTGATGTGTCCGCCATCGTGTCGCCGCGTGAGATCAGCCCGAGGACCGGGCCGCGACGAAGTCGACCTCGATCAGCCAGTCGGGGTGCGCGAGCCCAGCGACGAACAGGAGGGTGGACGCGGGCCGGTGGCCGTCGAGGTACTCCTCACGGATCTCCCGAGCGGTCGCGAGATCCTCGCGACGCACGAGCAGCATCGTGAGCTGCGCGATGTCGGAGATCTTCATGCCGGCGCCGGCGAGCACCTCCTGGATGTTGCGCCAGAGCAGCCTCGATTGCTCCTCGATGTCCTCCCCGATCCGGCCGTCGGTGTCGACGCCCGTCTGCCCGGAGCCGAAGACGAGCCGCATCGGGGGCTCGACCTCGATGCCGTGCGAGTAGCTGCCGAACGGGCCGGCCACACCGGCCGGGTTGAACGCGCGCATCTGGCTCCCTTCGTCCCGGGGCCCGGCACACTATCGGCCGCACCGGCTCCCCACCCATCGGGATCCCACCCCTAGCATGCGAGCGTGCGGATCCTGGTGTGGCACGGGTGGCTCCTCGAGGGGTCGGGGTCCAACGTTGCGACCGCCCGGATCGTCGAGGTGTGGCGGGCGGCCGGCCACGACGTGATGCTCCTGTGCCAGGAGCGCCATCCCGACCGGTACCCGTGGATCGATGCCTCCGGCACCGTGGATCGGGACGGACCGTCCGAGCTGCGGCCGAACCCGAACGCGAACCGGTCCTCCGGCCGATGCGTGCTCCTGCGCCCGGTGATCGGGGAGACGCTCCCGGTCTTCGTCGTCGACCACTACGAGGGATTCGAGGAGGTCCGCGGGTTCGTGGATCTGTCCGATGACCGGCTCGACGCGTACCTGGGGGCGAACGTGGACGCGCTCCGGGCGGCCGCCCAGGCCCACGGCCAGGATGTCGCGATCGTGGGCCACGGGATCCCGGGCGCGGCGATCGGGCGTCGCGCGCTCGGCCCGGGCGCGTACGTGGCGAAGATCCACGGGAGCGACCTCGAGTACGCGATCCGGCCCCAGGCCCGCTACCGGACGCTCGCGAAGGAGGGACTCGAGGCCGCCGGGGTGGTCGTCGGCCCGAGCGCCGAGGTCCTCGGTCGATGCGCGGAGCTCGTCCCCGGGATGACCTCCGTCGTCCGGATCGTGCCGCCGGGCGTCGACGTGGCGGCGTTCCGCCCCCGCGCCCGGTCCGAGGCGTTGCGGGAAGTAGCCGGTCTGCTCGACACCGATGCCGCGTCGGCACGAGGGCGGCCCTCTTCCTTCGACGCCGAGGTCGAGCGGGCCCTGGACGCGCGCGACGCGCGCGCCATCGACGCCCTGTTCGATCGGTACGAGGAAGACGTGCCCGAGCCCGACGCGTCGGCACGGCTCCGCCGGCTCGCCGATCGGAAAGGGCCGATCGTGGGCTACCTCGGCAAGTTGATCCCACAGAAAGGAGTCGAGCTCTTCCTCGAGGCGCAGCCCGCGCTCCGGCACGATGCCGCCGCGCTGGTCGTGGGATTCGGCTCGGACCGGGACTGGCTGGCGGCGCTCTCGATCGCGCTCCGGCGGGACGACCGGGAGGCACTCGAGTGGCTCCGCGACGTCGGCGGGCTCCCCGTGGATCCCGACGCGGTCCCCGACAGGACCGAGGGCCGCCTGGACGTGACGTTCACCGGGTTGCTCGATCACCGCTACGCGCCCGGCGCGCTCGCGGCGATGGACGTGCAGGTCGTGCCCTCGATCCTGGAGGAGGCATTCGGGATGGTGGCCGCCGAGGGCAGCGCGGCCGGGGCGCTCCCGATCGTCGCGAGGCACTCCGGCCTGGCCGAGGTCGCGGGGGCGCTGGAAGCGGAGGTCGGCAGGCCGGGCGTGTTCTCGTTCGAGCCCGGTGCGGGCGCCGTGGGCCGGCTGGCCGAGGGCATCGACCGCCTGCTCTCGCTCCCGTTCGACGAGCGCCAGGAGCTCCGAGGGGCCGTGAGCTCCTTCGTCGGGGAGCATTGGACGTGGGAGCGCACGGCCGCGAAGCTGCTCGCCGCCGCCGAGCT
>CAVQEW010000006.1:0-278914 GCA_963711655.1 uncultured Actinomycetota bacterium
AGGCCGAGACCGTCCAGGAGATCGTCGCTCGGATCGCGGAGGCCGGCTGCCCGATCCTCGTGTGGACCGGGGGCACGGCGGCGGCCCTTTCGGTGCTCTCCTCGATGTCCGATCCGCCGACCGTCGTGGGGACTTCGAGGATGAAGACCGACGACGGGCTCGATCTCGCCGCATCGGGTGTCGAGGTGCTCACCGTCTGCGGGTGCGCCGACGTGTCCCTGTCCCTCGAGCCCGATCGACAGCGCTTCGTGCACGACCTGCAGGCCGAGAGCGGGGCTTCGCCGGGGCCGTTCGGGCTCGAGGCCTACGACGTCGGCCATCTCCTGGCCGAGCTCACGGGTGCGACCGAGGACGGAGACCGCCGGGAAGAGCTCGCCCTCGCGTTCCAGGACCTGCGTGAGTTCCCGGGCCTCGGCGGCAAGTACGCGTTCGATGTCGACGGATCGAGGGCACCGCAGACGTTCTCCGTGGGGCGATGGCGCGCCGCCGGCTCCCGCTGGCTCCCGGCGGAGCAGGCCAGCCCGTAGTCCCTGACTGCATTGCCCTCCCGAGCCGTCCTGCCTATAGTCCCCGCCGAGGGGCGCGCCATCGACGACGCCCGTCCCATCGACCCAAGGGGGAGACATGAAGCTCGGCTTCCGACGGCTGGTCCCGCTCTTCGCGGTGCTGGCGCTGGTAGCGGCCGCGTGTGGCGAGGACACGCCGCCCGCCGACGACGGGAACAACGCCGGCGAAGGCGTGTGCGCCTCGTACGACACGGACGCGGGCGACCTGCTCGCCAAGATCTGTTCCGACGGCGAGATCACCGTATCGACGGATCCCGCCTACCCGCCGCAGTCGGAGCTGAACGCGGAGACGGGTGAGTACGAGGGCTTCGACATCGACGTCGCGACCGAGATCGCGAACCGCCTCGGCGTGGACATCGCGTGGGAGACGCCGGACTGGGAGGTCCTCACCGCCGGCAGCTGGAACGACCGCTGGGACATGAGCGTGGGCTCGATGACGCCCATCAACGAGCGGCAGGAGGTCCTCAACTTCACCGAGCCGTACTCCTTCGTCCCGGCCGTCGTGGTCGTCCACGAGGACTCCACCGCCTCGGACGTGACGACCGACCTCGACGGGAAGAAGATCGGCGTCTGCGCGGACTGCACCTACCAGTTCTTCTTGGAGAAGAGCCTCGAGATCTCCGGGCTTCGAGTTCGATTTCGTGATCGACGACGCGACGATCCAGGGATACGACACGGATACCACGGCGCTGCAGGACCTGGCGCTCGGTGACGGCACCCGGCTCGACGCGGTGCTGACGTCGGTGACCACGGCGGAGGCTTTCGCCAAGGACAACCCGGTGAAGATCGTGGGGGAGCCCATCTTCGGGGAGCCGCTCGCGATCGCCTTCGACAAGTCCTCGGAGCTCGACGGCGCGACCTTGCTGGATGCGGTCGACGGGATCGTCGCCGACATGCACTCGGACGGGACGCTCAGCGAGATGTCGTTGCAGTGGTACGACGGCGTCGACGTCACCAAGGTCACGTAGCGACGGGCGCGCTGCTGTCGTGACGACGGACGAAATGGGGGCCGGGGCGACCCGGTCTCCGCTCGTTCCTCCGCGGCCGAAGAGAGACCGGCTCGCGCTGGCGAGCGCGGGCGTCTCCTTCCGGGTGAAGGTCGCCCTCGTGTGGGTCGCACTCCTCTCGGCCATGGCCTTCCTCTTCTGGGGGCGTCGTTCAACCAGGAGTGGATCCGAGAGCACGTCGGCTTCATCGCGAGAGGGCTGGTGTTCACCCTGGTCATCGCCCTCGGGGGGATCGTCCTGGCCGTCACCCTCGCGCTGGTCGGAGCCCTCGGGCGACTCTCCCGGAACCCCATCGCGTATGGCGTAAGTGGCTTCTACACGTCCTTCTTCCGAGGCACGCCGCTGATAGTCCAGCTCTCGCTCTTCTACAGCGCGATGCCGAGGACCGCGCAGACCCTCCTCGACAAGTTCCCGAACTTCCTCCCGCCAGAACTTCGACGACTTGTTCACCTGGACCGCATTCCAGGTCGGGATCGTGGTGCTGGGCCTCAACTACGGGGCCTACATGACGGAGATCTTCCGTGCGGGCATCCAGTCCGTGAGCCACGGACAGGCCGAAGCCGCAGACGCCCTCGGCATGACCTACCGACAGAAGATGCGCCGGGTCGTCCTGCCGCAGGCCTTCCGGGTCATCATCCCGCCGACGGGCAACGAGTTCATCGCGATGATGAAGGACACGGCGCTGATCTCGGTGCTCGGCCAATCGCTCGAATCGATGGAGCTCTTCCGGCGAGCACAACTCGCTCGGGAACGCTGACGTGAAGCCGCTGGAGGCGCTCATCACGGCCGCCGGCGCTCTACTGGGTCCTCACTGCGATCTTCACGTTCTTCCAGAGCCGGCTCGAGCGTCGGGTGAGCAAGGGCTACGTCCGCGACGGTCGCGGGGGCCCGAAGGGCCGCGAACGGGGGAAGGTGATCGTGCCGGGACGGCGGGCGGTGGAGTCCACGGAGGAGCCGCCGGGTACACGATGGACGCTCCGGAGGAGCCGGCCCCGACCCCGCCTGTCCACGGGGAGTGGTCCCGCCGACCCTGGAGCCGCCGGAAGCCGAGCCCCAGGAGCGGTCGTGACACCCGACGGCCAGGCCGTGGTCCGGGTGGAGAACCTCCACAAGTCCTTCGGTGACCTGGAGGTCCTGAAGGGCATCGACATGGAGGTGGACCGCGGCGAGGTCGTGGTGATCTTCGGACGGTCCGGGTCCGGGAAATCCACGCTCCTGCGATGCATCAACTTCCTCGAGGAGCCGACCGTCGGGACGATCGAGGTCTCGGGGCAGCGGATCGAAGGGGGTCACCGGATCCGCAGCAAGCGCGACCAGATCCGCCAGCTCCGAATGCATTGCGGCATGGTGTTCCAGCAGTTCAACCTCTTCCCGCACATGACCGCCCTCGGCAACGTCATGGAGGGTCCCGTCACGGTCAAGGGTACTCGAGGAGGACCGGGCCCGACGGCTCGCGATCGAGGTGCTCGGCAGGGTCGGGCTGGCGGACAAGGCCGAGGAGTACCCGATCCGCCTCTCGGGCGGACAGCAACAGCGCGTGGCGATCGCGAGGGCGCTCGCGATGGAACCCGACGTGATGCTCTTCGACGAGCCGACGTCCGCCCTCGACCCGGAGCTGATCGGGGAGGTGCTCGGGGTCATGAAGGCGCTCGCGATGGAGATGCACATGACGATGATGGTCGTCACGCACGAGATGGGGTTCGCTCGGGAGGTCGCGTCCCGGATGGCCTTCTTCCACGAGGGACGGATCCTCGAGGAGGGCACTCCCAGCGCAGATCTTCGACTCGACCCAGCTTCTCGGAGACGCGACGGTTCCTCGACGCGGTCCTGTAGAGGAAGAACGGCAACGGGCCGCGTCTCCGATCCGAAGCGTTCGCGCCTTCCCCATACGCGAACGCCACTTCCCAGCGACGCGGCCCGTTGCGGTTGGTCTCCTCGGACCGCCACCACGATCGGTCGGAATCGATCGTGGCTCGCGTCCCGTTGAGGACCGTCGCGGACTGTAAACGGGAGGTTGAGGGATGTCAACCCGACGAAGCCCCGGCCAGAGTCATTGCGGAGCAGGGGTCGCTTCCCAACGTTGCAGGTCGTGAACGTGCAAGAAGAGTGACACGAACCGGCACGTGTCCGCGAGCCTCGGCGGCGTCAGACCTGAGTCAGGAGGGGACGTCGGTGTCGACGTGGGCCGAGGTCCTCGCCGAAGTCTCGTGTTCGGGTCGAGACTTCATCCCGGGCATCTTCGGCATCCGGAGGAAGAGACCACCGATCACCAGCAGGTAGCCCGCCCAACCCACGACCTCGAGCCACGTCGGATCGGCGTTGTACCCGACCAGACCCCGCAGGATCGCGCCGGCCCCGGCGTCGTCGGGGAGGCTCGCCGAGATGTCGAACGCATGCGTCTCGAGGAACGGGATCCAGCCCGCCTCCTGGAGCTCGTGCAGCGAGAACGCGAACAGTCCGGCGGCCACGACGATCAGGATCATGCCGGTCACTCGGAAGAACGACCGGAGGTTCATGCGGATGCCGCCGCGGTAGAGGAGCGCGCCGAGGACGACGGCCAGGACGAGGCCGAGGACCGCTCCGGTCACCTGCGTGGCGGGCGCGACGGCCGTGCCCTCGACCGCGGTGCCCTTCGCCGCGGCGTACAGGAACAGCGCCGTCTCGATGCCCTCGCGGAGGACCGCGAAGAACGCGAGCCCGGCGAGCGCCAGCCCGCCGGCGACGAGCGCGGTGTCGACCTTCTCGTGGAGCTCGGACCTGATCCGTGCGCCCTGCCGGCGCATCCAGAAGATCATCCACGTCAGGACGCCGACGGCGGCGAGCGTCACGAGTCCTTCGAAGACCTGTTCGGCGGTGCCCTCGAACTCGGCGCCGGCGAGGAAGATCGCGGTGCCGACCGCGGCGGAAAGGAGGACGGCGAGCGCCGTTCCCCACCACACGAGCCGAGAGCGATCGGTGGCCCCGAGCTGCTTCAGGTAGGCCAACACGATCGACACGATCAGCGCAGCCTCGATGCCCTCGCGGAGGGCGATCACGAATGACGCTCCCATGCTTCCTCCCCGTCGTTCGCACGACCCGCCGCCGCGGCAAGACCGTTCTTGGGCGCGAATCCTACGCAGGGAGTCGGATTCACGTCAATCTGATTCGGTAGCGAATCATCTCCGGGCGCCACGGGACCCGTCCGGCGCGTCGGGGACCCCGGTTAGCATGGGCGCCGTGGCGCCCCCCTCCACCGACCCAGCGTCCGATCAGCCCCGCAGGCTCTTCATCCTCGACGGCCACTCGCTCGCGTACCGGGCCTTCTTCGCCCTGCCCAGCACCCTGGCCACGACCACCGGTCAGGTCACGAACGCCGTCTACGGGTTCACCTCGATGCTGATCAAGCTCCTGGCGGAGGAGCGCCCCGACCTGATCGCCGTCGCGTTCGACGTGGGGAAGCCGACCGCCCGGCTCGCGATGGACGCCAGCTACAAGGCCGGCCGCCGCGAGACCCCGGAGGACTTCCGGCCACAGCTGGGCCTGATCCAGGAGGTCGTCGAAGCGCTCCGGATCCCGATGCTCCTCGTGACCGACCACGAGGCCGACGACGCGATCGGCACCCTCGCCGTCCGCGCCGCCGAGCAGGGCATCGAGGCGACGATCGTCACCGCCGACCGCGACTTCTTCCAGTTGGTCCGGCCCGGGCTCCGGGTGCTGTTCAACCGCCGCGGGATCTCCGACATCGCGTTGATGGACGAGGCGGCGGTCGAGGAACGGTTCGGCCTGCCGCCCTCGAAGTACCTCGAGTACGTCGCGCTGAAGGGCGACCCGTCGGACAACATCCCCGGAGTCCCGGGCGTGGGGGAGAAGACGGCGGCGAAGCTCGTCCAGGAGTTCGGCTCCGTGGAAGAGCTCCTGTCCCGGACCGACGAGCTCAAGGGGAAGCTCCGGGACAACATCGAGGCCGCCGGCGAGCGCCTCGCCCTCAACAAGAACCTCGCCCGGATCGTCACGGACGTGGACCTCGACGTCGAGCCGGGCGACGCCGTGATGGGGGAGTGGGACGTCGAGGAGGTCCGGCGGCTGTTCACGTCGCTCGAGTTCCGGAGCCTGTTCGACCGGCTGATGGAGCTGGCGAAGGACGTCAAGCCGAAGATCGAGGTCGCCGAGCTCGACCTCCGCCAGGTGGAGCCCGCGGAGCTGGCCGACCTGCTGGCCGACGGCCCCGTGGGGGTCGCGATCCAGGAGGAGTCGGACGTGCTGGTCGGCCTCGCCGTCTCGGCGGGCGGCGCGCAAGCCGCCTACGCGGCCCTCCCGGGTCCCGGACCGGTCGCCGACAGGCTCGCCGACCCGGCGATCGCGAAATGGACCCACGACGCGAAGGCGCTCGAGCGGGTCACCCTCCGGGCCGGCGCGATGCTCGAAGGGGTCGCGTTCGACACGATGCTCGCCGGCTACCTCCTCGAGCCGGGGACCGCCGACTACCCGCTCGCGGCACTCTGCGAGCGGTACCTCGGGACCGACCTCTTCGGCACGACGACGAGGACGGCAAGGAGGCCGAGGGACAGCTGTTCACCGAGGACCCGTGGCGGCGCGTGGCCTCGGAGGCGGCCGCGGTGTCGCTCCTCGCTCCCGTCCTGGAGGAGCAGGTCGACCGCCAGGGCCTCCGGCCCCTCCTCGAGGACGTCGAGCTGCCGCTCGCGTCCGTCCTCGCTCGGATGGAAGCCCGTGGGGTCCGCCTCGACGTTCCGTACCTCGACGAGATGGGGGAGTCGGTCCGCGACCGGATGGCGACCCTCAACGCCGAGGTGTTCCAACACGCGGGCCAGGAGTTCAACCTGAACTCCCCGCCGCAGCTCCGGGCGATCCTGTACGAGCAGCTGGGGCTCCAGCCCGGGAAGAAGACCCCCAAGGGCGAGCTGTCCACCGACGCCAGCGTCCTGGAGAAGCTGCGAGACGCCCATCCGATCGTGGACGCGCTCCTGTCGTGGCGGGAGCTCGACAAGCTGAACTCCACGTACCTCGAGGCGCTGCCGCGGCTCGTCGACGCGAAGGACGGCCGGCTCCACACGTCGTTCAACCAGACCGTGGCGGCCACGGGGAGGCTCTCCTCGTCGAACCCGAATCTGCAGAACATCCCGATCCGCTCCGAGCTCGGCCGGCAGATCCGTCGCGCGTTCATCCCGGGCGCCGACGACCAGGTGCTCCTCGTGGCCGACTACTCGCAGATCGAGCTCCGGATCCTCGCGCACCTGTCCGGAGACGCCGGGCTGCGTCAGGCGTTCGACTCGAAGCTGGACATCCACGCCGCCACCGCCGCCACGGTCTTCGGTCTCCCGCCCGAGCACGTCGACGCCGAGATGCGGCGGCGCGCGAAGGCCGTGAACTACGGCCTCGCCTACGGGATGAACGCCTGGGGCCTGGCCACCCGCCTGGGCATCACCCCGGACGAGGCCCAGGAGTTCATCGACGCCTACTTCGAGGGATTCCCGGCGATCAAGGACTACCTCCAGAACCAGGTGGACCGGGCGACGGTGGAGGGGTTCACCGAGACGCTCCTGGGGCGGCGGCGGTACATCCCGGAGCTCCAGGCGGCCAACCCGCGGGTCCGGGACCTCGGCCGACGGCAGGCGCTCAACGCGCCGATCCAGGGGAGCGCCTCCGACGTGTTCAAGGTCGGGATGATCGCGGTGGACCGGGCGCTCCGCGAACAGCCGGAGCTCGACTGCCACATGCTGCTCACGGTGCACGACGAGCTGGTGTTCGAGGTGGCGAAGGACCACGCCGAGGAGGCCGTCGACCTGATCCACGACCGGATGGAGCACGCGGTGGAGCTCGACGTCGACCTCCAGGCAGATGTCGGCGTCGGCGCCAACTGGTCGGAGGCGGCTCCCGAGGGCCACTGAGCCGCCGAGCAGCGCATTGACGCCGTTTGCGCTGCTCACCTACCCTTCCTTCGGCTCGCGGATCGCTCGCGTGCCGCGTCGCAAATCCCAACCCGCGATGCGGTGAGCCCGCCTGCCAGAAGGAGACCCACCGCATGAGTGACATCGAGACCACGACCGAGCCGGCCGTCGAGACGCCGGAGCCGGTCGACGACAGTGCCGCGATCGACGACAGTGCCGCGCCAGCCGACGGTGCGGCGCCAGCCGATGGTGCCGCCACCACGGAGACCGCCACAGACGTAACCGCCTCGGAGATGACCCAGACGCCGCCGGCGGAGCCCACGGTGACCGAGCCGGTCGTCGCCACCCCCGAGCCGGAAGGCGATGACTACACGCCCGAGGAGCTCGTCCTCGCGATGGAGGCGTCGCTGCGCGACTTCAAGGACGGCGACATCATGGAGGGCGTGGTCGTGAAGATCGACCGCGACGAGATCCTCCTCGACATCGGCTACAAGTCCGAGGGCGTGATCCCGTCCAAGGAGCTTTCGATCCGCCACGACGTCGACCCGAACGAGGTCGTCAAGGTCGGGGACCGGATCGAGGCCCTGGTCCTGCAGAAGGAGGACAAAGAGGGCCGCCTGATCCTGTCGAAGAAGCGCGCGCAGTACGAGCGCGCGTGGGGCCGGATCGAGGAGACGATGGCCTCGGGCCAGACGATCAAGGGTCCCGTGATCGAGGTCGTCAAGGGCGGCCTGATCCTCGACATCGGCCTCCGCGGCTTCCTGCCCGCCTCGCTCGTCGACCTTCGGCGCGTGCGCGACCTGCAGCCGTACATCGGCACGGAGCTCGAATGCAAGATCATCGAGCTCGACCGCAACCGGAACAACGTCGTCCTGTCGCGGCGCGCCTTCCTCGAAGAGTCGCAGTCCGAGGGCCGCAAGAAGTTCCTCGAGAACCTGCAGAAGGGTGAGCGCCGCAAGGGCACGGTCTCCTCGATCGTGAACTTCGGAGCCTTCGTCGATCTCGGAGGCGTGGACGGACTCGTCCACGTGTCCGAGCTCTCCTGGAAGCACGTCGACCACCCGAGCGAGGTCGTGACGGTCGGGCAGGAGGTCGAGGTCCAGGTGCTCGACGTGGAGCTGGATCGGGAGCGTGTCTCGCTCTCGCTGAAGGCGACGCAGGAGGATCCCTGGAAGGAGTTCGAGCGTTTGCACAAGGCCGGCGAGGTGATCGCCGGTCAGGTGACGAAGCTCGTGCCGTTCGGCGCGTTCGTCCGGGTCGCCCAGGGCATCGAGGGGTTGGTCCACATCTCGGAGCTCTCCCACGAACACGTCGACACGCCGGAATCGGTGCTGTCCGTCGGTGACGAGGTCCAGGTGAAGGTCGTCGACGTCGACGTGTCCCGTCGGCGCGTGAGCCTGTCGATGCGACAGGTGACGCCGGCCCCGGCCAAGCCGGTCACCGAGATCGAGGTGGAGCAGCCCGAGCCCGATCGCGCCCCCGTGGACCCGCTGGTCCAGACCGTCCAGATCCCGCAGGCGGTCCTCGACGCCGTCGCGGAGGCGGACGCCGTCGCGGAGACACAGCCGGAACAGCCGGCCGCCGCGCCGGTGGCGGCGACCGAGCCGCCCGTCGTGAGGCCCGTGACCGAGCCGGAGGCCGAGGCGATCGAGCCCGAGCCCGAGCCCGAGCCTCCCGTGGTGCCCGAGCCCGAGCCGCAGCCGCCGGCCGAACCCACGACCGAGCCGGAGCCGGCGGTCGACGCCGCCCCCGAGGCTCCCGCCGCCGAAGCCGCCGAGACGCCGGCCACGGACGAGGAGGTCTCCCTGGAGGCCATCCTCGAGGACCTCAAACGGCGCGAGGGCAGATCCGAGTAAGGCCCGCGCCGTGCTTCTGATCGGCCTGACCGGCGGCATCGGCTCCGGGAAGTCGACCGTGGCTCGTCTGCTCGAGCGACGCGGTGCCGTCGTCATCGATGCCGACCAGCTCGCGCGCGAGGCGGTCGCGAAGGGGACACCGGGGTTCGATCGTGTGGTGGCCGCCTTCGGTGCGACCGTTCTCACCCCGGACGGCGATCTGGATCGGAGCGCCCTCGCGGCGCGCATCTTCTCCGACCCCGCCGAGAAGGCGGCGCTCGAGGCGATCGTCCATCCCGAGGTGGCGCGACGGTTCGGCGAGCGGGTCGACTCGCTCCGCACGTCCGACCGCGTGGTCGTCTACGTGACGCCGTTGCTCGTGGAGCTCGGGCTCGCGCCCGCGTTCGACGTGGTGGTCGTCGTCACCGCCTCGCCGCATCTCCGCATCTCGCGTGTGGCGTCGGATCGTGGCCTCTCGCCCGACGACGTGCGGGACCGGATGGCCGCCCAGGCGACCGACGAGCAGCGCATGGAGGTGGCCGACGTCCTCGTGGACAACGACGGCTCGCTGGCGGACCTGGAGCCGCAGGTGGATCGGCTCTGGGGCGACCTCGTGGCCCGCGCCGGCGTGTGAGCCCCGACTATCCTCCGGTCATGCGGTTCCGCGCGGTCTTCTTCGATGTCGGAGAGACGCTGGTCCACGTCGATCCGTCATTCGCCGACCTCTTCGTCACCGTCCTCGCCGGCGCGGGCCACATCCGTTCCGTCGACGAGGTGCGGAACGCCTCGGCGCACGTCTACACCCGGTTCTCGGAAGCCGCGCGCGACGGCTCGATGTGGACGACGACGCCCGAGCGCTCTCGCACCTTCTGGACGTCGGTGTACGAACGGATGCTCGGCGAGCTCGGCGTCGCCGACGGCGACGGGCTCGCCGCCACCCTCCATCGCGAGTTCACGCGCCTCGAGAACTACGTCTTGTTCGACGACGTGCGCCCCACCCTCGCGTCCCTCCGCGAGGCCGGACTCCTCCTCGGCATCGTGTCGAACTTCGAGGCGTGGCTCGAGGATTGGTTCGGCGTGCACGAGCTGCTCGAGACGTTCCCGGTCCGGGTCATCTCCGGCATCGAGGGGATCGAGAAGCCGGACGAACGGATCTTCCGGCTCGCCCTCGAACGGGCGTCCGTGTCTCCGCGGAGGAATCCGCCTACGTGGGCGACAATCCGGAGTTCGACGTGGATCCTCCGGCGGCGCTCGGGATGTTCCCCGTCCTCGATCGATCGCCGGGATCGCTTCCCCGACCACGACGGCACTCGCGTGACCGACCTCCGCGAGCTCCCGGCCATCCTGGGGGCGGCGGCGTGACCCCAGGAAGTGCCGCAGAGGAACGGCTGTTCACGATCGAGGACGCCGACGCGGAGCTTCCCGAGCTCCGGATCCGGCTCCCTCGGTTGCGCGAGGCGAGGCAGCGGCTGATCGACACGAGCGAACGGATCACGTCGGCGGTCGAGATCGACGGTGGAGGGATCGAGGGGAGCGACTGGTTCCGGGCGCAGGAGACGCTGAAGCAGGAGCTCCTGTGGCTCGCGGACCGAGGGATCCTCCTGCGGGATCCCGAGACCGGTCTCGTGGACTTCCCCGCGGAGCGAGAGGGAGTGCGTGTGTACCTCTGCTGGCGCCTCGACGAGGACCGCGTCGGCTGGTACCACAGCGAACGATCGGGCTTCTCGAGCAGGAAGCCGCTCTGACGGACGGGGTAGGCTCCTCCCCGGATGGCCGAGCGCGTGATCGAGATCGTGGGGCTGCGCAAGTCCTACGACGATGTCGTCGCCGTTGGTGGCATCGATCTCCACGTGGAGCGCGGCGAGGTCTTCGCACTCCTCGGACCGAACGGGGCGGGCAAGACCACCACGACCGAGATCCTCGAGGGGTACCGGCCGAGAGACGGCGGCGAGGTGACGGTCCTCGGCCACGATCCCGCACGCGGTGAGCAGGAACTGAAGCGGCGCGTCGGCATCGTCCTCCAGTCGACCGGCGTCGACCCGTTCCTCACGGTGCGGGAGACCATCGACCAGTACGCCGCGTTCTACCCCCACCCTCGTCCGACGGAAGAGGTCATCGAGGTCGTCGGGCTGCGCGAGAAGCGCGACTCGCGGGTGAACAAGCTCTCGGGGGGCCAGCAACGACGGCTGGACGTCGCGATCGCCTTGGCCGGCGACCCGGAGCTGCTGTTCCTCGATGAACCCACGACCGGGTTCGACCCGAGCGCTCGGCGGAACGCCTGGCATCTCCTGCGGAACCTCACGTCGCTCGGGAAGACGATCTGGCTGACCACGCACTTCATGGACGAGGCCCAGTACCTCGCGCAGCGGGTCGCGGTGATCAAGGGCGGCGAGATCGTCGCCGAGGGCCCTCCCAACTCGCTCGGTGGCAGAGCGGCGATGAAGACGAGGATCGGTTTCCGGCTGCCCGCAGGCACCACGGACACGCCCCGCCTCGGAGAGACGCCCGTTCCCGACGGTTCCTACGAGATCTCCGCCGACGACGCCACCCGCACGACCCACGAGCTCACGGGATGGGCGCTCGAACGCGGGCTCTCGTTCGAGAGCCTCGAGGTCACGAGACCGTCGCTCGAGGACGTGTACCTCGAACTGACGGGTGGCGAGGAGGGCGCCGAGTGAGCGACGTGGGACTCCTCCTGCGACAGGTGACGTACACGAACAAGACCTTCTGGCGCAACCCCGCGTCGGCGTTCTTCACGTTCGTCTTCCCGTTGCTGTTCCTCGTGATCTTCACCACCCTCCTCGGGAACGGCGAGGCACGCATCGGGGGCGACGTGATCAGGATCAGCACGTACTACGTGGCCGCGCAGGGCGCGTTCGGCCTGATCTCCGCCTGCTTCACGAACATCGCCTTGTCGATCGTGTTCGCTCGCGATAAGGGAGTGTTGAAGCGCGATGCGCGGCACGCCCCTCCCACCCTGGGTGTTCCTGACAGCCCGGGTGGTCCACTCGACGCTCATCGCGCTCATCCTGGTGGCGATCACGGTCGCGTTCGGCGCCGTGTTCTACGACGCGTCCGTTCCCACCGGCGCCGCGCTCGGGCAGTTCGTCGCGACCCTCCTCGTTGGCGCCGCGTGCTTCTCCGCCCTGGGCTTGGCGGTGTCCGGCCTGGTCCCCAACGCGGACGCGGGCCCTCCGATCGTGAACGCGATCATCCTGCCGTTGCTGTTCCTGTCGGGCGTGTTCATCCCGTTCGACGACACCACGCCCTCCTGGGTGGAGGTCGTGGGGAACATCTTCCCCGTCCGTCACCTCGTCGACGCGATGCGGGACTCCTACCTGGGACTCACGAGCTCCTTCGCGTGGAGCGATCTGGGGGTGATGGCGATCTGGGCGGTGGTCGGTGTCGCGGTCGCCTCCCGGACCTTCCGATGGGAACCGAGCCGCTAGGGGGCTGTGCTAGGCTCCGCGCTTCCACGGGAACGGGGGGTGTCATCCGATGCGGAAGTGGATCCTGGCGGTGGCGGCGATCATGTTGCCTCGCCGCAGCTGCGGGCCCGAGGAGACACCCCTCCGAGGGCGACGGTCCCACCGAGAGTCTCCCTCGGAGGAGATCGACGGCAGCCGCGTGCGCGGAGTCGCACGCGGCGGACTTCGTTCGCGGCAGGGACGCCTCACGATCGGCACCGACCAACCCGTGTTCCAGCCGTGGTATCGGCGGGAAGGGGAAGTACGAGGACTGGGAAGCCAACCCCGGCTTCGGGACCGGGAACCGGCGAGCGGCGAGGGATACGAGAGCGAGGTCGCGTACGCGATCGCCGAGCGGATGGGCTTCTCCGACGACCGACGTGGAGTGGGTCCCTCTGGCGTTCAACAAGTCCTACACGCCCGGGCCCGAAGGACTTCGACTTCGACATCGAGCAGGTCGCCGATCCTCCCGGAACGGGACCGAGGCGGTCGACGTTCAGCGACGGCTACTACGACGTCAGCCAGGCCCTGATGGCCAAGAAGGGCTCGCCGATCGCAGCGGCGCGACGACGATCGCCGAGCTCAAGGACCTACAAGCTCGGCGCCCAGATCGGGACGACGAGCCTTCAAGGTGCATCGAGGAGGTCGTCCACCCGACCAGGAGGTCGCGGTCTTCAACCGACCGTGGACGTGAAGGCGCTCAAGAACGGACAGATCGACGGCTACGTCGTGGACTTCCCGACGGCCTACGTCGACGTGCTGATCAAGAGTGCCGAACGGGGTCGTCGTGGGGCAGTTCCCGGGCGAGGGCGAGGACTTCGGGCTGTCTTCGAGGACGGGAGCACGCTCGTGGACTGCGTGAACATCGCGATCGGCGAGATGGACGCCGACGGGACGCTGGCCGCCTTGAGGAGCAGTGGCTGGGGGACGTGACGTTCCCCGAGTCCGTGCTCGTGATCCAGCTCGCACCGTGGCCGCCGGAGTCCCCGGCTGACGCTGGAGCCGCCCGGGGGACGCTCGCCCGGAGATCGACCGGCGGCTCCGGCTCCTCGGCGAAGGCCGGCCGGGCCGTCGTGATCGCGCTCGCCAGCACGGTCGTCGTTCTTCACGGTCCTCGGCGATCGTGATCGTGCGGTCTCCGGGGTGGCCGACGGTCCGGACGAGCGTTCTTCAACTCGACGGCGAAGGAGTCTTCGTCCGCTCCTTCCGCAGGATCCTGGCTCGACAGCGTTCCTGCGTCAACGTCCGGCATGTTCCTGGTCGCCGAGGTCCTCATCCTGGTGCTCGCCCTCGTCGATCGCCGTGCTCCGGAGCCTCCCCGGGCCGGTGTTCTTCCCGCTCCGGGCGCTCGCGGTCGTCTACACGGACCTCTTCCGAGGGATCCCGACGATCCTCGTGATCTACATCGCTCGGGTTCGGGCTGCCGGCGCTCCAGCTGCACGGCTTGCCCGACCAGCCGTTCTTCTGGGCGATCGTCGCGCTCGTCCTCGTCTACTCGGCGTACGTCGCGGAGGTCTATCGGGCAGGGATCGAGTCGGTGCACCGAGTCCAGGTGGCGGCCGCCCGGTCGCTCGGGCTCACGCGGTGGCAGTCGCTCCGCCACGTCGTGCTGCCGCAGGCCGTCCGCCGGGTGATCCCGCCGTTGCTGAACGACTTCATCGGCCTCCAGAAGGACACGGCGCTGGTCGCGATCCTCGGGGTCATCGAGGCGTTCCGGCGAGCGCAGATCGAGTCCGCGCGACGTTCAACTACACGCCCTTCCTCGCCACCGCCTTCCTGTTCGTCGCTGATCACGATCCCGCTCGCGCGGTTCACCGATTGGTTGCTCGCGCGGGACCGGCGACGGCGGCAAGCGCGGGGCACGTCCGTGACCGAGGCGATCCGCGATCGAGGGCCTCCGGAAGTCCTTCGGAGACGCTCGAGGTGCTCCGCGGGATCGACCTCGTGGTCGAGGACCACGAGGTCGTCTGCCTGATCGGCGCGAGTGGATCCGGGAAGTCGACGCTGCTGCGGTGCATCGACCTCCTGGAGCCGGTCGACGCCGGCCGCATCTGGATCGAGGGAGACGAGGTCACGGCGGCCGGCGTCGACCAGAACGCGGTCCGCCGGCGGATCGGGATCGTGTTCCAGGCGTTCAACCTGTTCCCGCACATGACGGTGATGCGGAACGTCACGCTCGCGCAGGAGAAGGCGCTCGGGCGCTCGGCGGCGGAGGCCCGGACGAAGGCGACCGAGCTGCTCGCGCGATTCGGCCTGGTCGGGCAAGGCGGACGATTATCCCGACCGACTCTCCGGCGGCCAGCAGCAGCGCGTCGCGATCGCGCGGGCCCTCGCGATGGATCCGGACGTGATGCTGCTGGACGAGGTGACGAGCGCCCTCGACCCGGTCCTCGTCGCCGAAGTGCTCGATGCGATCCGGGAGCTGGCCGAGCGCCGGCATGACGATGGTGATCGCCACCCACGAGATGGGCTTCGCCCGCGACGTCGCGCACCGGGTCGCGTTCCTGGAGGACGGACGGATCCTGGAGGAGGGCCCGCCGGAGCAGATGTTCTCGGAGCCCCGCGAGGAGGCCACCCGCCGGTTCCTCGACAGGATCATCGCCGCCGGCCGCATGTGAGACCGGGCTTGTCGCCGGACAGACCTACACTGACGACCCATGCCCCCGTTCAAGATCACGTCCGAGTTCCGGCCGTCCGGCGACCAGCCGGAGGCGATCGAGCAGCTGGTCGAAGGCGTCCAGGCCGGTCAGGAGCACGTCACCCTCCTCGGGGCAACCGGCACGGGCAAGACGTTCACGGTCGCCCATCTCGTCGAGCGCGTGCAGCGGCCGACCCTGGTCATCGCGCCCAACAAGTCGCTCGCAGCGCAGCTCGCGAACGAGTTCCGGGAGGTCTTCCCCGAGAACGCCGTCGAGTACTTCGTGAGCTACTACGACTACTACCAGCCCGAGGCCTACGTCCCGCAGACCGACACGTACATCGAGAAGGACTCGTCGGTGAACGACGAGATCGAACGTCTGCGCCACTCGGCCACGGCCGCGCTCCTGTCTCGTCGCGACGTCCTGATCGTGGCCAGCGTCTCGTGCATCTACGGCCTCGGGTCGCCTGAGCAGTACGAGGGCCAGCTCCTGCGAACGGTCCGCGGCACGGACCTCCCCATGGAGTTCGCGATGCAGCGGCTGGTCGACATCCAGTACCAACGGAACAACATGAGCCGCGCGCGCGGCACGTTCCGCGTCCAGGGCGACACCCTCGAGGTCTTCCCGAGCTACGAGCAGGTCGGGTACCGGATCGAGTGGTGGGGCGACACGATCGAGCGGATCAACCGCTTCGACCCGCTGACCGGCGAGCTCCTGACCGACACCATCACCGACCTCACGACGTTCCCCGCCTCCCACTACGTCGCGAGCGACGAGCGGATGGAACGCGCGCTCGTGACGATCGAGGAGGAGCTGCACGAACGCCTGGCCGAGCTCGAGTCCCAGAGCAAGCTGCTCGAAGCGGAGCGGCTGCGGATGCGGACCACGTACGACCTCGAGATGCTCCGCGAGGTCGGCTTCTGCTCCGGCATCGAGAACTACTCGCGGCACATCGACGGGCGCGAGGCCGGGAGCGCGCCGTACACGCTCCTCGACTACTTCCCCAGCGACTACCTCGTCGTGATCGACGAGTCGCACGTGACGGTGCCGCAGTTGCACGGCATGTACGAGGGCGACATCTCACGGAAGTCCACCCTCGTCGACTTCGGCTTCCGGCTGCCGAGCGCGATCGACAACCGGCCGCTCCGCTTCGAGGAGTTCCAGGAGCGTGTCCAGCAGATCGTGTACATGTCCGCCACGCCCAGGTCCCTGGGAGCTGAAGGTCTCCGATCGGATCGTGCAGCAGATCGTCCGGCCCACCGGCCTCATCGATCCGGAGGTCGAGATCCGTCCCACCAAGGGTCAGGTCGACGATCTCATCGAGGAGATCCGTCGCCGCGCCGAGGCCGAGCAGCGGGTGCTGGTGACGACGCTCACCAAGAAGATGGCGGAGGACCTGACGGACTACCTGATCGAGATGGGGATCCGCGTGCGCTACCTGCACTCGGAGGTCGACACGATCCAGCGGATCGAGATCATCCGCGATCTGCGGCTGGGGGAGTTCGACGTCCTGGTCGGCATCAACCTGCTGCGAGAGGGCCTCGACCTGCCCGAGGTGTCCCTCGTCGCGATCCTCGATGCCGACAAGGAAGGGTTCCTCCGGTCCGACACCTCGCTGATCCAGACGATCGGTCGCGCCGCCCGCAACGTGGACGGCAAGGTCCTGATGTATGCCGACGCCGTCACGGATTCGATGAAGACGGCGATCAGCGAGACCCAGCGCCGCCGGATGATCCAGGAGGCGTACAACACCGAGCACGGCATCGATCCCCAGACCGTCCGGAGGCGCGTGCACGACATCCTGCTGTCGATCCAGGAGGATCCGGCCAAGCGAGCGACGTCGCCGCGCAAGGAGCGGCGGCGCCGGGCGCCCCGGCCGGAGATGCCGCAGGAAGAGCTGGCGCGGCTCCTCCTGGAGCTCGAGGAGGAGATGCACCAGGCCGCCAAGGACCTCCGGTTCGAGTACGCCGCTCGGCTGCGCGACGAGGTGGTCGACATGCGCAAGGAGCTCAAGGCCCTCCGCGCGGCCGGGGTCGGCGCGTGAACCGCCTCGCCGTCCGGGCCCCCGCCGCGTGGCTCGGGCCCGGACGGATTCCTCGAGGACGCTCAGGTCGTCTGCGAGGGCGGCGCGATCACCTCCGCGGGCGCCGGCCACGAGCATCGACGATGTCGACCAGGAGATCTCGCGTCGAAGGCTTCCTGATGCCCGCGGTGGCCGACCGTCACGTCCACATCGAGCTCTCGGAGCCTGCCGCCGTGCTCGCGGGCGGCGTGACCGCCGTCCGAGACCTCGCGTGGCCGGTGGAGCGGATCTTCCCGCTCGCGGACGCGTCGGAGATGCCGTCGTTCGACGGCCCCCTGATCCACGCCGCCGGCCCGATGCTGACCGGACCGGGCGGCTATCCGACGCAGGACACGTGGGCGCCGCCGGGAACCGGGCGCGAGGTGAAGGGCGACCGACGACGCGACGGCGGCCGTGGAGGAGCTCGCGCGGCTCGGCGCGGCCGCGATCAAGGTGTCGCTGAACGCGGAGGCCGGTCCCACGCCGACCGACTCGGAGCTGTCGGCGATCTGCGACGCGGCGCACGCCGCCGACCTCCCGGTGACCGCGCACGCGCAGGGTCCCGGCCAGGTCGAGCGGGCGCTCGGCGCCGGCGTCGACGAGCTCGCCCACACCCCGTGGACCCGGCTCTCCGACGAGGTGATCCAGACCGCGGCGCTGCGGCTGCGGATCGTGACGACGCTCGACATCCTGAGCTTCGGTCACGACACGCCCGAGATCCGGACCGCGCTCGACAACCTCCGCCGCTTCCACGTGGCGGGAGGCTCGATCGTCTACGGCACCGACCTCGGCAACGGATCGATCCCGGCGGGGATCCACACCCGCGAGGCGTTGCTGATGGCGGAGGCGGGATTGGAGCCGGAAGAGGTCATGGAGGCGATGATCCGGGCTCCGCTCGTCCTCGATGCGCCCGCCGACCTGATCGTCCTCCGCGCGAACCCCCTCGAGGACCTCAAGGCCTTCGACGACGTGCAGCTCGTGATCCGCGCCGGCCGGATCGTCGCCGGCGGCTGACCTGTCGGCCGGGTCGTGGCACGATACGCGCCTGGAGGTGATCGGGATGGTCCAGAGCGACACGACGACGTGGCAGGGCGTGACGCAGCAGGAGCTCGGCCAGGCTGCGCGGAACCACGCGATGCATCTCGAAGGGCTGCGGTACGACGTCACGCCGCCCGGGATGCACTATCTCGTGATCCACTGGGACATCCCGGCCGCGGACGAAGCGACGTGGACGGTCGATGTCGACGGGCTCGTCGACCGGCCGCTCACCCTCTCGCTCGACGATCTCCGGGCGCGGCCGGCCGTCACCCGACCCCTCACGATGGAATGCGCCGGGAACGGGCGCGCGCTGATGCCGCCGCGCGCCGAGAGCCAGCCGTGGCTCGACGGTGCGGTCGGCAACGCCGAGTGGACCGGCACGCCGCTGCCGCCGATCCTCGAGGAGGCCGGGCTCCAGCCCGATGCCGTTGAGCTCGTCTTCACGGGCGCCGATCACGGGATCCAGGGGGATGTCGAGCAGGACTACCAGTGGGGCTTCTCCCTCGCCGACATCGTCCGCGACGACGTCCTCCTCGCCTACGAGATGAACGGTCAGCCGCTGCCGCCCCAGCACGGGTTCCCCGTCCGGCTGCTGGTGCCGGATTGGTACGGGATGTGCAGCGTCAAGTGGCTCCGTCGCATCACGGCGGTGGCCGAGCCGTTCGACGGCTTCCAGGTCTCGGCGTACCAGCTCCGGCAGGACCCCGACGGACCGGGGACGCGGGTCACGAGGAAGGCGGTCCGCGCGATGATGCTGCCGCCGGGCTTCAGCGACTTCCCGGCCCGGCAGCGGTTCGTCGACGCCGGTCCGTGCGAGCTGATGGGCCGGGCGTGGTCGGGCTGGGGGCACATCGCCCGGGTCGAGGTCAGCCTCGACGGCGGCGAGACGTGGGCCGATACGGAGCTGGGTCCGAAGCCCGAGTCGTCCTCGTCCTGGAGGGCGTGGTCGTTCGGATGGGACGCCGTCCCTGGGGAACACGAGCTCGTCGTCCGAGCGACCGACGATGCCGGCAACGTCCAGCCCGACGATCCGCCCTGGAACTACGGCGGATTCATGAACAACACGCCCCATCGGGTCCGCGTCCTCGTTCGCTGAGCGGTCTCTGCGAAGACGCCTACAGGATCTGCCGGAGCTCCGCGAAGCAGCGGTCGATGTCCTCCTCGGTGTTGAAGAAGTGCGGGCTGATCCGCAGCCCGTCGCCGCGGAAGTCCGTGCAGACGTCACGCGCGAGCAGCTCGTGACAGATCTTCTCGGCCTCCGGGCCGACCTTCACGTTCACCACGCCTCCCCGCGCGTCACGATCCCGTGGGGTGCGCACCTCGAGGCCGGCCTCGTCCGCGCGCGCGATCACGTGATCGGAGAGCTCGCCGTTCCGCGCGCGGATCGAGGCCGGCCCCACCTCCGAGATGATGTCGATCCCACCCTGCGCGATGAAGAACACGGGGGCCGGCGGCGTGCCGTGCTCCAGTCGTCGGGCCGTCGGGTGATAGTCGAGATGCTCGACGTCGAACGCGAACGGCTCGCGCTGCGCGAACCATCCGGTGAGCGCGGGCTCGAGCGAGGGGAGCAGGTCGCGGCGCGCGTACAGGAACACGAGCCCCGGTCCGCCGAGCATCCACTTCAGGACCCCGGCCGTGTAGAGGTCGCAGCCGAGGTCGTGCAGGTCCAACGGGACGACCCCGAGACCGTGGTAGTCGTCGACGAACGAGAGGGCCCCGCGATCCCGCGCGATCGCGCAGACCGCCTTCGCGTCGACGATCGCGCTCGACCGGTAGAGCACCCGGTTCACCATCACGAGCGCGGTCCGCTCGTCGATCGCGCGGTCGTACTCCTCCACGGGGATCGTGAGCCCGTCGGCGCTCCGGAGCCATCGGATCTCGGCGCCCGTCTTCCGCGCCCACGCCAGCCAGACGTGCCCGTCGGTGGGGAAGTCGAGCTCCGACAGGATCACCGTCCGCCGCTCGCCGGAGAAGTCGAGGCACGACGCGATCGTCGACAGCGCGATCGAGATGTTCGTGGTGAGCGCCACCTCGTCGGCATCGCAGCCCGCGAGCGCGGAGAACGAGCGCTTCAGGGACGCCATCCTCGGGAAGATGTCCTCGAACCAGACCGGGTCGGGAGCGCCCTTCGATGCCCACGCGTCGAGGTACTCGTCGAGGTAGGCCCGCGACCGACGCGACACGGGACCGAGGGACGCGCTGATCAGGTACGCCTTCCGCTCCAAGACGGGGAACTCGTCTCGCCAGGCGGTGAAGTCCACTATCCCCCCGCAGGCATGAAGCGCTCGAACCACGCCGTCGTGCGGGTCACGAGATCGAGGTACGCGGGGAACTTCCGCACGCCGTGCCCTTCGCCCGGGTAGATCGACACCTCGGCGGGCACGCCGTTCGCGCGGAGGGCGCGATAGAACTCGATCGCCTGCCCCGGCGGCGTGCACCGGTCCTCGGTGCCGGCGGTCAGCAGCGTGGGCGTGGTGACGCGGTCCGCGAAGAAGACGGGGCTGCGCTCGCGGTACTGCGGCGCCCCGTCCTGCGGGCTGCCCGCCGAGGAACCACGCGTCCCACGCGCCGATGTTGCTGTTCCAATGCTGACTGAAGTAGTCGGTCACCGGGGAGATGGCGACCGCGGCCTTGAACCGCTGATCGACGACCGGGAGCCAGCACGACATGAAGCCTCCGTAGCTCCCGCCGGTGACGCCGATCCGCTCCGGGTCGGCGATGCCGCGTTCCACCAACGCGTCGACGCCGGCGAGGTCGTCGTGCGCATCGGCCCCGCCCATGTCGCCGATCACGCCCTCCAGGAACGTCCGGCCACGGCCGGTGGAGCCCCGCGGGTTCGGCATCAGGATCGCGTACCCGCGGGACACGAGCCAGGCGAGGCTGGGTCTCGGGAACCACTCCGCGTAGGACCACACCGGCCCGCCGTGCACCTGCAGGATCAGCGGATGCGGCCCGTCGCCGGCAGGCGCGAGCAGGTACCCGTCGATCTCGAGGCCGTCGGGCGCGTTCCACGTCACTCGTTCGGCGCGGCCGACCAGGCTGCGCGCGTGATCGTGACCCTCGTGCCGGAACGAGGCCACCGTGCGGTCCGTCCCCGCCTCGACCACGGCGACCTCGAGGGGGCGGTCGAACCCATGCCGGACGAGCGCGAACCCGTCCTCACCGAAGACCGCCGCGTACGGTTCCCAGGCGCCGACGCTCTCGCTCGTCGACCACACCTCGGTCCGCTCACCGGTCGCGGGATCGATCTCCCCGAGCACCGTGTCGCCGCGGCGGAGCGCCGCGTACGCGAGGCTTCCGTTCGCGCGCCATCCGAGCCACGTGATGTCGGCGTCCTCCAGCTCCACGATCTCGGTCGCCCCGCTCGCCGACGTCCACCAGGACCGCCCGGCCGGAAACGAGCTGTCGATCGCTGCACGGCGCCTCGATCGCCGCCACCCGCGTGCCGTCGGGCGCCGCCACCGGGAGCCCGAACTGGACGTCGCTCGTCGCGAGCACCCGATCGTCACCGGTCGCGGCGTCGATCAGCACCAGCGGCGCCGTGTACCACGACGATTCGCCGGGATCCTCCGACGCCACCGCGACGACGGCTCCGGCGCCACACCATTCGGCCTCCCAGACGTTCAACCCCTCCCGCGAGAGCGCCCGGACCTCGCCCGACGCCACCTCGACCACCCAGAGGCGGCGCCACACAAGCCGGTCCTCCCACGAGTCCACCTTCGGGGCCCAGCCGGGCAGGTCCTTCTCCGCCTCGAGCGCACCCGATCCGTCCGCCCCCGCGCCGTCGGCATGCATCCCGGCGGTCCGCACGAGGATGCGCGAGCCGTCGGGCGACCACGCGTGCTCCTCGATCGTGCCCTCGATCTCGGGGAGCGCCTCTGCCTCTCCGATACCGTCGAGGCTCAGGAGGAAGAGCTGCATCCGACCCTTCTCCCGACGGTCCGAGAGGAAGGTCAGCCTGCTCCCGTCGGGCGACCACCGTGGTCCCGCATCGTGCTCCGGACCGGAGGAGACCTCTTTGGCGGCCTCTGCTGAAGCCTCGCTCCCCAGCGGCGCCAGACAGATCCGGGTCTTCGGCGTCCCCTCGAGCTCCTCCCACCGCGACCCGGTGAAGGCGACCCACCGGCCGTCGGGGGAAGGGCGAGGGTCGGAGGGCTCCGTCACGCGCCCGAACCCCGGCCCGTAGACCTTCCGGAAGTGCTCCTCGACCTCCTGGTACAGCGGCGACGAACGCAGGTCTCTGTCCATGGGGCAGAGGATAGGACGAGGTCCGACCGGCGGCCCACCGACGGCCCACCGACGGCCCACCGCACGCCGGGGATGTCGCAGCCCGCCGGTACACTCGGCTCCGTGGGCTCCGAGAGACTCGTCATCCACGGCGCCCGTGAGCACAACCTCAAGAACGTCACGCTCGACCTGCCGCGTGACCAGCTGATCGTGTTCACGGGGCTGTCCGGCTCCGGGAAGTCGTCCCTGGCCTTCGACACGATCTACGCCGAAGGCCAGCGCCGGTACGTGGAGTCCCTCTCGTCGTACGCCCGCCAGTTCCTCGGTCAGATGGAGAAGCCGGACGTCGACTTCATCGAGGGTCTCTCGCCCGCCATCTCGATCGACCAGAAGTCCACGTCCCGCAACCCCCGATCGACCGTCGGGACGATCACGGAGGTCTACGACTACCTCCGGGTGCTGTACGCCCGCATCGGCCACCCGCATTGCTACAACTGCGGCCGCCCGATCGGGCGCCAGACCCCCGACCAGATCGTGGACCAGGTGCTCCAGCTCCCGGAGGGCACGCGCTTCCAGGTCCTCGCGCCGGTGGTCCGCGGGCGGAAGGGGGAGTACGAGAAGCTCCTCCAGGAGCTCGCCCGCAAGGGGTTCCCTCGCGCCCGCATCGACGGCGAGGTGCGAGAGCTCTCCGAGTCGATCAAGCTCCCCAAGACCTACAAGCACACGATCGAGGTGGTCGTGGACCGCCTCGTGGCCAAGCAGGGCATCCGGCGCCGTGTCGCCGACAGCATCGAGACGGCGCTCGAGCTCGCGGAGGGCATCGCGTCGATCGCGGTGACGACCCACGAGGGCCACGAGGAGCTCCAGACCTTCTCGCAGAAGCTCGCGTGCACGTTCTGCGGGCTCTCGTTCGACGAGCTGGCGCCGCGGAACTTCTCGTTCAACTCGCCGTACGGGGCGTGCCCCACCTGTGACGGGCTCGGCACCCGGCTCGAGGTCGACGCGGACCTGGTGGTGCCCGACCCCACGCTCTCCATCAACGAAGGAGCGCTCGCGCCCTGGCCGAGCAACACGCTCGAGTACTGGTACCGGGTGCTCGAGGCCGTCGGCGACGTCCACTCCTTCTCGCTCGACACGCCGTGGAAGAAGCTGCCCAAGAAGGCCCGGGACGTCGTGCTCTTCGGATCCGACGAGGAGATCTACGTCCGGTACAAGAACCGGTACGGACGCCAGCGGTCCTACTACACCACCTACGAAGGAGTGCTCCCCAACCTGGAGCGGCGGTACAAGGAGACGGACTCCGACGCGTCGCGGGAGAAGCTCGAGCAGTTCATGCGCGAGATCCCGTGTCGCGTGTGCAAGGGAGCACGGCTCCGCCCCGAAACGCTCGCGGTGACGGTGGGTGGGCTCCACATCTCCCAGCTCACCGACCTCTCGATCCGCAAGACCCTCGGCTTCCTCGAGACCGTCGAGCTCTCGGAGCGAGAGGAGATGATCGCGGAACGGCTGCTCAAGGAGATCCGCGCGCGGCTCGGCTTCCTGGTCGACGTCGGGCTCGACTACCTGACGCTCTCGCGCCCGGCGGGCACGCTGGCCGGAGGCGAGGCCCAGCGGATCCGCTTGGCCACGCAGATCGGCTCCGGTCTGGTCGGCGTGCTCTACATCCTCGACGAGCCGTCGATCGGTCTGCATCAGCGGGACAACCGGCGGCTCCTCGACACGCTGATCCGTCTCCGCGACCTCGGCAACACGCTGATCGTCGTCGAACACGACGAGACGACGATCATGGAAGCCGACCACATCGTCGACATCGGCCCCCTGGCGGGGGAGCACGGCGGCCGGATCGTCTACTCGGGTGACCTGAAGGGGTTGCTCGGCAACAAGGAGTCGCTCACGGGCGCGTACCTCTCCGGGCGGCGATCGATCCCGGCCCCGACCTCGCGCCGGAAGCCCAACCGGTGGCTGCGCCTCGAGGGCGTGCGACAGCACAACCTGAAGGACATCACGGTGAAGATCCCGTTGGGCCTCTTCGTGTGTGTGACGGGTGTGAGCGGCAGCGGGAAGTCCACGCTGGTCCAGGACGTCCTGCTGCGCGCCCTGATGCAGAAGGTGTACCGCTCCCGCGTCCTCCCGGGGAAGCACCGGCGCATGGTCGGATGGGAGGACGTCGACAAGGTGATCGACATCGACCAGTCGCCGATCGGCCGGACGCCGCGATCCAACCCGGCCACGTACACGGGCGTGTGGGATCACGTCCGCAAGCTCTTCGCCCAGGTGCCGGAGGCCCGGCTCCGCGGGTACCAACCCGGGCGCTTCTCGTTCAACGTGCGAGGCGGGCGTTGCGAGAACTGCGCCGGCGACGGTCAGATCAAGATCGAGATGCACTTCCTCCCGGACGTCTACGTCACGTGCGAGGTCTGCAAGGGCCGTCGCTACAACCGCGAGACGCTCGAGGTCAAGTACAAGGGCCGCACGGTCTCCGACGTCCTGGAGATGAGCGTCGACGAAGCGCTGGAGTTCTTCCAGAACATCCCGCCGATCAAGCGACACATGCAGACGCTCTCCGACGTCGGGCTCGGCTACATCAAGCTCGGCCAGCCGGCCCCCACGCTCTCCGGCGGGGAAGCACAGCGCATCAAGCTCTCGAGCGAGCTCCACAAGCGAGCCACCGGCAACACCGTCTACATCCTCGACGAGCCCACCACCGGTCTCCACTTCGAGGACATCAGGAAGCTGCTCCAGGTCCTGCAGCGGCTGGTCGCCACCGGCAACACGGTGCTGGTGATCGAGCACAACCTGGATGTCGTGAAGACGGCGGACTGGTTGATCGATCTCGGGCCCGAGGGAGGAGATCAGGGCGGACGGGTCGTGGCCGAGGGGCCCCCGGAGGCGATCGCCGCCAACGCCGAGTCCCACACCGGAAGGTTCCTCGAGGAAGTGCTCGGGGTCTTGCCGATGGGCGTCGGCGCATCTGCCTGAGCTCTTCGGTATCGACTCGGATGCTTGCTAGGATGCGGCCCGTCGTGTCGAGACCATCCGTCCTTTCCCCGGCCGCAACGACCGGGGATCCCGCGACCCGCGGGCGGTTGGCGACCTTCGCCTGCATCCTCATCGTGCTCACCGCGGCGTGCGGAAGCATCCCGGCGCCGGAGGTGCGGGCACCCGAGGGACGGCAGTTCATCCAGATGGTCCCGGACTCCATCGACGACGTCGGGCTCGCACCGTCCGTGGCCGTCGACGGGCAGGGGCTCCCGATGATCTCGTACTTCGGATTCCCGGCGAAGCTGGTCGAGGGCGAGATCCCGGTCGCCCGGCCCGTCGGCTCGCCCTTCCTCACCACCGAGGACGTCAAGGACGCAGGCGCGGTCCTGCTCGCCAGCCTGACGCCGGACCAGATCTGGACGCGCGGCGCGATCGCGCAGCCGAGAGAGACGCCGGCCGGCGTGCCCGTCCCCTTCCAGCCGGCGGCCGAGCCGTCGCTCGCGACGCTCACCCCGGCGCGAGCCGCGGGGACGGACATCGCGATCGCCGGCACCGACGTCCACGCCGCATGGAGCACGGACACCGGTGTCTGGTACGGCTTCGGGCCGGAGCCGTTCGAGGTCAGTGCCGTGGAGGAGTCACGAGGCGCGGGCGCCCCGTCGATCGTCGTCGATGGCGCAGGGCGCTCCGCTCATCGCGTACACGGTCGCGGGAACCCAGCCCGAGGTGCGCGTCGCCGAGCGCACGGGGGAGACCTGGAAGGTCACGACCGTCGCGACCCTGTCCCAGTGCGGTCGAGACTGCCCTCCGGTGACCCAGATCGCACTGGTCGACGGTGAACCGCTCGTCGTGGTGGCCGATCCGCTCTCGGGCGAGGTGACCGCGGCGCAGCGGCAAGCCGGCGCGTGGAGCACCGAGGTCGTGGCCACGGACGCGACGGGCGGCGCGTCGCTGGCCACCTTCGGCGACACGGCCACGATCGCCTACTACACGTCGTCCGGCGTGGCGCTCGCCACGGGACGGTTCGGATCGTGGTCGATCGAGGAGGTCGCCACGCTCGCGGCGGCGGGCGGCGGGGACCAGGACACCGAGAGCGTGCCGACACCGCCCAGCACCGCGGTCGCGTTCGCCGGGCAGGACGCCATCTGGGTCGCATGGCAGGACTCCGAGGGGATCCACCTCGCGTCCCGGACCGGCGATGGGTTCGACGAGGTCGAGCTCTCCGACACGAGCGGGGGCGTGAACCCGAGCCTCGCGGCACGGAGGACGGCGCCTCGGTCTATCTCGCCTGGTACGACGCGGAGGACGGGGACCTCCGGCTCGGCACGTACGGTGAGATCGCGGACCTGCTGATCGCGGCGCCGCCGCCGCTCCCGTCGGTCGCCCCGCCGAGCGACGCGGACGTGTGGGGAGGACGGGCAGATCGTGCTCGACATCGTCGCGCAGGGCACTCGCGTTCAACCCGACCGTGCCTGGTCGCTCCGGCGGGAGAACCGTTCACGATCAACTTCGACAACAAGGATGACGAACGACCAGCACAACTTCGCGATCGCCGTCGACGAAGACGACGGTCGGCTGATCCCGATCTTCGAGAGCCCGGATGTCGTCGGGTCCGCGACGCAGTCGAGTACGACGGCGCCCGCGATCGGACGCGGGGACGCTACTTCTTCCGCTGCGCACATCCACCCCACGACCATGACCGGAGCACTCGCCGTGGTCGAGGCCGGGGCGGTGCGGGAACGGCGGCGGGGGCGGACGGTGGTGGAGGAGACGGCGGCGCGAGGCAGAGGAGACGGGGGCTAGCTCCCCATCCGGGTCACCCACCGGCGCTACGATGGGTGTGTGAGCTTCACCAAGCCGGCATCGTCCACCATCCCGGACGCGCCCGGCGCCTACCTCTTCCGGGACGACGACGGGCGGGTCGTCTACGTGGGCAAGGCGGGGTCGCTCCGCAAGCGGCTGGCCAACTACTGGTCGCGGCCGCTCCATCCTCGGACCGAGGCCATGGTCGAGGCGGCGGCCAGCGTCGAGTGGATCGTCGCCTCCGGCGAGGTCGACGCCCTGATGCTGGAGTTCAACCTGATCCAGCAGTACCTGCCCCGGTTCAACATCCGCTATCGGGACGACAAGTCCTACCCGTATCTCGCGCTGACCGTGGGGGAGAAGTGGCCTCGCGCCCAGGTCCTCCGGGGAACGAAGAGGAAGAAGGTCCGCTACTTCGGCCCGTACGGACACGCGTGGGCGATCCGCGACACGCTCGATGCCCTGACGCGCGTGTTCCCGATCCGCACGTGCACCAACCACTTCTTCGATCAGCGGGCTCGTGCGGGCCGGCCGTGCCTCTACTACGACATCGGCCGGTGCTCCGGGCCGTGCGTCCCCTCGGCGACGGGGATCACCGAGGAGGCGTATCGCCGGGATGTCGATGCGCTGGGGGACTTCCTGGCGGGGAACTCGAAGCCGGTGCTGAAGCGCCTCGACGAGCAGATGGCGGAAGCCTCGGGCCGGGAGGAGTACGAGCAGGCCGCGCGCTACCGCGACCAGCTCCAGGCGGCGCGCCGGGCGCTCGAGAGCCAGGAGATGGTCCTCGTGCAACCCGAGAGCCTCGACGTCGTCGGCCTCGCCGAGGACGATCTCGAGGCGGCGTTCCAGGTGTTCACCGTCCGAGGCGGGAGGGTCCTCGGACGGCGGGGCTGGGTCGTCGACCGCGTCGAGGATCTCGATCGGCCCGAGCTCGTCGCGTCCTTCCTCCGACAGCTGTACATGGAGCGTGAGGAGGTGCCGCCCCGCATCCTCGTGCCGACCGAGCCGGCGGACCGAGAGGTCCTGGAGACCTGGCTGTCCGGCCGCCGAGGCTCCCACGTCACGATCGCGGTGCCGGCTCGCGGTGCGAAGCGACGGCTGATGGAGGTCGTCGGGAGCAACGCGGCCGAGGCCTTCCATCGCCACAAGCTCCGGCGCGCGTCCGACTTCGGCGCACGCTCCCGTGCGCTCTCGGAGCTGGCCGACCAGCTCGGGCTCGAGCAGGCACCCCTCCGGATCGAGTGCTACGACATCTCCAACCTGGGTCCGACCGACACCGTGGGATCCATGGTGGTGTTCGAGGACGGCCTCCCGAAGCGTTCGGACTACCGGCGCTTCGAGATCAAGGGCGTCGCCGGACAGGACGATTTCGCGAGCATGGAGGAGATGCTCACGAGACGGTTCTCACGGCTGCTGAAGGAGAAGGACGAGCCGCCTGGCGGCCGGCGGCGGTTCTCGTACCCGCCGGCGCTCGTCGTCGTGGACGGCGGGCGCGGCCAGCTGAGCATGGCCACGAAGGTGCTCGAGAACCTGGGTCTCCACATCCCCCACGTGGGCCTGGCGAAGCGGCTCGAGGAGATCTACTTCCCCGACCGTCCGGATCCGCTGTCGATCGCGCGTGGATCGGAGGCGTTGTTCGTGCTGCAGCACATCCGGGACGAGGCGCACCGCTTCGCCATCACCTACCACCGGCAGCGCCGCGATCGCCGAGCCCTCTCGTCGCCGCTCGATGAGATCCCCGGTGTCGGGCCCTCGCGCAAACGCGCCCTCATGAAGCGGTTCGGATCGCTGACGAAGATCCGCCAGGCGGAGCCGGCGGCGCTCGCGGCCACGCCCGGGGTCGGACCGAGGCTCGCCGACGAGATCCATCGCCGGCTGCACTCGGTCACGGCCTCCGATCGCCGGGAGAGCGCCTGATGGCACGGACCGCCAAGCGTGCGGCGTCGGAGACCGCGACCACGCCCGGGTTCCTCCTGATCACGGGGCTGTCGGGCGCAGGCCGATCCGAAGCGGCCCGGAGCCTCGAGGACCTCGGCTACTTCGTCGTCGACAACCTGCCCCCCGCGCTCCTGCCGAAGATGGCGGAGCTCGCCGCGAGCCCGGGTGGCCCCGGACGCGTCGCGATCGTCGTGGACGCCCGAGGCGGGGTCTTCTTCGGTGAGCTCTCGAAGGCCCTCGAGGAACTCCGCGAGCAGCGGGTCCCGGCACGGATCGTCTTCCTCGACGCATCCGACGACGACCTCGTCAACCGGTACGAGGCGACCCGCCGCCGTCACCCGCTGGCGCCGGCCGACCGCGTGGGCGAGGGCATCCGCAAGGAGCGGCTGATGATGGAGAGCCTGCGGGCCGACGCGGACCTCGTGATCGACACGACCGGGCTCACACCGCACGACCTGCGCGACCGGATGCGCGAGACCTTCGCCGACGCGCCGCCCGAGGCGGGCCTGCTCGTCTCCATCGTCTCCTTCGGCTTCAAGTACGGCAGTCCGCGCGATGCCGACCTCGTGCTCGACGTGCGCTTCCTCCCGAACCCGCACTGGGTGGAGGAGCTCCGCCCGCTGCCCGGCAGCAACGCGAAGGTCCGCGAGTACGTCGAGAGGCCAGGAGGAGTACGCGTCGTTCATGAAGCGGCTGGAGTCCCTCCTGGACGTCGTCGTCCCCGGCTACGTCGACGAGGGGAAGTCCTACCTCACGGTCGGGATCGGATGCACCGGCGGGCGGCACCGCTCCGTCGTGGTCGCCGACGACCTCGCCGACTACTTCCGCGAACACGGACACCGCGTGTCCGTGAACCATCGCGACGTCGATCGCGACTGACGGCGATCAGGCCGGAGGGAAGGCGCCCTCGATCGTCGGGAGGTGCTCGCCGCGGTGCAGCGAGCGATCGACCAACCGTTCCCTGCCCTCCGCGACCAGTTCGCGCCCGGACGTCATCGTCGACGCCGGCGATGAACGCATCGAGCTCGGACGCGGCCGTCGCGCACTCCTCCACCGCCACCCGAGGCGGGATCGACATCCATTGGCGCAAGCGAGGCGTCGTTGATCCGATCCATCAGTCCGCCGTCGACGACCATCGGTGTTCGCTCGCCGCGCTCGGCCGCCAGTCTCCATCGCTCCAGGACGAACCGTTCCCAGAAGGACGATGTGCGCGAAGAGACCGGCGGCGGTCCACGGGGGGTCGATCTCGGCGGTGAGCTCCTGGTGCGAGAGCCGGGCGCCCAGGGCGGCCAGTCGTTCGGCCGAGTCCCGGTTCTTCCGGTCGATCTCCTCGTCCATGCCCGAAGGCTATCGGTCGGGATGCTCGCCGAACCCGCTCGGTAAGATGGACGAAACGGGACGTCAACGGCTCCGAGGGAGGTCTCCCACGATGAGCGTCAAGGTCGGCATCAACGGGTTCGGACGGATCGGACGCAACTTCCTCCGCGCGGTCAGGCAGACGGGCGCCGAGGTCGACTTCGTCGGCGTGAACGACATCACGGACGCGAAGACCCTCGCGCATCTCCTGAAGTACGACTCGGTCCTCGGTCGGCTGGACGCCGACGTCACGGTCTCCGAGAACGGCCTCACGGTCGACGGCGACGAGCTGCGCGTGTTCGCGGAGCGGGACCCGGCGCAGCTCCCGTGGAAAGAGGTGGGCGCCGAGATCGTGATCGAGTCGACCGGCCTGTTCACGGACCGGGAGAAGGCGGCGGCCCACATCGAGGCGGGCGCCCAGAAGGTCATCATCAGCGCGCCGGCCAAGGGCGAGGACATCACGATCGTCATGGGCGTCAACGACGACGCCTACGACCCGACGACCCATCACGTGATCTCGAACGCGTCCTGCACGACGAACTGCGTCGTGCCGCTCGCGAAGGTGCTCGAAGACTCGTTCGGGATCGACCGCGCACTGATGACCACCGTCCACGCCTACACGAACGACCAGAACCTGCTCGACCTGCCGCACAAGGACCTGCGACGGGCCCGCGCCGCCGCGATCAACATCGTGCCGGCGTCCACCGGCGCCGCGAAGGCGACGTCGCTCGCGCTCCCGCAGCTGAAGGGGAAGATCGACGGCGTCGCGATGCGGGTGCCCGTGCCGGACGGGTCGATCACCGATCTCGTGGCGATCCTCAACCGCGACGTCACCGTCGAAGAGGTCAACGATGCATACCGGGCGGCCTCGGAGAGCGGTCCGTTGAAGGACAAGCTCGTGTACACGGAGGACCCGATCGTCTCGAGCGACATCGTGGGGTCGCCCGCGTCGTGCACGTTCGACTCCCTCTCGACGATGACGCTCGGGAACTTCGTCAAGGTGCTCGGTTGGTACGACAACGAGTGGGGGTACTCGAACCGCTTGGTCGACCTCGTGAACCTGGTCGCCTCGAAGCTCTAGTGGCGCTCCGCACCCTCGACGACCTCGGCGACGTCGCCGGTACCCGCGTCTTCGTCCGCGCGGACTTCAACGTGCCGCTCGAAGGCGGCCGCGTCGCCGACGACATGCGGATCCGCGCGACCGTTCCCACGCTCCGTGAGCTCCTCGACCGAGGCGCCGCGCTCGTGGTCGCCTCCCATCTCGGGCGGCCGGACGGCGAGCCGCAGGACGACCTCCGGCTCGGGCCCGTCGCCGAACGCCTCACCGAGCTGCTCGGCGTGGACGTGATGGCGCTGGACGAGGTCGTCGGCGACGGGCCCGAGGCCGTCTGCGGCCACATCGAGTCCGGCGACGTCGTGCTCCTCGAGAACCTCCGGTTCCATCCGGGAGAGGAGGCGAACGACGTCCGGTTCGCGGGACAGCTCGCGGAGCTCGCCGATGCCTACGTGAACGATGCGTTCGGCGCGGCCCACCGGGCGCACGCGAGCGTCTCGGCCCTGCCGGACCTGATGCTCGCCTCGGGCCGGCCCGCGGCGGCCGGGCGCCTGCTGCAACGGGAGGTCGAGGTCCTCGGCCGGCTCCTCACGGATCCGGATCGTCCGTACGTCGCCGTCCTCGGAGGAGCGAAGGTCTCGGACAAGCTCGGCGTGCTCGGCGCCCTCGTCGAACGCGTCGACGCCCTCCTGATCGGTGGCGCGATGGCGTTCACGCTGATCGTCGCCGACGGGGGAGAGGTGGGCGACAGCCTCGTCGAGCGAGACCGGGTCGAGGAGGTCCGAGCGGTGAGCGAGCGTGCCGGGGCGAAGGGAACGCTCCTCGAGCTGCCGCAAGACGTGGTCGCCGCGCCGGACGCACGGGCGGACGTCCGCCCCCAGACGGTCCCTGCGCGAGAGATCCCACGCGGCCTCAAGGGACTCGACATCGGGCCGCGGACGGTGGAGGAGTTCGCGCGGATCCTGGCCGACGCGAAGACGATCCTCTGGAACGGCCCGATGGGGGTCTTCGAGCTCGAGCCGTTCTCCGCGGGGACGCGCGGCGTGGCCACCGCGATCGCGGGAGCCTCCGCGTTCTCGGTCGTCGGCGGCGGCGACTCGCTCCTCGCCGTCAAGAGGGAGGGTCTGGAGGACTCTTTCGACCACCTGTCCACCGGGGGCGGCGCTTCCCTCGAGTTCCTCGAGGGCGAGGCGCTCCCCGGCATCGCGGTGCTGGAGGGCTGAGATGGCGGAGCGGAAACCGATCATCGCCGCGAACTGGAAGATGCACAAGACGCACCTCGAGGCGATCCAGGCGGTGCAGAAGCTCTCGTATCTGCTCGACAAGGACGACGCCGAGCGGCTGGAGGTCGTGATCTGTCCGCCGTTCACCGCCCTCCGCTCGGTCCAGACCCTCATCGACTCCGACCGCCTCGGGTACGGCCTGGGCGCTCAGAACGTCAACGCCGAGGACGAAGGCGCGTTCACCGGAGAGGTGTCCGGGGCCATGCTGGCGGCCCTCCAGGTCGGCTACGTGATCGTGGGCCACTCCGAGCGCCGTCAGCTCTTCGGCGAGGACGACGAGACGGTCAACCGGAAGGTGCAGGCGGTCTTCCGACACGGGATGGTGCCGATCGTCTGCGTGGGGGAGACGCTCGAGGAGCGGGAGTCGGGCGGGACCGAGACGAAGGTGACCGAGCAGGTCCGGCGCGCCTTCGACGGCGTGGACCCCGTGGCCGCGGCCAAGGCCGTCGTCGCCTACGAGCCCATCTGGGCGATCGGGACGGGCCGGAACGCCGAGCCCACCGATGCGGGGCAGGTCGTGGAGGTGATCCGGGCGACCCTCTCGGACCGTGTCTCCTCCGAGGTCGCCGCCGCGGTCCGCGTGCAGTACGGCGGCAGCGTCAAGCCGGGCAACATCCGGGAGTTCATGGCGCACCCCGAGATCGACGGGGCGCTCGTGGGTGGCGCGAGCCTCGACCCCGAGAGCCTCGCCCTGATGGTGAAGTACCGGTGAGGTCTTTCGCTTCCTTGCCCCTCAAAGCCGCTGCGAGGGTGCCGCTCCCGTGGGAACTGGATTGCGGGTCTGTTCCAACCTCTCTAGTATCCCGTACAGGGCATGAGTCGATCCGACACGGATACCGATGTAACCCAGGCCGAACAGCGCGAGCGCCTCGAGCGCGCCGACCTGGATGCCGCGCCGTCCGCTGAGACGCCGGCCTCGATCATCGGGCGGAGCCCCTGGGAGATCTTCTGGCGACACTTCCGCCAGGACCGCTTCGCCCTCGTGGGCCTGGTCATCATCGCCGTGATGATCCTGATGGCCGTCTTCGCTCCGATGGTGGCGAGTTGGTCCGGACACACACCCAACCAGGTGAACCTGCAGGCGCTGGACGAGTTCGGCCTTCCGTCCGCGCCCACGTGGTGGCCCGGACCGGAGGCCAAGGCTCCCCCCAAGTACCTGTTGGGGGTCGACGACACCGGCCGTGACCTCTTCGTGCGGATCGCGTACGGCGCTCGGACGTCCCTGACCGTCGCGTTCCTGGCGACGGGCATCGCGGTCGTGCTCGGTGTGCTGCTGGGACTCACGTCGGGCTTCTACAGGGGCAAGCTCGACACCGTCATCTCGCGCGCCACCGACGTCGTGCTCGCGCTGCCGATCCTCCTGCTCGCGCTCGGGATCGCGTCCGCGTGCGGCGCCAACCAGGAGGGCTGTTTCTGGGGCTTCATCAAACCGGGGCTGCGACCGGTCGATCTTGATCATCGGCCTCTTCGGCTGGCCCTACATCGCCCGCATCGTGCGCGGCCAGGTGCTCTCGATCCGCGAGAAGGAGTTCATCGAGGCCTCGCGCTCGCTGGGGGCCTCGAACCGGCGGATCATCCTCCGGGAGATCCTCCCGAACGTGACCGCGCCGATCATCGTCTACACCACGTTGATCATCCCGAGCAACATCTTGTTCGAAGCCGGGTTGTCGTTCCTCGGCGTGGGGGTTCCGGACGGGACCCCTTCGTGGGGGGCGATGCTCGCCGATGCCGGAACGGCCTTCCGGTGGGCGCCCTGGCTGATGATCTTCCCGGGGCTCGCCCTGTTCCTCACGACGTTGGCCTTCAACCTCGTGGGGGACGGTCTCCGAGACGCACTCGATCCTCGGAAGGCCGTCTGAGCGTATCGACAGGGGGAACCCGGTGCGAAAGGAGGACGACCAGCTTCGTTAGTTTCTAGAGCCATGGATCTTGCAAGGGAACCATGAGAAGGGGGGTAGCTTTGAAACGAGTATTCAGAATGGTCGCCGTCGTTGGCGGTCCTCGGGATGGTCGCCGCCGCGTGCGGCGACGACGGGGCAACCGACGAGCCGACGGAGACTCCGAGCGGCAGCGAAGCCCCGGACCTTTCGGGCGGCACGCTGAGCATGGCGATGCTGGCCGACGTGACCGCGGCGTTCGACCCGCAGAAGGAGTATTACTCCGTCACGTGGGAGTACTACCGCTGTTGTCTGCTTCGGAACCTGATGTCCTACGAGGGCGTCCCGACGGACGAGGGCGGTGCCCAGATCTTCCCGGACCTGGCGGCCGGTGAACCGACGCAATCAGAAGACGAGCTGACCTGGACCTACCAGATCAAGCCCGGTCTGATGTACGCGCCGCCGAAGGATGACGTGGAGATCACGGCGCAGGACTTCATCCGTGCGCTGGAGCGGACGGCGAACCCGAAGGCGAACGTCGGCGGGTACTCCTTCTATTACTCCGTGATCGAGGGCTTCGACGACTTCGCAGCCGGCGATGCCGAAGAGATCTCCGGTCTCGCGGCGCCGGACACACACACCCTCGAGATCACCACGACCACGCCCGTCGGCGACATGAGTTACCGGCTTGCGATGGGTACGGCCTCTCCGATCCCGCCCGACGAAGAGGGCGAGCGGATGGGCGTCGCCGAGGGGCACGACCGTGACTACGGTCGTTTCCTCGTGGCGACGGGTCCGTACATGTTCGAGGGGTCCGAGACGATGGACTTCTCTGCTGCCCCGAAGGACCAGACCGAGGCGCCGGGCTACGTCCCGGGCCGCTCCATCGTCCTGGTCCGCAACCCGTCCTACGATCCTGCCTCGGACGGATTGCGCGACGCCTTCCCGGACCGGATCGAGGTTCGGATCGGCGGCGACAACGACGACCTGTACAACCAGGTCGCCGCGGGGACGTTGGACTTCGTGGTCGACGGCGCGGTGCCCCCGGAGAAGATCCGGGACTACCAGACCGACCCCGAGCTCCAGGACAAGATCAACATCTACGCATCGGACGCGGTTCGGTACGTGTCCTTCAACCTCGCGGTTCCTCCGTTCGATGACGTCCATGTCCGCAAGGCGGTCAGCTGGGCGTTCGACAAGCAGGGGTTCCGCCAGTTGAGAGGTGGTCCGTCGGTCGGTGAGATCGCGGGGCACATCTTCGTGAACAGCCTCCAGGACGGCATCCTTGCCGACTACGACGCGTACCCGACGGCGAACGCATCGGGTGACGTCGCGAAGGCCAAGGAAGAGATGGCGCTGTCCGCGTACGACACGGACGGCGACGGGGTCTGTGACGCTCCGGAGTGCAGCAACATCCTCACGGTGACCGACCGCGAGGATCCGTACCCGGACCAGATGGCCCTGTTGAAGCAGTTCCTGGAGCCGATCGGCCTCACGCTCGACGACAAGCAGCTCGAGCGAGGCACGATGTACAACCAGTGCAACGACGGCAACTCGCACGTCGCACTGTGCGCCGGCCCCGGTTGGGGGAAGGACTACGCCGACGGTGTCACGTTCGGCGAGCCCCTGTTCACCTCCGCCGGACTGTGGGAGAGCTGCTGCAACTACTCGCTCCTCGGCGCAACGCCCGAACAGCTCACCGAGTGGGGCTACGACATCACCGAGGTCCCGTCGGTGGACGACAAGGAAGATGAATGCGCAGCTCTGGAGCCCGGTGACGAACGGTTCCAGTGCTGGGCCGAGCTCGACCAACAGTTGATGGAGGAGATCGTCCCGTGGGTGCCGTACCTGTTCGATAACAGCGTCGACATCCTCTCGGACAACATCCAGCACTACTCGTTCGACCAGTTCGCTGGTCTTGCGGCGTTCGACTCGTTGGCCGTGCCCGGGAACGTCGAGGGGTAACACCGTTCGAAGCGGTCGAGGGGGTCGCGCAGGCGGCCCCCTCACCGTTCTGACCGAGGAGGCAGAGCGATGGGCCGATACCTGATCCGACGAGCCCTGTTCATGGTCCTCGTGATCGTGATCGTCTCGCTCCTCACCTTCCTCATCTTCGTGAAGCTCCCGGCGGGAGATCCGGCGCGCCGAGCCGTGGGGCGGACCACCACGCCGGAGCAGATCGAGAACGCGCGGCGGGCCTTCGGTCTGGACAAACCCCTCTACGTGCAGTACTGGCGGTTCCTGCGGGGGTTCATCCCGTGGCCTCCGAGCGATCCGGTGCTGATGTTGAGCGGCCACCCCCCGCGGGGGGATGATGGCCTCTGGCTCAACGAGGACGTGTACTACTCCTACGACGGGTTCGTCCCGGTGAGGGAGGAGCTCGCCCGGCGCATCCCCATCACCGGGACCCTCGCGATCGGTGCCGCCGTGATCTGGCTGCTCCTCGGCATCCCGATCGGCATCCTGTCCGGCGTTCGACGAAGATCCGTCGCCGACCGCGCGGCCATGATCTTCGCGATCGTCGGGGTCTCGATGCCGATCTTCTGGCTGGCGCAGCTCCTCTTGTACGCGTTCTGGTTCAAGCTCGAGCTGTTGCCGGAATCGGGGATCCCGATCGGGTACACCGGCTGGGGCGGGGCTCTGCGCGCCGCCGCCGAGGGCCGGTTCATCCTGCCCTGGGTCTCCCTCGCGTACATCAACGCGGCCTTCTACGCTCGCATGGTGCGCGGCAACCTGATCGAGACGATGAACGAGGACTACATCCGTACCGCGCGCGCCAAGGGCCTATCCGAGCGTCGCGTGATCTACAAGCACGGCCTGCGCGGAGCCCTCACGCCGGTCGTGACGATGCTCGGGCTCGACGTCGGCCTCCTGCTCGGCGGCGCGTTCATCACCGAGACGGTCTTCGGGCTCCCGGGGATCGGGCAGAAGGCCGTGCAGGCGATCGGCACGAACGACTTCCCGACCGTGATGGGCGTGACGATCCTCGGCGCGTTCATCATCGCGGTCGCGAACCTCATCGTCGACGTCGCGTACGCGTTCGTGGATCCGAGGGTGAGGTACACCTAGGTGGCGCAACCACTCCTCGAGGTGAAGGACCTCAAGGTCCATTTCCCGACCGACGACGGCTTGGTCAAGGCCGTCGACGGCGTGAGCTACTCGCTCGCGGCAGGGGAGACGCTGGGGATCGTGGGGGAGTCCGGCTCCGGCAAGAGTGTCAGCTCCCTCACGGTGATGGGCCTGATCAATCCCAAGCAGGCGACGATCTCCGGCGAGGTCTTCTTCCAGGGGCAGGACCTCCTGAAGCTTCCGAAGGACGAGATGCGTACGATCCGGGGCGCGAAGATCTCCATGATCTTCCAGGACCCGATGACGTCGCTCCACCCCTTCTACAAGGTCGGGTTCCAGATCGCCGAAGCGATCCTCGAGCACCAGGACATCTCGAAGAAGGAGGCGCACGACCAGGCCGTCGAGATGCTCGCCCGCGTGAACATCCCGCATCCGAAGCGATCGCGCCGACCAGTACCCGCACGAGTTCTCCGGCGGGATGCGCCAGCGCGCGATGATCGCCATGGCGCTGTCCCTGAACCCGGACGTGTTGATCGCCGACGAGCCCACCACGGCCCTCGACGTCACCGTGCAGGCGCAGATCCTGGACCTGATCGACCGTCTGAAGTCGGAGTTCAACGCCGCCGTCGTGATCATCACGCACGACCTCGGCGTGGTCGCGGAGCACTGCGACAACATCATGGTGATGTACGCCGGCAAGGCCGCCGAGTTCGGCGACACCGACGACATCTACTACAAGCCCCTCCACCCGTACACCTGGGGGCTCCTGAGCTCCATCCCGCGGCTGGACGAGGAGAAGCAGGAGCGGCTGAGCCCGATCCGCGGGCTGCCACCGTCGTTGATCCAGGTGCCGCCCGGCTGCGCGTTCCACCCACGGTGCCCGTATCGGTTCGAGCCGTGCGACCGTGACGTGCCCGAGCTCCTGCCGGTGGACGGGCACCACGCGGCCGCCTGTCATCTGAGCCTGGCCGACAAGGAGCGGATCCGCGACCAGGAGGTCCTGGCCCGCCGATGAGCGTGCAAGCGGAAGCCATCCCGGCGCAGCCCCCCGCCCCGTCGGGCGAACCGCTCGTGAAGCTCGAGGGCATCAAGAAGTACTTCCCGATCACGCAGGGCATCCTCTTCCAGCATCACGTCGGCAACGTGCACGCCGTCGACGGCGTGGATCTCGAGGTCTACCCCGGACAGACCGTCGGACTGGTCGGCGAGACGGGCTGCGGGAAGTCGACCCTCGCCCGCGTCGTGATGCGCCTCTACGACGTGACCGAAGGCACGGTCTGGTTCCAGGGCAGGGACATCACGCGTCTCAAGGGCAAGGAGCTCCAGGAGCTCCGCGAGGACATGCAGATGGTGTTCCAGGACCCGTACGCGTCCCTGAACCCCCGGAAGACCGTCGGGATCGATCGTCTCGGAGCCGTTCCGGCTCCATCAGACCGTGCCCAAGAACAAGATCAAGTCCGAGGTCCAGCAGCTGATGGAGCTCGTGGGACTGAACCCCGAGCACTACAACCGGTACCCGCACGAGTTCTCCGGTGGCCAGCGCCAACGGATCGGCGTGGCGAGGTCGCTCGCCCTCCGCCCCAAGCTGATCGTCTGCGACGAACCGGTCTCCGCCCTCGACGTCTCGATCCAGGCACAGATCCTCAACCTGCTGGGCGACCTGCAGGACGAGTTCAAGCTCACCTACCTCTTCATCGCGCACGACCTCTCCGTGGTCAAGCACGTCTCGGACCGGGTCGCGGTGATGTACCTCGGCAAGATCGTGGAGATGGCCGAGGGCGCCAGCCTGTACAAGACGCCGAAGCACCCCTACACCGGGGCGCTGCTGTCCGCGGTACCGATGGCGGACCCCGAGCTGGCGCGGCAGAAGCGCCGGATCATCCTCCAAGGAGACGTCCCCTCACCGATCGATCCACCGTCCGGGTGCCGGTTCCACCCGCGATGCCCGCAATCCCGGGCGATCGCCAAGGCCGAGGGGATCGACGGACCGCATCCCCGCTGCATCCAGGAGCTGCCCGAGCTCACGGAGCAAGGTGATGGCCAGCGAGCCGCCTGCCATTTCCCGCTGGAGGGCAGTATCATCCAGAGCGGCGACGCCGAGGAGCGCTTCGACGAAGGCGTCGTGGAGATGCAGGAGGAAACGACCGCAGGCGAGGACTCCGCGCCGGACAGGGCTCCGGTAGACCAAGAGATCGCAAGAGGGGAACCTGATCGTGCTGAACTCCGTCGTCATCGTGATCGACATCATCGCGTCGCTGTTCCTGATCCTCACGATCCTGTTGCACTCGGGGAAGGGGAGCGGGATGTCGGAGCTGTTCGGAGGCTCCTCCTCCCTCTCGGGCGGCACGGCGTTGGAGCGGACCCTCGACCGGGTCACCGTCGTCACGGCGATCGTCTGGGGGCTCTGCACGTTCTGGCTCGCGTGGAAGTGGACGCCCGGTTCGTAGCGCCGGGACCCACTGGTAGCATCCACGGCGCATCTCGTCGGAGTGGCGGAACTTGGTAGACGCGCTAGGTTGAGGGCCTAGTCCTCTTCACAGAGGGTGGGGGTTCAAATCCCCCCTCCGACACCACCGAACCAGCGCAGCTTGACCACTCTCCGCGTTCATCTACCCCCTGACCTGCAGGATTGCATACCTCTCTCTGTGTAGGGCAAGATTGTGGAACACCGAGCCCGGAGGGGGTTTGTTCATGAGGCACCGAGGTCTCCCCGCAGCGTTCGCGCTGGCCATCGTGCTTTCCGTCGTTGTATCAGCGGCGACTGCAACTGCTGCGTCCAGCCCTGACGGCCTGAGCGTCGTCAACGGCAGCGTGTCGCAGGTCGACGCGTTCGACGCACCCAAGTCCGTCTCGGGCAAGCTCGCCCAGACAGACCCATCGCTCCTCAACAAGACGAGCGCGGAATTGATCAACGTCGTCGTGAAGCTCGACTACGACGCGATCGGCTCCTATGCCGGCGGGATCGGCGCCCTGAAGGCGACGAGCCCGTCCGTCACCGGCCGGTCGATCCACGCCAACGCGAGGGCCGTGTCGGCCTACCGCGCGTACCTGGCGAAGATCGAGCGGACGGCCCTCAACCAGGTGGACGCCAAGATCGCGCGCGCCACCGTGGGTTCGGTGTACCGCCTCGCGTACGGAGGGTTCAGCCTCCGTCTGCCGGCGAACCAGGTCGGCGCCCTGCTACGGGTCCCGGGCGTCGTCGCCGTCCAGCGTGACGCGCTCAACCAGCCGACCGCCGTGGAGGAGCCGTATCAGTCGATCGGTGCCGAGGCGGTCTGGAACGAGCTCGACGGCTCCGACTTCACGGGCCAGGGCGTCGTCGTGGCGAACCTGGACACGGGCATCTGGCCCGAGAATCCGATGTTCGAGGACCGGGGCCTGCCGAGCCCTCCCGCAGGTCCGTACGGCTGTCAGTTCGGTCTCTCCGGTGACCCGAACGACCCGTCGTTCGCGTGCAACAACAAGGTGATCGGCGCCTACGCCTTCACCAACACCTACACGACCGTCTTCGGCGCCGAGGACGGCGAGTACTGCACCGACCCCAACCCCGCACCGGGAGCGTGGGTCTGCTCGGCGCGTGACGCCGACGGGCACGGAACGCACACGCTCACGACGGCCGCCGGCGACTTCGTCGACTCGGCCGAGATGTGGGGGATCGACCGCGGGCCCACGAGCGGCATGGCGCCGGGCGCCCACGTGATCGGCTACCGCGTGTGCCTCGACGAGGGGTGCTTCGGATCCGACAGCATCGCCGCCGTGAACCGCGCGATCGTCGACGAGGTCGACGTGATCAACTTCTCGATCGGCGGTGGGGCGAACGCGTACTCCGACGCGGTCGAGCTGGCATTCCTCGACGCCTACGCGTCGGGGATCCTGGTGAACGCCTCCGCCGGCAACGAGGGTCCCGGCGAAGCGACCGCGGGCCACGCCGGCCCGTGGACCAACACCGTGGGCGCTTCCTATCCCTCACGGATCTACGAGGCGTCGGTGCACCTCGCGGCGGGCAACGGCGACGTGCTCGACGCGACCGGCGTCACCATCACCCCGGGCATCGGGGCCGCCACACCCGTCATCCGACCCTCCGCGGTCGCGGGATATACGGGCAACAACACGTGCAACGTGCCCTTCGCGGATGGCTCGGTGACCGGCTCGATCGTCCTGTGCGATCGAGGCAACCCGGCCGGACGGGCGGCTTCGGGCTTCAACGTGCTCCAGGGGGACGGGGCCGGCATGATCCTGATCAACGTCGGCCATCAGGACCTGTTCACTGACCTGCACTGGCTCCCCACGATCATGCTGAACGACGGCACGTGGCAGGGCGAGACGCAGCCGGGAACGGCGGTTCGTGCCTTCGTCGACGGCCACACGGCCGTGACGGCGACGTTCACGACCGGCACCGCGGTCGAGCAGAGGCCCGACATCATGACGACCTTCTCGTCACGGGGTCCGCTCGGCGACTGGATCAAGCCCGACGTGACGGCTCCCGGGATCGAGATCCTGGCGGGCCGGAGCCCACAGCCGTGGCCGGGCGCGATCCCCAGCGGTCCTCCCGGGGACATGTTCATGGCGATCGCCGGGACGTCCATGTCGTCGCCCCACGCGGCGGGTGTCTCCGCCCTGGTCAAGGCCGCCCACCCCACGTGGACGCCCGGCCAGATCAAGTCCGCCCTGATGACGTCGTCGATCCAGGACGTCCTCAAGCCGGACGGCGTGACGCCGGCCGATCCGTTCAACACGGGCGCGGGCTCGATCCGTGCGGACCGGGCTATCCGCCCGACCCTCACGTTCGACGTCACCGCGGCGCAGTACGCGGCGTTCGGATCTGACCCGCTGCACCGCATCGACGCGAACACGCCGAGCGTGAACGCGCCGACGATGTCAGGATCCGTCACCACGACCCGCACCGCGAGGAACGTGAGCGGGGCGGCCCAGACGTTCACCGTGCACACCGTGGCGCCTGCGGGTGGTTCCATCACGGTCAAGCCGGCGAGCTTCTCCATCCCCGCAGGGAAGACCAAGCAGCTCACGATCACGATCAACGGTGAGGGGCTGGCCGCGGGTCAGCACTTCGGCTCGATCACCATCGACGCGGCGAGCGCGAGTGCGAACGACGTCTCCATCCCGGTGGCGTTCTTCAAGCAGCAGGGCGGGGTCACGCTGACCCACACGTGCTCGCCGACCTCCTTCCCGCTCGGGTCGAGCTCGGCCTGCCAGGTCGTGGTTCAGAACCTGACCCCGGAAGTTGCCAACACGCACCTCTCGGTGGCGAGCCCGAATCCGTCCCGGCTCGGGATCAGGAACGCGGTGGCGACCCTCAACCCCGACTCGTCGGGGACGTTGACCGCAACCCCGGACAAGGGCTTCACCTGGGACGGGACACTTTCTGGCTCGGTGGCGCCGACGGTCGACTCGATCACGCCCGGCGGATCTCCGGCGGGCGGCTACCTTCCCCTGAGTGCCTTCGGGATCCCACCGATCGGCGGGATGGGCGATGAGTCGATCGCCAACTTCAACACGCCCGAGTTCTTGTGGGGCGACGAGTCCTACACCTCGATCGGGGTCACGTCGAACGGGTACGTCGTCGTGGGTGGCGGCGTCGCGGCCGACGTCGAGTTCGTGCCCCAGACGATGCCCGACGTGGCGAGGCCGAACAACGTGATCGCCCCGTGGTGGACGGACATCGATCTCTCGCAGGCGGCGCCCTCGGGCGCGACCGGAGCGAGGATCGGCACGCTCACGGACGGGGTCTCGGACTGGCTCGTGATCGACTACGAAGACGTGGCGACCTTCGGCACCTGCACACCGGGGCCGTGCGATCTCCACGACTTCCAGATCTGGATCGGGCTGGAGGCAGACGGCACGCCGGGAGAGGAAGTCACGATGGCTCACGGCGACCTCGGGGCCGGGTCCGCCGACGGGCTCAACGCCGGTGCCGAGAATCGCGCCGGGACCAGCGGTGTCAACATCACGCCGCTGCCCACCAGCAACAGCGACTGGACGATCCACACCTCCGGGCCGACGCCCGGCGGCAGGCTCGAGATCACCTACAACGCCGTCGGCAAGCGACGCGGCGTGTACGTGGTCCCGGCGAGGATGACCAGCGACCAGACGATCGGCACGACGACGGAGAGCGTGCAGCTGACGGTCACGTAGCGAAGGAAGAGCGGACGGAAGAAGGAAGGAAGGCCCGGCCTCGACGAGGCCGGGCCTTCTCGTCCGTCCTTCAGCGGCGAGCCGAACTCGCCTCCGCGCGGACGCGCGACGAGGGCTCGCTCGGGCGCCCTCGGAGCGAGAACGGAACACTCGTCAGGATCGCCCGCTCCTCGAACAAGAGCAACCGCTTCACGAAGAACGCGGTCTGGTTGTGCAGGAAGAGGTGCCAGGAGCGACGTACGATCAGCTCCGGGATCACGACGTTCACGATCGTGTCCGGTTGCCTGGTGAACCGCCTGATCTCATCGAGGATGGGAACGGTCAGGTCCCGGAACGGGGCCTCGACGATATCCAGCGGCACTCGCAGCCCGGCATCGAACCAGTCCTCTTGGATCCGCTGGCCTCCCTCGGGATCCAGCTGGAAGTGGATCGCTCGCGTCTCCGCCGACCCGAGCGACATCGCGTACCGGACGGCCCTGATCGACGCGGCGTTCACCGATGAGACGAGCGCCAGCGTCACGATCCGATGGGGGATCAACGCCCGTCCGTCGACCCCTCGGACCTCACCGTTCCCGAGGTGGACGGGGACGTCGGTCACCACAACGTTCCGTTCGCGAAGGAGCCGCAACTTGAGGTGGAGGATGCTCCGGCGCCGAAGGAGATAGGTCGTGAGACCGCCGGTGATGACTTCGGGGATCACGATCGTGACGAAGTCGCTCGGCGCACGATCGAGCGAGCCGATCCGTCGCTTCACCACGTCGTAGAGGCTCGTGCCGGAGATCACCTCGAGTGGGGGAGCATCTCCGGCGAACAGCCGCCATCGATCCTGGAGGTCGGTGGGCGGAGTCCGAGCGACGGCCGGATACACCGCGATCACTCCCGGCTGACGGATCCCGCGAACGTATCCGAGTGCCTCCGCCGTCGCAGAGTCCAGCTCGGGGACCAGGAGGATCACATGCTTGTTGCCGGTGCGCTCGGCCTCGGGTCGCTCCCGCGCCAGCTCGGCCGCCACACCTCCGTAGTGTCGATGGATCGACACGAACACCGGCACCAACATCGCCATGATCACGATCGAGAGCCACGCTCCGTCGGGCGTCTTCGAGATGATCACGACGATCAGGACGATGAACGTCGTCCCCGCGCCGATCGTATTGATGACGATGGAGCGACGCCACCCGCGGATCGCCGCCGCGCCCTTGCGACCCTCCTTCAGCCAATGCCGGATCATCCCGGACTGCGACAACGTGAACGACGTGAACACTCCGACCACGTAGAAGTTGATCAAGGTGCTCAGCTCCGCATCGAACGCGTAGATCATCACGCAGGACAGCAGCCCGAGGACGATCACCCCGTTCGAGAACACGAGCCGGTCGCCCCGGTTCACGAACTGGCTCGGCATGTAGCGATCCCGCGCCAGGATCGACGCCAGACGAGGGAAGTCTTGATAGGCGGTGTTCGCGGCCAGGATCAGGATCAAGGCAGTGAACGTCTGCACCAGGAAGAAGCCGGCGGATCCGTCCCCGAACACCGCGATCGCGATCTGCGCGACGACGGATCGTTGCTCGCTCGCGACCACGCCGCCGATGTGCGTGGTCAGCCACGAGATGCCGAGGAACATGGTGATCGCGAGCACCGCCATCACGGACAGGGTCGTCGCCGCGTTCCTCGCCTGCGGTTGACGGAAGGCCGGAACGCCGTTCGAGATCGCCTCGACGCCGGTGAGCGCGGTGGCGCCGAGGGAGAAGGCCTTCAGGATCGCGAAGATCCCCACGGCCCCCGCGACCGTGGCCGCGTCGTGCAAGGGTTCCACCTCGACCCCGACCGCGGGGCATCCGCCGAGACAGCCCAGCAATCCGAGAGCGATCAACGCGAGGATCGCGACGATGAACCCGTAGGTCGGGATCGCGAACAGCGTGCCCGACTCCTTGGCGCCGCGCAGGTTCAGCAACGTGATGAACGCGACGAACAGGACCGCGAGGAACACCTTGTGCTCGTGCAACCAGGGGAACGCGGACGCGATCGCGAACACGCCGGCCACGATCGAGACGACGACCGTCATCATGTAGTCGAACATCAGAGCGGCCGCGGCGATCAGTCCCGGAACGTCCCCGAGGTTGTCCTTGCTCACGATGTACGCACCGCCACCGTTCGGATACGCACGGACGGTCTGCCGATACGAGATGACGACGATCGCCATGAGGGAGGCGATAGCGATCGCGATCGGGAGCACGGAGGGCTCCGGGCGGGCCGTGACCAGGGAGAGCGCGACGAGGATCTCCCCGGTCGCGTACGCCACCGACGACAGCGCGTCCGACGCGAAGACGGGAAGGGCGACCACCTTCGGCAGGAGGGTGTGCTCGAGCCGGTTGCTCGCGAACGCCCTGCCGACGAAGAAGCGTTTCAGTGCGACGCTCGCCATACCGGCCGCCTCTGATGCCCGTTGGTGCCGGCTGGCCGGTCTCCCTCGACCCCCGTCGGCACGATCGCCTCGGGATCCGGGTCAGCCTCCAGACCCGCGAGGAGGTGGTCGACCAGCTGCACCTCGCGGGAGGCGTCGATCCACTCCCTGTGCGTCTGCCAGGCGCGGAACGCCGGACCGACGAGGACACCGAGGACACAGCCGATCATCAGACCGACGACGAGGTCGCCGCTCCCGTTCCCACCTGCCGCGACGATCGAGAAGAGTTCCATGTCCCGAGCGTCCGTCACGTCGCGTAGCGATGCGGTAAGGAACGCAGGGCCCGCCGTAAGGGTTCCGTAAGGGCATCAGCGGCAGAGGGAGGGCTCCAGGAAGCCTTGCTACGCTCCAGCGGATCGCTGGATGACACTCATGATGGATCGACACCGGTTGCCCCGGCTCCTGCGCGGATCGGTGACGAGCCTCGCGCCGCCGGGGGTGGTCACCCTCGGTGCGCTCCTGCCGATCGACGTCTCCACCGCCACGGCGGCCCTCTGCTACGTCCTCGCGGTCGTCGTCGCGGCTGCTGCCGGCGGTCTCGTGGCCGGCCTCGTCGCCTCGGTCTGCTCCTTCCTCGCGCTGAACTTCTTCTTCACGCCCCCGTTCCACACCTTCGCTGTGGAGGGAACCGCGGATCTCGTCGCATTGGCCGTCTTCCTCGCGGTCTCGGCCACCGTCGGCACCATGTTCTCCCGCGCCCTCGAGCAACGGTCCCGGGCCGAGCGGCGGGAGCGCGAGGCACGGCTCCTCCACCACCTCGGAACCCGACTTCGCTCAGGCGTGCCGACCGAGGATGTACTGCGGAGCCTCGCTCGCTCGATCCTCGAGCTCTTCGACCTCGAGCGATGCGAGATCACCAGCGAGCTCGCCCACGGCCCGATCGTCGCCGAACGACCCGAGGGCGGGACCCCCGCCGGTCCGGAGGAGTTCATCCCGATCACGGTGCAGGACCGGGAGCTCGGCAGCATCGTCGTGGTGACCGATGGCACCCGCCCGGCGATGACCTCCGAGGAGCGCGGGGTGATCCAGACCCTGGCGTCGCAGATCGCGCTCGCGATCGACGGGATGCGGCTCGGGTCCGAGGCCGAGGAGGCGCGGATGGAGGCCGAGACGAACCGGCTGCGCGCCGCCCTCTTCTCGTCCGTCACCCACGACCTCCGGACGCCGCTCGCGTCGATCACCGCATCGGTGTCGAGCCTCCTCGAGGACAACTCGCCCCTGCAGGGAGCGCAGCGCCGAGAGCTGCTCGAGACGATCGATCAGGAAACCGGGCGCCTGAACCGCGTGATCGGCAACCTGATGGATCTCTCGCGTATGCGAGCGGGGGCGGTGGTGCCGACGAAGACGCTCGCGGGGATCGACGAGTTGATCGAGAGCGTGCTCGCTCGTTCCGGTCCGATCCTCGAGGAGCACGACATCCGGCTCATGCTGCGTGACGGATCTTCCCGAGATCCCCGTCGACGTGGTCCTGATCGATCAGGCGCTCACGAACATCGTCGAGAACGCGGCGCGGTTCACGCCGAAGGGGAGACGGATCACGGTGGCGGCGGCTCGGTGGCACGACGGCGTGCAGGTGCGGATCGCGGATCGAGGGCCCGGGATCCCTCGGGAGGAACGCGAGCGCGTCTTCGAGCCCTTCGTCCGCGGAGAGGGGAGCACGGGTACTGGCCTCGGCCTGGCCATCGCGCGCGCGATCGTGGTCGCCCACGGCGGCTCGATCGGCGTCGCGGACGAACCCGGAGGTGGGACGGCGGTCGTCATCGAGCTTCCCGGGGGATCGCGATGACGGAGGCTCGGGTGCTCGTGGTCGACGACGATCCCCAGATCCTCCGAGCGGTGCGTACGAGCCTGCAGGGCCATTCCTACGACGTCCTCACGGCGGGGAACGGCGAGACAGCGCTCGATCTGCTGCCCGACGCGGCCGTCGACCTCATCGTCCTGGACCTGGGGCTCCCGGGCATCGGCGGTCACGAGGTGATCCGGCGGGTGCGCTCGTGGTCGGATGTTCCGATCATCGTCCTCTCGGTTCGAGACGGTCAGCAGGACAAGGTGGAGGCGTTCGAGGCGGGAGCCGACGACTACGTGACGAAGCCTTTCGGTATGCCGGAGCTCCTCGCGCGGATGCGTGCCGTCCGGCGTCGAGCCGATGGTGAGCGTCGGCCGCCCGTCGTCCGATTCGGCGACCTCGAGGTCGACCTCGGCCGGCAGCTGGTGAGGCTGGAGCAGACTGCGATCCATCTGACGCCGACCGAGTATCGGCTCCTCGAGGCGTTCGCCACGAACCCCGGCAAGCTGCTGACGCACCGGTGGCTCCTCCAGAAGGCCTGGGGGCCCGGGTATTCGACCGAGCACCAGTACCTCCGTGTGTTCATCCGGCAGCTCCGGAAGAAGCTGTCCGACGACCCCGCACGTCCTCGGTTCATCGTCACCGAAGCCGGACTCGGGTACCGGTGGAAGCCGGATGCGGACGAGGACCGCTCGGCCTCGTCCCCCTGAACATGCCGATCATCGAGATCACCTCCTTGCCTCCCGCCCAGGAGATCGACATCGGCTCCGCCCTCGCACGCGTCACGAGCACCGTGGCGACGCACCTCGGCGAGGAGCCGCGAGGCACGTGGGCCATCTGGCGGCGCGTGGAGCCCGAGGCCTATGCGGAGGGGGTGGAGGCGCCGGTCGCGCAGCCTCGCGCGACCCACCCTGCGATCGTGGACGTGTTCGCGGGCCGACGGGACGACGCCGCCGAGCTCCTGCGCGTCGTGGGCCGGGCCGTCGTCGATGCCTTCGGACTCGACGACGGCAACGTGGTCGTACGCCTCACCGAGGCCGACCCCGATCGCGTGTACTGGGGCGACTGAGCGCTACACTTCGCAGGTGAGCTAGCGGGACCTCCTCGAGCACCAGCGGGCGGATCCACCGAGCCCGCGTCGTCCCACGTCCGTCCAGGAGGCACCGATGCCCGTCCCGCCCACAACCCGACACCCTCGCTCCGAGGGAGCGCGTCCGTGAACGCCCTGGAGGTGCGCGGACTCTCCGTCGAGGCGGGCGGGCTCACCGTCGTCCACGGCCTGGACCTGGTCCTCACCAGCGGGGACAAGGTCGGGGTCGTGGGGCGCAACGGCGCCGGGAAGACCAGCACGCTCAAGGTCCTGGCCGGTGAGATGGCCGCGGCCGCGGGATCGGTGGAGCGGCGGGGAGCGCTCGGCTACCTCCGTCAGGACCCCCGTCAGCATCGAGGAGACGACGCGACGAGCAGCATCGAATACCTCCTCGCCGCCCGGGGCCTCGTCGAGCTGCAGCGAGGCGTGGAGAAGGCTCGGCTCCGCCTCGAGGAGCACGCGTCGGAGGACCGGGTCTCGCGGTTCACCCGACTCCAGGAGGAGTACGAGCGCCAGGGCGGCTACCGAGCCGAATCCGATGCCCGCACGATCGTCGCCGGATTGGGGCTCTCCCAGGACCGCCTCGACCTGCCCGTGGGTGCGCTCTCGGGTGGCGAACGCCGCCGGCTGGAGCTGGCCCGGATCCTCTTCGGAGGTTCCGACCTCCTCCTGCTCGACGAACCGACGAACCACCTGGACGCGGACGCCAAGGGCTGGCTGATGCGGTTCCTCGCCGGCTACCGGGGAGCGCTCCTGGTCGTCAGCCACGACATCGCGCTGCTCGACGCCTCGATCACCCGGATCCTCCATCTGGACCGAGACGGGGTCGTCGAGTACCGGGGCACCTACACCCAGTACCGGGAGGCGAGGGTTCGCGACGAGCAACGTCTCACGGCCATCGCCTCCCGGCAGGAGACCGAGATCAAGCGGCTGAAGACATTGGCCGACTCGATGCGCGGGCAGACGGCGAAGCGAGCTCGCAAGGCGAAGACGCTCGACACGCGGGTGGCACGACTGCAGGCGCGGAAGGTCGCGGCCCCCACCCGTGAGCGCGGCGTCCGGTTCCGGTTCCCCGAGCCCCCGCATTCCGGCCGCACGATGCTCTCGGTCGACGGTCTCACGAAGGGGTACGGCGGCCCCGCCGTCTTCGAAGACGTCTCGTTCGAGGTGGAGCGAGGGGAGCGGCTCCTCGTGATGGGCCTCAACGGCGCCGGCAAGACGAGCCTCCTCCGGATCCTCGCGGGCGAGACGCGCTCGGACGCCGGGACGTTCCGCCTGGGACACGGGGTGCAGCTCGGGTACTACGCGCAGGAGCACGAGGGGATCCATGACGGGATGACGGTGCTCACGCACATGCACCAGGCGTCGCCCGCGGACGACCAGTCGCTCCGGACGCTCCTGGGGATGTTCGGCCTGCCGGGGGAGCGGGCGTTCCAGGACGCCGGGACGCTCTCGGGCGGGGAGAAGACGAAGCTCGCGCTCGCCCAGCTCGTGGCGGGAAGGAAGAACCTCCTGCTCCTGGACGAGCCGACCAACAACCTCGACCCGCCGTCCCGGGCGGCGATCGCGCTGGCGCTCCGCGACTGGCCGGGGGCGATGGTGATCGTGAGCCACGACACGGAGTTCGTCGAAGCGCTTGCCCCGGAACGTGTCCTGTTGATGCCGGATGGGAGCCTCGACTACTGGAGCGAGGATCTCCTCGATCTCGTCGCGCTCGCCTGACGCTATGCTCCGCCGATGACCTCCGCCGACATCGCGTTCGTGAACGGCGCCGTCTACACGGTGGATGCCGCCAGGACGCGAGCGAGCGCCGTGGCCGTCCGGGACGGTCGGATCGCGGCCGTCGGCACGGACGACGAGATCCGCGACCAGATCGGCTCGCGGACGGAGACGTTCGACCTCCACGGCCGCATGCTCCTGCCGGGGTTCCAGGACGCGCACGTCCACCCGGTGAGCAGCGGACTCGATCGGTTGCAGTGCGACCTCCACGACCTCCACACCGCGCGACGAGTACGTGCAGGCCGTGCGGTCCTACGCGGAGGCGCACCCGGACCGCGAGTGGATCCTCGGGAGCGGTTGGTCGATGGACGTGTTCCCGGGCGGAACCCCGACGAAGGACCTCCTCGATGCCGTCGTGCCCGACCGCATCGTGTTCCTGCCGAATCGGGACGGCCACAGCACGTGGGTCAACAGCCGCGCCCTCGAGGTCGCCGGCGTCACGTCGGCAACACCCGATCCGGCCGACGGCCGGATCGAGCGCGACGCGATGGGCGAGCCCAGCGGCACCCTCCACGAGGGTGCCGCGGACCTCGTGGGTCGCTCGGCGCCCGCATCGACCCCGGACGAGTGGTACGCGGGCCTGCTGGAGGGCCAGCGCTACCTGCATTCCCTCGGGATCACCGCGTGGCAGGACGCGATCGTGTCCACGGACGTGTGGATGGACAACTACTCCGCCTACCTCCGAGCGGGAGACAGCGGCGATCTCACCGCCCGCGTGGTCGGGGCCCTGTGGTGGGACCGGGACCGCGGCGAGGAGCAGATCGACGACCTGCTCGCGACTCCGGGAGCGCGGCCGGGTCGGACGCTTCGCCGCGACGAGCGTGAAGATCATGCAGGACGGGGTGTGCGAGACGTTCACCGCCGCCGTCCTCGAGCCCTACCTCGATGCCGACGGGAACCCCACGGACCAGCGCGGGATCTCCTTCGTGGAACCGGAGGCGCTGAAGGGGTACGTGACCACCCTCGACGGGCTGGGGTTCCAGGTCCATTTCCACGCGCTCGCCGAACGCGCGGTGCGCGAATCGCTCGACGCGATCGAGGCGGCCCTCCAGGCGAACGGGCCGAACGACCATCGGCACCACCTGGCCCACCTCCAGGTCGTCCACCCCGACGACATCCCGCGGTTCCGCCGGCTCCGCGCCGTCGCGAACGCGCAGCCGCTCTGGGCGGCGCACGAGGGGCAGATGGACGACCTGACGATCCCGTTCCTCGGGGAGCCGCGCTGGCGCTGGCAGTACCCGTTCGGCTCGCTGGTTCGCTCCGGCGCCGGTCTCGCGATGGGGAGCGACTGGTCGGTCTCGAGCCCCGATCCCCTCGAGGAGATCCACGTGGCCGTGAATCGCGTGATGGCACCCTCCTACCTCTACGGGAACGGCAACGCCGAGGTCTTCCTCCCGGAGGAGCGGCTCGACCTCGCGACGGCGATCGCCGCGTTCACGATGGGCTCGGCCTACGTGAACCATCTGGACGACGTCACCGGCTCGATCGAGGTGGGGAAGTACGCGGACCTCGCCGTCGTGGACCGCGACCTCTTCGCCCATCCGGTCGAGGAGATCGCGAACGCCCAGGTCGACGCCACGTTCGTCGAAGGCGTCCCCGTCTTCGAGCGCAACGGCGCGAGCTGACTTCGGGTCATCCGGCGTGGTTGCCTGGCACTGACCGCGCTCGCACGATACCCAGGCATCCCGCGCGGAGACGGGATGCCGCAGACGTCACCGCCGGCGCCAGCCGGGCGGCCACTTCCGAGAGGAGTCACCCACGATGACCGAGCCCTTCGACATGAGCCTCGTCCAGCGCGGAGCCCGGAACCGCCGGACCCCGTACTACGAGGCGACCCAGCGGTACGGCCCGAAGGGCTTCACGGTCTACAACCACATGTACTTCCCGATCCGCTTCGACTCGTTCGAGGCGGAGTTCGACGCGCTGTTGCACGGGGTCACGCTGTGGGACGTCTCGGTCGAGCGCTGTCTCGAGATCTCCGGGCCGGACGGCTTCCGGTTCGCGCAGCTCCTCACGCCGCGCGACCTCTCGAAGTGCGCGGTCGGCCAGGGGAAGTACGTGCTGATCTGTGACAGCGACGGCGGGATCGTGAACGACCCCGTCCTGACCCGCATGGACGAGCAACACGTTCTGGTTCGCGCTCGCCTCCTCGGACGCGTTGCTGTTCGCGCGGGGCCTGAAGAACGCGTACCCGGACCTCGACGTGACGATCCGCGAGGCCGACGTCGCACCGCTCCAGGTCCAGGGCCCGAAGTCGAAGGACCTGATGGCGAAGCTCCTCGGTCCCGGAGATCCTCGACCTCAAGTACTACTTCTGGACGGAGGCCAAGATCGCCGGCGCGCCGGTCGTGGTCACCCGCACCGGGTGGACGTCGGAGATCGGCTACGAGGTGTATCTCACCGACACGACCAAGGGCACGGAGGTGTTCGAGGCGATCATGGAGGCGGGCCAGGAGTTCGGCATCGTCCCCACCGGTCCGAGCGACATCCGCCGGATCGAGGGCGCGATCTTCAACTGGGGCGCCGACATGACGTACGAGAACAACCCGATCGAGCTGGGACTGGATCGGCTCGTCGCGTGGGACCTGGCCGACGAGGCGTCGATCTCCCTCGCGGCGCTCCGCAGGATCCGCGAGACGGGGGTCAGCCGACGGATCAACGGCGTGGAGTTCGACGGCGACCCGTTCCCCGAGTTGAACAACGTGAAATGGCCGGCCCTCGACGCGGGCGAGGAGGTCGGGAAGGTGACCTCGGCGATCTACTCGCCGCGTCTCGGGAAGAACATCGGCTACTGCTGGCTCCCGACCGACCGATCCTCCGAGGGCTCCTCCGTGACGGTCGAGACCGAGTGGGGGACCAGGACCGCGACCGTCGTGCCGATGCCGTTCGTCGATCCGGACAAGTCGATCCCGGTGGCCTAGCCCTTCCAAGCCTCCATTTCCTAACGGCTCTTTCCTAACGGCCGTTCAGGTACATCGCTCCTGTTCAGGGCGTTCTGCGGGAGTTGCAGACGAGCATGAGTTGAACGATGATTCAATGCGCCCGTCAGAGCGATCGAGGAGGAGATCATGGTCAACGAACGACCGGAGATGCTCGCGAAGAGCGCCACGTTGTACTTCGGACCCTGGTATCAGCAGTCGCCGTTCTTCAAGTCGACGCTCCGCGCCGGGTGCACGGCCTATGACATCTACAACCACATGTACCTGCCCGGTTACTTCGACGATCCGGAGGTCGAGTACCACCTCCTGGCCTCCGGCGTGACCATGTGGGACGTCGGGGTCGAACGCACGGTCCAGGTCGCGGGGCCGGACGCCGACCGGCTGATCGACATGATCACCTGCCGCGATCTCACCACCTGTGCCGTGAAACAGGGCAAGTACATGATCGTGACCTCCCCGGACGGCGGCATCGTGAACGATCCGGTCCTGCTGCACGTGGCGGAGAACACGTGGTGGATGCAGCTGGCGGACTCCGACGCGGGGCTCTACGCGATGGGCGTCGCGGCCTCGTCCGGGCTCGACGTCGAGGTCTCGTTCCCGGACGTCCACCCGATGCAGGTGCAGGGTCCCCTCTCGGCGAAGACGCTCGAGAAGCTCGTCGGCCCCGGCGATCTACGACATCAAGTACTACTGGGTGGACGAGTTCGAGATCCAGGGCATCCCGGTCCTGATCAGCAGGACGGGATGGACCGCGATCCCCGGTTTCGAGGTGAACCTCCTGGACGGGACGATGGGCGATCAACTCTGGAGCGCGATCGCCGAGCCGGGGAGGAGTTCGGCATCAAGCCGATCGCCCCGTGCGAGGCACGCCGGATCGAAGCCGGCATCTTCAACTACGGGTCCGACATGCGGATCGACGACACCCCGCTGCACGTGATGGGGCTCGAGCGGCTCGTGGAGGACCAGCCGCAGGACTACATCGGGAAGGAAGCCCTGGAACGCATCAAGCGGGAAGGCGTCGATCGCAAGCTCGTCGGCATCGAGCTCGAGGGCGACGAGCTTCGAGCGGAGATGTCGGAGTACTGGCCGGTCCACCACGACGGCCGAGAGGTCGGACGGATGACGGACGCGGTGTGGTCGCCCGGGCTCGCCAAGAACATCGGGTACGTCTGGGTGCCGTTCGAGCTCTCGCAGCCGGGAACCGCACTCGACGTCGAGACCGAGGACGGGGATCACCTGATCGGGCGCACCGCGGCGATCCCGTTCGTCGACCCGCGCAAGGAGCGGCCCGCAGGCTCGCTGCTGGAGTAACCTCGGAAGCGACCACCCCTCGGCCCGCCAGGGCCGAGGGAAACTCCGAACCCTCGTCTCACCGGGAGCGAACCCCTCGCGTGAAGCCTGCGATCTCATCCAGACGCTTCTCTCCGATGATCGCGTGCATGGCGCTCCTGTTCGCCGCGTGTACCGCGACGGCCCAGATCGCGGGTCCCACGCCCACGTCCACTCCCGCCTCGCCGGTCCCGCCGCTGGACCTCGGCAGGGAACCGTTCGCCGCGGTCGCGACGAGGGTGCTCCCATCCGTGGTGAACGTGACGACGAACGTGTACCAGGCATCCCCCTCGGGCGTGCCCGAACAGGGTGAAGGGATCGGGACCGGCTTCATCGTCCGGTCGAACGGCGTCGTCGTCACGAATTGCCACGTGGTCCAGGGTGCCTCTCGCATCTCGGTGTTCACCTCGGAGGACGAGCCGACCCGCTACGACGCTCGGGTGATCGGAGGCGACTGCGAGCACGACCTCGCCGTCCTCAAGGTCGACGCCGAGGACCTCCCGACGATCGCGTTCGGCTCCAGCACCGACCTGCGACTCGGACAACAGGTCGTCGCGATCGGCTACGCCCTCGCGCTCGAGGGCGGGCCCTCGGTCACGGCAGGCATCGTCTCCTCGCTCGATCGAACGATCCGGGTCCAGGACCCGCAGTGCACGGTGTGCTCGAACGGCGTTCGCACCTACAGCGAGGTGATCCAGACCGACGCGGCGATCAACCACGGGAACTCCGGCGGTCCTCTGGTCGACATGGCCGGCCGCGTCGTGGGGATCAACTCGGCCGGGAGCGACGAGGCCGAGAACATCGGCTTCGCGATCGCGATCGACTCGGTGATGCCGGCGATCGACCGGGCGATCTCCGAACCGCTGCGGGCGACCGCCTACCTCGGCATCTCGACGAGGGACGTCACGGCCGACCTCGCGTTCCAGCTCGACCTGAAGGTCGACAGCGGGGCCCTCGTCCTCGCCACGCTCGCGAACGGGCCCGCGGCCGACGCCGGGATCGACGAAGGGGACGTGATCGTCGAGGTGGACGGGAACGCGATCGATGCGGCCGAGGACCTCGGGCGCGTGCTCGATGCCCTGACGCCCGGCGACGTGGTCGAGGTGCGCGTGGTCGGCTCGAACGGCCAGGAACGCGGCGTCCGCGTCACCCTCGGGACGAAGCCGTTGCCGACCGAGTTCCTCGAGCCCTAGTTCCTCACGACCCTCCTGCACCGGAGGAGCGCGAGCCGTCTGCGCTAGCCTTCCCGGATGCACCCCCCCTTCGAAGCGGGCGAGAAGGTCCTCCTGATCGATCAGCGGGACCGCACGCATCTGTTCTCGCTGCGTGCGGGTGCCACGTACCACACCCACGCCGGGACGCTCGCGCACGACGACCTGATCGGTCGACCCGAGGGATCGCGCGTCACCACCGCGCGCGGGATGGTGTTCGTGGCGTTCCGTCCGCGCTTCGCCGACTTCGTGCTGAAGATGCCGAGGGGCGCGCAGGTCGTCTATCCGAAGGACCTCGGACCGATCGTGGTGTACGCGGACGTCTATCCGGGCGCGCGGGTGCTCGAAGCCGGCACCGGCTCGGGGGCGCTCACGATCGCGCTCTGCCGAGCGGTGGGGGAGCAGGGGCGCGTCGTCTCCTACGAGCTCCGTGCGGAGCACGGGGCCCAGGCCCGAGCGAACGTCGAGAGCTTCTTCGGGAAGATCCCGGATCAACTGGAGCTGCGGGAGGGCGACGTCACCGAGGTGGCCACCCGCGAGGAGCGGTTCGATCGCGTCGTCCTGGATCTCCCGGAACCGTGGGGGCCGCTGGAGGCCCTGCACACGGCGCTCGAGCCGGGCGCCGTCCTGTGTGCCTACGTCCCCACCACGATCCAGATCCAGCAACTCGTCCTGGCGCTTCCCGCTGCCGGCTTCCTCCACATCGAGACGTTCGAGGTGCTCAAGCGCGGGTGGCACGTGACGGACCGGAGCGTCCGTCCCGACCATCGGATGGTGGGGCACACCGGGTTCCTGACACTGGCTCGTGTCGGGCCGGGGGACTAGCATCAGAGAAGTACCTATTTCCAGGCATCGGAGGGCGCGGGCTTCCTGCCGTATCTACGAGGAGAGTTCTCTGGAGGCGAGCTGATACCGGGAGTAGCATCGGGAGCAGGGCGGAGGTGGATGGGATGGCCGACAGCCGCGAGCAGGCTGAGCAGCGCGAGAAGCAGATCCACGAGCTGCAGACGCAGATCTCCTTCCTGGAGGAGGAGGTCGGCCTCCTTCGGCGCCGCCTGACCAACGCTCCCCGGCAGGTGCAGCTGCTCGAGGAGAAGCTCATCGAGACACGCGAGTCCCTCGCGCGGGCAACCGGCCAGAACCAGAAGCTCGCCGACGCCCTCCGCGACGAGAAGCAGCGGATCGAGGCGCTCGCCGAGGAGGTCGAGAAGCTCTCCCAGCCCCCCGCCACGTTCGGCGTGTACGTGGGCAGCAACGAGGACGGATCCGTCGATGTCGTGACCGCCGGCCGGAAGATGCGCGTGATGCCCGCGCCCGACCTGGACGACGACAAGCTGGTTTCCGGCGCACAGGTGATCCTGAACGACGCCCTCAACGTCGTGGAGGTGCTCGACCCCGACGGGACCGGGCAGGTGGTCAAGGTCAAGGACCGGCTCGGAACCGATCGCGCCGTCGTCGTCAGCCGGGGCGACGAGGAGCACGTGGCCTACCTCGCGGGCTCCCTCTTCGGCACGGTCGTGCGAGCGGGCGACCCCGTCCTGTTCGACGCGCGCTCCGGCGTCGCGACGGAGCTCCTCCCTCGGGAAGAGGTCGAGGAGCTCGTCCTCGAGGAGATCCCCGACATCACGTACGAGGACATCGGCGGTCTGGAGGGGCAGATCGAGGCGATCCGCGACGCGGTCGAGCTGCCGTTCCTCTACGCGGAGCTCTTCCAGGAGCACCAGCTGGAGGCTCCGAAGGGCGTGCTCCTGTACGGACCACCGGGATGCGGGAAGACGCTGATCGCGAAGGCCGTCGCCAAGTCCCTGGCGGACAAGGTGCGGGAGCGGACCGGGCGGGAGGACGCCCGCAGCTACTTCTTGAACGTGAAGGGCCCGGAGCTGCTCAACAAGTACGTCGGCGAGACCGAGCGACAGATCCGCGAGATCTTCCAGCGCGCCAAGGAGCGCAGCGAGGAAGGCCTCCCGGTCATCGTGTTCTTCGACGAGATGGATTCGATCTTCCGCACGCGCGGCACCGGCATCAGCTCCGACGTCGAGTCGACGATCGTGCCGCAGCTCCTGTCGGAGCTCGACGGCGTCGAGACCCTCAAGAACGTGATCGTGATCGGCGCGTCCAACCGTGAGGACCTGATCGACCCCGCGATCCTGCGGCCGGGCCGCCTCGACGTGAAGATCAAGATCGAGCGTCCGACCGCCGACCAGGCCAAGGACGTCATGTCGAAGTACCTGCACCCGGTGGTGCCGATCCACCCCGACGAGGTGGACCGGCACGGCGGCGACGTGCTGGTGGCGGTCGCCCGGATGATCGAGCGCACGGTCGAGCAGATGTACGAGCCGTCGGAGCGGAACCGGTTCCTCGAGGTCACGTACGCGTCCGGAGACAAGGAGATCCTCTACTTCAAGGACTTCAACTCGGGCGCGATGATCGAGAACATCGTCCGGCGGGCCAAGAAGGACGCCATCAAGCGATTCCTGTCCAAGGGCGAGAAGGGCATCAAGACCGAGGACCTCCTCACGGCCATCCGGGACGAGTTCAAGGAGAACGAGGACCTGCCGAACACCACCAACCCGGACGACTGGGCGAGGATCTCGGGCAAGAAGGGCGAGCGCATCGTCTACGTCCGCACCTTGCTCGGCGACGAGGGTGACGGCCGCCAGGTCGAACGGGTGAGCCCCGGGCAATATCTGTAGGGTCGCCGCGTGGCCATCGCGAAGGTCCTCGGCACCGAGACCGAATACGGCATCGCCGCGGTCGGCGTGCCCGACTTCAACCCCGTCCTCGCGTCCTCCCTGCTGATCTCGACGTTCGCCGGCGCGCTCCGGCGGATCCGGTGGGACTACGAGCAGGAGTCACCGCTCCGCGACGCGCGCGGCTTCGAACCGATCCCGTCGCGAGAGGTCTCCGACGAGGACCTCGGCCTGGCGAACGTGATCCTCCCCAACGGCGCGAGGTACTACGTGGACCACGCCCACCCGGAGTACTCGACGCCGGAATGCCTCACCGCGCGGGAGCTGGTGATCCACGACAAGGCGGGAGAGCGGATCCTCGAACGTTCGCTCCGTGAGGTCGCGACCCAACTGCCCGAGTCCCCGGCCCTGCTGATCTACAAGAACAACTCCGACGGGAAGGGCAACTCCTACGGCACGCACGAGAACTACCTCGTCGACCGGCAGACGCCGTTCGCCGACATCGTGCGGGACCTGACGCCGTTCTTCGTCTCCCGCCAGGTGTTCTGCGGTGCAGGGAAGCTCGGCTCCGAGGCCGCGTGGGACGAGCGCGGCCGGCCGATCTACCAACTCACCCAGCGCGCGGACTTCTTCGAGACCGAGGTGGGACTCGAGACCACGCTGAAACGCCCGATCATCAACACGCGGGACGAGCCGCACGCCGACCCGGAGAAGTACCGGCGACTGCACGTGATCATCGGCGACGCCAACATGTGCGAGGTCGCGCAGTTCCTGAAGGTCGGCACCACCGCGATCGTGCTGAAGATGATCGAGGATCGGTTCCTTCCCGACCTCTCGCTCGAGGGACCGGTGCGAGCCCTGCACGAGATCTCCCGGGACCTCACGTGCACCCTGGAGGTCCCGCTCGCCGACGGCCGGCGGCTGAACGCGGTCCAGCTGCAGTGGGAGTACTTCGAGCATGCGAAGAAGTACGTCGAACGCGAGGACGACACGCCGGATCAACGCGAGGTGCTCGATCGCTGGGAGGCCATCCTCACCTCGCTGGAGTCCGAACCCCTCTCCCTGCATCGGGAGCTGGACTGGGTGGCGAAATACCGCCTGCTGGAGGCCTACCGGGAGCGGGGAGGTCTCGATCGGGGCGATCCCAAGCTGCACGCGATCGACCTCCAGTACCACGACGTCCGTCGGGAGAAGGGCCTGTACTACCGGCTCGAGCGTTCGGGCAACGTGGAGCGACTGGTCGAGGAGACCGAGGTGCAGCGCGCCGTGATGGAGCCGCCGGAGGACACGCGCGCCTACTTCCGCGGTCGCTGCATCGGGAAGTTCCCGGATGCGATCGCGGCCGCGTCGTGGGACTCACTGATCATCGACACGGGAGCGGAAGCCCTCCAACGCATCCCGATGCGGGAGCCGCTCCGCGGGACGAAAGCCCACGTCGACGACCTGCTCGAGGCGGCCGACGACGCGGCCGCCCTCGTGACCGCCCTCCAGGGATAACGACCCAGGGGAGGGTTCTCCGGGACCCTGCGGCTACAATCGCCACGGAGGAGGAACCATGCCCGAACAAGAACGCAAGCAGATCCAGAAGAAGGGTGGTGGCGGCGACCAGGCCGATGCCGACGCCGGACAGGTCTCGGCGACCTCGAAGGCGGCGGAGCTCAAGGAGGAGATGGACGACATCCTCGACGAGATCGACTCCGTCCTGGAGGAGAACGCCGAGGAGTTCGTGAAGTCCTACGTCCAGAAGGGCGGGGAGTGACGGACCGGGTCGAGCTCCCGCTCTCGGGGGCTTCGTTCGGCGCCGACCCGAGTTTCGTCGAGCTGCTGCGTCGCCAGCATCCCGAGGCATTGCCGTCGTCGCTCCAGATGACCGGCGCCGTCGAGGTGACGCGCGGAACGACGGTCCTGGGCCTCCGGTTCGCCGACGGGATCGTGATGGCGGGCGATCGGCGGGCGACCGCCGGCTACACGATCGCCGACGCCAAGATGAAGAAGGTGTTCGCCGCCGACGATTTCTCCGCGATCGCGATCGCCGGGGCGGCCGGGCAAGCCGTGGAGACCGTCAAGCTGTTCCAGCTGGAGCTCGAGCACTACGAGAAGCTCACGGGTGACCGGCTCTCCCTGGAAGGCAAGGCGAACCGACTGGCCCAGATGATCCGCGCCAACTTCCCGCTCGCCGTGCAGGGCCTCGTCGTCGTGCCGCTCTTCGGCGGCTACGACGTGGCTCGCGCCGAGGGACGCCTCTTCTTCTACGACGCGACCGGCGGACGTTGGGAAGAGGAGGACTACCAGGCGACGGGCTCCGGCGCGCAGCCGGCCAAGAACTCCCTCAAGAAGCGCTGGCGATCGGGCCTGGACCGAGGCGAGGCGATGCGCGTGGCGGTCGAGGCGCTGATCGACGCGGCCGAGGACGACGTCGCGACCGGTGGGCCGGACCTCGTGCGAGGCATCTTCCCCGTGATCGTGACCGTCACCGGGGAGGGAGCCGTGGAGTCCTCCGACGAGGAAGTGTCCGCGGCCGTGCGAACCGTCCTGGAGGCGAGGTCGTAGATGTCCTTCATGCCGTACGTCTCGCCGGACCAGATGATGAAGGACCGCTCGGAGTACGCCCACAAGGGCATCGCCCGTGGGCGTTCCGTGATCGGGCTCGAGGTCGCGGACGGACTGCTGTTCATCGCGGAGAACCCGAGCGCCACCCTGCACAAGATCAGCGAGATCTACGACCGGATCGCGTTCGCGGGCGTGGGGAAGTACAGCGAGTTCGAGGACCTCCGGATCGCCGGCATCCGGCTCGCGGACCTACGCGGGTACTCGTACGGACGCGAGGACGTGAAGGCACGTGACCTCGCGAACGCGTACTCGCAGGCGCTGTCCACCATCTTCACCCAACAGATGAAGCCCTACGAGGTGGAGATCCTCGTCGGCGAGGTGAACGGAGACGTCGACGGCACCTCGATCTACCACGTCCTGTTCGACGGCAGCGTGACCGACGAGCACGGGTTCGTGGCGATCGGAGGGCATGCGGACGACCTGACCGAGACGCTGAAGGATCGCTACGCCACCGGCTGGGACCTGGCGACGGCGGTGAAGACGGCCGTCCAGGTGTTGGGAGCCCCGGATTCGCGCACGATCGAGCACGATCACATCGAGGCGGGCGTCCTCGAGCGGAGCCAGGCGAGACGCCGCAAGTTCCGCAGGCTCACCGACGACGAGATCGCCGGGTTCCTGGCCGGCTGAGCACGCAAGGGCCCTCCCCACCGATCTTCCCGGATCACCCGCGCCTTCCGCCCGCCCCGACCTAGACTCGATCCGTGGAACGACGGATCTTCGGCCTCGAGAACGAGTACGGCGTGACCTGCACGTTCCGCGGGCAGCGCCGGCTCTCGCCCGACGAGGTCGCCCGGTACCTCTTCCGGCGCGTGGTGCACTGGGGACGCTCCTCGAACGTCTTCCTCGAGAACGGCGCCCGCCTCTACCTGGACGTGGGCTCCCATCCCGAGTACGCGACGCCCGAATGCGACGACGTCGAGGAGCTCGTCGCCCACGACAAGGCGGGGAGAGGATCCTCGAGGCGCTCCTCGGCGCGGCGGAGCTCCGGCTGCACGAAGAGGGCATCTCGGGGCAGGTCTATCTCTTCAAGAACAACACCGACTCGGCCGGCAACTCCTACGGGTGTCACGAGAACTACCTCGTCGCCCGGCACGGAGAGTTCGCGCGGATGGCCGACGTCCTGATCCCGTTCTTCGTGACCCGTCAGATCTGGTGCGGCGCAGGCAAGGTGCTCCATGGCCCCCGAGGCGCGCAGTACTGCATCTCCCAGCGGGCCGAGCACATCTGGGAAGGGGTGTCGTCGGCGACCACCCGCTCCCGCCCGATCATCAACACCCGCGACGAGCCGCACGCGGACGCCGAACGCTTCCGTCGGCTCCACGTGATCGTCGGCGACTCGAACATGAGCGAATGGACCTCCTACCTGAAGGTCGGCATCACGGATCTCGTGCTGCGGATGGTCGAGGGGAACACGGTGATGCGCGACCTGACGTTGGAGAACCCGATCCGCGCGATCCGCGAGATCAGCCATGACACGACCGGCACGCGGAAGGTGAAGCTGGCCAACGGCCGGGAGCTGTCCGCGATCGAGATGCAGCAGGAGTACTTCGAGAAGACCTCGCGGTTCCTCGAGCGACGCGGGACCGACGACGCCTCCAAGAAGCTCCTGTACGAGTGGGGCGAGGCACTCGAGGCCCTGGCCGAAGGCGACCCGGAGCGGTTGGTACGCAAGGTCGATTGGGTCACGAAACGGATGCTGATCGAGCGGTACATGGAGAAGCACGACCTCTCGCTCGCCTCGCCGAGGGTGGCGCTCCTCGACCTCACGTACCACGACGTGAACCGCGGGCGGGGCCTCTACTACCTCCTGGAGAAGGCAAGGAAGGTGGACCGCGTCGCGAGCGAGACCGAGATCTCGAAGGCGATGCGCGAGCCGCCGCAGACGACGCGCGCGAAGCTCCGGGGCGATTTCATCCGGCAGGCGAAGGCGAAGCGGCGCGACTACACCGTCGACTGGGTGCACCTGAAGCTGAACGACCAGGCCCAGCGGACGGTGCTCTGCAAGGACCCGTTCAAGTCCGTCGACGAGCGGGTGGAGCAGCTGATCGCCCACATGTGAAGGAGGAGGGGCGTCTCTCGCCCCTCCTCCGTCCCATGAGCCCTCTCATCTTCTCCCCTCGCGGTTACCCGCCGAGGATGTCGATCAGCCGGTTCAGCAACAGAGCGATCTGGCTCAGGGGAGCGCCCCCATCCAACAGTTGAGCGATGGAACAGAGCAGGTTCCCCAGCAGCCTCCCGGGCCCGGACTGGGCCGTGATGTCCAGCACGATCCGGTCCAGGTGCACCACGAGCCCGAGCAGATCGAGGTCGAGTGGTCCGAGCTCCAGATGGAGGATCTTGCAGGTCGCCCTCGGAGCGAGGAGCGGAAGCCGGACCTGCTGCGTGATGGTTCCGATCACAGCCCCGGCGCTGTCGGTGAGGGTCCCGGTCAGCGTTCCGACACCGACCAGCCCCCCGTCCTGCACGGCGACACTCGTCAGGTCGAACGTTCCTGTGAACGTCCCGACGCCGCCCAGGACATCGGTGAAGTCACCGGTGATCGGGATCGGAGCGAGGGCAGGTGTAGAGGGAGCCGCGGTTGCGGCGCCTGCAGTGAAGAGCATCGTTGCGCTCACGGCGAACGACGCGATCAACGCGGTCAGTTTCTTGTGCATGCAGCATCAACTCCTTCCAGGTTGAGTTCGACCATCGAGTTACAGCGGTTCCGTGACGAAGCGCTTCGACCGGTCGCCGCCCGCTCGATGGGCTCTTCTCCCCGCTACCCGCGACGCCACAGGCGGAAACGCGAACGCGCCGTATTCGCTCCGATCCGACGGAGCATCGCCGGAGACCCCCCGTGGTCAGGACGGCGCGCGCCAGCGACGGTTCTCGGCGGCCATCCGGCCGGCCAGGACGCCGGCCGCCCCGGCCGCCAGGAAGAACGCGGGATCGTCGTCCATCCCGCGTCCCATCGTGCGAACGTCGATGCCGCGGGCCAGGAGCTCGTCGAGGGCCGGCTGTCCGTCCACCTCGACGAGATGGTGACGCTCTTCCAGTCGCCGCGAGCGGAGCGCGTCCCAGACCGTCGACCGTTGCGACTCGTCCGCCAGAGCGGGGACCGGCACGTCCACATCGACCTTGCACACGTCCGCGAGGATCGTCAGCGAGTGATGCGAGACCCCCTGGTGCCGCTCGCGCTCGTCCGCGAAGCTCACCCGCAGGGCGGGGATCGGGCGGCCGTGCAACGTCGAGGCCGCCATGAGGGCGTGGCCGCTCGCGAGCGCGCTCACGCCCCACGTCGTCTCGGTCCCGAGGTTCCCCGGCCCGTCGGCGACGACGATCACCTCCGCGCCGAGCAGCTCCTTCGCGGCGAGCAGCCCCGACCACACCGTCACCGCCTCCCGCTCACCTCCGAACGCCTGCCCACACGTGATCCAGCCATCGAGGAGACCGGCGTCACGCAGCTCCGCGACCAGTCGGGAGAAGCCGCCCGCCAGCGCCGCGCCGTCGGTCATGAGGTAGACGACCTTCGCGTCCGCGGCCCGTTTCGCGCCGGCCGCGATCGGGGCGAGCATCGAATGCAGCGGCGCGCACACCACCGGCGTCTCGCGCAATCCCTCCGACGCGTCCAGGAGCTCCGGGTCGGTCTCCTCGACGCTGCGCACCGCCGTCTGCACCGGCGTGTACCGAGCCTTCATGACGTGACCCGGCACGGGCTCCGCCGACGCTTCCCGTCCCTCGACCGCGATCACGAAGTGGACGCCGCCGGTCCCCAGGCCGAGGTCGACGGCCGTCACGTTCAGCAGGACCCGGTCACCCACGCGCACCTCGCCGCCGAGATCGGGGTAGGAGATCGCGCGCGCCTCGACACCGTCGACCTCGACCTCGAGCTCCTGCGCGCCCGGTCTCGACGCCGTCACGGCGCGGACGGTCCCACGGCGGATATGGATCACGCGTTGCTCCGGTCGCCCATCACGGCGTCGATATGATGCCGCAACATGGGGGAGGGGGACCGCGCCGAGCCGCTCGAGCGGCTGCTCAACCTCGTCGGTCTCCTCCTGGAGACACCGGTGCCCCTCACGTTCGAGCAGATCCGGCAGGTGCTCGAGCCGTACGGGCAGGCCAATCCGGACAGCGCCAAGCGTATGTTCGAGCGGGACAAGGACGTGCTCCGCGAGTACGGGGTGCCGCTCGAGCTCGTCGACGTCGACGTCTGGGGCACCGAGCAGGGATACGTGATCCCGAAGGAGAAGTACTACCTCCCGGAGATCGAGTTCGAGCCCGGCGAGCTCGTGGCGCTCCTCGTGGCCGCGCAGAGCGGGGGACAGGACCCCGCGGCCGAGAGCGGCGCGCGGAAGCTCCTGTACGGCGCCGACGGGGGTGTCCTGGCAGGTCTCGGCGGTGGTCCGCTCGCATCGGGATCCGACGCACGGAGCAATCTGGTCCACGCGGTGGCCGAGGCGACCCAGGAGCTCAGGCGGATCCGGTTCACGTACCGGACGTCGCAGGGGAAGACGGACGATCGCGACGTCGACGCCTGGTCGATGGTGTTCCGGGCAGGGCACTGGTACCTCGTCGGACACGACCGCGCACGTGACGACGTCCGCGCGTTCCGCCTCTCCCGGATGGTGGGGGAGATCGCCGACACGGGGCCGGGATCGAGGCCGCCGGAGGACTTCCGGGCGGCGGATCACGTGAACGCCGGTCCGTGGGTCGCCGGGGGGGACGATCGCGCCGTCGTGGTGTTCTCGGCGTCCCGCGCGTGGTTCGCGGCGTCCCAGTTCCCCGGCGCCACCGAGGTCGGCCACGACGAGGAGGGCAGGGTCGTGATGGAGATCCCGATGGCCGACGAGGAAGCGTTCGCGGCGATGCTCCTCGAGTACGGCCCGGACGCCGTCGTCCGATCCCCGGTCTCGCTCCGCGACGCCGTCGTCAGCCGGCTCGAGGCCCTCCTTGGCTGAACGCCGGCGCAGCGTGCCGAAGACCTCCGATCGGCTGGGAAGGATGCTCGCGATCGTCCCGTACCTCGTCCAGCACCCCGGGTCTGCGTTGACCGACGTCGCGAACGCGTTCGGGGTGGCACCCGACCAGCTCCGCCGTGACCTCGACCTCCTCTTCATGTCCGGCCTTCCTCCCTACGGGCCCGGCGACCTGATCGACGTCGACGTGGACGAAGACGGCCACATCTGGATCTCCATGGCCGATCATTTCTCCCGGCCGTTGCAGCTCACGAGGATCGAGGCGCTCGCGGTCTATCTCCGCGGCACCGAGCTCCTCGCGCTCCCGGGGATGCCGGACGCCCCGTCCCTGGCGAAGGCGCTCGAGAAGCTGCGCAGGTCCCTCGGTGCGGAGGCGCTCCACGAAGCCGAGGGACGGATCGAGATCGCGCGGCGCGGGCGAGCGCCGGAGCACCTCGACGTGCTCCGAGACGCCGCGAGGACCCATGTGCGGATCGCAGATCGAGTACTTCGCGGCGTCGACGGGGGAGTGGAGCGATCGCGAGGTCGATCCCGAAGAGGTCTTCTCCGGCATGGGGCATTGGTACGTGGCGGCGTGGGACGTCGATGCCGATGCGGAGCGCCTCTTCCGCGCCGACCGCGTCCGGAGCGCGACGCCCACCGGCGAGACCTTCGCCCCCCGTGGCCTTCGCGGGGCGGGACGCGATCTCTACTCGCCGACCGGCGAGGACGTGGCGGTCCGCCTGCGCCTGCGGCCGAGCGCGCGCTGGATCGCGGAGTACTACGCCACCACCGAGGTGGAGGAACGCGAGGACGGGGGGATCGAGGCGACGCTCCCGGCGCGACAGCTCGGCTGGGTCGCTCGGCTGCTGTTGCGGGTCGGCGACGACGCCGAGGTCGTCGAGCCCGCGGAGCTGCGTCTCGAGGTGCAGGAGCTCGCCCGAGAGACGCTCGCGGGATACGGCCACAAGACCTAGTCAGACAGGTCTAGCCCCGACAACTCGCTCGAGCCTCAAGACCGGTCGAAAGTGGACCGATAGCTGTCGTGAGATGACAACCATCCGGACGACATGCCCCCGCTGCGGAGAGGTCGACATGGGCCCCGAGGCGATCTCGCTCTCCGTCCGCTCCAGCGGCCGGGAGGGAAGCTACCGCTTCACCTGCCCTCGCTGCGACGACGCGGTCGAGAAGCGCGCGGACCGCAAGATCGTGGCCCTGCTCGTCTCCGCCGGTGTCGACCTCGAACCCAGAGGCAGCTCCGAGTCGAGCGACACCCTGTTCGACCAGGAGCCGCTCGAGACCGCCGAACCGCTCGAACACGCGATGGCCGGCCCCGCGTTCACGACCGACGACGTGATCGAGTTCCACTTCCTCCTCGAGGACGACCACTACCTGCAGGAGTTCCTCGCCCGTTCCGACGAGTCGTAGCGGCGTCCCCCCGTTTCGATCCCCGGTAGCATCCTCCGCATGGAGGCGTGGCTCGTCGTGTGGCTCGTGGTCGGTCTCGTGACCACCGTGATGCTGCTGGTCATGCTCGGGTTCCTCGTTCGCCACGCCATCCTGCTCGGACGGACGGCGGGGCGGATGCAGGACGAGCTCCAACCGATCGCCGACGACCTGGCTGCCACCTCGGCGCAGGCCGCCGACAAGGCGGCACACCTCTCGGACCGGGCATCCCCGAGCCAACGATCCAGGAGCGGATCTCCGCGAAGCACTCCGGCCCGCGGCAGGGGTCCCCGATAGACTCCCTGCAGGGCGTGTCCCGAATCCGATGCTCAACGTAGGACCCCTCGAGCTTCTCGTCGTCCTCGCCGTGGCGTTGATCGTGGTGGGGCCGGAGCGGCTGCCCGAGCTCGCCCGCTCCGTGGGACGGGTGATCCGGCAGTTCCGCGACGTGCAGAACGAGGTCCGCGACATGGTGTCGTCGGAGGTCGACGGCGACGTGCGGCAGGCGGTCGATGAGTTCCGGACGGCGACCGGGGGCGTGCGACGGGCCACCGACGTGAAGGGCGCGGTCCGCCGCGCCGGCAAGAGCATCCGGGATGAGACCGCCGCGTTGCGGACACCGCGCGCGACACCGGCGCGGAGCACGCCGAACGAGCCGGCGGAGGGTGCCGGACCGCCCGCCGACCGACTCCTCGAGGACGGGGCGGCCAAGCCCGACCCCACCGAGCCCGAGAACCCGTCGCAGCCATGAGGACGCTCCCCAGGTGGCGGCGGAAGAGCCCCGAGGAGCGCGAGGGCGCGATGTCGCTCATCGACCATCTGAAGGAGCTCCGCCACCGACTCATCATGTGTCTCTGGGCGTTGATCGCGGGCTCGGCCGTCGGCATCTACCTCTACGACCCGGCGATGCGGCTCATCAAGAGCCCCTACTGCGACTTCCTCCGGGATCACCCCGAGAAGGCGCCGTTCCAAGGAGGAGGGGTGTTCGCTCATCTTCCTCTCCGCGATCGACGGCTTCCTGATCACCGTGAAGGTGATCGTGTTCCTCGCCCTCGTCGTGGCGTTGCCCGTGATCCTGTACCAGCTCTGGGGCTTCATCGTGCCCGGTCTCACCCGGCGCGAGCGGAAGTGGGCGATCCCGTTCGTCCTCGTGTCGTTGCTCCTGTTCCTGTTGGGCGGGCTCGCGGCCTACCTCACGCTCCCCGCGGCGCTCAACTTCCTCCTCGGTGTCGGCGGCGACTTCGTGAGTCCGTTGCTGACCGTCGACAAGTACATCGGGTTCGTGATCTTCACCATCCTGGCATTCGGGCTGGGCTTCGAGTTCCCGATCCTGCTCGTCTCGCTCTCGGCTGCCGGCGTGATCACGAACGAGACGATGCGCCGCTATCGGCGCCAGGTGGTCCTCGCGCTCGCGATCTTCGCGGCGGTGATCACGCCGAGCCCGGATCCCATCTCGATGCTCGCACTGCTCATCCCGCTCTACCTCTTCTACGAGGGCGCTATCATCGTCAGCCGTTTGCTCAAGCGATAGGACGAAGACGTGGCGATCAAGGGCAAGAAGCGCACGAAGACGAGGCAGCCGGTGCGCGCGCCGAGACGCGGTCCGGTCCCCGTGCCGGTTCCCTTCGCGAAGCGGAGGGGCGTGCAGGCCCTCGCGGCGTTCATCGCCGGGTTACTCGTCTTCTGGGGCGGGATCTGGCTGACCAACGGCCTCCGGGAGCAAGACCGGACCACCCGCACGGAAGCGCAGGACCTCCTCCGTCGCCGCGCGGCGTCCTCCTGGAAGACGTTGGTCGAAACCGAGGTGGGCACGATCGGCCAGGTGCAGGAGGGGACACCCCCGGTGATCCTCCCGCAGCTCCCCGCGATCCTGACCGGACTGAAGGACCGCACCCCGAAGGACGTCGTCGCGACGCTGCAGGATGCCGCGCGCCGGCGCGAAAGAGGTCTCGGGAACGATCGCGTCCTACGACCTCTCGGGCTTCGATCAGGGACAAGGGATTCGACCAGGCCGCGGTGCTGCAGTTCCTGGGGGCCAGAGACGAGCTGGTCCGCGCGCTCGACCTCACTCGGGAGGCGGCGCTCCTCGGTGTCGCCGCCGCGCGCCTCGACGTCGCCGATCGGGGCGCCGTCCTCGCACGGGCGGAGTCGCTGCTCGCGCAGGCCTCGGTCGCGATCGGCTCGTTTCCAGATCCATCACTCCCAAGCGCTCAGCGCCGCCGGGATCAACGTGCAACCCACCCTCCCGGGCGCCTAAGGCCGCATGGGGGACGCCGCCGACCTCGTCGTGGTCGCGAACCCGGCGGCCGGGCACGGGAGAGCGGGACGGTTGATCGGCAAGGTCACCACCGCGCTGCACCGGCTCCGGGTGCCGCACGAGATCCGCGTCTCGGAGTCGGGTCCGGACGTCGAACGGCTCGCTCGGGTCGCGGCCGAGGAGGGGACGAGGATCGTGGCCGCCCTCGGCGGCGACGGGACCGTCTCGCTCGCCGCGAACGGCATCCTCGGCACGGGCGCCGCGCTCGCGGCGTTGCCGGCCGGCACCGGAGACGACTTCGCGAAGGCGATCGGGGTCGGGAAGCTCGACTCCGCGGTCGAGCTGCTCGCCAACCCGAAGACCACCGACCTCGACGTCATCGAGATCACCACGGGTGCCGTACGCCGGAGCTTCATCAACATCGCGGGGGCGGGCTTCGACTCGGAGGTGAACGAGACCGCGAACGGCATGACGATCAAGCTCGGCGCCACCGGCACGTACGTGGCCGCCCTGCTGAAGACCCTGTCGAGGTTCTCGCCCGCCGCCTTCACGATCCAGGTCGACGACGAACGGATGGAGCTCGACGCGATGCTCGTCGAGGTCGGCAGCGGCCGTTGGACCGGGGGAGGGATGCGGGTCCTCCCGAACGCGGTGATGAACGACGGACTCCTCGACGTCTGCATCGTCGAGGCGTTGTCCAAGCCCGCCTTCCTCCGAGCGTTCCCACGCGTCTTCTCCGGCTCCCACACCACGCACCCGAAGGTGCGGATGCGCACCGGCACGAGGGTGCAGGTCGAAGCGAACCGCCGGGTGCTCGTGTACGCCGACGGAGAGCTGGTCGGACCCTTGCCGGCGATCTTCGAGATCCGCCCGGGCGCGCTCCCCGTCGTGGTCGGACCGGACGCCAAAGGCGTACGGTGAGCCCATGAGCACAGGACTCCTGTTGATCCACGCCTTCCCGCTCGACGCCCGGATGTGGGAACCGCAGCTCGCGTCGCTCGGCGCCCGATTGCCGCTCGTGGTCCCGCACCTTCCCGGCTTCGGCGCCACGGAGGGCCCGGAGGTCCTCACGATGGCCGCCGCGGCGGAGCACTGCACCCGAGCGATGGACGAAGCCGGTGTGGACACCGCCGTCGTCTGTGGGCTCTCGATGGGCGGCTACGTGGCCTTCGAGCTCTGGAGGTCCGCTCGGTCACGGGTGGCGGCCCTGGTGCTCGCGAACACCAAGGCGGAGGGCGACACGCCCGAGGCCGCGGCCGCTCGGCGAGCCCTGGCGGAACGGTTGGGGACCGAGGGGCACGGGTTCCTGGTCGACCAGCCACCGCCACTCCTGCGGGAGGACGCGCCCCCCGAGCTCCGTGACCGCGTCAAGACGTGGATCGCCGAGCAGACGCCGGGCGCGATCGCCGCGGCCGCGCTCGGGATGGCCGAGCGGCCGGACTCGGTGTCGGACCTCCCCACGATCGACGTGCCCACGCTGGTGATCACCGGCGCGGAGGATCGCCTGATCCCGCCCGACGTCACGGCGGGCATCGCCGACGGCGTCGACGGCGCGGAACTCCTGCGGATCGAGGGCGCCGGCCACCTGTCGAACCTCGAAGCGCCGGAGGCCTTCGACACCGCGCTCGGCGGCGTGCTCACGGGTCTCGGTCTCTAGGCTCCGGGCCGGGGCGCCTGCATCGGGCCCACGCAGGGCCGCCCGTAGACTGGCCTCACCGTGACCACGCCAGACGATTTCGCGCGGCAGTTCCCCTTCGAGCTCGACGCGTTCCAACAGGACGCGATCGACGCCGTCCATCGAGGGATGTCGACCCTCGTGGCGGCGCCGACCGGATCCGGCAAGACGGTCGTCGCCGAGTTCGCGATCGAGCGCGCGCTCGACCGGGGTGGGAAAGCCTTCTACACGACACCGCTGAAGGCGCTGTCCAACCAGAAGTTCGGCGATCTCGTGGCCAAGCACGGAGTCGGCACGGTCGGACTGCTCACGGGCGACAACGCGATCAACCCGGAGGCATCCGTGGTCGTGATGACCACGGAGGTCCTCCGCAACATGCTCTACGAACGCTCGTCCACGCTCACGGGGCTGCTCTCGGTCGTCATGGACGAGGTCCACTACCTGCAGGACCCGTACCGCGGCGCCGTGTGGGAGGAGGTCCTGATCCACCTCCCTCCCTCGGTCAGCGTGGTCGCGCTCTCGGCCACGATCTCGAACGCGGAGGAGTTCGGCGACTGGATCACCACCCTCCGCGGCGACACGAGGGTCGTGATCGAGGAGCGCCGGCCCGTGCCGCTCGAGCATCACTACCTCGTGGGCCCCCGCCTGCATCCGATGCACATCGAGCAGGACGGGATCCTGATGCCGAACCCGTACGTCGTCTCGCTCGACCAGCACGAGCTGAAGACGAAGACCTACTACCGCCGCGGCTCGGGGCTCCCGCAGCATCAGCGGATCTCCCGTCCACGGGAGGGATACCGCCGGGTCTACGTGCCCCGCCGCGAGGAGGTCGTCGAGGTCCTCGCGCAGGAGGGGATGCTCCCGGCGATCTACTTCGTCTTCAGCCGGTCGGGCTGCGAGAAGAGCGTGCGCTGGCTACGCGACGCGGGGGTCCGCCTCACGACCAGGGAGGAGGCCGCCACGATCCGTGATCGAGCCGAGACACGTGCGGCGTGGGTGGACGAGGAGGACCTCACGAGCCTCGGCTTCTCCGAGTTCCTCGAGTCGCTGACGACCGGGGTCGCGGCCCACCACGCCGGCATGCTCCCGTTGTTCAAGGAGACGGTCGAAGAGCTCTTCCAGGAGGGACTCGTCAAGGTGGTGTTCGCCACGGAGACCCTCTCGCTCGGGATCAACATGCCGGCCAAGAGCGTCGTGATCGAAGACCTCTGGAAGTTCCAGGGCGAGCGGCACGAGCTCGTCACCCCGGGGGAGTACACGCAGCTCACGGGGAGAGCCGGACGCCGAGGGATCGACGCGCTGGGCCACGCCGTCGTCGTCTACCAGCGGCAGGTGCCGTTCGAGCGCGTGGCGGGCCTCGCCGCCACCCGCACCTACGACCTGGCGTCCTCGTTCCGACCTTCGTACAACATGGCGGTGAACCTCGTCCGCAACTACACACCCGAGCAGACGCATCACCTCCTGAATTCGTCCTTCGCGCAGTTCCTCGCCGACCGGGGCGTGGTGGTGCTCGAGCGGTCCCGGCAGCAGGACCTGGCCACGCTGGAGGGCTACCGGAAGAACATGGTGTGTGACCTCGGGGACTTCGAGGAGTACTGGGAACTGCTCGAGAAGGCTCGGAGGCTCCGCGACGACGACCGGCGGGCCCGCGATCAGGGGCGGCGCGACGATGTCCGTTCCGGCGTCGCCGGACTGCGACCTGGCGACGTCGTCTGGGTGCCCCGCGCCCGGCGACGCGGCATCGCCGTGGTCGTGTCCTCGCGTGACGGGAAACCCACGGTGCTCGCGCAGGATCGGCAGTTCTTCCGGCTGAGCGCCAGGGACTTCGAGGACCCGCCTCTGGTCTTGACGAAGATCCCGCTGCCCCGGTCCGGCAGCGTTCGCAACCCGCGGTTCCGCCGGGACGTCGCGGCCCGGCTCGTCGCGCTCGACGTCAAGACCGCCGGCGGCCGGCGGCGCGGGCAGACGACGCCGAAGGTCGAACGCGAGGCGGCGCGGCTGGAGGCGCTGGCCGAGGCACACCCCTGCCGAGGGTGTCCGGAGCGCGGGAAGCACGAGCGCTGGGCGGCGAGGTCGGCGGAGCTGCAGCGCCGGCTGGGCGGCGTCGAACGCAGGATCCGGGTCCGTACCGAGACGCTCGCGCGACAGTTCGACCGTGTCCTGTCGGTGCTCCGCGCCTTGCGGTACGTCGATGACTGGGAGCTCACCCCGAAGGGCCAGATGCTGACCCGCATCTACGGCGAAGGCGACCTGCTCGTGGGCGAAGCCCTCCAGGCCGGGCTCCTGGACGACCTTCGCCCCTCCGAGGTCGTCGCCCTGCTGTCCGCGGTGATCTACGAGGGGCGCGAGCGCATCCCGCTCTCGGGAGAGATGCCCACCGCCGAGACCAAGGAACGGTACGAGCGACTCCAGCGACTGTGGCGGAAGGTGCGCCGCACCGAAGACGAGCATCAGGTCCAGCTGTGCCGCGAGCTCGAAGCGGGCTTCGCCAGGCCGATCCATCAGTGGGCCGAGGGGGAGACGCTCGACGAGATCCTCGCCGAGACCGAGATGGCGCCCGGCGACTTCATCCGGAACTGCAAGCAGCTCGTGGACCTGCTCCGCCAGATCGAGGACGTCGCCGCCCCCGAGACGGCTGCCCAGGTGCGAGCCGGACGCGAGGCCATCCTCCGGGGCGTCGTCGCCTACACGGGGGTGTAGCTACGATCCGGCCCGTGGGATCTCGCCGATGACCAGCCCGTTCGGCACGATCGCGGTGATCGCGGACCCGCGGGCGGGCATCCTGGATCAGGTGCCGGTGCTCGAGCGCGCGCTCGACGAGCGTGGGCTCGAGCACCGGACGATGGTGGCGAACGGGTCGGATCCTTCCTCGCTCGCGGCGAGCGCCCTCGACGAAGGCTTCCGGTTCCTCGTCGCGATGGGCAACGACGCGACCGTGCAGGACGTGGTGAACGGGATGTTCCGCGACGGCAGCCCGATCCGGGAGGAGCCGGTCCTAGGCGTGATCGGGGCCGGGAGCGGATGTGACCTCGTGCGGAGCTTCGGCGTCCCGGGCGACACGGAGTCGGCCGCGGCCCACCTCGCGGGAGACAACACGTATGGCCTCGATCTCATGAAGATCACCGCGACGGGCCCCGCGGGGGAGCGTCACACGCGGTACGGGCACAACCTGGCACAGGTGGGGATGGGCGCCCAACAGGTCGCGTGCGCCGCGAAGGCTCCGGCCTGGTTGGGGGGCTCGCGGCGCTTCTACGGCTTCTGGTGCGGCTACCTGAAGACGAAGGCGTCGAAGGTGACGGTGGAACACGACACACGCACGTGGCAGGGCCGGGCCTGGAACATCGTGGTCGCCAACGCCCAGTTCACCGGCGGCGGACTGCGACTGTCCCCGCGGTCCTTCCCGGGGGACGGCGTGCTGGACGCCCTCGTCTTCACCGGACCGAGATCGGGCGCCTACACGCAGCTCCCGCGCCTCTTCCGCCACGGCGACCACGTCCCCGATCCGAACATCAAGGAGCTGAAGGCGAAGATCCGGTTCGAGATCCGCTCGGAACGGCCGCTGCCGGTCCTCATGGACGGTGTGCCGCTCGGCACGACCCCGGTCACGTTCCAGGTCATGCCCCGGCAGATACTCTTCAAGCTGTGAGCGGCTCGCACCTCGAACGGATCGGCCGAGCGTCCGCCGAGGTCTCGTCCCGAGAGCTGGACGCGCTGGTCGTCTCTCCTTCCCCCGACCTCGTCTACCTGACCGGCTACGATCCGAAGCCGCTGCCACGCCCGACGCTGCTCGTCCTCAGGCCGGGCCATGACCCCGCGGTCCTCGTCCCGGAGCTGGAGCGGGCGCTCGCGGCCGCCTCGCCGCTGCATGAGCACCTCGAGCTGGTCACCTGGCGGGACGGGTCCGATCCCTACGAGGCCGCCGCGAGCCTGCTGGCCGGGGCCACCCGGATCGCCGTGGCGGACCGTCTGTGGGGGATCCACCTCCTCGGCCTCCAACGGGAGTTGCCCGGCGCCGCCTTCTCGCCGGCGTCTCCGGTGATGGCTCGCCTCCGGGCAGTGAAGGACGAGCAGGAGCTCGGGGCGCTCCGACGCGCCGCGCGCGCCGCCGACGAGACCTTCCGGGAGGTCGTCTCCCGGCCGTTCCAGGGCCGGAAGGAGGAGGACGTCGCCCACGACCTCGCGGAGCTGCTCGTCCGCAACGGGCACGCGCGCGCCGACTTCACCATCGTGGCGAGCGGCCCCAACGCCGCGTCGCCGCACCACGAACCGGGGGGACGCACGATCCTGCCTCGCGACGCGGTCGTGATGGACTTCGGCGGAGAGCTCGGAGGATATTTCAGCGACACGACGCGCACCGTGGTGGTGACCGAACCGCCGGAGGGCTTCGAGCAGGCGTACGCGGCCGTCCAGGAGGCGCAGGCGGCCGCGGTGGACGTCGTCCGGCCCGGGCTGGAGGCTCAGGAGGTCGACAGGACGGCACGGGCGATCATCGACGCCGCGGGCTACGGCGAGCGGTTCATCCACCGGACCGGCCACAGCATCGGCCTCGAGCTGCACGAGCCTCCCTACATGGTGGAGGGGGACGAGACCCTCCTCGAGGAAGGGCATGACGTTCTCGGTGGAACCCGGCGTCTACCTCGAGGGGCGCTTCGGGATCAGGATCGAGGACATCGTGGCGGTCACCTCGGACGGCGTCGAGCGGCTGAACCGCAGCACGCGCGACCTCCAGGTCGTGGCTTGACCGACCCCGCTCGACTCGGGTAATCCTCTTGCCCGCGGGGTGCGAACACCCGTCGGAACTGTCCGCGAACGGAGGTCGGGCTGCGGTGCGAGACCAGATCATGACGATGGACACGTCGGAGTTCGACCTGGACAAGTACCTGCGGGCGTCCACGCGGGTGGACCTCTCGACCGTCGAGTGGGATCGGATCCGGGAGCATCCGGTCACGACGGACGAGGCGCGCTGCCTCACGTACATGATGGACATCGAGACCCACACGGTCGTCTTCCTCCGCGACCTGCTGGCGACGCGAGCCTCGTTCGATCCGGAGGTCACGGCGTTCCTCTCCTGCTGGGTGTACGAGGAGCTCTGGCACGGGGAGGCGTTCAGCCGCTTCCTGGGTGAGGCCGGCTTCCGGGTCCCGCCCTCGTACGAGGGTGTGACCGGAGACGCGCCGTTCCCCACCCGCTTCGACCGCAACCAGTGGATCCGGCGGAGGTTCGGGACGAAGGGGTACTTCTCGCACATGGGGACGCTGCTCGGCTCGGCGGTGTTCCGCGACTTCGTCGCCGTGCACATGACGTGGGGTGCGGTGAACGAGCTGGGCACGTTGACCGGCTACCACCGCATCATCGCGAAGACCGAGCATCCCGTCCTGATCCAGCTGCTCCAGGCGATCATCAAGGACGAGCGCCGGCACTTCGCCTTCTACCGCGCCCAGGCCAGGATGCGACTCGCCCGGTCGAGGCAGGCGCGGACGATCACCCGGTGGGCGCTGGAGCACCTCTGGGCGCCGGTGGGAACCGGGGTCCGGCCGCAGTCGGAGACCGACTTCGTGATCCACTCCCTGTTCGGCGACGCGGACGGGATGGTCGCCGTCAAGGAGATGGAGCACACCCTGGGGGAGCTGCCGGGGTTGCGCGGGAGCCACTTCCTCTCCGACGCGCTCGAGGGAGCGGCCGCCCGGCTCGGCCAGCCGCTCGGGGTGGGCTGAGCGCCCTCAGTCCCGCGGGCGGACCCTCGTGCCCTCGGCCGTGTCCATGACCTCGAGCCCCATCGCCTGGAGCTCATCGCGGAGCTCGTCCGAGCGCGCGTAGTCCTTCGTCGTCCGAGCCGCGTCGCGTTCGGCCACCAACCGCCGGATGTCCTCCGTGGGCTCCCACGCCGCCCGCGCTTCCCGTTCGAGGTCGAGGCCGAGGACGCGATCCCAGGTCGCGAGGAGGCTCCGCTTCTCGCCGGACGAGACGTCGCTCGAGTGATCGAGGTCGTTCACCACACGGACGGCGGCCGGCATGTCGAGGTCGTTCGCGACGGCCTCGCGGAACTGGGAATCGAGCTCCTTCGCGGCCGGACCGAGATCGTCGGTGGACGGACCCCATTCCGCGACATGGCGACGGAGCTGCTTCACCCGATGGTCGGCCGTCTCCAGCGCCTCCCAGGTGAAGTCCATCTCGGATCGATACCGGGTCTGGAACGTGAACCAGCGGAAGGCGAGCGGGTCGATGCCCTCGTCGGCGAGATCGGTCACCCGCTTGATGTTCTTCGCGGACTTGGCCATCTTCTGCCCGCCCATCTGCAGGAACCCGCCGTGCGCCCAGATCGACACCACCGGATGACCGACGGCCCCCTCCGACTGCGCGATCTCGTCCTCGTGATGCGGGAACTTGTTGTCGTTGCCACCGGTGTGCACGTCGAAGCGGTCCCCGAGGTGCTTGATCGACATCGCGGAGCACTCGATGTGCCACCCGGGGTAGCCCTCGCCCCACGGGCTCGGCCACTTCAGGAGACGGCTCGCTCCCGCCTTCTTCCACAGGGCGAAGTCCTCCGGATGGCGCTTGGCAGGGTCCACCGCCAACTCCTGGCGATGCCCCGCCCGCAGCTGGTCGAGCGTGTTCCCGGAGAGCTTGCCGTAGCCGGGGAACGTCATGACGTCGTAGTAGACCGTCCCGTCCACCTCGTAGGCGTGGCCCTTCTCGATGAGTGTCTCGATCATCGAGAGCATCTCGGCGATGTGGTCCGTCGCCCGCGGGTAGAGGTCGGCCCGTTCGATGCCCACCAGGTCCGCGTCCTCGAGGAACGCCTGCGTGTACTTCTCGGCGATCTCGGCCGCCGAGAGGCCCTCGTCGGACTCGGCGAGCTCCATCTTGTCCCTGCCCGAGTCGCTCACCTCGTCGGTCATGTGGCCGACGTCGGTGATGTTCATGATCCAGCGGACGTCGTATCCCTCGAAGCGGAGCGCCCTGCGGATCAGGTCTCCGAGCATGAACGAGCGCATGTTCCCGATATGGATGTAGCGGTACACGGTGGGGCCGCACGAGTAGATCCGGACCTGCCGGCCGTCGACCGGCACGATCTCCTCGACCTCACGCGAGAGGGTGTTGTACAGGCGCACGGCCCAATGTTACTGAGGGCCCTGGCCTACTGAGGGCTCTGGCCTCCCGAGGGGTCACGGACGCAGCGGGCGGCCTTCGAACGGGATCGAGAGCGCGATGGTGGTGTTCGTGGTCACCGCCGCCTTCTCACGGAGCCGGCGGATCAGGTCTTCGAGGTCGCCGGTCGTCCTCGTGCGGACCTTGAGCACGTAGTTGGCCTCGCCCGCGACGGAGTAGCAGTCCTCGACCTCCGGGAACTCCTTCACCCGGGCGGGCAGGTCGTCGGGTTGGTGGGGGTCGAGCGGGATCGCGGCGATCAACGCCGTCACGAAGAGGCCGACCGCCTCCGGATCCACGACGGCGCGATACCCGTGGATCACGCCCTGCTGTTCGAGCTTGCGGACCCGCTCGTGCACCGCGGAGGCGGACAGACCGACCGCCGCGCCGACGTCGGCGTAGGTGGCTCGTGCGTCGTCCTGCAGCGTCGTGAGGATGGCGAGGTCGCGGTCGTCCAGCACCGCGGCATCGTCCCACACGGGGGAGAGGGATATCCCCACGACGACCGATTGCCCCCTCCCTCGGTCGAGGGATACGGTCGGCGTCTCCTCCTCCCGTTCGCCCGAGGAGGTGCTCCGTGGATCCGCGCTCGACCCGACCCCCCGGCAGATCCGACGCCCCCGGTCCTCGATTCGAACCGATCCCGAAGCCCGGCGGCGGGATCCGACGGCTGACCCTGCTCGATCCGGCCGCCGACGCCGAGTATCGCGATGCGGTCAGCCCGCTCGCGGGCCGGATCGAGCGCTCGCTCGGCGCGGAGGTCTTCGCGATCAGGTCCAGACCACGGGACGCCGGATGGCGGCTCGACCCGTGGGCGCCTGCCCGCGTCGCGTGGCGGAGGACCCTCCGCCGGGCGATCCGCGAAGCGGCCCGTGGGACCGTCTTCGCCGTCGCCGACGTCCGCGACTGCTACGGCTCGATCTCGCCGGAGACGATCCGCGCGCTCCTGGGGCCGGAGGCCGCGCACGCGGTCGCCGTCCTCCGGCAGCTCAGCCAGCATGGCGTGCGCGGCCTCCCCGTCGGCCCGGACCCGTCCGCGATGCTCGCGAACGCCGCCCTCTCGCGCCTGGACCGCGCGATCCGACCCCACGGCGCCCGATTCGTCCGATGGGTCGACGATCTCGTCCTCTGGGGCGACCGCGACGACGTGCGACGTGGCTTGGCAGCGCTCGGACCGGCCGCCGCCGGCGTGGGGTTGGATCTCCATCGCGACAAGACGCGGATCCTCGCGGATCGGGTGGAGGCGCGGACGGTCATGCTCGGCGATCGAGACTCCTCTATCATCGCGGCGCGTGAGGACCCTCTATCGCGCCTCCCGCATCGTGACGCTGTCCCATCCGACGATGGGGGAGTGGATCCTCGTGGACGACCGACACGTCCAACGCGTGGGCACGGGTGAGCCTCCGGAAGCCGAGCTCACGATCGATCTCCCCGGCACGACGATCGTCCCCGGGTTCATCGACAGCCACGTCCATCTCACCGCGACGGGCCGCTCGCTCGCCAACGCCGACATCCGGGAGACCGGATCGAAGGAGGAGCTCCTGGCCCTGATCGGCGGGCGCGTGACCGACGAGATCCCCGTCGTGCACGTCGAGGGGTTCGACGAGACCCGATGGGACGTCCGCGAGCTCCCGACCGCAGCCGAACTCGACGCGATCACCCCCACACCCGTCGTCGCCACGCGAGCGGACGGCCACATCTCGGTCGTGAGCGCCTCGACCCTCGCCGCGATCGACCTGGCCGACGCCGATGGGATCGAGCTCGACGGCGACCGGCGTCCCACCGGCCGCCTCACCAAAGAGGCGAACCGCCGTGCCATCGCGTGGGTCGAGGCCTCGTACGACACCCAGCGCGTGGAAGGCTTCCAGCTCCAGGCCGCGGGACTGGCCGCCTCCCGCGGCGTGACGGCCGTCCACGAGATGTCCCTGGACCTCGCCGACCTCGAGGTGCTCCTCGGCCACCGGGATCGGCTCCCGGTCGACGTGGCTCCCGTCCCCGCCTCGATGTCCCTGCCGGACGCGATGGAGCGGCACTTCCGTTCGATCGGAGGCGACCTCCCCGTCGACGGCTCGATCGGCGCTCGGACCGCGGCCCTGTCCCATCCGTACGAGGACGGCACCGATCGAGGCGAGCTCTATCACGACGACGACGCGATGGCGGAGTTCTTCCACGCGGCACACAACGCCGGCCTCCAGGTCGGCGTCCACGCGATCGGGGATCGCGCGATCGAGCAGGTCCTCGCTACCTGGGAACGGGTCTACCTCGCCCTGGACTCGCGCGAGCGTCGACACTTCCGCGCCCGTCGGCACCGCATCGAGCACTTCGTCCTTCCCTCGGCGGGCCAGATCGAACGGACCGCGATGCTCGGGCTCGCCGTCTCGGTGCAACCCTCCTTCGACAGGCTCTGGGGGCAGGGTGGCGGGATGTACGAGGAGCGACTCGGACCCGCCCGCGCGATGGCCTCACACCCGATCCGCACGATGATCGAACGAGGGATCGAGGTCGGCGTCGGTTCCGACTCACCGGTCGCGCCGCTCGATCCGATGCTCGCGATCGCCGCTCTCGAGAGTCATCACGAGCCGACGCAGCGACTCACGAGGCTCGAGGCGCTCAAGCTCCACCGGGTGGGGAGCGCTCGTCTCGGTCGGCAGGAGGGGAAGAAGGGAGTCCTGGAGCCGGGGTGGCACGCGGACTTCGCCGCCTACGACGCCGACCCGCTCGACGTGGCATCGGTGGAGGGGCTCCGTCCGGTCCTGACGGTCTCTCTCGGCCGCGAGGTCTTCCGAGCCTGATCGGAGAGCCCGCAGCGGTGGTCTTGTCACTGTTTCTCCTCCCTCGGGTTGCCCTCGCGGCCGCCCGTCGCTAACGTCCTGCCTTGCGTCGCCGCCCCGGCGGAGGCGCGAAGCGGAGCCCGAGAGGCTGAGTAGAGAACGCGGCGCCCCGGCGTTGCGGCCCCAAAGGTCTCTCGGGCTCTCGCCTTTCCACCTTCCCTCGTCGGGAACATCCTGGGCCCGCTCGGTGTCCTTCCCTGAGCGACAAGCTAGACCGCCCTGAGCGGCAAGCGGGCCCTGAGCGAAGAGACGGGCCTCGAGCTCGGAGGCGCCCAAGGCAAGAGGGGGAGTGAACGCTAGAATCCGCGGCCGGATCGAGGACGGAACCCGGAGGCACAGGTGGCCGAGCGCACGGAAGAGCGCGAAGACGACGAGGTCGGGACGGATCAGGAGCTCGACGATCTCGAGCCGACCGAAGAGGACATCGAGGATGCCGCGACGACGGTGGACCCACCGACCGCGGACGTCGAATCCATCCACGAGGTGCTCGAGAAACAAGAGGCTCGTGATGACGAGGACGAGGCCGAAGAGGACGAGCCCGTGGTGCCGATCGCGACGACGAAGGTGGACGATCGCCTCGAGCCGATCGAGACACGCGTCGTCCCGATCCAGTCGACCGAGTTCGTATGCAAGAACTGCTATCTCGTGAAGCACCGCAGCCAGCTCGCCGACAAACGGCGGATGTTCTGCCGCGACTGCGCCTGACCGACCGCGGGCTGCCGGTCGCACTCGCCCTCGCCCTGATCGGAGGCGTGCTCTCGGCGCTCGCCTTCCCACCCGTCGCCGCCTGGCCGCTCGCGATCGTCGCTCCCGCGGTGCTGATCGTTGCCCTGCGAGCGGCGACACCCGCGCGCGGCTTCGCCCTCGGGCTCATCTATGGACTGGTCGGCTTCGGCCTCACGCTCTCGTGGGTGCTGCTCTTCGGCACGCTGGCATGGAGCGCGCTGACGCTCCTCGCCGCCCTGTCGGTCGCGCTGTTCGGTGCGGCGTTCCCGCTCGTGCGTCGTGCCGGTCGCCCGATCCTGACCGCGGTCGGAGCCGCCGCGCTCTGGACCTCGCTCGACTGGCTCCGCGGGCTCTGGCCGCTCGGCGGGTTCACGTGGGGTTCCCTGGGTGTCTCGCAGGTGGCGAACCCGATCACCGTTCGGGTCGCCGTCGTGGCGGGCGTGTTCGGTGTGACGTTCGTCGTGGCGTTCGCGGCGGCCCTCCTCGCCGGAAGTGCCACCGGCGGACGTCCGCGTGCTCGGCTCGCGTGCGTCGCGCTCGCCGCGGCAGCCCTCCTCGCTCCCGGGGTCATCCCGTTCGCGACCGCCACCGGACGTGCCATCGACGTCGCGGCGATCCAGGTGGACTTCCGCGAAGGTGTTCGCGGTGCCTCCAGGCAAGAGGGCGACGTCGCCGTGACGAGACTCAACCTGGACCTTCACAGGAGCTTGCAAGGCAGACCCACCCGACCTGGCCGTCTGGGGGGAGAGCGCCCTCGACCCCGGATCCCTCGCCATCATCGACGAGGTTCGGGCCACGATCGCGGACGTCGGGGTGCCGGTGGTGGCCGGGGCGACGTCGACCGACATCCGGCCGAACGCGAGCGATGACGTCTCCTTGTTCAATCAGGCCGTCGTGTTCGACGGCGGGGGAGCGGTGGTCGACGTCTACCGCAAGACCCACCTGGTCCCGTACGGGGAGTACATCCCCTGGAAGCCGATCGTGGGGTGGATCTCCGCCCTCGAGCAGATCGCGTACGAGCTCACGCCGGGGGAGCGGCTGCACACACTTTCTGCCCCGGGGCTCCCCGTGTTCGCCGCACCCATCTGCTTCGAGAACAGCTTCCCCGCGCTGGACCGGGAGCTCGTGCGGCAGGGCGCGGAGTTCCTCGTGGTCCTGACGAACAACGCGGCCTACGACGAGACCGCCGCTTCGCCGCAGCATCTGCAGATGTCGCGGATGCGGGCGATCGAGGACGGACGATGGATCGTCCACGCCGCCGTGTCGGGGATCAGCGCCTTCATCGATCCCCGCGGCCGCGTGTACGACGAGACGGCATTGTTCGCGCCGGGCGTGATCAGGCGGACGATCCAGGCCTCGACCGATCGCACGTGGTCCGTCCGACTGGGCGACGCGCTGCCGATCGTCTCGCTCGCGATCTTCCTCGGGCTCGCGCTCCTCCCGCGGGGTCGCGGCGAGCAGCGACCGCGACCCGAACCTCTCGCCCCGGGCGCCCGCACCTTGGTGATCCTCCCGACCTACGACGAGGCCAAGACGATCCGCGACGTCGTCGACGGCGTCCTCGGCTATCCGGATGTCGAGGTCCTCGTCGTCGACGACTCATCGCCCGATGGAACGGCCGGCATCGTTCGCGAGCTGATGGCAGGGGAGCCGCGACTCCGCCTCCTCGAGCGCCCGATCAGATCGGGGCTCGCGAGCGCCTACGAGGAGGGATTCGGCCGCGCGCTCGAGGAGGGCTACGACCTGATCGTCGAGATGGACTCCGATCTCTCGCACGACCCCGCCGAACTGGGCGCCCTGCTCGAGGCCGCCCGCGACCGCTTCGACCTCGTCGTCGGGAGCCGGTACGTGCCGGGTGGTTCGGTGACGAACTGGAGCCGGCTCCGCCTGACGTTGTCGAGGACCGGCAACACCTACGCCCGCATGATGCTCGGGGTCCCACTCCAGGATGCGACGAGCGGCTTCCGGGCCTATCGACGAGCGGTGCTGCAGGACCTCGTCGCGCAGCCCTTCCACGCCGACGGCTACGGCTTCCAGGTCGAGCTCGTGATGCGAGCCTGGCTCCATGGGTGGACGATCGGAGAGGTGCCGATCACGTTCCGCGAACGGGAGCACGGGCACTCGAAGCTTTCGAGACGCATCGTGTTCGAGGCGTTGTGGCTCGTGACCCGGTGGGGCCTGGCGCTCAGAGCCCTGGGAAGGCCGTACCCCGAGCACACCGCCTAGGGCCGGCGTGATCCTCGCGAGGAACCCAGGGCGTCCCGACTCGATTCCCGATAACGTCCATTATGTCACCTTGTCCGGGATGGCTCCTCCGAGAGCGGTTTCGGCCCCTCTTCTGCGGTCCGTCCCGCGGGTCAGAGCCGGGGTTGTGGGATCCCAGAAGGCCTTCCTTGCTTCGAGACCGAGTGGGTGCGAAGCTCCGCTCCGGCGGTTGGTACCGGATGGACTGCGACTTCTGGCCGATGGACCCGGTCCCCCGCCTGCCCGTAGGGTGTGGGCCGACCGGCCGACAGACCGAAGTACCAACGCATCGTGAACGACCAGGAGGAGACATGACCGGACCGAAGCATCAGGCCCCCAAGCGTGGGGTCTTCCTTGCCCCGGTCCTCATGATCGCCTTCGCTCTGGGGCAGACCGGCATCCTCGGCGCCCAGGCAGCTCCACCCGTCGACTCCCCCGGTCCCCCCTCGTCGGACGGGGTCCAGCCGATGATCGCCGACACCCAGTCCTCGAACGACGACTGCGGACAGCTCGGGTTCGATCACGGGATCTCGATCGCGAGCAACGGTCAGGTCTCGGGCGGCGATCTGACCGTCACGGTCACCGACTACAACAGCCCGACGGGATACGTGGATTGGTCCTCGAACCTCCCGATCCACGGCGTCTACGCCAAGGGCGGACCGAGCGGCGGCAACCTCTTCAACTACCCGGCCGGCGACACCGGCGACCACGACCTCCATACGCCACAGAAGCCCGACGGTGGCTACTACGCGGTTGAGCCATCTCGCCTTCTGCTGGAACGACGTCGCGGCCGAGCCCGACGTGTCGATCACCAAGGCGAACGAACCCGCGGGTCCGGTCCTGAACGGCGCCTCGATCACGTACACGCTCACGGTCACGAACGGAGGAACCGCCACCGCGACGCAGGTGGAGGTCACCGACGAGCTCCCCGCGGGGGTCACGTTCGTCTCCGCCACCGCGGGATGCGACGAGGCCGAGGGTCTCGTCACCTGCGCGCTGGGCGACATCGGCGCCGGTGCCGTCCCTGGGCGTCGACATCACGGTCACCGTCGACGAGGTCTTCTGCGGCCCGATCGTCAACGCGGCGCATGTCTCGGCGTCGAACGAGACGGGCGGGGCGACCGAGAACAACGACTCGAACGACGTCAGCAACTCCGTCGAGTGCTCCGAGCCCACTCCGCCCGATCTTCAGGTGACGAAGAGCTCCGACGCCGACGGGATCCTCCACGACGGCGACGACTTCCGCTACACGATCACGGTGACCAACGTCGGCGACGAGGAAGCCACCGATGTGGAGCTCGACGACGTCCTGCCGCCCGGAGCCCTGAACGTCGCGATCCCGCCGTTCCCCACGTTCGGCGGCGAGGCGCTGCACCGTCACGAGCTCCGTCCTCCCCGGCGGCATCCCCCACGCGACGGTGCAGTGCGGTCCGATCGACCTCGGCGCCCGGTGCATCGGCCTCGGTCACCGTCAGGGTCATCGTCACGGGCGATGTCTGCGGTTCGATCACGAACATCGTGGACGTCGAGGGCTCCAACGAGCCTGCCGAGAACGTCGGCTCCGACAACCACGCCGAGGCGACCGACCAGGTCGCGTGCGTCCCGCGCATCCGCCTGACGAAGAGCGGGCCCTCACTCGCACACGTCGGTGACACCGTCACCTACGTCTTCACGGCCACCAACACCGGTGGCGTGGCCCTGTCGAACATCGACCTCACCGATCCGAAGTGCGACTCGGCGCCGACGCTCACCGCCGACGGGAACGGCGACGCCGTCCTCGCGGTGAACGAGCATTGGACCTTCCGCTGCGACCACACGATCACCGCGGGTGACGGCGATCCCGTCCACAACGTGGCGACCGTCACGGGCGATCACGAAGGCGGCACCGTCTCGGACACGGACACGCACGACGTCGACGTGATCCATCCGGACATCGAACTCGAGAAGACGGCGAGTCCCACCTCGGGCCCGGCCGGCACGACCATCGTCTACACCTACGCGGTGACGAACACCGGCGATACGACGCTGTTCGACATCTCGATCGACGACGACACGCTCGGCCACGTCGGGGACATCCCTTCGCTCGCAGCCGGACAGACCGCCGAACGCACGTTCGAGATCACCCTGGGCTCCTCCCCCATCACGAACGTCGCCACCGCGAGAGGTGCCGACGTCCTCGGCGGATCCGTGAGTGACGTCGACGACGCCACCGTCACGGTGGTCGCGGGTGGAGGCGGACGGAGACGGGGACGGCACGGGCGGCGGCAGCCCCTTCACCGGATCCGACACGGGTCGCCTCTCCGGCTGGATCGGGCTCCTCGTGGCCCTCGGCTCGGTGCTGATCGTGGCCTCCCGGAAGCGTCCGGAGGCCCGCCCGGAGGGCACGCAGATCGAGGGTTGACCGGCCGCGCGAGAGGAGCACGTCCCCTCGGGGACCTGCCTCGTGATTTTTCGACCTGTTCCATGTTTCTGTCTTGCGCAATCAGCCCATTTCCACCACAATCGGTCCCCTCCGAACGGACTACTGCTTCGTCCGGATGGATGTAGGGCCATTCGCCCGATGGTGTCCCCCGGCTGAGGGGAATACCGTCCGGGCAGCGGACCACGGTCTCCGCCGTAAGGCGCGGCCCGGGTCCATCGGTCGATGGGGGAACCACAACACCAGTTGGGGAGGTTGAGGATGGGTACCAGGAACTCTCGGCTTCGCCGGCGCGCAACCAAGCGCGGGCTCGCCTCGTTCGTATCGTTCTTGCTGCTGTTCGCGTTCGCACTCGGACAGAGCTCACTGAGCGCACTGGCGGATGACGCCGGAACCGATCCCGTCGCCGCCGAGGAAGTCCTCTCGGATGGCGGCACGGATGAGGGCACGCTCCCGGTGGTGGAGGCTCCCGCGGAGCAGGCTCCGGTCGCGAGGAAGCTCCCGCCGAGGAAGCTCCGGCCGAGGAAGCTCCGGCTGCCGAAGCGGATGGTGAGGCAGACGTCGACGTGAACGCCGGGGCTGCCTCCACGGAGGCGGGCGGAGCCCGCACGCGCCAGATCAATGTCGCCCGCATCGCCCGGACGACCTCGATCGCGGCCCCGGCCGCGCCCCCGGGTCCGGACACGCCAGGCGCTCCGTCGGGGCAGGGTCCGCCGATCCTGTTGACGGGCAACCAGAACTGCGCCCGGTGCTCGGCGACGACCTCCTGTTCGAGTACCGGGACGACCCCCCGCACAGCCACACCGTCGACCTGAGTGCGCGTCCGAGGTGACGTCGAGGGGACCCTCGAGATCACGTGCACGGGTCCACGTTCGACTTCAGATCACCGCGGCGATCTGTGGGCCGTCGTCGTGAAGGGCGGACCGAACGCGAACCTGTTCGACTACCGGCCGGCCGGAGAGGACGCGGATACCCTCCTGCACGCTCCTGTGAACTCGCAGAACGGTCAGTTCACACCACACTCGATCGCTGGGCAACGAGATCGCTCGACGGCGACGAGGTCGTGCCCCTGCCGTTCGGCGAGGGACATCGAATACCGTCAGCATCACCGACACGGGCGACCGGAACCGTCGATCGGCGTCAACGCGAAAGAGACCCAGGTGACGTGATCACCGGCGACTTCGATCTTCGACTTCTCGTGCCGTTCCCCGTTGGCGGGTCGCCACAGCGGTCGTCACGACATCCCGCAGCGCGGGTGACCCCGACCCGATCCCACGTCGTGCACTGAAGCTTCGATGCGAGCGCGGGTGGGACCAAGGTCACCGTTCCACATCCTGCACCACCGACATCACCCGCGAGCCCGGGCATCGACGTCACGAAGTCCTGCCCGGCGGAGGTGCCGTTCGGCGAGGACATCGAGTACACGATCACCGTCACGAACACGGGCAACGAGGCGCTCGAGACGTCACCGTGAACGACACGCTGCTGGGTGACATCACGGGCGACTTCGACGTCGACTTCGCCAACCCGTTCGCTGTGGGCGCCACCGCGACCGCGGTCAGTCACGCTACACGCCGCAGGCCGGCGACCCCGACCCGCTCACCAACACGGTGACCGCTCGGGCAGACGGCGCGGACTCGGGTGTGCAGGCCTCCGACGACGGACATCCTGCACCACCGACATCACGCACGAGCCGGGCATCGACGTCACCAAGTCCTGCCCGGAGTCGGTTCCGTTCGGCGAGGAGATCGAGTACACGATCACCGTCACCAACACGGGCAACGAGGCGCTCGTCGGCGTCACCGTGAACGACACCCTGCTGGGTGACATCACGGGCGACTTCGACGTCGACTTCGCCAACCCGTTCCCTGTGGGTGCCACCGCGACCGCGGTCGTCACCTACACGCCGCAGGCCGGTGACCCCGACCCGCTCACCAACACGGTGACCGCTTCGGGCAACGGCGCGGACTCGGGTGTGGAGGCCTCCGACGAGGCATCCTGCACCACCGACATCGGCAACCCGAACCCGGCCATCGACGTGGCGAAGGAGTGCACCGAGCTCGCCCACGTCGGCGACACGGTCACCTACAGGATCACGGTCACCAACACCGGTGACGAAGTCCTCGACGGCGTGACCGTCATGGACACCGTGCTCGGAGATCTCTCGGCGTCATTCCCGGACAGCCTCGCGGTCGGTGCCTCCGAGTCCCACGAGTTCGACTACGAGGTGCTCGGCAGTGACCCCGACCCGCTGGTGAACGAAGTGACGGCGGCGGGGATCGGGACCCAGTCCCAGACCCCGGTGGACGACACGGAGCTCTGTGCCACCGACATCATCCACCCGGCCATCGAGATCGTGAAGACGGTGGACGAGGACACGGTGCCGATCGGCACGACCGTGACCTTCACCTACGTCGTCACGAACACCGGCGACACCACGCTGTACGACATCAGCGTCGACGACGACATCATGGGGCACATCGGGGACATCGAGGTCCTCGAGCCCGGGCAGTCCGTCACGCTGACGAAGGACTTCGTGGTGGGTGACGTGCCCGTCACCAACGTCGGGACGGCAACCGGTGAGGACATCCTGGGTCACTCGGTGAGCTCCAACGACGATGCCACCGTGACCCCGATCGCCGGCGAGAACCCCCCGGAGAACCCGGAGAACCCGACGACCCCGTTCACGGGTTCGGACGCGGCACGGCTGGGGGTCATCTCGATGGTCCTGTTCGGGATCGGCGTGATCGCGGTCGCGACGACCCGCAGGCGCAGGTCGGAGCGCGAGGCCGCGTAACCGTCGGGCATACGGAACGGAACGGGCGGGGTCCCATCGGGACCCCGCCCGGCTTCACTGTTGACGCTCCGAGAAGTCCGAACGGACTACTCCATCCGGTCGGAGCCGGACGGGCCATTCGCCCGATGGTGTCCCCCGGATGGAGGGGTTACCTTTCAAGGCAGCGGACCACAGTCTTCACCGTAGGGCGTGGACCGGGTCCATCGGTCAATCGAAGAACCACAACACCAGTTGGGGGGTGGAAGATGGGTACCAGGAACTCTCGGCTTCGCCGGCGCGCAACCAAGCGCGGGCTCGCCTCGTTCGTATCGTTCTTGCTGCTGTTCGCGTTCGCACTCGGACAGAGCTCACTGAGCGCACTGGCGGATGACGCCGGAACCGATCCCGTCGCCGCCGAGGAAGTCCTCTCGGATGGCGGTACGGGTGAGGGCACGCTCCCGGTTGCGGAGGCTCCCGGCGAGCAGGCTCCGGTTGCGGAAGCTCCCGCCGAGGAAGCTCCCGCCGAGGAAGCTCCGGCACCTGCTGTCGGCAGCGGCGGCGCGGCATCGACGGATGACGGATCCGCGACGTCCTCGCACCGCGCCCGCAGGGGCACGCGCAACCTCGCGCGAACGAGCCGGGAAGCCGCGATCGCGGCACCGCTCGCGGCGGACATCGTCGGAGGCGACGTCAACCTCGACTTCGTGGCTGCCGGGCCCTTCACCTACGACCACTCCACCGGCCTCGGTCCGCGCCCGCAGTTCGGCTACGACAACCGGACCATCAGCAAGACGAACGGCGTCGTGGAGTCGCTCGAAGGCGGCGACTTCGCCTGCAACGACCTCGTCACGTTCTTCGTGCAGGTCGAGGTCGAGTCCGGAGCCAGCGGCACCGGCTCGGTGCAGCTCGACATGTCCTTCGGCGCCGAGACGACGGGCCAGCCCGGCCTCGGCTTCGACGACATCGTGAGCTGGGGCATCAACTCCCCCGACGACGGCAACGTCGGCCTCGACGGGAACGAGACCGTCGTCCAGAACAACGAGACCCTCGACACCTCGGGCTACGACGAGATCAAGAGCCAGTTCACGGTCTCGAACCTCAGCGCCGGGGAGACGGCGATCGTCCGCATCACCGTCCATCTCGCATGCGAGGTGGGAGCGGACCCGACCGGGAACATCCTGAACTCGATCGACGCCGCCCGCGTCGTGGGTGGCAACACGATCAGCGTCGGTCAGCAGACCGTGCCGATGAAGCAGGTCGGCGGGGTCGCTCCCCTGCCTGGCATCACGGTCACCAAGTCCTGCCCGGAGTCGGTTCCCTTCGGTGAGGAGATCAGCTACGAGATCACGGTCTCGAACACGGGAACGAGGCGCTGACGGGCCTCTCCGTGACGGACACCTTGCTCGGGAACATCACCGCTGAGTTCCCGAACACGACGCTCGACGTCGGGAGAGGTCAACACCGTGACCGTCGGCTACACGCCGCAGGCCGGTGACCCCGACCCGCTCACCAACACGGTGACGGCTGAGGCGGACGGAGGCATCTCCGCCGCTCACGTCTCCGCGACAGACGACTGCACCACCGACATCACGCACCAGCCGGGCATCGACGTCACCAAGTCCTGCCCGGAGTCGGTTCCGTTCGGCGCGGAGATCGAGTACACGATCACCGTCGAGAACACGGGCAACGAGGCGCTCGTCGGCGTCACCGTGAACGACACCCTGCTGGGTGACATCACGGGCGACTTCGACGTCGACTTCGCCAACCCGTTCCCGGTGGGTGCGACCGCGACCGCGGTCGTCACCTACACGCCGCAGGCCGGTGACCCCGACCCGCTCACCAACACGGTGACCGCTTCGGGCAACGGCGCGGACTCGGGTGTGGAGGCCTCCGACGAGGCGTCCTGCACCACCGACATCACGCACCAGCCGGGCATCGACGTCACCAAGTCCTGCCCGGAGTCGGTTCCGTTCGGCGCGGAGATCGAGTACACGATCACCGTGGAGAACACGGGCAACGAGGCGCTCGTCGGCGTCACCGTGAACGACACCCTGCTGGGTGACATCACGGGCGACTTCGACGTCGACTTCGCCAACCCGTTCCCGGTGGGTGCGACCGCGACCGCGGTCGTCACCTACACGCCGCAGGCCGGTGACCCCGACCCGCTCACCAACACGGTGACCGCTTCGGGCAACGGCGCGGACTCGGGTGTGGAGGCCTCCGACGAGGCGTCCTGCACCACCGACATCAGCACGAGCCGGGCATCGACGTCACCAAGTCCTGCCCGGAGTCGGTTCCGTTCGGCGCGGAGATCGAGTACACGATCACCGTCGAGAACACGGGCAACGAGGCGCTCGTCGGCGTCACCGTGAACGACACCCTGCTGGGTGACATCACGGGCGACTTCGACGTCGACTTCGCCAACCCGTTCCCTGTGGGTGCGACCGCGACCGCGGTCGTCACCTACACGCCGCAGGCCGGTGACCCCGACCCGCTCACCAACACGGTGACCGCTTCGGGCAACGGCGCGGACTCGGGTGTGGAGGCCTCCGACGAGGCGTCCTGCACCACCGACATCACGCACCAGCCGGGCATCGACGTCACCAAGTCCTGCCCGGAGTCGGTTCCGTTCGGCGCGGAGATCGAGTACACGATCACCGTCGACGAACACGGGCAACGAGGCGCTCGTCGGCGTCACCGTGAACGACACCCTGCTGGGTGACATCACGGGCGACTTCGACGTCGACTTCGCCAACCCGTTCCCGGTGGGTGCGACCGCGACCGCGGTCGTCACCTACACGCCGCAGGCCGGTGACCCCGACCCGCTCACCAACACGGTGACCGCTTCGGGCAACGGCGCGGACTCGGGTGTGGAGGCCTCCGACGAGGCGTCCTGCACCACCGACATCACGCACCAGCCGGGCATCGACGTCACCAAGTCCTGCCCGGAGGCCGCCGGTGTCGGCGACGTGATCACCTACGAGATCACGATCACCAACACGGGCAACGAGGCCCTGGTGGACATCACGGTGAACGACTCGATCCTCGGGGACGTCTCCGACGAGTTCCCGAGCACGCTCGAGGTCGGTGAGAGCTTCACGGCCTTCATCGACTACACGGTCACCGAGCAGAGCCCCGACCCGATCCACAACGTGGTGACGGCATCGGGTCTCGGTGCGGACTCCGAGGTCGAGGCCTCGGACGAGGCGTCCTGCGACACGGACGTCGAGCACCCGGCCATCCAGATCGTCAAGGACGGGCCGGCACTGGTGCACCGCGGCGACACGATCACCTACCTCTTCGAGGTGACCAACATCGGTGACGTCGACCTGTTCGACGTCGAGCTGACCGACCCGATCTGCGACGAGGGCACCATCACGCTCGTCGACGACGGCGATGGCGACTCGATGCTCGCGGTCGACGAGGTGTGGCACTTCACGTGCACGCACCTCGTGACCGACGACGACCCGGACCCGATCCCGAACACGGGCACCGTTACCGGTGACACCGATGAGGGCGAGGGTGGCGACGAGGTCACCGACAGCGATGACCACGTGGTGGACATCATCCACCCGGCCATCGATGTCGTGAAGACGGTGGATGAGGACACGGTGCCGATCGGCACGACGGTGACCTTCACCTACGTCGTGACGAACACCGGAGACACCACGCTGTACGACATCAGCGTCGACGACGACATCATGGGGCACATCGGGGACATCGAGGTCCTCGAGCCCGGGCAGTCCGTCACGCTGACGAAGGACTTCGTGGTGGGCGACGAGCCCGTGACGAACGTGGTCACGGTCGAGGGCGAAGACATCCTCGGCCACTCGGTGAGCGCCGATGACGACGCCACCGTGACCCCGATCGCCGACGTGAACCCGCCGGAGCCGCCGACCCCGTTCACGGGTTCGGATGCGGGACGGCTGGGGCTCATCTCGGTGGTCCTGTTCGGGATCGGCGTGACCGTGGTCGCGACGACCCGCAGGCGCCGGCCGGAGCGCGAGGCGGCGTAACCCTCGAGAGCACGGAAAGGAACGGGGCGGGGTCCGATCGGACCCCGCCCCTTCCACGTCCGGCCCTGGTTCTCAGGCCGCGATCAGCACCTCACCCGACGAAGACCATCGTCACCCACAGGAACCCGTCGTGGGCGTAGACACCGATCCCGACACGCCGGAACCGGCGCTCGAGGATGTTGTCGCGATGCCCCTCGCTGTCCATGAACGCCTCGTACAGCGTTCGCATGCTCAGGCCGGCTCCCACGTTCTCTCCCGCCACGCTCCACGACACGAACGTGAGACTGGAGCTCAGGGACGCCGTGTGGAAGATCCGCCCGGCGTCCGCCATCTGCCGGCTGTGCGCGTCCGCCATCGCCCGGAGTCGCCATCCCCGATCCAGGACCACCGCGCCGTGCACGCTGCGGGCGTTGTTCATCCATCCGAGCATGTCGCGCCGTGGGGTCCAGGCCGCACGGGCGCTGGGCGCGACCGCGCTGAGCACGACGGTGAGGGCGAGGGTGAATCCCAAGACCTTGACGGTCCTGACCAGACCTCGTCTCATCGGTTTCGCCTCCTTCGCCACGGGCGGCACCTTCGGCCGCCCCTGCCACCCGAACATCGGCATGGAGACGAGCAGCCTTGAGACGGAACTGGTCGAAGATGACTAGACGGAGCTACTCGCGATGAGGTAGTGGAGAGCGCGCTACCAGCGCAGTTTGAGCGCACGCGCGGCCCGTGCCTCGTCGAGGCGACGCACCGGGGTGGTGACCGGCGCCTCACGGAGGAGCGCCGGCGTCTTCGCGTGCTTCGCGGGCCGCATGCCTGAGGGCCTCGCCGAAGGCGTCGAGGGTGGCCTTCGACTCGGTCTCGGTGGGCTCGACCATCATCGCCTCCTCGACGACGAGTGGGAAATAGACCGTCGAGGGGTGGAACCCGAGGTCGATCACGCGTTTGGCGACGTCCATCGCCTTGATGCCGGTGGCGTCCCGGAGGCGCTTCGCGGACGCCACGAACTCGTGCATCGGCCGCATGTCGGGGTGGGCGAGCGGGAACTCCTCCCGACGAGGCGAGCGAGGTAGTTCGCGTTCAACGCCGCGAGCTCGCTCACCTCCTTCAGCCCGTCGGCCCCGTGGAGGAACACGTAGGCATACGCTCGGACCAGGATCCCGATGTTGCCGTGGAAGCCGTGCATGCGGCCGATGGAGCGCTCGCCACCGGGCTCGAGGGAGAACGCACCGTCGTCGCTCCGCTGCACCCTCGGCCCGGGAAGGTACGGGACGAGCTCCTCGTTGACGCCGACCGGACCCGCGCCGGGCCCCCCTCCCCCGTGCGGGGTCGCGAACGTCTTGTGGGTGTTGATGTGCACGATGTCGAACCCCATGTCGCCGGGTCGACAGCGGCCGAGGATCGCGTTCAGGTTCGCGCCGTCGTAGTACAGGAGGCCGCCGACGCCGTGGATGATCTCCGCGATCTGTTCGATCTCCTCCTCGAAGAGCCCGAGCGTGTTCGGGTTCGTCAGCATGAGACCGGCGACCGATCCGTCCACCAGCTTCGCGAGCGCACCGACATCGACCAGACCCCGGGCATCCGAGCGCACGGGCACGGCGTCGAACCCGGCCAATCGCACGCTCGCCGGGTTCGTCCCGTGCGCCGAATCCGGGATGATCACGCGCCGCCTCGGGTCGTCCCGGTCGTCGTGGAACGCTCGCATCAGGAGCAAGCCCGTCATCTCTCCGCACGCACCCGCGGGCGGCTGCAGCGTCGCCCGTGACATCCCCGTGATCTCACAGAGCGCGAGCTCCAGTCGCCACAGGACCTCCAGGATGCCTTGCGTCGTCGAGTCCGGCTGCAGCGGGTGCAGACGCTGGAACCCGGGCGATGCGGCGACGGTCTCGGCGACCTTCGGGTTGTACTTCATCGTGCAGGAGCCCAAGGGGTACATGCCGGTGTCCAGGCCGTAGTTCATCTGCGCCAGGCCCGTGTAGTGCCGGACGAGGTCGACCTCCGCCACCTCGGGCAGCGACGGAGGCGCGGCGCGGGCGTGGTCGGCCGACACCGGTGCCTCGGGGACGTCGAGGGCGGGGAAGCTCCAGGCCCGGCGCCCCGGCACGGAACGATCGAGGATCGTGCCGCCCTCGCCCGGCCCCTGCCGGCGGATCGGTGCCCCCACCGCCTTCACGCGAGCATCTCCCCCATCGCATCGGCGAGGCCGTCGATCTGCTCCTTGGTCCTCCGCTCCGTGACGGCCACGAGCAGCACGTCGTCACCGGCCCCGGCGAACGGCACACCGGCCAGGTACCCGGACTCCACCAGGCCCTCCACCAGCTCGTCGGCGCGGCCCGGCACGCGGAGCGCGAACTCCTTGAAGAACGGGGCCTGGGGATGCAGGAGCGACACCCCGGGGATCTCCGTGAGACGCGCCGCCGCGTAGGAGGCCTTCGCCGCGCTGAGGCGCCCGACCTCGGCGAGGCCGTCGGGGCCGAGCCACCCGAGGTAGATCGTCGCCGCGACCGCCATCAGCGTCTGGTTCGTGCAGATGTTCGAGTTGGCCTTCTCCCTGCGGATGTGCTGCTCCCGCGCCTGCAGGGTCAGCACGTACCCCGGCGCACCGTCCAGGTCCACGGTCTCGCCCACGATCCGGCCCGGCATCCGGCGCACGTCCCCCATCCTCGCGGCGATGAGCCCCAGGTACGGCCCGCCGAACGCGAGATGGTTCCCGAGGGACTGTCCCTCGGCCACGGCGATGTCCGCGCCGAGCTCGCCCGGCGGCGCCAACACACCCAAGGAGAGGGGATCGAACACCTGGATGGCCTTCGCACCGGCCTCCCGTGCCGACGCGAAGAGATCCGACGCGGGCTCGAGGATCCCGAGCACGTTGGGGTGCTGGACGACGACGGCCGCGACGTCGCTCCCCACGACCGGCGTCCCGCCGCGGCCTCCCTCGGCATCGAAGACCTCGGGCTCGTAGCCCGACCCCCGCCCGTACGTCCGGAGGGTGTCGACCAGCCTCGGATCCACGCCGGCGGAGACCAGGACCCGCGTCCGATCGCCGCTCCTCGCCATGTTCACCGCCTCCACGAGTGCCGTCGCACCGTCGTAGAGGGATGCGTTGGACACATCCATGCCGGTGAGCTCGCAGACCATCGACTGGAACTCGAAGAGCGTCTGCAGCACGCCCTGCGAGAGCTCCGGCTGGTACGGCGTGTACGAGGTCGCGAACTCCGACCGGGAGGCGAGCGCCCAGACGACCGCCGGGACGTAGTGGTCGTACGCACCCGCTCCCGCGAAGCACACCAGGTCGTCGAGATGCCGGTCGCGGCCGGCGAGCCGGCGGAGATCGTCGACGATCTCCAGCTCGGAGACACCGTCCGGCAGCCCGAGGGGCCCGTCGAGACGCACGGATCGGGGGATCTGGTCGAACAGCGAATCGAGGGACTCGAGACCGATCGCCGAGAGCATCTCGCCGATCTCGACCTCCGTGTGCGGAGCGAACTTCACGCCGGGCAGTGTACGGGCAGCCGGCCGTTCAGCCGGAGCGGTCCTCGAGCCCGTACTTCGTGACGAGCGAGAGGTAGTCCCGCTGGTAGAAGACCTTGCACCGGATCTCCGGGTATCGCTCCCGGAGCTGCCGGACCTTCCGGTTCTTCCTGGTCACGAGCTTCTGATTGAGCGTGGTGATCTCGATGTAGAGGTCGAACTCCGGCAGGAAGAAGTCCGGCGTGAATCGCCGCACGACGTTCCCCTCCCGGTCCCACTCGATGTCGAAGGACGTCGGCTCGTAGTCCCAGACGATGCCGTAGAAGTCGAGGAGCTGCGCGAACTGGCGCTCGGAAGCGTGGGCGAAGCGGACGGTGTCGCTCTTGGGCATCGATGCTCCAGTGGCGGTGCGACCGGGGTCTCCGCTCGTGCGCTCACGACCCCGCTGCGGCCGCCCGTCTGCGTTTCGAGATGGTTCCTTCCAGGTCGCTCCATACCTGGTCGAGGGCGATGGCGAACACGCCCTGTCCCTTCTGCAGGAGGTCGATCACGGCCTCCGGCGAATGCGCCTCGTAGACACCCCGGCCGTCGGACATCAGCGTCACCCGATGCGTGGGGCGCTTCATGGAATGGAGGTGCTCGACCGCCTTCCGAACGCGCTGGAGGGACACGCCGGTGTCGAGGAGCTTCTTGATGACCTTCAGGGAGACGAGGTCCTGGAAGGAGTACAACCGCTGGGTCCCGGACCCGCGAGCGTCGCGGATCGAGGGCGTCACCAGCTCCGTCCTGGCCCAATAGTCGAGCTGCCGGTAGCTGATACCGACGATCCGGCAGACGTCGGGAACCCGGAAACCCTCTTCGCTCACCACATGACCCGCCCTCAGCTCATGACAACTCGGTAATTACGACCGTGTGACCGCAGCGTATGCCCGTAGCAACTACGTGTCAACGGAAGCCGGTGGTCATCCGTCCGGCCCAGGCTCAAGTTCCTCACGGCGGACGGTCGATGAAAAGGCTGTATACCCGGAATGAGGCACGACACGAGAAGGAACCCCCCGATGACGCGCAACCGAAGCTCACTCACCAAGATCGCCCTCGTCGCTGTGCTCGTGACGGGCCTCATCTCGCTCGCGCCCTCGGCTTCCGCCTCGACGCTCACGCCTCGGGCGCGGATGTACTAGAGCCACGAACACCAGCCGCTTGAACAACGATGTCCAGCCGCGTGAACATCCACTGGACGATGTCGAGACTCGCTCGCCGGCACAGCATCGCGATGGCGAACAAGGGCTACATCTTCCACACCGCGAATCCGTCTGCGTTCTACCTCGACGGTGTCAACTGGTCCACGTGGGGCGAGAACGTCGGGGTCACGGGAGGCACGGTCGCCAGCATCCAGAACGCCTTCATGGAGTCGACCGGTCACCGAGCGAACATCCTCAACCAACGCTTCCGGCGTGTGGCGCTCGGTACCTATCGAGACGACGACGGCCTGCTCTGGGTGACCGTCTTCTTCTACGGCTGATCTCTTCGGAACCGAACGTGGGCCCGCGGGTCGACGCTCGGTTCGCCCCAACCTCGGCCCGTCGGGCTCAGTCTGGCGGGCCTTCGGGTTTGAAGTCCTCCGGCGTGACCTGGTCGAGGAACTCGCGGAACTTCTCGACCTCCTCCTCCTCCTCGCCGGGGATCAGGATCGACGCTTCGTCCAGCACGTCCTCGCTGGCGAAGATCGGCACGGCGAGCCGTACCGCCAGGGCGATCGCATCCGACGGACGGGAGCTCACCTCGTAGTGGTCGCCGTTCCGCTGGAGCTCGATCGTGGCGTAGAACGTCGAGTCGCGGAGCTCGGTGACGACGATCTTCTGCACGGCAACCGAGAGATCCTCCAGGATGTTCTTCATCAGGTCGTGCGTCATGGGCCTGGGCGTCTGGACACCTTGGAGAGAGAGCGCGATCGCCGCGGCTTCGGAAGCCCCGATCCAGATCGGGAGGTACCGCTCCCCGTCCCGCTCGCGGAGCAACACGATCGGCTGGTTGGTCGGGAGCTCCACGCGAACGCCTTCCAGCTGCATCTCGATCATGGTCGTGCTGGCACTGTACGAGGGGCCCGCGACCGAGCGCAACTCACGCGGGGACGGCCAGATGCGGCAGCAGCGCGTTCGGGTCGGACTTGAGCGCCGTCATGTCGGAGATCTCCAGGATGTCGGCCAGGTTCCGGTAGCGCTGCTCGAAATCGAGCCCGTAGCCGACGACGAAGCTGTCCGGACAGTCGAACCCGACATAGCGCGGGTTGAGAGGCACGATCCGCCGGATCGACCGGTCGAGGAGCGTGCACACCTCGAGCGACGCGGGATGGCGCGATCGCAGGATCGAGAGCAGGTAGGACAGCGTCAATCCGGTATCGACGATGTCCTCGACGAGCAGCACGTCCCGGTCGGTCAGATCGATCTCGACGTCGAGGAGGATCCGGACCCGCCCCATCGACTCCTCGTTCGCCCCATAGGGACTGATGGCCATCAGGTGGGTCTCCAGCGGCAGGGGGATCTGCCGGATCAGGTCCGCGAGGAACACCGTGCCGCCTTTGAGCACCGAGATCAGGACGGGCTCACGCCCCACGTAGTCCCCGGTGATCGTGCGGCCGAGCTCGTCCACGCGGCGGTGGATGTCCTCGCGCCCGAACAACACGCGAGCGAGCTCCGTCATCGGGTTCGGAGCCTAGCACCCGTTCGGCCGGCGGCGATGGAACCGATGGTCCCGACCCCGCCTCCCTCCTCGGCCGACTACCGGAGGAGGCCCGCGACAACGGTCCGGACCGCGCCGGCGAGCGCACCGGCGGTCCGGCCCCACCAGGAACCTCCGGGCTCGTGCGGCGCCGGAAGGTCCGCCGCGAGGACCGGGATCATCCCCAGGGTCTCGCCGCCGAGGCTCAGGCGAAGGGTCCCCACGTCCGACCCGCTCGGCGTCGGATAGGCCGCGTCCGGCGACGTCGCCAGCGTCCGCTCGACCTCGCCGCTCTCACCGACCCGGACGAGCGCCTCCAGCCGCGCGCCCGCCACGACGGGCACCTGGCCACCGCGGACGCGCACGCTCCCGAGCGACGTTCCCTCTTCCACGAGGGTCCTGCGCTCGTACGCCGCGAACCCGTGGTTCAGGAGCGCGGCGGCGTCCGAGAAGACCTCGTCGCCGCCACCGAGGACGACGACGGCCAGCTCTCGATCCCCGCGGCGAGCGGTCGCGAGGAGGCAGAAGCCCGCGCCGGCCGTGGAGCCGGTCTTCACACCGGTTGCGCCCGCGTAGAGCCAGAGCATGACGTTCCGGTTCTGTATCCGTCGCGGACGCACGGTATCCGAGCGGACCATCGCGAACGTGCTCGCGGCGAGCCTCCGGAAGATCGTGTGCTCCCGCGCCGCTCGGAGGAGGACGAGGAGGTCGGTTGCCGATGACACCCCCCGGTCGTCGAGCCCGTGCGGGGACGCGAATCTCGTCTGCGACATCCCGAGCGCTCGCGCACGCGCGTTCATCGCGTCCACGAACGCTCCGACGCTCCCCTCCTCCTCGATCGCCAGCGCCTCCGCGGCATCGTTCGCCGAGCCGAGGAGCAGCCCGGCCAACAGACCCCGCACCGAGACCCGCTCACCGGGTCGGAGCCCGAGCGTGGAGCTCGCGCCGTAGTCGCCGCGATCGAAGACGGCGTCCGGATGGACCCGGACGGTCCGGTCGAGCTGTCCCCGTTCGTCTTCCAGGACCAGGAGCGCGGTCATCAGCTTGGTCAAGCTGGCGACCGGTCGCGCCTCGCCCGGCGACTCCTGGTAGATGATCTGCCCGGCGCCGAGATCCATCAGCACCGCCGCCGACGCCTCGATCCGAGGGACGGGGATGGGATCGGCGGGGACCGACAGGCGGGACAGGAACGGGGACGGCGACCCGTTCGGGGGAACAGGCGTCGGCGGCGGCGCGACCGCGGGGCCGAGCGCCCGGAGCGCCGTGACCTGCGCCAGCAGGATCAGCAGCGGCAGGACGGCGGCCGCGCTCGCGGCGGCCGTCCGCCTCACGCGCTCCGCAGGTGGTCGCGCAGGTTCGTTCGGAGGAGAGCCTGCTTGAACTTCCGAGACGTGGCCGACAGGTTGGCCAGCGTCTGCGCCGCGGTCCGGCGGGCGTCGGGGTTCTTCTGACGGAGCGTGGGCGCGACGATCTGATCGAAGAACGAGGATTCGCGATCCGCGAAGTGCTTGTACATCGTGAGGTGTCGGGCCTCGATCCCGTAGCGGAAGAAGTCCTTCACGATCGACAGGATGATGAAGTCGTCGCCGTCGTAGTACCGCGCGCCTTCCGGACCATGCGTCGAGATGATCCCGAAGGACTCGAGCTCCTTGATCTTTTCGCGGTCGATGCCCGTCGCCGTCGACATCTCCTCGAGCGACATCTGGAGCCCGGTCGGAGCCTCGGCGATCTCGTCGACCGGGGACACGTCATCGTCCTTGGCGGCCTCGCCGTCCGGCGAGAGCCCGTCCTCGAGCCCTTCGTCCTGATGGAGCAGACGTTCCTTGATCACCTTCAGGGGCAGGTACTCGTCCCGCTGCATCCGCAGGATCGACTTCAACCGCTCGACGTCGTGGCTGTAGAACTTGCGGTAGCCCGACGGCGTGCGCTCCGGCTCGATCAGGCCCTCGGCTTCGAGGAAACGGATCTTCGAGATGGTGATGTCCGGGAACTCCGTCTTCACGGACACGAGGACCTCACCGATCGATTGGTAGTTGCGCGTGCCGGCCATCTGCACCTCACTCCCCTGCCTGGAAGAACGTCAGCCTGAACCGCCCGATCTGCACCTGGTCGCCGGTCGCCAGCTTGGTCTCGTCGACCTGCTCGCCGTTCACGTAGGTCCCGTTGAGGCTGCCGGCGTCACGCACGAACCATTCCCCGTCTCTGCGCTCGAACGTGGCATGGGCCCGGGACACCGTGATGTCGTCGAGGAACACCCCGCTGTTCGTGCTCCGGCCGACGGTCGTCGCGTCGCTCTCGAGGAGGAAGGTCGACCCGGCGTTGGGGCCACGCTTGACCTGAAGGAGCGCCTGCCCGGGCTCGAGCTCATCCTCCGGGAAAGGGAACTCCGCGGCATCCTCATCCTCGGGTTCGACGGGAGTGAGGGTGACGGTCGAGTCGTCCTGAAGGGGAGCTCCGCACTCCGCGCAGAATCGCGCATCGTCACGGTTGGGATGTCCACAACGCGTACAGAACACCGTCTGCTTCCCCTCTTGCCGGATGTCCGGTCGACGTTCCACCCCCCGAGGAACCATCGACCCTCGACGCGTCGTGGACGTTATCGCAGCAGGTGAGAAGGGTCAACCGAGCCTTGCGCCAACCCTCGACCGTTGTCCGGCATCACCCTCGACCTCGGCTGCAGCATCGGTCGAGGGTCGAGGGATGAGGGTGGCTCAGGAGCTCGAGACGTGCTCCGTGTACCCGGCGGCGTCGAGCAGGCCTTCCAGCTCGGCCGGGTCGGAGGGCTCGATCGCGATGAGCCACCCATCGCCGTACGGGTGCTCGTTCACGAGCTCGGGCTTGTCTTCCAGCGCCCCGTTGCGCTCGACGATGGTCCCGGAGACGGGAGCGAAGACGTCCGAAACCGACTTCGTGGACTCGACCTCGCCGAACGCCTGGCCGGCGGTGACCTGCGTGCCCGCCTCGGGAAGGTCCACGTACACGACGTCGCCCAGCGCGTCCTGCGCGAAGTCGGTGATGCCGACTCGGATGCGCCCGTTCTCCGATCTCGCCCACTCGTGCTCCCGCGAATACCGCAGGTCGTCCGGGTACTCCACGTCGATCCTCCTGTTCTCTTCGGCGCTGCCAATTGACCGTTCTCCCGCCGCCCGACCGACCTTCGAGGGTCGTGGCCGAGGGAAGAGCTCCGCGTGACGTTACTCCTCCAGCATCCCTCGTTCCGCGAGCGCGTCGCGAACGTCGATCGCGTACAGCCCGGCTGCGAGGTAGTACTCGACGATCCCGACGGCGAAGCCCAGCCAACCGCCGACCAGGAGGACGTCGCCGAGGGGTCCGCCCGCGTTCCCCCAGGCGATCCAGGTGATCGCCGCCATCAGCGAGAACGTGGCGAGCTTCCCGATCCCTCGCACCTCGACGCGGATCTCACGTCGCCCCCAGAGCAGTGCCGCGCCGCCGAGCAGGATGGCGACGTCACGAACGAGGATCAGGAGCGCCGCCCAGAACGGGAAGATCCCGGAGATCGCGAACGTGAGGAGGCCGGCGCCGATCGCGAGTCGGTCGGCCACCGGATCGAGGATGCGCCCGAGCTCGGTCACCTGACCGGTTCGCCTCGCCACGTAGCCGTCGACCCAATCGGTGCTGACCACCACCGCGAACAGGAGGATGCCCCACAACCTCGTCCGCTCGTTCGCCGACAACCAGCAGAAGACCGGGATCGAGGCGATACGGGCGAACGACAGGATGTTGGGGACGGTGATCACGGCGGAGGATGCCGGCATCGTCTCCGTCGTCCCTCTCATCCGTCGGGCCGGCCGGATTCGAACCGGCGACCTTCTGACCCCCAGTCAGACGCGCTAACCAAGCTGCGCCACGGCCCGTCCGCGGCAGTCTAGCGGGGCGGGGTCAGGAGACCACACCGGCCGTCGGTCACCGGCCCCGGGTACGGGGGCGGAACCGCATCCGGATCGGCACGCCGTCCAGATGGAAGGCCTCTCGGAACCGGTTCTCCAGGTACCTCCGATAGCCGGGCGTGGGAGCCCGGCCACCCCCGAAGAAGACGAACGACGGAGGGCGCGTCGCGACCTGGGCGGCGTAGTGGAGGGTCCCCGACGATCGGGGAGGTGGCTGCGCGCCCTGGACCTCTTGGAGCACCTGGTTCACCCGCGAGGTCGGCGCGCGGCCGGCCCAGCGCGTGCGGAGGTCGATCAGCAGCTCCGGGATCTTCATGACCCCCTGGCCGCGCACCGCAGAGCTGCGGACCACGGTCGCGCGCGCGAGCATCCTCGCATCCTCCGTCAGCTCCTTGAATCGCCGGTCCTTGTCCTCGACGAGGTCCCACTTGTTCGCGACCAGGAGCAGCGCTCGACCGGCTTCGAGCACCCGGAAGGCGATCTTCTGGTCCTCGGCCGTGATGCCCTCGACGGCATCGAAGATGACCGCGGCCGCGTCCGCGCGATCGATCGCGTCGCCGGCGCGGACGAAGCTGTAGTACTCCACGCCCTTCACGCGGATCGCGCGACGCATCCCCGCGGTGTCGACGAATCGGATCTGCCCCGCACCGGGCCATTCCACGAGCGCATCCACGCTGTCGCGGGTGGTCCCCGCCTCCTCGAAGACCACCGACCGCTCGTCCTTCACCAGCTTGTTGAAGAGGCTGGACTTGCCGACGTTGGGTCGACCCACCAACGCGAACCTCGGTTCCTCGTGCTTCGTTCGTCCGGCCCTCCATCGGCAGGCCTCGCCACCGAAGGCCTCGTCCGCCGCGTCGGGCAAGAGGTCGACGAGGCGATCGAGGAGCTCTCCCACGCCGCGCCCATGCTTCGAGGAGACGGCGATCGGATCGCCCAGGCCGAGGGCGAGGAAGGAAGGGACGTCGTTCTCGTCCTCGGCAGCATCGACCTTGTTCACCACCACGAGCACCGGGGACGTCGCTCGACGCAGGCGACGCGCCAGTTGCGCGTCCTCCTCCGTGATCCCCGATGCCACGTCGACGATCAGCAGGACGAGCTGGGCCTCCTCGATCGCCCGCATCGACTGCTCGCCGGCGAGCGCTTCCACTCCCCTCGCTCCGTGCAGGTAGCCGGCAGTGTCGACGAGACCGAAGCGCCTGCCGTTCCATGTCGCCTCGAGCTCCACCCGGTCGCGCGTCACTCCGGGATCGTCGTGGGCGATCGTCTCCCGCCTGCCGAAGAGCCGGTTGACCAGGGTCGACTTGCCCACGTTCTGTCTCCCGACGACCGCGATCCGGGGCAGTGTCATGGCCGGGAGCCTCCGTGTGGGAGGAGCGCTGGCGCGCGCTCGGCGACCGCGGCGAGCGCGGCGAGGACGGTCGCGTCGACGTCGAGGTCGCTCGTGTCGATCACGACCGCGTCCGCGGGAGGGACGTGAGGGTTCACCTTCGCGTCTCGCCGATCGCGCTCGTGGAGTGCGTCGGCCACGTCGCTCGCTCCGCGCTCCTCGACGCGCCGGCCGGCACGCTCGACGGGCTCCGCGACGAGGAAGAGCTTCACGGGCGCATCCGGGAACACCACCGTGCCGATGTCTCGCCCCTCCATCACGGCGCCGCTCTCGCCGAGCGATCGCTGCGCGGCACGCATCGCCGATCGAACGGCAGGGTGCGCCGCGACCGCGCTCACGTTGGACTCGACCTCACTGGTCTCGAGGTCGGCGGAGGGCATCTCGTCGTCGATCAACAGCTCCCCGGTCGGTCCAGGGCTCAACGTGAACCGCAGGGTCTCCATCAGCGCGGCGAGAGCCGGACCGTCCTCGACGTCGACCTCCCGACGACGTGCGGCACGGGTGAGCGCCCGATACATCGAACCGGTGTTGACGTACGGGAGCTGGAGCGCCATCGAGAGCCGCCGGGCGAGCGTGCTCTTGCCGCTGCCGGCTGCGCCATCGATCGCCACCACGCGGAGCATCACGCAGACACCTCGACGTCGGCGCCGAGCGAAGCGAGGAGACCGAAGAAGCCGGGGAAGGACACGGCAGCCGACTCGATCCCGTCGATCTGCGAGGGCGTCCGGGCCGCGACCGCCGCCACCGTCAGCGCCATCGCCATCCGGTGGTCGCCCGCGGATCGAGCGGATCCGCCCACGAGGCCGCCGCCGCCGACCACGAGGTCGTCGCCGTCGTCGGCTGCTTGACCTCCCAGGGCTCGGAGGCCCTCGGCGAGGACGGAAAGACGATCGCTCTCCTTCACTCGCAGCTCCGAGGCTCCTTCGAAGGTGGAGGGGCCGTCCGCATGGGCGGCGAGGGCCGCGAGGATCGGCACCTCGTCGATCACGGACGGCACCTCGGCCGCGGCCACGCGCACCGGGCGGAGGGTCCCGCTCGGCGCGAGCCGCATCGTTCCCACCGGTTCCCCGAGCTCCTCGTCTTCCGGCTCGACGTCCACCACGACGCCCATCCTCCGCAGCACCTCCACGAAGGCGAGACGGGTCGGATTGAGGCCGACGCCGAGGAGGGTGAGGGCGCCACCGGTGAGCGCGGCGGCGCCGAGGAGGAACGCGGCCGAGGACGGGTCCCCCGGCACCGTCCCGCGGAACCCCTCGTGCTGGAACGGTCCGTCGAGGAGCACCGCCGCGTCATCCCGACGGAGCGGCGCCCCGAGCGCGCCGAGCGCTCGCTCCGTGTGGTCCCGCGTCGGGACGGGCTCGACGACGGTCGTCAGGCCGTCGGCCGCGAGCGCGGCCAGGAGGACGGCGCTCTTCACCTGGGCGCTCGGGACCTCCGCCTCGAATCGGATCCCCCGGAGGTCCCCGCCCTGGATCGTCAGCGGCGCGTGGCCATCCTCCGTCGTCACGTCCGCCCCCATGGCCCGGAGCGGCTGGGCCACCCGCTCCATCGGTCTCGTCGACAGGCTGGCGTCGCCCCGGAGGACCGTGGCGAACGGTGCCGATGCCACGAGACCGGCGAGCAACCTCATCGAAGTGCCCGAGTTCCCGCAGGAGAGATCGCGACCAGGCGGTCGGAGCGATCCGCGTCCTTCACCGTGAAGGTCGAGCACCTCGAGGTCGAGGGTCGAGGCCTCGCGGTTCCACGTGGAACCATGGCGTTCATCGGTCGCCCCAGGGCTCGAGCCCCAAGCCTCGAGTGCAGGTCGAACCGGCGGAGCGAGCAGGGCGAGGCAGCCGGCCGTCGAGGACGTGTCGAGGGATCGGGGCAGGCCTTCCAGCCGGCTCCGCCCGTTCGCGGTCGCCGCCAGGAGGAGCCATCGATGGGAGATCGACTTGTCGCCCGGCACCCTCGCCTCGCCCGCGACCGTGCCCCCGGGTGTCACGCGCACCTTCATCGGATCCGTCACGCCAGCCGGATCGGGTCGAGGCCGGCGCCCACCAGCACCTGCGTGGCATGGTCCGCCGCCGCCGCGGCGACCGTGAGGTGCACGGTCCCTCGTCCGCCCTCCGGCGAGTGCACGATCTGGAGGTCCTCGATGTTGACGCTTCCCTCCGCGAGGATCGACGTGAGCTCGGCGAGGGCGCCGGGACGGTCGGGCACCCCCACCTGCAATACGGCGACCCCGGACTTCACGTGCGGTTTCGTCGCGAGGCGGAGTCTCGCCTCCTTCGCCTGGGCGAACGTCGAGCGGACCGCGTCGCCCCTGCCCTGCCGCACGTCGTCCTGCAGGCTGCGGAGTCGGTCCACGTAGAGGTCGATCGCCTCGACGATCCGATCGCGGTTCGCGAGCAGGATCGATGACCACAGCCCGGCGTCCGAGGATGCCAGGCGCGTGAGGTCGCGGAACCCGCCGGCGGCCAGGAGGAGGATCTCGGGCTCGTCGGCTTCCTCGGTCGCCGCCAGGCTCATCAGGGCGGTCGAGGCAAGCTGCGGCAGATGGCTGACGAAGGCCACCAGGCGGTCGTGGCGGTCGGCGGACATGCGGACGGGCCTCGCCCCCAGGCCGGCGATCCAGCCTTCGAGCGCCTCGATCGCCAGGGGATCGGAGGCGTCCGTCGCCGAGACGACCCACACGATCCCGTCGAGGACCGACGGGGACGCGTGCTCGGGGCCGGATCGCTCGCTCCCGCCCATCGGGTGGCCCGGGACGTAGCGCGGGAGCTCGGCGCGATCCGCTCGGTCGGCCACCTGCCGGGCGACCGGATCCATGATGCTGCCGACCTCGGTCACGACCGCGTCCGTCGTCGCCGCCAGCGCCGCCGCGACGGAGGCCGCGATCGTCTGGATCGGCGTGCACACCACGACCAGGTTCGCGAGCTCCACGGCTTCCTCCAGCGACGCGGACGGCGTGAAGCCGCCGATGGCGGCGGCGCGCTCCGTCGTCGAGGGATCGGCGTCCCACCCGGTCACGGCGGCGCCGGCCCGCGCCGCCGCCATCGCGACCGAGGTGCCCATCAGGCCGGTGCCGACGACGGCCACACGCGTGAGCGGTCCGCGCGAGGATCCGGAGTCGGCCATCAACGGACGGACCCCTCAGTCCACGTCGTCACGAAGCGACTCCGCCCCGTCGAGATACACGTGGACGATCTCGTCGAGCGACCGATCCGAGTGGAAGTGGACGAGGATCCGGATCACCGACGCCATGGCGCCTTCGACCGGGATCTCGAGGGCGCAGAGCAGCGGCACGCGCGCGAGGCCCATCCGGCGAGCGGCTTCGGCCGGGAAGACCGAACGCAGATCCTCGGTCGCCGTGAACATGATGCTCACGAGGTCGTCGGTGTCGATCTCGTTGCGCTGCAGCATCGACGAGAGGAGCCGCTCGGTGGATCCGAGCAGCACGTCACCCTCGTCCGATGGCACGCGGATGGCCCCGCGCGCCGCACGAAGCCTCATGGGACACCTCTCTCCGTTCTTTGGCCCCGGGCGCGGCGCCCCGAGGTCCAAAGGCTACCCGTCGACGGCGCGCCTGAGCGCGATCACCTCGTCGTGGGTGAGTTCACGACGCTCCCCCGGACCGAGCGAACCCAGCCGCACGGGTCCGATCCGCACCCGAACGAGGCGAGAGACCGGAAGCCCGACGGCGGCGAGCAGGCGACGAACCTCACGCTTCCGGCCTTCCGTCATCACGAGGCGAACGGCCCCGCGCTCCCCCGACCGGCCGGCGACGCGCGCGTCCGTCGCGCGGGCGAAGCCGTCGTCCAGCTCGACCCCCCGTCGCAGACGCCCGACGTGCTTCGGGGTCGGCACGCCCTCGACCTCCGCCAGGTACTCCTTCTCGACTCCGAACCGCGGGTGCGTCAGGCCGTTCGCGAGATCGCCGTCGTTCATCAGCAGGAGCAATCCCTCGCTCTCCCGGTCGAGCCGACCCACGGGGAACACCCGCGGTCCGTCGGGAGGCAGGTAGGCGCGGATATCGGGGCGACCCTGCGGATCGTGCATCGTGGTCACCACCCCGGGAGGCTTGTGCAACGCGTAGTACTTCACGTTGGGGTCGAGGTTGACCTCCAGACCGTCGACCCGAACCTCATCCTCGAGCGGATCCCCCTTGTCGCCGAGCGTCGCGACGGTCCCGTTCAGGGTGACCCGTCCCTCGACGATCAGCTGCTCGCAGGCTCGCCGGGAGCCGTAGCCTGCACGCGCGAGCAGGCGCTGCAGGCGCTCGGCCGGCAACGCTAGGCGCCGGACCCGGCCGGCTCCGACGTGGGGGGCTCTTCGTCCGGCTCCGGCTCGTCCTGCTCCGGCTCGTCTGGCTCGTCCGCATCCGCGCCGAGGAGAGGGGCGAGCGAGGGCAGCGAGGCGAGGGACGGCAGCCCGAGTCGCTCGAGGAACGACGGCGTGGTCGCGAACAGGATCGGCCTCCCGGGGGTCTCCTCGCGGCCCGCTTCCTCGACGATGCCCTTGTCCTGGAGCGCGCGCAGCACGCCGTCGGAGTTGACTCCCCGGATCGAGGTGATCTGGTGGCGGGTGACCGGCTGCTTGTACGCGACGATCGCGAGCGTTTCCAGTGCCGCCTTCGTCAGCCGCGCTTGCCGGGAAGAGAGCACGAATCGCTCGACCTCCGGGGCGGTATCCGGATGGGTGAAGAGCCGCCACCCGCCGGCGACGTTGCGGAGCACCACTCCGGCGCCTCGGCTCTCCAGCTCCTCCTGGAGCCGATCGCAGAGCTCCTCGGCGGTCCGGCGTTCGACCTCGAGCGCCTGGGCGATCACCGACGGGGTGAGTGGCTCGTCGGACACGAAGAGCAGCGCCTCGAGGGCGCGCGTGTCCGTGGTACTCGTCGTCTCCGTTTCCGTCCGGCTTCGGCATCGTCATCCTTGCCACTCGACATGGATCTCGCCGAACGTCGCCCCCTGCACCAGCTCCACCCGGCCGTCACGGTACAGCTCGAGGAGTGCGAGGAATCGAACCACCACCTGGATCCGCTCGTCGCAGTCGGCCACGAGGTCGCGGAAGGACGCCGCGCGCCCGAAGTCCTCGATCCGTCGCTCGACCGCCGTCATCGCCTCCGCCATCGTGTAGCGGATCGGGGTCACGTGGCTCAGGTCGAGCGTCGGGGGCGGCCGGAGGAGCTGCGCCGCGAGGCGGGAGAGCGACTCCGCGTCCACCTTCGTCATCGGGTCCGGGTAGAGGTGCGAGAACTCGGGTCCGGGGCCGATGTCGCGGGTGAAGAATCCCGCCTCGTCCTCGAGCCGCCGGGCGAGCTCGACCGCCACCTTCCGGAAGGCCGTCAGCTCCAGCGAGCGGGCGTAGGCGAGATCGGGAGAGGCACCGAGGAGATCGTCCTCGTCCGTCTCGGTGTGCCTGGGCATCAGCCGTCCGACCTTCAGCTCCAGCAGCACCGCGCACATCGCCAGGAACCACGTGACCTCTTCGAGGTCCCAGCGCTCGGCGTCCTTCGCGTAGTCGAGGAACCCGTCGGTCACCGCGGCGACCGACACGTCGCAGACGTCGACCTTCTGCTCGAGGATCAACTCCGCGAGCAGCCGGAAGGGACCGGTGAACGCCGGCAGCTCGACCGCGAAGGCGCCGGCTCCCTCGGGGCTCACGGTCGGGAGAACCCCATCGCGTCGCGGACGGCATCCAGGGTGTCGCGGACCACCGGCCGCACCCGTTCGCGTCCTTCATCCAGGACCTTCGCCACCAGCCCGGGTTCTCCGGCGAGCTCGAGCCGCCGTTCGCGGATCGGCCGGAGCTCCTCGATCAGGCGGTCGGCGAGGTTCGTCTTGCAGTCGACGCAACCGAGCTCCCCGGTGCGGCAGTGGTCGCGCGTCCAATCGACGATGTCGGGTGAGAACCGTGTGTGCAACGCGAAGATCGGACAGATCTCCGGCCGGCCGGGGTCGCCCAGGCGAACCTTCTGCGGATCGGTGATGAACGAGCGAACCTTGGCGCGGATCGTGTCGGGGTCGTCCGCGAGCCCGATCGCGTTGTCGAGCGACTTCGACATCTTGCGACCGTCCGATCCGGGAACGAGCGGGAAGTCCGACAGCAGCGGCTGCGGCTCGAGCAACACCTCGCCGAACAACCGGTTGAATCGCCGCACGATCTCGCGGGAGATCTCGAGGTGCGAGACCTGATCCTCCCCCACCGGCACGAGCTCTCCTCGCACGATCGAGATGTCCACGGTCTGGAGCACCGGGTAGCCGAGCAGAGCCGAAGTTCGCGACGTCACGCTCCGCCATGTCGCGCAGCCGCTCCTTGTACGTGGGCACGCGCTCCAGCCAGCCGAGGGGCGTGATCATCCCGAGGAGGATCGCCATCTCCGCCACCTCGGGCAGGTCGGACTGGAGGTAGAGGATCGATCGGGAGGGATCGATGCCGCACGCCAGGAGATCGAGCACGATGGTCTCGACCAGCGACGGGAGCTCGGCGGTGCGGTCGTAGTGCGTCGTGAGCATGTGCCAGTTCGCGACGAAGTAGTAGCACTCGTAGCCCTCGTCCTGGAGGCGGACGGCGTTCCCGACATTGCCCGCCCAATGACCGATGTGGAGGTCACCGGTCGGTCGGAAGCCCGTGAGGACGCGCCCGCGCTTGGCGGGCGTTCCGTCCGTCGCCGGAGCCTCGGTCCGTGGTCGTGGTCACGTTGCGGGCGATGATACCCCTCGCCTCCCGAGCCCCCGGGACGCGGCGGGCTCACGCCAGGCGCAGCAGGGTCAGGCAGTCGCTGCCGGACGCCGCGTCGCAGATCGCGCCCGTGATCAGCTGGATGAACTCGAAGAGCACCGAGAACAGGACGAACAGGACCACCAGCACGAAGAGCGGCAGGTAGCGATCCGCGTTGCGGAACGTCTCGCGCGCCTGCGGCGGCAGGAGCATCGTGAGGAGTCGGCCGCCGTCGAGCCCCGGGATCGGGAGGAGGTGGAACACGAAGAGGGACGCGTTCGTGTACGCGAACGTCGTGACCACACGCAGGGCTTCGCCCTCGAGACCACCCAACCGGACGACGAGGCCCGCTGCGATCGCGAGCGCCAGCGACGCCAGCGGCCCGGCCATCGAGGCCACGATCACGTCGCGCGGATACCTCCGGAAGTTGGTGGGGTCGATCGGGGCCGGCTTCGCGTACGCGGCCGGCATCAGCAGCCGCTGGACGGTCCACAGGATCGCGATCAGCGCCGGAACGAAGCCGCTCCCGAACGGCTCGAACCACTGCTTCGGCCGGAACGAGATCCTTCCCCACAGGCGCGGGGTGGGGTCGCCGAGGCCGGCGATCACCCTCGCGCGCGTGTATTCACGCAGCGTCATCCCGACGAACAGCGAGGCGAGCATGTAGGCCGCGAGCTTGAGCCCGAGGACCGAGAAATTCCCCATGCCATCACCTCCCGACCGTCACAACCACGCGTGGACGAGCGGCGGAGGCTCGACCGGACCGTCGACGACGTCCATCGCCGCGAGGACGCGGCGCCCGGCCTCCGCCGCGGCCTCGCGATCTCGCGCGTGGACCTCCCCGATGGGCGTCCCGGCCTCCAGCCGGTCGCCGATCTTCGGATGCACCACGATACCGACGGCCGGGTCGATCGGATCGCCCTTCCGCAGCCGACCGGCTCCCAGGTCCACGCTCGCCAGGCCGATCTCCTCGGCTTCGAAGGCCGCCACGATGCCGCTCCGATCGGCGAGCAGCGGCTCGCGAACGGGAGCGGCCGGCAGGACGCCCGCGGGGTCGTCGACCACCCGAGGATCGCCGCCCTGCGCCTGGACCATCGCCCGGAACCGCTCCAGCGCTTCTCCCGACTCGATGGCGGCGGCCGCCTGCGCGAGCGCCTGCTCGTGGTCGGTCCCGTGCGTGAGCTCCAGCGCCCGCGCGGCGAACAGCAACGCCGCCTCGCGCAGGCGGCCGCCGGTCTCCCCCCGCAGGAGCGCGACCGTTTCCGCGACATCCAGCGCGTTGCCGACCGCGTCCCCGAGCGGCTGCGACATGTCCGTCACGGCGGCGCTCGCCTTCCGGCCCCAGCCGGAGGCGAGCGCGAGGCAGCGTTCCGCGAGCGCACGCGCGTCCTCCGGGGACTTCATGAATGCCCCGGAGCCCGCCTTCACGTCCAGGAGGATCAGATCGGTCTCGACCGCGAGCTTCTTGGACATCACGCTCGCTGCGATCAGGGGGATCGACGGGACCGTGGCCGTCGCATCCCGGAGCGCGTAGAGGGCGCCGTCGGCCGGCACCAGGGTGGCCGTCTGTGCCGCGACGGCGCACCCGACGTCGGCGACCTGCCTCCGGATCTCCTCGGGAGACAGATCCGTCCGGAACCCGGGGATCGATTCGAGCTTGTCGAGTGTCCCGCCCGTGTGCCCCAGTCCGCGACCCGAGAGCTTCGCGACCGCCAGTCCGAGGGCGGCGGCGAGCGGGGCGAAGACGAGCGTGACGCCGTCGGCCACCCCGCCGGTGGAGTGCTTGTCCACCGTGGGCGGCAGCGCCGCATCCGACGCGTCCCCCGAGAACCGAAGGGTGTCGCCGGAGTCGACCATCGCCTTCGTGAGCGCGAGGGTCTCGTCGTCGTCGAGTCCCCGGAGCAGGCACGCCATCAGGAACGCGGCGGCGAGGGCGTCGGAGACCTCGCCCTTGGTGTAACCCTCGACGAACGCGCGGACGTCTGCCTGAGAGAGCGACCTGCCGTCACGCTTCGCGGCGACGATCGAGCGGAGATCCATCACGTTCGACGCTCACTCCGGGTCGAGGTGGATGCGACGCCGCCATCGACCTCTCGTCGAGCTCTCGTCTCGAAGGGTCCGCCGAGACAAGACCCTCCACCCCCGCGACCATGCACCTCGACGTCACCTCGACCCCTCGATCCCCAAGAGGTCGACGAAGCTCTCCCCCTCGAGACCCGTCCCGTCGGCCCCGAGCAGCTCGAGCACGGTCTGTCCGAGATCGCTGAACGATCCCCTCGTGCCGATGTCGTGCGGCCCGCCCTCGAGGCCCGCGGCGAGCAACGGCGTCCGCTCGCGAGAGTGGTCCGTGGGTGGAGTCGTCGGGTCGCACCCGTGATCGCCCGTGATCAGCAACACGCCCCCGTCCAGCGCCGCGATCAGCTCCGGCAGCCTCCTGTCGAACGCCTCGACGCACGCGGCGTAGCCCTGAGGGTCGTTCCGGTGGCCGTACTTCGAGTCGAAGTCGACCAGGTTGGTGAAGACGAACGCGGGCGGAGGCCTCCGCAGGTACTCGAGCGTCAGATCGACCCCGTGATCGTTGGAGTCCGAGTAGCGCCCCTCCGTGATGCCCTGGCCGGAGAAGATGTCCTGGATCTTGCCGACCCCGAGGACGGCGACGCCGGCACCCTGCAGCGTGTCGAGCACGGTGGGGCCCGGCGGTGGCACCGAGAAGTCCCGACGCTCCGGGCTCCTCACGAACGCGCCGGGTTCCCCCTCGAACGGTCGGGCGATCACGCGTCCGACGTTGTGCGGGCCGGTGAGGAGCCGGCGGGCGGCGCGCGACCACTCGTAGAGGAGCGGCAGGTCGACGACCGACTTGTGCGTCGCGATCTGGAACACGGAATCGCCGGACGTGTAGACGATCGGGCTCCCCGTCCGCAGATGTTCCTCGCCGAGCTCGGCGATGATCTCCGTACCCGAAGCCGGCCGGTTCCCGAGCACCGTCCGGCCGATGTCCCGCTCGAAGGCACCGATGAGGTCCGAGGGGAACCCGTCCGGGTACAGGGGGAACGGCTCGTCGAGACGGATCCCCATCATCTCCCAGTGGCCGGTGGTGGTGTCCTTGCCGGCCGAGCGCTCGGTGGCGCGGCCGTGCGCGGAACCCGGCGCCGGCGCGGCGTCGACCCCTCGGATGGTGGTCAGCAACCCGAGACCGAGCGAGGCGAGGTTCGGTGCCTCGGATGCCGCCGACCGCCTCGGCCGTGTTCGCCAGCGTGTCGGAGCCCGCGTCCCCGTACGCGTCGGCATCCGGCGCATCGCCGACCCCCCACGAATCGCACACGACGACCAGCACCCGCGGGACCAGCGCCGCCGTCATCGCCGGCCCGCCTGCTGCTTGCAGTCGATGCAGAGCACGGCCCACGGCAGCGCCTCGAGGCGCTCGAGCGAGATCGGTTGCCCGCAGCGTTCGCAGATCCCGTACGTACCGGCATCCATCTTCGCCACGGCCCGCTCGACGTCGAGGAGGTTCGAACGGAGGGCGCGCAGGACCGCGATCACCTGCGAGCGCTCCCCCGTGCTGTGGCCCCGATCCGCGAAGCCGGCGTCCGCCACGAACTCGACGTCGTCGGAGTCCGGATCGGCGCCCTGCGACTCGATCTCGCTCCGCAGGAACGCCCGATGCCGCAGCAGCTCCTCCCGGAGCCCGGAGCGGGCCGCCTCGTCGAGAAGACCTCCTCCCATCACGCGCGCACGGGCCGGCGGGCGCGGGGATGCGATCCCTCGTAGACCTCCCGGAGGTGCCGGGTGGTGACGAGGGTGTAGATCTGCGTCGTCGCGACGCTCGCGTGACCGAGCAGCTCCTGCACCACCCGCACGTCGGCTCCGCCTTCGAGGAGGTGCGTGGCGAAGGAATGACGCAGCGTGTGGAGGGTGACGCGCCGATCGATCCCGGCGAGCCGCACGTAGCGGCCGAGGAGCCTGGCGCAGCTCTGGCGCGACAGACGGCCGCCGCGCGCGTTCAGGAACAGCGCGCCTCGGCTGAGGGTGGTGGCCAGCGCGGGCCGGCCGCGGGACAGGTACGCCCCCACCGCCTCACGTCCGAACGAGCCGAGGGGAACCTCGCGTTCCTTGCCACCCTTGCCGAGCACGCGGAGGCTCCCCTCATCGAGCTCGAGGTCGTCGACGTCCATCCCCGTGAGCTCCGAGATCCGCAGCCCGGCCCCGTAGAGCAGCTCGAGGATCGCCCGGTCGCGTACGCCGGTGGGCGTCGCGTCGTCCGGCGCTTCGAGCAGACGCCGCACGTCGTCGACGGGCAGCGGGCGCGGCAGCGACCGGGGCAGCCGAGGCAGCGGGATCGCGGCGGCGGGATCGCGATCCGTCACACCCTCCCGCAGCAGGAACCGGTGGAACGAACGAACGGCGGAGAGCGTCCGGGCGACCGAGGTGGCACGGTACGGTGCGTCGTCCGGCCCGTGGGTGGAGGCCGAGAGCGACGCGACGAACGACCGGATGGCTCCCTCGTCGACCGCCCGGGGATCGTCCACATCTCGGTGGCCGAGGAACCCCACGTATCGGCGCAGGTCGCGGCGGTAGGCATCCAGGGTGTTCTCCGACAGCCCCCGCTCCACGGCCAGGTGGCCGAGGTAGCGCTCCGCTTCCGCCGCGAGGCCGTCCGCCAACGCCGCGCTCCTCAGCCCGCCCCGGCGATCAGGTCATGGAGCGGCACGTACGCCAGCCCGTGAGCTTCCGCGACGCCCTCGTTCGTCAGCGAGCCGTCGTAGACGTTCACGCCGCCCGCGAGGACGGGGTCCGCGCGGACGGCGCCTTCCAACCCCTCTTCCGCGATGGCCAGGGCGTACGGCAGCGTGACGTTCGTCAGCGCGTAGGTCGAGGTGTTGGGCACGGCCCCGGGCATGTTGCCGACGCAGTAGTGCACGACGCCGTGGACCGTGAACGTGGGGTCGGAATGGGTCGTCATCCGCGACGTCGCGACACAGCCACCCTGATCGATCGCGATGTCGACGATCACCGATCCGGGCTTGCATCGACGCCACCATCTCCTCGGACACGATCACCGGCGCCTTGGCACCCGGGAGCAGCACGCTGCCGATCACGGCGTCCGCCTCGCGCACGCGTTGCTCGAGGGTGAGCCGGTCCGACATCAGCGTGATGATCCGGCCCTGGTGGATCTGGTCGATGAAGCGGAGCTTGTCGAGGTTCTTGTCGACCACGATCACCTCCGCCTCCATCCCCGCCGCGATCCCCGCGGCGTTCGCGCCGGCCATCCCGGCACCGAGGACGAGGACGCGCGCCGGCCGCACGCCCGAGACGCCACCGAGCAGCACGCCGCGGCCGCCCGCCTCCTTCTCGAGGAATCGAGCGGCCACGTGCGGGGCCATCCTGCCGGCGATCTCGCTCATCGGCGCGAGGAGCGGGAGGCGGCCGTCGACGAGCTGGACCGTCTCGTAGGCGACCGCCTGGACCTTCCGACGGATCAGCTCATCCGTGAGCGCGGGGTTCGCCGCGAGGTGGAGATAGGTGAAGAGGATCTGCCCTTCCCGCATCGAGGAGTACTCCGACGCGATCGGTTCCTTGACCTTCAGGATCATGTCGGCGCCGCGCCAGACGTCCTCGGCGGACGACACGAACTGCGCTCCCGACCGCTTGTAGCGCTCCTCGGAGAGGCTCGAGCCGAGCGCCGCTCCTTCCTCGATCAGGACCGTGTGTCCGGCGTCGACGAGCTCGCGCACCCCTTCCGGGGTGGCCGCGATCCGGAACTCGTTGTCCTTGACCTCTTTGGGGATGCCGACGATCACGCCCGCCCCTCTCCCTGGCCGTCTCGGCCTTGGCCAGACCTTGGCCTTGGCCTGGCCGGACCTCCGGGTCAGCCTACCCCGCGACCCTTCGGGCGTCGGTGAGGAGCAGCGCGAGGGCGGTCTTGGCGTCGTCGATCCGACCGGCGCGGGCATCGGCCACCGCAGCGTCCAACGGCCGCCGGACGACCTCGATGCCCTCCTCCTGTGCGCGTTCCGGTTCCGCCTCGGTCCGGGCGACGAACAGGTGCACCAGCTCGCTCGAGGATCCCGGCGACGTGTGGAAGGTCGCGAGCGGTTCGAGGGAGGTGTGCCGGAACCCGGTCTCCTCGAACAACTCCCGCGCCGCGCAGCTCGCCGGGTCCTCGCCCTCGACGTCGAGCAGTCCGGCGGGGATCTCCTCGATCGGCCGACGGGCGCCCGCTCGGAACTGGCGGACCAGGAGCACGTCGCCGTCCGGTGTCAGCGGCAGGACCGCGGCCGCGTCCTTCGGCCGGACCACCTCCCACGTCCCGATGCCGGGCCACTCCTCCTCGTCGACGCGGATCCAGCGCCCGCGGAAGACGGCCCGCGACCCGGATGGCTCGGCCAACGGCTCAGCCGACGGTGACCCGACGCTCTCTGGACCGCTCGGCCGCACGGGCCTTGGCGGCGCCCACGAACTCGCGGAAGAGCGGGTGCGCCCGGGTGGGCCTGGATCGGAGCTCCGGGTGGAACTGGCCCGCGATGAAGAACGGGTGGTCGGGAAGCTCGATGATCTCGGCCAGACGGCCCTTCTGGGAGCTGCCGCTGATCACCATGCCGTGCTGGCGCAGCACGTCGAGGTACGCCGGGTTGACCTCCCACCGATGACGATGCCGCTCCTCCACGACCTCCTGGCCGTAGGACCGGGCGGCGAGGGTGCCGGGCTCGAGGTAGCAGGGCTGGGCGCCCAGACGCATCGAGGCGCCGAGATCCGTCACGTTCTTCTGCTCCGGCAACAGGTCGATGACCGGGTCGGGTGTCCCCGGCGCGAACTCCGACGAGTTCGCATCTCCCAGCCCGCAGACGTGTCGTGCGTACTCGATCACCGCGCACTGGAGCCCGAGGCAGATCCCGAGGAACGGCACGCCTCGCTCCCGCGCGAACCGGACGGCATCGACCTTGCCCTCCACGCCACGGATGCCGAAGCCGCCGGGGATCAAGACCCCGTCCGCATCCCCGAGCGCCTCCTCGGTCGCGTCCCCTCCGAGGTCGTCCGAGGCGATCCAGTCGATCACCACCTCCACCCCGTGGTGGATACCGCCGTGGTTCAGGGCCTCCATCACCGACAGGTAGGCATCGCGCAGGTTCACGTACTTGCCCACGACCGCGATCCGGACGGGATCGGTCGCCGCCCGGACCTTGGCGACCAGGTCCTCCCATTCGGTGAGATCGGGCTCCCCCTCGATCCCGAGATGCCGCGCGAGCTCCGCGTCCAAGCCTTCCTGATGCAGCGTCAGCGGGACCTCGTAGATCGACTTCGCGTCCGGCGCGCTGATCACGCCGCTGATCGGCACGTCGCAGAGCAACGACACCTTCTCCTTCAGGTTGCGCCCGATCGGGCGGTCGCTCCGGCACACGATCGCGTCGGGCTGGAGACCGAGGGATCGCAGCTCCTTGACGGAGTGCTGGGTCGGCTTCGTCTTGATCTCGCCGGACGGACCGATGAAGGGCATCAGGGAGACGTGCACGAAGGCGCATCGGTCCCGGCCGACCTCGTTCCGGAGCTGCCGGACGGCCTCGAGGAACGGGAGCGACTCGATGTCGCCCACGGTGCCGCCGATCTCGACGATCTGGATGTCGGCCTGCTCGGTCTCTGCGAGGGCGCGGATCCGCTCCTTGATCTCGTCCGTGATGTGCGGGATCACCTGCACGGTCTTGCCGAGGTAGTCGCCCCGGCGCTCTTTGGCGAGGACGCTCGAATAGACGGCGCCGGTCGTGAAGTTGGAGCCGCGATGGAGGTCCTGGTCGAGGAAGCGCTCGTAGTGACCGAGGTCGAGGTCGGTCTCGGCGCCGTCGTCGAGCACGAAGACCTCACCGTGCTCGAACGGGTTCATCGTGCCGGGGTCCACGTTGATGTACGGGTCGAGCTTCTGGACGACGACCTTCTGGCCACGGGCTTTGAAGAGGCGGCCGAGAGAGGCGGTGGTGATGCCTTTGCCGAGTCCGGAGGCGACTCCGCCCGTGACGAAGATGAACCTCGTCTCATTGACCACGGGAACCGACTCTAACAGACGTCGTGGACGAGACCGCGGGTTGGACTCACGAAGTTGCTTCCGGGATGCGTCCGAGGCGATCGAACCATCGGAGCGGGGCGATCGCGGCGATCGTCCTCGTGAAGGTCACCGTCTCGGCGAGGACGTTGAGCCCGATCACGATGACCGCGGCCGGGATCAGCCAGACCTCCGGAAGGCGCCGGACGATCTCCGCCCCGGCGAGGAAGCCGAGGAGATTGGCCCCCGAGTCCCCGAGCATCCCTCGCTCGCGCAGGTCGGGCACGAGGGTCGTGACCGCGGCGCCGGTGCACACGAGGAGGAACGCCTTCAGGTCGACCACGAGCAGCACGATCGCGACCACCACGAACCCCTTCAGCGCCCGTCCGGGAGCGACATCGAGCCCGTTCCACACGTTCGTACATCCCGCGATCGCGACGAGCGCGAGGAGATCGGCCCACAGGTGATCGCGAGGGGTCCACGCGACGGTGATCGCCGCCGCGAGCACCGCCGCCCCCAGCTTCACGCCGCCGGTCGTGAGGTGACCGCTCAGGAGCGCCCGCAGGTGCCCTCGCAGCCCACGGACCGTTCCCCCGAACCCGTCGTCGATCACGCCCGCCACGAACACGATCGCCGCGCCGAGGAGCTCGCCGGCCTGTGAGTCGCGAACCCCGACCGCGCGGATCTGGTCGGCGACCACCAGCGCGATCCCCGCCGCCCCGACGGCGAACGCCCATCCGAGCGTGGCGGGGATCGCGCGGCCTCGCCGGTTCGTCTTGCGCCACCGCGAACCGGCGTTCCGGACCAGGAGCCATCCGAGCGCCGCCAGGATCGACCCCCCGGCGAACCAGCCGGCCACCTCCGCCGGTTCGATCACGCCCTCCTGCGCAGCCTGGGTCGGGAGAACGCGCGTGCGACGACCGCCCCGACGATGTCCACGCCCTGTCGGGCGCGGTGCGCGAACCCGCGCGGTCCGCGCCCGGTCGGCCGGTGCGTCAGTCCCTCGATCGGGATCTCGACCACCCGGAGGCCTGCCCGGACCGCGTCGATCGTCATCCCCACCTCCAGGCCGAACCCGGGCGCCAGCGGGCGCACCGCCGCCAGCGCGGAGGCGGTGAGCGCTCGCTGCCCCGAGAGCGGCTCACGGGGATCGAAGCCGCAGGTGACTCGGATCGACCGCGCGGCGGCCCTCTTGATGATCCCGAACCCGCCGCCGGTGAGTTTCGGGAAGGCGGCGATCGCGATGTCGGCGCGGCCCTGTTGGACCGCTTCGACCAGGGGCCCCAGGAGCGCCGCGCTGTCGGCGAGATCGGCATCGGCCAGCAGCCACGTCGTCGCGGAGGGCAGCCGCTCCAGCGCTTCCTCGATCGCCCGACCCTTGCCTCGGCGGCGGGAGGCTCGCAGGACGGTGGCGCCCGCGAGCAGGGCTGCCGAGCTCGTGGCGTCCTCCGAGCCGTCGTCCACGACCACGACCTCGTCCACGAGGGCGTGCAGCGCCGAGACCGTGCTGGCGATCCGGTCCGACTCCTCGTGCGCGGCAACCAGGGCGACGACGTTCCGGTCCATCACGTGCGACAGGATTGCGGCGGCTCGTCGGCACCCGCGACGAGCATCATCGAATCTCCCCGGACGCCGTAGTCCGCTCCCGGCCGGAACGCGGGGTCGTCGTCCGCCAGGAGCCGGTCGATCCCCAACACCATCGTGATCCCGCCCACCCCTTCGAGGTCGAGGTCGTCGACGGTCACCAACGAGCAATCCGGGATCTCGGGAGCTCCGCGGACGGCGGTGACGAAGCCGTACGCGTCCTCGCTCGGACCCGCGGCGGTGGTGGGGACACCGAGCCGAACGAGCCGGTCCGTGAGCGGGACGAGCAATCGCCTCGGGGGTCGGGAAGCCCTCCGGCGCCACCCCCCCGGCGACGATCACGACGAGCTGGCCGGCGCCGCCGATGCCGAGCAGCCCGGCCGGGTCCAGATCCCGATCCGCCGTCACGAAGCCTTCCTCGAGGAACCGACCGAGCACGTCGTCATCGCCCTTGGAACACGCCCTCCGCCAGACGGGTGGCGAGCGCCCCCGTGATCGCCAGCCGGAGGTCCTCCGGATCGGCGGCCGGCAGGCCGAGGATCTCCTCGAGGACGGGCGCGTTCTCTTCGTTCTCGGTCTCCGCCAGGCTCCGCGTCAGCGAGAGGGTGGCCAGGACCTCGACCCCCGCCGCGCCGAGTTCCTGCACCGCCCGCGGCGCGGGACCGTCGACGCCGTCCAGCGTGATCACGACCGCTTCCTCACCGAAGAGCGCGTCGTCTCGGAGGGTCGGCTGCAACGACCGGATGAACTGCTCCGTGAACGCCGCGTCGGCTCGCGCCGCATCCCGCTGCTGGACCGCATCGGTGTAGTTCCTTCTGGATCTGTTCCACGAGCCCTTCGTTGATCACGGACGTGCCCGCGAGGATGCCGAGGCCGAAGGCCAGGACGACGGCGACGAGCGACACGACGTGATAGCGCCAGGAGATCACGGGAGCGACCGGATCCAGTCCACGATCCCGTCGAGGGTCTGACGGAGATAGAGCTGGAGCGCGTCCGAGGCCGCCAGCATCAGGCCGAGAGCGACGAGCACCGCGCCCACCAGCAGCACGATGTCACGCGGCTTCGCCCGACCCGGGTAGATCCGTGCCACCCCCTTCGCGTCCATCAGGATCTCGCCGACGCGCAGACGCACGAGGAAGGTCGACGACATCCCCAGCCGCCCCTTGTCGAGGAACTCTCGGAGGTTCCCGTGCGTGCCGACCGCCACGATCAGCTCGGCGCGACGCTCGTGCGCGAGGAGGAAGGCGACGTCCTCGCTCGTGCCCGCCGAGCGCACCTCGACGTAGGGGATCTCGAGTCGTTCGAGGCGGGCCCGCCCCGGAGCCCGGCCGTCGGGATAGGCGTGGAGCACGATCTCGGTCGAGATGCGGTGCCTCCCGTGGATCAGCGACAACGCGCGGTCGGAGATGCTGTCCATGTCGCCGATCACGACGTCGGGAACGTAGCCCGCGTCGAGCAGGGCGTCGGCACCTCCGTCCACGCCCAGGAGCACAGGCTTCACATCCCGGATGTAGGAGCGAAGGGCAGCCAGGTCCTCCCGGTACCCGTAGCCGCGCACCACCACGAGGACGTGCCGACCCGCGATCGGGTGACGGAGCTCGGGGAGCCCCGCCCCGCCGAACAGCAGGTCGCGCTCCTCCCGCATGTACTCCAGCGTGTTCCGCGCGAACCCTTCGAAGCGCTCGTCCACGGCTTCCCGGGCCGACTCCATCGCCTGGAGGATCGATCCCCGATCCTGCCGGACCCCGACGGCGACGAGCCGGTCCCCGGAGAAGAGTCGATCGTGCTCCAGCCGGAGAGGATCGCCCTCCCGGATCTTCTGGAGCACCAGCGTGCCGACCTGGTCGACGAGCGGCACGCCGGCCTCCTCCAGGATCATGGGTCCGAGGTTGGGGTAGCGACCGCTGATCGACGGGGCCGCGTTCACCACGGCCGCGACGCCGGCGCGCACGAGCGCCTCGGCCGCGACCCGGTCGAGGTCCTCGTGGTCGATGACGGCGACGTCGCCCGGCTCGATCCGGGAGACGAGCTCCTTCGTACGACGGTCGATCCGAGCCTTCCCACCCGGCTGGATCCGGGTTCGGGCCGTTCGGAGCCGAAGCAGCTTGGCGGCCAGTGCGTCCCTTCCCCGACCGAGAACCGTCCCCCGGCCGTTCCTCGAGTGGGACGAGGGTAGCCGAGAGCGCCCCTCAGGTGACGGCGGCCGCCTTCCCGAGAGGCGCGGACGCCTCTCGGAGCCGCTCGGCCTCGGCGAGGAGCTCCTCGGCGTGGGTGACGGCGCTCTCGCTGCCCGCGAGGCCCGCCAGCATCCGGGAGAGCTCCTCCGTCCGGCCCGGCCCCTCCAGGAGATCCACCGACGCCGTACCGGCGTGCTTCGTGACGCGGAGGTGCCGATCCGCGAAGCACGCGATCTGCGGCAGGTGCGTGACGACCAGCACCTGGCGCCCCGACGCGAGACGGGCGAGCCGCCGTCCCACCGCGAGACCGGCCTGACCGCCGATGCCCGCGTCGACCTCGTCGAACACCAGCGTGCCGATCTCGTCGAGGTCCGCGAGGACGCTCCGGCACGCGAGCATCACGCGGGAGAGCTCGCCGCCGGAGGCGGCCTTGGCGAGCGGCCGCGCGGGCTGGCCCGGGGACGCGGAGAACCAGAGCTCCGCGCGCTCCGCGCCGCCCGGCCCCGGCTCCTCGAGGGTCGACGAGGCGGATCTCGAACACGGCGCCCGGCATCCCGAGCTCCTCGAGCTCGTTCCGGACCGCCTCCTGGAGGGAACCGCCGCCCTCGAGCGCCCGGCGGTCACGATGGCGGCGCGGTCGCGCACCTGCTCGGATGCGGTCTCGAGGGCCGCCTCGAGCTCCAGGATGCGATCGTCGGCGCCGGCCAGCAGCCGGAGCCGTTCGGCCGCTTCGGTCAGGAACGCCGCGACGTCGGCGTCGGTCGGACCGTACTTCCGATGCAGCTGCTTCAGGTCGGCGATCCGCTGGCGGACGGCCTCGAGGCGCTCGGGGTCGGGAAGGAGCGCCTCCCCGTAGGCGCGCACGTCCCGGGCGAGCTCCGCGATCTCGGTGGCGAGCCCCCGAGCCCGCTCGGACACCTCCGTCGCCGACGGATCGAGCTCCGCCGCGCTCTCCAGGACCGACGCCAGACCGGCCGCGGCGTCCGCGATGCCCTCCTCCCCGGTGAGAGCGTGCTCGGCAGCGGAGGACTGTTCCAGGAGTCGCTCGACGTGCGCGAGCCGTCCCTCCTCGGCTTCCAGTTCGGCGGTCTCGCCGTCGCGGGGACCGACGGTTTCGATCTCGTGCACCTGGTACGCGAGGAGGTCGAGCTCCCGCTCCCGGCCACGCGCCACCTCCTGCAGCTCGTCGAGCTCCGCTCGGGTGGCGCGCAACCGATCGAACGCCTCGCGATACGTCCCGAGCGCGACGAGATGGGCGTCGCCGGCGGAGCGGTCCAGGAAGCCGGTCTGCACGGCGGGCGCGAGCAAGCGCTGCGTCTGCCCCTGCCCGTGGTGTTCGACCAGCCCGGCGCCGAGCTCGGCCAGCGCCGAGGCCGTCGCGAGCTGACCCCCGATGCGCGCGGTCGATCGCCCGTCCCGCGCGATCGATCGCGCGAGGATCACCTCGCCGTCCTCCGCCCAGTCGCCGGCCGCGTCGGTGGCGTCGAACCGAGCCTGCACGCGAGCCGCGGAAGCTCCCTCCCGAACGAGCGAGGCCGACCCCCGCTCGCCGAGCGCCAGCAGGAGTCCCACGGTGACCATCGTCTTGCCGGCGCCCGTTTCGCCGGTGAGCACGTTCAACCCGGGCGCGAGCTCGAGCTCGAGGTCGTCGATCACCCCGAGGCCACTGATGTGGAGCTCGCGCAGCACGGCGAGGATGCTAGTGACCTCCCCTGACATCTCGCCCCCCGGGTGGATCGCCGGGGAGGTCGAACTTGTCGCGGACACGCGTCAGGAACCCCGGGCGGTCGTCCTTCGCCACGAGCCGCGCGGGGCGAGGTGCGGCGAGGATCCGGATCCTCGAACCGACCGGGAGCTCGATCCCCTCGCGTCCGTCGGCCGAGACCACGCCGGGCTCGTCCCCGACGACCTCGAGCACCACCTCCTGCCCCGCCCCGAGCACGAAGGATCGGTCGAAGACCATGTGGGCGGCGATGGGGGTCACGACCAGGCACGGAACGCTCGGGCTCACGATCGGCCCGCGGGCCGAGAACGAGTACGCCGTCGAACCGGTGGGCGTCGCCACGACGACGCCGTCCGCCGAGAACGTCGTGACGTACTCGTCTCCGACGTGGACCGCGAGGCGCACCAACCGGTGGCGGGTCCACTTCTCGACCATGATCTCGTTCATCGCCCACTGGACGGGGAACGGGTTCCCGTCCGCGGGCTCGGCCATCACCGCGAGCCGCTCCTCGACACGGGCTCGGCCGTCGAGGGCCGCCCGGACGAGCGCGATCGCCTCGGGCCCGGGCTCGATCTCCGTGAGGAAGCCGAGACGACCCACCTTGACGCCGAGCACGGGACAGTCCGCCTCGGCCGCGACGCGCGCGGCCCGGAGGAACGTCCCGTCCCCGCCCACCGAGACGACCAGATCGGGCCGTTCGTCGCGCACGTCTTCGGGATCCCTGGCGATCCGCGTCGTCACCGCTTCCGCTTCCAGATCTCGCCGCAGGTCCTCGGCCGTCTCGACGGCGGATGCGCGACCTTCGTGCACGACGAACGCGACGAGGCTCATCCGGCCGCCGCTCCCTCTGCGCGCGCCGATCGCGGCGTCGATGTCGAGCGGACCGGCTGCTCGCTTGACCTCGGCTCCGATCCGTCGCGTGGAGGAGGAACTCGGCGTTGCCGGCGGGCCCTCTGATCGGCGAGGCGATGACGCCCGCCGGGTCGGCTCCACCCCGTTCCGCGGCCGCAGCGACGTCCTCGATCGCTCGGCGCCACACGGCCGGATCCCTGACCACGCCGCCCGCCTCCACGTGCTCCCGGCCGGCCTCGAACTGCGGCTTGACCAGCAGGACGAGGTCCGCGACAGGGTCGGCCGCCTGGATCAGCGGCTCGACCACCGAGCGGAGCGAGATGAACGAGAGGTCGGCAGTCACGAGCGAAGGGCGGTACGGCAGCGTCTGTCAGGGCGAGCGCTCGGACGTCCGTCTTCTCGAGGACCGTCACGCGCGGATCGGTTCGGAGCTCCCAGGCGAGCTGAGCGGCCCCGACGTCCACTGCCACCACATGACGCGCGCCTCGCTGCAGCAGGCAGTCGGTGAAACCGCCGGTGGAGGCTCCCGCATCGAGGCAGTCTCGGCCGGTCGGGTCGATCGCGAACGCGTCGAGCGCGGCGGCGAGCTTCTGCCCTCCCCGAGAGACGAAGGGGCTCTTCGGCCCGAGACGGCGAGCGCCTCGTCTCCCGCCACGAGCGTCGTGATCTTGGTGGCCGGCGCGCCCCGAACCGTCACGTGACCGTTCCGGATCGCTTCGTGCGCCTCCTCCTGGCTCCCCGCGAGCCCACGTCGCACGAGCTCGACATCGAGGCGTCGGCGGGGCACGTGGCCGTACCCGTCAGGAACCGCTCGAGGGCTTCCGACGAGCGCTCGTCGTCTTCTTTCTGGCGCCGGACTTCTTGCGCGTGCTCGGCGTTCGGGCGCTCGGCGTTCGGGCGCTCGGCTTGGTGGCCGCCGTCTTCCGTCCCGCCGACGAGCGGCCGGACGCGGTCATCCCGGCCGCGCGCTCGAGGTCCCGCACGCGTTTGCGAAGCGCGTCGAGCTCCTCCTGGGTCGCCGCACCCATCGAATGGAGCTGTTGGGAGACCTCCTTGCGGACCGTGTCACGCATCCGCTGCGAGAGCTGGATCAGCTCTCCGGCCGTCTTGGCGACCTGCTCCTTCGCGGCGCCGGGCTCCAGGTATCGCTTGGCGAGCTCCTGCGCCTTGGCGGGAGTGAGCTGCCCGATCACGGCGTCGAAGGTCTTCCGGATGTCGTCGATGACCATCGTGTGCATCCTCCTATTTGTTCTTTCGTTGGCTGTTTCGTTGGCTGTTTCGTTCGGTGCAGGGTTGGGAACGTCCTCGGGCAGGATACTCCGGGCTCCGCAGGCCGAGACCTCAGACCAGACCGGAGAGGTCGTCGAGGACGATCGTGGGGCGCCACGGAGACCCCTCCACCTCGTCGCGCCGGGTGGCTCCGGTGAGCACGAGGGCGGAATCCCACCCCAGCCGGACCGCGCCTGCGATGTCGGTGTCGAGCCGATCCCCCACCACGATGGGTCGGCCACCTCCGGCCGAGGCGAGCGCTCGCTCGAACAGGGGGGCCTCGGGTTTGCCGAAGACCTCGCCGCGCGCTCCCGTCGTGGTCTCGATCGCGGCGAGCAGCGCGCCGGCGCCCGGCCAGGACTCTCCCCCCGGAGCCGGGAACGAGGGGTCCGCGTTCGACGCCACGAGCGGGATGCCGCGTTCGACGAGGACCGAGGCATCCTTGAGCTTCGTGTAGTCGGCGCCGCGATCGAAACCCGACCACCACGACGTCGGGTCGTCGCCGAGCCCGTGCACGGCCTCGATGCCGGCTGCGGCGAGCGCCTCCACGAGGCCCTCCTCGCCGACCACGAAGGCCGAACGGACGCCCCGCTCGCTGAGGATCGTCGCCGTCACGAGCGCCGAGGTCACCACCTCTTCGGACGAGGCGGTCACGCCGACGGAGCGCAGGCGCTCCGCGACCTGCGCGGGCGTCCGACTGGAGTTGTTGGTGACGAACGCCAGCCGCTTGCCGGCTTCGCGCAGCGCCGCCACGGCGTCCGCCGCCCCCGGGATGGGGTCGGGCCACCGGTAGAGCACCCCGTCCAGATCGAGCAGGATGACGTCGTACGGATCGGCGAGCACGCCTCAGGCCGACAGGCGTTCGAGCACCCGAACGTAGTCGGGCACGTCGGGCCGCAGGACGACCGCGAGCTTCGCGTGGCCTCGCGCCCGCGAGCGCTGACCCGTGCGTTCGCAGGCAAGGGCGAGCGCGAAGTGCGCGTAGTCGTCGGACGGGTTGAGCTGCACCGCCTTCGCGAACTCGCGCCGGGCGCGCGAGGCTCGGCCGCACGCGTACAGCGCGCGCCCGAGCGCCTCACGGATCGATGCCTTCTCGGGCTCCAGCAGCTTGGCCTGCGAGAGCAGCATCACCGCCTGATGCGGATGGCCTCCCGCGAGCATCGACCGGCCGCGTTCGTACAGGTCGTACACCGAGCGCTCCTCGCGTTCCGCCTGCACGGTCCTCGACCTCCGGGCGTTCGATCTGATCCGTCGGCGGCATCCGCCGCGTCGGTTCGACGTTAGCAGCGGAGACGCGGAGCGTGTGCAGGCGAGGCCGCCGTCAGGCTGCGTTTATCTGACCGGATCGGTCAACCGCCCCAGGGTTGAGTTCGTCACGCCATGCGATGGATGATGCAGAGCGCAACATCCCCTCGGCACCAGAGCCGACCCAGAAGGAGGCCTCGATGGCTGCGCCTGACTCAGCGACCAGCTCGATGCTTCGTACACGACGCGCATTCCTCTTCGGTGGCATCGCTGCAGCGACCGGCCTGGTGACCCAGGCGATCCGCTCCGATCCCGCGCTCGCGGCCGACGACGACCCTGTGATCCTGGGGAATGAGAACCACGCTGAGAGGGTCACGGAGGTGAAGGGTGACGGGAACAACACTTTCGCCTTCATCGGTGAAGCGACGGGGGTCACCGGCCTCGGAGTCGGGGTGATGGGGATGAGCCGGGCCGACGAAGGGACCGGCCTCTGGGGGGTGGCGACACAGCCGACCGGATCCAACCAAGGTGTGTTGGCGCGATCCCACTCGAGCGCCGGGACGGGCCTCTTCGCCCATGCGTCTGCACCGAGCGGGCCGGCCATCGCGGTCGATGCACGCGCCGACTCTCCCGAAGGCATCGCGAGTCCTTGCGCGCAATCCGCACACCGTCCCGCTCGCCACCGCACTCAAGGTCGAGGGCAACGTACGCTTCTCGACGGCCGGGATCGCGATCGTCCCGAAGGGCGCCGACCGAGTCTCCGTCGAGACGGGGCTCCAGCTCACGAGTGCATCGAAGATCCTCTGCACGCTCCAGTCCGATCCGGGCGGGAGGACCTCCCTACAACGCGTCGCGAAGAACGCAACCAACGACCTCTTCACGATCGTCCTGACGGCGGATGCGACGGCGCCGACCAGGGTCGCATGGTTCGTGATCGCCTAGGATGTGGCCTCGTTGGTGATTGGCGGGATGACGAACACCGCGTCCGCACAAGGTCGCCGCGCTGTCCCAACGATCAGGCGGCGGGCGGCTCCGCCTCGAGCTTCTTGATCCCGGTCGCCACCACCTCCGTCAGGCTCCGTGCTCCGGCGCCGCTCCGGTAGAACCGCCGGACGAGATGCCCGTGCACGAGCACGGCGTCGCCCTTGGCGATCCCGTCGACGGTGTTGGCACCGACCGTGGCGTGCCACGCCGCAACCGGCAGGGGGAGGAGGCGTCGCCCCGCCTCCGGAACGGACAGTCGGATCTCCGTGACCTCGTCTCCCGACGGCATCCGGCGCTGGACCGGATCGGCCGCGACCGTGCCTGCGAGCACGACGACGTTCACCGTCACTATGTCTGCCCCCACTTCGTTCCTCCTTCCGGGGGAGCCCGACCCTATCCCGCAGCACCGACACACCCTGCGACACTGAGACGGATGGAGAGCCCCGCGCCCGTCGTCTTCCCGGTCGCCGACGGGATCACCGCGATCGACACGTTCATGGGTGGCCGGGCCAGGTACACGGCCGCCTATCTCATCGACGCCTCCGAGACCACTCTCGTCGAAACCGGCCCGGGCACCTCGGTGGAGCCGGTGGCGGCCGCGCTCGACCACCTCGGGGTGGCGCCAGGCGAGCTGGCCCACATCGTTCTCACGCACATCCACCTCGATCACGCGGGCGGCGTCGGCCAACTCGCCGAGCGCTTCCCGCGCGCCAGCGTGTGGGTGCACGCGCGCGGCGCCCCGCATCTCGCGGATCCGACCCGTCTGGTCGCCAGCACGGCGCGCGCTTGGGGGGAAGCGGAGATGCGCGAGCTCTTCGGGCCCGCTGCGCCCGTCGAGCGCGACCGTGTCCGCCCTCTGGAGGACACCGACACGATCGCCCTCGGCGATCGCAGCTTGTCCGTCCTCGAGACAACCGGGCACGCGTCGCATCACGTGGCGCTCGTTGACTCGCGCACCGGCGCGGTCTTCACCGGCGATGCTCTGGGGATCCACGTCCCCGACCTGCCCGTGCTCCGGCCGGCGACGCCACCCCCCGAGTTCGACCTGGAGCGATACGTCGCCTCGATCGAACGGATCCGTTCGGCGGCCGCGTCGATCCTGCTCTTCGCGCACTTCGGCCCCCTCGCCGAGGTCGACGCGACCTGCGATCTCGCGATCCGAGCGGGTACGCGACTGGGCCCGCGTCGTCGAGGACGGCGTTCGCGACGGGGACGATCCCGAGGAGCTGGTCGCTCGCCTCGAGACGGCCGCGCTCGCCGACATCGAGACCGGAGCAGAGGCGACCCTCGACCTCGAGATGCTCGAGGATCGACTGCGCTTGATCTCCAGCATCCGGATGAACGCGCAGGGCCTCGCTCGCTACTGGCAGCGGCGCGGAGATCGAGGAGGCCGCGCGGAGCCGGACGCCGGTCGCGCTAGCTGACCTCGGCCAGGCGCTCCGCCGCGTCGTACGCGCTCGGGTCGTGCTGCATGATCCGGCGGAACTCCTCCGCGGCCTCCTGCTTCCTTCCGGCCTTCGCGAGGATGTCGCCCTTCACGTACCACAGGCGCAGCGTGTACCCCTCGGATCGATCGTCCCGCGTCTTGGCTCGCGCCAGGAACGCGAGCGCCTCCGCGAACCGACCCTGATCCGCGAGCGCCGACGCGGCGACGATCACGGCCTCGGCCTTCGCCTCGTTCGGGACGCCCTTGACCCGGAGCACCTCCTCCGCCAGCGGGCACGGCCTCCTTCGGCCTGCCGAGCCCTCGGAGGCTGTCCGCGATCAGGTGGTTCTGGTCGGTTCGGCCGCTGATCCGCTTGTAGGCCTTGAGCTCCGTGAGCGCCTCCTGCCACCTGCCGAGCCCGTACATCGCGAGCCCGAGCACCTCGCGGACGGCGCCGGAGCCCGGCGCGAGCGCCTTCGCCTTCTCGGCTTCTGCCGCAGCGCCCTTCGGGTCGTCGCGATCGAGCAGCTCGATCGCGCGTCCCAGCCGCGACATCGCGTCACGATCCTTCCCCGGGCCCGCCGTCCGGCGGATCTCCTCCTGGATCGGTCGCGGCAGCGCGTTGGCCGGCCCGGCGGCCCGAGGGCCGCCGCGTCCCTTCTGACGGAATGCGCCTGACATCTCACCAGCGTACGGAAACGCGAACGGGCCGCCCTCGCGGGCGGCCCGTTCGTACGAAGTCTCGGCAGCGACCTACTCTCCCACTCCGTCTCCAGAGCAGTACCATCGGCGCTGGAGGGCTTAACTTCCGGGTTCGAGATGGGACCGGGTGTTCCCCCTCCGCCATGGCCACCGAAACAGCCTGCCTCGATCGTCGTCTCCCCCCGGAAGGGGTCGCGCCGATCGAGACGGAAGCGAGGATGCGCCCCGAGCAGAGCTCGGAACACGATAGTGAGCGCGAGCGAGAGTCAAGTCCTCGGCCTATTAGTACGGGTCAGCTCCACACGTTGCCGTGCTTCCACTTCCCGCCTATCAACCTCGTGGTCTGCGAGGGGCCTTACCTGGTCGAGCCAGTGGGAGATCTCATCTCGAGGCAGGCTTCGCACTTAGATGCTTTCAGCGCTTATCCTTTCCGAACGTGGCCAACCAGCCATGCCGCTGGCGCGACAACTGGCACACCAGAGGTCCGTCCACCCCGGTCCTCTCGTACTAGGGGTAGCTCCTCTCAAATCTCCTGCGCCCACAGCGGATAGGGACCGAACTGTCTCGCGACGTTCTAAACCCAGCTCGCGTGCCTCTTTAACGGGCGAACAGCCCGACCCTTGGGACCTGCTCCAGCCCCAGGATGAGACGAGCCGACATCGAGGTGCCAAACCCTGCCGTCGATATGGACTCTTGGGCAGGATCAGCCTGTTATCCCCGGCGTACCTTTTAGCCGTTGAGCGACGACCCTTCCACATGGAGTCGTCGGATCACTAGGCCCTGCTTTCGCACCTGCTCGACCCGTCGGTCTCGCAGTCAAGCTCCCTTGTGTCCTTGCACTCGACGCCTGATTGCCAACCAGGCTGAGGGAACCTTTGGGCGCCTCCGTTACTCTTTAGGAGGCAACCGCCCCAGTTAAACTGCCCACCAGGCGCTGTCCCCGACCCGGATCACGGGCCAAGGTTAGGGTCCCAACAAGTGAAGGGCGGTATTTCAAGGTTGGCTCCACCCGAACCGAGATCCGGGCTTCGAAGCCTCCCGCCTATCCTACGCAACACATGCCAGAACGCAACACCAAGCTACAGTAAAGGTGCCGGGGTCTTTCCGTCCTGCTGCGGGTAACGAGCATCTTTACTCGTAGTGCAATTTCGCCGAGTCCCCGGTTGAGACAGTGCCCAAGTCGTTACGCCATTCGTGCAGGTCGGAACTTACCCGACAAGGAATTTCGCTACCTTAGGACCCTTATAGTTAGGGCCGCCGTTTACCGGCGCTTAGGTTCAGAGCTTCGCTCCGAAGAGCTAACCCCTCCCCTTAACGTTCCGGCACCGGGCAGGCGTCAGTCCGTATACATCGTCTTGCGACTTCGCACGGACCTGTGTTTTTAGTAAACAGTCGCTTGGGCCTGGTTTGTGCCACCTCTTCGAGCTCAGGCCGCGAAGGCCTTCACCCTACGGAGGTCGTCCTTCTCCCGAAGTTACGGACGTAATTTGCCGAGTTCCTTAACCAGGGTTCTCTCGATCGCCTTCGTATTCTCTACGTGCCCACCTGTGTCGGTTTGGGGTACGGGCACCTCAACCACTCGCTAGAGGTTTTTCTCGGCAGCGTGGGATCACTCGCTTCGCCTGGAATGGCTCGGCATCGTGTCTCGAGGTTGATGGCCTCCCGGATTTGCCTAGGAAGCCCCTCTACACACTTGCCCCAGGACAACCAACGCCTGGGTCGAGCTACCCTCCTGCGTCCCCCCTTCGCTGGCCTACTACAGGGAGGGTCGGTAGCCCCCGAAGGGGTTCCCTTAGCGTCCCTGATTCAGCATGGGCGCGGATGAGGTGGTACTGGAATATCAACCAGTCGTCCATCGCCTACGACTCTCGTCCTCGGCTTAGGGCCCGACTAACCCTGGGCGGATGAACCTTCCCCAGGAACCCTTGGGCATTCGGCGGACGGGCTCCTCCCCCGTCTTTCGCTACTCATGCCGGCATTCTCACTTCCCACGCATCCACGACTGGGTTACCCCGCCGCTTCACCCGCGTGGGAACGCTCCCCTACCGATCCTTCCGCCTGGACCCAGGAGGCTTCCCTCAAGGGCCGAGCGATAGTGAAGGATCCCGCAGCTTCGGTGTCGTGCTTGAGCCCCGTTACATCGTCGGCGCAAGATCACTTGACCAGTGAGCTGTTACGCACTCTTTCAAGGGTGGCTGCTTCTAAGCCAACCTCCTGGTTGTCTGGGCGATCTCACATCCTTACCCACTTAGCACGAACTTCGGGACCTTAGCTGGCGATCTGGGTTGTTTCCCTCTCGGACACGGAGCTTAGCCCCCGCGCCCTCACTCCCGGGCTCTGGTCCGACGGCATTCGGAGTTTGACTGAGTTCGGTAAGCTTGTAGGCCCCCTAGTCCAATCAGTGCTCTACCTCCGTCGGAGAACGCCCGAGGCTGCCCCTAAAGGCATTTCGGGGAGAACCAGCTATCACCGAGTTTGATTGGCCTTTCACCCCTATCCACAGGTCATCCCCCAGGTTTTCAACCCTGGTGGGTTCGGTCCTCCACGAGGTCTTACCCTCGCTTCAACCTGCCCATGGATAGATCACTCGGCTTCGGGTCTAGGGCACGCGACTCTTCGCCCCATGCAGACTCGCTTTCGCTTCGGCTTCGTCAGAAGACTTAACCTTGCCGCGTACCGCTAACTCGCCGGCTCATTCTTCAAAAGGCACGCCGTCACCCGCACTGGTTGCCCAGTACGAGCTCCGACAGCTTGTAGGCTCACGGTTTCAGGTGCTCTTTCACTCCCCTCCCGGGGTGCTTTTCACCTTTCCCTCACGGTACTGGTTCACTATCGGTCGCCAGGGAGTGCTTAGCCTTAGGGGGTGGGCCCCCCAGATTCGCACGGGATTTCAGGGGTCCCGTGCTACTCGGGAACACCGCAAGGAGGCACGTCGCCTTTCGTCTACAGGGCTGTTACCTGCTGTGGCGGCCCTTTCCATGGCCTTCGACTAGGTGCGTGCTTTGTAACTCCTCGGATCCTCCGACGGGGATCCATGCGGGTCCCACGACCCCGGTACGGCAACGCCGTCGGGCTATCACACCGTACCGGTTTAGGCTCTTCCCCGTTCGCTCGCCGCTACTAGGGGAGTCGCGGTTGCTTTCTCTTCCTCGCCCTACTGAGATGTTTCACTTCGAGCGGTTCCCTCCTCGCCGCCTATGTATTCAGCGACGGGTGACCGGGCATGACCCCGGCCGGGTTTCCCCATTCGGACACCCTCGGATCACAGCTTTCTCGGCAGCTCCCCGAGGCTTTTCGCAGCCTGACGCGTCCTTCTTCGGCTCCTGGCGCCAAGGCATCCACCGTAAGCCCTTGTTCACTTGACTACTAGATGCTCGCGCTCACTATCGAGTTCTCAAGATGCTCGAGGGTCGCACCCTCAAAGCTGAACAGCGTGTCTCGAGCAGATGATCAACCTGGAGCTCCGCGTCCGCCGGACGAATGCCGACGTCAACGGGTTGCCAAATGGCTCCTTAGAAAGGAGGTGATCCAGCCGCACCTTCCGGTACGGCTACCTTGTTACGACTTCACCCCAATCGCGAGCCCCACCTTCGACGGCTCCCTCCACAAGGGTTGGGCCACCGGCTTCGGGTGTTTCCCACTTTCGTGGTGTGACGGGCGGTGTGTACAAGGCCCGGGAACGTATTCACCGCGGCATTGCTGATCCGCGATTACTAGCGACTCCGACTTCACGAGGTCGGGTTGCAGACCTCGATCCGAACTGAGCGCGGCTTTCTGGGATTCGCTCCCCCTTACGGGATCGCAGCCCTCTGTACCGCGCATTGTAGCATGCGTGCAGCCCTGGACATAAGGGGCATGATGACTTGACGTCATCCCCACCTTCCTCCGGTTTGGCACCGGCAGTCTCCCTAGAGTTCCCGGCATGACCCGCTGGCAACTAAGGACAGGGGTTGCGCTCGTTGCGCCACTTAAGGCAACACCTCACGGCACGAGCTGACGACAGCCATGCACCACCTGTGCAGGCTCCGAAGAGCGCCCGCTTTCACGGGTTTCACCCTGCATGTCAAGCCCAGGTAAGGTTCTTCGCGTCGCATCGAATTAAGCCGCATGCTCCGCCGCTTGTGCGGGCCCCCGTCAATTCCTTTGAGTTTTAGCCTTGCGGCCGTACTCCCCAGGCGGGGTGCTTAATGCGTTAGCTTCGGCACGGACGGGGTTGATATCCGCCCACACCTAGCACCCAACGTTTACGGCTAGGACTACCAGGGTATCTAATCCTGTTCGCTCCCCTAGCTTTCGCGCCTGAGCGTCAGGTAAGGCCCAGAGATCCGCCTTCGCCACCGGTGTTCCTCCTGATATCTGCGCATTTCACCGCTACACCAGGAATTCCGATCTCCCCTACCTACCTCTAGCCTGACAGTATCGAATGCAGTCACGGGGTTGAGCCCCGGGATTTCACACCCGACTTGCCAAGCCGCCTGCGCGCTCTTTACGCCCAATGATTCCGGACAACGCTCGCCTCCTACGTGTTACCGCGGCTGCTGGCACGTAGTTAGCCGAGGCTTCTTCTGCAGGTACCGTCACGAGATCGCTTCGTCCCTGCCGAAAGGGGTTTACGACCTGAAAGGCCTTCGTCCCCCACGCGGTGTCGCTGCGTCAGGCTTTCGCCCATTGCGCAAGATTCCCCACTGCTGCCTCCCGTAGGAGTCTGGGCCGTGTCTCAGTCCCAGTGTGGCTGGTCGTCCTCTCAGACCAGCTACCCGTCGATGCCTTGGTAGGCCGTTACCCCACCAACAAGCTGATAGGCCGCGGGCCCATCCCCGACCGGCGGACCTTTCCTCCTCCGGTCATGAGATCGGAGGAGAGTATCCGGTATTAGCTCCGGTTTCCCGGGGTTATCCCAGGGTCGGGGGCAGGTTGCCCACGTGTTACGCACCCGTTCGCCACTGATCCCCGGGCCGAAGCCCGGTTCACCGTTCGACTTGCATGTGTTAGGCGCACCGCCAGCGTTCGTCCTGAGCCAGGATCAAACTCTCCGTAGAGATCGACCGGAACCGACGAGTCGGTTCCGTTCGACTTGATGGAGGTTCGGCCCTCCGAACGAGGCACTCGTTCGCAGGGCCTTTCCCCGCCAGACGTTTCCGTCTGGACGGATGAAGCGTGCCAACGTTCCCAAGGCACGGCGAACCGTGCCGATGTGAACGAAGGCAAGCATCGGCTCTTGACACGCTGTTCAGTTCTCAAGGTGCGACTGAGCGCGAAGTTCCTGGTCAGGGCGTTGAGCACCCTCGGGGAACCGCGCCGGATGGGTAGGATAGCAGTCCGGGTCGGACCGTCAACCGAGCAACGCAGCTCGAACCGCTGTTCGGGCGCCGGAGCGATCGTCCTTGCCGCTCAATGCTCGAGGCCTTCGAGCCTGGCGAACTTCCGCCGGCCGACCTGCCACACCGACCCCGCGAGCTGCCCGGGTGGCTCTCCTTCTATCCGGATCTCCTGGTGGGGCACCGGCTCGCCGTCCATCCGGACCCCTCCCTGCTCCTGCAGGCGCCTGGCCTCCGATCGGCTGGCCACGAGGCCCATCGCCTCCAGGAGAGCCGGCACGTACACGACCCAGGCGCCGTCCTTCTGATCGCCGAAGACGCTGCTCGCGACCGACACGCCGGGGACTTCGTTCGGGATCTCGTGCTCGCGGTGCACGGCGTTGAAGCGCTCCTCGGCAGCCGTTCCCGCCCCCGGCCCGTGATAGATGTCGACGACCTCCCGCGCGAGCCTCCGTTTCGCGTCGTTGGCGTGCACCGATCCGTCACCCAACCCTCGCTCGACGTCGCCGACCTCGCTCGGATCGAGCAGCGTCGTCAGTCGGAGGTACTTCCCGATCAACCCATCCGGGATCCTCATCAGCTTGCCGAACATGTCGTCGGGCGGCTCGGTGAGCCCGATGAAGTTGTCGAGCGACTTCGACATCTTCCGCACACCGTCGGTCCCCTCGAGGAGGGGAAGCGTCAGAACGACCTGCGGCTCCAGCCCGTAAGCGCGTTGCACCTCTCGACCCATCAGCAGGTTGAACGTCTGGTCCGTCCCTCCCAGCTCCACGTCCGCTCGGACCGCCACCGAGTCGTACCCCTGAAGCAGCGGGTACAGGAGCTCCACCACGCTGATCGGCCGCTCGCGCTGGTACCGGTCCTTGAAGTCCTCTCGCTCGAGCATCTGTGCGACCGTGGCGGTCGAGGTCAGCCGGATCACATCGGCCATGTCCATCCCGGCGAGCCACTCCGCGTTCCCGCGGATCTCGGCCGCGTCCACGTCGAGGACCTTGCCGGCCTGCGCGAGGTACGTCGCCGCGTTCGCTCGGATCTCGTCCTCCGTCAACATGGGACGGGTCTCGGACTGTCCCGACGGGTCGCCGATCCGGGCGGTGAAATCCCCGATGATCAACACCGCGACATGGCCCGCATCCTGGAACTGTCGGAGTTTCCGGAGCACCACCGCGTGCCCCAACGTGAGATCGGGCCGGCTGGGATCCACTCCCAACTTGACCCGGAGGGGTCGATCGGAGGCGAGACGCTCCTCGAGACCGCCTTCCGGAACGAGGTCGACGCTGCCGCTCGCGAGCGTCGTCAGCACGTCGGCGGCCATGGCGGCGCGATGCTACCAGCGCACCTCCCCGATCCTGAGGAAGACCAGGGGTACACTCGCCCGCGATGACCCGCCGGCACTTCCCCCTGGCGGCCTTCATGGCGGCCTGCGCTGTGTTCTCTGCAGCGTGCGGCGTCCACCTGGAGGACGTCCCTCGACGCGCGCTCGCGCAGACGTCCTTCGTGTATGCGGCCGACGACAGCGTGATCACGGAGCTGCATGCCGTCGAGGACCGCGTCGTCCTGCCGACGTCGCAGATCCCCTCGTGGATCCGGGATGCGGCCGTCGCCATCGAGGACCGGCGCTTCTACCTGCACCACGGGATCGACGGCCGGGCGATCCTCCGCGCGTCCTACGTGAACTTCCGCGAGGGGAACATCGAGGAGGGCGGCTCGACGATCACCCAGCAGCTCGTGAAGAACCTGTACACGGGTGGCGATCAGACCATCGCGCGCAAGCTCAGCGAGGCCTCGCTCGCCTGGCAGCTCGAGGATCGTCTCTCCAAGGACGAGATCCTCACCCGGTACCTCAACACCGTGTACTTCGGGCAGGGGGCGTACGGCGTCCAAGCCGCCGCGCGAACGTTCTTCGGGATCGACGCGGCCGACCTCACCCTCGGGCAGTCCGCTCTGCTCGCGGGATTGATCACGAGTCCGGGGCACTTCGATCCCTACGAGTACCCGCGCCGCGCGATGGAAGGCGCCGCGTGGTCCTGCGATTGATGGACGAGTTCGGGATGGTGACGGCGGCCCAGCGCCGTCACGCGCGCAAGGAGCCGATCCACCTGGAAGCCGTCACGACGCTCGGCCGCTACGACTATCCCTACTTCGTCGACTACCTGAAGGATTGGTTCCTCTCGAACCCGGCCTTCGGCGAGACCCGCGAGGATCGGTACAAGCTCTTGTTCACCGGCGGTCTCCGGATCCACACCACGATCCAGCCCGCGGTCCAACACGCGTCGCAACACGCGGTCGATTCCGTCCTCTCCTATCCGAACGACCCCTCCGCCGCCGTGACCGTCCTGGACCCGCGCAACGGCTTCGTCCTCGCGATGGTCGGCGGCGACCAGCACGACTACTGGCGCGACCATGCCCCCGGTCGCGTCAACCTGGCAACCGCGGCCGGAGGGACCGGGTCGGCAATCGGGGTCGGCGTTCAAACCGTTCGCGCTCGTGGCGGCCCTGGAGGCCGGCATGTCCCCCTCGGAGACGTTCTCCGCGCCCTCGACGCTCCGGCTCGCGCTCGACTCCGGCGAGATCTGGGACGTCACGAACGCCGAGGGAGCGGGCTACGGCTCGATGACCCTCCGCGCGGCGACCGTGCGTTCGGTGAACACGGTCTACGCGCAGGTGATCGACCGACTCGGCCCCCACACGGTGGTCGAGGTCGCGAAGCGGATGGGATTGCGGTGCTGTCGGCAGGTGAGCAATCCACGACACCCGCTCAAGCCGTATCTCTCGGCCGTTCTCGGTACGAACGAGGTGAACACCCTGGAGATGGCGTCCGCGTACGGGACGCTCGCGTCCGGAGGCGTCAGGACCCGGCCCGTCCCGGTATCGCGGATCACCGACGCGCGAGGTTCCGTCCTCTGGTCGGCAGGCTCGAGGAGCGAACGGGTCCTCGACCCCCAGGTGGCGTCCGTCGCGAACGGGATCCTGAACGAGGTCGTCCTCTACGGGACGGGCACGGCCGCGAACATCGGCCGACCCCAGATCGGCAAGACCGGGACCGCGATGGATCACTCCGACGCGTGGTTCGTCGGCGCGATCCCTCAGATGGTGGCCGCGGTCTGGATCGGATACCCGGAGGGGCAGGTTCGGATGGAACCGCCGCGGACCAGGATCACCGTCTACGGAGGGACCTGGCCGGCGCAGATCTGGCGGCTCCTGATGCTCGAGGCGTCCCGGGGCCTCCCCGTCGCGGCGTTCCCGAGCCCGGACGTCGGGTTCGTCTCGGTCACCGTGGACGCCTCACAGGACCCGAACTGCCTCCCGAACCCGTTCACGCTCCCTCAGAACATCCAGACCTTGGAGTTCATCGCTGGGACCGAGCCCACGAAGGTGTGCACGTCCCCGACGTCGCTGCAGAAGGTCCTCATCCCATCCACGATCGGCTCCTCCGAGGCCATCGCGATCGAAGGGCTCACCCAATCCGGCTTCTTCGTGGAGGTCGTCACGGCTCCCTCGACCCAGCCGAACGGCACCGTGATCGAGCAGGTCCCGTCGGCCGGCACGCAGGCCTTCCAGACGAGCACGGTGACGATCACGGTGTCGTGGACCGAACCCGAGGAGTCCGGGTCTTCGCCGTAGGCGGGCCGGGTCGCCCTCGGGAGACGAACACGTTCCCTTCGAGCCAGAAGCGCCAACGACGGGTCGTCTCGTGCACCCCGACGCGGATCCCGGCGGCGATCGGCTCCGAGCGCGAGCCCGTCTCCACCCACACCGTGTCGCCGGCGACGAGATCGCTTCCGTCGTCGTCGCGGGTGACGCCGAGCGCTTGGGCGAGCCGTCCCGGTCCCGAGCACAGATCCAGCCTGCGCTCCCGACCCCGTCGCGCAGCCATCTCGTCGACGCCCTCGAGCGGTTCGGCGGCTCGCAGGAGCACGGCCGCCCCCTCCCCCACCCGCCCGGTGACGGCGTTCATGCAATGGTGCATGCCGTAGGTGAAGTACACGTACAGATGGCCGGGTGGTCCGAACATGGCGGCGTTCCGTGCGGTCATGCCGCGGAACGCGTGGCTCGCTGGATCGCTCGGCTCATAGGCCTCCACTTCGACGATCCGAGCCGCGGCACGCCTCCCGTCGGGGAAGGCGCGCACCAGCACGTGGCCGAGGAGATCCGGCGCGACCTCGTGTGCCTCTCGGGCGTAGAACGATCGGGGAAGCCAGGGTCGGGGTCACGGGCGCCCGTCGGCGAGGAACCGTTGCAGCTTCCGGAGCGGCCAGGCGTTGATCACGTCCTCCTTCGTCAGCCACCCTCGCTGGGCCATGCCGATCCCGAAGCGGCGATGGTCGAGATGCGGGACGGCGTGCGCGTCGGTGTTGACCGCGAAGCGCACGCCGTGCCGGCGCGCCCACAGCACGTGTTCGTCGGAGAGGTCCAGCCGGTCGGGGTGCGAGTTGATCTCCATCGCGGTGCCCGTCCGGCCCGCGGCCTCGAACACGGCCTCGAGGTCGAGGTCCACAGGCGGCCGCTTCCCGATCTGCCGCGTCGTGAGGTGACCGATGATGTCCACGTAGGGATTCTCGATCGCCCTGATGACCCGCGCGGTCATCTCTTCCCGAGACTGGTTGAAATGCGAATGGACGGACGCGACCGTCAGATCGAACCCCGCCAGGAAGTCACCCTCCCAATCGACCGCGCCGTCGGGATCGATGTTGAGCTCGGTGCCGTGGAGCAGCGTGAGCTTCGGGTGCTTCGTGCGGAGCTTCTCGATCTGCGCCCGCTGCGCGAGGATCTTGTCCTCCGTCATACGCTGCATGTACAGATCGGGCGCGTGGTCGGTGATCGCGAAGTAGGCGTAGCCGAGCTCGGCCGCGCGACCGACCATCTCCTCCAGGCTCGCCAGGCCGTCGGTCAGGTTCGTATGGGTGTGCAGGTCGCCCTTCAACTGCCGCTCGGTGATCACCGCGGGAAGCTCACCCGCGAGTGCGGCCTCCACCTCCCCGCGGTCCTCACGGAGGGTGGGCTGGATGTACTCCATCCCGAGGCGGGCGTAGACGCCTTCCTCGGAATCCGCCGCGAGCAGCTCGCCCGACTTCGCGTCGAACAGGCCGTACTCGCTCAGCTTGAGCCCCTTGCGAACCGCCATCTCCCTGATCCGGATGTTGTGTGGCTTCGAGCCGGTGAAGTAGATCATCGCGGCGCCCCATGCATCCTCGGGGATCACCCGGAGGTCGATCTGCAGGCCGAGCTCGGTCACGATGGAGGTCTTGGTGTCGCCCTTCGCGAGCACCCGAGCGACGGACGGATGCGCCACGAACGCCTCCATCACGGGCGGCGCGTCGGACCCGGCCACGAGGAGATCGACGTCGCCGATCGTCTCCTTCATCCTCCGGAGCGAGCCGGCGTGGGCGACGCGACCCGCCTCGGGCACGGAGGACAGGAGCTCCTGGAACGTCTCCGCGACGCCGAGGGCGACATCGATCTTGACCCGCCCGCCGGCGGATCGCATCTGCTGGATCCCGCGGGCGATGTTCTCCTGCGTCTTCGCGCCGAAACGCGGGAGCGCCGGCAACCCGATCCTGCTCGATCGCGGCCACCAGCTCGTCCAGGGAACCGACGCCGAGCTCCTGATAGAGCACCATCGCCTTCTTCGGGCCGAGCCCGGGGATCGACATCAGACCCCGGACACCCGGCGGGATCTTCTCCCGGAGCTCGTCGAGCTCCGCGAGGGTGCCGGTCGTCAGGAACTCGAGGATCTTCTCCCCGATCGAGCGACCGACCGAGGGAACCTTCAGGATCTCGGGCAGGTCCTTGCCCTCGAGATCCACGGGAAACCCGCCCACGGCGCGCGCGGCCTTCTCGTAGGCGCGAGGCTTGAAGGGATCGTCGAACAGGATCGACAGCAGGTCGGCGTACTCGATGAGCATCGCCTCCACGGCGTCGTTCGCCCGGGGCATCGCCTCAGGCTACGCCGAAGAGGCGGAGCAACAGCGCCTTCTGCGAGTGCAGGCGGTTCTCGGCCTGATCCCAGACGACCGACCTCGGTCCGTCGATCACCTCGTCGGTGATCTCCTGCCCCCGATGGGCGGGGAGGCAGTGGAGGACGACCACCTCGGGGTCGGCGAGGTCCACCAGCTTCTGGCTCACCTGGTAGCTCGGGAAGACGAGCGCGCGCTCGTCGGCCTCGATGTCCTGTCCCATGCTGGTCCAGACGTCGGTGTAGAGGACGTGCGCACCGATCGCCGCGTCCTCGGGGTCGTGCGTGAGCTCGACACCGCCGCCCGTCTCGGCCGCGATCTCCTCGGCCCGATGCACCACCTGGGGGATCGGTTCGAAACCGGGCGGCGTCGCCACGCGGACGGACATGCCCGCCTTCGTACCGGCAAGCAGCAGGGAGTGCGCCACGTTGTTCCCGTCCCCGAAGTAGGAGAGCACGCGACCGCGCAGCTCGCCGAGATGCTCCCGGATCGTGAGGAGGTCCGCGAGCGCCTGGCACGGATGCTCGAAATCCGAGAGCGCGTTGATCACGGGGACGGTGCTGGTGGTGGACAGGACCTCGAGCCGCTCCTGCTCGAAGGTCCTGAGCACGATGGCGTCCACGTACCGGGACAGGACGCGCCCGGTGTCCTGGATCGTCTCACCCCGCCCCAGCTGGAGCTCGCCCGACGACAGCACGACCGCGTGCGCGCCGAGCTGCTCGACCCCGACCTCGAACGAGACCCGGGTCCGGGTGGAGGGCTTCTCGAAGATCAGTGCGACCGTCCGGCCCGCGAGCGCCTGCGCGTGTGCGGCGGGATCGCCTTTCAGGGCCGTCGCGAGGTCCAAGAGGTCGGGAAGTTCGGCCGTGGAGAGGTCGTCGACGCTGAGGTAGTGGCGCATCGCCCGAGTCTAATGGGACATCCGGAACCGGGTATCGCGGCTCAGGCCCGGAGCTCGGCCCCGAACTCCGAGCGCGCTCGGTCGACGATCGCAGCGAGCGCGGGCTCGACCTCTTCGTCGGTCAGGGTCCGGTCGGCGGCTCGGAACTCGAGTGCGAACGCCAGGCTCTTGCGGCCCTCGGGGACGACCCCGCCCCGGAAGACGTCGAACAGCGACGTCCGGTCGAGGAGCTCCCCGCCCGCGTCCTCCACGGCCGTCTGCAGCGACCCGGCCGGCACCCCTTCCGGCACCACGAAGGCGAGGTCTCGCCTGATGGGCGGGAACCGAGGGACCTCGAAGAGTCGGAAGGGCCGGGAGGCCGCGGCCCGCAGCGGGTCCAGCTCGATCTCCGCGACCGCGACCCGGCCTTCGATGCCCAGGGACCGTGCCACGCGCGGATGGAGCTCCCCCAGCACGCCCACCGAGCGGTCGCCCAGGAGGATGCGCGCCGATCGTCCCCGGTGGAACGGCTCACCGGGCGTCTCGCCGAGCGTCCACTCCCGCTCCCCCTCGATGCCGAGATCCTCGAAGAGCGTCTCGACCATCCCGCGAGCATCCAGGACGTCGAACTCGCGATCGTCTGCCGTCCAGCCCTCTCCCGCCGCGCCGCACAGCACGAGACCGACCTGCCGCCGCTCCTCGACCGGGTCGGCCGGGGCGAACACGACGCCCACCTCGAAGATCGAGACGGACCCCGACCCCCAGCGCTGGTTCCGCTCGACGGTGTGGAGCAAGCCGGGAAGCACGCGTGTCCTGAGCCAGCCCTCTTCGGCGCGGAGGGGGTTCGCGAGCGGGATCGCGGCGGTGTCGCCCATCAGGGTGAGATCGTCTTCGGAGACGAAGGGGAGCGGCTTCGCCTCGCTGAGCCCGGCGCGGACGAGGGCGTCGCGGACGCGACGGGCGAAGGCGTACGCATCCGGCAACCCCCCGGGCTGCCGCGAGCGAGGGATCGTCGCGCCGACGCCCTCGTACCCCTGGATCCGGACGACCTCCTCGATGAGATCGACCTCACGCTCGATGTCCACACGGAAGCCGGGGATCTCGACCTCGACGAGGTCGGCGTCCTCTCGATGGGTCATCCGGAGTGCGTCGAACACCGCTGCCGCGTCGGCGGGACCGACCGGGTAGCCGAGGAGGGTCGTCGCGCGAGAGGCGCGCATCGAGACCGTTCGGCGCTCGGGCGGCCCGCCGGCCTGCGCGGCGCCGGCCAACACACGAGCTCCCGTCCACCGGGCGATGAGCGCCGCGCATCGGCGAGCGGCCCGTCCGACTCCCTCCGGATCGGTGCCCCGCTCGAATCGGTGGGAGGCCTCGGAATGGAGCTCCAGGCGCCGGGCCGTCCGGATGATCCCCGTCCGGGTGAAGTACGCCGACTCCAGGAGCACGTCGGTCGTCGCCTCCGAGACCTCAGTCCCCTGCCCACCCATCAATCCCGCGAGCGCAACCGGCCCATCGAGATCGCAGATCAGCAGATCTTCGTCCGAGAGTTGGCGCTCGACGCCGTCCAGGGTCACGAGCCGTTCCCCATCCTCGGCCCGCCGGACCACGATCCCGGGACCGGCGAGCCGGAGCAGGTCGAACGCATGCAGCGGCTGGCCGAGCTCCAGCATCGCGTAGTTGGTCGCATCCACGATCGGCGCCACCGGGCGCATCCCCGCGGCCGTCAGACGCGCCTGCACCGTCAAGGGGGTGATCCCCCGGGAGGCCCCTCGAAGGACCCTCGCCAGGTAGGAAGGACATCCGTCGGGGGCGCGGAGCTCGATCGTCGCGACCGCGTCGGCTCGCTCGTCCTCCTCCCCGAGCTCGATGTCCGGCTCGCCGAGAGGGAGTCCGAGGATCGACGAGGTCTCGCGCGCCACCCCGTAGACCGAGAGGAAGTCGGGACGGTTCGGCTCGACCTCGATGTCGAGCACGGCGTCGTCGAGACCGAGCGCCTGCTTCAGGTCGGCGCCCGGCGTCAGGTCCGCGGGGAGGATCAGGATCCCGGTCTCGTGCTCGTGCGAGATCGCGAGCTCGCGCGGCGAGCAGAGCATGCCGTTGGACATCTCGCCGCGCAACGGCTTCGCACCGAGCGGTTCGGCCAGGAGGGGGACCCGCGAGCCCGGCTTCGCCCACGGCACCCGGTCGCCCGGCGCCATGTTCCGGATGCCGACGACGACCTGCACGGGGCCATCGCCCCCGTCGACCGTCGCGAGACAGAGCTTGTCGGAGTTCGGATGGTCGCGGACCTCCAGGACCGAGGCGACGACCACCCCATCGAGCCCGGCCCACGGACGGTCGATCCCCTCGACCTTGATCCCCCGGGCGTCGATCCGGTCCGCGAGCTCCTCCACGTCGAGGTCGACCGGGACGAACTCCCGCAGCCATGACAGCGAGACCCTCATCGGCTCGCCCCGAATTGCGCGAGGAACCGGATGTCGCCGTCGACCAGGAGCCGGATGTCCGGGATCCGGTACTTCAGCAGCGCGACCCGATCGATGCCGAGACCGAAGGCGAACCCGGTGTACCGCTCGGGGTCGTAGCCGCAGTTCTCCAAGACGACGGGGTGCACCATGCCGCAGCCGAGCAGCTCGATCCAGCCGTTCCCGCACACGGGGCACCCCGCCCCGTCGCATCGCATGCAGGTCACCGCGAGCTCGGCGCCGGGTTCCACGAACGGGAAGAACGCCGGGCCGAGCTTCGTCTGGCGATCTTGGCCGAAGAGCGCCCTCGCGACGGCGTCCAGCGTTCCCTTCAGGTCGGCGAACGTGATCCCCTCGGCCACCACGAGTCCCTCGACCTGGTGGAACACGGGCAGATGGGTGGCGTCGGGCGTTTCGCGCCGGTAGACACGGCCGGGCGCGATGATGAAGACCGGTGGCGGCTGCGACTGCATCGTCCGGATCTGGACGGAGGAGGTCTCGGTGCGGAGCAGGAGCTCGGGGTGGCCGGGGATGTTGACGTAGATCGAGTCCTTCATGGTGCGGGCAGGGTGGTCCGGAGGGATGTTCAACGCTTCGAAGTTGTGCCACTCATCCTCGATCTCCGGGCCTTCGGCGACCCGATAACCGAGGCGCAGGAAGATGTCGACGATCTCGTCCTCCGCCAGCGAGAGCGGGTGCAACGATCCCGATCGGCGCCTCCTGCCGGGCAGCGAGAGATCCACCCGGTCCGCGACGAGGAGCGCGTCTTCCGACTCCTGCTCGAGCATCGCGCGGCGTCCATCGGCCGCCTCTTGCAGTTGTCTGCGCGCGTCGTTCACGCGTTGCCCGATGTCGCTCCGAGCCTCCGCGGGCAACGAACCGATGCCGCGCTGCACCTCCGACAGCGGTGCCTTCCTCCCGAAGACGTGGATGTGTGCTTCCTCGAGCTCGCCGAGCGTGGTCGACGCCGCGAGCGTCGCGAGTCCGCGCTCGAGCGCGTCGTCGAGTACCCGCAGCATCTCCTGGGCGTCCATGGGGTCCGCCGAGTCTACGGCGTAGGGGGTTCCAGACCGACGATCGGAAGCTCGACGTGGAACGTCAGACGGCCGCCCACGGCTTCGCCCCACACGCGGCCCCCTTGCGCCTCCGCGACGCGTCGCGCGACGTAGAGACCGATCTTGGAACCTCCTCCGGTTCCGGGTCGTCGGGCTTCGAACAGCCCGTCGACATCGAGCGGGCGGTCGGTGTCGCGTGCAGCCGAGACGAGCAGCCGATCGTCGCGGACCTCGCTCCGAACCGCGATCGGTCCGTCGCTGCCCCACCACACGAGCGCCTCGATGAACGCGAGCAGCGTGGTCTTCAGCCGGCCTCCGTCGAGCAGCACCTTGGCCCCGTCACCGCCGGACCATCCCACCTTCGGGTGCTCCGGGTCGCGACCCTGCTGCTCGCCGATCTGTCGGACGAGGTCGGCCACGTCGACGAGCTCCGAGTAGGCCTGGAAGGTCCCGCTCATCACGCGGGCCGCGTCCACGAGTTGCCGGATGATCGTGTCCATGCGATCCGCGTCGTGGACGATCCCGGTGAGCATCAGGTCTCGCTGTGCATCGGTCATGTCGACCCACCGTTTGGCGAGCGCGTAGCCGAACCCCTTCATCGCGGTCAGCGGGGAACGGATGTCGTGCGCCGCGGCCGCGACCAGCGTCTCGAGCGTCTCGGCCGGCGCCCGGCCGCGGCGCACCCATTCGAACAGGCACACGGTGGCCGCCGCCGCGAGATTGAGGCTCTCCGCCCGACCGGCCTGCGGGACCCGTATGCGGCGATCCGCCGCCTCGAGGATCGCACCGGGCAGGCCGTGCGCCTCGTTGCCGAAGACGAACGCCGGCGACCGAGGGAGCTCCACCTCGAAGAGGTCGTCGTCGCCGTGCATGTCCATCGCCACGATGGCGAACCCCTGGCTCCGGAGCGCCGCGATCGCATCCTCCGTGGCGACGTCCCGCGTGATCGGGACGTGGAAGATCGAGCCCGCGGACGCGCGGACGCTCTTCGGGTTGTAGGCATCCACGGAGCTGCCGGCGAACACGACCCCGGCGGCCCCGGCGGCGTCGGCGGAGCGGAGGATGGTGCCGGCGTTGCCCGGATCCCGTACCTCGTGGAGGACCGCCACGGCGCCCGGCGGGACGAGGGAGTCGAGCGGCACGTCGACGAAGGGGGCCACGCCCACGACGCCCTGCGGCGTGACGGTGGAGGTGAGCCGCTCCATCACCCGGTCCGTGACCGCGTCGACGGTGACTCCCGCCTGCCTGGCCCGGACGGCGAGGGGATCGAGATCGTCCTGGACGAACAACGACAGGAGGCGTCCGTCCTCCGCGAGCGCCTCCGCCACGGCCTGGGCTCCCTCGACGAGGAAGCGACGATCCTCCTCGCGGAGGGCCCGCTTCTTCAGGCGGACCGCGGCGGTGACCTTCGGATTCTTGGCGGACGTCAGCACGACGTCGCTCGCACGCCTGGCACGGGCGGAGTGTACGCGCGGCCCTCGCTACGAGCCGGAGGGGGCGGACGCCTTCGCGGTCTCGACCAGCTGCGCGAACGCGCCGGGGTCGCGGACCGCGAGGTCGGCGAAGATCTTGCGGTCGACCTCGACGCCGGCGGCATGGAGCCCGCTCACGAAACGGGAGTAGGAGAGCCCGTGCGGACGGACGGCGGCGTTGATCCTCGTGATCCACAGCCGACGGAACTGGGCCTTGCGATCCCGGCGATCGCGGTACGCGTACATGCCGGAATGCATGACCTGCTCTTTGGCCACCCGGAGCCGTTTGTGGCGGCTCCCCGTGTAGCCCTTGGCGGCCTCGAGGATCTCGCGGCGCTTCTTCTTGGCGTGCACCGAGCGCTTGATACGGGCCATGTCACTCCCCCAACAGCCGCTTGACCGTCTTCTGGTCGGCCTTCGAGCCGACCTCGGCCATGCCCTCGACGCGGCGGCGGCGCGACGACGACTTCTTGGTGAGCATGTGATTGCCCGTGGCCTTGCGATGCAACACCTTGCCGTTCCGAGTGACCCGGAACCGCTTGGCGGTGGCTCGGTGGCTCTTGTTCTTCGGCATGACTATCCCTCGTCCGTCTCGGCCGCCGTGGCGACCGGCTCGGGCGGTCGGGCTCCGGCCCTGGCTCTGGCCCTGGCCCTGGCTCTGGCCCTGGCGCCTGGCTCCGGCTCTGGCTCTGGCTCTCCGGCTCGAGGATCGGCTCCGCCGGCGTCTCCGCCGGAAGGTCGGACGCCGACTCCGACTCCGCCTTCGACTCGCGCGCCTGGGCACGAGCGAGCTGCTCCATGTGCCGCTTGTTGGGCGAGATCACCATGATCATGTTCCGCCCTTCCTGCTTGGGCATCGACTCCACGGTCACCATCTCACCCAGGTCTCCCACCAACCGGTCCAAGATCTTGCGGCCGAGGTCCGTGTGGGTCATCTCCCGGCCCCGGAACATGATCGTCACCTTCACCTTGTGCCCGCCCCGGAGGAACCGCTCGACGTGACCCTTCTTCGTGCCGTAGTCGTGTGCGTCGATCTTGGGGCGGAACTTGATCTCCTTGAGCTCCGTGCGAGATTGCTTCTTCCGAGCTTCCTTCTGGCGGATGTCTCGCTCGTACTTGAACTTGCCGTAGTCCATGATCCGACACACCGGGGGGTTCGCCTGCGGCGCAACCTCGACGAGATCCAGGTCGAGCTCGCGTGCCCTACGGATCGCTTCTTGAGTCGCGACCACCCCGATCTGTTCGCCGTCGGCGCCGACCAGGCGCACCTGGGGGATCGGATCCTGTCGTTCAAGCGTGGCTCGGTCGAGACCCCGCATCACTCCCTTCGAAAACGAAGCACCGGACCAGCCGGTGCTTGTGGCGGATCACGCGGAACACGTGCGCAGAGTATAGGGGCACGCTCCGACGCTCACCAGTCGGGCTCGAGGGGGCGTCCGTAGGCATCCTGGAGCCTCTGCGTGTCGTCCTCGGTGGTGTAGCCGTAGGCGACCTCCAGGATCCTGCCCGGGGCAGACCCGCTGCAGCGGATGCGATGAGCCTGCTCCGCGGGGATCACGAACTCCTCCCCGGGGCGGGCGTCGACCGTCCGGTCGCCGATCTCGATCGACAGACCGGCATCGAGCACCACCCAGGTCTCATCGCGCATGCGGTGGTAGTGGACGCTCGTCTCCTGGCCGGGCTCGACGGTGATGACCCGGACCGACGACGGCTGGTTCAAGGCGTACGTCACGACCCGTCCCCACGGCTTCTCGACGATCACCGCAGGCTCCCTTCTGTTTCCTTGGCTGTTTCCTTGGCTGTTTCCTTGGCTGTTTCCTTGGCTGTTTCCTTGGCTGTCTCTCGGCCCTCTGTCCGGTCTTCCCCTTCGCTCCATGCGGAAGCCGGTCGAGCAGGTCGGCCATCTCCAGCGCCGCCTCCGCCGCGTCCCACCCCTTGTTGCCGTGCGGGCCGCCCGCCCGAGCCTCTGCGTCCGCGAGCGACTCCGTCGCCAGCACCTCGAAGATGACGGGGACGCCGGTCTCCCGACCCACCTCGGCAGCTCCTCGGGCCGCTTCGGCAGCCACGAGATCGAAGTGGGCCGTCTCGCCGCGGACCACCGCCCCGAGGCAGATCACCGCGTCGTAGGCGCCGGTGGAAGCCATCCGCTTGGCCACCAGCGAGATCTCGAACGCGCCCGGCACCCACGCCACATCCACGGCGTCGTCGGCCACGCCGTGAGAGCGAAGACCGGAGAGCGCCCCCTCCAGGAGCTTCGCCGTCACGTGCTCGTGGAACCGTGAGACGACGACGGCGACGCGACGGCCCTCCCCGACCGGCTCGCCCCGTGTGACGCTCATGCCCCCGCCGTCACTTCGTCGATCCCCGATCCGTCCGCGTCGGGCAGATCGAGCAGGTGACCGAGCTTCTCCCGCTTGGCCCGGAGGTATCCGACGTTCTGCGGCGTCGGAGCGGTCTGCAGAGGGAGCCGTTCCACGATCGTCAATCCGTGCCCCTCCAGCCCGGCCCGCTTCTCCGGGTTGTTCGTGAGCAGGCGCATCGATCGAACCCCGAGGTCGTAGAGGATCTGCGCGCCGATCCCGTAATCCCGCTGATCGGCGGGGAATCCCAGCTCGATGTTCGCCTCGACCGTGTCACGGCCGCGATCCTGGAGCTCGTACGCGCGGAGCTTGTGCGTGATGCCGATCGCGCGACCCTCGTGCCCGCGGATGTAGAGGATCACGCCCCGTCCCTCTCGCCCGATCAGCTCCATCGCCCGGTCCAGCTGTTCGCCGCAATCGCACCGGAGCGACCCGAACACGTCGCCGGTCAGGCACTCGGAGTGCACGCGGGTGAGGACGTCCGCCCCCTCGCCGATGTCCCCGGTGACCAGCGCGACGTGGGTGCGCCCGTCCACGACGCTCTCGTAGGCGATCGAACGGAACTCACCGTGCGGGGTGGGGATCTTCGCCTCCGCGACCTTCGTGACCAGGATCTCGTGCTGCCGCCGGTACTCGATCAGGTCGGCGATCGAGATCAGCTTCAGGCCGTGGGTACGAGCGAAGACGGTGAGATCCGGGAGCCGAGCCATCGTGCCGTCCTCGTTGACCGTCTCGCACAGGACACCTGCCGGATAGAGCCCTGCGAGGCGCGCGAGATCGACCGCGGCCTCGGTGTGTCCGGCTCGCTTCAGGACGCCACCTTCGCGATACCGCAGCGGGAAGATGTGACCCGGACGCGAGAGGTCCGCCGGCTCGGTCGCCGGGTGGATGATCGCCTGGATCGTGCGGGCTCGATCGGCGGCCGAGATGCCGGTCGAGACCCCGGCTCGCGCGTCCACCGAGACCGTGAACGCGGTCCGACGGCTGTCGGTGTTCGCGGCGACCATCAGCGGGATCTCCAGCTCGTCGAGGCGCCGGCCGATCACGGGCATGCAGATCACCCCACTCGAATGCCGCACGATGAAGGCGATCGCTTCGGGCGTGACGCGCTCGGCCGCCATGATCAGGTCGCCCTCGTTCTCGCGGTCGGCGTCGTCGACCACGATCACGATCCGACCCTGCTTGATCTCTTCGATCGCCTCGGGGATCGAGGCGAAGACCTTCTCTTCCGTCTCCGCGCTCATGCCGTTCGTTCCTTTCCGGGTTCGACGGCCGCGCCGTCGGTCATGAGGTGCTCGAGGTTCCTCGCCACGTACTTGGCGACGACGTCGATCTCCACGTTCACCAGGTCACCCTCGCGGGCCGAGCCGAGCGTGGTCGCGCGGAGCGTGTGCGGGATCAACGCGATGTCGATCACATCGCGGTCGATGGCGGCCACGGTCAGGCTCACGCCGTCGAGCGTGATCGATCCCTTCTCGACGACGAGGTGCAGCAGGTCGCCGGGCAGCCGAACGGACAGGCGCACCCCGTCGGCCCCTTCCGGCCGCACGGCCTCCACCTCGGCGACGCCGTCGACGTGCCCCTGGACGAGGTGGCCACCGAGGCGAGAGGCGAGCGTCGCCGGGCGTTCCACGTTCACGTGGTCATCGGGCGCAAGCGCCCTCAGGCTCGTCCGCTCGAACGTCTCCTCCGAGATATCGAACGAGAGGTCCTCCCCGTGCGTGCCGACGACGGTGAGGCAGACGCCGCCGATCGAGATCGAGTCGCCGACCGCGGCGTCCGACGCCGCGATCGGGCTCCGCACGACGAGGCGCGCTCCTCGGCGAGCGACCACCCGACCGAGGTCCTCAACGATCCCGGTGAACATCCGCCACCACCTTCAGATCTCCTCCGAGACGCTCCACCGACACGAGGTCGACGCGGGCCGCTTCGCCGACAGGTGCGAAACCGCTCCCGGCCAGCCACCCGGTCGCCTCATGACCGCCGAGCAACATCGGTGCCAGGTACACCACGAGCTGATCGACGACGCCGTCGCGGATCGCGCTCCACGCCAACGTGGGGCCGCCCTCCAGCAACACGCCCTGGATGTCCCGCTTCCCGAGCGCCTCCACGAGCGCGGGGAGCGACACACCCCCGTTCGCGTCACGAGTCGACCACGCCACGTCCGCCCCGGCTCGACCCATCCTTGACGCCACGACGGCTGCGCGAGCTCGGTCGTCGCCACGAGCGTCGGTGCGGCCGCATCGAACGCCCGTCGGTCGCCGGGAACGCGACCCGACGGATCCACGATCACCCGGACCGGCGGCCGCGCCGACGCGTAGCGAGGGTCCCGCACGGTGAGCCGGGGGTCGTCGGCGAGAGCGGTGCCGGAGCCGACGACGATGGCGTCGGACCACGCTCGCAGTCGTTGCACGTCCGCCCTCGCCTCCTCGCCGGTGATCCACTTCGAGGAGCCGTCGCGAGCCGCGGCCTTGCCGTCGAGGGACGACGCCATCTTCAACACGACGTACGGGCGGCCCGAGCGAACGTGGGTGTCGAAGGCGACGTTCTGCCGGCTCGCGTCCTCGGCGAGCAGCCCCTCCTCGACGGCGAGCCCGGCGGCGCGGAGCGTCCGGAACCCGCTGCCGTCCACGATCGGGTTCGGGTCACGGGTCGCCGCGACCACGCTCCGGATGCCGGCCTCGATCAGGGCCCGTGCACAGGGCGGCGTGCGACCGTGATGGTCGCAAGGCTCGAGGGTGACGAACGCTTCGGCGCCTGCGGCACGGTCGCCGGCGAGCCGCAGAGCCATCGCCTCGGCGTGCTCCGTGCCCGGCCCCTCGTGCCAGCCTTCGCCGACGACGCGGCCGTCGCGGACCAGCACGCAGCCGACGAGCGGATTGGGTGAGACGCGCCCCCAACCTCGCGTCGCGAGCTCCAGGGCTCGACGCATGTGCTGCTCCCGGTCCACGCTCCTCCGTTCTCCCGGAGCGGGACACAGGTGGGAAGGCGCTGCGGAACCGCACGCGGCGGCCCATCGCGCCTGTTCCCTCCCATCCCGACTATCACGGTCGGTCCCGGGATCTCACCGGGTCAACCCTCGCGTGGCTCGCGAGGGGTCGCGGACTGTCACCGCCGGTGGGGATTCGCACCCCGCCCCGGAAACAGGCTTTCTCCAAGTATAGGTCCGCGCCTCGGGGTCGCGATACCGCCATCCGGCGGGGATGACGGAACTACGGCGCCCGGCGGTCGACGGCGTAGGAGGAACCACCGTCGCGCTTGGCGAACTGCTTCATCTCCGTGGCCACCGCCACGGCCTCGCCGTAGTGGGCGAACGCCCGCTTGGACGTGGTCGCGATCCCGACGGACACGCTCACGAGCGGGATGTCCTGTTCGACGCCCTTCCGGTCCTCCATCCGGACGAAGCCCCGTTCGAGATCCTCGTCCTCGTAGTACAGCGACCGATCCGTGTCGAACCGGTCGCAGACGGCCTTCGCGACATCCTCGGCGACCTCCGGCTCCACGACCGCCACGAAGTCGTCGCCGCCGACATGGCCGATGAAGCCGTCCTCATCGCTCGCCATCACCGCGTCCTGGATCATCCGGGCCGTGCCCTGGATCAGCCGATCCCCCCGGACGAAGCCGTACTTGTCGTTGTAGGTCTTGAAGTTGTCCAGGTCGACGTACAGGACCGCGAAGGGGCGGTGCTCGCGAACCTGGCGCTCGATCTCCTCCTGGATCCGGATGTTGCCCGGCAGGCCGGTGAGCGGCGAGAGATTGCGCATCTCCTTCGCACGCCGGAGCGTCCCTTTCACCCGCGCGAGGAGCTCGATCGGGTCGAAGGGCTTGATGATGTAGTCGTCCGCGCCGGATTGCAGACCCGTGACCTTGTCCGAGGACAACGCCTTCGCGGTGAGCATGATGATGCTCGTGTTCGCGGTCTGCGGGTTCTTCCTGAGGCGCTGCGCCACCTCGAACCCGTCGAGCCGCGGCATCATCACGTCCAGGAGGATGAGGTCGGGGCGGATCTCGGTCGCGCGTTCGAGCGCCTCTTCGCCGTCGCCCGCGACGGAGACGTCGTAGCCCGCCGAGCGGAGGTTCACCTCCACGAACCGGGCGATATCCGGATCGTCATCGACGACGAGGATGGATTCGGGCATCAGCCAGCCCTCTCGGCGGCCGGGAAGGCGGCTCCGCCGCCCGAGGCGATCTCCGCCAGCGTCCGCGCCGCATCCACCTTGTCCGCGGCTTGATAGATCCCGGACGCGGAGACGAGCACCGTCGCTCCCGCGTCCACCGCGCGCTGGGCGTTGTCGACCTTCACCCCACCGTCGATCTCGATGTCGACCGACAGACCGCGACGGTCCACTTCGGCGCGCGCTGCCTCGATGCGCGGGAAGACGTCGGGGTTGAGCTCCTGGCCGCTCCACCCCGGCCGGATGCTCATCAGCATCAGGTCATCGATCTGCTCCAGGTACGGGAACGCCGCCTCGACCGGGGTCTCGAGGTTGAGGGTCACACCGGTGCGCATCCCGGTGGCACGCGCCTTCGCGATCGCGGGCTCCGGATCACCCACGGCCTCGTGATGGAACGAGACGACGTCGAGCCCCGCCTCGGCCAGCTCCGCGAAGAAGGACTCCGGGGCGTCCACCATCAGATGGCCGTGGAGCACACGGTCCGTCCATCGGCGAAGCGAGGCGACGACAACCGTGCCCAGGGTGATGGGGGGAACGAAGTGACCATCCATGATGTCGATGTGGATGATGTCGGCAAAGGGCTCCACCAGCTTGACCTCATCGGCCAGGTGGGCCAGGTCCGAGGACAGGATGGATGCCGCCAGCTTCCCCATGTGGGCGGATTGTAGCGGCGGCCCACCCCGGAAGCGTCAACCGGAGCGTTCGAAGGCCGCGACGAACATCCCGTCGGTGCCGTGACGATGCGGCCAGAGACGGTGGCGGAACGCGGGAGCCGCGCCCGCCGGGCCCGGCGTCTCGATCGGGACGAGGTCGGGCCGGTGACGCAGGATCGCGTCGCACGCGGCGTCGGTCTCCGCCCGAGGGAAGGTGCACACGGAGTAGACGAGTCGCCCGCCGGGCTCGAGGAGCTCCGCGGTGGCGACGGCGATCGAGACCTGGAGTCGTGCCAGGCGCGAGAGCTCGTCGCGGCGCGCCCGCCACAGGAGCTCCGGCCGGCGCCGCGCGGAACCGATGCCGGTACAGGGGGCGTCGACGAGCACCCGATCGAAGGGACCGCGGACGGCCGGCCGGGCGCCGTCGTGCGCCAGGAGATCCGCGCGGAGCCCGAGCCGCTCGAGGAGAGCTCCGATCGGTGCGATCCGCTCCGGACGGAGATCGCCGCCGGTGACGCGTCCTTCCTCGCCGACCCGGCAGGCGATGAAGGCCGTCTTCCCCCCGGGCGCGGCGCATGCGTCGAGGACACGGTCACCGGCTTCGGGCGCGAGCGTCTCCACGACGAACGCCGAGGCTTGGTCTTGGACCGCGAACCGGCCCTCGTTCCAACCCGGGAGCGACGTGGGGTCGCCGCCGCGCAGGAGGACGCATCCCGGATCGACCGATCCGATCCGGGGCTCCACACCCGCTTCACTGAGGGAGCCGAGGACCTCCTCCACCGTCGACCGGCAGGTGTTGACGCGCAGCGTGAGGGGCGCGCGCTCGCCGAAGCCGGCCGCCGCGGCCTCCACGTCCTCGGGGGGAAGGAGCGTCCGCAGCTCCGCGACCGCCCATGCCGCCATCCCGGTGCGCAGGCTGATCGCCCGGTCATCGCGGCCCGCGGGGGGCGCCGGCGGCTCCTTGGCGAGACGTCGGAGGATCGCGTTCACGAAGCCACGTTCCCGCGGGACGACGATACCCACGGTCTCCCCGACCGCGGCGTGGGCCGGGATCCGCGTGTGCAGCACCTGGTACGCGCCAAGCCGGAGCGCCGCGCGCGCGCCCGGCGTCATCCGCTCGACCGGTCTCGCTGCGCGGGCGCCGATCGCGTCATCGAGCCCGGGGGCGTGGCGGATCGTGCCGTAGGCGAGTTCGGTGGCGAGCGCCCGGTCCCGTTCGTCGAGGCCGGAGCGCGCCAGGGCTTTGGGAAGGACCCGGTTCGAGTAGGCGCCCTCGTCGGTGACACGCCTGATCACCTCCAGCGCCACCTCACGGGCGCTGGGGCTCATCCGAGCTGCTCGCCCGGTTGGATGCGCGCGCCGCGCACCCACTCCGCGCCCGTCATCCGCTTGCGCCCGGCGGGCGCGACCTCGAGGAGCTCGACCGCGTCCTCACCGACCCCGTGCACGACCGGTGTGTCGTTCTCGGAGACGCGGATCTCGGCCTTCCTCGGGACGTCGGCGAGCGCGTACCCGTCGACGGGCTGCGTCCCCGCCCTCAACACCTTCAGACGCCCTCCTCGGAACGTCGTCACCGCACTCGGCTCAGGCGCGAACGCCCGAACCCGGCGCACGATCGCGTCCGCCGGTTGGCTCCAGTCGATCGTGCGCTCGTCGGGCAGCAGCTTCGGCGCGTAGGTGGCGGCCGCATGATCTTGGGAACGCGGTTCGATCGATCCCTCGTCGAGGCCGCCCAGGGTCTCGACGAGCAGCTCGCTTCCGAGGTCCGCGAGGCGGCCGCCGAGCGAGCCGGCATCCTCTTCGGGATCGATCGGGGTCTCCACGGTCGCGAGGATCGGTCCCGTATCGAGCCCCTCGTCCATCAGCATCACCGTCACCCCCGTGACCTCGTCCCCGTCGAGGATCGCCCGCTGGACCGGCGCGGCGCCTCGCCAACGAGGAAGCGTGGAGAAGTGGACGTTCACGGCCCCGAGGCGCGGGATGTCGAGCACGTCGGGCGTGAGGATCTCGCCGTACGCGACCACCACGATCGCGTCGGGCTCCCGCGCATCGAGGGCGTCGAAGCCTTCGCCGTCGCGCACTCGATCGACCTCGAGGAGCGGGAGGTGCATCTCGCCGGCCGCTTCCGCGACGGCCGTGGGCGTGAGGTGCGATCCGCGTCCCGCCGGTCGCGGCGGGTTCGTGAGGACGAGCTCGATGTCGACGTCGTCCGTCGCGGCGAGCGCGCGCAGCGACGGGACCGACCACTCGTCGTTGCCGAGGAACGCCACCCGCATGTCGCGAGGATACGGCCAGTCGATCCCCCGAGGTTCACTCCTCGGAGGTGGGCCGAGGCTCCGCGATCCCCATCTCGATCCTCCGCAGCTGTGCCATCACGTCTCTCCGACCTTCGTCGTCGAGTCGGTCGATGTACAGCATCCCGTCGAGATGATCGATCTCGTGCTGGAAGATCCGCGCGAGGAGTCCCTCCCCGACCATCTCGGACGGCTTCCCATCGAGATCGAGACCACGGCACGTGATCCGCGCGACCCGTGGCGTGGCGTAGTACGGCCCGGGGATCGACAGGCATCCCTCGTCCTCCCGCAGCTCCCCGACGCCGTCGGAGAGCTCGGGATTGGCCATGAACGTCGGGCCGGTCTCGCCGTCGTCGAACACGAACAATCGCATCGAGACCCCGACCTGGGGGCCGGCGAGCCCCACGCCGGGCGCGGCGACCATCGTCTCGATCATGTCGTCGAAGAGCGTCCGGAGCGAGGGGCCGAACTCGGTCACCGGCTTGGCGGGCTCGCGAAGGACCGGATCGCCGAGCGTTCGGATGCGGAGGATCACGTTCGGTCTCCCTTGAGCGACGTAGCTCCGGCGTCGCGCCTACCGATGTGACTACAGATGCGGCTCGGCCTCGACGCGATCGACGACGCCGTTCGCCGCCAACTCGCGGAGCCGAGTCCCGAGCTCGGGGACCCGCTCGGGGTCGAGGGCGAGCAAGCATACCGTCCGCCCTTCTGAGGCGGTGACCAGCAGGGTCGAACGGCTCGAACGCCTCCAGCTCCGACTCCAGATGCTCGTCGCCCGTGATCCGGAAGACCGCCGCGCCGACCGGAAGGCCGGCGTCGCGCCGCCGCTCCTGTTCCTCAGCGTGGAACCGGTCGGGGTTGCCTCGCACGAGCGCCTGGACGATCGGATCGCCGGGAGAGGACGCCTGGACGATCGCGCGGCCGCGTGGGCGCGCCCAGCCGACGGCTTCCATCCAGGTCGCGAGGCTCCGTTCGCGCGCCGCGAGCCCGGGCCTGCGGTCCGCGAGATCCACGTCGAGGATCGCGACCAGGTCCAGGTCGCCGGTCCCGAGGTCGCGCACGTCATCGGCTCCCCCGACGAGGATCTCCTCCGAGTCGGGCAGCCGTGCCTGGTCCCCTTCGCGGAGCCGATGGACCGGCACCGGAGCCGCCCTGCCCGCCCATCCCTCCACGTCCTCCGCGCCGCCGCGCCGGACCCCGAAGGAGCTCGCCCCGCACGACCGGCAGCGCCCCGCGGCTCCGCAGACGACGCACGTGACCGCCCCGTCGGCGGCCCGGAGCAGGCCGCCGCACGACGCGCATGCCGCCGGCTCCCCGCACGCGCGGCAGACCTGGGCGACCCCGGACCCCGGGAGCGGTGCGAACAGGAAGCCTCGGTGCGTGGTCGCGAGCGCCCGGACCAGCCGCGACGCACGGCCCGCCGGCCCCGGCCGGACCACCTCCACCGGCGGCCACCGGCGTGCGGCAGGGGTGACGGCCGGCAAGCCGAGGGCCGACGCCTCGGCGGAGGGACACGCCGCCGCGAGCACGCAGGCGGCTCCTTCGAGACGGGCGCGTTCGAGCGCGACATCCCGGCCGTGGTAGTAGGGAGCACGGTCCTCTCGATGGGCGGGATGGCTCTCCCGCGCCAGGTAGAGCAGCCCCAGACGATCCACCGGAGCGAACACCGCGGGGCGGGTCCCGATCACCACGTCGTAGCGCCCGGCGGCGATCTCGAGCCACGTCCGGTAGCGGGACCGCTTGCCTCCCCCCAGGAAGAGCACGGCGCGATCGCCGAACGCCTCGTGGAGCATCGACGCCGTCGCCGGCAGCGGGACGGCTTCCGGAACGAGCACGATCGCCCGGCGGCCCCCCGCGAGGCACGCGGCGACCGCGTCTACCGCGACGGCTTGCTCGTCCTCCGGCGCCGGCCGAGCGACGAACGCGCCGCGACCGTGATCGATCGCATCGAGGAGCGGCTCCGCTCCCCGGTAGCCGGTCAGTACCGACGCCCGCGGCTCGCCGCCGCTCGTGCCCACGGGCTCCGCACCGCCCCGCTCCCATCCGAGCTCCTCCGACGTCACCCTCGGCGGCACGGAACGTCCGATCACCGTCGCGAGGGGCGCCACGTACCGCTCGCTCATCCACCGGAAGAGCGCCAGCCGCCGATCGTCGAAGAACGGAACCGGGGACACGACCTTCTTGACGGCGAGCATCCGTTTCGGGAGATCGTCGGTGGGACCCAACACCCAGCCACGGCTCGAGCGTCCGTGGAAGGGGACCTGCACGAGCGAGCCGACCCCCGCCTCCAGGTCGGCGGGGAGGTCGTAGGTGAACGGTCGGTCGAGCGACAGCAGCGGACGATCGACGCAGACGCCGACCGGGCCGGAGAGGGGCTCAGCCGACGAGTCGGCGGAGGTCATCGGCGCGTTCCGTCCCCTCCCAGGGGAACTCCTTGCGCCCGAAATGGCCGTAGGCGGCGGTCTCCGCGTAGATCGGCCGGGAGAGATCGAGGTCGCGGATGATCGCGGCCGGCCGGAAGTCGAAGACCTCGCGGACCGCTCGCAGGATCGCGTCGGGATCCGCGTGCTCGGTCCCGAACGTCTCGAGGTTCATGGAGGTGGGGTGGGCCGTGCCGATCGCGTACGCCACCTGCAGCTGGGCACGGTCCGCCAGCCCGGCGGCCACGACGTTCTTGGTGGCGTATCGCGCCATGTACGCGGCCGACCGGTCCACCTTGGTGGGGTCCTTGCCGCTGAACGCTCCCCCACCGTGCGGCGCCATCCCGCCGTAGCTGTCGACGATGATCTTGCGCCCCGTCAGGCCCGTGTCTGCCTTCGGCCCGCCGATCTCGAACCGGCCGGTCGGGTTCACCATCGGCGGCTTCATCCTGCTCGCATCGATGTCGGGGAACTCCCGGAGCACCGGATCGATGACCTCGGCGATGATGTCGGGCCGCAGGAGGGTCTCCACGTCGACCTCCTCGCGATGCTGCGCGGAGATCAGGACGGAGTCGACCCCCACGGCCTTGCCGTCGCGATACTCGATCGACACCTGGCTCTTCCCGTCCGGCCGCAGGTAGGGAACGACGCCGGCCTTGCGCACGTCGGCCAGGCGCCGCGCCAAGCGATGCGCCATCGCGATCGGCAGCGGCATCAGCTCATCGGTCTCGCGGCAGGCGAAGCCGAACATCATCCCCTGGTCTCCCGCGCCGAGCAGGTCGAGCTCGTCGCCGGAATGGCCCTCCCGATGCTCGAAGGAGTCTTCGACCCCGCGGGCGATGTCGGGTGACTGTTCCTGGATCGCGGTCACGACGCCGCAGGTCTCACCGTCGAGGCCGAACTTCGCGTTCGTGTAGCCGACGTCCGTGATCGCCGCACGGACCACGGAGGGGATGTCGACCCATCCATCGGTGGTGATCTCGCCCGACACCATCACGAATCCGGTGGTCACCAGGGTCTCGCACGCCACGCGGGAACCAGGATCTTCCCGGAGCATCGCGTCCAGGATGGCGTCGGAGATCCGGTCGGCCAGCTTGTCGGGATGACCCTCGGTGACCGACTCGGAAGAGAAGAGGTAGGACCCGCTCATGCGCGCGGGAGTCTAGCGGTCGGCTCCGACGTCCGTCGGACCCCCCGGAAGCAGCGTGGACACCCGTTCGAGCACCGCCGCCGCGAGCTCCCGTTTGCTCCAGCTCCGGAGGGGCTCGTCCTCGCCGGAGGCGGCGAGCAGCATCGCGTCGTTGGAATCGGCTCCGAAGCCCGTCCCCTCCTCGCCCACGCGGTTCACGACCAACAGGTCGAGGTGCTTCGAGGCGAGCTTCTCCCGACCGGCTCGCTCGAGATCTTGGGTCTCGGCGGCGAAGCCCACCAGGATCTGCTCCTCGCGGCGCTCCCCCAGCTCGGCGAGGATGTCGGGCGTCGGCTCGAGGAACACCTCGGGGATGCCCGCGTCCTTCTTGAGCTTCTGGTCGGCGATCGCTTTCGGGCGGAAGTCCGCGACCGCCGCGGCCATCACCACGGCGTCGACGTCTGCGAACCTCGCGAGGACGGCGTCTCGCATCTCTTCGGCGGTCTGCACGGACACGACCTCGACGCCCGACGGCACCACCGCGCCCGGACCGAGCACGACGGTGACGATCGCGCCGCGCGCGACCGCCTCCGCGGCGAGGGCCGCACCCATCTTCCCCGTGGACCGGTTCCCGAGGAAGCGGACCGGATCGATGGGCTCGTGGGTCGGACCCGAGGTGATCAGGAGCCGCCGCCCCGCGAGATCGCGAGGTCCGAGGGCACCGCGCACCGCATCGACGACGTCGTCCGGCTCCGCGAGGCGCCCGACCCCTTCGTCACCATGGGCGAGCGGTCCCGTGGCGGGCCCGACGATCTCGGCCCCCCGCGACCGCAGCACCTCCACGTTGGCTCGGGTCGCGGGGTGCTCCCACATCCCGGAATGCATCGCGGGGGCGATGACCACCGGGCACGTCGCCTCGAGGACCGTGGCGGAGAGCAGATCGTCGGCGAGGCCGTGGGCGAGCTTCGCCAGGATGTTCGCGGTGGCGGGCACGATGACGACGACGTCGGCCTCCCGAGCGAGCCGGACGTGCAGGACCTCGCCGGGTCGCTCCCACAGGGATGTGTACGCCGGTTCACCGGTGAGTGCCGAGAACGTGTCGGCGCCGACGAAGCGCGTGGCGGCCTCGGTCAGCACGACGGCGACGTCGGCGCCGGCCGCCTTCAACAGGCGGGCGACGAGCGCCGCCTTGTACGCCGCGATCCCGCCGGAGACGCCGAGCAACACGCGGCGCCCGGCGAGCGGGTCGCTACTCGGCTTCGGGCTCCTCGGATCGCTCGTAGTCGATCTTCCCTTCGGCGATCTCTTGGAGCGCGATCGAGAGCGGCTTGTTCGAGAAGCCCGTCTCCACCAACGGGGGTACGAACTCACCACGCCCCTCGCCGAGCTGGTTGTAGTACGAGTTGATCTCTCGGGCGCGCTTGGCCGCCACGATCACCAGCGTGTACTTGGAGTCCACGGCAGCGAGCAGGTCGTCGATCTTGGGCTCGATCACGGAAGGCCTTCCTCAGATGGGGGGCGGGACCCCTCGATGATAGCAGCGACCTGCGACGATGCTCGTTCCAGGTCGTCGTTCACGACCGTGTGTTCGAACCAGTCCTTCTGCTCGCGCTCCCATTCGGCCGTCTCGAGTCGGAGCCGGATCCGGTCCTCCGTCTCGGTGCCCCGGCCCCGGAGACGCCGCTCCAGCTCCTCCATCGACGGAGGCTCCACGAAGATCAGCACGGATCCGGGAACGCGATCGCGGATCTGCGAGGCGCCGACGACATCGATCTCCAGGATCACGTCCCGGCCGGCCGTCAGACGATCGTCGACGAACCCCTTGGGCGTGCCCGAGCGGTGCCCGACGACCTCGGCCCACTCGAGCAGCTCCCCGGCCCGGATCATGCGATCGAAGGCATCGTCATCGACGAAGAAGTAGTCCACGCCGTCGACCTCTCCGGGCCGCGGGGCGCGCGTCGTCACCGAGACGGACAGTGAGAGGCCCTCCGGGTCGCGCGAGACCAGCTCCCGAACGATGCTGCCCTTGCCCACTCCCGAGGGGCCGGCGAGGACGAAGAGCTTCCCGGTGCGGATGACCGCTTACTTCTTGAATCGGTCGAGGAGCTGCGCGCGCTGCTTCGCACCGAGTCCCCGAACGCGTCGGCTCGCCGAGATGTCGAGCTCTTCCATCAGCTTCTGCGCGCGGACCTTGCCCACGCCCGGCAGCGACTCCAGGACCGCCGACACCTTCATCTTCCCGACGGTGTCCTCCGTCGACCGCATCAGCACATCACCCAACGTCCGCTTCCCGGACTTGAGCTCTCCCTTGAGCTCCGCGCGCTTCTTCCGTGCCTCCGCCGCCTTCGCGAGAGCTTGCGTGCGCTGTTCCGGGGTAAGGGTCGGGAGTGCCATGCCCATGCTCCTTCTGCTCGCTGGCCGACGTGCGCCATAGATCGGTGGGAAGTGTGAGGGCGCGAGTATACGCACGGCCCGCATCGGCGTGACAAGGGGTCGCATCGCGTGTGGCCTGCGGTTTCCTGGCAGCGGAACGGATCACGCGAGGTCGCGCAAGATCCCGCGCGCCACGCCGGCCGGGTCACGTGCCTCGGTCAACGGGCGACCGATCACGAGGTAGTCCGCCCCTCGTTCGATCGCTTCGGCGGGCGTGAGGATCCGCACCTGATCGTGTCCGTTCGATCCCGCCGGCCGGATCCCCGGGACCACGAGGCAGAACTCGTCACCGCATGCGGTGCGCACGTCCTCCACGTCCTCGCCCGAGACGACGACACCGTGCAAGCCCGCCGCTTTCGCCTCGAACGCGAGTGACGCGGGGCTCGCGAGGCCCTCCCCCGCGATGCTCGACAGGACGGTGACCGCCACCACCAGGGGGGGCTCCACGCCCGCCTCGTCCGCCCCCCGGCGCGCGCCCTCGCCGGCCGCGCGCATCATCGCGTCACCCCCGAGCGCGTGCACGTTCAGCATCGCCACGCCGAGCCGCGCGACGTTGGCGGCCGCTCGCTCGACCGTGTGCGGGATGTCGTGCAGCTTGCAATCCACGAAGACCGAACCATGCGCGGCGATGCGGCGGATCGCCTCCGGCCCGGCCGACCACGCCAGCTCGAGCCCCACCTTCAACATCCCGACGTGGGGAGCCAGGATGCTCGCGAGGCGTTCGGCCTCCTCCAGGGTCGAGACGTCGAGGGCCGCGACGAGCGGATCCGCGGGACGCGGGATCATGGTTCCTCGAGCTCCCGGAATCCGACGGGCACCCGGAGCCGCGCGCGGAGGTCTTCCGGCGACGCGACGCCTTTCTCCTTGAGATAGGTCGCGATCCCCTGCGCGATGTCAACCGGCGCGGCGGGGTCGATCAGCACGGCCGTGCCGACCTGCACGGCCGAAGCCCCGGCGAGGAGCATCTCGACGGCGTCCTCGCCCGAGCGCACCCCGCCCACCGCGATGATGGGTGCCTCGGGAACGACGCGGGCGACCTCGAACACGGCGCGCAGGGTGAGCGGCTTCAGGGCGGGACCCGACATCCAACCGGTCACCGGGCCGAGCGCGGGGCGAAGGGTCGCGGAGACCACGCCGATCGCCGCGGGCGGCCCGCCGATCGTGATCCCGTGCGCGCCCGCTCGGATGCATGCTCGGGCGAGCTCCGGCAGCTCCGTGGCCGTCATCGGCAGTTTCGCGAACACGGGCACGAGGGACATCCGCGCGACGGCGCCCACGATCTCGGCCGTCCGGTCCACGTGTTCTCCCAGCACGTCGCGGCGGAGCTCGTCGTCGGGACCGGACAGGTGGAGCTCCACGGCCGCCACCTCCGGCCGCGTCTGCAGCGCGCCGATCAACCGCACGTACTCCTCCAACGAACCGCCGACGATCGACACGATCACCGGCGCGCCACCCCTGGCGAGCCGTGGGAGCTCGGCTTCGATGAACGCGTGGATCCCCGGGTTCTGCAGCCCCGTGGTCCACACGGTCCCCGACGGCGTCTCCGCGATCCGAGGGGGAGGGGATCCCTTGCGGGCCTCCAGGCTGATGCTCCGGCTCACGAGACCACCGACCCTCCGGAGGTCGACGAGTCCGCTCAGCTCGCGGCCCGTGCCCGCGCAGCCGGCGGCGATGAGGACGGGCGTGGGCAACGCGAGCCCGGCACCGAGGTCGACCGCGAGCGTGCGCTTCGCCCCGGCCATCACGTCATCCGGGCCACGAGCGGACGACGGGCAAGCCCTCCGGCGGCGTGGGAAGCATCGTCGGCCGCTCGCCGAGCCATCGATCCCACAGCACCCGCGCGGGATTGAACACCGGGCCGTCGACGCACGCGCGGAGGTTGTCGTACCCGCTCCCGTCCTTGCGCGCGACAGGCACCACGCACGTGTGGCACAGACCGTAGCCGCACCCCATCCGCTCCTCGAGCGCCATCTGCGCCGGGAGACCGCGCTCCTTGCAGAACGCGGCGATGCGTTCGAGCGTGCGAGCGGAACCCGCCGCGTAGATCACCTGCGCCTTGCTCCGCTCGGCCGCTTCCGGGAGCGCATCGAGCACTCCGCCCCGGTCCCCGAGGGTCCCGTCCGCCGTCACGATCGCGACGGTCTGCGAGAGGCGCTTCGCATCGATGGGCTTGAGCACCCGTTCCATCGTCTCGGCCCCGATCACCATGTCGACGCGCTTGCCGGCGGCCACCAGCTCCTGCGCGAGGAAGTACAGGGTCGCCGCGCCGTGACGCTCGGCCACGAGGAGGCAGTTCGTCAGACGCCGTGGGTGGGAGAAGCTCTTGCCCAGCGGTCCGATCATGTCGAGGAAGGAGTGAGCCCGCGCGGATGCCATCCACGACGTCCCCGGTCCGCCGGGATCGATCACGAACTCCAGCGTCCCCGCCCATCCCCCACGCCGGGACGCGTCGTGGATCGCGAGGTGCCGCCGGAGCAGGAACTCCCGACCCTCCGGCATCCGGACGGCGACGAACTGTCCCGGTCTCGCCTTCTCCGCGATCTCCGGCGCGACGACCGTGAGCTGGTGGTACGCGCCGAGCTTGCGGGTCGAGAGCACCTCGGCGCGAACGCGCTTCACGCGACCCCCCCGCCGGGCGCGCGGGCGCGGACCAGCTCGAAGCCGAGCCGTTCCTGGACCGGCCGCGCCCGCGCTCCCGCGTGATGCTCCTGGATCGACACGGGCTCGGTGGCGCCCTCGAGGAGGGCCTCGATCCCACGCACCGCCGCGAACGCGCCCTGCATCGTCGTGAGGCACGGGACGCCCGCGGCGGCCGATGCGGTCCGGATGTGATAGCCGTCGGTCCGCGGCCCGCGACCGAACGGGGTGTTGATCACGAGGTCGATCCGGCCCGCGCGGATCAGCTCCGCGACGTTGTCCTCTGCGCCATCTGGCGCGCCACCTGGGGCCTCGCTCACCTTCGAGACCGCCTCGACCGGGATGCCGGCGCGCCGGAGCACGCCCGCGGTGCCGGCCGTGGCAAGCAGCGCGAAGCCGAGATCGGCGAAGCGCTTCGCGGGGAAGACGATCGCGCGCTTGTCGCGGTTGGCCACGCTGATGAAGACGGTGCCCGACGTCGGCAGCGCGTGCCCGGCAGCGACCATCGCCTTCGCGAGCGCCGCCCCCGGATCCGCGTCGATCCCCATGACCTCCCCGGTCGAGCGCATCTCGGGACCCAACACGGTGTCGACGCCCGGGAAGCGTCCGAACGGGAGCACCGCCGCCTTCACGGCCGTGAAGGGCAACCGTCGGTAGAAGCCGGGATCCGATGGCAGGAGCTCCTCCGCCGCCAGCTCCGCGAGGGTCCGTCCCGCCAGCACCAGGGTGGCGATCCGGGCGAGCGACACACCGATCACCTTCGACACGAAGGGCACCGTACGCGACGCACGAGGATTCGCCTCGAGCACCCAGATCTTCTCGTCCTTGACCGCCAACTGCAGGTTCAACAGGCCCACGACACCGATCCTGCGCGCGAGGCGGCGGGCGATGTCTTCGATCCTGTCGAGCTCCTCGTCGGAGAGCGTCGCGGGCGGGATCTGACACGAGGAGTCGCCGGAGTGCACGCCCGCCTCCTCGATGTGCTCCATCACGGCGCCGATGAACACGTCCACGCCGTCGCAGACGGCGTCGACGTCGACCTCGATCGCGCCCTCGAGGAACCGGTCGATCAGGACGGGATGCTCCCGGCTCGCCTCGGCCGCCGTCCGGACGAACGTCTCGAGCTCGTCGTCGTCGTAGACGATCTCCATCGCGCGGCCGCCGAGGACGTAGGAGGGCCTCACGACCACCGGGTAGCCGATCCGACGGGCGACGACGCGCGCCTCCTCGATCGTCCGCGCCTCCCCGTGCGGAGGGGCCGGGATCTCCATCTCGTGCAGGAGCGCCGCGAACCTGCCTCGGTCCTCGGCGAGGTCGATCGCGTCCGGGGAGGTCCCGAGGATCGGGAACCCGGCATCCTGGAGCGTCCGTGCGAGCTCCAGCGGTGTCTGACCACCCAGCTGCGCGATCACGCCGACCGGCCGCTCCGCGTGGCAGACGGCCAGGACGTCCTCGGCCGTCAGGGGCTCGAAGTACAGGCGGCTCGACGTGTCGTAGTCGGTGGAGACGGTCTCCGGATTCGAGTTGATCATCACCGACTCGAACCCCGCCTCTTCCAGGGCGAACGCGGCGTGCACGCAGGCGTAGTCGAACTCGATCCCCTGTCCGATCCGGTTGGGTCCGGCGCCGAGGATCACGACCCGTGGGCGCGACGCGGGCTCCACCTCCGACTCCTCCTCGTAGGTGGAGTAGTGGTACGGCGTCCGGGCCGGGAACTCCCCACCACACGTGTCCACCGACTTGAACACGGGGACGACACCGAGCGCCTCGCGACGGTCCCGCACCTGCCGTTCCGTCGAGCCCGTCGCCCGCGCGATGCGGGCGTCCGACAACCCCATCCGCTTCGCTTCGCGGAGCCGCTCCGGCCCGAGCGTCGCCAACCGTCTCTCCGTCCTTGGCCGCGTCTTCGGCCAAGCCCTCGACGCACTCGAACACCTGTGCCATCTGATCGACGAACCAGGGGTCGATCGACGACGCGGCGGCGATCTCGTCCACGCCGTGCCCCGCGGCGAACGCGCGCTCGATCAGATGGAATCGACCCTCCGTGCCGTCGCGGAGCGAGTCGAGGACGGCGCCGTCGGGAGACGCCACGAACGACCCGCCCAGGTCGGCGCCGGTCTTCTCGAGCCCTCGCCAGGCCTTCCCGAACGCTTCCTTGAACGTCCGCCCGATCGCCATCACCTCGCCGACCGACTTCATCGTCGAGGTGAGTCGCGCGTCGGCCTCCGGGAACTTCTCGAAGGCGAACCGCGGGATCTTGATCACGACGTAGTCGAGCGTCGGCTCGAACGAGGCGGGGGTGGCCCCCGTGATGTCGTTGCGGATCTCGTCCAGCCGGTACCCGACCGCGAGCATCGCCGCGATCTTCGCGATCGGGAACCCGGTCGCCTTGGAGGCGAGCGCGGACGAACGGCTCACCCGCGGGTTCATCTCGATCAGGACGCGCCTGCCCGTGTCGGGGTCGACGGCGAACTGGACGTTCGATCCCCCGGTCTCGACGCCGATCGCCCGCAGGCACGCGAGCGCGTCGTCGCGCATCGCCTGGTACTCGCGGTCCGTGAGCGTCTGTTGCGGTGCGACGGTGACGGAATCGCCGGTGTGGACCCCCATCGGGTCGACGTTCTCGATCGAGCACACGATCACGGCGTTGTCGGCGTGATCGCGCATCACCTCGAGCTCGAACTCCTTCCATCCGGCGATCGACTCCTCCACGAGAACCTCGGAGACCGGGCTCGCCTCGAGCGACCGACGGGCGAGAGCCGCGAGCTCCGCGCGCGAGGACGCGAACCCGCTCCCTCCGCCACCCAGGGTGAACGAGGGTCGGACGATCACCGGGAACCCCAGCTGGTGGCCGAGCTGCAGGGCCTCCTCGAGCGTGTGGGCGATCCCGGCGCGCGGCACGTCGAGGCCCGCCTTCGTCATCGTCTCCTTGAAGCCACTGCGGTCCTCCGCGCGATGGATCGTCTCGAGGTTGGCGCCGATCAACGCGACGCCCAGCCGATCGAGATCCCCCGATTCCGCGAGCGCCACGCTGACGTTCAGGCCGGTCTGCCCGCCGATCGTCGGGAGCAGCGCGTCCGGTCGCTCCCGCTCGATCACCGCGAGGACCGACTCCGGCGTGAGCGGCTCGATGTAGGTCCGGTCGGCGAACTCCGGGTCCGTCATGATCGTCGCCGGGTTCGAGTTGACGAGCGTGACGCGGTACCCCTCGTGGCGCAGGACGCGGCACGCCTGCGTGCCCGAGTAGTCGAACTCGCATGCCTGCCCGATCACGATCGGCCCCGATCCGATGACCAGGATCGAGGACAGGTCGGTCCGCTTCGGCATCAGGAACGCTTCCCTTGGAGGCTACCGCTCGCAAGCTCGCTACTTGAGCCCCCGGAACCCGTGTCTCCCGATCAGCTGGCGGAACTCCAGGAACAGGCCCGCGGCGTCGTGGGGTCCGGGTGCGGCCTCCGGGTGGTACTGGACCGAGAACGCGGGGACGTCGAGGCACCGCAGGCCCTCCACCGTGTCGTCGTTGAGGTTCCGATGACTCATCTCCACGCGGCCGAACGCGGTCCGGGCGGTCCCTTGAGGATCGCGTTCCCAGCCGGCGGGATCGACGGCGAACCCGTGGTTGTGGCTCGTGATCCGCACCTCGCCCGTCCGCGTGTCCCGGACGGGCTGGTTCACCCCGCGGTGACCGAACGGCATCTTGTAGGTCCGCCCGCCGAGGGCGAGCGCGAGGAGCTGATGGCCGAGACAGATGCCGAAGAGGGGAAGCCGGCCGAGCAGCGCGGACGCGGCCGCGGCCCCGTACGTGGTCGCGGCCGGGTCGCCGGGGCCGTTCGACAGGAGCACCCCGTCGAATCCGCCGGCGGCGACGTCGGCGGCGGGCGTCTCCGCCGGGAACACCGTCGCCTCCAGCCCGGTGGCCGCCAGCATCCGCAGGATGTTCCGCTTGATCCCGAAGTCGTACGCGGCCACGCGCCACACACGCCCTCGCGCGCGATCCGCGGGACCCGCGACGGTGCTCGCCTCGTACGGCTCGCGGGTCGTGACCGTGCTCGCGAGCTCGGCACCCGCCATCCCGGCCGTGTCCCGGACACGGGCGACCAACGAGGCCGGCTCGAGATCCGTGGTCGAGACGCCGGCCCGCATCGCGCCCGCCTCCCGGATCCGCCGGGTGAGCCTCCGTGTGTCGATGCCCTCGATCGCGACGACACCGGCCGCCTCGAGCGCCTCCCCGAGCGTGGCTTCCGCTCGCGGGCTCGACGCACGCCGGGACGCCTCCCGGACCGCGAAGGCGGCGACCTGGATCCGATCGCTCTCGGCGTCGTCGGCATGCAGCCCGTAGTTGCCCTGCATCGGCGAGGTCATCGTCACGATCTGCCCGGCGTAGGAGGGGTCCGTCAGGACCTCCTGGTAGCCGGCCATCCCGGTGTTGAAGACCGCCTCTCCGAACGCCTCGCCGTCGGCGCCGAACCCGGTCCCTCGGAAGACCGTCCCGTCTTCGAGGGCCAGGAGCGCCGCGCGCACCGTCACCTCGTGGCCTTCCCCTCCGAGATCGTCAGCTCGCCGTGGAGCACCGTGTGGTGGACCCGCCCGAGCAGCTCTCGCCCCAGGAACGCGCTGTTCCTCGACCTCGAGACGAACGGCGGTTCGACGATCCAGCGCTCGTCGGGATCGAAGAGCACGAGGTTGGCCGGGCGCCCGGCCTCGATCGGCCCGCCGTGATCCCGCGCGCCGAGGATCCCGGCCGGCGTGCAGGAGAGCGTCTCCAGCGCACGGGGAAGCGTGAGGATCCCCGGCGCGACGAGCTCGGTCAGCGCGACCGCGAGCGCCGTCTCGAGCCCGATCGTGCCCGGAGGTGCCCGGTCGAACTCGGCCTCCTTCTCCTCGACCGCGTGCGGGGCGTGATCCGTCGCGATCGCATCGATCGTGCCGTCGGCCAGGCCCTGCCGGAGGGCGTCCCGGTCCGACGCCGACCGGAACGGCGGATTCACCTTCCGGTTCGTGTCGTAGGTCCGGAGGTCCTCGTCGATGAACACGAGGTGATGCGGCGTGACCTCGGCGGAGACGCGGAGCCCGTCCGCTTTCGCGCGCCGGACCAGCTCCACCGACCGGGCCGAGGAGAGGTGGCAGATGTGGAGCCGGCCGCCGGTGAGGCGGGCCATCTCGATGTCGCGGAACACGATCGCGTCCTCGGCGGCGGCCGGCTGCCCCGCGAGGCCGAGCGAGAAGGAGCTGATCCCCTCGTGCATCTGCTGGCCCGACGAGAGGGAGGCGTCCTCGCAGTGCTCCGCGATCACCGCCTCGTCGAACGCCAGCGCGTACGTGAGGGCGTTGCGGAGCGTGCGCGCCGTGGGCACGCACCGGCCGTCGTCGCTGAAGACGCGGACGCCGGCGGCGACCATCTCGCCGATCTCGGCGAGGACCTCGCCCTCGAGCCCCTTCGTGATCGCGCCGACCGGGAACACGTCCGCCAGGCCGGCGCGGGCGGCCGCGGCGCGGACCTCGGCGATGACGGAGGCGTCGTCGGCGACAGGATCGGTGTTCGCCATCGGCGCGACGGCCGTGTACCCGCCGGCGGCGGCCGCCCGCGTCCCGGTCTCGACCGTCTCCTTCTGCTCGAACCCGGGTTCGCGCAGGTGCGTGTGCAGATCGACCAACCCGGGCGCGAGGACCAGCCCGTCGCAGTCGAAGACCTCGGCCGACGCGGCGTCGAGGCCGCGTCCGACGTCGGCCACCACCCCGTCCCTGACGTGCACGTCGGCGACCTCGTCGAACCCGGCGCGCGGATCCACCACGCGAGCCCCACGGAACAGCAGCTCAGGGCTCGCCATCGGACACCTCTTCGGCCGCCTCGCCCTGCCGACCGCCCAGCAGCAGGTAGAGCAGCGCCATCCGGACCGCGATGCCGTTCGTGACCTGGTCCTCGATCACGCTCTGGGGCAGGTCGGCGACGTCCGAGTCGATCTCGACCCCACGGTTCATCGGCCCGGGGTGCATGATCAGCGACCCTTCGGGGAGGAGGCTCACGCGCGATCGGTTCAACCCGAAGAGGCGCGCGTACTCGCGCACGGACGGGAAGTACTCGAGGCGCTGCCGCTCCGTCTGGACCCGGAGCAGGTAGCAGACGTCGAGCTTCGACAGCACCTCGTCGATGTCGTGGCTGACGTGGACACCCCACTGCGGCGCGTCGGCCGGGATCAGCGTGGCCGGGCCGACGAGCGTCACGTCGGCCCCCATCTTCACGAGGCCGAACGAGAGCGACCGCGCGACCCGCGAATGGAGGACGTCCCCCACGATCGCCACGCGCAGCCCCTCGAGGCGGCCGAGCCGCTCGCGCATCGTGTAGAGGTCGAGGAGCGCCTGCGTCGGGTGCTCGTGCGTGCCGTCGCCCGCGTTCAGGACGTGGCCGCGAACCCACTTCGTGAGCTGGAACGGCGAGCCCGACGACGAGTGGCGGATCACGATCGCGTCGGCGCCCATCGCCTGCAGCGTGAGCGCCGTGTCCTTCAGGGACTCACCCTTCGACACGCTCGAGCCGCCGGAGGAGAAGTTGATCACGTCCGCCGACAGCCGCTTGGCCGCGAGCTCGAACGAGATCCGCGTGCGCGTGGAGTTCTCGTAGAAGAGGTTCACGACGGTCCGCCCTCGCAGGGCCGGAACCTTCTTGATCACCCGGGTCCCCACCTCCCGGAAGGACTCGGCGGTATCGAGGATCCGGATCACGTCCTCGGCGGAGACGTCGTGCATCGACAGGAGATGTTGGTTCACGCTCCTTCCTCTCTTCCGGCCTCTCTTGCGGCGATGGCCGGGGCCTCCCGCAGCGTGGCTCCGTTCGATCCTTCCTCCACGAGGGCACCGTCCTCACCGTCGACCTCCGTCACGAGCACCCGCACGTCGTCGCCGAGCTGCGTGGGGACGTTCTTCCCGACGAAGTCCGCCCGGATCGGCAGCTCGCGGTGACCGCGATCGACCAGGACGGCGAGACGGATCCGACGCGCCCTGCCGAGATCCGTGAGGGCGTCCATCGCCGCCCGGATCGTCCTGCCCGTGAACAGGACGTCGTCCACCAGGACGACGGTCCGATCCGCGATGTCGAAGGGGATCTTGGTCTCGTGGACCTCGGGAGCCTCGGCGGACAGGCCGATGTCGTCCCGGTAGAACGTGATGTCCAAGATCCCGACGGGGACCTCGACCCCCTCGATCTTCGCGATCTCGCGAGCGAGGCGGAGCGCGAGGTGGTCGCCGCGATCGGCGATCCCCACGAGCACGAGCCCGTCGGTCCGTTCGCGCTCGACGATCTCGTGGGCGATCCGCGCGAGCGCCCGGCGCACGTCGTCCGGTCCGAGGATCCTGCTCACACGGGAACGCCCCCTCGACCAGGCGAGGAGGCGCGCAAGTTGGACTGCATCTCGTGGTCTCCCTTCCCGGCCTCACGGGACCGGACTTAAAGGGGAAGTGCGGGCGAAGGATACCCCGGCGGCTGCGCGAGAGCAATGAAGTAGCTCTCTACCGACCCTCGACAGGCCCGGCGTAGACTGTGGGAAAGCGGAATCGGATAGGAGCGGTTGAGATGCCTGATTGGGGATGGATCGTGCTCGTCGTCGCCGTCGTCTTCGGCGCGAGCAAGCTGCCCGACATCGCGAGGAACCTCGGCCGATCCTCGGGTGAGTTCAAGAAGGGGCTCAAGGAAGGGAACGAGGGCGAGGAGGATCCGCTGGCGGCGCCACCGCCGTCCTCGGGCGTGGACCCCACGGCCGCCGCACCTCCGCTGAGCTCGACCCCCGAGGCGGAGCAGCGCCGGCCGGAAACGGCTCCTTAGGCGGTCCCCGGATCCTCGGCCGCGGCGGGCCGCATCTCGCTCGCGATCTTCCCGAGGATCCCGTTCACGAAGCGCGGCGACCCCTCCGAGGAGAGTGCGGTCGCCGCCTCCACGGCCTCGCTGATCGCGACCGACGGAGGAACGTCGGCTCGGTGTCGGAGCTCGAACACCGCCACGCGGAGGATCGTCCGGTCGAGGGCAGCCATCCGCGCAACCGTCCAACCCTCCGTGTGCTCCTCGAGGAGCAGATCGATCTCCGGGAGATGCGCTTCGACGCCCTCGACGAGCTCGGTGGTGAACGCGGAGACCACGCGGCCCGCCTCGAGCCATTCCGCGAGCACGAGGCTCGGATCCGCCTCGGTCAGGGCCGACTGGTACAGGATCTCGATCGCGGTCCGGCGCGCTCCGCGTCTCGATGTCACGACCTACGCATCTCGAGTCGCTTCACGCCTTGATCCGCTCGATGTACTCGCCCGAGCGGGTATCCACCTTCACCTGATCGCCTTCCTCGACGAAGAGCGGGACCTGCACGACCACGCCGCTCTCGAGGGTGGCCGGCTTCAAGGCGTTCGTGCGTGTGTCGCCCTTGGTCGCGGGATCCGTCTGGGTGACCGCCAGCGTCATCGATGCCGGGAGGTCGACCGAGATCGGCACGCCCTGATGGGTGGCGACGGTCGCCTGGCCGCCTTCGGTCATGTAGCGGGCCGCCTCCCCCACGATGTCGCCGGGAACATGGAGCTGCTCGTAGGTCTGCAGGTTCATGAAGACGAGGTCGGTCCCGTCGGCATAGAGGTACTGCATCTCCTTGCGCTCGACGATCGCCAGGCCGACCTTGACCCCGGCGTTGAACGTCTTGTCGGCGACGGCGCCGGTCCGGACGTTGCGGAGCTTGGTGCGGACGAAGGCGCCGCCCTTCCCGGGCTTCACGTGCTGGAACTCGACGACCTGGAACAGGGTGCCGTCGAGCTCCAGCGTCATGCCGTTCTTCAGGTCGTTGGTCGAGACGCTCATCGGGCGCTACAGCTCGATCAGCTCTCGGGTGGAGACGCCGAGCACGCTCGAACCGTCATCGGTCACCTCGACGGCGTCCTCGATCCGAACCCCACCCAGGCCGGGCAGATAGACGCCGGGCTCGACCGTGACCACGGCAGCCCGCGGGCAGGACGTCGTCGCCGCCGAGGCGGAGGGACGGGCCCTCGTGGATCTCGAGGCCGATCCCGTGCCCGAGGCCGTGCGTGAAGTGGTCGCCGTAGCCGGCGTCCTCGATCACGCTCCGGGCCGCCCGGTCGACGTCACCGGCGAGGACGCCGGCGCGCAGCGCGTCGATCCCGGCCTGTTGCGCGGCCGAGACGATGTCGTGCACCTTGCGGAGCTCCGCGACCGGCTCGCCGAAGGCGACGGTTCTCGTGAAGTCCGCGTGGTACCCGTCGACCAGGGCGCCGAAGTCCATCTTGATCACGTCGCCTTCGGCGAGCGTGCGATGGCACGGCCGATGATGCGGCTCGGCGGCGTGCTCGCCGAACGCGACGATCGGATCGAACGACAGCGCGTCGGCGCCGTGGCGAGACATGGCGAGCTCGAGCTGCGCGGCGGCCTGGCGCTCCGTGATGCCGACCACGAGGACGTCGAGGATGTCCTCGAACGCGCCGTCGGTCGCCTCCTGCGCCGATCGCAAGGCCGCGAGCTCCTCGGCATCCTTCGCCCAGCGGAGCCGTTCGACCTGCGTCCTCGGTCCCGGTGAGCTGGATGCCGTCGAACCGGTCCTCCCACCGTCGGAGCTGGGCGACGGTGACCGCATGGGACTCGAACCCGAGGCGCTGGACGCCGAGTCGGCGGGCATGGTCCAAGATCGCGCCCGCCGGGCTCTCCATCGAGGCCACCCGAGTGACGTCGGGGACCTCGTGCCGAGACTGCTCGTCGTAGCGGCCGTCGGTGAAGAACACCGAGTCGGACGGCGCGACGAGCACCGATCCCGAGGAACCGGTGAATCCGGTCAGGTAGCGGACGTTCGCGAGCTTGGTCACCAGGAGCGCGTCGACGTCCAGGGTCGCGTAGCGCTCCACCAGCGTGTTCCTTCTCCTCAGGTGATCCACGGCATCGCCTCCAGGGCCAGATGATAGCCACCGGCACCCAGGCCGATGATCGACGCGCGACAGACCTCGCTCACCACGGAGCGGTGCCGGAAGTCCTCGCGCGCCTGGGTGTTCGACATGTGCACCTCGATCGCGGGCAGGCCGCTGGTCTCGATCGCGTCACGGAGCGCATAGGAGTAGTGGGTGAGCGCGCCGGGGTTGATCACGACGGCGCCGACACCGTCGGCGGACGCGCCCAGGAGCCAGCCGACGAGGTCTCCCTCGTGATCGGACTGGCGCCACTCGATCTCATGGCCCATCCCGGCGGCCCGCTCCTCGACCGACGTCATGATCTCCTGGAGGGTCTCGGTGCCGTAGAGGGAAGGCTCACGATGCCCCAGGGCGCCCAGGTTCGGGCCGAACAGGTAGAGGACCTTCATGCGGGCGCTCCCATCTCGTGCAGGACGGATCCTCACGTCTTCGTCGGACACATCGTCCACCACGACGGGGCGACCGACCTCTTCGAGGAGAACGAATCTCACCCCGTCTCGGTACTTCTTGTCGAGGCGGAGGCACCGCAGCACCTCGGCCACGGGCGGCAGGTCGCCGCTCGGTGCGATGCCCAGGGAGGTGAGGAGCCGTTCGGTCCGTGCGCGCAGCCCGGGCGCGAGACCTCGCGACTCCGCCATCGTGGCGGCGAACACCATCCCCAGCGCCACGCCCTCCCCATGTGTCCGCCCCCGGAAGGCGTCGAGCCGCTCCAGGGCGTGCCCCAGCGTGTGACCGTAGTTGAGGACGAGCCGGTCGCTCGCATCGCGCTCGTCCGCCGCGACGATCCGGGCCTTCGCGGCGACGCACCGGGCGATCACGTCCTCCATCACCGCCGCGTCGCGTCGGACGACGGGGCCCGCATCGCTCTCGAGCAGGGCGAGCAGCTCCTCGTCCAGCGTGAGCGCGTACTTCGCCACCTCGGCCAGGCCCGATCGGTAGTCCCGCTCGTCGAGGGTCATCAAGACGTCGACGTCGGCGAAGACGGCGCGCGGCTGCGCGAAGGTGCCGACCAGGTTCTTCCCCTCCGGAAGGTTCACGGCCGTCTTCCTGCCGATCGCCGAGTCGACCTGCGCGGTCAGCGTCGTCGGGACCTGGATGCAGCGGGAGCCCCCGCATGTAGGTGGAGGCCACGAATCCGGCGAGGTCCCCCACCGCGCCGCCGCCGAGCGCGACGATCGCGTCGTCACGGTGCGCTTCGCGGCCGGCCAGCTGCCGGAGGAGGCTCTCGTAGGCTTGGAGCGACTTCGCCTCCTCCCCCGGCGGCACGAGCAGGAGCACCGAAGCCAGGCCGCGATCCTCGATCGCGCGTGGCGAGTGCTCCGTGATGGAGATCGGCGACGACCCGGTCGGAGATCACGAACGCCGTGGTCGCTCCCGGCAGGTCGGGAAGCGCCGCGCCCAACCCGGCGAGGAGGCCCCGTCCGATCGTCACGTCGTAGCCCCGTCCCGGTACCGGGACGGTCACACGGACCAACGGAGCTCCTCGACGATCGCCGCCGCCACGGCCCCGGGTTCGCCGCTGCCGTCGACGACGTTGGCGGCGAACTCTCGATACAGGGGCCCTCGCGAGGTCAGCAACCGTTCGAGGTCACCCTCCTGCCGGATCAACGGCCGGTCGGAGGCCGGGCGCACCCGGCGGCGAAGTTCGTCGAGAGGGACGTCCAGGTAGACCGCCACACCGGTGTTGCGGAGCGTGATCCGATTCGCGGGCTCCAGCACGACCCCGCCTCCGCAGGCCACCACGGAGGGATCCTGCATCGAGGCCTTCACCAATGCGGCCGCCTCCAACGCACGGAACGCGGCCTCGCCCTCATCTCGGAAGATGTCGGTGACCGCCGCGCCCGCCTCGCGCTCGATCTCGGTGTCGAGATCGACGAACGGCACCCCGAGACGGCCGGCGAGCTCGCGTCCCACGGTGGACTTGCCGGCACCCGGCATGCCGACGAGGTAGACGATCACGGAAGACCCGCCACGAACGCCTCGAGGTTGCGCCGCGTCTCGGGGAGCGCGTCTCCGCCGAACTTCTCCAAGACGGCGCGGGCCAGCTCGAACGCCACGACGGCCTCGCCGACCACGCCACCCGCCGGCACCGCGCAGACGTCGGTCCGCTGCTTGATCGCGACGGCGTCCTCGCCGGTCGCGAGGTCGACGGTCCTGAGGGGCTTCGGCACGCTCGAGAAGGGCTTCATCGCCGCCCGGACGCGGATCGGCTGGCCCGTGCTCATGCCACCCTCGATCCCGCCGGCCCGGGCGGTGGCCCGCGTGATCCGGCCGGCGCGCCGGACGATCTCGTCGTGCGCCCCCGAGCCGTAGCGCGCGGCCGAGGCGAACCCGTCCCCCACGCCGACACCCTTGACCGATTGGATGCTCATCAGTCCGAGCGCCAGCCGCGCGTCGAGCTTCCGGTCGTAGTGGACGTGCGAGCCGAGTCCCGGCGGGCACCCGTAGGCGATCACCTCGAACTCGCCACCCACGGTGTCTCGCGCCTTCCGGACGCGATCGATCTCGGCCACCATCTTGACGGCAGCCGCCTCGTCGAAGCACCGCACGGGCGAGGAATCGACCGCGTCCAGGTCCTCCGGTCGCGGGGCGCGGCCGGACGCGCGCGCCGTCACCTTCCCGATCCGGACGACGTGCGACACGATCCGGATCCCCAACTCCGCGAGCAACGCCTTGCAGACGGCGCCGACCGCGACACGGGCCGCGGTCTCCCTCGCGCTCGCACGCTCGAGGACGTTGCGGACGTCGTCGAACCCGTACTTCATGACGCCGGCGAGGTCCGCGTGACCCGGTCGCGGCCGCGTCAGCCGGTCGGCCGGGTCCCCCTCGCCCTCGACACCCATGAGATCGCGGTACTTCCGGTCCCATTCGTTGTTGGGGATCGTGATCGCGATCGGCGACCCGAGGGTGCGGCCGTGACGGATGCCGCTCAGGATGTCGAGGGCGTCGGTCTCCAACTTCTGCCGACCGCCGCGGCCGTGCCCGTGGCGACGCCGAGCGAGCTCCGCGGCGATCTCCTTCGGAGCCACGGGCACGGCCGCCGGCATGCCCTCCAGGACGGCCACCAGTGCCTTCCCGTGGGACTCGCCGGCGGTGAGCATCCTGAGCACGGCAGCATCGTATCGGACCCCCTTCGGCCACCCCGAGCGATACCGGGGTGACGACCGAGAGGGATGAGGTGATGTGCGGGGGCGGCGCGAGCGCCGCCCCCGCGCCGGCGACCGCTCCCCCCGAGGGCGGATCGCCGGGGCTACTTCTGCGGGCTGATGCAGAGCGTGAATTGCTCGTCGCCGAACAGGAACGTGGCGCAGTTGTCCGCGACCGAGCGCAGCTCGAACCTTCCGCCCGAGAACTGGTCCCCGATCCCGACGTCGAAGACGGTGCCGTCGACCTCCACCTGGACGCGGGTCGCCCCGTCCCGCTGGAAGATGTCGAGCAGGACCACGGTCGACCCGCCCACGTTCCGGCTCGAGCCGCCGCCCGGTGCGGTCGGCGACGACGTCGGGGACGACGACGGGTTCGGCGACTGGCTGCCGGTCGGACTCCCGCCGGACTGCCGCCCGGCGACGTGGGCGGTGGCGGTGGGGTCAGGGCGGGCGGGACGGAGAAGGGGTCCCGCCCGGTGAAGCTCTGGATCGGTGGCCCGCCACCGCCCGGCGAGGGACTCGGCGAGCTCGACGGCAGCGGGAAGTCGGGGACCGTGATGGGTTCCTCCCCCCCACCGAGCACGGAGAAGAGCACGAAGCCCGCGAGGAGCACGCCCACGACACTCCCGCCGATCGTGACGGTCCGACGATCCCGCTCAGATAGCGCCATCGATCATCCCTCCGGGGCCACAAGGCTCTCGGTCGGGCCTGGCTCCGAGCCCGGACCCGCGCTGACATCGCTCGTGTACAACGTGATCGTCGCGGCGAACCCGAGGCCCGACCCTTCGATCGGCGTCAGGCTGACCGACTCCACGGTCGCCGCACGAGGCAGCGTCTCGATCTCGTGCAGGTACTTCACCATCGCGAAGTAGGAGCTCTCGCCGCTCGCCGAGACCGAGATGGTCGAGAACGAACCGCCCGGTTCGAGGGCGGGCGACGCGGGCGTGAGGCTCACGACCTGCACGCCTGCGACCGATGCGGCGTTCCGGAGGAGGAGGATCACGGCCGACAGCTCCGCCGTCGGCGGCACCTGCCCCTCGATCTGGCGGATCGTCGCCTCGTTCTCCGGGGCCTCGTCCCGCGCCTGCCGGAGGGCGTTCAGTTGGCCCTGCAGGATCTCCTGCTGGGACGTCGTCTCGTCGAGCTCGCTCTCCGCCTCGGTGACCTGCCCCATCTTCGGAAGCACGAAGAAGACGATGAGCAGGAGCGCGAGGATCCCGGCGCCGGCGGCTGCGACGATCACGCCCCGTCTACCCCGCATCGGTCACCCCACCCGCGAGCCGGCCCCGCTGCGTCACCGCGGCCGTCGTGAGATCGACCCCCGACGAATACGTGATCGGTCCCGTCTCCGGGTCCGCGATCGAGGTCACCCACGGATTGACCCAGCCACGGACGCGCTCGAGGCGCATCAGCCAGGACGCGATCGTGTCGTAGTCCAACGCGAGGCCGGCCACGTCGATCCGGCCCATGAGCAGGGTGGAGCCGCCCGTCGTGGGCGTCGGGTCCGTCGCGGTCGCGGTGAACGAGGTCAGGGCCGCGTCACTGGGGATCACCCTCGAGAGGTCCATCAGGAGACCGGAGAAGGAGATCTCGTTGGCGAAAACCTGGTTCAGGAGCGCCTGCTTGGCCTGGGCCTGCTCGCGGAGCGCCTGGAACTCCTGGAGCTCCTGGATGTCCCGCAGTAACCCGGCGTTGTTCTGCTCCGCCGCCTCGATGTCGCTCCGAACGCCGCTCAGCGCGCTCACCTGGATGAAGTAGAAGACGGCGATCAGCCCGATCACGCCGATGCCGGCGAGCACGACGACGCCCGCCATCCGGCGCTGGCGCTGGGCGGCGAGGATCTCCGGCGGGAGGAGGTTGACCTGGCTCATGAGCCACTCCAAGGGATGGCGAGGCCGACGGCCGTCGCGAGGACGGGCTCGGCCTCCGTCTGGGCGTCTTCGGACAACGACAGCTGCGAACCGACCTTGCTGAACACGCGACCCGGCTCGACCGTGACCGGGATGCGCTGGCGCAGGATGTCGATGAAGCCCTCGAGCTTGGATCCGCCCCCGGAGATGAGGAGGCGATCGATCCGCGCCCCCTGTGTCTGCGCGGTGTAGAACTCGAGGGACGACCGGATCTCGTCGACGAACTGCGTGGCACGTTGCATCGCGACCTCGAGCGCCTGCTGGGGCGTGACGTCGACCTCGTCGACGATCTCGCCTCGCTTCAGCCGCTCGGCCACCTCGTCATCCACGGAGAGCGCTCGTGCGATCGCGAGCGTGATGTCGCGACCGCCGGAGGGCAGGATCCTCACGAAGCGGGTCTCGCCCGCCGCGTGGACGACGATGTTGGTGACGTGGGCACCGACGTCGACGATCGCCTCGCCCCCCGTCTGCTCGAGCTCCATCCCCGCGCCGGTCGCGCCGACCGCGCGGACCATCGCGAACGGGACCAGATCGAGCCCCATCGGCTCGAGCTTGGCGTTCGTCGCGGCGCCGATCAGGGTGTCCACCATCACCTTCTGCGCGGCGACGAGGAGTAGTCGGAGCATCTGTCGTCCATCGATCTCGACCTCTTCGATCAGGTGGTAGTCGAGGACCGCCTCGTCCACCGGCATCGGGATGAACTCCTGTACCTGGAACCCGAGGGACTGCCGGAGCTCCTTCTCGGGCATCGTCGGGAGCGCGATCTCGCGCACGACGACGCGCTGGTTCCCCACGCCCATCCAGACCTTCCGGGACTTGAACCCTCCGCGCGTCCAGAGCTCGCGGAGGGCCTCCGACACGGCCTCCGCCTCGCGGACCTCGCCGTTCTCGACGGCGCCGGCCGGGAGCGGCACCTGCGCTGCCCGGACGACGGAGGGCGGCGATCCTTCGGCCAGCTCGGCTGCCCGCACGGCCGTCGAACCGACATCGAGCCCGATCCTCGTCTTCGGCACTAGCCGCCCTCCACGTGCACCGAACGACCTTCGAGGAAGCGTTCGAGGTCCGCCTCGAAGATGCGATAGCCCTTCCCGACGCGAAGCGCCGGTAGCTCGCCCGACCGGATGAGGCGGTAGACCGTCATGTTCGAGACGCGCATCGCCGCGGCCACCTCGGCCACGGTGAACAGACGGCCCGTCACGAACGCTCGAGATCCGGTCACCAGGCTCCTCTTCCGGTGCTACCTTCGTGCTGGTCCGGCGTGTTGCTCATGTGCCACATGAGTCACACGAGTTACACTGAGTGCTCATGAAGCACACCTGCCTCTTTGAGGATGCTCAGGAAACACCAGGCTACGGGTGAAGTCAAACACCTCCGTGAGACTTCATGAGCCCCACGGACGGCCCCGTGGTAGTGGGTTCGATCTAGAGGAAGCGGCCGATGTACCACGAGGCGACGGGCTCGCCCCACAGTCCGGCGACCACGGCTCCCGCCGCGAGGTACGGGCCGAACGGGATGGCGCTCTTGCGCCCCTTCCCCATGATCAGCGCGACCACCGCTCCGAGCCCGCCGAGGACGATGGCCGCCGCGGCCGCGACCCCGACGAAACGGAGCCCGAGCGAGCCGAGCACGAGGCCGATCACCGCCGCGAGCTTCACGTCCCCCATCCCCATCCCTCCGGACACCGCCGCCACCACGAAGAGGATCCCTCCGTACAGGAGGAGCCCGATACCCGCTCGGGCGGGGTCGGCCGCGTCCCCGATCGCCCAGGCCAGCAGGACCGTCGGCGCGAACACGAGCAGGGCGGGATAGGTGAGGCGGTTGGGGATGATCCGGTGCCGGAGGTCGATCAGCGCGATCCCCGGCATGAGGGCGAGCAGACCGGCCACGAGCACGATCGTGCCAGGGGTTCGGGTACCGGATCGCCGCCAACACCACGAGCGCCGCCGTCGCGAGCTCGAGCAGCGGGTACTCGACCGAGATGCGCTCACCGCACCGCCTGCACCGTCCGCCCAGGAGCAACCACGAGAACACGGGGATGTTGTCCCGTGCACCGATCTCCGCCCCACAGGCCGGGCATCGTGATCGAGGGCGGAGGACCGACTCACCCTTCGGGAGCCGGTACACCGCGACCGTCATGAAGCTGCCCACGGCGAGTCCGAACGGCAGGGCGACGACCGCGCGGATCCACGCCTCGTTCATCGGTGCCGAACCCTACCTGCCTTCGCTCCGGAGGTGGGGGACGGTCGGCCGCCGGTCGCTCACTCGTGGATGTAGGAGATGTCCTGCTTGAAACCGGTCACGCCGGTGATGCCGGGGACGAGCACGGGCTTGTACGCCATCTTGAAGTTGTTCCCGATCGTGACGTCCTTGGAGAGCGCCTGCCCGCGCGAACGAGTTCGTGTTGCTCATCGTCGCCCGGCACGGCGTGTAGAACGAGACGTTCGTCCAGGTGTTGAAGTTCGTGTTGTTGCCGACCGTAGATGTCCCTGGTCGTCCCGGGGCAGCTCGCCGAGTACACGCTGATGAAGTGGATGTTCTTGATCGTGCCGGCGGTGCCGTTCCAGTTGGACTGCTGCGAGAAGGTGAACCCACCGTCCGACAGGATCGCCAGGTTGCCCCAGAACCGAGAAGACGTCGTTGTTGCTGTTGGTGAACGTGCAGGTCGTGTTGATCCTGATCAGGGCGTTCGTGACCCCGCTGGTCGCCCACCGGTTCAGGATCCAGTCACGGGCCTTGGCGCAGAGCGTGGCGCCGGTCGACGTGCTGAGGTCGACGAGGGTGTACCCGCTCGCGATCCAGGGTGCGGTCGAGGACGTGATCTGCGGGAACGCCTGGGTCGGCACCGCCGGCATCGTGACGTTGCTCGTGATGATGCCCCCGATCGTCAGGCCCGCGGTGACGACGTTGCCGGCAGCGGTCGCGTCGTCGTTGATGGATCCGTTGCCGGTGATGTCGCCCGTCGAGGACAGCGCGTCGCCCTGGATCGTCGCCGAGTTCTGGAGCGTGACCGTCCCGTTGGCCCACACGTTCCCCTTGACGATCGAGGTGTTCTCGATCTGCGCGGTGCCGTTGGGGACGTAGACGTTCCCGGAGAGGGTCATGGAGTTGGTGACGCGGAAGTTCCCGTTGAGGATGTAGATGTCACCGTCGTTGCCGCTGTTCCCCGTGACCGTGAAGCTGTTCGTGATCGTCGTGCCGTTGACCGCGAGGATCGCGGCGCCGAACCCTCCGTAGTTCGGGGTCAGCCGGACGTAGGTCTCGATCGTCCTGTTCGGCGTCCCGTTGATCGTGCCGGTGGACCGGACCTTCACGAAGGAGGGGAAGTTCGTGTCGGTGAACGTCGAGCAGTTCATCGTGGTCGCGGCATCGGCCGCGTAGAACGTCCCCAGCGACGTGAAGGCGGCCGGCGACGGACCGGACTGCACGGTGTCCGAGATCGTGAGGATCCCCGTCGACGAGCTGCACCCGGGGTCGACCGACATGCTCAATGAGGGTGTGGTCTGGAGGTAGGCGTACCAGTGGTTCGTGCCTGCCTCCGCCGCGTTGACCGCCAGGAGTCGCTCTCGATCGTATCCGCTCGATTGCACCGAGTGGATCGACTGAGCCACCACGACGGTGCTCAGGAGGAGCACGACGAACGCCACGGAGATCGCGACGATCATCGCGACGCCCTGTTCCTCGTCTCGCAGTCGCATCAGCATGATCGTTCTCCTTCTTCCTGGTTCTTCCATTGGCTCAGATGAGTGGATCGGGGAGCGTCTCGCAGAGCTGCACTGGGTAGCCGAAGGACGTGTTCCGTCCCGTCAACGACGCCTCGACCGTCTGCGTTGCCTGCGGCCGATGTGCGAGGTCGGGATTCAGCTGGAACTCGATGGAGAGCGTCCGACCCGCGGGGTCGAGCGTGAAGGCGGGAGCGTTCAGGTCGCGGTTCACGACACCCTCCGCGACGACCTGCCAATCCGAGGCGTCCTCGGGAGCCAGCACGGGCCACGTGCGGTAGATCAGCTCCTGCTCGTCGTTGACCATCCAAAGTGCGCAGCGGGCGTCCTGGGCCGCGGTCTGCTCGGCCTGCGTGTAGATCCGGAACATGTAGCCCGTCGCGGCGCCGTCGAACGGGTCGTTGCCCGACTCGTCGACCGGGTCGTACAGGATGTTGCCCGAGCGGACCAGACGATCGATCGACTGCATCGCCAACCGAGCCTGGTCGTTCAGCCGCATCCGCACGTCCTGCTCGACGACCGCCCGCTGCATGCCCGAGAGCGTCGTGGTGAACACGAGCATCACGATCGAGAGGATCGCCATCGCGACCATGAGCTCGACCAGCGTCATCCCGCGTTCGTCGCGGAGCCGTCGGATCAGCGCGTTCGCTCGCATCGTCATCTCACACCTGCGCGGCCGGTGGCGGCTGGTAGATCGCGTGGGTGAACAGGTCGCCGGGATCGAACGTGGCCTTCAGGTTGATCTCGGTGACGCCGTCCACGATGTACTCGTAGCGGATCGTGATCTCCACCGGACGGACGGTCGCCTCGGCGTCCCAGCGGGTCTGGACGTCGAGCGGATCCGCGGTCTGGGACGTGGTCGTGGTGGCGTGGGTGATCCCGCCGTCGGCCGAGCTGACCGTGACGCGCCAGGTCACCGTGGACAGGCCGACGAGCTGGGTCTTGGAACACGTGACCGCGAGCGAGTCCAGGGTCGCGTCCGTGGCCGCCTTGTTCGAATAGCCGGCACCGTTGTAGTAGAAGACGGTCCCGCCGGTGAGCGACGCGGACGGGTTCGTCGCGATGCGCTCCCCCGCGATCGCCCGAGCGGTGTCCGCATAGCCGACCAGCCGGACGCAGTAGTTCGTGTCGAGGGATCCGTTGCTCGACATCCCGGCCGGCGCCGTCATCCCCGCAGAGGGGAACCCGCCGAGCTGCACGGTCCCGAGCGACCGGGTCGCGACGACGTCGATCAACCCGTCCTCCGCCGTGCCGGCGGAGGCATCTCGGTCGATCTTCACGGTGGTGTCGGTCGCAGGACCGACGACCCGGAAGAGGTTGGCGGATCCGACGGTCGGCGTGACGTGCGTCACCGGGATCGAGACGGTCGTCGTTCCCACCTGCCGGATGTGCCCTCCGGAACAGGCCAGGACGTCCGTCTCGCGGGTGCCCGTCGTCGGGCACGCCCACGCGTCGGTGCCCTTCGCGTCCACCGACGTGGCGCGATGCTCCTGGTCCCCGGCGGGCACGGCAGCGGAGAGCCCGATCTGGAGGCAGCAATCCGCGTTCAGTCGGGAGGCCGCCAGTGGTGTCAGGTTGGTGGTGTTCCCGCCGCCGGTGACGGCCGCGGCCGTCTCCACCTCGTCGTCCGACTCCGTCGATGCTTGCTGGTTGCCCGCGTTCGAGGTGCCGGTGCTGTCGACGAACTGGATCCCCGACAGCGTCGTCGCGGCGTTCAGCTGCGTCGTCTGCTCCTCTTGGGCGGTCGCGGAGATGCCGGGAAGCGTGACGAGGAGGGAGTCGAAATCGATCGAGGAGTCGTGCAGCTGTCCGGTGACGTCGAGGCGAGCCTGCGGTGCCTCGACCTGGGCGTAGAAGAAGGGCTGACAGGGTGCCGCGAATGGATGCGTGTTCGGGTTGACGCAACCGTTCGGCGACCAGAAGAGGCTCTGGAGACGGACCGAGTTGTTCGGGGCGTCCGGTGATCGCGCCGTTGGCCCACTCGATGATCACGGTGACGCGGTACGGCGTCGTGGTGGGAGCGTCGTTCGTGATGTAGGTGTGGTACGTCACGTCGAGGTTCCCGACCGAAAGCGTGTCGGTGTGCGGCACGAGCCACGCGGCGTCATACCCTGCCGCGAAGGTCGAGGAGACGATCTTCTCCCCCGTGCAGGACTCGAACCGGTAGACGCCGAGCACAGACTCTGATCCGACTGTCGGACGACAGCTCGGACGTCGAGATCCCGCTCGTGATCTTCGTGTAGGCGAGACCGCGGATGTCCTCCATCACGCGGTTCGCGATGCCCGTCGCCTGGATCCGATCCCGACCGTAGCCGACGTAGCGGAACCCGATCGAGGCGGTGTACGCGAGGGCGGTGAGCGAGGCGAAGACGACCATCATCGCGATGACCGTTTCCAAGATCGTGAACCCACGCTCGCCCTGCACCCGCGCGCGGATCCGCCTGCTCAGATTGCGTCGACTCAATCGTCCCGTCCTTACGAGAGGAGCTCCTGCTCAAGATTTCGGCACCGTCTGTCCCTCACTTGAGGGTCCCCCGGCCGGGGCCTGGGGAGCCGATCCGAGATGCGGAAAGGGCGGCCCCGAGGGGCCGCCCTTCCAGCCTTCACTACGTGGTTCGGCTTACCACTCAGGGTTGGTGGCCCCCGCGAGGGAGTCAGCACCAGCACAGGTGGTCGCAGCAGTAGCTGTGGCGTCTTCGCCGTACTGCGTGCCGGGACCCGTTGCGTTGTCCGAGAGGTAGAAGCACACTCCCGACTCGGACAGTGACGCCCCCGACCAGACCTGGTTGTCGACAGCCGCACCGTCATCGGAGATGTCGATGCTGACCACTGTCGGGCCGGTCGAGTCGCCCGCGTCCAGGTACGTCAACGACGGCTCGATCAGCGTCAGCCCCGCGTTGTCCGCGTTGCTGTAGTCGCTGTCGTCCGTGTAGGCCGTCTTGGCCGCGACGAGGGCATTCCGGAGGCTCGACTGAGCCGCCCGGTTCTGCGCCCTTTCACGGGCGCCGAGGAACGTTGGCAGAGCGATGGCGACCAGGATGCCGATGATCAGAACGACCACCATCAACTCGATGAGGGTGAACCCCTCCTCACGCTCGCGCAAACGCTTGAGCATGTGCCTCGCCTCCCTTCCTTTTGTAGTCGGCGCACCACAGCGGTGCGCGTTCTCTACTCATTTCGGCCTCCTCCGGCCGGAACTGAAGCCCTGCGAGGCAGGAACATCGAAATAGTCACGTTCGACTAGCTGGGGGTACCCGATCCCGGATATGACGGGGCCGGCGGCGCCGAAGCGCCGCCGGCCACCATCTCCGTCCGGCGATGACGGAGCTCTTCTGACTTCATCAGGGCTACGCTCGCGCTGACGCGCTCGCTGCTTGAGCCCTACTGGATCAGCTTGATGATGTTGAACATCGGGAGGTAGAGGGCCACGACCGCACCCCCGACGCAGGCACCGATGACCGCGATCAGGATGGGCTCGATCAGCGACGTCAGCGCATCGACCGCTGCCTCGACCTCCTGGTCGTAGAACTGCGCGATCTTCTCGAGCATCTCGTCGACCTGGCCCGTCTCCTCCCCCACCGAGATCATCTGCACGACCATCGGCGGGAAGACCGAGTACTTCGTGAGGGGCTTCGCGATCGATTCGCCGTCGCGCACCGACAGCTGCACCTCGGTGATCGCCTTGCCGATCACCTTGTTGTTGACCGTGTCGCTCACGATCTCGAGCGCTTGGAGGATCGGGACGCCGGCCTTCATCAGCATCGCGAGCGTGCTCGAGAACCGTGACAGCGCGGACTTGTGGAAGAGCGTCCCGAAGATGGGCGCCCGGAGCTTGATCGCATCGACGACCTCGCGGCCCTTCTCCGTCCTCTTGTACCGGCGGAAGAAGAAGCGGGCGGCCAACGCCCCTCCGAACACGACGTACCAATAGGACTTGAACGCGTCCGACAGGAACATCAAGCCGCGTGTGGGCAGCGGGAGCGTCCCGCCGAGCTGGCTGAAGATCGACTCGAACTGGGGGACGACGAAGAGCAGCATCGCGGACATGATCAGGATGACGAGCGCGACGATGGCGACCGGGTAGGTCATCGCCGACTTGATCTTCCCTCGGAGGCGGACCTCTCGCTCGATCATGTCCGCGAGGGCGATCAGCGTGGTGTCGAGCGAGCCGCCGGTCTCACCCGAGCGCACCATCGAGATGTACAGGTTGTTGAAGACGTGATCGTGCTTCCCCATCGCGCTGGAGAGGGAAGACCCTTGCTCCACATCGAGCCGGGCCTCGTTCAGCACGCGCCCGAGCTCCTTGTTGTCGCTCTGCTCTGCCAGGATCGCGATCGCGCGCAGGATCGGGAGCCCGGAGTTGACCATCGTGGCGAACTGCCGGGAGAAGATCGCCACCTCCTTGAGCTTGACCTTCTTGCCGCCGAACTCGATCGACCCGATGCCCTTCTTCTGGCGCTTGACGTCGAGTGGCGTGAAGCCTTGCTCGCGGAGACGCGCGAGGACGAGGGCCTCGCTGTCGGCGATCAGCGATCCGGTCGTGACCGTCCCGGCCCGGTCACGAACCTTGTACTGGAACGTATCCGCCATCTCAGCCTCCCATCAGCATGCCGCCCGAGGAGCTCCCGGAGGCGGCGGGACTGTCGTAGCCGTCGGAGGGGCCGCTCGAGAACGAACCGCCCATGAGTCGCTGGAGCTCTTCGGGGTCGTGGCATCGCTCGAACGCGACCTGCTGCGACACCCGGCCCGCCTTGATGTGCTGCGCGAGGGACATGTCCATCGTCTGCATGCCGTAGCGGCCACCCGCCTGCATCGACGAATAGATCTGGTGGGTCTTGCCCTCACGGATCAGGTTGCGCACGGCGGGCGTGCAGACGAGCACCTCGACCGCGGCGACCCGTCCCTGCCCGTCCGTGGTCGGGACGAGCTGCTGCGTGACCACGCCCTGCAGGGTGGTCGACAGCTGGACCCGCACCTGCTGCTGCTGGTGGGGCGGGAACACGTCGATGATGCGGTCGATCGTCTGCGGCGCATCCTGTGTGTGCAGCGTCGCGAAGACGAGGTGACCGGTCTCGGCCGCGGTGATCGCGGTCCCGATCGTCTCGAGGTCGCGCATCTCGCCGACGAGGATCACGTCGGGGTCCTGCCGCAGCACGTGCTTGAGGGCCTGGGCGAAGCCGTGGGTGTCGGCGCCGACCTCACGCTGATTGACGATGCACCCCTTGTGGCGATGCAGGAACTCGATCGGGTCTTCGACCGTCATGATGTGCCCTGCTCGCTCACGGTTCACGATGTCGACCATCGCCGCGAGCGTCGTCGACTTGCCGGAGCCCGTCGGGCCCGTGACGACGACGAAGCCCCGCTGGAAGCGCGCGAGGTCCATGACGACGTTCGGGATCCCGAGGTCGTCGATGTTCTTGATCTCGAACGGGATCACTCGGAACACGGCGCCGACGGCGTCGCGCTGCTGGAACACGTTGACACGGAACCGGGACCGCCCCGGCAGCGAGTACGACATGTCCAGCTCGAGCTCCTGCTCGAACCGCTCCCGGAGCTTCTGCGGCAAGATCGCGTAGACCATGCTCTGCAGGGCCCTCGGCGTGAGCAGCGGGTACTCGCCCGCCGGCTCCAGCTCACCGTGGACCCGCACCATCGGCGGGGAACCCGCCGTGAGGTGCAGGTCGGAGCCTTCCTTCTCCAGAAGCGCCCCGAGCAACTCCGGGATCGGGATCTGGACGTCCTCATCCTGTTGGATCACTGCGCTCATCTCACTTCACCACCCTCGCGACTTCCTCGATCGATGTGATCCCTGCACGAACCTTGGCCAGACCGTCCTCCCGCAGGGTCGTCATGCCCTGCTGGATGGCGACGGTCCTGATGGCATCGGCAGATGCCCGCTCCACCGTGAGCCGTTCGATCTCTTCGCTTCGGAGCATCACTTCGTACAACCCGATCCGGCCCCGGTACCCGGTGCCCGAACAGGCCTTGCAGCCGTTCTTCTCGATCCGGTTGTCGGGCGCCCGGAAGACCTCACCGATCTCCGCCCAATGGTCCTCTCGGTAGCCGGCCGCCCGAAGCTCGGCCTCGTCCGGGGCGTAGGGCTGCCTGCACTTCTCACAGAGGATCCGCGCGAGACGCTGGGCCACGACGGCGTCGATCGACGAGGCGACGAGGAACGTCTCCACGTCCATCTCCACGAGGCGGCTGATCGCGGACGGGGCGTCGTTCGTGTGCAAGGAGGAGAGCACGAGGTGACCGGTCAGCGCCGCCTCGATCGCGATCGTGGCGGTCTCCTTGTCGCGGATCTCACCGATCAGGACGATGTCGGGGTCGGCGCGCAGGATGGAACGCAGCGCGGACGCGAACGTGAGACCCGCCTTCGGGTTCACCTGGATCTGGTTGACGCCGGCCATCCGGTACTCGACCGGGTCCTCCACGGTGATGATGTTCTTGGATTCCTCGTTCAAGATGTTGAGCGTCGAGTACATCGTGGTCGACTTCCCCGAGCCCGTCGGGCCGGTCACGAGGATCGCGCCGTACGGCTTCGAGAACGCCGTGGCGAACCTCGTGTACGACTCGTCCATGAACCCCAGGTCGGAGAGCGCCAGCAGCGCGTTGCTCTTGTCGAGGACGCGGATCACGACCTTCTCGCCGTGGACGGTCGGCAGGGTGGCGACACGGAGGTCGAGCTGCCTCGTGCCCACCTTCATCGAGATGCGCCCGTCCTGCGGGACCCGCTTCTCCGCGATGTTCAGGTCGGCCATCACCTTGAGGCGCGAGATGAGCCCGCCCTGGAGGTTCTTGGGTTGCGGTCGCATCGGCTCGTGGAGCACGCCGTCGACCCGGAAGCGGATCCGCACGTCACGCTCGCCCGGCTCGATGTGCACGTCGGACGCGCGTTCGGCGACGGCCTGGGACATGATCGCGTTGACGAGCTTGACGATGGGCGCGTCCTCGAGGGCCGCTTCGAGGTCGTGCTCCTCTCCCTCGCTGCTGTCCGCGGCTTCCGCGGCCAGCTGCTCCACGTGGGAGTCGAGGCCGGCGAACTTCTGGATCGCTTGCTCGACGTCGGCCGACGTCGCGACGACCGGCTGGACCTCGCGACCGGTGATCGTCCGGATGTCGTCGAGCGCGTACACGTTGGCGGGATCCGACATCGCGACGAGCAGCTTGCCGTCGCGATCGCCGATGGGAAGGGCTCGGTAGCGGCGCGCCAGTGCCTCGGGGAGCAGCGCGGTGCTCGCGGGGTCGATCTGCGTGTCGGTCAGGTCCACGAACTCGAGGCCCACCTGCTCGGCGAGGGCGCGCACGAGGTCGGCTTCCTTGATCATGCCGAGGTCGATCAACACTCGGCCGAGAGCCTTCGGGGTCTTCTGATGCTCTTCGAGGGCGGCGTCCAGCTGTTCGGGCGTGATGAGGCCGAGCTCGATCAAGATCTGCCCGAGTTGCTTCGACTTCCGTTTCACGGTCGTCATCGCCGGTCCGTTCGCTCTAGGTCTGCCGCCGGATGGATCTCGCAAATGGAGCTACCTGCTTGTGTCGTCATCCTCCTTGGGGACCTGAAGCAGCCCGGCGAACTCTTTCGCCAGGAGGATCCGGTCGACCTCCGAGTCGTCTTCCTTGCCTTGCCGCGTCTCTGCGGGGTGCTCCGCCGAGGGCGGGGCGTCCCTCGGGCTCCGGCGCGCTCGGGACCCCCTCCGCAGCGTTCGACGGTTCTGCGGCGGACGCTCGTGCGGTGGCGGGGACCTCGGAGGTGACGGTCACGGGCTCGGGCTCGTCGGTGCTCGGGCGCTCCGGCTTGTGCAGGACGGTCCGGGGCTTGCCCGACGGGGCCGAGGGGGCATCGGGGAGTCGCATCGTCTCTCGGTCGTGCACACGATCCTCCTCGCCGCCCATGAGCGCCTGTTCGAGCAGGTCGACGAGCACGCCCGGGCGCACACCCACGTCCGCGACCGCGAACGCCGCGTATCCGCCTCGCCGGACGAACGCCCAGATCTGATCGGGGAACTCGACGTAGGAGCGCTCAGGGTCGCCGACCCCGGCGAACCGCACCCACGAGGTTCGGAGGAGCGCTTCGGAATCGCCTTCGGGATGGGCACCCAGGACCATGCCGTCGCGAGACAGCATCAAACAACCGCGGATCCCCTCGATGCTCAACGAGACCCGCTGCGCGAGTGCCGAGTAGTCGCTCATCCTCCGAAGGAGGCATCGACCGCGACGGCCTCGTGCTTGAACCCTGAGGGGCTATCGCTCCGCCAGGACCGCGAGCGCCGCGGCCGACATCACGTCCAGGGCCGCCGGCGACCCGGTCCAGAGTTCGAACGACAGGGCCGCCTGTTGCAAGAGATGGCCGAGGCCGCCGAACGGCATCGCTCCGGCCTCCCGAGCCCGGCGCTGGAGTGCCGTGACCGGCGGGTCGTAGAGCAGGTCCACCACGACGACGTCCGGTCGGAGGATCGGTGCGGGTCCGAACGGCAGATCCGCGTCGGTACCGACGGGGGTGGCGTTCACCACCAGGTCGACCTCGAGGGCTTCCGCCCGTTCGAGGCCCACGACCGTCACCGCGAGGCCGACCCCCTCGGCGATCGACTCGAGGGGCGCCGCCCGACCCGGAGCACGCGCGACCACCGTGAGGTGCTCGAGCCCCGCTCGGCCGAGCGCGAGCGCACAGGCTCGAGCGGCCCCGCCGGACCCGTAGATCAGGGCCGACCTGACCGGCGGGGTCGAACCCTGCGTCGCGCCTGAGGAAACGGTCGAACCCGGCGACGTCGGTGTTGTGCCCCTCGAGCTCGTCACCTCGAACGCTGATCGTGTTCACCGCCCGGAGGAGCTCGGCATCGTCGGAGAGATGGTCGATCAAGCCGGCGGCTTCGGTCTTGTGGGGCATCGTGACGTTGGCGCCGGAGAAGCCGAGCGGGGCGAGTCCGTGGAGCGCCGCATGGAGCCTCTCCGGCGGCACCGGCAGCGGGACGTACGCCCAATCGAGTCCGGCGGCCGCGAAGGCGGCGTTGTGGATCACCGGGGAAAGGCTGTGCTCCACCGGCCATCCCACGATCCCGACGACGTGCGTGGCGCCGCCGATCCGCGACTCAGCCGAGGCACGCATCGACGTTCCGGTTGTGTTCCGCGAGCGTGAGGCCGAACTTGTGATGCCCGTCCGCTCCGCAGAGCACGTAGTAGAGGAACTCCGTGTCCGCCGGATCGAGGGCCGCCCGGAGCGACTTCTCTCCCGGGCTGGCGATCGGCGTGGGAGGGAGCCCGCCGTTGATCCGGGTGTTGTACGGGCTGTCGAACTCGAGGTCGCTCGAGGAGAGCTCGCCGTCGGGGGTCGGGTCGTCGTAGAGGAGCGTCGCGTCGATCCCGAGCGCCATCCCGATCTTCAGCCGGTTGTAGATCACGCCCGCGATCAGCTTGCGGTCCCGGTCCACCCCTGCCTCCTCCTCGATCATCGACGCGATGATCACGAGCTCGTACGGCGTGACGCCCAGCTCCTCCGTGCGGTCGAACGGCAGCGCCTCGGCCTCCTTCCGGAACTGCTCGAGGAGCCGCTCCGCCACGATCCGGACGGACAGTCCCTCCTCGACGAACTCGTAGCTCTTCGGGAAGAGGAATCCCTCCGGGGTCGGCGACCCGGCCGGGAGGTACGGCGGCAGGACGTAGCGACCGCTCTCCACCTCCTTCAGGAACCGTTTCGCCGGGATGTCGAGATCCTCCTGGACCCTCTCGGCGATCTGGGTGAGCCGGAGCCCCTCGGGGATCACGAGCTCGACGGTCGGGACCTCGGGCGGCGGCGTCGTGAGGACCTCGAGCGCAGCATCGAGCGTCATGCCGGTCGTGAGCTCGAAGGAACCGGCCCGGATCTGGTCGGACTTCCCCGTGCCCCGGAGCAGGATGCTCCCCACGAATCCTCCGCACGGGATCACTCCCTCGGTCGTGGAGGCCCTCCATCACCTCTCGCGCAGGCGTATCCGCCTCGACGGTGAAGGTCGAGCGGACGCTTGGGGCCGGGTGCCGCCTCCTGGCAGGTCCGGTAGTGGTTGAAGGCCCAGGCTCCCCCGCCCACGACGCCGAGGAACAGGAGCAGGGCGATGACGAGCGACAGCCGGCGAGGGCGGCCGCTGCGTCCGGCCCGCCGGATGCTCGGGTCCGCCGACATGACCGCGAGGATACCGGGCGCCCCGTCTTCAGCCGTTGCGCCCGCGAGCGTCGAGCCAGGCCTGGAGGATCACGGTCGCCGCGGCGGCGTCGACCGCCCGGCGGGCCTCCCGACCCCGGGTCCCGGCGGCTGCCAGCGCTCGCTCCGCCTCCACCGTGGACAACCGTTCGTCGTGCAGCTCGACCGGGACGTCCACCACGCCGCGGAGGGCCTCCGCGAAGGACTCCGCGTGCCCGGCACGGACACCGTGCTCGCCGCGGAGGGACAGCGGGAGACCCACCACGATCAGCGTCGCGCCCCGCTCCCCCACCAGCCGCGCGATCGCGAGCAGCTCGCCCGGCGGCTGCCCGACGTGCACGGTGCCGACGGGCACCGCGAGCCGTCGCTCCGGGTCCGAGATCGCCACCCCGATGCGGGCGTCGCCCAGGTCGATCCCCAGGACGGGCCCCTTCGTCTCGTGCCGGGGGCTCTCCGAGAGGACCACGTCAGGACGCCGAGAGGAGCTCCCGGGCGCGCGCCGGGATCCCTCCCAGCGCCTGACCGATCGCCGAAGCGTCCTTGCCCCCTGCCATCGCCAGGATGTCCTTCCCGCCGGCGCCACCGCCGATCACGGTCGCCGCCACACGGAGGAGCTCGGGGGCGGTCACGCCCCTGGCGACCGCCTCCGACGTCGAGGCGGCCACGAGCTGCGCCTTGCCGTCGGATCCCCCGCCGAGGACGACGGCCGCGGGCCCTCCCTGCAGCCGGTCGCGGACCTTCTGGGCGAGCTCGCGCAGGCCGCTCGCGTCCTCGCCGGCCACCTCCGACACGACGAGCGAGAGGCCGTCGACCTCGACGGCCCCCTCGACCAGCGAGGCGATGATCGCGTCCCGGTCGCCCTTCTGGAGCTTCCCCAGCTCGCTCCGCAGACGCTTGTTCTCCTCGATGACCTTGCGGGCGTGGTCGATCGCCGATCGAGGATCGGTGCTCCCGATCGCGTCGACGAGGTCGTGGAGGAGGGCGCGTTCGGCGTTGATCTCGCGGAGCGCATCCGGACCGACCAACGCCTCGACGCGTCGCATCCCGGCGCCGATCGAGCCCTCGTGGAGGAGCCGGATCACGCCGACGTTCCCCGTGCGCACCACGTGCGTGCCTCCACAGAGCTCGCGGGAGTAGTCGCCGATCTCCACGACGCGGACGGTGTCGCCGTACTTCTCCCCGAAGAGCATCACGGCGCCCAGCCGCTTCGCCTCCTCCATCGTCGTCTCGAAGATGCTCGGGGCGTCGTCCCTCGCCAGGCGGCGGTTGGCGATCAGCTCCGCCTCCTGCAGCTGCTCCTGCGCGACGGCGGAGGGATGGGGGAAGTCGAACCGCAGTCGGCCGGGCTCCACGAGCGACCCCGCCTGGCGCGCGTGGTCACCGAGCAGTTCGCGGAGCGTCGCGTGCACGACGTGGGTCGAGGTGTGCGCACGAGCCGTCGCCTCCCGGCGCTCGACGTCGACCTCGGAATGCGCCTCCTCTCCGGGCCGGACCTCGCCCGACTCGACCACGCCGGTATGGACGATCGAACGGTCGCCCGCGGGCACGGTGTCGATGACTCGGATGACGCCCGACGGCGTGCGGATCGACCCTCGGTCGCCGACCTGTCCCCCGCCCTCCGCGTAGAACGGGGTCCGGTCGAGGAAGACCCGCACCTCCTCGCCCTCCTCGGCGCCTTCCAGCTCGCGGAACTCGGGGTCCAGCAGCGACACGATCGTGCCGTCGGCGTCCAGGTGCTCGTAGCCGACGAACGTGGACGGCGGCGCGGCGCCCGCGTCCAAGCCGATCGGCACCTTCTTCGCGGCGGCGCGGGCGCGGGCGCGCTGCTCATCCAGCAGCTCGGCGAACCGGTCGGCATCCACCGACAGTCCGGCCTCCGCCGCGAGCTCCTCGGTGAGCTGCACGGGGAACCCGAACGTGTCCGAGAGCTTGAACGCATCCTCGCCGGTGATGCGCCCGTCGTCTGCCCGATCCTTCGCCTCCTCGAACAGCACCAGCCCCTGGCGGAGCGTGGCGGCGAACCGCTCCTCCTCGGAGCTCGCCACCTGCCGCACCAGGGCCTCGTTCGCCCGAAGCTCCGGGTACGCGTCGCCGAACCGGGCCGTCACGACCTCGATGATCGGCTCCATCACCGAGCGCTCGATCCCCAGGCGTCGGGCGTGCGAGACCACGCGGCGGAGCATCCGGCGCAGGATGTAGCCGCGCCCCTGATTCGATGGCTGGACGCCGTCCGCGATCAGGAACGCGGTGGCACGGCCGTGCTCGGCCACGATCTTCAGGGAGACGTCGTCCGCGGGGTCGTGACCGTGGGTACGTCCCGACAGCGACTCGGCGACCTCGAGGATCGGTCGGAGCAGGTCCGTCTCGAAGACGTTGTCGACGCTCTGCAGCACCACCGCCACGCGCTCGAGCGACGAGCCGGTGTCGACGTTCTTCGCGGGAAGGGGCTCGACGAACCGGAGCTTCTCGTCGATCCGCTCCTGGATGAACACGAGGTTCCAGATCTCCATGAACCGCTCCTCGTCGACGTCCGGGCCGCCTTCGGGCCCGTACTTCGCGCCGCGGTCGACGAAGATCTCGCTGCAGGGACCGCCGGGGCCGGCCGCGTGCGTGTGCCAGTAGTTCGCGAGCTCGCCCTGCTCGTCGGTCATGCCTCGGCGGACGATGCGTTCGGGCGCCAGGCCGACACCGTCGACCCAGCCCTGCACGGCCTCGTCGTCCTCCTCGTACACCGTCACCCAGAGCCGGTCGTGCTCGATGCCGAAACCCTCGGTGACGAGCTGGTGCGCCCAGCTGATCGCGTCGGCCTTGAAGTAGTCGCCGAACGAGAAGTTCCCGAGCATCTCGAAGAAGGTGAGGTGCCGGGCATCCTTGCCGACGTTCTCGATGTCGTTCGTGCGCATCACCTTCTGCACGGTGACGGCTCGCGGGTACTCCGGCGCCGCCTGTCCGAGGAAGATCGGGATGAACTGGTTCATCCCGGCGTTCGCGAGGAGGAGGCCGGACTCCGGTGGAGGGATCAGCGAGGAGCTGGGCACACGCTTGTGTTCGCGTTCCTCGAAGAACGACAGGAACAGCTCGCGGATCCGATCCCCCTCCACGGGCCGAGTCTAGGCGGCGGTCGGCTCGTCGGGGTCGGGGGCTCGCGGGTGGACGCGTCCAGCTCCGCCCGGAGCTCGCGTTCCCGTTCCTCCATCGCTCGCTTGCCCTCCTCGATCGACTCCGCCACGAGCTTGGAGAGATCCATCAGGCTGCCCTTCGCCTCGCGGGCGAGGGTCGTCGGCTTGACCTTGTTGGCTTGACGCCTGGCCCACCGCGACGCGACCACGGCGCCGGTCGCGCCGGCGCCCAGCCCGAGCGCGACCCAGAAACCTCGGCGCATGTCAGGGCGCCGGCGCGCCCGGCGCCGCGGCAGATCCCTTCGAGCGCTTCTTGCTGCCCTTCTGGCCGAAGGACTCGGCCGCCTTCTTCACGCCGGCCCCGACACTCAGGAACTTCACCAGCGGACTGGAGGCGGCGTGCTCGATCAGGCCGGTGAATCGCTCGACCCTTCCGACGATGCCTCCGACGGAGTCGAGGACCGTGCCCACACGGTCGAGGTGCCCGTTCGTCCTCTCGACGGATCCCTTGATCTCACGGAGGAGCGGGACCGTCTCCTCGCGCATCGCGTCCACGGTCAGGCGGGTCGCTTCGAGCACCCGGAACGTGTTCAGCAGCACGAGACAGAGGAACAGGACCAGCAGTCCCCAGAACGCGGCCAGGACGATCAGCGCGGTCTCGCCGCCGGTGAGTGCCAGGAGCGTCATCCGTTACCTCCGAGGTTCCGTGGGTGGGCAGTTCGCCCAGCATACCCATGGCTCCGGAGACGCTTCAGTCCTCCTCGAGGCCGCCTCGTCCTCTTCGACGGGGAGGCTCGTTCCGGGCTCGATCTCGGTGTCTCGGCCCTGGCCCGTGGGTTCGTAGTAGACGATGTCGTCGAAACGCTCGGGCCGGTACTGCTGCTCCACGTAGTGACCCTCGAAGTCGTGCGGGGATTCGTAGCCCTCTCCGTGTCCGAGCTTCGCGGCTCCGGCGTAGTGCGCATCCCGGAGATGCGCCGGCACCGGATCGTTCGAATCCGCATCGGCCAGCGCCTTCTCCAGCGATTCCGTGACGGAGTTCGACTTGGGCGCCCGGGCCAGGTACAGGGCCGCGTGGGCGAGGTTCAAGCGAGCCTCCGGCATGCCGACGTGCTCGAGCGCGTGCGCGGCGGCGACGGCCACCGGGAGCGCCTGGGGGTCGGCCAACCCGACGTCCTCGGAGGCGAAGATGATCATCCGCCGCACGATGAAGCGCGGGTCCTCGCCGGCGTGGATCATCCGACCGAGCCAGAACAACGCCGCGTCCGGATCCGAGCCGCGCATGCTCTTGATGAACGCGGAGACCACGTCGAAGTGACTGTCGCCGCGGTCGTAGGCGACGATCCGTTTCTGCACGGCGTCGGCGACCCGCGCCCCGTCGATCAGCGTCTCGCCGGCATCGGCCAGGAGGACCGCGGCCTCCAGGGCGGTGAGCGCCGCTCGGGCGTCGCCCGCCGAGAGCTCCACGAGATGGTCGAGCGCGTCGTCCGTGAGGGTCACGCCCAGCGCGCCCATCCCCCGCTCGGAGTCGATCACGGCGATCTCCAGGAGGCCGCGGATCTCCTTCGGCTCGAGCGGCTCGAGGCGGAGCAGGAGACACCGGGACAGGAGCGGACCGACGAGGCTGTGGTACGGGTTCTCCGTCGTCGCGCCGATCAACGTGACAGAGCCGTCTTCGATCGCCGGCAGGAGGATCTCTTGCTGCGCCTTGTTCCACCGGTGGACCTCGTCGACGAACAGGACCGTTCGGAACAGCGTCGTCTTGGAGTGGTCCATCACCCGGCGCGCATCCGAGACGCCCGAGCTCACCGCCGACAGCTGTTGGAAGTCGGCGCCCACCGCGATCGCGAGCAGGTGTGCGAGCGTCGTCTTCCCGGTGCCGGGAGGACCCCAGAGGATCGTGGAGGGGAGATGGCCGCCGTCGATCAGCTTCGTGAGCGGCTTGCCTTCTCCCAACAGATGATGGTGTCCCACGAACTCCTTGAAGTCGCGCGGGCGCATCCGCGTCGCGAGCGGTCGATCCATCCGAGAGGGGTTCCTTTCATGCCAACCGAGTTCGGCCCCGTCAAGCCGAACCAGCATGATAGGCCCTCGCGACGCTCCGGAGGAACCGTCTTCGGTCCTAGGCCGAAGCCCGGCCGGGCATGGTTCTGGCGGCGTGTGTCAGGAGTTGCTGCGCCGCAAGCTCAGTCGTCGTATCTCCTGAGGATCCGCTCCGGCCGGATGCGATAGATCACGCGTTCCTGGCCGGCCTTGACCGTCCATCGCTCGCCGTCGTGGTACCGCTGGTTCAACGCGTCGATGTGCGTGTCGGCCTCCGCCCCGGTCACGAACTCATCCACGACCCCGTCGATCCGGAGCCATCGGTAGGGGTCCTGCTCGTCGTGCAGGGTCACGGACACCCGGGGATCGAGGCGGACGTATCGGTCCTTGACCCTGCCGACGGCGGTGTTCACCAGCACGGACCCATCCGCCGCGTCGATCCAGGTGACCGTCACGTGCGGGGTGCCGTCGGGTCGGATCACCGCGACGTGGGCGAAGTTCTTCCCCGTGAGCAGCTCGACATCGTCATCCTGCAAGGTCTCCACCGTCACTCCTCCTGTTCCTTTCCCTTCGTTGGCTCCTTCGCCGGGGGCGCGATCACCTGGAGGCCGACGTCGCGGAGTTGCGCCGCGTCGACGGGAGCCGGCGCACCCGTCAAGGGGTCGGCACCGGATTGCGCCTTGGGGAACGCGGTGACCTCGCGGAGCGTCTCCTGCCCGGCCATCAGCATGACGATCCGGTCGAGGCCCATCGCGATCCCGCCGTGCGGGGGCGCGCCGTAGCGGAACGCTCGGATCAGGTGACCGAACTTCTCCTCGATCTCCGCTTCGGAGAGACCGAGCACCGCGAAGACCTGTTCCTGCACCTCCGGTCGGTGGATGCGGATGCTCCCCCCGCCGACCTCGTAGCCGTTGAGGACGAGGTCGTACCCCTTGGACTTCGCGGTCTTCGGATCGAGGTCGTCCGTCGCCGGCGCCGTGAAGGGATGGTGGGTCGAGACCCACTTGCCCTCTTCCTCGCTCCACTCGAAGAGCGGCGGATCGGTGAACCAGACGTAGCGCCACTCACCCTCCGGGATCAGACCCAATCGATCCGCGAGGTGCCGACGAGCACCGTCGAGCGCCACGTTCACCCGGTCGATCCGATCGGCCACGATGCACACGAGGTCGCCCTCGGAGGCACCGGTCCCCCGGAGCACGCCGTCGATCTCCTCCTCCGACAGGTGCTTCTCGACCGGCGACCTGACCCCTTCGGCCTCGACGACCATCCAGACGAGCCCGGCCGCGCCCCGGCCCTTCGCGTCCTGGACGAGCTGGTCGAGCTCCTTGCGTGAGAGCTGTCCGCCTCCGGGGGCGGCGAGTCCCTTGATCGCCCCGCCCTCCGTGCCGAGCACGGACGCGAACGCGTTGAAGCCGGTGCCCGCGAACACGGAGCCCAGGTCGGCGAGCTCCATCTCGTAGCGGAGGTCGGGCTTGTCGGTCCCGAAGCGTGCGAGCATCTCGTCGAAGGTCATCCGAGGGAACGGCGTGGCGACCTCCACGCCGTGGATCTCCCGCACGTAGCGCGCGTACAAGGGCTCGATCACGGCGAAGACGTCCTCCTGGTCTGCGAAGGACATCTCGACGTCCAGCTGCGTGAACTCGAAGCTGCGATCGGCGCGCGGCGCTTCATCTCGGAGGCACCGAACGATCTGGTAGTAGCGATCCTGCCCCGCCACCATCAGGAGCTGCTTCAGCTGTTGCGGCGACTGCGGCAGCGCGTAGAACGAGCCGGGCCACAGTCTGGACGGCACAAGGAAGTCGCGGGCCCCCTCCGGGGTGGAGCGCGTGAGCAGCGGTGTCTCCACCTCGAGGAATCCGAGCGCGTCCATGTGGTCGCGCGTGATCGCGTTGATCCGATGGCGGATCCGGAGGGCGGCCGTCATCTCGGGCCGGCGGAGGTCGAGATAGCGGTAGCGGAGACGAAGCTCCTCGCCGGCCTCGATGCGGTCCTCGATCGGGAAGGGGGGCGTCTCGGCCTCCGACAGGATCTCCAGGGTCGCCGCGGCGACCTCGACCTCCCCGGTCGGCAGCTGCGGGTTGGCCATGCCGGCGGGTCGGGCTCGAACGGTGCCCGTCACCCGGACGACGTCCTCGGCGCTCAGGCGCTGGGCGGCGGCGTGCGCGTCCGCCGCGTCCTCCGGATGGAAGACCACCTGCACGATCCCCTCCCGGTCCCGGAGGTCGATGAACGTGACGCCCCCGTGGTCCCGGCGGCTCGCGACCCATCCGCACAGGATCACCGCGGCGTCGGCGTGCTCGATCGTCAGCTCGCCACACGCGTGGGTGCGCATCGAGGTCCGGTAGATGCTGTCGCTCATGCGTGCTTCTCCGGCTGACGCTCCGCCGGTGTCGAGCGCGACGGCCTCGGCGAGCGCCTCCGCTGCGACCTCCTCCTGCTCCCCGTCGTCGAGACGCCGGAGCGTCACGACGCCGGCTTCCAGCTCGCGCTCCCCCACGATCGCGGCATACCGCGCTTCGGCCCGGTCCGCCATCTTCAGCTGCGCCTTGAGCGGTCGGTCTTCGAACGACGTGTCCGAGGCGATGCCGGCCGCGCGGAGCTGCCGGACGAGCTCATGGGCCCGGGCGCGGCCGGCGTCGCCGACGCCGACGACGAACACCGCGAGCCCCGGCTCCTCGGGCGGCGTCAGTCCTTCTTGCTCGATCGCCATCAGGACCCGCTCCAGCCCCATGCCGAACCCGACACCGGGGACGTGCGGTCCGCCGAGCACCTCGGCCAGCCCGTCGTAGCGGCCTCCGCCGAAGAGCGTCGCTTGCTGCGGCGAGAGGCCGGGGCTCACGAACTCGAACGCCGTCCGGTTGTAGTAGTCGAGCCCCCGAACGAGCGTGGGCTCGATCACCCACGACAGCCCGGCGTCTTTCAGTCCGCCTTGCACACCTTCGAAGTGCGCGCGACACGGATCGCACAGCCGGTCGATGATCTTCGGCGCCTCCTTCGCGACCGCCCGGCACGCGTCGTCCTTGCAGTCCAGCACGCGGAGCGGGTTGTCCTCGAAGCGATCGCGATGCTCGTCCGTCAGGTGATCCCGATGCTCACGGAGGAACGCGATCAGCTCCTCCCGGTACGCGGGACGACAGACCTCGTCGCCGATCGAGTTCAGCTGCAGCTCGATCCGCTCCAGCCCGAGACCGCGCAGGAAGGCGTCACCCACCGCGATCACCTCGGCGTCGGCGCCGGGATCCTCCGCGCCGAACACCTCGATGCCGAACTGCCGGTGCTCGCGGTAGCGGCCCTCCTGCGGGCGCGCGTACCGGTACATCCGCGTCAGGTAGTAGGCCTTGAACGGCGACGGCTGCTCCTGTCGCTTCGCGAGGTAGGCGCGCATCACCGGCGCGGTCCCCTCCGGGCGGAGCGTCAGCGAACGCCCCTTGCGATCCTCGAACGTGTACATCTCCTTGGTGACGACGTCGCTCGTCTCGCCCGACGTCCGTGCGAAGAGCTCGGTCGCCTCGAAACCGGGCGTCTCGACGTACCGGTAGCCGTAGAGGCGCGCGAGCGTCGCCGCCCGGTCGTAGAGCGCGCGCATACGGCTCCCCTGCGGTGGGAGAAGATCCAGGGTTCCCCTCGCCGGCTGCAGATCCATCAGGAGAACTCCACCAGGAACGGGTTCGACGCGCGCTCCCGCCCGACGGTCGTGCGTTGGCCGTGACCGGGGAGCACCTCGATGGTGTCGTCGAGCGTGAGGAACCATCGGAGGCTCGTCCGCATGTCTTCCGGCGAGGAGTTCGGGAAGTCGGAGCGGCCGATCGAACCCGCGAAGACGAGGTCGCCGGCGATCAGGGTCGCGTCGGTCACGAAGCAGCAGTGGCCCGGGGTGTGTCCGGGCGTGTGCTTCACCACGATCGAGAACCCCGCGAACGACAGCACGTCGCCGTCGACCACGGCGCGCAGATCCTTCACCGGCTCCAGAGGATTGTCGAAGCCCGGGTTCCAGGCGTCGATGTCGTCGAACGCCACGGCGTCGGCCTCGTGCAGGAAGACCGGGACATCGTCTCCCGCGAAGATGCCTGCGGCGTAGGCATGGTCGAGGTGCGCGTGCGTCAGCAGCACGGCGGCCGGTCGCTTCCCGGCTCGCTCGAGGACCGAACGGATCTCCTCCGGCTCGAAGCCGGGATCGACCACGACCGCATCCTCCGAGCCGTCGGCGGCGAGCAACCAACAGTTCGTGCCGAACGGGTTCCGATCGAAGACGTCCAGGTACATCTCGCGGCATCGTACCGGGCGACCCCACGCGCCCCCCCGCGCTAGGGTCGCTCGACGATGGCATCGACCCCGGACAGCGGGACCGACCGGCCTCAGCCGTGGGCACGGCCGTTCGTGCGCGATGCTGCTGGCCGCGTTCGTCACCTGCGGCCTCCTCGGGATCGAGGCGTGGCCTCTGTCCGGCTTCCGTCTGTTCAGCGCACCGAGGACCTCTCTGACGACGGGATGGCGCCTGGTCGCGGTCACGGCGGACGGCGAGCAGGTGCCGGTCAACGTGTCCCGGTTCGGCGCGGCGTATCGAGGATTCGGCTTCGTGGCGCGCTCGTTCGAGGACCTCACCCCGCCGGAGCGCGCGGCCGTGTGCGGAGTCTGGCTGCGTGCGGCGGCGTCGATCGGGATCGACGCCGCCCGACTGATGCTCGTGAAGGTCGAACAGCTGCTGGAGCCTCGCGACCGGAACGGGCCTCTGACCGAGCCACAGCCGCACCACGGAGGCGACCTGCTCCGCGGAGGCAGCCGGGTGATCCGCCGGTTCGACGGCTGGTTGTTCGCCCCGGGCGACCCCCGCCGCCTCGCGGCCGTGCGGATCATCCTGTGCCTCGTCGTGGCGGCGAGGGTCTCCCGCCCACTCTTCGCCGATCTCGCCGGGCAGCCCGAGCCGCTGTTCCGACCCCGGTCCTTCATGCTTCTCCTCGACGCGATGCCCGGTCGCGGCCTGACGATCGCGATCCAGGTCGCGACGCTCGCGCTCCTGCTCGCCGCCGGCATCGGCCTCAAGCCGCGGATCACGCTCCCCCTCGCCTGGGCGGGCGCCACGTTCCTGTTCGGCATGGAGACGAGCCTCGGGAAGGTCGTCCACCACGACGTCCTTCCGCTCCTGGCGATGGTGCCCATCCTGTTCGCGCCGACCGGGGAGGCGTGGGCGGTCGGCGCACGGCGAACGGACCCGGCGCCGAGCGCCCGCGTGGGTTGGCCGGTGCGAACGGCAGGGGTACTGGTCGCCGGTGTGTATCTGATCGCCGGCGTATCGAAACTCGCGTTCACGCGGCCCCGCGTGGGTGCTCGGCGACAACCTGCGCAACATCCTGTACGCGGCGAGCGACTCCCACGGAGGGAACGCGCTGGCGCTCCTCGTGGCAGACCGAGCCTGGCTCGCGTCGACGATCGCCGCGGGAACGATCGCGTTCGAGCTGACCCTGTGGCTCGTGCTCGTCCGCCCCCGGCTGGCGCCGCTGTACGTGGGGTGGGCCGCCGCGATCCACACGGGCATCTGGCTCACGATCGGGATCAACTACGTCTCGTGGGCGTGGACCGTGGCCGCGGTCTTCGTCGACTGGCCGGCGTTGCTCGACAGGCTCGGTCGCCGACGCGTCGCGACCACCGTCCCGGCCGTACGCTGAGCGTATGGAACGGCATCTCGTGCTCTACGACGAGGAGTGCGGCTTCTGCCGCTGGTCTCTCGACCGGCTGCTTCGGTGGGATCGTCGAGGCCGTCTCCGGGCAGCCCCGATCCAGAGTCAGGAGGGCGATCGGCTCCTCGCAGACCTCGACGAGCATGACCGGCTCGCGTCGTGGCACCTCGTCACGCCCGACGGGCGGAGATACTCCGGCGGCGCCGCGGCAGGCCCGATGGCCCGCCTGCTGCCCGCCGGTGCACCCGTGGCGTTCCTGGCGGAGACGTTCCCGCGGAGCACCGACCGGCTCTACCGATGGGTGGCTCGCAACCGGGACTCGCTCGGCCGCCGGCTCGGCGAACAGGCCTGCGCCGTCGATCCGAGCGAGCGGAACGGGCACCCTACGCCGGGCTGAGCGACGATCCCTCGAGCACCAGCGTGAACGGGCCGTCGTTCAGCAGCTCGACGTCCATCATCGCGCCGAACACTCCGCGCGCCACACGCGCGCCGTGGGCCTCGAGTGCTTCCGCCAACGCCTCCACGCGGAGGGCGGCGATCTCCGGATCCTCCGCGTCACCCCAGGACGGGCGTCTGCCCTTCTTCAGGTCTGCGTACAGCGTGAACTGCGAGACGACCAGGATCTCGCCGTCCACGCCGGCGATCGGGAGGTTCGTCTTGCCCTCCTCGTCGGCGAACAGCCGCAGGTGCACGATCTTCTCCGCGAGCCTCTCCGGCTCATCGGCGGGATCGCCGCGTCCCACACCGACCAGCAGGAGATAGCCACGACCGATCTCCGAGACCCGCTCGCCGTCGACCGTCACAGAGGCGCGCAGCACGCGCTGCAGGACGATCCTCATCGGCGGGCGATCGCGTGGAACACGTGCCAATGCTTCATCTCGTCCCAGCCCTCGTCGTCGTTCTCCTCCTCGACGAAGGATTCGAGCTCCATGCCGTCGAACAGGGCCCGGGCGCTCGCGATGTCGAAGAAGGTCATGTCCTCCTCGGTCGATGCCCACGTGTCGCGGTCGCCGAACAGCTCGCCGGCGAACCTGCCGCCCGGATGGATCGCCTCGCGGATGTCACCCCACAGACGCGGGAAGACCTGAAGGAGGACAGAACGGCAGGCTGAAGCTCGCGTGGATGAGATCCGCCGTCGGAACGTCCGCGGTCCTCCATCCGGGACACGACGGTCCGCAGCCGTAGGGCATCGCTCTCGGGGACTCGGCGCCGGAGGCGCCGGATCCCTTCCTCGGTCGCGTCGATCGCGATGACCTCCCAGCCGCGCCGCAGCAGCTCGGCGGACTCGAACCCCTGACCGCACCCGAGGTCGACGGCCAGCCCGCGGCGCCCGTCGTCATCGAACATGGCGAGGACCTGCAGAAGGAGGTCGTGCGGCTCCCGCTCGCCCTGCCCGTCGTAGTACCCGACCCAGTCGCCGCGTTCGGTCATCCCTCAGCTCGGGACGACGCGGTAGGCGTCGTAGACGCTCTCCACGCGCTTCACCGCGGCCAGCAGGGACGACAGGTGCGTCACGTCGGCCATCTCGAACGTGAACCGCAGGCGCGTGATCCGGTCTCGGCCCGTGCTCGACGTCGCCGCCAGGATGTTCACGTGGCTGTCGGACAGGACCGTGGCCACGTCGGAGAGCAGCCGCGTCCGGTCGAGCGCTTCGACCTGGATCGCGACCGAGAACGAGGTGGGCTTCCCCTCCGCCCAGTCCACGTCGATGATCCGCTCGGGCTCGCGCCGCTGCAGGGTCCTGAGGTTGGGGCACGTGTCCCGATGGACCGACACGCCCTGGCCACGCGAGACGAATCCGACGATCGCATCGCCGGGAACGGGTGTGCAGCAGCGCCCGAGCTTCACCCAGACGTCGCCGAGTCCTCGGACGACGACGCCCTTGGAGATGTCCGGCTTCCCGATCCGGACGGGCCGAGCGAGCGGGACCTCGGTGACGTCCTCGTCGGGCGTCCCGGAGACGAGGCGGGACATCCGCGCGACGATCGACTGCGGTGAGACCTGTCCCTCCCCCACGGCGACGTAGAGGGCCTCGAGATCGGCGTACTTCAGGTCCTCCGCCACCCGCCCGATCGTCTCCTCCGACGCGAGGCGCTTGAACGTCTGGTCCTGCCGGCGCACGAACGCCTTCACCGCGTCGCGCCCCGACTCCATCGCGTCCTCCCGCCGGCCTCGGCTGAACCACTGCCGGATCTTCGTCCTCGCTCGCGGTGTCTTCACGAACTGGAGCCAGTCCTGGCTCGGTCCCTCGCCCTGCGCCTTCGACGCGAGGATCTCGACCGTGTCGCCGGTCCGGAGCTCGTAGTCGAGCGGCACGAGCTTCCCGTTGACCTTCGCCCCGATCGTGCGGTGGCCGACCTCGGTGTGGATCGAGTACGGCGAAGTCCACCGGCGTGGCGCCCTGCGGGAGGTTCTGCACGTCGCCCTTCGGCGTGAAGCAGAAGACACGCCCGCCGGACAGGTCGATCCGCAGCCCCTCCATGAACTCCTGCGGGTCCGCCATGTCCTTCAGCCAGTCCATCATCTGGCCGAGCCAGGCCATGTCCTGCGCTTCCTTCGAGGACTTGCCGCCCTCCTTGTAGCGCCAGTGCGCGGCGATCCCGAACACGGCGGTGCGGTGCATGTCCTGGGTGCGGATCTGGATCTCCAGCGGGATGCCCTTCGGCCCGACGACCGTCGTGTGCAGCGACTGGTACATGTTCGACTTGGGCATCGCGATGTAGTCCTTGAAGCGGCCCGGGACCGGCTTCCACAGCGCATGGACCGCGCCGAGGGCGCCGTAGCAGTCGCGGAGCGACGGGACGAGGACGCGGAGGCCGACGAGGTCGTGGATCTCGTTGAACTCCTTGCCGCGGATCACCATCTTCTCGTAGATCGAGTAGAGGTGTTTCGGGCGGCCCTCGACGTCGGCCTTGACGCCCAGCTCCTTCAGCTTCGCGCGGAGAGCACCCTTCACACCCTCGAGGAGCTGCTGGCGCTCGCCCCGGCGCGTTTCGACCAGGTTCGCGATCTCGCGGTACGGCCCGGGGTTGAGCGTCTTGAACGCCAGGTCCTCGAGCTCCCACTTGAGCTCCTGGACCCCGAGCCGGTTCGCGAGCGGCGCATGGATCTCGAGCGTCTCGTTGGCGATCTTGTGCCGGCGTTGCTCCGAGAGCGGCGCGAGCGTCCGCATGTTGTGGAGGCGATCCGCGAGCTTGACGAGCAACACCCGGATGTCGCCCGCCATCGCCACGATCATCTTCCGGACGTTCTCGGCTTGCGCGAGCTCGCCGCTCCGGAACTCGAGCTTGTCGAGCTTGGTGAGCCCGTCGACGATCCTGGCGACCTCGGAGCCGAACTCACGCTCGATGTCGTCGAGGCCGATCTCGGTGTCCTCGACCGTGTCGTGCAGGAGCGCGGCCGTGAGGGTCGTGGTGTCGAGACGGAGGTCGGCGAGGATCGCGGTGACCGCGACGGGATGCTCGATGTAGGGCTCCCCCGAGAGGCGATGCTGGCCTTCGTGCGCCTCCTCCGCGAAGCGGTGGGCCCGCTCGAGGAGCTTCGTGTCGGCCTTCGGGTTGTAGGAGCGGACCTTGCTCAGGACCGGGGCGAGGCTGTTCGGTGGGCCGCCGTCGCCCCGTCGCAGGCGGGGCCGTGGGATCCCCGGGAGTCGACGGCCGCGCTCGGGCGCGACGGGCTGCGGCTCCTCATCGACCCGCTCGACCGGTACGTCCTGCTCGGTGCTGCCCACGCTCGCCTCCTGCACCAAGTGTAGGGGACGAGTCAGCGAGTCCTCCCGCACCGAGAGGCACGACTCAATACTTGAGGAAGGTGTGGACCTCGTAGTCCTCGAGCTTGGAGCGACCCTTCAGGAACTCGAGCTCGATCAGGCACGCGATGCCGCGGATCGTGCCGCCGCAGCGTTCCACCAGCGACGCTGCCGCCTGCGCGGTCCCGCCCGTGGCCAGCACGTCGTCGACGATGAGCACGCGCTCGCCCTGCTCGATCGCGTCGCGGTGGAGCTCGAGGGTGGCGGTCCCGTACTCGAGCTCGTATTCCTCCGAGGCCGTCTCCCACGGGAGCTTGCCCTGCTTGCGGATCGGCACGAAGCCGGCGTTGAAGTGATAGGCGACCGGCGCGGCGAGGATGAACCCGCGGGCCTCGATCCCGACGACCTTGTCGACCGTGCCTCGGCCGAAGTGCACCACGATCAGGTCGATGATCGTCGACATCGCGTCGGCGTGGGCGAGGACCGGCGTGATGTCCTTGAACACGATCCCCGGCTCGGGGAAGTCGGGGACGTCCCGGATCAGCGCCTTGATCTGCTCGATCTCCATGACCTCACCTCCGCTTGCGTTTCGCCGGCGGCTTGCGGCGCTTCGACTTCTGTCCCGGCCGGCCCGCGGCGCCGGTCCTGGCGGTCGCGCGGGCGGCGGCCGCCTCGCCGGTCGACGCCCCGGGCGTGGTCGTGGTGGCGGCCGCCGCCCGCCGCGACACCACCCGTTCGCGATCGGTGAGCTTCTGCTCGAGCTGCCGGAATCGCGCCTCTCGCTTCTTCAGCACCGCCAGCAGCGGCGCGGCGAGGAAGACCGACGAGTACACGCCGATCGCGGTGCCGATGAACATCGCGAACGCGAAGTCCTTGAGGGTGTCGCCGCCGAAGAGCAGCAAGGACAGGATGGGGAGCAGCACCACGAGCGAGGTATTCACGGAGCGCATCAGCACCTGGTTCAACGACAGGTCGATCGTGCCGTCCGACCCGAGCCTCGCCACCAGGGACTGCGTCTCCAGGTTCTCCTTGATCTTGTCGTAGATCACGACCGTGTCGTAGAGCGAGAATCCGAGGATCGTCAGCACCGCGATCACGGTCTCCGGGGTGACCTCCCGGCCGGTGAGCGCGTAGACGCCGACCGTGATGATGACGTCGTGGATCAGGGCGACGATCGCGCCGATCGCCATCTTCAGCTCGAACCGGAGCGTGATGTACGCCGTGATCGCGGCCAGCACGACGATCAGGCCGATCGCCGCCTTCCGCGAGATCTCGCTTCCCCACGTGGGGCCGACGTCCTCGATGTTCACGTCGACCGCATCGATGCCCGCTTGCTCGGCGAGGTCTCGGCGGATCTCCTCCGCGCTGCCCTCCCCCTCCGCCGAGAGGAACGGCGTGCGGATCGAGATCGCCTCGTCGTTGACGACCTGGATCTCGGCGTCCTCGATCCCATGGTCGTCGAGCGTGGACTGGACCTCCTCGACGCTCACCGGGTCGGCGAACACGTAGGTGATCCGGGCGCCGCCCTCGAAGTCGATCGAGAAGTTCAGGGCGCCGAACAACAGCCCCGCCAGGGAGACGACCACCATCGCACCGGAGATCGCGAACCAGATGCGCCGGCGCTCGACCCAGCGGACGTGGGGGATCGTGTGGCCGCGGTAGGTCTCGATCGCCTCGTGCAGGTTCACAGACCTGCTCCCTCACGGGCGGCCTCGCCGGCGACCCCGCTCGTGAGCCCGAACCCGCGCAGGTTCACGAGCTTCTCGTTCTTCGCGATCAGGAACACGGTCGGGCGCTTGAAGAACCACACGACGAACAGGTCCAGCAGCGTCGCCACGCCCAGCGTGAGCGCGAACCCGCGGACCGAGCTCACGGCGGTCAGGTAGAGCACGCCTGCCGCGAGGCCGGTGACGATGTCGGCGGCGACGATCGTCTTGTACGCGCGCGCGAACGCCGGCTGGACGGCGGCGCGCGGCGACTTGCCCGAGCGGACCTCGTCCTTCAGCCGCTCGAAGAACACGATGTAGGAGTCGGCGGTGATGCCGAGCGAGATCACGAGGCCGGCAACACCGGCGAGCGAGAGCGCGTAGCCGAACTGTTCGCCCGCGATGGAGACGAGCGCGACGGCGAGGGTCGCCCAGATCGTCATGCCGAGCCACGCGACGACCCCGAGCAGCCGGTAGTAGAAGAGCAGGTAGAGGAACAGCAGGATGAGGCCGCCCGCCCCGGCGAGGATCCCTTGGCGGAGCGACTCCTCGCCGAGGGTCGGACTCACGGTCCGCACCGACTGGCGCGTGAGCTCCACCGGGAGCGCTCCCGCGTTGAGCTGGGTCGCGAGGTCCTTCGCCTCCTGTTCCGAGAAGCCGCCGGTGATCACGCCGATCCCGCCGGTGATGGCGGACTGCACGCTCGGTGAGGAGATCACCACCCGGTCGACGATGATCGCGATCTGGTTCCGTCGGCGCGGGGGCGCCGACGGCCGCGGTGGTGGCCTTCGCGAAGCGCTTCGCACCGTCGCCGTTCAGGTCGAACTCGACCGTCCATTGGCCGGTCTGGGGGTCGATCACCCGCGCCCGCGCTGTCGAAGTCCTGGCCGCTGATCACCACGGGACCGAGCACGTACTTGGCGAACCCCTGACCGTTCGGCGATGGTCCCGGGTAGACGACCTCCTCGATCGTCCAGCGCCTCGGGCGAGCAGCGTGGGAGGTCGCGCTCCTCCGGCGGTGCCGCACGTGACGGTCGCGGATCGGACGGCTGCGACGATCTCGCTCACGGTCCGCTCCTCCAAGCGTGCGGTCTCCCCGATCACGCGGAGCAGCCGCTCCTGACCGGACTGGCGCTGGAGGTCCACCGCCTGATCCCTCTTGACCGAGCATCCGAGCTCTTCGCCGACGGAGCTCACGACGCAGAACCGTTGCTCCTCGTGCACGACCTCGATCGCGGCGAGCGCGTCGTCGGCGGCCTCCCGGGAGGCGAGGTCGCAGGGCGGCGCTTCGGCTTCGGACAGGTCGAGGTCAGCGAACGTGGCCGGGGACGGCGACGGGGACGCAGAGGGAGAGGCGGATGCCGACGGCGTCGGCGACGCGGATGCCCCCGGCGAGGCGGACGGGGAGGGTGTCGGGCTCACCTCGGGCTCGGGCGCGGCCGGGACGATGCAGTACGTGCGCTCCGTGACCTCGATCTCGAGGGCGTCCTTCGCTTCCTGGGCCTTCGCGCGGGTGGAGAAGCATCGGATCCGCTCCCCCGTGGGCTTCGTCATGCAGTAGGCGCTCGCGGCGGGCGAGGGGCCGGCCGAGGGCGACGCGGACGGCGCGACGGCGAGGGAGAAGCGCTCGCGCTCGGTGTGGCGGACGCGCTCGGCGACGGGCTCGGCTTCGGCCCGACCTGGACGCCGGCGAGGAACGTGTCGGCCTGCGCCCGGCTCGTGAAGCATTCGACGTCCTCGCCGTCGCCGTCGACCACGCAGACCTCGGAGGGCCGGCCCTGCACCTCGAGGCTGTCGAGGACGTCCTGGACGTCGTCCTCGTTCTCGGAGCAGCCGTGGATCTGCTCCTCGCCCTCGAGGCAGAAGATGTCCGCCGCTCGCCGGCGGACCGTCGCGTCCGCGCTCCCGGGGATCTGCACCTCGATGGTGGTCCCGGACAGCGCGATGTCGGGCTCGCCGACGCCGAACGCGTCGACGCGGTTCCGGATGTTCTCGAGCGCCTGCTCCATGACGTCCTGCGGCGTGCCCTCGGGGGCCGTCAGGATCACGGAGGCGCCGCCCTGCAGGTCGAGCCCGAGCGTCGGCCGCAAGCCGCCGCCGAGGAGGCCGATCGCCGAGCCGGCGACGAGGACCAGCACGAAGATGATGGACGCCCAGAGGGCGCGATTGCGCCTCACGCCAGCTCTGCTCCGTTGATGACCAGACGGAACCGCGCATCCAGGAGCTGCGCGGCGTGGCGACAGAGCTGCATGCGTCCGAGGAAGATCTCGAAGTACTCCATGACCTGACTGATCTCTGTGTCGATCGTGAGCTCGAGGCTGACGGTGCGAGCGTCGGAGTCTACCGAGAGGAACGAACGCTCGACGGCGAAGTTCACGCGGTCGTGCACGTCGAGGTCGATCTTGCCGGACTTCCGCACCCGGCTCCGGTGCACGTCGGACTTGTCGGCGAGGATGACCGCGGCCGAGATCGGCGAGACCGCGACGCCCTCGGTCTCCTCGTGGTTCGCGATCGCCGCGAGGATCGGCATCAGGTCCGAACCGTGGACCGAGTCACGGAGCGACTGGTACACGAGGATCGCGCCGGTCTGACCGTGCGCGTCGCGCGCGAGCGAGTTGCCCACGTCATGGAGGTAGCCCGCGACGGAGGCGAGCGTCGCTTCTCGTTGCGTCGAGCCGAGGCGGCTGAGCACCTGGAAGGCGATGTTCGCCACGAGGTTGGCATGGCGGAACCCGTGCTCCGTGTACCCCATCGCCTCCATCACGCGGTCGGCGGAGGCGATGTAGAGCGAGAGCTCGTCGTTGCCCTGGACATCCTCGAGGGTGACGGTGGATCGCTCCTCCGGACCCTCCGGGGTCGGCGCCGTGTGCGTCGGCACCGGCTCGACCGGCATCCGAGGCGCCGGTTCGTCGGGTCTGCGGACCGCCGCGGCAGGGTCCTGGGGATCGCGAGGCTGGACCGGGTCGCTCACGACCCCGGCTCGGCGCCTTCCACCTCGTCTTCGTCCTCGAGCTCCTCATCGTCCATGAGGCGCGTCGCGACGGCGGCCCGGGCGATCCTGATCTCCGGTACCGGGGGCGACCTCGAGGGACACGATCCCGTAGTCGTCGTCGATCTCGGTGATCGTTCCGTAGATCCCGGCCGTGGTGACGATCTCGTCCCCGACCTCGACAGCGGCCTGCAACTCCATCTGGGCCCGGCGACGCTGGTTCTGCGGACGGATCAGCAGGAAGTAGAAGACGACGCCGATCAGCAGGAGTGGGAGCACTCCCAAGAGCGGGTTCTGCGTTTGCGCCTGGGCAAGGATGGCGAGCATGCAGACCTCCGTTGAGGGGACGCGGGAGTCTACCTCGCCCTCTTACAGCGGCAGGGTGCCCGGCGCGGAGACGCCCAGGTGGCGGTACGCGTGCTCGGTCGCCACGCGCCCGCGGGGCGTCCGCCGCAGGAATCCGAGCTGGAGGAGGTACGGCTCCACGACGTCCTCCACGGTGTCGGTCTCCTCTCCGACGGAGGCCGCGAGGGTGGACAGGCCCACGGGCCCGCCTCCGAACTTGTCGATCAGCGTCCGGAGGATCGAGTGATCCAGCCGGTCGAGGCCCTGGTCGTCCACCTCGAAGACCTCGAGCCCGGCCGCCGCCACCTCGAGCGTGACGGAACCGTCGTGACGCACCTCGGCGAAGTCGCGAACCCGCCGGAGCAGGCGGTTGGCGATGCGCGGCGTCCCACGCGAACGCCGGGCGATCTCGGCCGCCGCGTCGCCGTCGACGGGCACCGAGAGGATGCCGGCCGATCGCATCACGATCTTGGCGAGGTCCTCCGCCGAGTAGTAGTCGAGGCGGGGCGAGAAGCCGAACCGTTCCCGCAGCGGCAGCGTCAGGCGTCCCGGTCTGGTGGTGGCGCCGACGAGCGTGAACCGAGGCAGCTCGAGACGGATCGACCGGGCCGTCGGCCCCTTCCCCAGGACGACGTCGAGATTGAAGTCCTCGAGGGCCGGATACAGGACCTCTTCGACCGGCCGCGGCATCCGATGGATCTCATCGACGAAGAGGACGTCACCCTCCTCGAGGTTGGTCAGGATCGCGGCGAGGTCGCTGGGGCGATCGAGCGTCGGCCCCGACGTCGGTTGGAACCCGGCGCCCATCTCGTGGGCGACGATGCGAGCGAGCGTCGTCTTGCCGAGGCCGGGCGGGCCGCTGAACAGGAGATGGTCGACGCCCTCGCCGCGCTTCCGAGCGCCGTCGATCAGCAGGTGGAGCTGCTCCTTCACGCGCTCCTGGCCGACGAACTCCCCGAGGGTCCGCGGGCGAAGCGCGACGTCGAACTCGCGGTCCTCCTCGGTCAGGACGTCGGGGTCGATGGGGCGATCGGCGTCCGGGATCTGCACGGTGTCGTCCTCGTCCATCATCGACCCACCTTCTGGAGGGCTTCGCGGAGGATGTCGTCCGCCTCGCGGCCGTCCGCCTCGATGCCTCGCATCGCCTCTCCCGCCTCCGTCGCGGTGAGCCCGAGCGACAGCAGCGCGTCGCGGACGTCCGCCATCGGGCCCTCGGAGGGGAGCTCGGCCTCGCCGCCGAGCTTCTCGGCGAGGTCGAGCACGACCCGCTGGGCGACCTTCTTCCCGACGCCCGGCACCACGGTCAGGGCGGCCGCGTCGCCGTTCGCGATCGCGCGGGTGAGCGCCGCGGGGCGCAACACGGAGAGGAACGCGAGGGCGACCTTGGGGCCGACCCCCGTGACGCCGGTGAGCAGGTCGAACAGGTCCCGCTGATCGACGGCGGAGAAGCCGTACAACGTCATCGAGTCCTCCCGCACGACCATCCGCGTGTGGAGGCGCGTCGTCTTCCCCACGGGCGGCAGCTTCGCCACCACGGAGGTGGGGACGAGGACGTCGTAGCCGACGCCGGAGACGCCGATCACCACACGGGTGGCGCCCTTCTCGACGACCTCACCGTCCAGGAACGAGATCACCGGGACCCCAGTCGGGCCAGGCCCCGCATCCGGGCTCCCACCAGGTGGGTGAGCGCCACGGCGACGGCGTCGGCGGCGTCCGCCTGGGTCGGCACGTCGAGCAGGCCGTGCACCTTGACGAGCGCCCGTCGCACCTGCTGCTTGTCGGCGTTCCCCATGCCCGTCACCGCGATCTTCACCTCGTTCGGACCGTACTCGGTCACCGAGAGCCCCGCGTCGGCCGCGACCACCATGATGGCGCCCGTCGCGCGCGCGACCGTGAGCGCGCTCACATGGTTCTTGTTCCAGGCCACCCGTTCGACGGCCACCGAGGAGGGCCGATGGGTCGAGATCGCCTCCCGCACGGCCGCGCAGAGCTGCCGGAGTCGCTCGGACTCCTCCGAGCCGGTCGCGGTGGCGACCGCGCCCGCCCAGACCAAGGTCGTCTTCCTGCCCTCGCCGTCGACGACGGCGAGGCCGAGCCTGGCCAGGCCCGGATCCACGCCGAGCACGCGTCTCTCGAACATCCGTTCGCCCGAGTCTAGGTGCGCCCCTCGCCCGGAGCAACGACCGAGCGTCGTGCGCAGGTGGACTTCTCTAGAGGGACGCCATGACCTCTTCGGGGATGTCGAAGTTCGCGTAGACGTTCTGAACGTCCTCGAGGTCCTCGAGCGCCTCGATCAGCTGCAGGACCTTCTTGGCCTCGCCACCGTCGACGGGGATCGTCGACTGCGGCAGCATCGTGAGCTCCGCAGAGAACAGCTCGATCCCCGCCGACCGGAGCGCATCGCGCACCTTGGCGAGGGCCATCGGGTCGGTCACGACCTCCCACGAGCTCTCCGAGTCGTTCAGATCCTCCGCGCCGGCCTCGAGCGCCAGCTCGAGCAGCCGCTCGTCGTCCGGCGCCGCCGCCTTCTCCACGACGATGAGGCCCTTGCGCGTGAACATCCACGCGGTCGATCCCGTCTCGCCGAGGTTGCCGCCGTTCCGGGTGAACGCGTGGCGGACGTCCTGCGCCGTTCGGTTGCGGTTGTCGGTGAGGGCCTCGACGAACAGCGCGATCCCTCCGGGCGCGTAGCCCTCGTAGGTGATCTCCTCGTAGCGCGCGCCGTCCGCATCGGCGCCGCTCCCCCGTTTGATCGCACGGTCGATGTTGTCGCTCGGGACGGAGGACGCCTTCGCCTTCTCGACCGCCGACGCGAGCGTCATGTTCGCGGACGGATCCGCGCCGCCCTCCTTCGCCGCCACCTCGACCGCCCGGAGAAGCTTCGCGTACTGGTTCGACCGCTTGGCGTCGTTCGCGGCCTTCTTCCGCTTGATCGTCGCCCACTTGGAATGTCCGGACATGGCACCTACCTCGCCAGGGACAGGAAATAGTCGTGGAGTCCGGTCTCGCCGATCAGCTCCGGATGGAACGACGCCGCCAGCAAGCTGCCCTGCTGCAGGACGACCGGTCGGCCCTCATAGGTCGAGAGCACCCGGACGTCGGCACCGACGTCCTCGATCCATGGAGCCCGGATGAACACGCCGCGGACCGGATGATCGATCCCGTCCATGTCCACGTCGGCCTCGAACGAATCGACCTGGCGCCCGTAGGCGTTCCGGCGAACCGTGACGTCCATCAAGGAGAGCAGCGGCTCGCCGTCGAGCACCCGCTCCGCCATCACGATCATCCCGGCGCACGTGCCGAGGATCGGCATCCCGTCGCGAGCCCGCTCCTGGATCGGATCGCACGAGGTCGCCGGCCAGGGCCAGCTTGGCGATCGTGGTGGACTCCCCGCCCGGGATCACGAGGCGGTCCACGTCGGCGAGCTGGGCGGGCGTGCGGACCTCAACGGCGGCGGCTCCGAGCGACGTGAGCACGCGGACGTGCTCGCGGAAGTCGCCTTGCAGGGCGAGGACGCCCGTCTTCGTCATGCACCAATGATAGGAGCCCGCCGACGCCCTCAGCCCGCGGAGATCCGGCTCCGATCCCCGGCGTCCACGTCCGAGGTGCCAGAGCCACACGACACCGGCGACGGAGGTCACGATCCCGGCGTCCAGCGCGCTCCTGAGTGCCTCCGACGTCGAGGGGAAGCAATCCTCCGAGCGGAGGATCTCCGGGTCGAAGTCGTTCGGGCAGCTCGATCGGAGGGATCGGCGAACCCTCGAAGTCGCCTCCGATGTCCGACCCCACGACCGGCGGCACGCCGAAGCTCGAGTTGTCGTAGCAGAACGGCACGACCGAATCCCGGAGCGCATGCAGCATGACCACCGCGCCGCCGAGCGCGATCAGCAGCGAGATCGCGGCGACGAGGTGGAGATACAGGATCTCTCCCCACGACCGCGAGGACGCTCGGCGGCCGGCATGACGGCGGGCCTCCCGGAGATGCCACACGAGCACGAGCGCGCCGGGGATCGCGAAGGCGAGCGCCCCGAGGAAGGAGCGGGCGGCGTCGTTCGAGTCCGGCGTGGAACCGAAGAAGTCCGACGGGTCGTTCGAGGCGGGGAGGATCCACTTCCGGAGCGCGATGAGCGCCGCGATCGTTCCGCCGAGGACGAAGATCAGGCCGATCGCCGCGACGACGTAGTAGTACGCCTGCGCGATGGCGCGCGCCGCGACCGGGACCGACCGGGTCCCGAGGTGGCTCCTGGCTCGACTCTGGGGCCTCGCTCACCAGCCGCGGTCCTGGAGCCGGGTCTCGAGCGTCCCGATCTCCAGGCCCTGCATGGGCTCCCCGAGCCCGTGGGAGACCTTCGCGAGGATCTCCGGGTCGTTGAAGTGCGTCGTCGCCTCGACGATCGCGCGTGCACGCGGCGCCGGGTCCTCGGACTTGTAGATGCCGGATCCCACGAACACGCCGTCGACGCCCAGCTGCATCATCAACGCGGCGTCGGCCGGGGTGGCGAGCCCACCCGCGGCGAAGTTCACGACCGGAAGCCGCCCCTGCTCGGCGACCATCCGGATCAGGTCCACCGGCGCGCCCAGCTCTTTCGCCTTGGTCACGTACTGCTCGGGGCGGAGCTGGGCAACCTCGCCGATCTGCCGGAGCATCGCCCGTTGGTGCCGAACGGCCTCCACGACGTTGCCGGTCCCCGCCTCGCCTTTCGTGCGGATCATCGCGGCGCCCTCGGCGATCCGGCGGAGCGCCTCGCCCAGGTCACGGGCCCCGCACACGAACGGCACGGTGAACGCCCACTTGTCGATGTGGTACTCCTCGTCGGCCGGGGTGAGCACCTCCGACTCGTCGATGTAGTCGACGCCGAGGGATTGCAGGATCTGCGCCTCGACGAAGTGACCGATCCGGGCCTTCGCCATCACCGGGATCGAGACGACCTGCTGGATCTCCTCGATCTTGCTCGCGTCGGCCATCCGCGCGACGCCGCCGTCTCGCCGGATGTCGGCCGGAACGCGCTCGAGCGCCATCACCGCGCAGGCACCGGCGTCTTCGGCGATCTTGGCCTGCTCGGCCGTCGTGACGTCCATGATCACGCCGCCCTTGAGCATCTCGGCCAGGCCGGACTTCACGGTGAAGGTGCCGGTCTCCCGCTCCATTCGCCCTCCTCTTCTCCGCATGGCGCTCGCCGAGGCGGCCGCGCTGCATGCGCTCGGACGACCCGAGTGTACCGCCGTTGACCTGCGGAGAAGCCGGCTGCCTACCGCTCGAACGTGACCCCGCCGTCGTCCTTCGGCATCAGCTCGACGAACGTGGTCCCGGGAGCGAGCGCGATCTCCTCGCCGTCGCGGGTCTCGAAGACGGTCACGTCGCCGAGGGATGCGCGGTGCCACCGACCGATGACGAGACGACCGTCACGCAGGATCCACGCCCGCCCCTCGCCGAGGAGCTCGACCTCAGGCGACGGGGACCCGGTCACGTCGAGGATGTCGGACTCCGTGACCACGACTTCCTGGATCACGACGTTGTCCACGGCGATCGCGGACCCGTTCTCCGCGAGCATCGGTGCGCCGTCGAGCTGGCGGACCCAACGTCCCTGCGACCACGCCCATTCGGCCACGTGCGAGGTGGAGAAGGTCACCGCCGCGGACGTGCGCCGGCGACTCGGCGAGGGCACCGCGTCGTCGTATCGGAACAGTGCCTGCGGGGTCGAGAAATCGACGCCGGCTTTCTTGGCGAGGCTGAAGAGGGGCCTTCGTCGCCACGAAGAGGTTGTGCGGTGCGGAGCGCGAGTCGTCCCGCTCATACGCGTTGTTCCCCGACGTTTCCGTCAGCTGGAAGACATCCGCAGCCTCGAGGGCGGAGGTCACCTTCGGGTGGGCTCCGGAGAACGCGAGGAGCGGCGCATCCGAGAGCTGGCGCAGGATCTTGGGATCCGTCGTCCGCGCGCTCCGAACCGGTCCGACGCGCCCGGCGTCACGGCACTGGAAGAGCGCGGCGAAGCGCGTGAGACCGCCCTCCACGGGCTCCTCGTAGATCACGTCGGCCCGCTCGAGGCCCGCCAACGGATACGCGTCGCAGGAGTTCTCGACCTTCACTCCCAAGACGGGGCGCGCGGGCGCATCCTCCCCGGCTCGGACCGTGCCCGTGAGCGGGCACGGATCGGGCCGGCCCGCCACGTCGTCGACGATGCGCTGGAGCGGCCCGGGAGCGTTCCCGGTGAACGCGAGGACGGCGAGGACGGTGAGCACCCCGGCCGCCGCGACTCCGATCACGATCTTCCCTCGTTGCGTCAGCGCCACGGAAGAGCCTCCTGGGACGTCGATGGCTGCGATGTCGGTCTCGGAAACGGAAGAGGTCCCCTCTCAGGGACCCGTCGATCGAGGTTACCCCCGGACGATCGCTCGCCCTAACACCCCGAGGCATCTCGACGGGAACGTCACATCTCCTCGAGGCGTTTGATGCGCTCGGCGAGCGGCGGGTGCGTCGAGAACAGGCGCTCCAAGGCGCCCATGCGCTCCCCCTCCAGCCGCGACGGCTGATTGAGCCACAGGTGCGCGGTGGCGTTGTTCGCCGAGCGCATCGCGGTCGGCGCCGCCTGCAGCTTCTTGAGCGCCGCGATCAGCCCCGGCGGGTAGCGGGTGAGCATCGCCCCCTGCGCGTCGGCGAGGAACTCCCGGTTCCGCGAGACGGCGAGCCGGATCAGCTGCCCGAAGATCGGCGCGAGGATCAGGAGCAGGAACCCGAAGGCGAAGATCAACGCGGAGGCGGCGCCTCCACCCGAGTCGCTCCCCCGCCGGCCACGGAACCCGCCCCACCACCACATCCGCATGAAGAACTCCGCGAGGAGCACCGCGGCGCCGACCAACGTCGCGACCACCGTGCCGACGAGGATGTCGCGGTCGACGACGTGGGCCATCTCGTGCCCGATCACGCCCTCGAGCTCGACGCGGTTCATCGTCTCGACGAGCCCCTGCGTCACCGCGACGTGGCTGTGCTCGGGATCGCGACCCGTCGCGAACGCGTTCGGCGCGCTCTCGGGAACGAGCCACACGCGCGGCTTCGGCACACCGGCGGCGATCGCGAGGCCCTCGACGATGTTGTGGAGTCGTGGGGCCTCTTCCTTGGACACCTCTTTGGCCCGGGTCGAGGCGAGCACGATGCGGTCGCCGTACAGGTAGGAGCCGACCGACATCACGACGGCGACCACGAGCGCGATCACGAGACCCGTCGGGCCGCTGTTCGTCAACACACCGAGGGCGTAGCCCACGCCGCCCAGGAGGATCACGGCCAGCACGAAGAGGATCGCGGTCTTGCGCTTGTTCGCCGCGATCTGCTCGTACACGGCTAGGAGAGGTCCACCGGCACGGGGCCGCGGGTCGGTTCGTCGATCTCGAAGAAGGGACGCTCCTCGAAACCGAACGCGCGCGCGACGACCGAGGAGGGGAAGGACTGGATCAGCGTGTTCAGTCGCATCACCTGGTCGTTGTAGAACTGACGGGCGTACGCGATCTTCGACTCGGTGCCGATCAGCTCCTCCTGCAAGGCGAGGAAGTTCTCGTTGGCCTTCAGGTCGGGATAGTTCTCCACGACGGCCAGCAGCTGGCGGAGCCCGGCGGTGACCTGGTTCTCGGCGGCGGCCTGGTCCGTGACGCCCTTGGCCTCGATCGATCGCGCCCTGGCCTCCGTGACGTGTTCGAAGAGGTCGCGCTCGTGGGCGGCGTAGCCCTTCACGGTCTCGACGAGGTTGGGGATCAGGTCCGCCCGGCGACGGAGCTGCACGTCGATCTGGGACCAGCCGTTCTCGACCCGGGTCCGAAGGCTCACCAGCCGGTTGAAGATCCACACGCCGGCCAGCGCGAGGACCACGACGATGCCGAGGACGACCCAGAGCGCGTTCATCGAGACCTATCGTAGCCAGCGCTCTCGATCGCGCGGCCGTACAGCGCTTCCAGCCGATCGACGACGATGGGCCAGTCGAACGTGCGGGCGCGCTCCCGGCCGGCCTCCCCGAGCCGCGCCGCCAGCCCGGGCTCCGTGAGCACCCGGACGAGGCCGGCCGCGAGCGCCTCCGGGTCCCGCGGGGCACGAGGATGCCCTCGACACCGTTCGAGAGGACCTCTCGGTAGCCGGGGATGTCCGTGGCCACGACCGGGACACCTGCGGCCATCGCCTCCACCAGGACGATCCCGAAGCTCTCCTGCCCGACGGCCGGCGCCACGAAGACCTCGCAGGCGGCGTGGTAGGTGGGGACCTCGCTCGTTCGGCACCGCGCCCCGCATCTCGACGCGCGCGAGGGCGGACCCCGTCAGGAGCTTCAGGGCCTCGCGATCCTTGCCCTCTCCGACGACGATCAAGGTCGCTTCCGGGACATCGACGAGCACCTTCGAGAAGGCGGCCAGCGCGACCGGGAACCCCTTCTGCGCGTCGAGCCGGTTCACCCAGAGGATCCGCCGGCCGGCCGGCAGGTCCGCACGGGGTTCCGCTGCGGAGAACGCATCGACGTCGACCCCGTTCGGGACGATCTCGAGCACCGCGCCCGGGAAGCGCCCGCCGGAGGAACGACGCCGCGGCTTCGGAGACGGCGACGCCGACGGCCACCCGCTTCCACACGCGGCGAAGGAGCGGGGCGGCCAGCTCCATCGCGACCGAACGGTCGAGGTAGGCGTGCACCGTCGCCACGACCGGCGCGCTCGAGGCGAGCGCCGCGAACATCGACGCGCTCGGCGTGAGCGGCTCGTGGACGTGCACGACGTCGGGCCGGAACTCGGTGAGCGCGCCCCGTGTCCGCCGGTACGACAGAGGAGCGATCGGCGCGACCGTCCCCCGGTACGGAACCCTGATCGGACGACCCACCGACCGCACCCAGGGCTCCCGCGGCGGCGCGATCGTCGGCGCGAGCACCACGGTCTCGTGCCCGCGGTCCCGCAACCGCACGGCCAGGTGCTTCACGTGCACCTGCACGCCGCCCGACGCCTGCCAGGCGTACGGGCAGACGAGCGCGATGCGCACGGGTCCCTACGCGTCCCAGCCGGGCTGGAACAGGTGCCAGTCCGACGGTGCGGAGGCGATCGCCTTCTCGAACGATGCCGCGAGCGCACGGGTGAGCGCGATCACGTCGTCCTTGCGGCGGCCGGTCGGTTCGATCGACACCTCCGAGAGCACCTCCATCCACCCGTCCGTCGTCGTGAACGTCGGACCGGAGATGAGCGGCGCCCCGGAGGACAACGCGATCAGCGCCGGTCCCGCGGGCATCCGTCTCGTCCGCCCGAACATCTCGACCTCCACCCCGCCTCCGGAGAGGTCGCGGTCGGCGACGAGCGCCACGATCCGATTCTCCTCGAGCCGCTGGGTGAGCTGGCGGCCCACGTGCTCGCTCGCGAGGTCGATGATGTCCATCTGCATCTGTCGGCGATGCTCCAGGAACAGCTCGAACAAGCGCTCCGGCTTCAGATGCTCGGCGACCGAGACGACCGGCGCCACGCGGATCGCCATCGCCCGGCCGCCGACGTCCCAGTTCCCGGTGTGGGGCAGCGCGATCACGACCCCCTTGCCGTCCGCCAGGCCCTTCTCGACGTGCTCGATCCCCTCGAACCGGAACACGGCCGCCACCCGATCGTCGTCCCAGCCGAGGACGTTGAACGTGTCGAACCAGTAGCGGGCGTACAGGGCGAACGCCTCGCGGGTCGACGCCTGCACGAGCGGGTCGTCGGCCGGACGCCCCAGCACCTGCGCCTGGTTGGCCGCGACGACGCCACGTGGCCCCGGGGCGAGTCGGGAGAACAGACGCCCCACCCGCTCGTACGCCGCGCGGCCCGATCGCACCGGGAGGATCGGCCCGAGCCAGCTCATGAAGCGGTACAGGAGGTAGGTCGTGGTCTCGATCGCCCACCGTCGCGCGTTCATGCGGCCCGCTCCTCCTGCGCGACCTGCCCCGCCCGCACGACGGCGGCGAGGCCGGACATCACCGCCACGGCCCAGACGGCCCACGTCCAGCCGAACGCACAGGAACGCCACGACCAGGACGTACCGGGCGCCGCGCGTCACGTGGCGCTCCTCCACCGAGTACCCGAGGGCGGCCCCGCGCGCCCGGATGTATCCGGCGACGAAGGAGAGGCTGATCGCGGCGAGCGCCGCGACCGCCACCGACGCGCTGCCGTCAAGCGCAACCCAGGCGATCCCCGACAGCACGGCCGCGTCCCACGCGCGGTCGAGGAGGTCGTCCAGCATCCGATCGGTGGGGCCCCCGGCTCCGTGGTTGGCTCGATGGCCCCCGAGGAGGAGCAGCGCCCCCGAGGCGCCGGCCGCCCAGGCCGCCGGACGCCCTTCCCGGGCGACCACGAGCCATCCCGCGCCGGCCGCGAGCGCGCCGCCGGCAACCAGGACCGAACGCGTGATCGCGGTGCCGGGTGGCTGGCGTTCGAACCGCAGCAAGCTCCGCATCGCAGGTCGGGCGAGCGTAGCAACTCTGTAGGATTCCACGACCTTGACCCCTCGGACGCCCTCGTCCACGAAGGAGCCGCGGTTGAAGACCTACGACCCGAAGGACATCCGCAACGTCTTGTTGGTGGGACACGGGGGGTCGGGCAAGACGACGCTGATGGAGGCGATGCTGTTCGCCTCGGGCGCGATCACCCGGATGGGCACCGTCGAGGACGGCAACACCGTCTCCGACCACGACCCGGACGAGCAACGCCGCCAGATCTCCGTCTCCCTCGCGGTCGCCCCGATCGAGTGGAAGGACACGAAGATCAACGTCCTCGACGCGCCCGGCACCGCCGACTTCGTCGGCGACGTGCGCTCGGCGGTCCGCGCCGCGGACGCGGTGATCGTGGTGGTGTCCGCGGTCGACGGCGTGGAGGTGCAGACCGAGTACGCGTGGGAGCTCGCCGTCCAGGAGGACCTGCCGCGCGCGATCTTCGTCAACAAGCTCGACCGGGAGCGCGCGGATTTCCAGGCCACGCTCGACCAGCTCGTGTCCTCCTTCGGGAACCAGGTGGCGCCGTTCGAGCTCCCGATCGGCGCGGAGCTGGAGTTCAACGGCATCGCCGACCTGCTCCACGAGAAGGCGGATCTCTACCCGTCCGGTCCTCACGCGGAGGAGTCCGACTGGCCCGAGGAGATCCACGCGATGGCGGACCCGGCCCGCGAGAAGCTGATCGAGGCGGTCGCGGAATCCGACGATGCGCTGATCGAGCAGTACCTCGAGGAAGGCACCCTGCCCGAAGCGATCATCACCCGGGGCGCGAAGGACGGCTTCGCGAACGCCCGGCTCGCCCCCGTCTTCGTGGGCTCCGCCTCGAAGGCGATCGGGATCGACCGGCTCCTCGACTTCATCGTCGAGGAGTTCCCCTCGCCGCCGGAGCGCAAGCCGTTGAAGGTGATCGCGAAGGCCGGAGAGGATCGGGAGCGGACGTGCGACCCGAACGGACCGCTCACCGCGTTCGTGTTCAAGACCGTCTCGGACCCGTTCGTCGGGCACATCACGATGTTCCGGGTCTTCAGCGGGAAGGTTCGCCCCGACTCCTCCGTGCACAACGCGACCCAGGGAACGGACGAACGGATCGGTCAGCTCTTCGCCCTCAAGGGCAAGGAGCACGAGACCGTCTCCGAGGTGCCGGCGGGTGACATCGGAGCCGTCGCGAAGCTGCCCCACACGCATACGGGGGACACGTTCGCCACGAAGGACGATCCGGTGCAGCTCCCGTCCGTGGAGCTCCCCGAGCCACTGCTCGCCTACGCGATCTCGCCGAAGACGAAGGGTGAGGAAGACCGGCTCGCGACCGGCCTGGCACGTCTCCGCGAGGAGGACCCGACGTTCCGCGTCGCTCGCAACGACGAGACCCATCAGACGGTGATCTATGGGATGGGCGAGGCGCACCTCGGCGTGCAGATCGAGCGATTGAAGGCGAAGTTCGGGGTCGAGGTCGAGACGAAACCCGCGAAGATCGCGTACCGCGAGACGATCCGAGGCAAGGCGAGGGTGCAGGGCCGCCACGTGAAGCAGTCGGGAGGTCACGGCCAGTACGCGGTGTGCGAGATCGAGATCGAACCGCTCCCCCGCGGCGAAGGCTTCGTCTATGAGGACAAGATCTTCGGCGGCGCCATCCCACAGCAGTTCATCCCCTCGATCGAGAAGGGCATCGTGAAGACGATGTCCGAGGGCGTGCTCTCCGGGAACCCGATGGTCGACATCAAGGTGACGCTCGTCGACGGGAAGTTCCATGCAGTGGACTCCTCCGACATGGCCTTCCAGATCGCGGGCTCATTGGCGCTGAAGGAAGCGGTCGAGCAGGGCGGTGTCGCGCTGCTCGAGCCGGTCGTGCAACTCGCCGTGACGGTCCCTGAGGCGTTCACCGGCGACATCATGGGAGACCTGAACGCCAAGCGCGGCAAGATCCAGGGCATGGACCAGCTCGGCGGCGGCAAGCAGGTGATCAACGCGCTCGTCCCGCAGGGTGAGGTCGCCCGCTACGTCATCGACCTCCGATCGATGACCGGCGGCCGCGGCGCGTTCTCGATGACGTTCTCCCACTACGAGGAGATGCCGCAGCACCTCGCGCAGAAGGTGATCGACGAGTACCAGCACGCGCGCGAGGAAGCCCACAAGAAGTAGGTCGCTCCCGTTCGCCGATCGGGACTAAGGCGCGGCCTCGGCGAGGAACGGCAGGACGAGCTCCTCGAACCGCTCGGGCTGACGGAGGTTCACGACGTGGTCGGCACCCTCGACCACGATCTTCCGCGAACCCATCGATCTCCCGGGCCAGGAAGTCGCTGACCCGCTTCATGTCCGGCGGATCGTGCTCGGCCTCGAGGATCAGCGTCGGCACGTCGATCTCCGCGAGCCGATGGGCGGCGGGAGGATCGAGCTGCTCCGCCCCGCTCTCGTCCATCGTCAGCTCGTGGAGGTTGTCGAAGGCGATCTCCCGGATCCTCGCGCCCCGCTCGTCTTCCGTCCCGAGTGGAGCCCAGATCTCGAGACGGAGCTCCTGGGCACGCTCGAGGTCGCCCGCCTCGACGGCGGCCTCGATCGGAGCGTCGCGCTCCACCCACCACTCATCCTCTTCCTCCGTCGACTCGAACCCACCGAGGCCCGACGCGACGAGCACCAGCGCCCAGACTTGCTCCGGGTGCTCCAACGCGTAGTCGAGGTCGATCCCGCCGCCCATCGAACAGCCGACGATCGCGGTCTGCGTGACGTCCTCCGCCTCCAGGAGCGCGTGGAGGTCACGGACGTGCGAATACGAGACACCGGGCTCGGGCCGGCTCGATCTTCCGTAGCCTCGGACGTCGTACCGGAGCACCCGGTAGCCCGCGTCGGAGAGGGCCGCGAACTCCCGGTCCCACGTCCGCATGTCCCACAGACCGGGGTGGATGAACGTCACCACGGGACCCTCGCCGGCGATCTCGTAGTGCAGCCGGCCGCCGTCCGGGACATCGATCATCGGCATGGGGTCACCGTATCGCGGCGGCCGGCCTCGGACGCCTAGACCGCCACGAGGACCAACGGGAACAACGCGAGCGTCCAGCTCGTGAGCGAGCCGATCAGGAGGTACTCCGTGACCACGTCGATCGCGCGCGCCGAGGAACCTGGCTCCGAACGCATGCCCGCCAGCTCCGGGTACCGCAGGAGTCCCTTGGCGGAGATCACCAGCGCGGCGGCGGTCGGTTCGCCCGCGAGACCCAGCCCGAAGATCAGCAGTCGCTCGATCGGCCCGATGATCCGGCCGCCCCGGAGCCGCTGCTCGGCGGGTGAGAACTTCGTGCCGACGGCGGTGAGCACCAGCCGGACGATCGCGTTCGACGTGGCGAACAGGAACAGCACGACCCCGCCCACCAGGGCAGCCTGTTCGGCGGGAGCCGCCGCGAGACGCGAGAACGGCAGCCTCGCGATGGCTCGACCTGCGGTGCTCTCGGTCGCCGCCGGCCAGAGCGATGACGTTCCTGCCATCACGGCGAAGACGAGCAGGAAGTACAGGAGGGCGATCGAGGCGCGCCCCTCGCTCAAGCGCTGGCGGCTCCTCGCGACGATCCAGCCCGCGGAGGATGCACCTGTCACGAGCGCGAGCAGGGATGCGGGTACGGCATCGAGTCCGAACAGGAGCGCGAGAGCAAGGGAGGACACGAACGCAGCCCCCACCGCGAACCAGGCCCTCTGACCTCTCGCCGGCTCGCCCGAGAGACCGGCGAAGAGATCGGCCATCCCCACGCCCATGAGCCAGATCCCGACCTCGGTCAACGGAACGCCTCCTCGAGCTCCCGCTGCGCCGCCCGCAGCGCGTACAGCCCCGCTCTGATCGACTCGCTGCGAGACCGCCGAGAGCGAGACGCCCTGCCGCTCGGCGATCGCGGACGGGGACTCCCCCTCCAAGAGGAACCGCATCGTCTCGGCATCGCGAGCGCTCATCGAAGATACGAGCTCGTCCCGACACAGGAGGAACGCGTTCACGAGACCTTCCACGTGCCGGGCGGACGCCTTCGCGCTCGGATCCGCCTGGCCGTCGGTGACGAGGACGCTCCTCACTCCGCGCGGCATCTCCCGCTGATGGACCATCGTCCGGACCCGTTCGATCGCCTCACGAGCCGCCCACCAGGCGGGACCGTCCTGCTCGAAGGGGGCGCGCTTCTCGTCGTACGTGGTGAGCGGACCCCAGCCGATCCCGAAGCGGACGTCCGCCCGCAGGTGCAGCGACAGCCGGATCGAGAGCGTGGCCTCGAGGACCTCGGCGAGGTTCTCGTACAGCCCCTGGAACTCGTCCCCGATGGTCAGGGCGAGCGGCTGCACCGCGGCGGTTCGGGAGTTCGCGAGATCGAGCGCGTCGCGCAGCTCTCGCTGAAGGTCCTCGCGATCGGCGTGGTCCCTGGATCGCACGACGTCGCCGAGGACCGCCAGATATCCGGCCCCCTCTCCAGAGGGCACCGCGGTCTCGCTCATGAGTGAAGGATATCGATTCAGAGCGAGGAAGTAAAGGCCCTATCTTGATTCCTGAGAGATGAAGGCCTGTAGTCGATAGCGACGGTGTGAAGGCAACTCCTACACAGGCTCCGTCCCGGGATCACCCGTCTCGAACCTCGCCTCGAACCTCGGCGCGAGACGTCGGGCCGTCTCCTCGAGGAGCTCCGGCAACACCCTCGTCTGCCCCACGACCGGCATGAAGTTCGTGTCGCCGCCCCATCGAGGCACGACGTGCCAGTGGAGGTGATCCGGGATCCCCGCGCCCGCGATCCGCCCCAGGTTCAGCCCGATATTGAAGCCGTGGGGCGCCATCTCCTCGCGCAGCGCCTCCACCGACCGCCGGATGAGCCGCTGGAGGTCGAGGAGCTCTTCGTCGGTCAACGCCTCGAAGTCACCGTCGTGGCGGTTCGGCACGACCATCACGTGACCGGGGTTGAACGGGTACTTGTTGAGCACGACGTAGCCGAGCTCCGATCGTGCGAGCACGCGCTCGGACTCCTCGCCGTCGCGGATCCCGCAGAGCACACACCCGTCGTGCTCGTCGTCCTTGATCGCCTGGATGTACTCCATCCGCCAAGGACTCCAGAGGTGCTCCATCTCTCTAGAAGGTGCTCTGAGTGAGCGCTCGCGTGCGCGCCTCCTCCGCGAGGGTCGAGACGATGCGATCGAACGGGACGCCGGCGTGCTCCTCACCCGATCGGTCCCGGACGGTGAACGTCCCCGCCTCGAGGTCGCGATCCCCGACGACGACCATGTACGGCGCCTTCATCAGCTGGGCGGCGCGGATCTTCTTGCCGACGGTCTCCTTGGTCTCGTCGATGTGCACCCGGAGACCGGCGGCGCGCGCCGTGGCGGCGAGCTCCTGGCAATTGGGGACATGTCGATCCGCCACGGGAACCAGCCGCACCTGCTCCGGCGAGAGCCAGAGCGGGAACGCGCCGCCGTAGTGCTCGATCAGGACGGCGCTGAACCGCTCGAGGGTCCCGAGGATCGCCCGATGGATCATCACGGGCCGATGCCGCTGGTTGTCGTCGCCCGTGTACTCCATGTCGAAGCGCTCGGGCAGCGCGAAGTCGCACTGCACGGTCGTCAGCTGCCAGAGGCGCCCGATCGCGTCGCGGAAGTGGAAGTCCACCTTCGGCCCGTAGAAGGTGCCCTCGCCCTCGGCGAGTCGATACTCGAGGCCGCTCTTCTCGAGGGCCATGGTGAGCGCCTCGGTTGCGCGCGCCGCCGTCTCCTCGTCCACGATCGACTGTTCGACTGGCAGGGTCGAGAGCTCGACGATGGGGTCGGTGAAGCCGAACGTCCGGTGGATCTCGAGCGCGAGATCGAACGCGGCCAGGATCTCGTCGATCAACTGGTCCGGTGTGCAGATGATGTGCGAGTCGTCCTGGGTGCCGCCTCGGATCCGGAGCAACCCGTGGAGCGTGCCCGCCTTCTCGTGGCGATAGATGGTCCCGAGCTCCGACAGGCGCATCGGCAGGTCACGGTAACTGCGGACCTGGGACTTGTAGACGAGCACGTGGAACGGGCAGTTCATCGGCTTGACGTAGTAGTCGCCGGTGTCGGCCTCCATCGCCGGGTACATGTTCTCCCGGTACTTCGCGAGGTGACCGCTCGTCTCCCACAGCACGGACCGGGCGATGTGCGGCGTGACGACCAGGTCGTAGCCCCGCTCGAGGTGCAGGTCGCGGACCCAGTCCTCCAGCTCTTTCCGGAAGATCCCGCCACGCGGATGCCAGATCCACAGCCCGGGCCCGAGCTCGTCGGGGCTCGAGAACAGATCCAGCTCGCGGCCGAGGCGGCGGTGGTCGCGCTTCTCGGCTTCCTCCAGACGGAGCAGGTGCGCGTCGAGGTCCTCCTGGGTCGCCCATGCGGTCCCGTAGATCCGCGTCAGCATCGGGTTGGTCTCGACGCCGCGCCAGTACGCGCCGGCGGTGGAGGTGAGGGTGAACGCCCCGAGCCGACCGGTGGAGGAGACGTGCGGGCCCTCGCAGAGATCGACCCATCCGTCGTTCCGGTAGAGCGAAACGACCTCTCCGGAGGCGACCTCTCCCTCGGCCGAACCGATCGTCTCGACGATCTCGCGCTTGAAGGGCTGATCGTCGAGCCGGGCGAGGGCCTCTTCCCGCGAGACCTCTTCCCGGATGAACGGTTGGTCGTCTGAGACGATCTTCCGCATCTCGGCCTCGATCGCCGGCAGGTCCCCCTCGCCGATCGGTTCGGGCAGGTCGAAGTCGTAGTAGAAGCCGTCCTGGATCGGCGGGCCGATCGCGTACTTCGTGCCCGGCTGGAGGCGGCACACCGCCTGCGCCATCACGTGCGCGGTGGAGTGCCGGAGGATGTGGAGCGCGTCATCCGAACCCGACTGGACCGGTTCCAGTGACGCGTCACCGCCGGGCACGAACGACAGATCGCGCAACGCACCGTCCACGCGAGCCGCGACCGCGTCCGGTGACAGGACGGCGCCGACCGGCTCTCCCTCGGGGAGCTCCACGGTGGCGCCGTCGGGCAGGGTCAGTCGAGGCACGGGCGCCATGATATCGGTGAGGTACGGGCGCTCCGCGACTACTCGTACGCGATGGCCTGGAGCACGTCGAGCCTGGCGGCGCGTCGTGCCGGCCAGATGGCCGCGAGAACGCCGGCCAATGCCGCGAACACGAGATAGATCAGCAACTGCCCAGTCGGGATCGCGAGCTCCGTCACTCCTTCGGGCTCCAAGGCTTGCTGCAGGGCATAGCCGAAGAACACCCCGATCGCGATGCCCAGCACGGCCCCGATCACCGCGATGATCACCGACTCCCATCGGATCATCCATCGCACCTGACGCCGCCCCATCCCGATCGCTCGAAGCAATCCCAGCTCCCGCGTCCGCTCGAAGATCGACAGCCCCAGCGTATTCACGATCCCGAAGAGCGCGATCAGGATCGCCATCGCGAGGAGCGCCGTCACCAAGCCGAGGAGCTGGTTGATGAAGCCCGCCTGCTGCTCCCGGAACTCCGCCTGGTCCTGCACCTCGATGTTCGGGAACGGTGCCACCGCCCGGGTCGACCGCCCGTTCCACCTCGTCGGTGGACACGCCATCGGCTCCCTTGATGAGCACGAACGCGTCGAGCTGCTCGGGGAACAGGCTCTCGTACGTCTCGAGCGAGATGAGGTAGTCGGCCTGAACGAGAAGGCTCTCGCCGTAGATGCCCACGATCTCGAGCGGCCGATCCCCCACCGTCGGGAACGCCGCCGACACGGTGTCCCCCACCCTCCATCCTTCGTCGGTCGCCACGTCCTGGAAGACCAGGATCGTGTCCGAGACGAGCGCTTGCGTGCTCCCCGCCGTGATATCGAGCGTCGCCACCTCGTCGATCGTCGCGGGATCCACGGCGGTGAGGAAGCTGGTGGCGCCGTCAACCTGGAAGACGCCGGAGCGGAACTCCGACACCGCACCCGCCTCGGGGAGCTCCCGAACCCGGTCGGCGACGTCCGGGCTGAACATCGTGAAAGACGACGTGGTGAGTGTGAAGTCCGCTTTCAGGGTGTCCTCCAGGGCGCGATCGAACGACGCCTTCAGTGACGCGGAGAGGATCGCGACCATCGACACGAGCCCCAGCCCGATCATCAACGCGGCGGCCGTCGACGCCGTGCGGCGCGGGTTCCGCCTGGCGTTCTCACGTCCGAGCTTCCCCGGCACGCCCAGGGACCGGAGCGGGGCGCCGATCCAGCCCGCCAGTGGCCGGGCGAGAAGCGGCGAGAGCATCGCGACGCCGATGAACGTCGCAGCCGCTCCTGCTCCCACCAGCATGGCTGCGTTCGACGGCGTCGCGAACAGCCCGTACAGGAGCGCGGCGATCCCGAGACCCAGCACCGCGGTGCCCAGCGCAGCCCGCCGTCCGAGTCCCCGCCCCACCTCCTGTTGCTGTACGTCGCGCAGTGCCTCGACCGGCGCCACCCTGGACGCCCGGCGCGCCGGGAGCACCGCGGCGGCAACCGTGACCACCGTACCGACCACGAGCGAGACGACGATCGTTCGCAGCTGCAGCTGCATCGTGGTGCTGGGGAGATCGATCCCGAACGCGCTGAGGAGCGCCTGGATCCCCAGGGCGATCCCGATCCCCGCGACGATCCCCACGATCGATGCGATGAGGCCGGTGAGGAAGGCTTCCGCGATGACGGAGGTCATCACCTGACGTCGGCTGGCGCCGAGCGCACGCAGCAACGCGAGCTCTCGGGTTCGTTGCGCGACGATGATCGAGAACGTGTTGAAGATGATGAAGGACCCCACGAACAGGGCGATGAAAGCGAACACCAGGAGCGCGATCCGGAAGAAGCCAAGTCCCTCCTGGAGAGCCTCGGCCTGCTCGTCCGCCACGGTCGTGGCGGTGACGGCTTCCACGCGGTCCGGGAGCACCGCCTCGATACGCGCCCGGAGCTGGGTCGGTGCCTCGCCCTCCTCGGCCTCGACGCTGATCTCATCGAAGACGCCCTCTCGGCCGAGGACCTGCTGCGCCGTGTCGGTCTCGAACGCGGCGAGCGTGGCGCCGGCGAGGTTGTCCGCCTCGCCGAACCCGGCGATCCCCGTGATCGTGAAGTCTCCGGGCGGCCCCTCGAAGAGGATCTGGACCCGTTCGTCGATCGACAGATCGTGGGTACGTGCCGTCGCGGCGTCGATCACCACTTCGTCCGGAGCCGTCGGAGGCTCGCCGCTCCGCAACACCAGGACGCTCGATCCGTCCTGCCAGTTGACGCCGATCGTGGGTGGCCCGAAGCCGCCGATCGCCTCCTCGGTCTCGGGATCGACCATCTGTGCGTATCCCAGGACGCCTCCGTACGCGCTCCCGACTCCGGGCACCTCCTGCACGACCGGCAGCAGATCGTCGGGGATCGGGTTCCGCGAGACGTTTCCGCTGCCGCCCGGGTTGCCGGCTCCCGGCTCGAACGCCGACGTGGCGCGCACCACCACATCGATGTCCGCCGTCGTCGTAGCGAAGAGCTCCTCGAACGCTTGATCCATCGTGTCGGTGAGGACGAACGTCCCGGCCACGAACCCGATCCCGAGGACGATCGAGAGCGCGGTGAGCAGCAGCCGGAGCTTGCGAGCCAAGAGGCTCTTCACGATCGCGCGCCACACGGCTCAGACCTCCAGCGACTTCAGGCGGTCGAGGACCTTGTCCGAGGAGGGCGCAGACATCTCATCGACGACGCGTCCGTCGGCGAGGAAGACCGTGCGGTCCGAGCGACCCGCGGCCATCGCATCGTGCGTCACCATCACGATCGTCTGTCCATGGTCGTCGACGGCGCTGCGAAGGAACGTGAGCAGCTCCGCGCTGGCGCGAGAGTCGAGGTTCCCGGTGGGCTCGTCGGCGAACACGACGTCCGGCCGGGACACCAGCGCGCGGGCACCCGCGACGCGCTGTTGCTGCCCGCCCGACAGCTCGCTCGGGAGGTGGCCAAGGCGATCCCGGAGACCGACCGCGTCGACCACGCGGTCGAACCAGGGGCCATCGATGTCGCGCCCCGCGATGTCCAGCGGGAGCGTGATGTTCTCCGCCGCCGTGAGCGTGGGCACGAGGTTGTAGGCCTGGAAGACGAACCCGACCCGGTCGCGTCGCAACCGGGTCAGCTGCCGCTCGGACAGACTCGTCAGCTCGACGTCGCCGATGAAGACTTCGCCGCTCGTCGGGGTATCGAGACCGGCCATGCAATGAAGGAGCGTCGACTTGCCGGAGCCCGACGGCCCCATGATCGCTGCGAACTCACCCGGCGCGAAGACCACCGAGATGCCCCGAAGTGCTTCCACAGCGGCGTCCCCTGCCCCATAGACCTTCTGGAGGTCGACCGCGCGGGCGGCGGAGGTACGGGTTTCCGTGAGCATGGCGGATCTCCCCTCGAGAGCAGTAGCCGGGGAGCTTACGGCACGGATGTGGACGGATCGTGAACCCCTCAGCCGTCAAGCTCCCCGCCGGCCGTGTCGATGGGGAGAGATGAAGGACATCGAGCTCGGAACCGACCGCGAGGCCATCTTCGCCGACCTGCTTGCTGCGTTCGGTCTTCATGACTATGAAACGATCAATGCGGCGATGCGGTCCGACGTCGTGCTCGAGCTTCTCGGAACCTCACCGCTCGCCGGGACCTACCGGGGAGTCGAGGACATGGGTCGATTCGTGGTCGCGTTGAGGGCCGTGCTCGATACCGGGCGCCACCAGGTCTCGTTCAGCCACCAGGGCAACCAGATGATCGTCCGCCATCAGGTCGAGGTCCATGGCCCGCAGCACGTCGCCGCGATGATCCTTCGTCAGCGCTTCGAGTTCGACCCCGCGAGCGGCAAGATCACGTCCATCACGGTCGAGCCGGAAGATCGCGGACTCTTCGACTACGTGGTCCAGACGGCGCTTGTCAGAGGGCAGGGTCACAGCTCTCTCGTAAGCCTGACCTGCGACTTTCGTGGTGGGCGCGGGAGGTTTTGAACCTCCGACCTCTTGCGTGTGAAGCAAGCGCTCTCCCACTGAGCTACGCGCCCTCTGTCCGCAGGAAGGATAGGGGACGACGAGCGGATGGTCACGTCGTTCAGGAGCGACTGGGAGCGAAGCTAGCGCTTGGCTGAACCGGGCTCGCGGTCGCGGGCGAGCTCCTGCAGGTCGCTCACGTCGAGGGTTTCGATCCTTGCGTCCCCGAGGCGGTTCTTGAGCGCTGAGTTCCGGACCACCTTCGTTGCGTTGGCGTGCGGTGACTGAGAGAGCATGTGCACGCGATCCAAGCGAACCACCTCCATATCTCCGACGTGTCGGATCTCGATCGCGCCGACCTCTGACCAGTGCCGGATCGTCGCAGCGTAGACATCAACGAGCTCGGCGGCCGCCTCGATGGTGACAGACGCCTTCTTCCCTACCGCTGTAGCTCGGTCTCCCTCCGTCATCAGCCAACCCTAGGCACTCCGCTCTAGGCACACATCGGGCATTCGGTGCCGTCAAAAGGCTGGAAAATCGGGACGGACAGATGGCTCCCTCGGTCTATTGCTTCTGTCACGACCCCTCAGCGGAGGCCGGTCACCGAACGATCAGGGGGCCTTCCATGTCACGGGGATGGATGTCGCATCAACGTTCGGTTCCCGGTCAGCTGCCGAAGCGCTCGTCGTGGCGGAGATCGTCGAGGACCTTCCGCCCACCTCGGGAACCGGGCGGTGCGAGGGCCTCCGGGTCCTCCGGATAGCCGAAGGACACCACGAGGTCGCAGGTCATGGTCGGCGGGTACTCGAGCAGCGTTCGGACCCGTGGCTCGTCATAGACCGACGCGTGGCAGCTGCCGATCCCGAGCTCCCAGGCGACGAGCATCGCGTTCTCCACGGCCTGGCCGAGGTCGAAGGCGATGCTCTCCCGCTCGGAGCCGTCATCCGCCCGAGGGGTGACGAAGGCGACCGCGGCGGCGGCGCCCGCGACGTGACCCGCGTAGTCGCCCACTCCCGCGAGCGCCTCCAAGCGCTCTCTGTCGACGCAGACGACGAAGGCCCATCGCTGCTCGTTCATGGAGCTCGGCGCGAGCGCCGCCGCCGCCACGATCCGGTCGAGGTGCTCGGCGGGGATCGGCCGATCCTCGAACCGACGGACGTTCCGGCGCGTCCGGATCGCTTCCCACGTCTCCATCGGGCCACCGTAGCGGGGCCCGGCCAGGCCTGTCAGCGCGGGCATCGAACCCGGCGGCACCCGTTAGAGTGCCAGCCGTGAGGCTCTGGATGAAGCAGCACGCACGACGCGCGGTTCCCGTGGTCGTTGCTGCCCTCGCCGTGGCCGCGCTGACAGCGGGACCGGCGCTCGCCCAGGACGAGACGGGTGCCACCCACAGACCAGATCGTGCTCACCGGCCGGCTCGTCGTCGCGGCCGATGAGACCGTCGATGCCGCCGTCATCCTCGATGGTCCGGCACAGGTCGACGGAACCGTCCGCGGGCCCCTCGTGGTCCTGAACGGTGACGCGGAGGTCTCCGGGACGGTCGAGGAGGACGTGGTCGTCCTCAACGGGGACGTGGTGATCCGCTCCGGCGCCGAGATCGGGGGCGACCTGGTGACCCAGTCCACGCCGACGGTCGAGGACGGTGCGACGATCCGCGGCGATCGCAGCAGCGCCATCCGCTTCGACTTCGACTTCGCCTCCGGATTCGCCAGCCGCCTCGCCTGGTGGGTCGTCTTCTCGGTCTCGGTCCTGATCTTCGGCCTGCTGCTCCTCGCGTTCGCTCCCCGGCTCTTCCCCGCGGTTCGGGACGCGGCGGCCACCGCTGTCGGGTCGTCGATCGGCTGGGGGTTCGGGCTCTTCTTCCTCCTCCCGATCGGTTCGGTGCTCCTCCTCGTCACCGTGGTCGGTATCCCCCTCGGCGTGTTCACGCTGCTCGCGCTCGCGTTCCTCTACACGCTCGGCTACGTGGTCGCGACGATCGGCCTCGGGAGTCGGCTGATGCGCTCGACGCAGTCGCGGTACGTCGCGTTCCTCGGCGGCTGGGTCGTCCTCCGGCTCCTCGCGCTCATCCCGTTCGTCGGTGGGTGGCTCTGGTTCCTCGGCAGCGTCTGGGGGCTCGGGCTGCTCGCGGTCGCGATCCGACGGGGACACACCGAAGCGCCCGCCGGTCCCCTGCCGCCCATGCCGCCCGTGCCCGTCGGCGCGGCCTAGGTCCGGCCTCCTTCCGCGACCACGCCCGCTCGGACGGGCGAGATGGGACCGACCCGTCAGCGAACGCCGCGGCGTAGAGGGCCGCGACCACGATCAGGAGCGAGCGGTAGCCGATCACGAGCGCGCCGTACTCGAGCACCCCACCGACGATCGCGCCGAGGAGGTTCGTGCCGAAGGCGATCCCCGACGCGCCGACCTCACGGAACCGATCGGCGAAGACGAGGTTCGCGATGAAGACCGGAGCGAAGCCGAGGGCCACCGCGGCGGCGAACCTCGGGACGAAGTCCAGGTTCAGGAGGGACTCGGGAGGCACCGCCCACGCGAGCACCACCGCAGCGAACAACGGCAGATAGAGCAGCGCCGGACGCCGGAACCGGACCCGTCGCGCGATCTCGATCGCCAGGTAGACCGACACGAGGATCCCGGCGAAGACCAGGGCGTTCACGAACCACGTCGTGCCGAACAGCAGAGCGAACCGGACGACGTTCGACGTCTCGAGCAGCAGGAACGCCGCCCCCATGAAGAAGAGGTCGACGTACGGGCGCATCTGTCCGAACGGCCCGGCAGACAGTCGCACGGCGGCGAGCGAACCGAGCACGATCGCGAGCAACGTCACGAGGTAGAACCCCGGGATCCCGTGCCCGACCAGGTACGCGAACGGATGGTCGTCGGTGACGGGTGCGGGGAGCTCCGCGGGCCGGGACCAACGCCGGTCGCACACGAGATCGCCGGGCCGCATGCTCGCCGTCAGGACCGTCCGTCGGGCGCGGTCCCGCACCCGCCGCGAGCTCGAGGCACGGCGGTTCGCCGTAGACCTCGGGTCAGCGCGTCCGCGTACCGGTCCACCACGACCGGGAGGTAGTAGTGGTACATCGAGATGACGCCGTCCGGCTTCAGGTGGTCGCGAACCTCCTGCATCGCCTCGCGCGTCAGCAGGTAGCTCTCCAGGCGCAGCGACGACTGGCCGGCCAAGACCGTGAGCGAGTCGGGGATCGCGTAGAGCACGAGATCGAAGCGGCGTTCGGTGTCGTGCAGGAACGAGCGGCCGTCCTCGATGTGCACCGTCACCCGCGGGTCCTGGTACGGATGATCCGGATGGCGGTCGCGGCCCAACCGGTGCAGGAGGGGGTCGATCTCGACCGCGTCCACGTGGCCTGCGCCCTGCGCGAGGGCGATCGCGACGTCGTTGCCGCTGCCGGCGCCGATGATCAACACATCGGTGAGCGGGTTCGCGGGCGCGTGCCGGTAGGGGTCGAACCGGAAGGTCTGGCGTCTCCTCCATGACGGCGAGCGGCATGATCCGCTGGTGCGGCCGGCCGTTCACGCTGATCGCCACGCTCCCGTCCTCCGCGGCGGGGCGCGCCGTCACGCGGTAGTACGGGGACCAGTGCGTGTTCGGTGAGAACGAGAGGATGCCGAGCACGACCACGGCCACGGCGAGCGGCACGAGCTGCGGCGCCTGCCGTCGCGCGGCGACCACGAGGGAGATCGCCGCCGCGATCACGCCCCACACGAACGGGGACGCCTGGAGGAACGACAAGGCGGAGAACGCGACGATGCCGAGGATGCTCCCCAGGATGTCCCACCGGTAGGCCTCGAGCGGCGGGAAGCGGACGAAGAGCCTCCCCACCCCCTCCGCGATCGACGGCCATGATCAGGAAGGCCAGGAGGAAGACGACGGCGAGCGAGAGCCACTTCGGGAGCGCCGGCCACCCGAACCCGCCGACGAACTGCAGCCGTCCGGCGACGCGCCCTCCTTGCACGGGGAACACGGCCAGGAAGAGGACCAGGGCCGCGAGCAGCACGGGGAGGTGACGGAAGAGATCGCTCTCGCGCACGCGCGCGGAGGAAGCCAACCCCCACGCCGAGGAAGCTCGCGAGCAGCACGAAGTTCGTGAAGAAGGAGAGGTACAGGATGTAGGCACCGCTCCAGCGGATCAGCCCGAGCTCGACGAAGAGCATCAGGAAGCTGAGGAGCACGAGGCGAGCGGGCGAGGGTGGGTCGGTGGGAGCGCCGGGCTCGTGGCGTTCGTGCTCGGGCTCGACCATCCGGAGCCGGATGCTAGCAGTGGCCTCGGAGGGCATCCCGTGAGAGCGAAGAGTGTTTGACATTCACGCAACAGGCGAGAAAAGTGTTGCGTCAAAGCGAAATCCCGCGGACCGCTTCCCCGGCTCGGCGCAGGCGGAAGCGCGCGGCCGGAAGGGGGTGCCGTCGGACTCCTGCCGTTCCGGATCCCGGATGCCACCGAGCCCACATCGGGATCGACCTGAAGATGTCCATCGACTCGAAGGAGGGATCGACGTGTCGAAAGTTCGGCTAGTCGCGATCGCGGGTGTGGTCTCCGCGCTGGGAACGATGATCGTCCTGAGCCTCACCCCCGCGGTCGCAGCACCGGCGGTCACGTTCCGAGGAGTGATCGGCCTGGACACCGAGGGTGTCGCGGGGCTGACGGATGGCGGTGACTGGGGAGCCGTCGCGAGTATCGGTGGACGGGGCGCGAACACGCCTCTCAGCGACACGGACGTGGCGGTCGATGCGGTGCTGCCGGCCGGTGTGGTGAACGTCACGGTCGGAGACTCCGGTGATCACGGCTGCAACGGGACGTGGAGAGATCCCGACCGCACCCCCGGACACGGTCTGCATCTACATCGCCAACGCCGACAACGCGGTGGACATCCGTGGCGTGTCGATCTCACCGGGTTCCGGCGGGACCAAGTACGGCTTCAAGATCGTGTGGAGTCACTCCATCAACGGCGAGGACTCGTTCGTCGACGCCGTGTGGGCATACACACGACCGGCGACCTAGACCGATCTCGTGAGGTGGGGGACGGCGCGCAGCGCCGTCCCCCACCGTCACCGGCACGAGCCTCCGCTGCATCTCGGTCCCTAGACTCCGGCGGGTGGCGAAGGGTCTGCGCATCGGCGTCCAGCTTCCCGAGGTGGAACGCGAGGTTCGCTGGCCGGAGTACGCGTCGATGGCACGCGCCGCCGAGGACGTCGGGTTCGACTCGATCTGGGTCGGCGACCACTACCTCTACCGGGGCGACGCCCGTCCGGAGCGAGGACCCTGGGAGGCGTGGACGCTCCTCGCGGGGCTCGCGACCGTCACCGAGCGGGTGCTCCTGGGTCCGCTCGTCGCCTGCCTGAACTTCCATAACCCGGCCGTGTTCGCCAAGACGGCGGCCACCGTGGACGAGCTGAGCGGCGGGCGACTGACGGTCGCGGTCGGTGCCGGATGGAACGAGACCGAGTTCGACGCGTTCGGGATCGCGTTCGACCACCGCGCCTCACGGTTCGAGGAGGCGTTCGAGATCGTCCGACGCCTGCTGGAGGGCGAACGCGTCACGACCGATGGCCGCTTCCATCGCGCGCACGACGCCGTGCTCCTTCCCCGGCCGTCGCGCCGCCCTCCTCTGATGGTCGGGTCCACCGGCCCGCGCGTCCTGGCGGCGACGCTGCCCCACGTGGACGTCTGGAACACTTGGTACGACTGGTTCGGCAACACCGCTGCCGGTTTCGCCGGCAAGGCCCGCGAGATCGAGGAGGCATGCGAGCGCACCGGCCGCGACCCCGCCACGCTCGAACGCAGCGCGTGCGTCCTGGTCCGGCTCGGCGACACGCGCGAGCGCGCGGACGAACCGGGGGTCACGCCGCTCCAGGGCTCCCTCGATGCGATCGGCACCGGTCTGCGCGAGATCGGGGAGGCCGGCGCCGACGAGCTGATCCTCGTTCTGGATCCGATCACCGAAGCATCGATCCGTTCGCTCGGCGAGACGGTGCGGCAACTCCGACGGGAAGCAACGGGATGAGGTACGCGAGGCCACATCCGGCCTCGATGGGTCGCTAGGAAACGGCTGCCAGCGCCCGGATGGGTTCTCTGAAGTTGGCCTGCGGCAACAGCATCTCGAGCCGGTCGGCTTCGAGCGGCTTCGCGAAGTAGTACCCCTGACCCAGCTCGCAGCCGATCGACAGGAGGTACTCGAGCTGCGCCGCCTCCTCGATGCCTTCGGCGACCACGACGAGTCCGAGCGTGGTGCCGAGCGATACGAGTGCTCGGACCAGCTCGGAGCGCTTGCTGCCGTCACCGATCGCCGACACGAACGAACGGTCGATCTTGATGATGTCGATGGGGAACTCGTGGAGATGGCTGAGCGAGGAGTAGCCGGTCCCGAAGTCATCGAGCGCGAGCCGGACCCCGAGCTCCTTGAGCTTGCGAAGCTCACTCGCAGCGGCCTCGGCGTCTCGCACGAGGGTGGTCTCCGTGATCTCCAGGATGAGGTCGTTCGGAGCGAGACCGGAGACCCGAACGGCCTCGCCGATCTCCTCGGCGAGCCCCGCATGCTGCAATTGCCGTGCCGAGAGGTTCACGTGGACGGACAGGCTTTCGGCTCCCGAGACGTGGCGCTGCCACTCGCGGACCTGGCGGCACGCCTCGCGGAGGACCCATCGGTCGATGTGGATGATGTGGCCGGACGCCTCCGCTTCCCCGAGGAACTCGGACGGCGGCAACAGACCGCGCTCGGGGTGGTTCCACCGCACGAGGGCTTCGACACCGACGATCGATCCGCCCTCCAGGTTCATCACCGGCTGGTAGTGCACGGCGAACTCCTCGGCCTCCACGGCATGCTGGAGCTCGGTTCGGAGCGACTGGACCGCGCGCAACTCGCCACCCGAGGTCGGGACTGTACACCCGCCACCGGCCTTTGCCCGCCGCCTTCGAGGCATACATCGCGATGTCCGACTGCCGCAGCAGCTCATCGACCTCTTCGTTCCCGGTTCGCGAGGAGATCCCGATGCTGACGCCGACCGGCGAGATGCCCGACGACGAGGACCACGGCTTCTCGAACCGCCGGAGGATCCGCTCTGCGGTCAAGGTCGCCGCCTGGAGCTCTTCCTCCAGGATGACCCCGAATTCATCGCCGCCGAGCCGCGCGATCATGTCCTCGTCGCGGAGCGCTCGGCGGAGACGAGCGGCGACTCCGACGAGCACCTCGTCGCCGGCGCTCGTGCCCGAACGTGTCGTTGACGGCCTTGAAGCCGTCGAGGTCGAGGAACAGCACGGAGACCGGAGAACCGCGGCGGCGACTCCGAGCCACGGCGCGTCCCAGCTGCTCGATGAACAAGGCCCGGTTGGGCAGCCCGGTGAGCGGATCGTGGAGAGCGAGATGGCTGAGCTCTTCACGGCTCTGTTGCAGTCGCTCCGCCATCGAGTTGAAGGCGCTGCCGACCCGCGCCAGCTCGTCGTCTCCATGCACGTCGATGCGATGGGAGAGATCGTCTTGGCCCAGGCGCGTCGCCGCTTCCTCCAAGGACTTGAGCGGGGACGTGATCGACCGATACACGCGCCGAGAGAGCAGCCCGCCGACCACGAAGCCCAGGAGCAGGATGGCGAACGACACGGTCAGCTGCGCGCGCTCGCGGCTCCGGAGCGTCGTGATCTCGTCGCTCACCTCATCGATCGCGAGCGCGAACGCGTTCCCGAGCTCGGCCGCCGACTCATCCACCAGGTCATGGAACGCGTCCAACCGAGCGCCATCGCTTCGTTCGGGCAGTAGGAGCGCTTCCTGGAGGGCGGCGTACGCCAGCCTCCATCGCTCGGTCGCGACGACCGCCACCCGTCGTTCGCTCGGCGACCCATCGACCTCCATCGCCGCGAATCCTCGATCGATCTCGGCCGCGATCGCCTCGAAGACCTCGCCTTCCGCGGGATCGGCAGGATCGCCCGACTCGACGTACGACTCTCCCGCGTCGTCGGCGCTCTCGAGGAGGCGTCGCATCTCACCGACGCGGTTGGCCTCCACCACCGTGTCGGAGCGGAAGTCCTCGAGACCCCCGACCGAGGCTCGGAACGTGACGAGCCGGGCGCCGGCGGCGACCACGAGCGCGAACAGCATCGCGATGAGCACGACGAACAGCCGACGTGCGAGCGAGCGCCGTCTCGTGCCAGGGGTGCGGCGATGGAACAGGGAAAGGGGTCGCATATGTTCGTATCGTCGACAGGATCTCGATCGAGCACGATGCGGAGGAAGCCACCTACCTGCGAGTCCGTGTTTTCCCGCGGATCGAGCGTGCGTGCGTACCGGTGCTATCGTCGCTCGCCGAACCAGCCGGCTTCGGACGAAGCAGGGCTGAGGAGACCTTCGAGCGCGATGACGAACGACGGCCCGATCACGATCTGCGCCGAGCACGCGTGCTGCATCCACGTGCCTCACGTCCAGGCGTCGGAGCCGTCCTCCCCGCTCACGGGTGTGTGGCACCTGCGGTGGATGCCCGACGACAGCGCCTGGTTCCTCGTGCCGCCCCAGGGCAACGTGCGTGAGATCCGCGTGTCCGAGGGAACCGATCCGGCGGGTGCGCTCGCGGTCGACGGGGTGCCCTTCGAGGGCATCCGAGAGGAGATCGCGAGGAACGGGCTCTTCCCGCCCTGCTGACCGCCTAGGACTCGCACCGATGCAGGGTGTCGACCCCGAGGCCACCCCTGCACGTGTCCCCTCCCTGACCACCGTTCAATGCGTCGTTGCCCGATTCCCCCAGCAACGTGTCCGAGCCCGACCCGCCCCGGATGTCGTCTCCACCGGGTCCTCCGAGGAGCCGGTCGTTCCCGCCGCGCCCCGAGAGCAGATCGGCTCCGTGGCCTCCCAGCAGCACCTCCGGTGCCACGGTTCCGAACAGGGAGTCCCCGAACGCGGATCCCACCACTCGCTCGAACCCTCCGACCACGTCCGACCCGTCGCCGGTGGCGAGCCCCTGGAAGAGATCGACGGTCACCGCCTCGAGGGAGCCGGAGAGATCGAGCGTGTCGAAACCGAGGTCGCCGGCCATCGAGTCGTTCCCGAGCCCGCCGACGACGAGGTCGTTGCCGTCGCCACCCGTCAGGGAGTTCGCCCCGCCGTCGCCGATGAGACGGTCGTTCCCGGAGCCTCCGATCGCGTTCTCCACGGTCGCGAGCGAATCCATCCCGGCGCCGATCGCGGATCCTGCGGCGAGGTTGACCGTGATCACGCCGATCTCCGCGGAGAAGTCCGCGACGTCGACGCCCGCGCCGCCGGTCAACGCGTCGCCGCCGTTCCCGCCGACGAGCGAGTCCGCGCCCGCTCCCCCGTCGAGCACGTTGGCTCCACCGTCTCCGATGAGCGTGTCCGGTCCCGAGCTGCCGATCGCGCTCTCGAAGCCAACCAGGGAGTCGCTGCCTTCGCCGGTGCTCGTATCGGCGCCGAGGTCCACCACCACGCCCGCCGACGAGGTCGAGTAGCTCACGGTGTCGACCCCGGAGTCTCCGATCAGCGTGTCGTCGCCCGCGCCTCCGATCGTCGTGTCGTTGCCGGGTCCGCCCTCCAGAACGTTCGCGGCCGCGTTGCCCGTGATCGTGTCGTTCCCGGGACCCCCGATGACGTGGAGGATGCCGCTCAGTGTGTCGGTCCCGTCTCCGGTCGCCGTTCCCGCGGCGAGGTTGACGGTGACGTCTCCGATCGCGCTCGCATAGTCGACCGCGTCCGCCCCCGTCCCGCCGGCGAGCGTGTCGTTGCCCGATCCGCCCACCAGCGTGTCGGCGCCCGGACCACCCGAGAGGACGTTCGCGTTCGTGTCGCCGCCCAAGGCATCGTCACCCGAGCTGCCGATCACGTTGAGGATCCCCTCGAGGCTGTCGCTCCCCTCGCCGGTGGCCGAGCCGGCGACGAGATCGACATCCACGGCGCTCGCCGCTCCGCTGAAGTCGGCCGTGTCGGTCCCTGTTCCCCCGGTGAGAACGTCGTCGTCGGGCCCTCCCGCGAGGACGTCATTGCCCGGGCCTCCGTTGAGGACGTTCGGTCCCGCGTCGCCGTCGAGCGTGTCCGCGGCGGTCCCTCCGATGAGGTCCTCGATCCCGGAGAGGGTGTCGGAGCCCGCGCCTCCGGTCACCGACCCCGTCGCGAGACTCGCCGTCACCGCGGTGGTCGTGGCTCCGTAGTCGCCGGTGTCCGTCCCTGCACCGCCCAGCAACGTGTCGTTCCCCGTGCCGCCGACGAGGTCATCGTCGTCGTCCCCGGCGTCGAGCGTGTCCGCGCCGACCAAGCCGTCGAGCGAGTCGTCGCCTCCGTGGCCCGCGAGCACGTTGGCGAACCCGTTCCCGCTCATCGTGTCGGCCCCGGATCCGCCGTCGGCGTTCTCCACGTCGGTCGCGACGTTGTCGCCCTCGCCGACTTCCCCGTCGTCGAAGGCGCCGTCGATCGTCACCACCACGCTCGTGCTGCGAGCGGCGTAGGTGACCCGGTCCACTCCCGTCCCGCCGGCGAACGAGTCGGAACCGTTGGCTGTCGCTTCCTCGTCGAAGAGGTCGTTGTCGATGCCTCCCGACTCCGTGTCCGATCCCATCCCCCCGACGATCGTGTCGGCATCCGCGTCACCGTTCAAGGTGTCCGCGCCGTCGCCTCCGACGATCGAGTCGGAATCGTTCCCGCCGTTGATGGTGACCGAGCCGATCAGGGCCGAACCGGTCGCGTTGCCGCCCCCGGCGCTCAAGACGTCGTCCCCTCCCGCTCCCGAGAGCGTCCGAGCCTTGACGCCGATCGTCGTCAGGTCGACGTCGTCGGCATCGTTCAGATTGATGCCCGAACCGCCCATCGTGATCTGGTCGGCGGCGGGCGACCCGGTGATCGTCAGGGTGTCGCCTGCGCCGGCGCCCAGGTCGATCGTGAACTCGATCTCGTCGGTCGTTCCGGCCTCGTTCACCACGCCGGGTTCGAAGGCGCCTCCCGAAAGGTCGATGGTGACCGCCTCGTTGCCGCCTGCGCCGGTGATGTTCACCGTGTCCCGGTTCGACACGGACGACCCGCCGCAGTTGGTCGCGGTGAGACCGGTCCCCGAGACGCTGATGTTGCCCGTCTCGCTCCGAGCGACCGTGACGGTGTCGTTCGCGGCAAGCGTGATGTTCACCGCCGTCCCCACCGAGGCGCAGGCCGCGGTCGCGCCTGCGGGGATGGGGAAGAGCACGAGGGAGGCCGCCACGAGCGCCGATCGCGACCAACGCGCGGAGCTGCGGAGATGAGGCGCCTATCGTCGGCCTCCTGTGGTCATCGGGAAAGGTGAAGGGTTGATCAGTGGGGGTGACCCTGGGTATCAAACAACGCCGAGATGCCCTTTTCGAGCACCTCGGGAGAGCCTCACCGGCTCTTACCTCGTCCGAGGTAGCTCCCTACTGCACCGCCACCACGAGTTTCCCTCTGACGTGGCTCGTCCCCACGGCCGCCAAGGCCTCGTCCGCGTCCGCGAGCGGATACGTGCGGATCTCCGGCGCGACGAGCTCGCCTGCCTCGAGCATCCCCACGAGGACCTCGAGCGATGCCGTCGACACGCGGCCCTGCACGTTCGCCGCCTCCACCCCACGGGCTCCGAGCGCGTCGACATCGGCGGCGCCGACGATCGAAGCCACACGGCCTCCGGACGAGACCTGTTCGGTCAGCTTGGCGAGTTGCTCCGCATCGCCGTGCATGTCAGCCACGGCGTCGATGCCGTCCGGGTAGCGGGATCGAACCTCGTCGGCGACGTCGCCCACCGAGTAGTCGATCTCGTCGATCGCTCCCAGACCGCGGGCGTAGTCCGCGTTCGCGCCGCTGCAGACAGCCACCACCCGAGCGCCTCGGCGCGCGGCCAGCTGGACGAAGTAGCTCCCCACGCCACCCGTCGCGCCGACGGCGACCACGGTCTGCCCTTCGGAGAGCTCCAGGGCATCCGCCAGGTTCAGGGCGGTGACCCCCGCGGTGGGGATCGCCGCGGCCACGGTGTGATCGAAGAAGGAGGGCTTCCGTGTCACGGTCCCGCCGGAGACGACCACGAACTCCGCCAGTGTCCCTTCGCCCAGGAACGGCTTGCCGACGGCGCCGAACACCTCGTCACCGACCGCGTAGCCCTCGACGCCCTCCCCCACCGCGTCGACCGTTCCCGACGCGTCCATCCCCGGCACCAGGGGGAATCGGTGTTCCATCGCGTCCTTCAGGTAGCCCTGCATCACGGCGACGTCGAACGGGTTCAACCCCGCCGCGACCACCTTCAGGCGGAGCTGGCCTTCTTGCGGGTCCGGAACGGGGAGGTCGTCGCGAACCGAACCTTGCTCTCCGAACCCGTCGAGCGCGAACGCCTTCATCATCGATCCCCTGTCTCTCAGCGAGCGGATGGCTTCGTCGGGTCAGGGAACCGTACTCGCCCAATCGGTATTCCTACGACGTATGCAGGGATCACGAAGTGGGTACATGTCCGAAGCCGCGGGTCATCGGCAAAGTGCCCCGCGTACTGGAGGCCCGGGCGGTGCCTGGGCCTCCTTCTCTTCCTCGCGCCGGTCATCCGCGTGGAGTGGACATCGACCCGGATAAGCGGGTGGGGGCTCTCCTGCTGGGCATCGCTTCAGGTCGAGCGCATCGGTTGCTTCCGTTTGGTCCGAGCGCCGAGGGGGAAGCGTCATCACAGGAGTCATCGAGGGAAGGAGAGATCGATGTGTGCGAACTGTGGGTGTGGTGTCCCCGAAGACAAGCACGGAGACGACCGGAACATCGCGTGGAGCGAGATCGTGGCCGCGGCTGAGGCCAACGACGGATCCCCGGCGGAGGCGATCAAGAACATGCAGGAGATGGAAAAGCAACAGGGCTAGGTCGGTGCACAGCGCGATAGCTGCGGGAGGGAAGGGCGATGGCTCACGGATGGAAGGATGACGGGGTGAACTCGATCGTCGCGGAAGCCCGGAAGACGAAAGAGACCGCCGAGCGGATGGCGAACGGGGAGGGACCACCGGGCGAGGCAGACGACATCCGTGTTCTCGCTGGGATGGTCCATCAGGTCGCCGAGCAGGTGGAGCGACTCGCGGGCGTGGTGAGCGGTGACGAGTCGCCTTTGGCGCACGGCGGAGACCCGGAGGCGAGCTAGACGGCCCACTCCGGGCTGGATCCGGTCAGGGCTCTCCCGGTCGGCGCTCTGAACTACTCCCCCGAGGCGGCGTGGGCGGTCTCCAACGCAGAGGCGCGATCGAGGTGCACGGAGATGGTGCCGGGCATCCCCACGATCTCGAGCGTCCGTGCAACCTGGGAGCCCGGCGGAACGACGAGGAGGAGGCGCTGCCTCTTCTCGTCGAGCACCGCGCTGAGCCCGAACACGGCGTGGAGCCCCGCGCTGTCGATGAACGAGAGCTCGGAGAGATCGAGGATCACCGCATCGTCATCAGGAGATGCGAACTCGGCGATGCGCTGACGCACGGGCGTCGCGTTCGACATATCGACCTCGCCTGAAAGGACCGCGACAGCGACCCGATCGATGCGCTCCAGAGCCAGGCCGTGGATCTGCGCCGTCATCAGGCGGTCTTCCGTCGCATCGTGACGACGTTCCCGTGCTCCGATGACTCGATGTCGACCTCGTCCATCAGCGTCCGCATGACCTGGAGTCCCTTCCCGAGACCGCCGCGCCTCGACGACGTGCGCCACGTACCGGAGTCCTGGATCCGCACGTTCACGACACCCGCCTCGACCGTGGCCGTGATCAGGATCAGGCCGCCGGCAGGCCCGTAGGCATGTTCCACCGCGTTCGCGGATGCCTCGGAGACGGCGGTGACGACTTCCATCGTGGCGGCGGGAGAGACCTCGAGATCTTGCAGCCACCGAGAAACCGCCCGCCGGATGGACGCGAGGGAGTGGGCGCGTGCGTCCACCGCGAACTCCAGACGGGTCTTGGGCGTGGCGTCCCGCTGGATGAGCAGGACCGCGACATCATCCGTCGGACGCTCCTGGCCGAGCATGTGCTCGAGGAGATCGGTGATGTTGTCGCTCGGCTCTCGATCCTTCACCAGGAGCTCTCCGTTCCTGCGGAGGCGTTCGAGACCGGCATCGAGGGACTCACCGCGACGTTCGACGAGGCCGTCGGTGTACAGCAGGATCGACGTTCCGAAGCGCAAGGGCACGATCTCTTCGATGAACGACGGAGCCTGCGTCAGGCCGAGCGGCTGGTTCGGGCGCTCCTGAATCGTGAACGCAGCGCCCTCCGCATCGACGACGAGTGGCGGAGCGTGGCCGGCTGACACGAACCGGAAGGTCCCGAGGTCTCGAGCCAGGACACCCACGAGCAACGTGACGAGTTCGCCCTCACCGAAGTGGCGGTGGAACTCATCCGCTCCTGCGACGATCTCCGTGGCGGAGCCCCCGGTGAGAGCGACGGCACGGAGGGCGTTCCTCATCTTCCCCATCAGCGACGCCGCAGCCAGACCGTGCCCCGCGACATCCCCGATCACGAAGATGAGCTCACCGGAAGGCAACGCGAACGTGTCGTACCAGTCGCCCCCGACGCCAACGGTCGAGGCGGCAGGCAGGTACCGCGTCGAGACTCGAAGTCCCGGTACGAAGGGGAGCACGTCCGGCAGGAACGTCCGTTGGAACGCGTCGAGGACGACGCGGCCGCGGTCCGACAAGCGAACCTGCAACGCGAGTGCCACGCGATCGGCGACGAGCTGCATCAGCTCGATCTCATCTTGCGTGAACGTATGTGGTGTCGTCGTCCCCACATGCATGACCCCGACGACCTCGCCGTTCGCCAGGAGCGGGACGCCCAGGAGCGAACGGATGCCCTTCTGGAAGAGGATCGGATTCAGGACGGTGCTGTGGTCCACTCGTTCGAGCGTGACCGGCCGTCGTTCGGCAGCGATGCGTCCGGCGAACCCCTTCCCCACGGGGATACGAACGCCTTGCTCGACTTCCTCTTCGATCCCTTTCGCCGCCCGGGCAACGAGCTCATCCGTCGATGGGTCGAGCAACAGGACGGCTGCGGTGTCGGCATCCAGGATGTCTCGCACGCGCAGGAGCAGTTCGTCGAGCAGCTCGTCCACGCCCAGATGGGCGAGGGTCGCATCCGTGACGAGTTGCAAGCGCCGGAGTCGCTCCATCGGATCGAGGATCAGAGATCCACGCTGACGCATGGTCCCATTCTGGGTGACGGGAAGCTCCGAGGACAAACGGTCGAGCGTGCCTCCAGCGGGAGTCGTTTGTCGTCTGGAAGGGAAACGGTGAAGATGCGCCGGTGACCCGAGCCCGCGCTCCGTGGATCCACACCGCGACGGCACGGCTCGCCGGGATCGGCGCCGATCCCAGGGACGACGAGGATCTGCGTCAGAAGAAGTCGCTCCTCGCCCTTATCGTGACGCTGATCCTGCCGGTATCCCTCGTGTGGGGCTGCCTCTACCTCGGCTTCGGTTCGTGGGCAGGGATCACCGCGTTCATCTATCTGGCCGTTTCGCTCGGCTCCCTGGTGGTCTTCGCGCGAACCGGCAACTTCCAGCTTCTCCTCGTCACCCAGCTCATCGACATCCTGCTCTCCCCGACGGCCGGGCAGATGTTCGTGGGCGGGTTCCTCCCGTCCGGCGGGGTGGCGCTGTGGGCGATCCTGGCTCCGCTCGGCGCTCTCGTCTTCCTCGAGGTGCGGCGCGCCATCCGCTGGTTCGTCGCCTTCGTGCTGGTCTTCCTCCTCACGGGGGTCGCGGGCGAGCTGTTCTTCGCCAACGCGGACTTTCCGATCTGGTTCCCCAGCACGATGTTGGCGCTGAACATCGTCGGTGCCGGGGCCATCTCCTTCACCCTGCTCGCCTCCTTCGCGAAGCAGCGCAATGAGGCGCTGATCGCCTTGCGCGCCGAGCAGGAACGGTCCGAGACACTCATCAAGAACGTCCTGCCGAGCTCGATCGCGGAGCGCCTGAAGGTCGCGACTGGGTCCATCGCCGACCACGTCGAGTCGGCCTCGATCCTGTTCGCCGACGTCGTGGACTTCACGCCGCTCGCACAGCGCCTCTCGCCGGCCGAGGTCGTGGGCACCCTCGATCAGCTGTTCTCCCATTTCGACACGCTCGTCGAGCGACACGGGCTCGAGAAGATCAAGACGATCGGCGACTGCTACATGGCCGCGGCGGGCGTGCCCGATCCATGCGCCGATCACGCGAGCAGGGCGGCGTTCCTGGCGCTCGACATCCAGGCCGCGGTCGCCACGTCAGCGATCGCCGGCCGAGACGGGCTCGAGCTGAGGATCGGCATCAACTCCGGGCCGGTCACCGCGGGCGTGATCGGCACGACACGCTTCCTCTACGACCTCTGGGGCGATGCCGTGAACACGGCGAGCCGCATGGAGTCGAACGGCACGCCCGGTGAGATCCAGATCACACGGGCGACGTACGAGCTGCTGAACGATGCAGTTCGTCTGCAGGCGACGGGGGACGATCGAGGTCAAGGGCAAGGGCGAGATGGAGACCTGGTATCTGGTCGGACCGCGGTCGGACGACGGCCGAACGGACCGCGACTTCCACGTGGAATCGCGGGAGCCGTCGATCAGCGAACGGGAGCTGTGAAAGAACGTCCTGGGCACGCCGTGGACCATGGAGCTCGGAACGGGTCCGGTACGCCTTGTGCCCGGGAAGGGCCCTCATCGAACGCTCAAGGATTGTCCAGCACGGCTCGATGCTCGAGTAGAGGACGGAGTTGGGAACGCGAGAAGGGAGTACCCCGATGGATGCGGCGTTCACGGGCAGAGTCACGAGCTTCCGACCGAACGACAAAGGGGTCGACATCGGATTCTCAGACTCTGTAGCCGAGGAAGTGCGGATGCTCCTGGACGCATTCCTCCGGGCGGACGGGCTGAAGCTCGACAAGGGCGCCCCCGCGGACGGCGTGTACGTGTCCGGCAGCGCGATCGGTCGCATCGCCGGGGGCGGGTTCGCCAACCGAAGGAAGTACAACGTCATGGTGCGGTCGGCCGGGGATGGGGTCGTCCACGCGTCCATCGCCTCGACGATGTCTGGCATGAGCGGCGGCGGGCTCGGCGTCATGAAGGAGCGAAAGCAGCGGCGCCAGCTCCTCGAGAAGCTGCAGGCGTACCTGGCCTAGCGGGCTGTCAGGAACCGCGCGATGCGGATACGTTCGCCGCAGGCTCGCGAACGGCGATCACGTTGAAGGCCGGGATCGGCCGCCCGAACCCCTTGAGCGTGAGCTCGCCGACGGGCTCGACCTCGGTCTCGTCCTCGATCTCCGCGTGGAGACCCTGGGTGATCAGCACCTGGCCGGCCTTGGCTTCGTCGGCGAGACGCGCCGCGAGGTTGGTCACCGCGCCGATCGCCGCGTAGTCGGAGCGACCTTCGAACCCGACCTCGCCACACGTCGCGTAGCCGAGCGCGATGCCGGACCCGAGGCCAAGCTCGTACCCGCGCTTCCGCCACTGCGGCGTCAGCTCCGCCATCTCCTCTCGGAGCGCGCACGCGAGCCGGACCGCGCGGAGCGAGGGGTCGGGGACCTCATGGGGGTCGTTGAAGAAGAGCTGGACCCCGTCGCCTTCGAGGAACCCCACGGTCGCATCGAAGCGACGCACGAGACGACCGATCACGGAGTGGAACTCCCCGAGCACCTGCATCAGCTCCTCTGGCTCGACCGAGTCGACGAAGCTCGTCCATCCGCGGAGGTCGGCGAAGAGCATCGCGACCTTGCGGCGATGGCTGCGGAGGATCGCGTCGTCACCCGATGACACGATCGCGTCGACGAGCTGCGGAGAGAGGAACCGTCGGAGCTTCCGGACCCGCTCGAGCTCCACGACCTGCGTCTGCACCCGCTCCTCGAGCGTTCGATTCAGCTCGGTCAGCTCCGCGGCCTGCGACGTGATCGTGTCGTGGAAGCGCTTGATCCGCAGGAGCGACCGGACCCGCGCGAGCAGCTCGTCCTGGTCGAACGGCTTGGCGATCAGGTCGTCCGCGCCCGCCCGGATCGCCTCGGTCCTCTCCGACGTGCTGGCCGTGATCATGATCACCGGCAACATCGCGGTGTCCTCGTTCTCCCGGATCCTGCGACACACCTCGTACCCGTCCGGCTGCGGCATCACGACGTCGAGCATCACCAGGTCCGGCTTGGCCGACACGACGAGCTCCAGGGCGCTCTCGCCGTCCGTGGCGGAGACGACGTCGAAGCCGCGCGGCGTCAGCACCGCCTCGAGCAGCCGCACGTTCGGAGCGACGTCGTCCACGACCAGGATCCGACCCTCGCCGCTCATGTGAGCCGTCCTTCGCAGTGCTGTCGAACGATCCCGATCAGCTCCCGAACGTTCACCGGCTTCGACACGTAGCCGTCGAAGCCCTCCGCCAGGAACCGCTCACGATCCCCCCGCATCGCCTGTGCGGTCAGGGCGAGGACGGGGATCGTCGCCGTGCGCGCGTTCGCCCGCAAGCGATGGAGTGCCTGGACGCCGTCGAGGTCAGGGAGCTGGATGTCCATCAGCACGAGGTCCGGCGTGTGCTCGGATGCCATGTCGACCGCCTCGCCGCCCGTCGTGGCCTCGAGCGTTCGATAGCCCGTCGCGACCAGGACGTCGCGGAACAGCTTCATGTTCTTCTCGTTGTCTTCGACCACGAGGATCTGCTCGCCCGTCATGGCGTCGACGACCTCGCGGGCAGCGCGAAGGTGAAGGTGCTTCCGCGACCGAGCTCGCTCTCGACCCAGATCCGTCCGCCGTGGAGCTCCACGAACCGCTTCGAGAGCGCCAGGCCCAGCCCGGTTCCTTCGCGCAGTCCGACCCCCGTCTCGCTCTGTTGGAACTCCTCGAAGATCCGATCCCGATCCTCGGGAGCGACGCCCGGGCCCGTATCGGCGACGGAGACCATGACCTCACCGTTGGCCCTCGTGGCGCTCACGTCGACCTCGCCACCCGCGGGGGTGAACTTCACCGCGTTCGAGAGCAGGTTGAAGATGACCTGCTTGATCCGGCGCTCATCGCCGTCCACAACGTCGACCTCCGGGTCCCCGGTGAACGCGACGCGGACCCCGTCCACCGTCGCGCGCTCGCGCACCATCACCACGCCGCGCTCCAACGCCTCCCGCAGGGAGAACGGGTGCACCTCGAGCTCGACCTGTCCCGCCTCGACCTTGGAGAGGTCGAGGACGTCGTTGATCAAGGAGAGCAGGTGGTTCCCCGAAGAGATGATGTCGTCGAGGTACTCCGCCTGCTTCTCGTTCACCGAGCCGACCATCTCGTCGCGCAGCACCTGCGAGAAGCCGATGATCGCGTTCAGCGGTGTCCGAAGCTCATGGGACATGTTGGCCAGGAACTCCGACTTGTGCTGACTCGCCGCCTCGAGCTCGGTGTAGAGGCGCCGCAGCTCTTCGTTCATCTGGTTGACGTTGGCGCCCAAGGCGCCGAGCTCGTCCCGGTTGTCGACCTCGACGCGGCCGGAGAAGTCTCCCGACGCGATCGCGGCGACGCGAGTATCGATCTGCTGGATGGGCCCGATCAGCGACAACGACAGGACGAATCCCAGAAGCAGCGCGAGCACGAGCGCTCCTGCCGCGACACTGATGAACAGGGCGCGAGAGCTCTCGAATGAGCTCGCGTTCCGGGCGATCAACCGGTTGATCTCGTCGGTCGTCCTGTTCGCGAGCCTGGCGGCGTCCGTGCGGAGATCGCTCGCGAGCCCCTCTGCATGTCGCGCGGTGCGGCCGCATCCCCGCGTTCTCGTTCGAGATCGTCGTCCGATCGCCGTAGAGGGGGATGATCTCCTCCTCGAGCAACCTCGAAAGCTCATCCGCCTTGTTCCTGATCCCGGTCAGGACCTCTCGTCCTCGAGAGGCGGCGTGAACAGGAGTTGACCCGCGGTAGTGCTCGCTCCGATCCGACGGGCCGCGTCGACCGCGAAGAGATCCACCGCGAGCGAGTACTTTCCGCGGATCTGTGGAGGCGCGACATCTGGCCAGACGGTGCCGAAGTCGGTTGCGACGTTCACTGACAGGACGACTCGGAGGTGCTTGGCCTGGGCCTGGAGCTGGCTGTACTGGACGGCCCGTCGTTGGAGAGGCCCGACGCTCGCGACGCGGTCGTTCGACTGCCCGAGGACGAGTTGCCCCAACAGGCCAACCGCGACAAGCAACAGGGATGTGCCGACGAACGCGATCAGCAGCTTCGTCCGAACGTTGACCGGCAGGCGCGCGACGGCCCTGACGAACGGGTCGCCGATCCGTCGCCGCCCCTCCCGGGCGGCCCGCGACTCCTGCTCCTCGACCAAGATCTCAGACTTCCAAGACGGTCGTCCCGCCGACCATGTTCGTGATCAGCCACTTCCCGTCGATCCGGGCAACGTCGAAGTCGGCGGTCGTGGCAGACATGATCGCGCCGGTATCGATGTTGACGTAATGGCACTCGAAGTGCAGCGTGCCTCGGTCGCCGTTGACCGTGATCTCCAACTTGTACGCCGGGTGATCAGACATCCAGTTGTTCTCGGGTGCGAAGGGCGCTGCCTCCTCCAGCCAGAATCGCCGGATCTCGTCCAGCCCCGACGCCGTCGCTCCCTGACCCACCGTCATCGTGGCGTTGGGCGCGTACAGGCTCAACATCAGATCGATGTCCTTCTGCGTCTGGGCGCGGTGGAAATCCTTCTCGATCTTGTCGATCTCCCACATGTCCTGGAATCGTCGGGCCTGGTTACTGGACGAGCCGGTGGTCGAGCCGCCGCACGCGACGAGCACGACCGAGAGGAGGAAGATCCCGAGTGCGCCACCGATCACGAGCCTCCGCATGTGAGTCCCCCTTCGCTCATGCTTCTGGCTGTCGATGCCCGACGATGTTCACACCGCCGAACCGTTCCGTCTAGAGGCTAGGGGGGGTAAGGGTCTCGTCCCACCAGGCCAACCGTCCTTGCTGTGGGGGTGGTAGCACGGTACTGCCCTCGACCTCGTCACTCCCTGCCCTCTCCGCGCAGTAGCGGCGGACCTGCTCGGGGAACGTACTCACGTGGATCGGCTTCTCCAGCCATCCGGCGAAACCGGCCTCTTCGAGCCAGTCGTTCGCTCCCTTCGAGCGGAGACGCGCTCATCGCGACGACCGGGATGAGAGCCGTGCGCTCGTGCTGCCGTAAGCCTCCTCATCGCGTCGACTCCATCCATGTCGGGGAGCCGGAGGTCCATCAGGATCACGTCCGGCATGTGTTCCCGCGCGAGCGCGATCCCCTGCGCGGCCGTCGCCGCACCGAACGTCCGGAACCCAGCCGCACCCAGGACGTCGATGGCGAGCTTCCGGTTCCGGTCGTTGTCGTCGACGACGAGGACGCTGGTCACAGGCGTATCCTCGCGCCATGCCGCTCCGGTTGGTGATCGCCGAGGATCATCTCCTCGTGCGCGAGGGCGTCCGGCGTCTGCTCGAGGCCGACCCTGAGCTCGAGGTCGCGGCCGTCTGCGGCGACCTCGACTCCCTGCTCGCCGCCGTGGAGGCGGAGCATCCGGACGTGGTCGTCACCGACATCCGCATGCCGCCCGGCAACAGCGACGAGGGGATCCAGGCAGCCCAACGGCTGCGGACCACGGATCCCGATGTCGGCGTCGTGGTGCTGAGCCAGTACGCGACGCCGAGCTACGCGCTCGCCCTCCTCGAAGGTGGCAGCGGGGGCCGTTCCTACCTCCTCAAGGAGCGCGTCCTGGAACCGGAACAGCTCGTCTCGGCGATCCGGGCCGTCGCGGGCGGCGGCTCGGTGATCGACCCGAAGGTCGTGGAGGCGCTGGTCGCGGAGGACTCCCGAGGCGAGCAGTCGCCGATCCACGGATTGACCGGGCGTGAGCGCGACGTGCTGCGCGAGATGGCGGCGGGCAAGAGCAACGCGGCGATCGGTGAGTCCCTCTTCCTCGCCGAGCGGTCGGTCGAGAAGGTGATCCATTCGATCTTCCTCAAGCTCGGGCTCACCTGGGAGCCGTCGGTCAACAAGCGCGTCAAGGCCGTGATCCTCTACCTGGCGGAGAGCGACTAGCGTCATCGCGAGAGCGGCAGGGATCCGGCCACGATGGTCCGGTCGCCCTCCGCGGTGATCGTCACCCGGCCGCCCAGCGCTTCGACGCGATCGTGCGGGGCGTGGCGTTCCGATCCCAGGTCGGCGTCCACCTCGATCTCGAACACGAGCGCGTCCTCTTCGGCACGGACGCTCACCACGACCGAAGTGCCGGCCGGCGCGCGCTCGAACGCGTCCAGCGCACAGAAGTAGACGGCGCCGGCGATCTCCGGCGGAGGGGACGCGTCCGCGTCGATGTCGATCCGCGCCCGCACGCCGGCGCGGCTCGCCGCCGCGCGGAGCTCCGCGACCAGCCCGCCCGCCTCGAGCAGCGGAGGGAAGATCCGACTGGCGAGCTCCTGCATCTCCGTCAACGCCCGCCGCGCTTCGCGCTGCAGCTCCTCGAGGAGCGCCTTCGCCGCCGCGGGATCGGAGTCCACCGATCCCGCGGCGACCTCGAGGCTGGCCGCGAGCCCCACCAGATCCTGCTGCACGCCCTGGTGCAGGGTCCGCTCGATGTCGCGACGCTCGGCATCGGCGGCCAGCGCGAGCCGTTCCCGAGAGGCTCGGAGCTCCTCGATCTCGCGGCGCAACCCGTCGAGGGTTGACTGCTCTTCGCTCTGCTCGCTCTCCAGCGGATGCCCCCTGTGCCCGGATCCCCGGGCAGTTGTCCGTCATCGCTCGGGTGGCGTCAAGCGGTCAGCACGGTAGGGAGGCGGATGGCAGCATCCCGGCGTTCGCCAGGCCGCCACCGTAGACCCGACGGGAACGCCCTCCTAGCGTCGCGATCAGGTCCCAAACGGGACCGGCGCGCGACGAGGAAGGGGGTGGTGAGGAACGCGCACGGGAACGGAACCCAACCACCCCCAGGAAGAGAGGGAACGATGCTGCACACACGAAGGGGAGTCACGCTCGTGATCGGGATCTTCGTGCTCACGACCGCGCTGGTGCTCCCGACTTCCGGGACGGCGGCGGCTGTCGATGTTCCGGATCAGGTACTCGCTTGGAACCAGCACGCGTACGACGAGCTCATCGTCACGGCTGCTCAGGGGCCTCCCGTCGCCGCACTGCACCTCGCCATGGTGCACGGGGCGATCTACGACGCCGTCAACGCCATCGACGGCGGCTATGAGCCCTATCTCGGTGCGCCGCCCGCGACGGGCGCGGAATCGAAGGACGCGGCTGCCGCAGCTGCCGCGTACCAGGTGCTCAGCTCGCTGCTTCCCGCAGATCGGGACGACGAGCTGCTCGGCTACTACGACACCTCGCTCGGCTTGATCCCGGACGGGGACGCCGAGGACGACGGGGTCGTGATCGGGAACGCGGCCGCCACCGACATGATCGTCGCTCGCACGAACGACGGTCGGTTCGGATCGCAGTTCTTCACCGAGGGCACGGGGCCCGGCGACTGGCGCAACCTCGTCGGGCCGCTGAACCCGACGGGCAACAACTTCAAGTGGGTGGGCGACGTCAGGCCGTTCCTGATCCCGGACGCGTCGGCGTTCGCGACCCCTGGCCCGTTGCCCTTGAGAAGCGCTGCGTATGCCGCCGAGTTCCGGCAGGTGAAGTCCGTAGGCAGCGCTACGAGCACGACCCGCACCGCGGATCAGACGGCGATGGCGCACTTCTGGGTTGATCACGCCGTGGCGATGTGGAACCGGATCTTCCGTCAGGTCTCGGTCAACCGGGCGCTGTCCGTCACGGAGAACGCGCGCTACTTCGCGATGCTCTATCTCACGGGCTCCGATGCGGTGATCGCCTGCTTCCAGGACAAGGAGCGGCATTCGTTCTGGCGGCCGACGACCGCGATCCGACTCGCGGACATCGATGGGAACAAGGGCACGGTGGCAGATCCGAACTGGACGTCCCTGATCGGGGTGCCGCCCTACTCCGACCACCCGTCGGGCCACAACTGCGTGAGCAGTTCGTTCGTCGAGACCCTGAAGGACTTCTTCGGGACGAATCAGATGTCCTTCAGCGCGACGCGGGCATCCTCGCCGATCGGGGCGATCACCCGCAAGTTCACGCGCTTCTCACAGGCGATCAACGAGGTTCGCCTCGCGCGTGTCTACGGCGGTATCCACTTCATGACGGCCGACGCGCAGGGAGCGTCGCTCGGCAAGAAGATCGCCAACTACCGGCAGGACCACTACTTCCAGCCGACGGACTAGGAGAAGGGGACGCGGATGGTGGTGGGGCTGCCTCCGGCAGCCCCACCTCGCGATAGAACGGACGCGGGAACGGTCCGGCACAGAACGAGGGAGGAGCTCGCCACCGGCGAGCTCCTCCCGTGTGGATCGCGGTGCGTTGGTCCCTAGACCGTGGAGCCGACGAGGCTCTTCGTCTCGACTGCCGAGAACTCGGCGGTCGTCACGACGACCTTCCTCGCGTGCCGGAACCCGAGGATCGAGAAGATCCCCATGAGCAGTCCGGCGATCAGCATCGCGACGCCTGCCCACAGTGCGATCGTCGCAACCGTCCACCAGCCGTAGGCGTTCAGCAGCATGGCCCTCAGCGACTCACCCTTGAACAGGGTGTCGGCCTTGCCCTGCAGCTCCGCGGCGGTGTCGGCGTCGAGGCCTTCCTCGCGTGCGGCCGCACTCGTCTCCGAGTAGGTCGCGCCGTCGTTGACGCCCTCGAGGTGTCCGCCGATGTAGCGGGAGAACGCCTCGGCCTGCACGCCGGTCTCGACCCTCTGACCGGCGAACTCGCCGATGTCGGCCTTCTCTGCCGGCGTCATCGCTTCGGCCGGCGGGAAGGTGATGTTCTGCGGCACCAAGCGGTCCCGCACGTTCTGCTGCCCGAAGTTGCCTCCGAAGATCGCCATCGCGCCGAGCGCGATGAGCACGACCGCGATCACGGCACCTGCGCCGCTCACGATCTTGTCCCAAGTGCTCCTATCCATGACGTACTCCTTCTCTCTCTGACGCCGTCCCTCGGCGCTCGATACCTGGATGTTCGTTCAGACGGCCCGCCCATCCACGGGTCGTTGGTCCCGATGGTGCCTGGGACCTGCCCAGGACCCCTCTTGGGCTACGCTCGGGCAGTGTCCGGACGAGATGCCCGAGGTGACCGGGATCGCCAGCTGATCGAGGCCGGGATGATCCTCGCGTCGGAGCTCTCGCTCGACGCGGTGCTTCTCCGGATCGTCGAACTGGCGGTCGACCTCACCGACGCTCGCTACGGGGCGCTGGGCGTACTCACCCCCGACGGGCGGTTGATCGAGGAATTCATCACGGTGGGGATCACGCCCGAGGAACGAGCCGTGCTGGGTGACCCTCCCACCGGCCACGGCCTCCTGGGGGCCCTCATCACCGAGGCCCACCCCCTTCGGATCCCGGATATCAGCGCCGATCCCCGGTCGGTCGGGTTCCCGCCGAACCACCCTCCGATGAAGTCGCTCCTGGGAGCTCCCGTCGCGGGGCGGGGGAAGGTGTTCGGGAACATCTACCTCACCGAGAAGCAGGGATCAGCGACGTTCGACGAGGAGGACGAACGCGTACTCGTGGTCCTCGCGACGCAAGCGGCCATCGCCGTCGAGAACGCTCGCCTCCGCGACGAGACCGAGCGCAGAGGCAGGGAGCTTCAGAGGCTCCAGGTCGTCGAGGAGCGTGAGCGGATCGGGAAGGAGCTCCACGACGGCGTCATCCAATCGCTCTTCGCGGTCGGGATGAGTCTGCAAGGACTGGCGGCGGCAACCAGCGACACGGAGATGGCTCGTCGCCTCGAAGGGGCCGTCGAGGACGTCGACCACGCGATCCGGGACCTGCGCAACTACATCTTCGGCCTCCGCCCCGGCATCCTGGCCGACCGACAGCTCGATGAGGCTCTCAAGGAGATGGCCGCTGAGTTCGGCTCCCGCACGGGCGTCGTGACGGTGGTCGATGTCGACGGCGCGGCCGCGGCCGAGCTCGCTTCGCTCGCCGGCGACGTGGTGCAGCTCGCGCGTGAGGCCCTCTCGAACGTCGGCCGGCACGGGGCAGCCACCACGTGCCGTGTCTCGCTCCGACGAGGAGATGCCGGCCTTTTCCTCGAGATCGACGACGACGGCCTCGGGTTCGACGCCGACGTGACCTCTTGGGGGATGGGCCTCCAGAACCTTCAGGAACGGGTCGAGTCCCTCGGTGGGCTGCTCGAGGTCGAGAGCACGATCGGCGAAGGAACGACGATCCGAGCGACGTTCCCGTCCTGACAGGTCCCGTCGGGGTGGGGACCATCGACCCCTCCCACGCCGCCCGGAGACGGGCATCCTTTCCATATGTTCGCCAGGTACTTCGTCGAGCTGCCGATCTCCCCGGAGGAAGTCGAGCGGGCCCTCACCCGTGACCCGCGCCTGTGGCTTCCCGGGTTGGCCGAGCGAGCCCACCAGCGGGGGGACGTGCTCCTCGCCGAGGTGGGCTTCGGCGAAGCCGTGCGGATCAAGAGAACGGTCGCTGTCGAGTTCGGACCATCCGTTCGCACCGGGTCCAAATTCGTGTTTCCGCTGCGCTGGGCCGCCTCCGGAGGTGCGGACCTCTTCCCATCGCTCGACGCCGACCTCGAGGTGGCACCCATCCGGCCAGGACGCACCCAGCTCGCGATGAGCGCCCGCTACGTTCCTCCTTTCGGCACCGTCGGCCGGGTCATCGATCGCGCGGTCCTCTCGAGGGTGGCCGAGGCGACACTCAAGGACTTCCTCGACCGGGTTGCCGACGCGATCATGGGTTCGCAGGATGCATCGAGCTCTGCCGCGCTGCTCCGTGCCGCGCCTGAGCCCGCCTGAACCAACCCGGGCTACCATTCCCTCGATGGCCGAGCCGAAGCGTCCTCCGCTCCGGGTGATGCTCGTCGATGATCACGAGGTCGTGCGCGACGGGATCCGAGCGATGCTCGCCGCCGAGGACGACATCCACGTGACCACGGAGGCCGCGACGGTCCGGGAGGCCATCGACGAAGCCGACCGCACGCGACCGGACGTCGTCGTGATGGACGTCCGGCTCGCCGATGGGAGCGGGATCGAGGCGACCCGCGAGATCCGCGCGAAGCATCCGGAGACCCGCGTGCTCATGCTGACTTCGTTCGCGGATGACGAAGCGCTCTTCGCTTCGATCATGGCGGGCGCCTCCGGCTACGTCCTGAAGCAGGTTCGCTCCGGCGAGCTCGTCCGCGCGATCCGTGCGGTCGGAGCCGGCGACAGCCTCCTGGATCCCGCGGTGACGACCGCCGTCCTCGACCGGCTCCGCAAGGGGAAGCACCTCATGAGGGATGAGAAGCTCGCGCGCCTCTCCCCTCAGGAGGAACGGATCCTGACCCACATCGCCGACGGTAGGACGAACAAGGAGATCGGCGACGAGCTCACCCTGGCCGAGAAGACCGTGAAGAACTACGTCTCATCGATCCTCTCGAAGCTCGAGGTGGCCCGTCGGGCAGAGGCAGCCGCGTACTTGGCCCGCCACACGACGACGCCCGGATCGTTCGAATAGTCCGGTCCTCGGGCATCACCCATGCGGGTACGAGTGTGGGTGCCTCGAGTGTGGGTGCCTATCGATCCGGCGAGGCCGAGCTGATGTCCGCAAGGATCGAGCTGGGGGCGGTCTCCACCGAGATGTCGCCCAGCGAGATGATGCCGATCGCCTTCCCGCCCTCCACGACGGGCAGACGTCGGACGTTCTGGGCTCGCATCAGCCGGACAGCGTCGTGCACAGTGTCGGTCGGGGCGAGGGTCGTGATGTCGTGCGTGAAGATGCCCTCGACCGTGGTCGTCTTGGGATCGGCTCCTTCGGCGGTCGCTCGGATCGCGACATCTCGGTCGGTGATGATGCCGGCCAGCCTGCCCTTGTCGTCCTCCACGAGGACGTCGCCGATGTCCTTCGTCCTCATCAGACGGGCGGCTTTCTGCAAGGTATCCGTCGTACGGATGGCACCTGGCGCCGCCGTCATGACCTCACGGATCTCCCGCACGTCCATGGAGGGAACCCCGGCTCCCGATGTCCGCCCTTGCGAGAAGGCTTGCCGCACACGTGCGGAGAACTGTTCCTTGGCTTGGCCGCCCGATACAGCGCCTGCCGCGTACCCGATGCCGAACGTCGTGAGCGTCCCGAGGAACCCCATCGTCGTACCTCCTGATTCGTCACCAGACCCGTCTCTTCGGGTCCGCATGGTGTGACCGGTACCCACTGCACGGGCGGGGCAACCACACGCTCACGTTCGGTACCGCTCAGTTCGATCGACTCCTTGACCTGGTGTTGCCAAGATCGCCGCTCCGCGAGTCGGCTTGCTCGGAGGGCCGCAGATGATGAAGATGCCGTCCGATGGATGGCTACGGTCCCTTGCTCGAGACCCTCATGACGTTCGAACCGCTCGTGCACGTGTTCGGAGGATTCGCGGAGGACGCGCTACTCCACGGAACGTCGGTGAGATCACACGACGACGTCGATGTGCTGGTGAACAGGGAGGAGCTGGAGGCGCAGCTCCGAAACGCTCGCGCGATCGGGTTCTCCTCACAGGAGGTTCGATTCGAGCCGATCGACGGGATGCCCATGGTCATCGGAACGACCGACGGCAACCTGGACCTCGAGATCAGCGTGTACGACCGGACGACGGAAGGCATCGTGTTCTTCCATCTCCCAGATCAAGAAGGGCGACTCTTTCGGGTCGACCTCTCTGACGGTGTCTTCGACTACCCCTCGTCGGCTCTCGATGGCATCGCCTTGCGCACGGTGTCACCGCTCGCCCTGTATCAGATCCGCGCCGGGATCACGATGGTGGGAAGCTTCGGACCACCTCGTCCGAAGGACGTCACCTCGCAGGAGGCGCTTCGCGCCAGGTTCTTCCCCGGCGTATCGCCCGGGAGCCTCCAGCCGACGATGACGGACGTGTCACCCGTCTGACGGGTGGGCAGAGCTCGCTGGAGCGGGGACCCGCAGGACCGGCTGCGGACCCGACCCCGGGCGAGCCGACGCCGTCTCGGCGGTTCGTCGGCTACGTCATCTGCGGGACTGGTCACCGAACAAGAGGAAGCCCAGACTGCCCCCGCGAGGACGACGAAGCGAACCGAGAGGGGGGACTATGACCGACGGACCGCTCGTGCGAAAGGAGTGGCTCATCGCCATGGCGATCGTGTTTGTGGCGTTGGTGGCGGTGCTGTTCGTGGTGTTGGGAGGGGGCGAGGTCGAGACGGCCCGCTCGTTGGGCCGATGAACGAGCGGGCCAATAACGTCGATCAGTCCCCGATGAAGACGAGGTAGTTGTGGGGCTCCTCCGAACCTTTCTGAGCCATGTCGATCAGAGCTTCCAGGACGTCGCGAGTTTCGCCCTCGAAGGGTTGCGCAAGCTCAGCTAGCTCCATCCAGAGGTCGCGCATCTGGATAGAGTTGAAGTACGTATCGGCGTACGCGTCGATGCCCCTGAGCAACCGGAACTCCTGCCGCCGCTCCTCGATGACGTCGAAGGGCCACCCGACCACCAAGAGTGATCGGCGCTTGTGGCTGTCCCGTTGGACCCCGGCCCGAAGTTCGACAGTGAAGGGCATGGCCCTCACCGTACCGAGGTAGAACCGGACGCGCGCAGAGGAGGAACGGGTCCAGCCCAGCAAGGATGGCGCTTCCGGCGACGTCGGTAGAAGCTTTCTGACCAGCGGTTTCGTTTGTGGGCGCTGGAGGATTTGAACCTCCGACCTCTTCCGTGTCAAGGAAGCGCTCTCCCCCTGAGCTAAGCGCCCGAGAGCCCATCGTAACGGGCCTCGAGGCGGGGACCGGAATCGAACCGGTGTGCGAGGCTTTGCAGGCCTCTGCCTAACCACTCGGCCACCCCGCCGGACGAGGGCCAGTCTAGCCGCGTGTCTCGAACAGGCCTCCCGAACGGTGCAGGGTACCGGAACCTCCGCAGGGGCCTGCGGAGGAGCCTCTCAGCAGTTCACCCAGTGTTCACACAGAGAAGTCATCAGACGAGCCGCCAACTCGTAGCCTCGAAGAGGAACAGACAACCCACCCGGGGCGTTCTTGTGAGCGTCACGGCAAACGAGAGGAAGGAACCGAGATGCTGTTCTTGATCGGAGCCGTCGCCCTCGCAGTCGTCGCGCTCTCCGCGACCTGGGGCACCTTCGGCACCATCGCGATCCTGATCACCGCGATGGCCTGGCTCACGGTCGCGTTCCGCCCGAACGAGGCCGGCGCCCTCGTCGCCGCGTTGGGGCGTCGACGCTTCGAGTAGCGACCGAAGGAGGCAACTTCGAAGGCCGGCCCGTCGGGTCGGCCTTCGCTGCGTCCCGTGACCGACTCTTCTCGAAGAGAGGTTTGCAACGCATCCGGTTTGGCTATCCCCTCGTGGTCCGAAGGGGGAAGAACAGATGCTTGCTGCGGGTATCGGTGGTATCGGGATCGTCGGGATCGTGCTGATCGTCGTGATCGTGGTGGTGCTCTTCGCCAGACGATGAGGGGCCCCCGCCGGATGATGGCGGCTCCCCTACCCGATCGTCGGATGAACTCAGCGTCGCGGCGTCAACCGCGCAACGATCACCGCTCCCGGGACCTCAGCGATGGTGCACGACCAGAGATCGGGCCGCCCTGCCTGTCCCGGGACATCGAAGATGACCTGACCGTCGATCTCGATATGCGTGAACACGACCACGCCGGTGCCGTCCAGTCGCTGGCCGGCGACCGAAAGGCTCTGCAAGATCCCCACTGCCTGGAAGGCCTGCGTTTCTGACCCGCGGGTGCAGGTAAACGTGAGGATGCTCGCGTTCGGATTGGACGGCGGCGGATCGGCCATCGAAGGAACACTCGCGAGGAGCGTCACCGCCAGGATCGCCGAGAAGATCACTGTCCGTGCCAGCTTCATCATCGCCTCCCGATCTCGAAGGGGGAAGGACGGAACAAGGCTTCCACGGTTCCTCGATGGTTCAACGTGCGGGAGACGTAGGAAAAGTACGGGCTCATGAGCCGAGGCTTTGTGGTTGGCTCCCCCGGGAGGGAGCGGCCGAACGGACGGGCGAAGCGCATGAGCGGGAGTCGGACGAGGGTGTTGGTCCTGGTGGCGGCCCTGTCGCTGCCGCTCGCAGGCTTGGCGCTCCTCCTCGCGGTGCCGTCTCTCGACGTCCACTGGGAGCATCATCCCTCCCACTTCTGGCTCGTCCTGAGCGTGGCGTTCGTGGATACGGTGCTCGGCATCGCGATGAGCGAAGCGGCGACGCGCCGAGACGACGTCCGCCTGTTCCTGGTGTCGTTGGCGCTGCTGGCGAGCGCCGGATTCCTCGCGTTGCACGCCCTGGCGACACCGGAGGTGCTCGTCCACGAGCCGAACAACGGCTTCGTGATCGCCACCCCGATCGGGCTGTTCCTGGCAGCCGGGTTCGCGGCTGCCTCGGCGATGCAACCCGAGCGCGGACCGGGCACGCTCTCGCGATCGGCGAGACGCTGGATCCGATGGGTCCTCATCGCGGTGCTCGTCGCCTGGGCGGCCGCCTCCCTCTCGGGCGTCTCGTTCCTGCGTGGACCGGCGCCGACCGAGGCGCCCACGCCCCTTCGGATCGCCGCCCCGATCGCGATAGGCCTGTACGCATTCGCGGCCACTCGCTACCTGGCCCTCTACGTCCGCCGACGCCGTCCGCTCCCGTTGGCGATGGCAACCGGCTTCGTCCTCCTCGCCGAAGCGGTGCTCGCGATCATCGTGGCCCGGAGCTGGCACGCGACGTGGTGGGAGTGGCACGTCTTGATGGCGGTCGCGTTCGTCGTGATCCTACTGACGGCCCGTTCCGAGTACGAGCACGAGGGATCGATCACGGCGGCTTTCGGCGGCCTCTACATGGAGAAGACGCTCGAACGGATCGATCAGCGGCAGGCCGACTCCCTCACGGCGATGGTGGAATCCATCCGCTCCGAGGCACCGCTCGCGCCCGTGGTGGAGCGCCTCCTCGCCGAAGGGATGAGCGCCGAGGAGGTCGCGTCGCTCGAACGTTCCGCTCGGGAGCTGGTCCGCGTCGACACGCTCTTCAGCCCGTACGTCGGCCCACACCTGGCGGCGCGTCTGCACGAAGAGCCCGCGTTCGGCGACCTGGGTGGCAAGGAAACCGACGTCACCGTGTTGTTCGCCGACCTGGCCGGGTTCACCTCGTTCAGCGAAGGGAAGAGCGCCTCAGAAGTGATCGAGATGCTCAATCGGTACTGGGAAGGCGTCGTGCCCGTGGTCGTCGAGCAGGAGGGCGGACTCATCGAGCGCTTCGCCGGCGACGCGATCATGGCCGTCTTCAACGCGCTCGATGACCAGCCGGATCATGCGCTCCGAGGAGCGGCCGCGGCCCTCGCGATGCAGGCGTACACGCAGCGGACGTCTGCGGAGCATCCCGACTGGCCGCGATTCCGGATCGGGCTGAACACCGGAACGGCCGTGATCGGTACCGTCGGCGCGACCGGCCAACGGAGCTTCGCTGCCATCGGCGATACCACCAACGTGGCAGCCCGCGTGCAGGCCCTGGCCGAACCCGGTCAGGTGTTGCTCGCGGGCCCGACGTACGACAGGATCCGCGAGCGGGTGCGCGTAGTGCCTCGGGGATCCGCGTCGCTGAAAGGTCGGGCGATCGCCGTCGACGTGTACGAGCTCGATGAAGTGCAAGCGTAGGAAGAGTCCCGGCCCTCGAGTCAAGCCGGCCACGATCCACCGATGGGCCGGTAGTGTCGGTTCACTCTCCGGCGACGTCGCCTCCGTGCTCGCCCGCCGAGCCGCCTTCGTCGCTTCCGGTGTCGCCTTGCTCTCCCCCCGCCTCGGGGTGCCGCTCCGCTTCGTGGCTCCTGAGCTCATCTATGGAATCGAAGGACTGTCCACAGACCGCGCACGTTCTGGGCGTGATCGTCCTTCCACTCTCCCCGTCCACCCCCGACCCTCCTTCTCTTGCCGGATCCGCCGACACTCGGTCCAGACGCCCACCAACCGTAATCTAGGTCGCAGTCAATCGCCCCGCGTCCCGCGTTTCCTGTAGTCCCCCCTCGGACGCCTCGACAAAGGCAGCGGGGCGGAAATCTGGCTACAGGATGCCGCGGTCTTCGAACGCGTTCCGCACCGTGACCGCCGCCGCGTGGCCCGCCATCGACTCCGCGGCTGCGACGGTAGCCTGTGCCGCCTCCGCGAACGAAGGATCCACACCGAAGTCGAACTGCGCCTGCAGGATGATCCGGTCGGCGGTTCGGCGGCCGAGCGCGTTGTGGATGTCGAACAGCGCTCGCGACCAGATCTGCCCGTCGTGGTGGATCGCGCCGGTCTGATCGTCGACGGTGAGATCGAGGTCGACGCGACGCAGGCAGTGAACGGCATCCCCTACCGTGTAGGAGACCGAGTCCCAGTCGGCGATGCACGCGGTGTCGAATCCGCCGGACACCGGCACGCTCATCGTGAACGCCCAGTAATCGCCGAACCCCTCTCCGATCGAGTTCGCGTCGTGGGTCACGCCAAAGCCCGGCACCTGGTCGTCCTGGATCGCGTGGCCGTACTCGTGCCAGATCACCTCGAGATCCTCACCGTCGTCGACGCCGCCCTTGCCGACCGTGATCGTGTCCTTCTTCGGGTCGTAGAAGCTGTTGTCCCCCCCGTACTGGTTGGCGCGCACGTCCTGGGGCTCGTTGTTCACGTTCGTGAAGCCGAGGCTCTGGATGTAGAGCTGCGCCTGCGTGATCCCGTGATACGCCATCACCTGCTCGAACCAGGTGTGATCGCGGCCGAACAGGAACCTGCCGTTCGAGCTGGAGGCGCAGCTCTTCGTGCCGCACACATCCGCGAAGTCGCCCCGCAGATCGCCGCTGCCGTCGAGCCTCAGGAGCGTGACGATCTTGTACGCGGGCTGAAGGGCCGCATAGTCGGCGTCCTTCTGGTCGGTCAGCGACTCGTCCCGAAGCGTGACCACCGGGTTCGGATCGAAGACCCTGCCCTGTGCCGTGCCGGTGAACGCCTGCGCCGGCGACGCTTGGAGCAGCGGCATCACGAAGACCAACGCTCCGATGGCGAACGTGCCGATCCTGCGGCGGAGTCGCATGCGGCTCACTGGTCCCCCTTCGCCGATGACTCAAGGTTTGTATCTCCTGCGACCTTCGTAGGTCAAGGGACGGACACAGAGCGGTCCGGCCACGAGTTCTCAACGATGTCTGAGATCGACGAGCCTAGCTAGGTGGGGTGGTGGGTCAGTTTGAATCTGAGGGGTGATCCTGGGCGTCAGTCTCGAGGAGGTCGTTGGCGCCCGCGACGGTGAGCAGCCGGTGCGCGGCTCTCGACGGGTTGCGGAGGATCAGCGATCCGCCGTTCTCGGTGAGTCGACCGCGCGCTTGGACGAGCACTTTCAGGCTCGACGAGTCCATGAACTCGACCTCCGAGAGGTCCAGGATCGATCTTCTGCTTGGGACCCATGTGCGGTTCGATGACGTCTCGCAGCCGTCCCGCGGTCGCCATGTCGATCTGGCCGCGGACGTGGATGACCGTCGCCTCGTCCGTTGCGTTGACCTCGGTTGCAAAGTCTTCGGCCATCAACCGGAATTTAGTGGCCTATCGGGACGGGGTGGCAATTCTCCGTCGGTCCCGGGCGGGTGTCTCAGCTCAAGCACGTCAACGGCGGGACTCATTCAAACTGACCCACTACCCCACTCAGCGTGCTCGACTTGCAGGAGAAGGCTCGAGATCGCGAAGAGCCAGCGTGAGTCAGAAGCGGGCCTTTCGAATGACCGATATTGCCGCCCAGCTTCAGGTCTCCGATCAGCGGGTCGTGCAGATGCGACGGGAGGGGAAGCTGCCGAGGCCCAATCGGGTCGACCAGATCGGCCCCTGTGAAGCCGGCCACGATCGAACGCTGGGCCGAGCGGGAGTGGTGGGACACGCGACGCTGGCGGAAGCAACCCGAGAAAGTGAGAAGCCGCCGGAACCCGAAGGCCCCAGCGACTTCTCAACAGGGAAGCTAGCCCCTCGAGGTCTTGCCCGTCAAATCGGACGCCCCACGAAGGTCTGAGGCCACCGCGAACAAGTTGCAGATCTGAGCGAGAGCGAGTCTCTTAGCGGCGACTCCGAATTCCGCCAAAGATCACCAGGATCACGACCACGACGATGACGATCCACAACCAGTTCGGCATTTGGCGCTCACCTCTCCAAGAGAATTTCGCCTCATTCTAGTCGGCTTCTCGTGTGCCTGCCACCGCGAACGTCTGAGGCCAGCCGAACAGCTTGCGGATCCGGTCCCACGTCTCGAAGCTCGGTGATCGAGCGCCGCCTCAAGGTTCCCGGTACTCGCGCACGGTGGTGCCGAGGTGCCAGCCTCCTGCTCGACTGTCATGTTGAGGCATTCCCGATCGGGGCGGAACGGCGAAGTCTGGCCTTTCGCCCTAGGTTCCACCTTCTCGCTTCGGGGTATCGGTCATGCATGAAACGTGAACGAGAAATGAATCGCGAACGAGATGAGTTGGACTCGCTCGCGGCCGAAGCAGGACAGAGCGCCATTCTCGTCGGGATGACGGCACTCATCCTCGTGGTGGCGCTGGTCCTCGGCTTCGCCGTCTGACCAGAGATCGCCGCTAGTCCGGCGCGATCGGTTTCTGGCGGAGCAAGCCTCGAGCAGCCTCGCGCTCCGGTACTCCCGCACGCTGACGCCGAGCCGCCACGTCGCCTGACCGAAGACCAACCTGTCGACGATATGCAACGGATTGCGCACCAAGGTTTGTCACACTCGCATCCCGGGTACGGCCGGACCTACATAGAGGTCTTCGACCGTGCCGCAGCGAGCGCTCCAAGCGCGACCCGAAGCGGTGGCGGACGCCCGGAGGCATGTGCGCGATCGTCTCGACGGTCTCCTTTCTCCGGACAGGCTCTCCGAAGTCGAGCTATTGACGAGTGAACTGTTCACGAACGCCGTCCGCCACGCTCGGCTGAAGGAAGGGGACCCGATCAGCCTCTACGTCGCCGTAGACACCGACACGGTTCACGTAGCGGTCGTCGATGGTGGCTCGGGTTTCGACTTCGGGAAGATATTCGAGAAGCCCCGAGATCCTCGCGGAGGGTGGGGGCTATTCCTCGTCGACAAGGTGTCGGATCGCTGGGCGATCGACGCCTCTCCTCCCCACAGCGTCTGGTTCGAGATTGACCGCTAGGGCGCCAAGTACAGGCCCAATTCTGTAGCTCGCCAACAAGGTTGTTGAGCCTCTAAGGAAACCTGGCGTTCATGAGGGTTCCTTGGAGCGGACGACGGGATTCGAACCCGCGACCCCCACCTTGGCAAGGTGGTGCTCTACCACTGAGCCACGTCCGCAGACTGCGCATCCATCCTAGGGACCGAGATTCTCAGCTTCAACCGGCGGTCGGTCAGGACATGCCGGTGGAGCCGAAGCCGCCGGTGCCACGGCTCGAATCCGGGAGCTCCTGCACGAATGCCGGTGAGACGTCCGGCACCGCAACGATCATCGAGCTGGGCGATCCGATCGCCGACCGAGATCTCGACCGGCTCGTGCAGGTCGAGGTTCACGACCGCGCAGACCACCTCGCCCCGGTAGCCGGCGTCGATCAGCCCGGGAGCGTTCGCCAGGGTGAGCCCCCTCTTCGAGGCCAGCCCCGATCGAGGGAGGACGAGCCCCGCGTGGCCATCGGGGATGGCAACGGCGACCCCGGTCGGGACCATCGCCCGCTCCCCCGGCTTGACCGTGACGCCTTCGGCCGCGCGCAGGTCGAGGCCGGCGTCGCCCGGGTGCTGGGCCTCGGGCAGCCGGCCCTCGGGCCGCAGTCGCGTGAACGGGAGGTCCATCGGTCTCGGCTACTCCGGCTCGATCAGCTCGAGGCGGTTCCCGAACGGGTCTCGGACGTGGACACGCCGGTAGCCAGAGAACTGCTCGGACTCGATCACCTTGTAGCCGCTCATCTCGACGCGGGCGCGCATGCGCTCGAGGTCCTCGACCAGGAACGCGGGGTGCGCCTTCATCGCCGGCTGGAAGCCCTCCTCGACGCCGAGGTGCACCTGGAGGTCGCCCGACCGGAACCAGACCCCGCCGCGGTCCGCGAGCTCCTGGGGCTTCGGCACCTGTTCGAGCCCCAAGACGCCCTCGTAGAAGTCGATGGCGGCCTGCTCCTCCTCGGGAGGCATGGCGAGCTGCACGTGGTGCAGTCCGAGCAGCCTGCCGGGCTCAGCGTGGGTCATCGGTCTTCGTCCCCCTTGCGAGGGCGCCTATCCTACGAGCAGCCGCTCGTGCTGCCGCAGGTCCCGCAGACGTAGCAGGACCCGGCCGGCTGCATCTTGGAACCGCACTGGTAGCAGAGCGGTGCGTCGAGCACCTTCGCCGTGGGTGAAGCGATCAGCTCGATCGGCCGGATGACCGCACCCTCGGACGCGCCGATCGGCGCCTCCTCCGTGGCCGACGTGGTCTCGAGTTCTTCCTCGAGCGCCGCCGTCTTCTCCGCGGCCTCGACCTTCCGCTCGTCGATGGAGCGGATCCCGAGGGCTTCCCGCTTCTCGGGCGGCAGGTGGTCGAGCGCCAGCCGGCGGAACACGAAGTCGACGATCGAGGACGCGAACCGGATGTCGGCGTCGTCGGTCAGCCCGCTCGGCTCGAACTTCATGTTGATGAACTTCGAGGCGTAGTCCTCGAGTGGCACGCCGTACTGCAGACCGACCGAGACGGCGATCGAGAAGGCGTCCATGATCCCCGACAGCGTCGAGCCCTGCTTCGACGCCTTCAGGAAGATCTCCCCCAGCCCGTCGTCCGGGTAGGACCCCGCGGTGATGTAGCCCTCGGCGTCGCCGACCCGGAACGACGTGGTGATGGCCGGGCGCGACCGCGGCAGCCGCTTCTTGGCCGACCACGGGAGCGTCTGCGGCTCGCCGGAGCCCTCCGGAACAGCCGCCGTCTTCTTCTTGTCGGCGGACATCGGCTGCGCCACCTTGCAGTTGTCCCGGTAGATCGCCACGGCCTTCAGCCCGAGCTTCCAGCTCTCCACGAAGAGCTGCTCGACCTCCTCGACCGTCACGTGCTCCGGCATGTTCACGGTCTTGGAGATGGCGCCCGAGATGAACGGCTGCGCTGCCCCCATCATCCGGACGTGCCCCATGTAGTGGATCGGGGCGTCGCCCATCGCGGTGTCGAAGACGGAGCGGTGCTCGGGCTTGAGGTGCGGGGCATCGTTCACCGAGTTGTGCTCGGCGATGTAGGCGACGATGTCCTCGACCTGCCCGGCGTCGTAGCCGAGCCGCTCCAGCGCCCGCGGCACGGTTCGGTTCACGAACTGCATCGTGCCCCCGCCGACGAGCTTCTTCGTCTTGACGAGCGCCAGCTCGGGCTCGATCCCCGTCGTGTCGCAGTCCATCATCAGACCGATCGTGCCGGTCGGCGCGAGCACGGAGGCCTGCGCGTTCCGATACCCGTGCTGCTCACCGAGCGAGACGGCCTCGTCCCACGATGACTTCGCGGCCGACAGCAGCCCCTCCGGGACGAGCTCGCCGTCGATGTCCTCGGCCGCTTCGCGGTGTTTGCGCATCACGCGCAGCATCGCGTCCGCGTTCGGCTCGTACCCCTCGAAGGGATCCATCGCCTCGGCGATGATCGCCGAGGTCCGGTAGGCGTGCCCGGTCATCAGCGCCGTGATGGCACCGGCCCACGACCGGCCCGCGTCGGAGTCGTACGCGAGGCCGCGCGCCATCAGGAGCGCACCGAGGTTCGCGTAGCCCAGGCCGAGCTGGCGATAGGCCCGCGCGTTCTTCCCGATCTTCTCCGTGGGATAGCTCGACTCTCCGACCAGGATCTCCTGGGCCGTGAAGACGATCTCGACCGCGTGCTTGAAGTCCGCGACGTCGAAGGTGCCGTCATCGTTCACGAACTTCATCAGGTTCAGCGACGCCAGGTTGCACGCGGAGTTGTCGAGGTGCATGTACTCGCTGCACGGGTTGGAGCCGTTGATCCGCCCCGACGCCGGGCAGGTGTGCCACTCGTTGATCGTCGTGTCGTACTGCATCCCCGGATCGGCGCACTCCCACGCGGCCTGCGCGATGTCGCGCATCAGGTCGCGGGCCCGCGTGCTCTCGACCGTCTCGCCCGACAGGACGGCCTTGAGCTTCCAGTCCTGGTCCTGCTCGAACGCGCGCATGAACTCGTCCGTCACGCGGACCGAGTTGTTCGCGTTCTGGTACTGGGTCGAGTGGCTGTCCTTGCCGTCGAGGTCCATGTCGAACCCCGCGTCGCGCAGGACCCTGGCCTTGCGCTCCTCCACCGCCTTGCACCAGATGAAGTCGCGCACGTCCGGGTGGTCGACGTTGAGGATCACCATCTTGGCCGCGCGACGCGTCTTCCCGCCCGACTTGATCGTGCCGGCCGACGCGTCGGCGCCGCGCATGAAGCTCACGGGACCGGACGCGGTTCCGCCCCCGGCGAGCCCTTCCTTCGAGGAACGGATCCGCGAGAGGTTGATCCCCGAGCCGGATCCGCCCTTGAAGATCGTCCCCTCCTCCACGTACCAGTTGAGGATCGACGACATGTGGTCCTCGACGGCGAGGATGAAGCACGCCGAGCACTGCTGCGGCGTGTCGGGCACGCCCACGTTGAACCACACCGGCGAGTTGAACGCGGCCTTCTGGTTGACGAGCAGGTGGGTCAGCTCGTGCGCGAAGACCTCCGCGTCCTGCTCGGTGGCGAAGTAGTGGTTCTTCTCGCCCCAGCCGCGGATCGTGTCGACGACCCGGGAGACGAGCTGACGGACCGAGGACTCACGCTCCGGCGTCCCGAGGTGTCCGCGGAAGTACTTCTGGGCGACGATGTTGGTGGCGTTCTGCGACCAGGACACGGGGAACTCGACGTTCCGCTGCTCGAAGGCGTTGCCGCCCTCCTTGAAGTTCGGGATGACGGCGTCCCGCGTCTCCCACTCCACCTCGTCGAAGGGATGCGTCCCCTCGGTCGAGAAGTGCCGCCGGAACGTCAAGCCTTCCTGATCACCTGCACGTCCTGCAGGTCGTCACTGGTCTTCGCCACCTGCGCGCCCTCCTGTCCTGGGGGAACGATCTGTTGGGAGTCCTGAGGGGCCCAGGAGTCCCGGTGGATGAATCACATCCGTGGAATCACAAGGATGTCATCCAACCTCCGAGCGACCCCCATGTCAAGTCTCTAGTTTGCTAGATGTGGGGTTTTACTACCACCTTGAACCACTACATATTGTGGTTTCAGCCACGAAGCCCGCACCGGCACCGAAGCTAGCCCAGAGGGCGTGTGGAACGCCAGTGGACGACCGGTGGGAAACGGATCCTTGGCGACCTTGTTGGCCCGACGTCAGGTCTTCGGCTTGCGTTGCCGGCGCTTGGCGGGCGCCCGCTTGAGCAGGGTCCCGAGCTCCCGTTCGAATCCGTGATCTCCTGGAAGTCTTTGTAGACGCTCGCGAACCGGATGTAGGCGACCTCGTCGAGCTTGCGGAGCTGTTGCAGGACCTCGAGGCCGACCTGTTCCGAGGTGACCTCGGGCCCCTTGCGCCGGAGCCGCTCCTCCACGTGGTCGACGAGCTCCTCGACCTGGAACTCCGAGACCGGCCGGTTCTTCGTGGCCTTGAGGATGCGGCGGTGACCTTCTCGCGCCGGAACGGGTCCCTCAAGTCGTCGCGTTTGCGGACGACCAGGCCGACGTCCTCGATCCGCTAGTAGGTGGAGTAGCGACGACTGCACGCCGCGCACTGCCGGCGCCGGCGATTCGCAACCACCGTCCGCGGGCCGTGAGTCGACGACCCGGTCGTCGTCCGCACCGCACCATGGGCATCTCATGTCGGTTGTGGCCACAAGATGTGGTGGCCGCGGGCACGGTACCCGCAGGATGTGGTGTGGAGACCCATCGCCGCGAACCCTCAGCCGACGGCAGGGAGCCGCAGCTGCTGACCCGGGACCAACGCACCCGGATCGACCTCGTTCGCCGAGGCGATGGCAGCGACCACGAGGCGAGGATCCACGGACGGCGACGATCGCAGAGCGATCGACCAGAGGGTGTCACCGGGACGCACCACGTACGTTCGTGGGGGCTTCGCCTGCGTCGACTCACCCCCCACTCCCACCGC
>CAVQEW010000007.1:0-281962 GCA_963711655.1 uncultured Actinomycetota bacterium
GCGTATCGATCATCCCGCGCGCCATGCCGGAAGGCGGCGTTCGAGGTGAGGCCGGGCGCGCGGTTGCCCGGTACCGCACCTGCGGCGATCAGATGGCCGTCACGCGCGGAGATGATCCTCCCGATTGGGGCATCTGTCGCCGAGGCCATTCGTCTATCGCGACAATGGCCAGATGGCGACCATTGGCCGAAGCCGGGCGATTGCCGTCGCCGGCCGACTGACGCTGACCGGGCGTGCCGCCTGGTTTGCGTGGCTTTTTGTTCATGTCTACCAGCTCGTGGGCTTCAGAAATCGCGCAGCAGTGATGTCCCAGTGGGCCTGGAACTATCTGTTCTCGCGCCGCGAATCGCAGGCTCATCACCGAGCGGGAATGGAAATGCCGCGGCTACGCCGCAGGTCAGCGGGTCGCTGATGTGGCGGTAGAGGGAGCGGTGGTTCTACGGGCGGCGTGAACGTGGTACAGTCCGCTTTCTTCCCCGGATCTTCCGCGCATGGACGACGTCTCGCTTCGCGAGACCGTGTCGCGGCTGGAGCGCGCCGTGCAGCGGCTCCAGGCGCTCGACGAGCTGGTGCCCGCGCTCTCCGGCGTGCTCGACATCCGCGATGTCTTCGAGCGCGTGTCGGCGATCGCCAAAAAGGTCATCCCGCACGACATGATGTCGCTGCTGCTTCCCACCGAAGACAGGAAGCACCTCATCGTCTACGCCGTCGCCGGCAAGGACGATTCAGTTTCCAGAGAAAGTGCCGCTGCCCGAGCATTACCAGGCGATCGTAGCGACGCACTGGGATCACATCATCCACGCCGATATGCAGCTCGATCCGCGCGAGCGCATGACGCCTCCTGCGCTGGCGGGCTACCGGGCGGCTCGCGGTGCAGGTCGGATGCAAGCGAGCTGGCGCGGCGATCGATTTCGTGTCGTTGCAGACCGATGTCTACACGGCAGAAGACGTGCTGGTGGCGCGGCGGATTGCTGATCATGTGGCACTGGCGCTGTCGCACCAGCGGCTGGCGGAGCAGGCGCGGCGCACAGAGGAACTGCGCGCCCGCGAGGCCCGGCTCGAGGCTGCTCGAGGAGCGCCGTCGCGGTCACCGATACTGGTAACTTAAGGATCAGTTCGACCGCATCTCGGAGATCGCACGGAAGGTGCTCCGCACGACGCGCTCGTGCTGCCAGTGATGCTGCCGGACGGTATTCACGCGCGCGCATACGCCTACAGCGGTGTCACCCGTCGAGCGAGCCTGAAGTGTCGCGGGTGCCGGAAGCCATTCTGCGCGGGCAGCGCGACCACGAGCTGATCGACGACTGCCAGTCGGCGGAAACGCACGATCGGGTGTGTCGCCGCCGGGTTCCGGTCGGCGCTTCGCGTCACCATTCGCATGGACGGTCGGCTCGCCGGGGGCCTCTCGTTTCTCTCGAGGACACGGCGTGCCTTCGAACCTGCCGATGTCCTGGTCGCGCGCCGGATCGCTGACCGGCATCGCGCTCGCACTGTCGCGCGCGCGCGGACGAGGCCGCCAGTCGCGCCGACGAAGGCGCAGGAGCGCGCCGGCGCGCTCGAAGTCGCGCGTGCAGGCGCTCGTCGCCGAACTGAATGCCGTCACCGGGTATCGCCGCGGTGGTCGGCCAGTCGGCGCCATGGACGCGAGGTCCTCAAGCAGGCGACGCAGGTCGGCGGCGACCGACACGACGGTGCTGCTGCTCGGCGAGTCGGGCACGGGCAAAGAAGTGGTGGCGCGCTTCATCCATCGCGCCTCGGCGCGGAGCGGCGGACCGTTCGTCGCCCTCAACTGCGCGGCGCTGCCCGGAGCCGCTGCTCGAATCGGAGCTGTTCGGATACGAGCGCGGCGCGTTCACCGGCGCGATGCAAGCGCAAGCCGGGCAGATCGAGCAGGCGGCCGGCGGCGTCCTGTTCCTCGACGAAGTCGGCGAGATGAGCCCGTCGGTGCAGGCGAAGTTCCTGCGCGTGCTGCAGGAGCGCGAGTTCCAGCGCCTCGGCGGCACGCGCACGCTCAAGGCCGACGTGCGGGTCGTGGCGGCGACGAACCGCAACCTGCAGGACGCGATCGAACGCGGCACGTTCCGGGAGGACCTCTACTACCGGCTGCACGTCTTCGAGATTCGCCTGCCGCCGCTGCGCGAGCGGCCCGACGACATCCTGCCGCTGAGCGAAGCGTTCCTGAAGGAGATTGCCAAGGCGATCGGCCGGCCGCCCGCCGGCATCTCGCGCGAGGCGCGCGACGGGCTGATGGCCTACCGCTGGCCCGGAAACGTGCGCGAGCTGCGCAACATGCTCGAGCGCGCGGCGATCCTCTGTGAAGGGGGCCTCATCACGGCGGACCACCTGACATTTATGTCGAGCCCGGAGGCCGAAGAGCCCGGGCGCCCCGCCGGCCGGCATGCGGCGCTGCCGGCGGACACCAGGGATCTCCGCATGCTGGAGCGCGTCACAATCGAGCGGGCGCTCCGGGACGCCCGGCATAACAAGTCTCGGGCCGCCAAGATGCTCGGGCTGAGCCGCAAACAACTCTATGTCCGGCTGCGCCAGCACGGACTGGAGTGAGAACGGCGCATCGCGTACGATCGTCCACCTCCGGGCGCTGAAGCAGACGTATACTTTGCGTTCGGCGTCCTGGAGGAACCGATGATGAAGACACGGATCATTTTCGTCGGCCTCGCACTATTCGTCGGAACAATCGCCTTCGTACTCACTGTCGGCGCCAGAATGTCGACTCGCCGGTTAACCCCCGCACTGATCCCGCCAAAGAGAACTCGGACGGCTGCTCTTCTGGGACCCGATCCTCTCGGGGAGCAAGGACACCGCCTGCGCGACCTGTCACCATCCGGATTTCGCGTATGCGGACGGCCGCGATCTCTCGAGAGGCACCGGCGCCGTGGGGCTGGGACCGACGCGCATCGACGTCTCGAAGGGGCAGATTCCGGTGGTGAAGCGGAATTCACCGACGATCCTCAACGTCGCCTTCAACGGTCTCGACGACAATCGCCGGAGGAGACGGGGATTCGACGGCTCGCCGCAATCCGTCAATCAGGCGAGGGCGCCGATGTTCTGGGACAGCCGGGTTCGCAGCCTCGAGACGCAGGCGCTCGAGCCGATCAAGGCGCTCGAAGAAATGCGGGGCAACGCCTATCCGGAGGCCGCGGCGGTCGACACGGTCGTGGCGCGGATCAGGAAGATTCCCGAGTATGTCGCGCTGTTCCAGGAGGCGTTTGGACCAGGCACGGCGGTCGATGGGCCGCGAATCGGGGAGGCCATCGCCGCCTTCGAGCGCTCGCTCGTGGCCATGAACAGCCCGTTCGATCGCTTTCGCGCCGGAGACTCGACGCGCTGACCGCGCAGCAGCGCCGCGGCCTCGAGACGTTCGACGAGGTCGGGTGCGACCGCTGTCACGACGGCGTCATGTTCTCGGATTTCGATCACCATGCGGAAGGCGTCCGCGAGCACCCGCTGCTGGCGCAGCCGGACGCCGGAGCGGGACGGTTCCGCTTCCGCACGCCGTCGCTGCGCAACGTGGCGCTGACCGCGCCGTACATGCACAACGGCATGCTGGCGACGCTGAGGGATGTGCTGCGCTTCTACGACAACGGCCGCTCCGAGAATCCCAACGTGTCCAACGAGCAGGACCGGCGGATCGAGACGCGGACGAGACGACAACGGCATCGCGCGCGTGTCGGGCCAGTTCCGGCGCGTCGACAACATGAGCGACGGCGAGATGGAGGACATCATCGCGTTCCTCGAACGCGCTGACAGACTCCGAGTTCGACCGGACCGATGCCGGCGCGCGTGCCGAGCGGCCTGCCGCCGGGAGGGCTGATCCGCTGAAGGCTCTTCACGCTTGATGTGACGGCGCCGTCATCGTGCCGACATCGCGACGCCCACCGGCGCCGGCGCCGCTCGGCGCTCGCCGATCTGCTGCCGCCACATCGCGTAGTACAGCCCCATCTGCTCGAGGAGCTCCTGGTGACGCCCTGATTCGACGATGCGGCCCTGTTCGAGGACGTAGATCCGATCGGCGTTGAGCACCGTAGAGAGCCGGTGCCAATCATCACGGCGATGGACGTCGCGGTTGGCGGTGACCGCGCGGATGGTGTCGCTGATTCCTTCCTCGGTCAGCGAATCGAGCGACGAGGTCGCCTCGTCGAAAATCAGCAGCTGCGGCCGGCGAAGCAACGCCCGGGCGATGGAGAGCCGCTGCTTCTCGCCGCCGAACATTTGCAGAATCTTGAGCAGCTCCAGGATCTGCGCCTGGATCGTGACGTCGAGCGCGGTGGTCGGCTCGTCGGCGATCAGCAGCTTCGGCTTGCAGGCCAGCGCCATGGCGATCATCACGCGCTGGCGCATGCCGCCGGAGAAGCGATGCGGATATTCGTGGAAACGCGACTTCGCTGCCGGAATACGCACCTTCTCCAGCAGACGGATAGTTTCGGCCTCGGCCGCGGCGCGCGACATGCCACGGTGATAGATCAGCGCCTCGGCGATCTGGAAGCCGATGGTCAGCACCGGATTGAGGCTGGTCATCGGCTCCTGGAAGATCATGGCGACGTCATTGCCGCGCACTTCCCGCATCGCCGGGTCGGGCAGCGTCAGCAGATCACGGCCCGCGAGCTTGATGCTGCCCTCGATACGGCCGTTCTCTTGCGGAATGAGTCGCATGACGGAAAGGGCGGTGACGCTTTTGCCCGAGCCGAACTCGCCGACGATCGCCACCGTCTCCTTGGCGGCGACGTCGAACGATACGTTCCGCACGACGGGGATCCATTGGCCCTCGCGCATGAACGAGGTGGTCAGACCCGAGATCGACAGCACCGGCGAGCTCGCACCCCCGGGCTTCGCGCCGGCGGCGAGTTGGTCAAGTGCGCTCTTTAGTACTCTTGGGCCAATACTCATCCAAAAGCTTTCAAAACTCGGTTTCAGTAGCCGCGTTGAAGATCGACAAGACCCGGCAAGGTTTCGCCGCGGCGGTGGCGATCGATAACATCGAGTACGAATTCAACCGCCGTTTCCGGCGTCGTCATGCTCGCAATATGCGGCGTCAGCAGAATTTTCGGATGGCTCCAGAACAGATGACCCGCCGGCAGCGGCTCCTGTTCGGCAACGTCGAGAACGGCGCCTGACAGTGCGCCGCGTTCCAGCGCCGTGATGAGGTCGGCCTCGACCAGGTGCCCGCCGCGCCCGACATTGATGAGTTGGGCGCCGCGCGGCAACCGCTCGAATAGATTTGTGTTCAGGATGCCGCGGGTCTCATTGGTCAGCGGCAGCAGGCAGATGAGGATGTCGGTTCGGGCGAGGAACTTCGTCAAGGTCTGCTCGCCGGCATAACAATCGACGTCTTGAATGGTGCGTGGCGAACGGTTCCAGCCCGCAAGCGGAAAGCCGAACGCCTTGAGCCGCTCGAGCACAGCCTGACCAAGCAGGCCGAGCCCCATGATTCCGACGCGCCGTTTCGCGGCCGGCCTAATCCGGATTTCGCGCCAGGTCTGCTCCCGCTGCTGGGCAATGAAGGACAGGAGGTCACGATGCAGCGCCAGCACGGCCATGGTGACATATTCGACCATGCCATCGGCGATGCCGGGCTCCAGCATGCGGATCAGCGGCACATGGGGCGGGAGCTGCGAGAAATCGAATTGATCGACCCCTGCGCCGACCGAGAAGACGAGCTCGAGGTTGCGGAACGTTGCTGCGATATTTTGCGGCGGCTCCCACACCCCCAGGTATCGCACCTCGGCGGGGTCACCGACATCGGGCCAGAGCCGGAACGGCAGGTCTGGGGCGCGCGCTGCAAATAAACGGGCCCATTCGAGGCCGCGCGTCGGGTTCGCCTTGTAGAGAAATGCCATGTCGCGGCCCTGATCCGACGCCGCTAGAACAGGCTGACCGGCGCCAACGGCCGGCCGTCGATCAGCCGCGTGTGGCTGTAGGCCGCAGGATCCACCAACGGCGTATCGCCGGTCACGAGGTCGGCGGCGAGCTTGCCGGCCGCCGGCCCGATGCCAAAGCCATGGCCGCTGAAGCCGGTTGCGAGGAAAAAGCCCGGCAGCGCATCGACCGTGGAGATCACCGGAATGGTGTCGGGCGTGGTGTCGATGGTGCCTCCCCAGGCTTCTGCGACTTCGATGCCCTTCAACTCGGGGTTCGACGCGATCAATGCGGCGAGCGCCGAAGTGACCAGCGACATGTCGGGTGCGGGATCGCGTACCCGCTCGGTCTCGAACGGGGAAGGCTTGTCAAAACTCCAGCTGGTGCCGCGCATGATCTGGTCGAAGAACGATTTTCCGAACGACAGTTTCAGCCCCTTGCGGCGCTGCCTGTAGGTCGGCCAGAAGGTTTTGGCATAGCGAAACAGATCCGGCGACACTTCCACCGTGCCGCGGCCGCGCAGCGCCAGCGTGAATCCGCCATCGAGGCGGCGGCGGATGCAATAGAAGTCGGTGCCGAGCGCGCCCACGGTGATTTCCGGCGCCGGTGTGGTGCGGCATGCGGTTGCGTTGACGAGGCCGATCGGCAGCTCAATGCCGTGTCGTCGGCAGAACAGCGACGACCAGGCACCTCCGGCAAGGAGCACGGACTGCGTGCGAATGGTCCCCTTCTCGGTGACGACCGCGCTCACCAGTCCGCCCTGGGTCTCGAGCCCACGCGCGGCGCAGCCCTGATGAATCGTTACACCGTGCTTTCGTGCGGCGGCCGCGAGCGCGGGCACGGCCATCGAAGGCTCGGCACGCCCATCGCTCGGCGTGTGCAAACCGCCGACCCAGGTATCGGCATTGCCGGGCACGCGCTCGGCGACCTCGGCCGGCGACAGGACCGACGAATGAACCTGCTGTTCGCGCGCGATCGCAGCCCATTTCTCCCAGGCGGCCAGTTCCGCAGGGTTTTTGGTCAGGAACAAGACACCGGTACGTCGAAAGCCGGCATCGACGCCGGCGTCGTTCTGCATGTCCTCCCACAGGCGCAGCGCTTCGCGGGCCAGCGGTATCTCAGCGCGCGCGCGGCCCTGCTGGCGGCACCAGCCCCAGTTGCGGCTCGACTGCTCCGCGCCAACATGCCCCTTCTCGATCAGCGCGACGGAGTGTCCTTTCTTCGCCAGATGATACGCCGCCGAAACGCCGATGACGCCGCCGCCGATGACGACGGCATCAGCTTGCGCCGGCAAGCGCTCGTCGCTCGTTATGCGGCTGAGTGGCGGGGACATCGGGCTCTCCTGACGTTAAAGTTGTTCGATGCCCTTGCCGCTTCACGGGATATTCATGCGCGGATCGAGGGCGTCGCGCAGTCCGTCGCCGAGGAAGTTGAAGCTGGTCACGGCAAGCGTGATGGCAATGCCCGGCGCGATCGCAAGCCAGGGCGCACTCGTCAGATAGATTTGGGCATTGTTGAGCATGTTGCCCCAGCTCGCAGCGGGCGGTTGAATGCCGAAGCCGAGGTAGCTGACATAGGATTTTGAGCAGGATCGCCTTGGCGACGTTGAGCGTGGCCGCAACCACGATCGGCGCCATCGCATTGGGCACGAGTTCACGGAACATGATCCGCAGATTCGACGAACCGAATGCGACGGCGGCAACGGCGAACTCGCGTTCGCGAAGCGAACGGACCTGCGCTTCCACAACGCGGGCGACACTCATCCACGCGGTGGCCGCGATCAGCAAAGTGGTGGTCATCAGGCCCGGCTCGGTGAGCGCCGCGAGCGCCAGCAGCAGAAAGATCGCGGGGAAGCACAGCACGGCATCGACGAACCGCATCAGCACTGCGCCGAGGACGCCACCGTAGAAGCCCGCGAAAGCGCCGACAAGGATGCCGACCGCCATGGCGATGGTCATGGCGACGATACCGATGGAGAGCGACACGCGCCCTCCCATCATCAACCGCGCCAGCACGTCGCGGCCGAGCTCGTCGGTGCCAAGGATATGAGCTCCCGACAACGGCGGAGCGAACCGTTTCATGATATCGATAAAGGTGTCGTCGAACGGCAGAAGGTACGGGCCGAACGCCGAGCCCAGCACAAGGACGACAATCGTCACCGCTCCCGCCAGAGCGAGCCGGTGACGGCGGAAGCGCTGCCAGGCGGCTTGACCGGGAGCTGGTTGGAGGGTCTGCAAGGCTGCGGTGCTCATCGCCTATCCCACCCGGATCCGCGGATCGACGACGGCATAAAGGATGTCGGCGAGAACCGAAAAAGCGCGGCGCCACATTCTTTTTCAAAACCTTTTCCCCTCGGGAGCGCTCAGATTCGCTGCGCTGGGAATATTGATCTTCGGCGCCGGCGCGGGTCTGTGCTGGTATCTCGCCGGCGGCGGCAGCAGCAAGGTCAACGAAGGGCTGGCGGAACTAAAGACCGCATTTCTCACGCAGCGGCGGACGAAGCGCGCCTTTCGGCGCTGAACTATGCCCCGCGGCCCAACACCCGCGGCGGTGCGGCGGAGCAGGTCGATACTCTGGCGCACGACCAGGCGGGGCTTTTACTCGGTGCCGCCGTGCGGGAATGGCCCGGGGCCGATTCATACCGTGCTCTCGGGCTTTACTACGCTTCACGGCGGGATTTCGATAAGGCGCTCGATCAATTCGCTAAAGGCGAGGCCTTTGATCCGGCCGATGCCTTGTTTTACGCGGACTACGGCGCGGTTCCTGCTGGAAACGGCAAAAACCGGCCCGAACGAAACGTCTGAAAAAAGTCTTCGTCATCTGGAAAGTTCGCTCTCCCGGCTTGAGAAAGCGCTGAAGATCGACGAAAATTTTCTCCCCGCGCTGTTTAACCGGGCGCTTTGCCTGCAGGAAATGAATTTGTCTTCCACCGCGCGCGAAGCCTGGGAAAAGTACCTGGAAAAAGATCCTTCTTCCCCCTGGGCCAAAGAAGCTGAGGGCTATCTTAAAACGCTGAATGATAAAGAAACCGGCGCAAAAGATCCGCCGCAGGTGTTGAAGGATTTTTTGCGGGCTTTTGACAGCGGTGACGAGACCAGGGCCTGGAAGATCGCCGGTGAATCGAAAGAGATGATCACCGGCACTATGATCTCCGAACAACTAACGCGCCGGTTTCTTTGCCGATATAGAAGGAGCGCGACGATGCAGAACGCATACTTTCGGCGCTTAAGTTTTTGGGCAGGCTGGAAAAAGAAAAAGCGGGGGATAATTTTTTTTCGAGCTGGCCGAATATTACGCCCGCCATTCCCGGTGAACGGAAAAAATTGAACGGGCACAGACCCTGACCATGGAAGCGTATAAATGGTGCCGTGAAGGCAAGTACCTGGAAGCGCTTCCGAAATTTATCGAAAGCCGGAGACTCTTTGCCGAGGCGCGAAATACGCAGGAAGCCGCTAAAACCCAATATTGGATCAGCTATTGTCTGGCCGAAAAAAAAGAATGCGGGTGAAAGCTTAAAGGTTTCACAGTCGCTGGCCGATTACAGCCGCGCAAGATCTTACAATTGGCTTTTGGGACAGGCCCTGACGCAAACCGGCTCGACCTACTTTCGCCAGAGCAAATTCTCCCGCCATCCGAAGCAGCAAGGAAGCTCTTGAGATCGCCAGGGCAACTTCCGACTCCTACAACTTCCAAAAAGCCTCGGCCAGTTGACCGATTCCTATACCCATCTGAACGAACCGGCCCGCGCCTGGGAAAATTCGCAAAACAGCCTGCGGGCAATGGGCGAGTATTTCAACAGTCCGCGCCAGGTGTGGCGCAATTATATGTTTGCGGCGCAGGCTTCTTATCAATTCGGGCTGGGTGAATCGGCGATAGCCTACGCGCAGGAGGCGGTGCGGCTGAGCCGCGACGTGATGAACGATCCGGCGGCGCTTAGCAATTCCTTTCTCTTTTTATCGGCCGTCTACCGGCAGGCGGCGCAGAATTACCAGGACGCGCTGAAGGCTGCGGAAGAAAGCTCCCGGATCGCTCTGACCTTAAAGGCCGGGGAAACGCAAGATCGCCTGTTCTCGGATTCCCTGCTGAAAAAGGCCGAAGCCGAGCGCTCTCTGGCGGATTGTGTTAAAGCGCTGGAACATTACGACCAGGCCGTTTCCATTTTTCGCGACCAGAAAAACGAGGAAACGCTAAAAAATTACGACGCCCGTAAAGGAAGGCTGCTCTGTTATGAAGAATTGGGGCAGGACGCGAACGTTGAAGAAGAGCTCGCCGCCGTCCTGAAACTGGCCGAGGGCCTGCACGCGCAGATCGAGGAAGACGACTCTAAAACGTCTTTTTTCGCCCGGGAACAGGGCATCTATGAATTTGCCGCCTCTCATGCCCTGAAAAAAAACGATACCGCGCTTGCCTTTGATTATATCGAAAGGGAAAAAGCGCGTTCGCTGCTGGACGATCTGCGCCGCGCCGGCGCTTCATCCGGATCGGGCCCGGTGGGTGTCCTCACCCTGCCGGAGGTACGGCGGCAGCTTCCACCCGGCGCGCAGTTAGTTCAGTATGCCGTCCTGCCCGATAAATTGCTCATCTGGGTAGTGACGGATTCGGACGTAAAATACGCCGAACGAAATATTTCGAGCGCGGAGCTCGAAACCCGCGTGCGCGAGTTTATGCAGCGCATTTCTTTCGCCGGCGCCGACAGTGCCGTGGTAAAGGATTCGGCCGCGGGGCTCGACACGCTGCTTATCGAGCCTATCCGGCCTTTTCTCAACAAGGAAAAGGCGGTCGGTATCATTCCGGACAAAATACTCTGCCATTTGCCGTTCGAGGCCCTGCGCTCTCCCGCCGGAAAATACGCGGTCGAAGATTACCAGATCTCTTACGCCCCCAGCTCCACTCTTTTCGTTTTGCTTTCGCAAATTGCGCTTAAAAGATCTTCGCCGGCGGTGCGGAAAGTTTTCTCGGCGTGGGAAATCCCTCTTTTGACCGCGCGGAAAATCCAAAGCTGCTAGATCTTCCCGCGGCGGAAAAAGAGATCCGTGAGAGCGCCGCTTTTTACAACGTAAGCCAAAGATTGATCCGCGATGAAGCGGAAAAGAAAAACATCCTGTCGGCTTTACCTCAGGCCGATGTTTTTCATTTTGCCGGGCATTTTACGGCGAACGAACTCTCCCCGCAATTCTCAAAATTTCTGCTCGCCGGGAAACTTCCGACCGGTGAAAACGACCTGACCGCCGCGGAGATCCGCGGATTGAAATTGAGCAAGACCCGGCTAGTTGTCCTCTCTGCCTGTAAGACGGCGATCGAAGATTATTACCACGGTGAAGGCGCGATCGGCATTGCGCGGGAACCTTTTTGCCGCCGGCGCGCCGGTCGTAGTGGCCAGCCGCTGGGAAGTGGATTCTCCCGCCTCGGCCAGGTTGATGATAGCTTTTCACCGCAACCGTAAGGAAAAAGGACTCTCAGCTCCTGCTGCTTTGCGCCAGGCCCAGATCGAATTGCTCAACGACGAACATTTTGATTCACCTTATTTCTGGGCTGCTTTTGCCGCGATCGGCGGCATTTAGATTCACCTTATTTACTGAGCTGCTTTTTGCTGCTGTCGGCGGCATTTAGATTCACCTTATTTCTGGGCTGCTTTTGCCGCGATCGGCGGCACTTAAATCTCTGTTTTTTAACACTCAACCCTAATTCCCCGCCAATAAAAGGAGAAAATTATGGAAGGTTTTACCCCTGCACACGACACCTCTGACCCTGGAATCCTGCACTGTAATTCCAAGGGCGCCACCTTTACCATCGACTCCATGCCGGCTGCGGTCACCCTCTATGTATACGGCCTGGGTGTTTGGTACTTAAGTAACGCACAGCGCGGAGTAATGAAGTTTTTGCGCGAAGAATCTCACGAACTTTCCATTCGCATAATAGAAAAAAACGCGGAGGGCGGAGTTTCCGCCGATGATACGGTCACAGTTCCGATGACGGGTGATGCCATTACCATCAGGGGCATCAACCCGGCGCGCGCCGGGATCGAACTTAACGAAGGCGCGTCCTTTGACCGCTTTGACTGGCAATCGAACGACCCGGAAGACCTGCGCTGGCTGTCCATATGACCAATGATATTCACGGCGGAATTCCGGTTGCGCCCATTCAGCATGAAAAGGTCCTGACGCCGATGTTGGTGCATAATGCCCTTTTTTATACCAGGAATTTTACCGATTACGATATGAACGTCATTCTTCCTTCGGGAGAATTGGTGAACGACCGTTTCGGCGCGGTGGGATGTGTGATCGGGGCAAAGATCGAAGCCGACAGCGTCACCATCTCACAGGAAAACGGCATCGACAGAACGCCTGATAAAGTGCCGGACTTTACTCATGAAGTGTACATTTACAACCGGGGGAACGATATCGTTTTGGATTTTTATAATTATTACTGGATTTAGGCAAACAAAGTCTCGCTCCCCGGAGTTCAATCTCCAAGCGGTGGAATGAACACCCTGTCCGGCAACATCGTTTGCAATTCGGTGGGTGGCGACGGGGACGGCTAGGTAAGCGCGGAAGATGGCCACCCGGTAAAAAAGGCCGGGCCGTTTTTTTAAGGCCGGCCTTTATCCTCCCTAACCACCAAAACGGAACACGGGGCATGTTGAGCGACCGATTGCGAAACGGAACCAGCATCATTTTTCCCAAAAACCGTAGCCGTGCGAACGGACCATTATCAGATCGGCTTCCCATTTCTGCGCTTCTTCGACGATGCGCCGCGCCGGGGAGCCGACACCACTTCGGAGGTCGACAACCTCCGCAAAGCGCCGCCAAAATGTTCGCGGACACGATCTTCCGCCTGTGTCGCGGCGGCTTGCGCCTGGCGGCGGATCGCGTCTTCGGCTCGCGGTAAAATACTAGCCGCCCAAAGGCTCTGACATCGTCAGCGGCGGCTCAAGCACCGACACCACCCGGAACGAAATATTTTCCGTTTTGAGCAGCTCGAAACATTTTTCTATCGCCGGGTTACTGGTTCTGACCGTCCGTGGCAATTAATACTTTCATTTCTCTCACCTCAAAATCTGTTGTATGGTTTAGAGATGGCCTTTGACTGTAACAGCAAAGTTCTTGCAGGTGGCGGTCGAAGACCGCCTCTAAACTTTTCGGGTGTGATATCTTTTGATTAAAATATAGCCTTTAAACCTAAAACCTGTTAAGTTTCATGTGAATTCGGCCATCCCGGCACTCAGGCCTCGACAAGACCTTATGAAAATAAACGAACCTCCAGTTCAGCAGTACCTCGACGAATGGAAACATCGCGAAAGGCACGTCAATACGAACGCGCAAAAAGGAAGCTTCCGGGCGGCGGTTTTCGGCGTAAACGACGGTTTGGTCTCGAACCTCAGCCTGGTGATGGGCATCGCGGGCGCCAACACCGAGCCAAAGTTCGTGCTGCTTGCCGGGATCGCCGGGCTGCTGGCGGGCGCTTCTTCGATGGCCGCGGGGGAATTTATTTCATGAGGGTCCAGCGCGAGGTTTTTGAAAAACTCATCGAAATGGAAAAAACCGAGTTAAGGAGTTCCCGCAAATCGGTGCCACTTTTCGCGGCCTGGTCGACTCCTGGTTCGCGGCCCGGGCGACGGCACGCTACCGTAGGCGGTCCGGTCGGTGCCGGCAGGGCTGTGGGTGGCCCTGGTGTCGGCGGTGCTCGGCCGCGCTCCTGCCGGCGCTGCTCACGTTCACGCAAGGGGCCCCAGGCTTCGTCCGCTCGGTGAAGCGGCACGCGGATCTACTCCTACGCGTGGCTGCGCCCGGGCAACCCGCTCGAGATTCTGGCGCGCGGGCACCCCCGCATCGGCTTCGAGAACGTCAAGAGGATCTTCGCTCCGTGACGCCCTCGACGACACCCACGGGCTATCTCTCCGACGGGCTACCTCGGGGTCCTCACGCTGCCGCTCGCGTTCTCGGCCCTCGTGGCCAGCCGGTCCGTGTGTGCGCGTCCGCCTCCTGCTCCTCGTCGGCGTCTTCGGGGCCATCGTGCTGTGTCCGCCTGGAGCCCTGTCTTCAGCCTCGTGCTCCGGCGTGGCCGACGCCGCTGGTGCGGTGAACCACTACGGCGGACTCGACGTTTCGGTTCGGGCTCTTCGCCCTGGTGATCCTCGGCGGCGGCCTCCGGGTTCGAGTCGGTGCTCGGTAGCCGGCAGGACGCCGGCTCGCCGTGCGCGCGGTGGCGGTCACGTCCATCAATCGGCGGCGCTCTTCGTCGCCCTCCATGGGCCCACGGGTCTGTCGCGCCCGCTCTTCGGGTTCGCGGCGGTGATGACCTGCGCTCCCTCGTGGCCCTCATGGAGGTCCGCGGCGCCGGGTCCCGCAGGAACGCGTCGCGTCGCGCACTGCTCATCGCCTCGCGGTCGTGGACACGGCCACGGTCGCCTATGGCCACGTCCGCGAGGTGGTGTGGGCAGGCGCGACGAAAGATCTCGTCGAGCCCGCCCCTACCGCGATCGGCATGGGGGACGACGTGGCGGAGCTCACTACGCACGGGGTCGTCATCGAGCCGCAGCGACTCGGCCCTCGGCGACCTCGACGCGCCGCCGCTGCCCGAGGTGAGCTTTCACGTCGCCGCCGAACGCGCCGGTGACGCCGACGACCCTGGCGGCGCTCCGCGCGGGGGCGACGGCGACGCTGCTGCTCGCCGGCGAGGGGGCGGCGACCGCCTCGCCTGCGCTCGCGGGCCGAGCGCCCGCGACCATCGAAGCGGACGGGACACACCTACAACACGCGCGCGCTCCGCGTTCACGCGCCCGAGGCGGATTCGTCTTCCTCCGCACGCCGTAGTCGCCGTACTGGCGGGCATGGGTCAACGGCGACGCCGCGGCCGGTGGAGCGCGCCTCTTCGCCTTCAGCGCCGTCGCCGTGCCCGTCGGCGAGTCGCACGTTCGCCTGGCCTTCAGGCCGCCTGGTTGCCCGTCGCGCTCGCGACTCGCCATCGCGGCGCTCGTGCTCGCGGCGGCCGCCTGGCTGGAAAGGTGGCACCAGGACGCGGGGCGCCGCCCTCGATGTCGGTCGTTCCCGGGCGCGCGAGTGTGACGCCGGTGACCGCGCCCGTTCGCGTGATTCGTCCGCCGGCGGCTGTCCACGTCGGCCTCGGCGAGCTGTGGGACCATCGCGAGCTCTCTGGCTTCCTCGTGTGGCGCGACCTCAAGTTCGCTACAAGCAGACGCTGCTGGGGGCTCGCTGGGCCTCTCCAGCCGCTCGCGGCGATGCTCGTCTTCACCCTCTTCTTTTGACGGTGTCGCCGGCTGCCGACGGATGGCCTGCCCTATCCGCTCTTCTCTTACGCCGCGCTCGTGCCCTGGATCTTCTTCGCGGCGGCGATCCAGGCGGCGCAAACCTCCTCGGCGGCGCGAATTTGCTCACAAAGGGGTACTTCCCGCGCGTGATCCTCCCCGCCGCCGCCGTCGCGTCCGCCGCGGTCGACTTCGTGCTCGCGCTTCTCCTGCTCCTCGGGTTGATGCCGCGGTACGGCGAGGTCGCCGCCGCGGGCGCTCGTGATGACTTCCCGCTCGCGGTGCTGCTGCTCCCTCGTCACCACGCTGGGCATCGCCTGTGGCTGGCCGCGCTGGACGATGACGTATCGCGACGTCCGGTAGTCGTGCCGTTTCTCACGCAGTTCTGGCTGTTCGCGACGCCGGTGGTGTACCCCGCCAGCATGATCCCCAGCCTTGGCGGACGGTCGCGGGTCTCGATCCCATGGCGGGGCGTGGTGGAAGCCTTCCGGTGGACGCTCTCGGCACGAAGCCATCGGCCGATACGGCTGGCGCTCTCGATGGCCGTCGGCCTCGTCGTCTTCTCACCGGCGTGCTGGTCTTCCGGCGGGTCGAGGACCAATGCGGCCTACGTGGTGTGATCGGTGAGCGACATCGTCGTCCGCGTCGAAGGGCTCGGTAAGCAGTACCGGATCGGGCCGCGCGGCCCCGCGTACCGGACGCTGAGGGAGCTCTCGTGGCCGCGCCGCCCGCGGCGCCGCTCGCCCGCCCGCGTGCAGCCCGAAGCGCGTGTCGATCTGGGCGCTGCGCGACGTCTCGTTCGATCTGCGGAAAGGCGAAGGTGGTCGGCTCATCGGACGAACGGCGCCGGCAAGACGAGATCTCAAGCGTCGCCCGGATCACGCGGCCGACCACCGGGCGCGCCGAGATTCGCGGCCGCCTCGGCGCCCTGCTGGAAACCGGCACGGGGTTCCACGCGAGCTGACCGGGCGCGAAAACATCTTGAACGGGGCGATCCTCAGATGCGCCGGGCCGAGATCGCGCAGAAGCTCGACGAGATCGTCGCCTTCGCGGGCGTGGAGGCGTTTCTCGACACCGAGCTCAAGCACTGTCCTCGGGCATGCAGGTGCGCCTCGGCGTTCGCGGTGGCGGCGCACCTCCGTCCCGAGGTGCTCCTAGTGGACGAGGTGCTCGTCGGAGACGTCGAGTTCCAGAAGAAGTGCATGGGGACCATCGAAGAGGTCACCGGCGACGGCCGCTCGGTGCTGCTCGTCTGAGCCACAGCCTCGGCGAGATCCGCGCGCTCTGCGCGAGAGCACTGCTCCTGGACGGCGGGCGGCTCGTGGCCGCGGGGCCGGTATGATCGGGCCCGCGTGCCGGTCTCGGCTCGCATCGCACAGACTCTCTCGATGGCCACCGCCGGCGAGGATCAGCGGGCGATGCGTCGCGCGCGGGTCGGGGTGACGGCCGCGTTCGCGGCGCACGCCATGCTGTCCGGTCTCCTGGGGCCGTGGATCCCTCGCATCAAAGCCCAGGCGGGACTGGACGCTTCCGGGCTCGGCATCGCCCTGACGGGGTTCGCGGTGGGGCTGCTGGCCGGGACCCGCGTTGCGGACCCGACGATCCGACGCTGGGGTGGCCGGCGGGTCGTCCGCGGCGGCATCCCGGTGATGGGCGTGGGATTCGCGCTGTTGCCGGCGGCGGGCGAGCCTCGCGTCGCTCACGCTGCTCTTCTTCGGTATCGGCCTGCTGGCGGGTCTGATCGACGTGGCGATGAACATCGAGGCGGTCGCGGTCGAGCGCCGCTTCGAACGCCGGGTGATGTCGGCGATCCACGGCACGTGGAGCGTGGCGCTGTTCGTCGGCGCCGCGCTCGCCTCCGCGGGGATCGCCGCCGGACTGTCGATCGATGTCCACCTCCCGATCTCGGCCGCGCTGGTCGTCGTGGTGAGCGCTGCGTTCCTCCGATGGTTGCCGGCTGCGGAGGAAGCCACGGAGGCTCCGGTCGCGAGGCCCGACGAGCTGCAGGCCGGCCGGCCGAGCCCGACCCGGGTCCTCCTGCTCCTGTGTCTGGTCGCCATGGGCTCCTTCCTCGTGGAGGGGATCGCGGTCGAATGGAGCGCTGTCTTCCTTCGCGAGTCGGTGGGCGCCGACCCGGGCGCCGCCGGGCTCGGCGTCGTCGCGTTCTCGGCCGGGATGGCGTCGTCGCGCTTCCTCGGGGATCGCCTCGTGGCACGGTTCGGGCAGCAGGCCGTCGCTCGGGTCGGCGCCTCGAGCGCGTTCGCAGCGCTCGCCGCGATGCTGATCGTCCACCGCCTGGTCCCGTCCATCGCCGCGCTCGGGATCGTAGGCCTGGGCCTCGGCCCTGTGGTCCCCCTCGCGTTCCGGACCGCCGGTCGGACCTTCCGTTCGGGTCACGCGAGCGCCCTCCCGCTCGTGGCGACCGCCGGCTACATGGGCTCGATCGTCGGACCGCTGCTCGTGGGCTTCATCGCCGACCTGGCCACCCTGCGGATGGCGTTCCTCGTGCCGCTCGTCGCGACGGCGGTGTCGGCGCTGTCCGCGGGAGCGACCCGCGACCGGTGAGGCGTCACCAGGTCAGGTGATCGTGCCTTCGACCGTTACATCCGATCCCTCGGGAGCGGGAGCCACGACGTTCCCGTCGACCTGTCGGCCGTCGACGCGCAACGACGTGACCCGCCCGGTGACGCCGCCGGGCTTGTCGATCGCGATCCGGTAGGTCGCGCCCCGGAACCGGCGGACGGCCCGGAACCCGTCCCACGCCGAGGGAAGGCAGGGTCGATCCGCAGGCCGTCGTGCTCGGGCCGGATGCCGAGGATCCACTGGGTGATGGCCACGAAGTTCCACGCCGCCGTGCCGGTGAGCCACGAGTTCTTCGCCTCGCCGGGCGTCGCGGCGTCCTTGCCCGGCGATCATCTGCGCGTACACGTACGGCTCGCACGCGATGGACCTCGCGATCGGTCCTCGCGGGCGGACGGGTTGATCCGCAGGTAGTAGTCGAACGCGCGGTCGCGCGTTGCCGACCATCGTCTCGGCGATCATGATCCACGGGTTCGTGTGGCAGAAGACGGCCGCCGTTCTCCTTGTATCCCGGCGGGTAGGAGCGAGATCTCGCCGAGCTCGACTGGTAGCTGCGTGTACGGCGGGTTGCAGCAGGACGATGCCGTGCGGCGTCGCCGAGTCGCTCGCGCGACCGAGTCGAGGGCCCGCTGCGGCCCGACCCGTCGTCGAGGCCGATCGCCCGCCATCACGCACATGCCCTGCGGCTCGATGAAGATCTGGCCCTCCGTCGTTGCTCGCCGACCCGACGGGGTCACCGAAGAAGTCGTAGGCCCGCAGGAACCAGTCGCCGTCCCAGCCGTGCTCGACGACGGCGGCCATCATCTGCCCGCTCGCCTCCCGGTCCGTCGCGGCGTCGTCGGGTGAGACCGCGCCGCTCGGCGAGCTGCGCGAGCTCCTCGGCCGCCAGCACGAACAGGCCGGCGATGAACACGGACTCGGCGACCCCGCCCTCGCGGTTCTCGGTGGTCTGGAACGACTCGCCGGGCGTCGTCCGAGAAGCAGTTCAGGTTCAGGCAGTCGTTCCAGTCGGCCCGGCCGATCAGCGGCAGCCCGTGCGGGCCGAGCCGGTCCAGGCGTGTAGCGCGAGCGCCCGGCGGCAGATGCTCGTAGAGCGGCGTCTCCGATCCGGGCTCGTTGTCGTACGGCACCGGCTCGTCGAGGACCGCCAGGTCGCCGGTCTCCTTCACGTACGCGGCCGACGGCGAGGACGAGCCAGAGCGGGTCGTCGTTGAAGCCCGAGCCGATCGCGTCGTTGCCGCGCTTCGTGAGCGGCTGGTACTGGTGGTAGGCGCCGCCCGTCGGAAGCTGGGTCGCGGCGAGGTCGAGGATGCCGTTCCCGCGCCCGCTCGGGGACCATGTGCACGAACCCGAGCAGGTCCTGGTTCGAGTCCCGGAACCCCATGCCGCGGCCGATCCCGGTGTCGAACATCGACGCCGAGCGGGACAGGTTGAACGTCGCCATGCACTGGTACGCGTTCCAGACGTTCACCATCCGGTCGACGTGCGTCGTTCGGCGTCGAGACCTCCAGCACGTCGAGAGCTCGGCCCAGCGGTCGCGCAGCCCGCCCGAACGCAGCCTCGACCTCGTCCGGCCGCCGATACCGCTCGATCACGGGGCGGACGCATCGCCTTGTTGAGGGTCTGCGATCCGGGCGGGTCGAACTTGGCATCCGGCGGGTTCTCCGCGTAGCCGAGGAGGAACAGGATCTCTCGCGTCTCGCCCGGAGCCAGCGTGAGCTCGCACGTGGTGGGAGCCGATCGGTGCCCAGCCGTGCGCGATCGAGTTGCCGGATGTCCCGCGCTCGACGGCGACCGGCCGATCCCAGCCGCGGTATGGCCCGAGGAAGGCCTCCCGCTGGGTGTCGAAGCCGGCGAGCGTCCCGCGAGCAGGCGAAGTACGCGAAGTGGTTCCGCCGCTCCCGGTACTCGGTCTTGTGGTAGATCACGCCGTCGACGACCTCGACCTCGCCGGTCGAGAAGTTGCGCTGGAAGTTGGTCTGCGTCGTCCTGGGCGTCCCACAGGCAGAACTCGACGCGCAGAAGAGCGAGAGCGACGCCGCGCGTGTCGCGGTGGTTCGTGACGTCGGGTCCGCCAGACCTCCAGCGTCTCGCCGAGGGGCACGAAGTACAGGGTCTCCGTCTCGATGCCCGCGGTCCGAGATGGACGCGATCACCGTGTACCCGAGGCCATGGCGGCACTCGTACGCCGTCGAGCTCCGTTCGGGTCGGCTGCCACGACGGGCGACCAGGATCGCCCGACGCGGTGTCGCGCAGGTAGAGGTACCGCCCGCCGGTGTCGGCGGGGACGTTGTTGTACCGGTACCGGGTCAGCCGTCGGAGTCGCGCGTCCCGGTAGAAGGAGTACCCGCCGGCCGTGTTCGAGATGATCCCGAAGTACGTCCTCGCTGCCCAGGTAGTTGATCCAGGGGAGGGGCGTGTCCGGGCGGGTGATGACGTACTCGCGCGCCTCGTCGTCGAAGTGGCCGAACCGTGTCAAGTGGGCATGGCTCCAGGTCGCTCCTGCCGTCGCTCCACGATCTGGTCCGCCACGCCGAGGCTCGTGAACGGCAGCGCGGGTGCCAGCAGCAAGGCGATGTCGGAGACCATCATCAGGAGGAACACGAACAGCGTCACGACGGCGACGGCCGCGGCTCTCGCCTTCCACGAGTGGATGGGGTCCGCTCGCAGCGCGGCGATGCCACCCGCGCCGAGGCCCGCGACGAACCCGGTCACCGCGTCGGGAGCCACGGCCGAGATCGGGATCCCCACGAGCAGCGACAGCACCATCGCTCGGACGACGGCGCCGGGCGCGCGGGGATGCTCGGAGAGGAACGCCAGGACGATGAAGACGAACGGGATGAGTGCGAGTCCGAACGCGATCCACGGGGCGGGCGCAGGGGCTCGAGGATCGTCCGAGCCGACCGCCGCGACGCCGGCCAGGACCGACCAGAACGCGGGCGCCAGCACCAGCGTCGCCAGCGTGATCGCCCGCCACTTCTTGCGCGGCGAGAGGGGCTCGGCACCTGCGAGCCCGGACCCTCGGGCTCGACGCGCCACCCTCAGCCCTTGACGGCGCCCGCCGTGAGCCCGCGGACGAAGTACCGCTGGAGGGAGAAGAACACGATGAGCGGCAGCGACATCGAGATGAACGCCGCCGCCGTCAGGATCTGCCAGTTCTCGCCCGTCGAGCCCACGAGGTTCCGCAAGGCCACGGTGAGCACGATGTTCTTCCCCGCCCCGCCGAGGAACACGTACGCGACGAGCAGATCGTTCCAGACCCACATGAACTGGAAGATCGCGAACGCCGCGAGGGCCGGGATCGAGAGCGGGATGATCAGGCGCCAGAAGATCGTGAAGTGGTCGGCGCCGTCGATCCGCGCCGACTCGATGATCGAGGAGGGGAGCGAGCCGATGTAGTTCCGGAGCAGATACACGGCGAGGGGAAGACCGAACCCCGTATGTGCGAGCCAGATGCCGACGAAGGACTGATTCAGGTCCAGATCCGGGACGATGATGTAGTCGCCGAGCATGATGCCCTGTGTGAACAGCTTCAGGATCGGGATCAGCGCCATCTGGAGGGGGACGACCAGGAGCCCCACCACGGTGACGAACATCACGTACCGTCCCCGGAACTCCATCCACGAGAAGGCGTATGCCGCGAACGCCGCGATCGTGATCGGGATCACCGTGGCGGGGATCGCCATGGCGAGGCTGTTCATGAACGCGCTCCCGAACTCTTGGCCCTCGATCGCCACCCGATAGTTCTCGAGCGTCCACTGGGCCGCCTCGAACGGTTTCGCGAGCGCCGTCCACCAACCCGACGTGTTCACGAACTCCTCCGCACGGAAGGAGGTGATCAGCACGCCGAGGGTCGGGATCGACCACAAGAGCACGATCACGATGATCGTGATGCGGATGAGCCAGCCGCCCGTGCGGACGTCTCCCACGTTGCCGCTGCGCTCGGGCTCGATCGGCGCCGAGACCGGCGTGGCGCTCATCGGATGGCCTCCTGTTCGCGGAACCGTCGCATGTTCCAGATCATGACCGGGATCACGGCCAGGAACAGGACGACCGCGACCGCGGCGCCCCGGCCGTTGTGGTTGAGCTGGAAGAACCATCGGAGCATCCGCTCGGCCATCACGACCGTGCCGTTGTTCTCCGCGCTCGCCGGCTGGACGAAGACGATGTCGAAGACCTTCATCGCGTTGATCACCATGTAGGTCGTCACCACCACGATCGTCGGGACGATCGTCGGCACCATGATGCGCCAGAAGACCTGGAGCTCGGAGGCGCCGTCGATCCGAGCGGCCTCGATGATCTCGTCGGGGATCGCCTTGATCGCGGCGGACAGCACCACCATGGCGAATCCCGTCTGCATCCAGACCATGATCACCATCAGGAAGAGGTTGTTCCACGGCTGGAGCTCCAGCCATTTGACGGGGTCCTGACCCAGCCCGAGCATGATCCCGTTGAGCAGCCCGATGTTGCTCCCGAAGCCCTGTGAACGGTAGCTGTAGATCAGCTGCCACGTGATCGAGGCGCCCGCGAACGAGATCGCCATCGGAAGGAAGATCAACGACTTCGCCACCGCCTCGCCGCGCCGGAGCTTGTCGGCCATGGTCGCGAACGCGAGCCCGATGCTCACCGCGGCCAACGGCACGAGGATCAGCCACCCCGCCGTGTTGCGGATCGACCGCAGCATGTTGACGTCGGTGAAGACGAACTTGTAGTTGTCCAGTCCCACGAACTCCGTCGAGTTGCCGTTCTCGAAGCTGATGAAGATCGTGTTGAACACCGGGTACACCAGGAACACGGCCAGGAGGACCAGCGCGGGTCCCACGAACACGTAGGGCCGGACCCTCTCGCGGAGCCGCTCGGAGAGCAGGTCGACGACCCGGTTCATCATCCAGAACAGCAGGAAGACGCCGCCGACGCCCACCACGATCGCGAGTCCCACGACCGTGGCGCGGTTCGCGTTCGGGTCCCGCAAGTAGTCGAACGCCAGCAGGAACAGGGCGACCGCGACGACGGCCCCGATGATGACGGACGCGATCCGGAGCGGAGAGGCGCTGGTCCGCTCCGTCGTAGGCGCCCCGTCACCGGGATCCGCCGGCTCAGGACCCGTCGTCCGCTCGTCGGTCCTCTCCACGAGGCTCAATCCTCCCCTGCGATGCGACGCTCACGCAAACCGGGGAGCGGCCGCTGCGCGGCCGCTCCCCGTTCGCTCATCGGACCCCGTGGAGGGATCCGCCGCGCCGTCCGGTCACGCCGGCCAGCTCGCCTCGATCTCGTCCAGCACGCTCTGGAGCGAGCTTGGACCCTCCTGCATGTACCGGACCATCCCTGTCCAGAAGCTGCCGGCACCGACCTCACCGGGCATCAGGTCCGATGCGTCGAACCGTCCCGTGCCGGTCGACAGGGCCTCCGTGAGGACCGCCGCCGAGTCGGCCAGGATCGGGTTGGTGTAGCAGTCCGGGCTGACGTTGATGTTCGGCGAGACCCGCGAGGAGTCCGGTTCGGCGCCCTGCGCGCACTGGACGGGCTCGCTCAGGAACTTCTCGAGGAAGTCCGCCACCTCGGGCCGGTTCCCGTTCGTGCCGACCACCGCGTACTCACCGGCCAGGAGCGTCCCCTCCTGGTCGATCGGTGGGAACGGGGAACCAGTCGTAGTCCACGCCCGACTCCGCGTCCGCCGGGAAGGGCGCGGCGCCGATGATGAAGCTCGCCTGGCGGTGCAGCCAGCACTTCGGCGGGTCGTCGAACATCGGCAGCGGGGAGGCCCCGAAGGCGATCGACGGCGTGTCGGCCGCGCCGCCGAGGACGTAGCCGTCGTGGAACATCACGTCGCCGAACGTCTGTGCCGCGGTCGCGACCGCCGGGTCGTTGAACGGGATCTCGTGGGTCACCCACTGGTCGTAGACGTCGGGCCCCGCCGTGCGGAGCATGATGTCTTCCATCCAGTCCGTCGCCGGCCATCCGGTGGCGCTTCCGGACTCGAACCCGACGCACCACGGTGTCCCACCGTCGGCCACGATCTGGTCGGACAGGGCCATCAGCTCGTCCCATGTCGTCGGCACGGTGTACCCGGCCGCGTCGAAGTCGTCCTTCGGGTACCAGATCATCGACTTCAGGTTGACGTTGGTCGGCAGCCCCCAGTGCTCGCCTTCGAACTCGACCAACGACATCAGGTACTCGCCGACCGTCTCCTCGAGCTGGGCGACATCGAGCCCCAGGTCCTCGAGCGAGACGAGCGTCCCCGCCGCCGCCTCCGTGGCCACGGTTCCCGGCTGCGGCACCAGCGCGACGTCCAGCGTGCCGCTCTCGGCCCTGATCGGGAACTGCTCCTCGAAGTCGGGCGACGCCTCGATCTCGACGGTGTAGTCGACATCGCCGATGTTCTCGTCGACGGCCGTCTGGACCGCCTCGCCCTCGTGCGGCTCCATCGCGTTCAAGACGTTGACCGTTCCGGTGTTCTCGGCCTGGTCACCGCCGCCGCCGCCGCCCTCCTCGCTCTTACACGCCTGCCGCGACCATCACGATCACCACGGTCAGCGCGAGCATCCGGAACTTCCGCATGCGACCCCTCCCTCTCTTCTCTCTGTCCTGTCGTCGATCTCGTTCCCATCCATCAGCTCCTACGATGAACCGGACGCGTCTTGGCTCTGTTGCGTCTCCTCGTAGATCCCCTGACCGGTCTGCGGGTCGAAGAAGTGCAGCCGGGCTGACGTCGACGACGAGCTCGATCGGCTCGCCCATCGTGGCGGTCGTTCGCGGGTTCAGACGCGCGAGGAACTCCGACTCCCCGGCGACCGCGCTCTTCTCCGCCGCCTCGAGGGCCTCCTGACCCACGTCTCCCGCGAGCTCCTTCGTGTCCTCCGTGATCACGACGGGCGCCTTGATCATGAAGTGGACCAGCACGTCGGCGCCGAGCGCCTCCCGGAGGAACACCCCCGACGTGATCCGGCGGTCCGCGGGCGCGTCGGGTGCGAGCGACGCGTCCTCCATGTCCTCCGGTCGGATGCCCACGACGACCTGCTTGCTCTCGTACGCCTTCAACGCCGGGCGCGACGCGAACACCTCGTCGGGAACGCCGAGGCGATAGCCGCCGAACTCGATCGTCGAGGACCCGTTCGATCGCGCGAGCGTCGCCTCGACCATGTTCATCGAGGGCGAGCCGATGAAGCCCGCGACGAACAGGTTCTCCGGGTGGTCGTAGAGGAACTGGGGGGAATCGGCCTGCTGCAGGACCCCCTTGCGGATCACGGCGACACGGTCGCCCATCGTCATCGCCTCGACCTGGTCGTGGGTGACGTACAGGGTGGTCGTGGAGAGCTCGTGCTGGATCCGCGCGATCTCCGAGCGCATCTGCACGCGGAGCTTCGCGTCCAGGTTGGACAGTGGCTCGTCCATCAGGAACGCCTTGGGCTCTCGGACGATCGCGCGACCCATCGCCACCCGCTGCCGCTGCCCGCCGGAGAGCGCCTTCGGCTTCCGGTCCAGGAACTCCTCGAGCCCGAGGATCTTCGCCGCCTCCTGGACGCGCTTCTCGATCTTCTGCTTGTCGAGCTTCCGCAGCTTGAGCCCGAAGGCCATGTTGTCGAACACGGTCATGTGCGGATAGAGCGCGTAGTTCTGGAACACCATCGCGATGTCGCGCTCCTTCGGGGGAACGGAGTTCACGACGCGGTCGCCGATGGAGATCGTTCCGTCCGTGATGGATTCGAGGCCCGCGACCATCCGGAGGGCCGTCGTCTTGCCGCAGCCCGAGGGGCCGACCAGGACGATGAACTCGCCGTCCTTGATCTCGAGGTTCAGGTCTTTCACGGCGCTCGGCCCGCCTTCGCCGTAGACCTTGGACACATGGTCCAGCACGATCTCCGCCATACACGCCCTCCGATAGGACCTGAAGGAAACCCTCATTCAACCTCAAGAGGGTGGGGTCCGTCGAACCGGGCGGCGCCGAGGCCGGGCAGCCTCTCGGACACGCTGCGCCCCGTACCATTGGGCGCGATGAGCACGTCGGAGGATCCCCGCCCGATACCCGGCTCGGTCGACGAGCTCCAGGCCCAGCTGGGAGCGCACGCCTACCTGGCGGACCGGGGACTCGCGACCGCGATCCATCTCGCCCTCTCGCTGGACAAGCCGTTGTTGCTCGAGGGTGAGGCGGGCGTCGGCAAGACGGAGGTGGCCAAGGTCCTCGCCGAGCTGCTGGGACGCCGGCTGATCCGGCTCCAGTGCTACGAGGGGATCGACGCCTCCCAGGCGCTGTACGAGTGGAACTACGCGCGCCAGCTCCTGGCGGTCCGGGCGCTGGACGCCTCCGAGGCCGAGCGCCACGTCGATGACCTGTTCGGTCCCGAGTTCCTGGTGGAGCGGCCGCTGCTCGCGGCGATCCGGGCGGGGTCGGAAGCGGTGCTGCTGGTCGACGAGCTCGACCGCGCCGACGACGAGTTCGAAGCGTTCCTGCTCGAGATCCTCTCGGAGTTCGCCGTCACGATCCCGGAGGTGGGGCAGGTGGTGGCGGCGTCGCCCCCGGCGGTCGTGGTCACCTCGAACAGGACGCGCGAGCTCCACGATGCGCTGAAGCGACGGTGCCTGTACCACTGGATCGATCACCCCGGGCTCGACCGCGAGGTGGAGATCGTGCGAGCTCGCGCGCCGCAGGTCGGCGAGGCGCTCGCCCGAGACGTGGCGGGGGCGGTGGCCCGGCTCCGCGAGCTGGACCTCGCGAAGCTGCCGGGCGTGGCCGAGACGATCGACTGGGCGAACGCGCTCGCGTTCCTCGGCGCCGACCACCTCAGCCCGGAGCTCGCCCGCGACACGCTCGGCACCGTCGTGAAGGACCACGAGGACCAGGAGCTGGTGACGCCACGACTCGCCGAGGTCGTCGGCGATCGTGATGGCTGAGCCGGGTCCGGCGGCCGAGCCGCTCGGATCGCTGGTCGCGTTCGGACGGGAGCTGCGCGCCCGAGGGTTGCCGGTCGGGACCGGGCGGATCCTCACGTTCATCCGGGCGGTCGTCGCGATCGGCCTGACCGACCGGATGTCGCTCTACTGGGCCGGACGGGTGTCGATGATCGGCCGCCGGGAGGACCTGGCCACCTACGACCTCGCGTTCGAGGACTGGTACCGCTCGATGCGGCCACCGGGTGAGCTCGCGATCGAGCTCGATCTGCCGTCGCTCGCTCGGCAGGGGATCGACTGGGGAGACCAGCCGGAAGAGCTGGAGGTCCGGGCGGGCGCGACCGCCGCCGAGTGGCACGGGCTGAGCGATGAGGACGAGGCGCCGGAGGCCGGCGACGAAGCGGCGATCCGGATCGTCGCGAGCGCGATGGAGGTCCTGCGGGCGAAGTCCTTCGCCGACCTGTCCGAGGACGAGCGCGACGAGGTCGGGCGGCTGATCCGCGCGCTCGCGGTCGCGCTGCCGGAGCAACGGATGCGGCGGACCCGGCCCTCGGCCACGGGCGCGCGGTTCGACGTCCGGCGGACGCTGCGGCGGTCGCTGCGGACCCACGGGGAACCGTTCGATCGGGCGTGGCGCGAGCGCCGCGTCCGCGGCCGCCCGCTCGTGCTGATCCTGGACGTCAGCGGCTCGATGTCGCCGTACGCGCGGGCGTTGGTGCAGTTCGGCTACGCGGCGATGGCGGCCGGCCGGCGCGTTGAGGTGTTCTGCTTCGGGACGCGGCTCACCCGCGTGACCCGAACGCTCCGGACGAAGGACCCCGACCGCGCGCTCCGCGACATCGGCCGGACCGTGGCCGACTGGGAGGGCGGGACGCGGATCGGCGAGTCACTGAAGGCGTTGCTCGACGGCTGGAGTCAGCGAGCGGCGCTGCGGGGTGCGGTGGTGGTCTTGTGCTCCGACGGCCTGGAGCGAGGCGATCCCGAGCTGCTGCGGGCGCAGATGACGCGCCTCGGCCGGCTCGCGCACAAGGTCGTGTGGGTGAATCCGCTCAAGGGCTCACCACGATACGAGCCGCTCGCGCGAGGGATGGCCGCGGCGTTGCCCTCGGTGGACGTGTTCCTGTCCGGTCACAACCTCGAGAGCCTGTCGGAGCTGTCCCGCGACCCTCGCCGGGTAGACCTCGGGATCGTTCGTTTCGTAGGCTCGCCCGCGATGGCCGCCGACGACGACGTGATCCGCGCCTACGACGAGGAGCTCGGGCCCGACCCGACGACGCGATCGAACAGAGGATTCTGGGTCGTTGCCGGGACGATGCTGCTGGGCGGCATGTTCCTCGTCGTGGAGATCTTCGCGAACCGGCCGCTCGCGACCGCGATCGGGCACGCGCAGGATTCGCTCCGACGAGCCGAGGCCGCGGCCGAGATCGTCTACAACCGCACGGCGTCGTTCGAGGATGCCGACGCCGAGTCATTGGAAGAGGACGTGCCCGACCTCGCCTTCCGTCCTGCGGACGAGGCTTCGTTCGGCCTCGACGTCGTGAGCGTCTCGGCTTCCGACCTCGAGTGGGCGGCCGCCGTGCAGACGCGGCCGGGCGCCTGCTTCTACCTCCATCTGCGCGTCGGCGAGGACGCCCGCTACGGCGCCGGAACCGAGTGCACCGGCGAGGCCGCACTGCTCGCCGAAGACCCTCGCTGGTAGCCGAGGTCCGTCAGCGCGTCGCGGCGTCGATGAGCTCGATCGGGTGGACGACGTCGACGGTCGCCCGGATCTCGCGCAGGCCCGTGAGGAGCTGCATCGTGCAGCCGGGGTTGGCGGAGGCGACCACGGCGGCGCCGGTCGAGACGACCGCCTCGGCCTTCTCGCGCATCAATCGTCCCGGACATCTCCGGCTCCGTGACGTTGTAGATCCCGGCGGCGCCGCAGCAGCGGTCGCCGTTCGGGATCTCCACGAGCTCGAGGTTCCCGATCGCACCGAGGAGCTCGCGCGGCTGTCGATGGATGCCCTGCGCGCGCAGGGCGTGGCAGGCGTCGTGGTAGGCGACGACGGTTCGCTCCGGGAGGGAGCCTGCGTCGACGCGGAGGCCCTTCGTCGGAGAGGAACGCGATCACGTCGCGAACGGGAAGGTCTGCGCCCTCGACGAGGTCGCCGTAGCCGGCCATGTGCGCGCCGCATCCCGCCGCGTTCACGATGACATGGTCGACGTCCGCGAACGCCGCCGCGTTCTTCTTCGCGAGCTTCCGCGCCGTGCCGAGGTGCCCGTTGTGGGCGGCCAGCGCACCGCAGCACCTCTGGCTCGGCCGGAACGACGACGCGCCAGCCGTTCCTCGCCAGCACCCGGATCGTCGCGACGGTTCACCCGGCCGGAACCACAGGTCCTGGACGCAGCCGGACAGGAGGGCGACCGTTCCCTCGGATCTCGCCCTCCGGTTCGGTGACGCGGGGGAGTCGCCCCGCGGCCCGGCTGCCGCGCGGGATCAACGATCGGACGCGTCGAGGGAGGAAGGGGCGCGCGAGGGGAGCGAGCGCGCCCGCGATGCCGGGTCAGCGTGCGTGACGGCAGGACCACGTCGAGACCGACCCATCGAGCGAACCGAGCGCGCCTCGAACGGAGCGGTTCGATCTGCGTCCTGGCCGCCTCCATCATCCGACCGAACGGCACGTGCGAGGGACAGACGTCCTCGCACGCACGGCAGACGAGGCAGAGGTCCATGAACTCGGCGAACGTCTCGTCCGTCGTCGCGCGGCCCTCCTGGACGGCCCGCATCGCCGTGATGCGGCCGCGGGGCGACGCCGACTCCTCGCCGGTCAGCCGGTACGTCGGACAGTGGGGGAGACAGAGACCACATGCGACGCAGGCATCGAGGTCCGCCTGCGTCGGCGCGTCACCCGGTGCCCAGTTCGGTTCCCACTCCGGGCTCGGGGCCGATGAACCGCGCGCCCGTCCGGGAGGTCCGTGCCGAGTGGCTGTCAGTGTCCATCCGTCCCCATCATCTCGTCACGACCGGTGTCGACGTCGGGCACGCCCCGTTCGCGGTCGAACGCCACCGCGACGGCGGGATCCGTTCCGTCGATCTCGCGGGCGAGGCGGTGGCCGTCGAAGATCGCCTCGGAGATCATCCGCGGCGCGACGCAGTCGCCGATCCGGTAGACGGCCTCGATCCCGGCGTCTGCCCACGCCGCCCGATCACCCACGAGCTCCCGGTAGAGCGCGTCGTCCGACACCTGCTGCGTGACCAGCACGATCCCGTCGGCCTCGAGTGACCAGGGCTCCTCGAACTCGTCCTCGCCCGACACGAGCCGCGGCTCGACCGAGAGGACGGTGACGCCTCGGTGCATCGTGACGCCCGCCTCGTGCAGATGCTGGCGGAGCATCGGTCCCTCGAGGGTCAGGTCCGAGATCGGCGACACGACCTCGAGCGAGGTGACGAGGTCGACCTCGAACCCATCGTTCGCGAGGAGCTCGGCGATCCCCGGTCCGACGAAGTAGCCCTCGGCGTCGTAGACGACCACGCGGGACCCGTCCGGCCGTTTCCCGTCCATCACCTGTTCGGGCGTGAGCACGTGGGGGAGCGATGCCGAGGCGCCGTCGATCGGCTCGTGGGTCGATGACTGCACGCCCTCGCCCGACCAGTGCGAGCCGGTCGCCACGACCACGAGCTGCGCGCCGTAGTCGCGCACGTCCTCCGCCGAGAGCCGTTTCCCGGTCACCACCTCGACGTTGCGGAGCTTGGACAGCATCACCCGGCGGTGGTCGACGATCCGCCCCCAGTCGCCGAGGGTGGGGAGCCGCCGGACCCAGCGCATCCGTCCGCCGATCTCGTCCGACGCCTCCACCAGATGCACGGCCTCGAACCCGCGCCGTCCGAGCGTCACCGCGCACTCCATGCCCGCCGGTCCGGCGCCGACCACGAGCACGCCCCGGTCGGCGTTCGATGCACGGCTAGAACCGCTCGGGGTGCCAGCCGCGACGGTGCTCCTCGCCCGCCGTCGCGTTCTGGATGCAGCCGAGGTGCCCGAACCCGTCGACCTTCATGATGCAGACGTTCGACCCGGTGCATTCGCGGATCTCGTCCGTGCGGCCCTCGGCGATCTTCTGCGGCAGGAACGGGTCCGCGATCGACGGCCGCGCGGCCCCGATCAGGTCCCAGACGCCGCTCCGCACGATCGAGGCCATCTTGTCGGGGCTGGTGAGCCGCCCGACCCCGACGATCGGCTTGGCCGTCGCCTGGCGGATCCCCCCGGTCCACTCGAGCTGGTAGCCCTCCTCGAAGTAGCGCGACGTCCCGGAGTCCTTGCTCCAGTAGGCGATGGAGCCGACGTTCACGTCCCAGAGGTCGACGAGGTCGTCAGCCAGGTTGACGAACTCCAACGCCTCCTCGATGTGGATCCCGGCCGGCCCGAGCGCGTCCACGGCGATGCGGGTCACCACCGCGCACTCCTCGCCGACCGCATCGCGCACGCCCTCGAGCGTCTCGAGCCAGAAGCGCGCGCGATCCTTCAGCGAGCCGCCGTAGGCGTCCGTGCGCTTGTTGTAGAAGGGCGAGAGGAACTGCATCGGCAGGTACGAGTGCGCGCCGTAGACGTAGACGATGTCGAACCCGCAGTCGCGAGCGCGGACGGCCGCCTGCGCCCAACCGTCCACCACCCGACGGATGTCCGACGCCTCCATCTCCTTCGGGACGATGTGCGGCTCCAGGTCGGAGGCGAGCTGGCTCGGCGCGATCGAGGGGAGCCGGGTCTGGGCGTTCGGCGCGTGCGCGCCGGTGTGGTGCAGCTCGAGCCCGGCGAGCGCGCCGTGTTCGTGCGCGGCATCCGTCATCAGACGCAGCGCCCGCATGTCGTCCTCGTCCCAGAACCGCGCGGCGATCAGGGGCGCCTCGTCGGAGTCGGGGGAGAACGGCGCGTACTCGGTGCTGACCGCCGCCCAGCCGCCCTCGGCCTTGACGCCGCGGTGCGCCGCCTGCGTCCAGGGCTTCTCGGTCCCGAACCCCGAGCAATGGGGCACCTGGTAGAAGCGGTTCCGGAGCGTCTTCGGCCCGATCCGGACCGGCTCGAACAGGATCTCGTGGTTCGGGTCCACCGCGTTCCCACACCTTCCGTCGGGTGTCCGCCGGACCGTAGCAAGCGGGCGGCGCTCCCTGCCGGGGTCGGGAACTCGGGTACCGTCGGTCGCGATGGCACCCGTGATCGAGATCGAGGGGCTCCGGAAGACCTATCGTCGATTCCGGAAGCCGCCCACCGTCGCGCTCGACGGGCTCGACCTCGAGGTGCCCGAGGGCGGTGTCTTCGGCTTCCTCGGCCCGAACGGCGCCGGGAAGACGACGACGATCCGCTGCGTCCTCGGGCTGGTCGCCGCCTCGGCAGGCCGGGCCCGGCTCCTCGGGACCGACGTCCCGGGAGGTCTCTCCGGCGTGGTACGGCGCGTCGGGTCGATCGTCGAGGCGCCCGCGCTGTTCCCCCGGTTCACCGGGCGGCGGAACCTCGAGATCCTGGCGCGGATCGACGGCATCGAGCGCGAAGGCCGTCGACGCCGCGCTCGACCGCGTCGGGCTCACGGCCCGCGGCGGCGACATGGTCCGGACCTACTCGCTGGGGATGAAGCAACGCCTCGGCATCGCGGCCGCGCTGCTCAAGGATCCCTCGCTGCTGATCCTGGACGAGCCGGCCAACGGCCTCGATCCCGCCGGGATCGTCGAGGTGCGGGGCCTCCTGCGGAGCCTCGGGGCGGAGGGCCGCACGGTGTTCGTCTCGAGCCACATCCTGTCGGAGATCCAGCAGATCGCGGATCGCGTCGCGATCGTGGCTCGCGGCAAGCTCGTTGCCGCCGGGTCGGTCAACGAGGTGCTCGCGTCGGGACGAGCATCGGGCGTCGTCGTCCGCGTCGCCGACCTGGAGGCGGGCAGGCTCGCGCTCGCCGACGCCGGGATCACCTCCCGGATCGACGGTGACCTGCTCCGGGCCGCTGTTCCGCCCGCCGAGGCCGACCGTGCGGCGCGTGCGCTGGCAGACAGGGGCCTCTACCCCTCCCTCCTGCAGCCCGACGAGGGCAACCTCGAGCAGGCGTTCCTGGAGCTCACCGGCGACGATCACCAGGTGGGCGCATGAGGCGCCTGATCGTCTCCGAGGTCCTTCGGTTCCGATCCCGTCGGCTCGTCGTGGTGATCCTGGTGGGAGCTCTGCTTGCCACGGCCGTCGGGCTCGTGATCGCCGCCTTCGACTCGACGCCTCCCACCGACGCGCAGATCGCGGCCGCCCGAGTGCAAGCGCGCGCGGAGGTCGAGAGCTGCCTGACCGCCGACTACGAAGGGGTGCAGTTCGAGGGGACCCTCGAGGAGTTCTGTCGCGAGTACTTCGGCGATCCCTCCGACTACATGCCGTCGCATCTCAAGCTGGCTGATCTCCCGGAGGTCCTCGAGGGGGTCTCGTCGATCACGAGCATCCTGGCGCTCGTCGTCGGGGCCTCGGTCGTGGCGGTGTCATGGCAGACGGGCACGATCAGCACGATCTTCACGTGGGAGCCGCGGCGACCTCCGGTGGTTCGCCGCTCGCATCCTCGTGATCGCCGCGGGCGTGGTGGTGATGACCCTCGTGATCGCCGCGTTCGTGTCCGCCGGACTCGCGGTCGCCTCGATGCTTCGTGGCTCGACGGTCGGTATCGATGGCGGATGGCGCTCCGACGTGCTGACGACCTCGCTCAGGGTTTCGGCCGCCGCCGCCGCCGCGGCCCTGATCGGTGCCGGGGTGGCCGCGGTCGGCCGGCACACGTCGGCCGCGCTCGGCGTGGTGTTCGTGTGGACGGCGGTGATCGAAGGGCTGATCCGTGGGTTCCGGCCTCTCTGGTCTCCCTGGCTGCTCGGTGACAACCTCGTCTCGTTCCTGGGCTGGGAGAGGATGGAGGTCCAGGTCTCACAGTTCGAGTTCTACACGGTCACTCCGGGTCGGGCGTCGTTCGTGATCCTCGGCTATGTCGCCCTGACCCTCGCACTCGGGTTCACGTTCATCCGCATCCGCGACGTCCAATAGTCTCGTCGGCGGAGAGGTTGACCGCGCGTCACGAGCGAGGAGGTCACGGATGCAGTTCCTGGTGGTCGCGAAGGACGGCACGGACGAAGGCGCCCTCGAGCGACGGAAGCGGACCCGGCCGACCCATCTGGGGTCGATCCAGCCACTCGTCGACCGTGGGAACGTGCTGGTGGGCGGCGCGATCCTGAACGAGGCCGGCGACATGATCGGCTCGATGCTCCTCGTCGAGTTCGCCGGACCGGGCGGATCTGGATGCGTGGCTCGATGCCGACCCGTACGTGACCGAGGGCGTCTGGCGCGAGGTCGAGGTCACACCCTTCCGCTCCGCCGTGGGAGCCTGGCAACCCTAGGGTCGGTCAGCCGCTCGCGCGGACCACGAGGATCGCGATGTCGTCCCTCGGCTCGCCGGATCCGTGGGCGAGCACGGCTCGTTCGATCCGTTCGACGATCTCCGTCGCCGACGCCCCGGCCGCCCCCTCCAGCGCCGCGGCGAGTCCGCGTTCGCCGAACGCGCCCTGCTCCCCGCGCTCCTCGGTCACTCCGTCGGTGTAGAGGACCAGCGTGTCGCCGGCCCCCAGCCGGATCTCCTGGTCGGTGAGCCCCGCGTCGTCGAGCACGCCGAGGAGCGCCCCGGATCCCTCGATCCATCGCAGCTCCCCGTTCGCCCGGAGGATCAACGGCGGGGGATGGCCGGCCACGCAGATCCACGCCACGACGTGATCCGCCGGAGGGCCGGAGCCGGGCGGCGACCGCGGTGCAGAACTGCTCGTCGGAGGTCTGGCGGCCGACCGCGGCGTTCACGGTGGCCAGGACGCGCGCCGGGGCGCGTTCGCGGATCGCCGCCGCCCGGATCGTGTGACGCACCATCCCCATCAGGGCGGCCGCGTCCGGACCCTTGCCGCACACGTCTCCGAGGGCCACCGTCCACTCTCCGTCGCCGATGTCGAACGCGTCGTAGAAGTCCCCGCCCGCCTCGATGCCTTCACCTGCCGGGCGGTATCTGGCGGCCAGGTCGATCCCGTCGATCGACGGGGGGTCGGGCGGGAGCAGGCTGTGTTGGAGCGTCCGGGCGATGTGGTCGCGATCGCGGTAGAGGCGGGCGTTGTCGATGACGAGCGCCACCCGCGCCGCGAGGGTCTGGGCGAGGGCGAGATCGGCGGACGTATAGGTGTTCCCGGACTCCGCCCAGACGTACGTCATCGCACCGAGGGTCCTGTCCCCGTGCGGACAGCGGCACGATCATCGCGGAGCGCAGCTGCAACTCGCGGACCAGCTCCACGACCTCGGGATCGCCGATCGCGGCGATCATCTCCTCCGTGATCTCGGGCACCATCTCGGGTTCGCCGGTCGCGATCACGTGCCCCACGCCGGAGGGAGCCGAAAGGTCGGGCGGGCGCTTGGCGCGGAACTCCTTCGCGAGGGCGACCTTCTCCGGATCCACGTGCGCGACCGCGAGGGAGCGGATCGCGCCGCTCGGTTCGAGGATCTCGACCGTCGCCCAATCCGCGAACCGCGGCACGACGAGATCGACGACCGCGGCGAGGGTCCTGGGGTAGTCGAGGGATTCCGCGAGGAGCCCGCCCGCCCTCGCCAGCAAGGAGAGCCGTTCCTCCGCGAGTCGCCGCACCGCTTCCGAGCGAGCGCGCTCGAGGGCTTGCGCGCCCTGGCGTGCGGCGCCGAGCATGAAGCCGATGTCGTCACTGGTGAACTCCCGGGGCTCGTCGAAGCTGAGGGTGAGACCGCCGATCGCCCGGTCCCCGACGTCGAGCGGGATCGAAGCCGCGGCGGCGGGGATCTCTTCCCGCGCGAGGCCGTCGTACCGCGAGAGCCAGTCGTCCCGATCGACCATCACCACGGGCTCGTTCCGGAGGACGGCGTCGCCGATCGGGCTCGAGGCGTCCAGCGGGAAGCTGCGCCAGCGTTCGATCACCGTCGTCTTGTGGCCCCGCCAGGCCACGGTCTCCAAGGAGGAGCCGTCCTCGGATCGCAGGACGACCGCCCCGCGGGTGGCGCCGAAGGCGGTGAGGGTCTGATCGGCGAGCGTTTCCGCGATCACCGTGAGGTCGGTCGTCCCCGACAACGCCGCCGTGATCGCGTAGAGGTGGGCCATCTGGTCCGCTTTGCCGTCGTGCGTGCCGCTCGGCTTCCTTCTGGCCCGTGATGTCCCGGAAGACGTTGATCGCGTAGCGAACGCGGCCCTGGTCGTCGAACGTCGCGGTCGCCTTCACGAGCGACCAGAACTCGCGGTCGTTCCGCACGTCCCGAACGCGGAGCACGACCTCGGCCTCGCGCTCGCCGGCGAGCACGCGGCGGCCGGGGAGCTCGTCGATCGGGAACGGATCGCCGTCCTCGGTCAGGATCCGCCAGTGGGCGAGACGCTCACGAGGATCCGCGGCGAGGAAGGCGTCGACCGACCCGTAGTCGGACAAGCGCGCGGCGGCGAGGTTCGCGTAGACCAGCCGGCCCTCGGCATCCTGGATCGTGATGCCGTCGGCGACGCCGATCGTGACCAGGTCGAGCGTTTCCTTGGCGTCCGGGAGAGCGCCCGACGTGGCATCAGGGTCGGCGCGTTCGTCCTCGGGGGCGAGCGCGGCATCGACGGAGCCGAGCGCCTCAGCTACCCGGCGCCCGACGCGTTCCGCGGTCCGTTCGATGTCGTCCAGCGCCGCCTCCCTCCACGAGGCTCCCGCAAGGATATGGCCTCGCGTGCGGAACCGATACCCCCGGCGGGATCCGTCCCTTAGGCTCGGGGCGATGACGGAAGGGCAGCAGCGCCGCTTCGGCCGGACCAGCGAGGCGGATGTCGACCTTCTCACCTACGGCGGATATCTGAGGCTCCCGGAGCTCCTCTCGCTCCAGCAGCTCCTGTCCGAACCACCCGTCCACGACGAGCTCCTGTTCATCGTCGTCCATCAGGCCTACGAGCTCTGGTTCAAGCAGTTGCTGTTCGAGCTGGAGTCCGTCCGGGAACGGCTCTTCGCCGGCGACACCGAGCGCAGCCGTCACTACCTGAGGCGCGTGCACGCGATCGAGCGCGTCCTGATCGAGCACATCGAGGTCCTCGAGACGATGTCGCCGCAGGACTTCCTCGCCTTCCGCGATCACCTCGCGCCCGCCTCGGGCTTCCAGTCGGCGCAGTTCCGGGAGCTCGAGTTCATCAGCGGCCTGAAGGACGAGCAGCTCCTCGGGGACCTCGCGACCCTCCCCGAGGAGCGAGATCGCCTGCGGCGTCGGCTCGACGAGCCGACGCTCTGGGACGGCTTCTGCTCGCTCCTCGAGGCCAACGGACTGCCCATGCCGGCCGATGACGAGGAGCGCCGGTCGCACTCCCTGGTCTCGATGGCCCGAGAGCAGCAGGAGCTGTTCGCCGTCTCCGAAGCGATGCTCGACCACGACGAGAGCGTCGCCCGATGGCGGTCGCTGCACGTGCTGATGGTGGAGCGTGAGATCGGCGCGAAGCGAGGGACCGGGGGCTCCTCCGGGGTGGCGTACCTGCGATCGACCCTCGGCAAGCGGTTCTTCCCGGAGCTCTGGGGACTCCGCGGGAACCTCTAGCGGGTCCTTCGTCGATACGAACCGGCGGGTGTAGCGTCGAACTCGACATGCGATGGACGCGCTCGGTGCTGGTCGCGCTGCTCTTCATCGGCGCCTGCACCGAGCAACCCGACGGGAACGGCTCGCCGTCGCCGACGGCATCGGAGAGCGAGACGCCGTCGGAGTCGCCGTCGTTGGTGCCCACGGGCGCGCGACTGGCCGACGGGACCCCTCTCCCCGATGGATGTCCCGGCGACGTCCTCCTCTCGCAGTCGGTGGCGTTCGTCGCCGACGGGCGGGCATGGGCGCTGGACCCCGCGACCGGCGATCTGGCCTGCTTGTTCGAGGTGGAGGATGCCGGCCCGTTCGCGTGGGGGCCGCAAGGTGATCGCGTCCTCCTGGGCGGCTTCGAGGTCCGCGGTGTCGGCGACGCAGCTGCGAACCTCCCGGCGATCGAGACCCGCGTGAGCGCCTTCGACTGGGGGCACCCACTGGGGCTCGCCGTCGCGTTCGCGGACGGGAGAGGCAACCCTCGGAAGCGGTTCATCGACGACGGGCGCCTGGAGAAGCTGACGTCGCTGCCGCCGGGGAAGTACCTCCATGTCGCGTATCACCCGAGCGGGCTCGCGCTCGCGTTCGTGGTCGAGACCCCGGACGGCCAGGAGATCTGGATCTCGACGAACGAGGGCGAGGATCCGCAGCGACTCATCTTTTCCCAGAGCGGGCCGGACGGGACCACGTTCACCTCGCTCGCGTTCTCGCCGAACGGGAAGAGCCTGTGGTGGACGGCGCAGCATGATGGCGAGATCCCCGAGCTTCACTTCATGAGGCTCGAAAGCCGGACCGGCTTCGGGACCGCGTGGCGCGGCGCCGACGGGACGACCGCGGCCGGCCTTCGACTCGCTCCCCAGGGCCCGCTCCAGGCCGTGACCGAGGGCGAGACCTGCGAGCAGCACAGGGCGCTCGTCCTCTCCGGGGGCGCTTCGACGACCGCTCTCCCCGAGGAAGCGCGACCCACCGAAGCCCTCGGGTGGCTCGACCGGACGACGCTGCTCGTGGCCGCCGGAGGCTGCGGCGACCCGATCGACCTCTTCGCCGTCGACGGTCGCGGCCAGGACGATCCCGCCGCGCTGGCCCTGGAGGTCGAGATCGCGGCCCCTCGGACCCAGGTGATCGACCCGCCGGACTCCGTGCCCGCGCCGCAGCCCGACGAGGAACCCCCGCCCGACGGGGTCGGCTGATAGCTCCATCGAGGCGGCCGGTCGGCCGCCGACGGATTTGACGGTCTCGGTCTCGCGGCGTAGACCCAGCAGGAGAACTGGGCGGAGTTCGAAAGGGGGAGGATGCCATGGCCACGGATCTGGGTGTCACCGTGGAGGACCGTCCCGGCGGGCTCGCCGACATCGGTGAGGCGTTGGGCAACGCGGGCATCAACATCGAGGGACTGTGCGGCGTCGGCCTCGGTGACCGAGGGGTGATCCACCTCCTGGTCGAGGACGGCGCGGCCGCTCGGTCGGCGCTCGAGGCGGCCGGCCTGAAGGTCGAGAGCGAGTCGGAGGCGATCGTGAGCCCGATCCCGGGTGACGTGAGCACACCGGGCACGCTGGGGAAGATGGCGCGCGCCGTCGCCGATGCGGGCGTGAACATGCAAGCGGTCTACCTCGCCACGAACAACCGGGCCGTTGCCGTGACCGACGACAACGCCAAGGCGCTCGCCGCTCTCGGGATGTAGAATGCCAGGGGCCAATCGGAGAGAGAAGGAGGTGATCGGATGCCGACGAACCTGACGGTCCTCCTGGACGATCGTGCGGGCCAGCTCGCGCACATGGGCGAGGCGCTCGGCGACGCGGGGATCGCGATCGAGGGGTTCAGCGCGACCACGAACAACGGCCTCGGGATCGTGCACGTGCTGGTCGACAACGTGATGGTCGCGCAGAACGCGTTGATCCTGGCCGACATCAAGGTGGAGGGCGAAGCCGACGCCGTCGTGATCGACCTGACGGCCGAGGAAGCCGGCCGGCCGGGCGCGCTCGGCAGGATCGCCGGCAGGGTGGCGACGGCCGGGATCAACATCTCGGTCGCCTACCTCGCGACCCGCGATCGGGCGGTCCTCGTGACGAGCGACAACGAGAAGGCTCGGGAGGCGCTCCAGACCTAGCGTTCGGACGAGCGCTCCGCGCCCTCGAACCGCAACAACATCAGCGAGTGCGCGACGAGGTTCAGCGCCTCGCGACGGATCACCCGTGTCTGGCCGGGGTTCGCCGTCTGGAGGATCTCGTGCCAGAGGCCCCCGCCCTCGAAGCGGGGGAGCGTGACCTTCTTCGAGCGGGTCCCGCCGTTCAGCAACAGCAGCACGGTGTCGCCGCGGATCCGGCGCCCTCGTTCGTCCCGCTCATCCGTCGCCCGCCCGGGGATCAGCATGCCGAGCACCCGGTTCTCCGGGTCGGCCCAGTCCTCCTCCGTCATCTCCTCGCCGTCGGCCCGCACCCACATCACGTCCTTCCGCCCGCCACCGTCGAACGTGCCGCTGAAGAACGAGCGGCGACGGAGCACCGGGTTGGACCGGAAGATCTGAAGCGCGGATCGGGTGAAGTTCAGCATCGCCTTGTCGCGGTGCTCCCAATCGAACCAGCTCACCTCGTTGTCCTGGGCGTACGCGTTGTTGTTCCCGCCCTGGGTCCGCGCGATCTCGTCTCCCCCAGGAGCATCCGCACGCCCTGGGAGAAGATCAGGGTCGCCATCAGGTTGCGCTTCATCCGCTCGCGCAGCTTCACCACCTCGGGTCGATCCGACGGGCCCTCGACCCCCCAGTTCGAGGAGAAGTTCTCGTCGGACCCGTCGTCGTTGTCGTCGCCGTTCGCCTCGTTGTGCTTCTCCGCGTACGTGACCAGGTCCTGCAAGGTGAAGCCGTCGTGGGCGGTGACGAAGTTGACGGAGGCGTAGGTGTTCCGTCCGCTCGCCTCGTACAGATCGCTCGAGCCGGACAGGCGGAACGCGAGCTCGGGGAGCTGCCCCGGGTCGCCGCGCCAGAACCGGCGCACGCAATCGCGATACTTGCCGTTCCACTCGGCCCACCCGACCGGGAAGTTGCCCACCTGGTAGCCGCCGGGGCCGACGTCCCAGGGCTCGGCGATCAGCTTCACCTGGGAGAGCACCGGGTCCTGCTGGATGATGTCGAAGAACGTCCCGAGGCGGTTCACCTCGTAGAGCTCGCGGGCGAGGACCGGCGCGAGGTCGAAGCGGAAGCCGTCCACGTGCATCTCCATCACCCAGTGCCGGAGGCTGTCCATGATCAGCTGGATCGCGCGGGGATGGAGCATGTTGAGGCTGTTGCCGGTCCCCGAGAAGTCGATGTAGTAGCGCGGGTCGTCGGGTGAGAGCCGATAGAAGGCCTTGTTGTCGATGCCGCGGAGCGACAGCGTCGGACCGAGGTGGTTCCCCTCGGCGGTGTGGTTGTAGACCACGTCGAGGATCACCTCGATGCCCGAGCGGTGCAGGGTCTTGACCATGGACTTGAACTCGTAGACCTGCTGACCGACAGAGCGTGTCGCGTACCCGTGGTGCGGCGCGAAGAAGCCGATCGAGTTGTAGCCCCAGTAGTTCGCGAGCCCGCGTTCGACGAGGTACCGGTCGTCGACGAACTGGTGCACGGGCAGGAGCTCGACGGCCGTGACACCGAGCGACAGGAGATGCTCCACGACCGGGTCGTGCGCGAGGGCGAGGTAGGTGCCGCGGATCTCGGGCGGGATGGAGGGGTGCGTCTTGGTCATGCCCCTGACGTGCGTCTCGTAGATCACGGTGCGGTTCCAGGGTGTCTCCGGTCGCCGGTCCTCGCCCCAGGTGAACGCGGTATCGGTCACCACGCACTTCGGCATCGAGCCGGCGCTGTCGCGCTCGTCGAACGAGAGGTCGGCGGCCTGGTGTCCGATCTCGTAGCCGTACACCGCGTCGTGCCAGCGAACCGGTCCGCTGATCGCCTTGGCGTACGGATCGAGGAGGAGCTTGTTCGGGTTGAACCGGTGACCGTCTCGAGGCTCGTACGGCCCGTGGACGCGATAGCCGTAGAGGCGCCCCGGCCGGACGTCGGGGAGGTAGGCATGCCACAGGAGGTCGGTCCGGTTCGTCAGCGGGATGCGCTCGGCCTCCACCGCGTCGTCCGGCCGCTCGTACAGGCAGAGGTCGACGCCGGTCGCATGCTCCGAGAACAGCGAGAAGTTGACGCCCTCGCCGTCCCACGTCGCGCCCTGCGGGTAGGGCGATCCGGGCCAGACGCGGATCGTCACGGCGCTCCCGGTCGCAGGAAGACGCAGGCGAGCGGGGGAAGCACGATCTGCGCGCTGTGCTCGCGATCGTGCCACGGCGTGGACTCGGTCTGCACGCGACCGAGGTTCCCGGTCCCCGATCCGCCGTAGATCTCGGCGTCGCTGTTCAAGAGCTCGTGCCAGACGCCGGCGGCGGGCAGGCCGATCCGGAACCGCTCGTGCGGCATCGGCGTCAGGTTGAGCGCCACGGCGACGAGATCGCGCGCCTCGTGACCCCGCCGGAGGAAACACAGGGTCCCTCCTTCGGCGTCCCCCGCGTCGATCCACTCGAAGCCACGCGGATCCACGTCCAGCGCGTGCAACGCCGGCTCCGCGCGATGCAGCGCGTTCAGGTCTCGCACCCAACGGAGGATGCCGTCGTGACCCGGCACGTCGCGCAGCTCCCACGTGACGCTCGCGTCGTGGTCCCACTCGCTTGGCTGGCCGAGCTCGTCGCCCATGAACAGGAGCTTCTTCCCGGGTTGCGCCCAGAGGATCCCCAGGAGCAGCCGCAGGTTGGCGAACCGCTGCCACTCGTCGCCGGGCATCTTCCCGAGGAGCGAGCCCTTCCCGTGGACCACCTCGTCGTGGGAGAGCGGGAGCACGAAGTTCTCCGAGTACGCGTACACCTGCCGGAACGTCAGCTCGCCGTGGTGGTACCGGCGGTGGATCGGTTCCCGCCGCAGGTGCTGCAGCGTGTCGTGCATCCAGCCCATGTCCCACTTGAACCCGAAGCCGAGCCCACCCACGTCCGTGGGGCGCGACACCATCGGCCACGCGGTGGATTCCTCCGCGAACGTCTCCGCACCCGGGTGCTCGCGGTAGATGTCCTCGTTCATCCGTCGGAGGAAGGACACCGCCTCGAGGTTCTCGCGGCCGCCGCGCACGTTGGGGACCCATTCGCCCGCTTTCCTCGAGTAGTCGAGGTAGAGCATCGACGCGACGGCGTCGACCCGCAGGCCGTCCGCGTGATACGTGCGGAGCCAGTGGTCGGCGCTGGAGAGCAGGAAGCTCCGGACCTCGTCGCGGCCGTAGTTGAAGATCAGCGTGTGCCAATCGGGGTGGTACCCGAGGCGGGGGTCCGCGTGCTCGTAGAGGTGCGTCCCGTCGAAGAACGCCAGTCCGTGCTCGTCCGACGGGAAGTGGGAGGGCACCCAATCGAGGATCACGCCGAGCCCGCGCTGATGGAGGTGATCGATCATGAACATCAGGTCCTGCGGCGTGCCGAACCTCGACGTCGGCGCGAAGTACCCGGTCGTCTGGTAGCCCCAGGAACCGGAGAACGGGTGCTCCATGATCGGCAGCAGCTCGATGTGGGTGAAGCCGAGATCGATCGCATGGTCGGCGAGCTGCGGTGCCAGGTCGCGGTAGCTCAGCCAGCCTCCGTCGGGCCCGCGGCGCCATGAGCCCAGATGGACCTCGTAGATCGACAGCGGCGAGGACCTCGGGTCGTGCTCCACCTGGGCCGATCGCCAGTCGGCGTCGCCCCAGTCGTATCCCAGATCCCACACGATGGAGCCGGTCCGGGGCGGCAGCTCCGAATGGAACGCGAACGGGTCGGCCTTGTCCACCTCGAAGCCCCCGTGGCGGGAACGGATATGGAACTTGTACGCCTGCCCCTGCCCGGCGCCGTCGACCGTCCCGGACCAGATCCCCGAGGACCGGACGGGCGAGAGGGGATGGGCGGAGTCGTCCCAGCCGTTGAAGTCGCCGATCACGGAGACGTGCTCCGCGTTGGGAGCCCACACCGCGAACGAGGTCCCGCCCGGTCCGAGGTGCGCGCCGAGCTTCTCGGCGAGCCTGCCGTGGGTCCCCTCCGCGAAGAGGTAGAGGTCGTCGGCGGTGAGATCGTGCTCAGCGGCGGTCCTCGTCACGACCGGTCGCTCCGTTCTCGGTCGTCGTCCAGAGCCTGGGCCGTCGCGCCGGATCCGCGTCGATCCGCTCGAGCATCGACACGATCTCCGGGCGTCGTTGGAGCTCCTCGAGGGTCCATGGGTAGCGGCGTCGCCAGTTGCGGCGCTCCGGGCCGGTCCCGGGCACGTTCTGAGGGTCGGGCTCCAGGAGGAGATCCCCGAGCGAGACCGTGACGATCGCGGCGGGGCTGGCGGCGAGCCGCTCCAACGACGCTTCCAACGAGGCGCCCGGATCCTCCCCGTCGAGGTCGGCACGGAGCCCGCTGTCCGGAAGCGATGCCGGCAGCGCCTCGCGGACGCCCCGGCGTGCGCGCAGGATCTCCTCCGCCTGGGTCCGGTCGATCAGCCCGAGCTCCTCTCGGAGCGGGACGTCGGCGCCTCGCCAGAAGCCCGCCCACGTCGGCATGTCATGCGTGTTCAGCGCCGCGACGGACTCGGCGGGCGGTTCGGGGAGGCCGCCGCTGCCCGCCTCGCGCTGCGCGACGTAGGTCCGCAGGATCCCGTGGGAGCGCATCGCCGGACGGACGGATCCGGGCACCGTGCCGAGGTCCTCGCCGACCACGACCGCCTGCGCCTCGTTCGCCGCGATCGAGAGGAGGGCGTACCACTCCTGGGCCCGGTACCGGACGTAGACGCCCTCCTTCGCCCCGGCGCCGCGCGGGACCCAGTAGAGACGATGCAGCCCGATCACGTGGTCGATCCGCGCGACCGCGGCGTAGCGGAACAACGTCCGGAACATCTCGTCGTGATATCGGTAGCCGGCGTCCCGCGCCCCGTGCGGATGCGGTGGGGGCGCGCCCCAGTCCTGCCCCTGGGACCAGAAGGCGTCCGGCGGGGCGCCGGCCGCGACGTCGGACGCGAACGAGGATCGTTCGCGCCAGACGTCGTAGCCGCCGCCGTTCACGCCGATGGGGAGATCGAGCATGAGGCCGCCGCCGTTGGCCCCGGCGCCGTCGGCCGCCTCGGCGAGCTGCTGCGTCGCCACCCACTGGACGAACAGGTGGTAGCGCGCCCGATCGTCCTCGAGCGCATCGCCCGGGAGCGAGCCGTTCCGCTCCGCTTCGGGCCACGCGCCCCACCACGCCCCGCGTCGTTCGACCTCGGCTCGGAACCGCGCGTAGTCGGCGGCCCGCGGGTTCCGCGCGAACTCGGCGAGACCGGCCGGAGGCGTCCCTCGGAACGCGTGCTGCGCGAGGGGATCGAGGACGGTCCGCTTCGCCGCCGCCACGGCCGGATGGTCCGAGAGCTCTGCCTTGCGCAACCGCGCGATCCGCTCGCGGAGCGCCGGATCGTCCAGCGCCTCACGCGCGGCGTCGCACCCGTCGAGACCGGGCGCCCGGGTGACGTCGATGTAGGTCTCGTTCCAGAAGAGCCGGCTCGCGGGGGAGTAGGGGCTCGGCTCGAGCATCGGCTCGTCCAGGAACTGCGCGAACAGCGGGAGGGTCGCCGTCACCGACCCGCCCATGCCTTCGATCCATCGCCGCTGATCGCCGAGGTCGGTGAAGCTCCCGACCCCCCAATCGTCCTCGGCACGGAGCGCGTAGAGCGGGGCGAACACGCCCCACCACCTGCCGGCGGGCTGCGGGCACTTCCTCGGGGCCGAGAGGACGAGCGCCTTCACCGGGTCGCCGCCGGCGTCGACCCACAGCTCGTGTCTGCCGGGCGGGAGCCGGAGCCCGATCGGCAGTCGCGCGCGCACGGCGCCCGCCGCGGGCGGGCCGTCCGCCGTCGGCGTGGCGACGGACCACTGCTCGGGTTCATCCCCCTCCGCGGTGAGCGCGAGATGCAGATCGCGGTCCACGCGCGACGCCGGCACGCGAACCTCGACTTCGCCCAGGCGTCCGTCCCACGCGACGATCACCGGCTCGAGCGGGCGCCTCGACAGCTCCTCCCTCCGGGTGCGGAGGGCGGCGGTCGCGTCCTGCAGCGTCGTGATCGGCGCGCCCATCGCGCGGAGCACCGCGATCGTGCTGTCGACGCCGGCGCGCACGCGTCGGCCGAAGACGTCCTTGTAGCTCTCCTGGACGTCGTACAGACGCGCGAGCTCCCGAAGGGCGCGGCGATCGTCGTTCACGGGCCCTCGTCGAGCAGGTCGAGCACGCCACGCACCGGGACCGGGAGCCAATCGGGGCGATTGTCCAGCTCGTAGGCGACCTCGTAGACGGCCTTGTCGAGCAGCTGCGCGTGCAGCAAGCGGCGGATCTCCTCCTCGGTCTGCGGCAGCAGGGGACTGTCGCCGATCACGTCGAGGTAGTGATCGAGGAAGGTGGCCGAGACCCAGTGCGTCCACGCCTGGGCCCAGTCGGCGAGCGAGGCCTTCTCTTCCATCGAGAGGTCCTGGACCCAGGGCGATCGCATCGCCGAGCGGGTGGCGTAGTCGAACGAACGGAGCATCCCGGCGACGTCTCGGAGCGGCGAGCGCTTGATCCTCCGTTCGCTGAGCGGCCTCGCCGGCTCACCTTCGAAGTCGATGATGATGAAGTCGCGTCCGGTCCACAGCACCTGGCCGAGGTGGTAGTCACCGTGGATCCGGATCCGCTGGCCGCTGATCCGCTCACCCGTGACGACGGTGTACCGAGCGACCAGCTCGTCCTCGCGCGCGAGCAGCTCCTCCACCTCGGGTCCGACCTCGTGCTGGCTCAGGCGGCGGAGGGTCGTCGCGGCCTGCGAGCGCATCGACTGGTACAGCGACCGCTGGTACATGCGTGTCACGGGCTCGGGCGCGAAGACCGGGTCCTCGGGCCTCGACCCCAGCGCGAGATGCAGCTGCGCGGTCCGGCGTCCGAGGAGCCACGCCGAGCCGAGGAACGGACCGATCAGGTCGTAGGTGAGGAGGGACGGCAGGTCTCCCACCATGTCCATCACCGAGCGCTCCACCTTGGGGATCGGTTGGTCCGCCGGCAGGGCGAGCGCCCGCTCGAACGATTCCCGGGCCGCGTCGAGCGCGTAGTTCCACGCGTCTCCCTCGTTCTGGACGTAGCCCTGGAGGATCGCGACCGTCGATCCTGTTCCGTTCTTCGGGCCGTCGTCGGGCACCTCGATCGCGCCGGCCGCCGGCGCGGCATGCCGGAAGACCGTGCGGTCGGTGAGGAAACGGCCGACCTCGAGCTCGGGGTTGATGCCCTCCTCGAGACGACGGAAGAGCTTCAACACGAGCCGGTCCCCGAAGGTCACCGAGGTGTTGCTCTGCTCGCCCCAGCCGAACTGCGGCTCGAGCGGGCCCTCGCCCCGGAGCCGGATGAAGCCCTCGGCCCGGGTGCCCGCCACCCGGCGGCGGTGGCCGCGCGCCACCCGTCTCCGCTCGATCATCTCGAGGAGGGCGCCGGCACAGCGCCTGATCGCGGAGGCCGTCGACCACGAGCCAGACGCCGTCGGGGGTCTCCACGCGTGCCACGACGTATTCGGGACCGATGTCCTCGCCCTCGCGCCGGCCGGCGAGGGGGAGGGCGTAGGTCGCCGGCTCCCCTTCCGTGAAGGTCACGTCGACGAGGGCGATCACGCCGCTCGAGGCATCGCGCTCCTGGCCGCGGAGGCGGATCGTGTCCGCGATCGTCACGGTCGCGATGCGGCGGCCCTTCGCGCCGAACCAACGCTGCCGAACCAGGAAGCGCGGGAGCGACCGTTCCAGGGCGGCTCCGCCCGGGCTGCTCGAGCACGGCGTCCCAGGACCCCGTCGACGTCAGCGTGGGGACAGGGGAGGAGAGGATCTCCTCCTCGCGCTCGTCGGGCTGGAGCCGGAACCAGAAGTAGCCGTACGGCCCGAGCGTGATGAAGTACGGGAGCTGTCCGATCCGGGGGAAGTGGGTCGGCCCGAACAGCTCGACGGGGACCTGGCCGTCGAAGCGCGAGAGGTCCAGCTCCACGAACTGCGCGCTCCGCGAGAGGTTCGCGACCACCAGGGTCCGGTCGTCGCCGAACGTGCGCAGGAACGCGACGACCTTGCGGTTCTCGGGATAGAGGAACTCGATGTCGCCGCGCGACAGCGAGGGCGAGCGCCGGGCCGCCCCGATCAGGCGCCGCATCCACCACAGCAGCGACGACGGGTTGTTCTGCTGCGCCTCGACGTTGACCGCCGAGGGGTGGTGCTCCGGGTCGGCGACGAGCGGCAGGTAGAGGCGCTGCGGGTTGGCGCCGGAGAACCCCGCGTTGCGGTCCTGGTTCCACTGCATCGGCGTGCGGACGCCGTTCCGATCACCGAGGTAGATGTTGTCGCCCATCCCGATCTCGTCGCCGTAGTAGATGACCGGCGTGCCGGGGAGCGAGAACAGCAGCGCGTTCATCAGCTCGATCCGGCGTCGGTCGTTGCCGAGGAGCGGCGCGAGTCGCCGGCGGATCCCGAGGTTCACGCGGGCCTGCGGGTCCTCGGCGTACACGCGGTACATGTAGTCGCGCTCCTCGTCCGTCACCATCTCGAGGGTCAGCTCGTCGTGGTTCCGCAGGAACGTCGCCCACTGACCGGTCTCGGGGATCGCGGGCGTCTGGTTCAGGATGTCGATCAGCGGGAACCGGTCCTCCATCCGGTTCGCCATGAACATCCGCGGCATCAGCGGGAAGTGGAACGCCATGTGGCACCGGTCGCCGTTCCCGAAGTAGGCCACGGCGTCCTCCGGCCACTGGTTCGCCTCGGCCAGGAGCATCCGGTCCTCGAACGTCGCGTCGATGTGACGCCGGAGGTCGGAGAGGAACGCCAGGGTCTCCGGCAGGTTCTCGCAGTTCGACCCCTCGCGTTCGAACAGGTAGGGGACCGCGTCCAGGCGAAGGCCGTCCACGCCCAGCCCCAGCCAGAAGTCGACGACGTCGAACATCGCGCTGCGAACCCGCGGCTCGTCGAAGTTGAGGTCCGGCTGGTGGGAGTAGAACCGGTGCCAGTAGTACTGCCCCGCGACCTGATCCCATGCCCAGTTCGATGCCTCGAAGTCGCTGAAGATCACCCGCGCGTCGGCGTAGCCGTCCGGCGAGTCCGCCCACACGTAGAAGTTGCGCTGCCACGAGCGCGGATTGGCCGCGCGCGCACGCTGGAACCACGGGTGCTCGTCCGAGGTGTGGTTCATCACGACCTCGGTGATCACCCGGAGGTCCCGTCGATGCGCCTCCTTGAGCAGGGTCCGGAAGTCGCGCATCGTCCCGTACGCGGGATGGATCGCCTTGTACGCCGAGATGTCGTAGCCGTCGTCCCGCAGCGGGGAGGGATAGAACGGCAGCAGCCACACGGCCGTCGCGCCGAGGTCCCTGATGTGATCGAGGCGCTGCACGAGCCCGGCCAGGTCCCCCACCCCGTCGGCGTTGCTGTCCTGGTACGCCCGCACGTGGAGCTCGTAGATCACGGCGTCCTGGTACCAGCGGGAGGCCGGCGTCGCGCCGAGGGCCGGCTCGTCGCAACACGGGAGCGTCGGTGAGTGCCGGCTCGGCGTCGGTCCGGGTGCGGGCGGTCACGGGGTCCTGCTTCCGGTGGGTTCGATCGCGAGGACGTGACCCGGCTGGTGTCCGGGATGGAGCTCCACGAAGTTCCGCGCTCCGGTCCACGTGAAGGTCTCCCCTCCGAGGAGGTCCCGGGCGACGAACGGGGCGTCCCACGCCATCCCGAGCTCCGGCATCCGCAGGTCCACCCAGCCCGACCGGGGATTCGCCGGATCGAGGTTCACGATGACGACGATGCCGTCGGTGCCGTCGGGGAGCGACTTGCTGTAGGCGAGCAGCTGATCGTCATCGGTGGGGTGGAACCGCAGCGTCTTGTCGTGCTGCAGGGAAGGATGCTCCCGCCGGATCTGGTTCACGCGCGCGATCAGCTCCCGCATCCCGGTGGCGGCGGCCGGTCGGAACCGTCGCTCGTACTTCTCGGAGTCACGGTATTCCTCCGAGCCGGGTTCCCTCGGCTCGCGCTCCATGTGCTCGAACGCCGGTCCGTAGATGCCGTAGTTGGCGCCGAGGGTCGCCGCCAGCAGGAATCGCAGCCGGAACGCCGGCGGTCCGCCTTCCTGGAGCTGATCGGTGAGGATGTCGGGCGTGTTGGGCCACAGGTTCGGCCGGAGGAAGTCGCGGGGCGGTCCCTGGGTGAGCTCGGTGAGGTACTCCGTCAGCTCGTCCCTGGACCGGCGCCACGTGAAGTAGGTGTAGGACTGATCGAAGCCGATCTTGGCGAGCCGCTCCATCACGCGCGGGCGGGTGAACGCCTCCGACAGGAACAGGACGTCGGGGTGATCCCGCTTCACCTCGGCGAGCAGCCACTCCCAGAACGCGAACGGCTTCGTGTGCGGGTTGTCGACGCGGAAGATCGGGACGTCGCGCTCGGCCCAGAACAGCACCACGTCGAGGAGCGCGCGCCACAGGCCGTCCCGATCCTTCGTCTCGAAGTCGATCGGGTAGATGTCCTCGTACCGCTTCGGCGGGTTCTCGGCGTAGCGGATCGTGCCGTCGGCGCGGTGCCGGAACCACTCCGGATGCTCCGTCACCCACGGATGGTCGGGGGAGCACTGGAAGGCGAGGTCGAGGGCGAGCTCCATCTCGTGTCGCTTCAGCTCCGCGAGCAGGTGCTCGAAGTCGTCGAACGTCCCCAGGTCGGGATGGATCGCGGTGTGCCCCCCGGCCTCGGATCCGATCGCCCAGGGGCTCCCCGGATCGTCCGGCCGCGCCGTCATCACGTTGTTCGGGCCCTTGCGGCTGGTGTGCCCGATCGGATGGATCGGCGGGAGGTACAGGACGTCGAACCCGAGCTCCGCGATGTCGGGGACCAGGGCGGCGACGTCACGGAGCGTGCCGTGCCGCGCCGGGTCGGGGGACGCCGAGCGCGGGAAGAGCTCGTACCACGCGCCGTGGCGCGCCCGCTCGCGAGCGGCGTCCATCACGAACTCCGCCGATGTGGCCGCGCCACGGCGCCGGTCCGGGTACGCCGCCATCAGGCCGTGGAGGTTCTCGGACACGGCGAGCGCGGAGGCCTTCGCGGTGTCCTTCCCACGGATGACCCTCACCGCCCGCTGCAGCTGTTCGGCGACGTCGGTCGCGCCGGCGGCGCGCGCCCGCTTGGAGGCGCCGCCGACGAGCGCCGCACCCTCCCGGAGCTCCACGGTCAGGTCCTGGCCGGCACCGAGCCGCTTCTCGAGGTCCGACCGCCAGGTCGCCCACGTGTCGATCCAGCCCTCGACCCGGAAGTGATACCGGCCGGGCTCGTCGATCGGCACCTCCGCACGCCAGTGGTCGTTCCCCAGGGGAACCATCGGGGTCTCTCGCGGGTCGGCATCGTCATGACGGAGGAGGACGCGCGCGGCCGGCAGGTCGTGGCCGTCGGTGAAGACGTCCGCTTCGATCGATGCGACCTCACCGACCGAGGTCTTCGCGGGGAAGAGCCCGCCGTCCACGGTCGGCGAAACGTGCTCGATCACGATCCTCGTCAGCTTGGCCGTCTCGGACTCCCCTCCTTCTTCACGTATACAGGTTCAGAGCCACGACGACGGTGATGGGAGGATGGGGGTCATGACCCGCTTCGCCGCGACTTCGATCGCGCTCGCCCTCGTGCTCGCGGCAGCATGCTCCCAGACCCCGGGCGACCGTGCCGGGGTCCCGCCCGGACCGACCGGCAAGGACCTGGTGGACGGGATGCCAACGTCCCCGTCGATCGGCGGACGAGGTGGAACCGTCCGAGCCGGGCGAGACCGAGACGGAAGAGGAGCCGGCGCGGTTCGAGGGCGGCGTCTTCCGGATCGGGCCGAAGCTGCGGAACGTCTTGATCGGCCGGAACTGGAAGCCCGGCTGCCCGGTCGCGATCGAGGACCTCAGGGTGGTCCGGGTCAGCTACTGGAACTTCCGCGGCGACGTGCGGACGGGTCCGCTCGTCCTCCACGAACGCGTGGCGAAGGACGTGCTCTGGGTCTTCGAGCGTCTGTTCCAAGGCGAAGTTCCGGATCCAGGAGATCAAGCTCGCGGCGAAGGACCGGCCCCTCACGCCGAAGGATTACTGGAACACGACTCGCCGAAGCGTGACCGCGTCGTTCAACTGCCGGCCCGCGACGGGGAGCACGTCGCTGTCGCAGCATTCCTACGGCTGGGCGATCGACATCAACCCGCTCCAGAACCCCTACGTGCGTAACGACGGAACGACGCTCCGCCACATCGCGCAGCCGTTCCGCGACCGCTCGCTCCACCTCAAGGGGATGATCCACGAGGGCGACATCGTCGTCCGGTCGTTCGCGGCCATCGGCTGGGAGTGGGGCGGGCACTGGCAGACCCTGAAGGACTACATGCACTTCTCGCTCACGGGCAGATGAAACTGGGGCTGACCTGCGGTGATCGAACGCAGCCACAGTAGGTGTTCGTGGGCGTCGGGCTGTGATTCCATCTTCTTGTGCGTCGAGCACTCGTCTTTGTGGCCCTCGCCGTTCTGCCGGGGTGCGACAACTTCCAGGGGTTCACGGTTGAGAATCCCTGCGACTTCGACGTGATCGTCGAGTTCCGCTACGACGAGAACTTTCCGTGGGATATACCGGAGACCGTCCCTGCTCACGGCGAGGACGGAATGATGACGCCTTCAGGTGCTGGCGTCGACAGCATGGACGTCCGGATCAGCGCCGAAGGTCGACCTCCGCTAGTGGAGAAGGTACAAGCACCGGACGACCCCCAGGTGTGGCGCATACCTGACTCGTTCTGTCGCGCCTAGATCGATTCCTTCACCTTCTTGTCCTCGCCTTCGTCCTCGGCTGCGGCAGATGGCGTCACGCCTCCGGGAGACCTATAGGAACCGAACGAGGGGCCGATAACCTAATGACGTGCGCGCTCTCCTCTCGATTCTTACCTCGGCAGTTCTCTCCGTGTCCTTCGCCTGCGACAGAGATGGAGCTGGAGATGTGGGCGCGTCCCTGGGGGATGCAGCGGAAAAGACTATTTCGGCGAACGGCTTCCACATCGAGGGGACGGCCACCTTCGAGGGGCTGGAGATTGAGACCGAAGGCGACTACGTGGCACCCGACCGCTTCACGTTCGAGTCCTCCGATGGTCGGAGTGCAGCAACTACGACAACGATCGTCGTGGGCAGGAACAACTACTCCTCAAACTCGGATGACGCGCATCGCTTCACCTTGTGGGAAATGCCATGTGCGATGCCGATCGAGACTTTCATGCCTGCCCTGGGTACCACGCTTCATGCGCACGATGTTCGCCATCGAGGTAGCGCCTTCACGTTCCGGGCCGAAGGCCTGCAGGGAACGACGATCGATGGAGAGGCGCTGGTGGAAGACGGATATCTGGTCGGCCTGTCGCTCCGGTACAGCGTCAGCAGTCTCGGAGAACGGGTCGAAGAGACGTGGGTCTTCAGCGATTTCGGATCGATAGCGAGCATAGAAGCCCCTCCTGCGGAGCAAGTCGAGGAGCAGTCACAGGATGGTTCGCCCGGCATCATCGACCTGTCGGGCGAGCCCATCGGGTGCCCCGCCTGAGGTAGAACCCCCCCCGAGGCAAGGCGTCAAGGCCGAGACCGCGACGGCGGCAAGGCCGAGGAGCAGCGAGGATCTCTGGCGGTGAGGTGAGGACGTTCCTCCCGCTCCAAGCAGGGAGGTCCTCCATGCTCACCCTCGAACGCGTCTCGGCGTTCCGCGCCGAGCTGCGCGAGTTGCAGAGCAAGTCCTCATACACCGTTGACGATCTCGCCAGGATCGATGAGATCGGCCAGGTAGATCGCCACGGAGATCGGAGATCGATCGCGTCGGACCACGATCGACGGGCACAAAACGAACGCTCGTGGTGTCCGGGCCCGATTCCTGCCTTGCGAGTCCGACCCCCGACTGGTCGGACCCCTTCCGCCTCGGCGTGGGTCCGGCCGACACTCGGGAACCCGCGACCGGGGTGAGGTGTAGACATGAACAGATGCGCTCGGCAACCAGACTGGTGATCCCTCTCCTGGTCGCGGTCGCCTGCACGGGTGAACCGCCACGACAGGCGTCGACACCGAGCTTCACAACCTCGCCGTCGACGCCGGGAATCGTCGTCCCTGACGTAGTGGGTCAGAACTTCCTCGAAGCGTTCGTAGCTGTCTACCCGCCCTTTCGTCTCCGAGACGTCAGGTATCGCGCTTCATCGGAGGTGCCGAACGGCACGATCCTCCGACAGCGACCGGCTCCAGGGACCCCGGTCGACCCGACCGAGTCCGAGATTCTGATCCGGGTCGTCGTGTCGACCTCGCCCGGCTAGGTGCACGCTCTGTTCGTTGTCCAGCGGCCCGACGCGATCGCGGAGATCCCGACGTTCAGCTAGACCCGCACCAAGAGCGGGGCGTCGCAGGGGTGCCGGAGGCGGTTAGTTCCTCCTCGAAAGGCTCGCCGTCCGAGGTGGGTCGGATCGTTGCTCCTCGGCGCGGTCCGGCCCACCTCACCACCTTGGGCAGCACGATGGCTCCGGAAGAAGCCGCGCAAGGGGTCTCCTTCACGTGCCGATAGCTGGGGAGGAAGATCGTTGAGGTTTGCAGGCCGAAGAAACTTCGCGTGAACCCGGTGACGCCAGCGGGGGATTGCGCACCTACTAGCTAGACGAGGATTTCCCTCAGAGGATTCCAGCCAGATGGAGCTAGAGGATGTCTTTCGAAACCATCAACGAGCCGTGTACGCCTACTTCCTCCGGGTCGTCGGGGACCGCCACGCGGCAGAGGAACTCGCTCAGGAGACATTCGTCCGGGCATGCGGAGCGGCACTCAAGTTCCGCGGCGACGCGCCCGTCGCAAGCTGGCTCTTCGGAATCGCACGTCACGTACTCATGGAGGCGAGCCGGAAGCGTCTCTTCCGGCGCGACACGAGCATCGAAGGGCTCGACCCGCCAGACCCCGAAGTTGACCACGATCTACGTATGGATCTGGAGAGAGCGTTCTCAGCGCTGGGCCTCCTCGACCGCGAGACGCTCGTTCTGGTTGACCTGTTGGGTTTCACGCCAACCGAGGCGGCAGGTCTCATGACCGTGGAACCGGCCACCTTCCGGATGCGGCTCAATCGAGCCCGCCGCCGACTGCGCGAACAACTGGAGGTTCGAACGCCATGAACGACGAGAGCCCGATCGATCTTCAACTGCTCGACCCTGAGGAGACACCGGACGTCGTGAAAGGAGCGATGCGGCGCTTCCGCTGGCGCGTCGTCATCCTAACTGCGGTCCTCGTTGTGGTGGCAGCCTCACTGATCGGCTGGGGTGTGGGAGAGTTCCTGGCATCGCGCCGGATCGCCGAAGAGATCGCGAACGCGGAGCCGGCGAAGCGCGCGATCATGGGCGACCACACTGGGGCCTACACTTGCAACACAGCGGACTTTGAGCTGGGCAGCTTCCAGGTTGCCGTCCTCCGTGGGGTACCAATGCCGGAGGGCGGCTGGGCGCTCCATCTCGTCGTACACGGGGACGCTCCACTCGCCAGCGGAACCGGACGGTTCATGGCCTTCGTTCCGAAGGGGGCCAAGGCAGTGCAGATCCCCGCTCAGGCCGGGACGACCTGGGCGGACGCGTTCGTCTTGACGCCGAACTCGCTCGGTGACAGCTTCGACGTCGAGCTGAGGGATCTGCAGGGCGAGCTGGCGGGCACGTTCACAGTTGATGCCGCCGAACTCGAGTGCGACTTCGGAGGCTAGGGGCTGAGGGCTGGAGTCGAGTCTCCTTCCGCCGCGACAATCGCCCCGTCCCGCACCGTCACCTCGCCTCTGGGCCGACTCGCTTACCCTTCCGCCGTGGCCCTGCTCCCGTCGATCCTCGCGGACGATTAGCGTCGAGCTGGCTGGGTCGGAGGCGGAAGGCTACCGCCGATATGCTCCACTCGTGCGGCGCAAGCCAACTTCAGTCAAGGGGACCGTGAAGCATTGGTATGCGGACGAGGGATGGGGCTTGATCACGTCGCCAGACGTTCCAGGCGAGGTCTGGGCTCACTTCTCGGCCTTGGAGGGCGAGGGCTTCAGGGAGTTGAATGACGGTGACGCCGTAGAGTTCAGCTTTCAGCGAGCGAACCAAGAGGGCTACTCCTACGTGGCGCGCACGGTTCGTCGCGAAGAAGCGCCGTGACGGGATCGATCCGACGCCGATTCGTGCGGCTCTCATCGGTCGTTTACACGCGCGGACGACACGGTGGCACGCCGACGTTCGAGACGTGGGATCGGATCTGCAAGGCGTTCGGCTGGCCGCAGACGTTCATAGGCGGCCCTCAGCGATGATGACCTGGGTTCGCAACTGGCTACACGATCGGCACTTGGAGAACGCCGACTACCACACGAAGCGTGCGGACTACAAGGCCAAGCTTCGCCAGGCACGTCAGGGTCGCGTGCGCCGGGCCTTAGCGGTGAAGAACCTATTCCCCGGCTTGTGGCTTAGCGTGGCTGGCCTACTGATCTACGCAGGAGCCGCGCTACTTCAAGACTCTGGAATCGATAGCGATTGGCTTGTAGCGCTTGCCGCCCTCGTTCTGCCGTTCCTTGGATACCTCGGGTTCGTGTGGATTCGAGAGCGACGCAGGGCAACGGTCGAGCTGTTCACCAGCTACAAGGCGTACTACGACGGAGAGAATCGCAATCCGTGGGAGCCCTTCTTCGAGGAACGAGCCGATGGCAAGTACCTCTTTCGGCTGGTGCCGAATCAAGAGGGTTTCAGCTACATCGATGTGGACAAGGTGTCATGCAGTCTCACCATGCCCAAACACACGGTTCATGCCAAGGAGCCCATCGTCGGCCCACGCAGAGTGAGCCGAGACGATCCCATCACATTCCTCTACCCGGATGACTTCCCTGAACGCGAGGCGACCTGGCGACTCCCACCAGGGACAGACCAGATCGACTGGCGAATAGAAAGGGCCGACGGCATTAGGCACCAGGGGGGCGGCCAGATAGTGATTCCGAAGGAAGGTCGGCGGAAACGCTAGGAATCGTCCGGCTACGGCTGCTACGGGAGATCCAGGATCTCGGCGTCTAGCAGGCTCAGGCGACATTCGTGGATGCTCGTGCACCCCGCCGTCACCCGACTCGGATCAGGTACCCCTCGTTGTCGTTCGGTGGCCACTGCCCGAGTCCGTACACGGTTCGACATCTGTCAAAGGGATCGTCGATAGTTGCCTGGAGCCACGCTCCAGCGTCACCACGGCCGACGAGCACGCACTGGAGTGGTGACGTCAGCTCCCCCGAGGGCACCCCCGCCGACGCAGCCACCCGCAGTGCGTCGGCCTCGGCGAAGTCAAACTCCTCGCTCATCCAAGGGGTCATCCGTCGGACCCCCACCCCCTCGCCCGAGGGGAGCCGGTATCGCACGAACACCGGGACGGAGCCTCCGTCTCGGAGGCGTACCTCGTATCGGACGAACGGTGGTTGTGATGAGGAGCAGGTCAGCGACGAGGCGGCGACAAGGCCCGCGATGACCAAAGTCACTGCTCGCACCAGGGGAGTATCCCCCAGCCGGAATATCACTTGGGACGACCCCACTGCCGCGTCGCAGTCCAAGGCCGACACCGGCGAGGTCGCCAGGCCGCGGCTCCTCCGCGCGATCCGGGACCTCGGCGTCCGATCCGCCTGCTAAACGGCTGCCAAAACGAACTCTCGCCCATCGGTGGCCCCCCGTGACCCTCGGTGCCATCTACCTGCGACGATGCACCGAGGGACACGCGGGGACACGCATGAAAACCCCAGGAACGGGAACATGCACTTCTCGCTCACCGGGCGTTGATCTGCCCTTGATTTCCCACGGTGGGAATCGCGGCATGTGCGGGCGAAACCGATCGTTGTCGAGGCGGACCGCCAGGACTAGTCGGCGTCGAGCCACACGAGCAGCATGGCCCCGATGAACTTGGGCGCGTGTAGGTCGCGGGGGGGTACGACGCTCTTGCGGTCGAGCGTCGAGTTCACGCTTTGGGGTGGGAGCTGTCCCCGCGCCTCGTACATACGGTCCGCGACGAGTACGTATTGAGCGGCACAACATCAACCCGGGCAACCTTTCCCCGAGCGGTCCGAAACTCATGAGGGGGGTCGGCGTGGGCATCCACCCACAGCCTCCCGACGTGACGGCCCTCCGATAGATCTGGAGGCGCTGAGAATGTCAGCGTCCCATGCCTGAACAGGATGGGTCGACTTTCCAGCGACGCTACGCGACTCAGGTCGACCTCCACCAGGCCGAGCTGGTGGGCCTCCGGTGGCGCTTCAACGCCGGGATCCGCGCCCACCAGACACGAGGGTCCGGATCGAACTTGAGAGGTGCCTCCCATCGTTCTCCGACCGTCGCGTCAGGGTGACAGCACTCGATCTCCCAAGCCGCTACCCAGATCGGAACGAGCACGAGCCGAGACTACGTACCTGTCATCACCGAGAGCTGGAAGGATGGCGCGGGCAAAGTGCGTCATGTGTCGAGGCCGGTGACCTCAGGGCATGACCGGACCGAGGACCTCGATGCGCTCCTCCCTGATCTTCCCGCCTACCCACAAGCAGTGATCCCGGTCCCCGGGGCAAGCCCATGGTCTGGCGTTCGATCAGATGCAGGCGGTCGGCGATCTCGTCTACATCGCACCGGTCGAGCGCGAGGGCAAAGATGCCAGCGTTGTTGGTTCAGACCTAGTCGTCTTGGGACGAGCGAGATGGTCTGCTACATGCGTGGATCTCGTGGAGGCGCTGACCGAAGGCCGACCAGTCCTCGTCGACTACGTCGATGGGGGCTGGATCAGCTGGGGGAGCCCCGAGTACAACGACATGCATCCCGTTGACCCCTTGCTCTTCGAGTTGGGCTGGTGGGCGTGGGAGTACCTCGTCGAGGAAGGAGTGGGCGGCGGCCCAGACCTCACGGCGCTTCCTCCCGACTATGCACCACCCTGGACGTTCGAGCCCGACTGAGTTCGGTTCCGGGAGACCCGTTGAGTGATCGTCCTGACGTCTCCGCCCCCGAGCGGATCCTTGGAAGGTGGACTACCTCGGCCGGCGACGGACGAGGGCAAAGACCAAGACGACCAAAGTGACAACGAGAACGAGCCATGCCCAGTCAGGCATGATGCGGATGGTATCGGGTTCTTCTTCGTGGGTTGCGTCCCAGGAACACTCGACGCGATCATGTGGAGCTGGGGGAGAGATCGTGGCTCGCGCGTCGGCGACAATCGAGGACCTGAAGGCGGGCCGGCTCCCTCCCGTCTGCGCCAAGACCGGCGAACCAGCGGATGGATCCGTTCCGATCGAGTTCACCTCGACGACCTGGATGGACGCTGATCCTCCTGTTGTTCGGGATCATCCCCTTCTTCATCGCCCAGGCGTTCAGCACGGTTCGCGTCGTCGGCTTAGTGCCCATGTCCGATGTCGCCCAGCGCAGGAAGCGGGCGTTCGACAGGGCCTCCCTCGGCTTCCTCCTGCTCAGCGTGGCGGTCCTCGCGGTCGGTGTCGCAACGGATAGGGCCGTGGTTCTGACCGGCGCTGCGATGGTGGTCGCCACGGCGATCTTCGTCTTCTTCGGGAAGCCGTTCGTGGTGCCTTCCGGGGAGTTGGCGGGCGGCTGGGTCCGGCTTTCGTTCGTGGATCGACGATTCGCGAAGGCGCTCGACGACTGGTACGGCACCACCTGATCGAGCCAGCATCGTTCGCTCAAGCGTCGCAAAGATAGGGAACCTTGTCGGCCCTCTCCCGGTCTCCATGAACAGAAGACCGAAGGAGGGACCGATGCGTGGACACACGATCCGCCGGGCGATGCTGATGGTGGTTGGGGTGATGCTCTTCGTTGGTCTCTGCCAGAATCGCCTTCGCCAGCGGTGGTGGAGGGTGTGGCCGCGCCGTAACGGATGACGATGGGACCCGGGTCAGCATCCGCGATTACTGCTTCGGACCGACGATCTTGCGCGTGGGGCCGGGAGAGACGGTGACGTGGGTGAACAGGGACGCATTCCCTCACATCGTGCTCGGGGCCAACGGTGCTTGGGGTGCTTACGGAACCGTGAAACGGAACGGGGGCGAGGCCAGCTACCGCTTCGTCAGCTCGGGCGTCTACCCGTACGTGTGCACGTACCACCCGGGGATGATCGGGGCCGTCGTCGTCGGGAACGGCAAGCCCGACGGCGCCGCCTACGCGGTCACCACGAACGCCGGGCCAGTGATCGGCGCGGATCCGACGGGGACGGCGATGGATCGCGTGGTGCCGGCACCGGTGCAGGCGAGATCATGGGCACCGGTGGCGCTGGGTCTCGGCTTGATCCTCGTGGTCGCCGCCGCCATCGCGACCTCCCGCCGGCGTCGGGCGCATGGAACCATGACGCACTGAGGTTCGTACCATCCTGAGGTGACCCCTTCGAGACGCTTCAGGTCCACGCTCGCGATCACGGCGGTCCTGTTGGGCGGCGCCTGCGGGAACGCGGACACGCCGTCGGACACGCCGAGCCCTTCCCCGAGCGCCGCATCGTCGACCGCGACTCCGTCCTCATCTGGCGCTCCGTCTTCGCCACCTTCGCCGCTCGCCGACGTTCAGATCCGCCTGGTGCAGGTGGCGACGCTCGAGCAGCCGCTGGCGATGGCGGTCCGGGCGGGCGACAACGCGCTCTACGTGGCGCAGAAGACGGGGCAGGTCGTGGCGATCCGCTCCGGGCGGACCGTCGACAAGGTGCCGGTGGTCGATCTCTCCGACGATGTGTCGCTCGGCAGCGAGCAAGGACTCCTGGGGCTCGCGTTCTCACCCGGGGGCGACGAGCTCTACGTGAACTACACGGACACGAACGGCGACACACACGTCACGGGGTTCGCGATGGAAGGCCAACGAGCCGATCCCGCTACGCGTCGCGACATCCTCGTGGTGGACCAGCCCTACTCGAATCACAACGGCGGCAACCTCGCGTTCGGGCCCGATGGCTTCCTCTACGTCGGGCTCGGCGACGGGGGGAGCGGCGGCGATCCGCACGGCAACGGGCAGTCCCTCTCGACACCGCTCGGCAAGATGCTCCGGATCGACCCTCAGCTTTCGGGCGCCGCTCCCTTCCGCATCCCGTCGGACAACCCGTTCGTCGGCCGCGCGGACGCGAGACCGGCGATCTGGGCGTACGGGTTCCGCAACCCGTGGCGCTACTCGTTCGACCGGCTGACCGGCGACCTCTGGATCGGGGACGTCGGCCAGAGCGAGTGGGAGGAGATCGACGTCCAGCCGGCTTCGTCGTCGGGCGGTGAGAACTACGGGTGGAACATCCTCGAAGGGACGCATCCATTCTTGGGCGACGAGCTGCCCGGCGGGGTCGCTCCGGTCTACGAGTACTCGCACAGCGAGGGAGGGTGCACCGTGATCGGGGGATACGTCTATCGAGGGGAGGCGATCCCCGAGCTCTCCGGCGCGTACCTCTTCGGCGACCTCTGCATCGGAGAGATCGAGGCGCTGCGAGTGCAGGGAGGTCGTGTCACGGGACATCGATCCCTCGGCCCCACCGTCCAGAACCTGAGCTCGTTCGGCGAGGACGCGAACGGTGAGCTCTACGCGATGTCCCTCAGCGGTGGCGTGTTCCTGATCCACCTGGACCTGAGGGGAGGGGGCCACTTCCCTTCGTACCGCGTGTACGCTCCGGGCCGATGTCCGGAGACATCCGTCCCTCGCAGAAGGCCGTCTCGTTCACGGAGTCCGTGATCCGCGAGATGACGCGGCTCGCGATGCTGCACGACGCGATCAACCTCTCGCAGGGCTTCCCGGACTTCGCCGCGCCCGAGAAGTGAAGGAGGCCGCCCGGAAGGCGATCGCCGACGACGTGAACCAGTACCCGATCACCTGGGGCGCTGAAGGGTTCCGCGAGGAGCTCGCCGCGGAACTACCGGGAGCGCTACGGGATGGACTGGGTCGACCCGGAGCGCGACATCACCGTCACGTGCGGCTCGACCGAGGCGATGATCGCCGCGATGCTCGGCGTCCTCGACCCGGGCGACGAGGTCGTCGTCTTCGAGCCGTTCTACGAGAACTACGGCCCGACACGATCATCTCCGGCGCCGTCCCGCGGTAGGTGACGCTGCACGCGCCCGACTGGACGTTCGACGAGGACGAGCTCGCGGCCGCGTTCAACGAACGCACGCGCGGCGATCATGATCAACACGCCGAACAACCCGACGGCAAGGTGTTCGCACGCGAGGAGCTCAACGTGATCGCCGGGCTCTGCCAGCAGTGGGGCGTGTCGTGTTCACCGACGAGATTACGAGCACATCCTCTACAACGGCGCCGTTCACGTGCCGCCGGGCGCCGTGCCCGGGCTCGAGGACCGGACGGTGACGATCAGCGCGATGTCGAAGACCTACGCGGTGACCGGCTGGCGCGTGGGGTGGGTGGTGGCGCCGGCGCCGCTCTCTCGCGGATCCGTTCCGTCCACGACTTCCTGACGGTCGCGGCGCCGGCGCCGCTGCAGGAGGCCGGCGAGACGGCCTCGGCTCCCCGGAGGAGTACTACCGGCGGACCGGCCGACGAGTACCGGGAGCGGAACTACTCCGGACGACAACGCTCCGCGAGTCCGGGTTCAAGGTGGAGCCGCCGGCGGGCGCCTACTACGTGATGGCGGACATCTCCGGGTTCGGGTTCCCCGACGACGTCGCGGTTCGCCCGGCACATGGTCGAGGACGTAGGCGTCGCGGTGGTGCCGGGCTCGTCGTTCTTCTCTGTCCGGAGCTCGGGGCGCACCTGGTCCGCTTCGCGTTCTGCAAGCAAGCTCGACACTTTGAGTAAGCCCGGCGAACGCCTGAAGCACCTCAAACCGCGCGACGTGCGGTCAATCGACCGCCATACCGTTTCTGTGATGCCCCACGCTACCGGCCGAGCGTGGTGTCGAGGCCATGCCGTCGCCGGCATGGCTTCCGACCGCTCACCACTTCGACGCCGCCTGTATCTCAAGATAAATTTATGAGAGGAGCTATTTTTTTTTTTTTTTTTTTTTTTTTTTTTTTTTTTTTTTTTTTTTTTTTTTTTTTTTTTTTTTTTTTTTTTTTTTTTTTTTTTTTTTTTTTTTTTTTTTTTTTTTTTTTTTTTTTTTTTTTTTTTTTTTTTTTTTTTTAAAAAAAAACCGCGGATCAATATCCGCCCCCTAGTGGCTCAGTTCCAGCGGTTCCTGAGGATCTCCGCGAAGCCTGCCGGCGTGAGAACGCGGACTCCCGGCTCGGTCGCCTCGAGGACATCCTTGTCGCCGGACACGAGGACGTCGGCGTAAGCGCCCGCGAGGGCGAACAGGTAGTCGTCCGCGGGGTCTCGACAGACCTGGGGGATCTGGTCCGGGTCGGGCGTGGCGAGCGCAGCGTTCTCGATCGCCAAGAGGAGCCGGGCAGCTTGGTACTCGAGTGAGGTAGCGCCTCAACTTGGGATAACCCGAGCACCCGTCTGAAGCTCCGCCAGGAGCATAGGACAGACGATGAGGTCGAACTCACCGAGCCGCCACGATCGGACGAGAGAGGCAGGGGCGCCCGCCGAGGAGATGACGCCCGCGACCAGAACGCCCGTGTCGAGGACCGCCCGGGTCAACCCGGTCGGCGAGTCGCCTCGAGGGCCTCGTACGCCAGCCGCAGTGCGCCCTCCTCGTCGAGATCGCTCCTCGACCAGACGTCATCCAGCACGTCGAGGCCGAGGTAACTGCGGATCGCCGATTCGATCAGCTCGGAGTCCTTCTGTCCGGTGCGAGCAGCCTGGATCTTGGCCTCGCGCAGGACGTCTTCATCGAGGTAGACAGTGGTCTTCCGTTTCGCCATGACCGTCATCATGACGTCATAGCGTCATAACGTCAATCCCGGAGGCACTTTTTCGCGAGTTCGCGACCTAGAGCCTCCCCAGAAGCGACCCGGGGCCAGGATCCCCGCGGGGTCGAACGCGGCCTTGAGTCGACGGTGAACATCGGGCGCGGGAACCGGCGCGTCGCCGAGGCCGCCGGGCCACGGATACCGGTGCGATGCCGCCTGCCTCGGCGACGCGCCTCCGGAGCGCAGCGAGACGCTCGCCGTCATCCGGCAGCCCGACCCACTCCATCCCGACGCCCATCAACGCTCGCCAGTCGTCCTCCCCGTCGAGGACGGCCTCGAGCCTCGACGGCGCGACCGCGACCTCCGCGACGACCGGCGCGTCGATCGCCTCCGGCCCTCGGACCGTCTCGTCCTCGTGAAGCTCCACGTCGCCGACGGCGCTCCGGATCGCCGCCGTCTGTTCCTCGATCTCCTCGGGCCATCCTTCGAGGGCGACCTCGACCCCACCGGGCGTTGCCACAACCCCGGAGGGGAGCGGGACCGCTCGAGCAGCGTGCGCCCTGCCGGCAGGCCAAAGCCCGCCGCGCGACCAGGCGGCGCGCCTTCGGGAGCGGCCGCACCTTCACCGCGACCTGGACGATCGCTCCGAGCGACCCGAGGGAGCCGGTCGCGAGACGGTGGAGGTCGTAGCCCTGCACGCTCTTGACCGTCCGCGCGCCGCTCCGCACGAGCCGGCCATCTCCCGTGACGAGCTCCAGCTCCACGACGGTGTCGCGAAGCGGGCCCATCCGAGTCGGCGCGGGGAGGACGCCGCCACCGCGAACGCCCCCCGACCGTCGCCTCGTCGGGCGCGTCCGACGGCCACTCCTGCCCTCCGTCGGCCAGTACCCGCCAAGCGCGCCCACCCGGATCCCCGCCTCGACGACGGCCAGCATCTCCTCGGGGTCGTACGCGACCACGCGGTCGAGCCCGGCCATCGACAGCTCATCGTCGACCTCGGCCGGGTTCCCCTTGTCGACGTGGGTCCGCCCGCCGACGATCGCCGTTGCGGCTCCGGCGCTCGCTCGCGCCGCGGAGGGCATCGCGCACCTCGTCCTTCGTCCTCGGCTCGATCAGACCCACGTGCCCTCCGGCATGGAGGATACAGTGTCAGCGTCCACGCCCATCGCGTCCGCGCCCGCCGCGGCGATCGCGAAGTCCCCGCATCGCGCGCCGTCCGGCAGCACCTTCTGCGGGTTCATCCGACCAGAAGGATCGAACGCCGTGCGGACGCACGCTTGCAAGGCGAGGTCTTCCTCGGTGAAGACGAGCGGCATGAAGTCCCGCTTCTCGAGGCCGATGCCGTGCTCGCCCGAGAGCGACCCGCCGGCGTCCACACACAGCCGGACGATCTCCTCCGACGCGTGGAGCACGCGCTCGAGCACGCCGGGCTCGCTCCGGTCGAACGAGAGCAGCGGATGCAGGTTGCCGTCGCCGGCGTGGAACACGTTCGTCACGGTGATCGCCTCGCGGCGGCAGATCGCGTAGACGCCCGTCAGCACCTCGACGAGCTTCGTGCGCGGCACGACGCAGTCGTGGAGGTGGTAGTGCGGCGCGATCTGGGCGATCGCGCCGAACGCCGACTTCCGGCCTTTCCACAGAAGCGCTCGCTCCTCGGCGTCTTCGGCCACCCGGATCGAGCCGACTCGCGTGCGCCCGCGCGGCCGCCTCGACCTCGCGGGTCTCCGCGTCGACCCCGGCGGCGATCCCGTCCACCTCGACCAGCAACACGGCCGCGGCGTCGGTCGGGTAGCCGGCGTGCGCGAAGGACTCGACCGCGCGCACGATCCCCGATCCATCATCTCGAGGGCCGCCGGCACGACCCCGCGCGCGATGATCGTCGGAGACCGTCGCCGCGCAGTCCTCGACCGTCGCGAAGTCGAGCAGCATCGTCGTGATCGCCGGTGGCTCGGGCGTGAGGCGGACGCAGGCGGCAGCCACGAGCCCGACCGTCCCCTCGGAGCCGACGACCACTCCGCGGAGGTCGTAGCCGGCCGCCTCCGGCCCCTCCGCACCCAGGCGCACCACGCTCCCATCGGAGAGCACGACGTCCAACGCCAGGACGTGCGCGGACGTGACGCCGTACGCGAGACAGTGCGGTCCGCCGGCGTTCGTCCCCACGTTGCCGCCGATCGACGACACCTGCTGCGAGGAGGGGTCGGGCATGTACGTGAAGCCGGTGCCGCGCAGCGCCGTCCCGAGGTCGAGGTTGAAGAGCCCCGGCTCCACCCACGCGAGCCGGTCCTCAGGCCGGATCCTCGATGATTCGGTTCATCTTCGAGGTGACGACGACGAGGGCGTCCCCGATCGGCGTGGACGCCCCGGCGAGCCCGGTGCCGCTCCCTCGGGGGACGACGGCGAGGTCGTGCGCGGCCGCCGCGCGAACGCACGCCACGATGTCGTCCGCGGAGCGGGGGAAGACGACGAGAGCCGCCGAGCCCTCGACCATCGACGCGTCGCGCGCGTACAGGCGGAGCGCGAGCGGGTCCGACAGCACCTCGCCGGCGCCGAGCGCGTCCTCGAGCTCTCGCCGCGCCGCCTCCACGTCCGCCATCGAGGGCTAGGGTAGGCCCGCGATGGCGACCTGGGCCGAGTTCGAACTCGCCGAGCCGGAGCTCGCCGCGTTCGGCAAGGAGCGGCTCGACCACCAGGTCTGCTTCCACGCCACCCTCCGCGCCGACGGGTCGCCGCGTGTCCATCCGATCGAGGCGTGGATCGCGGTCGGCCTCCTGCTCGTGCGGTTCCGCGCCCACAGCCCGAAGGTCGCCGAGGTGCTCCGCGACGGCCGCTACGCGTTGCACTCGCCGATGGCGAACATGGACGGCGAGGGCGGGGAGTTCCTGGTGCACGGCTGGATGGAGCAGATCGGCGAGACGCATCCGGCCGTCCAGCGGTTCGAGCACGACGCGCCGTACCCGCTCGCGTTCTACGCGATGTCGGTGGAGGAAGCGGTCGGAACCACGTACGAGGGCGACGAGCCCGTCTACCGGCGCTGGCGTCCTCAGGCGACGCGGCCGGGCGAGCCGTCGGGAGTGGAGAAGTCGTAGCCGGAGGCGGCCCACGCCTCCATGCCACCCTCGACGTTCGTGGCGTCGTAGCCGCGCGCCTGCAGCATCACCGAGGCGAGCTCGCTCCGGTTGCCCGAGCGGCAGATCACGGCGACCGGCTTCGCGAGGTCCAGGACGTCCGAGCCGACGCCCGACATCACGTCGCTGAGCGGGATGTGGAGGGCGCCCTCGATGCGTCCCGCGTCCCACTCGTCCTGCTCGCGGCAATCCACGAGCTGGATGTCGCCGAGCGACTCGTGGACGCCTTCGACCGTGCTGAGATCCGCCATCGCTCCGATGCTAGCAGTGGTGCGGCCGAAGGCTTCAGGCGCCGAGCGCCCGTTCGAAGGCCTCCGAGGCGTCGTGGCCGAACAGGACGAACCGAACCTCCTCGACGCCCGTGTCGGCGCCCCGACGGCCGCGATCGCGACCGGCGCGGCCTCGTCGAGTGGATACCCGTAGACGCCGGTCGAGATCGCCGGGAAGGCGACCGTGCGGGCGCCGAACTCGTCGGCGACGCGCAGCGACTCCGCGTGGCAGCTGGCGAGCAGGCCCGAGGGATCGTCTTCGTTCGCGTAGACCGGACCGACGGTGTGGATCACCCAACGAGCGGGGAGGTCGCCGCCCGTCGTCGCCACCGCTTGGCCGGTGGGGAGACCGTCCGGCCAATCGGTCGCGCGGATCTTCTTGCACTCCTCGAGGATCGCGGGGCCGCCGCGCGCATGGATCGCGCCGTCGACGCCGCCGCCACCGAGCAACGTCGAGTTCGCCGCGTTCACGATCGCGTCGACGTGCTGCGTCGTGATGTCGCCCTCGACCAGAACGATCCAGGCATGCGTCTATCGTAGGTCGATGATCGTCTGCCTCGCCGCGAACCCGTCCGTCGATCGCCTCTTCGAGGTCGAGCGATTGGTGAAGGGCGACATCCACCGGCCGTCGGGCTTCGTGCAGGTCGCGGGCGGGAAGGGGTTGAACGTCGCGCGGGCGGCGCGCTCGCTCGGCGCCGACGTATGCGCCGTCGCGCTGCTCCGCGGACACAACGGGCGGTGGCTGCAGGAAGCGCTCGCCGCCGAAGGCGTGGAGGGCGAGTTCGTCTGGACCCACGGGGAGAACCGCTCGTCCCTGTCGGTCGCCGACCGGGAGACCGCCGGGCTCACGGAGTTCTACGAGCACGGGGCCGTCGCGCCGGATGCCGCCTGGGTGGAGCTGACCCACGCCACGGCATCCCGATGGGCGGCGGGGAGCTGGCTCACGATCTCGGGCTCGATGCCTCGCGGCGCGCCGGACGAGGGGTACCGAGATCTGATCGAGGAGGCGCGGCGGGCGGGCGTGCGCGTCGCGCTGGACTCCGAGGGCGAGCGGCTGCGCGTCGCCCTCACGGCACAGCCGGAGGTCGTCAAGCTGAACGTCGCGGAGGCGGGTCAGCTGCTGGGCGTGCCCACCGCGCGCCGGGACGACTCCCTCGCGGCCGCGTCCAAGATCCGCGCGATGGCCGGCGGCGAGGGCCATGCGGGCATCGTGACCCGGGGTGCCGAAGGCGTGATGCTCGCGGCGCCGGACGGGACCCTGTACGAAGGGGTCCTCTACGTCCGTGGCCGGTATCCGGTCGGCAGCGGCGACTCGTTCCTCGCCGGCCTGGTGACGGCGCTCGAGCGGGGGAGCGACTGGGACGACGCGCTCCGCCTCGCGCTCGGGGCGGGCGCGGCCAACGCCGAGCTCGCCGGCGCCGCGAGGTTGGACCCCTCCCGCGCCGAGGAGCTCGCCGCACAGGCCGACGTGCACCTGCTCTAAGGCATCGCGATGACGAGCGTGGAGCGGCTCGGCGAGGACGACTGGGTCGCCTTCCGCGAGATCCGGTTGCGATCGCTCCTGGACAGTCCGGATGCGTTCGGCTCGACGTACGGCGAGGAGTCGTCGCAGGTCGAGCATGCGTGGCGAGACTGGGCCGCGGGACGGTGGCGGGGCGGTGACGCCGCCGTGTTCGCGGCCCGGGCAGAGGACGAGATCGTCGTGGGCACCGCCACCGGCGCGGAGTACGAGGCCGAGCCCGGCGTGGCGTACGTCTACGCGATGTGGGTCGCGCCCGACGCCCGCGGAGCGGGCGTCGGGCGCGCGCTGGTCGAAGCGGTCGCCGAGTGGGCGCGCGGCCGTGGGTGCGATCGCCTCGTCCTGAACGTCACCGAGACGAACGAGGCCGCACGCCGCTTCTACGCGGCGTGCGGGTTCGCCGAAACCGGCGTTCGCGAGCCGCTCCGCGAGGGGTCCGAGCAGAACGTGCTGGTCCTCTCGAAGCCCCTCTGAGAGGTGAGAGGCGCGGTCGCCGACAAGGGGGACCGCGCCTCCTCGCCGTCAGGCGCTCGCCGCCTCGAGGTTCCGCATGACGACCTCGATCGTCTTCGTCAGCTCCGTCGTCGGGCTGAACTCGACGATCTCGGTCCCCGCGGTGAACACCGGCAGGTGTCCGGGCCCCACGTAGTACGCCTCCCCTTCGCCGATCTCGGTGCGAGAGCCGTCGGCCTCGTCGTAGATCAGGGTCCCCTTGAGCACCACGCCCCAGTGGGGGCACTGGCAACGGTCGTCGGGGAGACCGCGGAACAGCTCGGCGGGGTCGCCGTCCTGGTCGTACCGCTCGAAGCCGATCGTGTAGCCGTCGACTTCCGCGTAGTCGCCCCGGAAGCCCTCCATCTCCTGGTGCTCCGTCGTCGAGCCCCGCGACACCTTGCCCATCGAGACCACCTCCTGCGTCCTGATCGGCGGGATGCCGATCACCACGAACGAAGGTAGGTGGGCTGCCTCACCCGCACATCGGTGCCAACACGCAATCGAACACGTAGATGTGAGGTGAGACCGAGGCGATGCGCATGCTCCGCGGCGATCACCCGGGCTGTCTTCCCGGAGACGCCGAGCTTCGCGTAGATGTTCGAGACGTGGCGCTCCACGGTGCGGATGGACAGGAAGAGCGCCGTCGAGATCTCCTCGTTGGAAGCTCCGGACGCGACGAGGCCGAGGATCTTGCGCTCCCGCCGAGAGAGCCCGGCATGGTCTCGCGGGGCCACCGGCGGCCCGGCGTGGATCAGGGCCGCTGCTCGTGCCGCGTTCTCGGTCGCCCCGAGCCGTGCGAACGTTCGCTCGGCGGCCTCCGCTTCCGCTTCCGCCTGAGCTCCGTCGCCCAGGCCCGCGAGGATCGATGCGAGCGCTGCTCGGGCCTCCGCTTCCTCGAACGGCGTGCCGGCGCGGAGGAAGAGATCCACCGCGTCTTCGAGTGCGGCCTTGGCATGTTCCGCGTCGCCGCGCGTGCGGGAGACGGTGCCCTCGGCGAAGCTCGCCGACCCTCGCAGCGGGAGTGTGCCGACCGAGGTCGCTGCTTCCCGAAGCTCCCTGAGAGCCTCGTTCGTCCTGTCGTCGATCGTTCCCGACGCCACCGCGGCTCTCACCTCGAGCTCGAGGCCGGGCACGCGCAGAGCGTGATCCTCGGGGTCGACCGCCCGGAGATATCGCTTGGCGAGCTTGGAGGCCACGGCCGGAGCGCCGCGATCGAGGGCGAGCCCTCCCCGGAGGAGCAGCACCCGGGGATACGCCTGGGCACGATGAGCGTGGGAATCGGCTTGGCTGCTGAGCGACTCCGCCTCGTCGGTGCGCCCTTGCCGTCGGCGGAGCTCGCCGAGCCGGACGAGAGCGTCGGCGGCCATCCCCGGGCGTTCGGCTCCGAGAGATGCCGCCGCCGACTCGAGCTCCACTTCGGCTTCGTCCGACGTGCCGCGGGAGAACAGGACGCTCGCGTACTGGGTGCGGCAGGATGCGACCATCGAGTCGATCGACCACCGCATGCACATGTCCGTCATCGCCCGGCACCAGGTGTCCGCTCGCTCGAAGTCACGCGTGCGATCGCACGCGGCGACGACGTAGCAGAGGATGAGTGAGCCGAGGAGCGGATCTTCGACCTCGCCCGACATCAGTGACGCGCAGGCCTCGTCCAGGAGCGCCGTGCCGGTGTCGACCTGTCCCATGGACGAGTGAGCGAGTCCTTGCAGGGCGATCGCCGTCATCTCCATGTCGATGTCGCCGAGGCTGCGCGCGATATCGGCGGCCTGTTCCGCGCAGGCGAGCGCGTGCGCCGGTCGCTGCTCCCGGAAGATCGCGAGGTGGCCGTCGAACCCGTACACGAACGCCAGCTCGCGGCTCGGCTCGGCCCCCTCGAGCCAGCGGAGAGCCCGGCCGATCCACCCCCTGGCCACGGGGATGTCACCCGTGAAGTCGTAGCTCGCATTCGCGATCAAGATCGCGATACGGGCCGAGCCGAGGTCGTCCCCGAGCTCCCGGTACCGCCGGTACGCACGTTCGCCTGCGTCGAAGGTGCTGTCGCGATGCCCGCTGAAGAACGCTGCCTCGCCCCAGGCCTCCAGGATCTCCGGATCCTCCGGTGCGAGCGCGGCGGCGCGCTCGGCAGCGAGTCGCGCCTCCTCCCAACGGGTCCCGGCCATCGCGGCACGGCTCTCGCGCAGAAGGTCCTGCGCCTCGTCGATGTGGGTCGCCATGGGTGCATCGTCACGGGACGAGGCCGTCGCGTCCAGACCCCTGGCTACACTCCGCCGGATGAGGAGACCGACGGCGGCGAACATCTCGCCCGCGGCCGCCGTCCTCGGGATGTTCCTCGCGTTCGGCCTGATCGTCGCGTCGTTCTTCCCGTTCCTCTCCATCTACTTCGCCGGACGTGGCTTCACCCCGAGCGAGATCGGCTTCCTCCTCGGGGCGATGGCGGCGGTGCGGATCGTCGCGATGCCGGTCTGGGGACACGTCGCCGACACGCGGATCGGGCGCCGGCGGGCGCTGCAGCTCGGGCTCGTGGGGATGGTCGTGTTCGCGATCGTCGCGTCGGTGCTCGACTCCCTCGTCGGAGTCGCCTTCGGGGCCGTCGGGATCGCGCTTGGCGATGGCGGCGTCGGGGCCGAACATCGACGCCCTGGCGCTCGTGCAGCTCGGCGAAGAGCGGATGGCGGACTACGGCCGCATCCGTGGATGGGAGAGCCTCTCGTACGCGGCCGGGTGCCTCGCGTTCGGTTGGCTGCTCGACCTCAACGGCGTGTCGCTCGCCCTCCCGCTGTACGCGGCCGCGGGCGCGGTGATGCTCGTCTGGACCACGATCGCCGTGCGTCCGGACCGCCCGAAGGAGACCGTGAAGCACGGGCGGCATGGGCGCGGTCGGCGCGGTCTTCCGCACGGCGCCACGGATGTGGGGCTTCCTCGTCGCGACGCTGCTGGTCTGGACCGGTTTCAACGGCGCGTGGAACTTCGTGGGCTTGAAGATCGAGGAGCCGATGCTGATCGGCGTGGGCACCGCGTTGGGTGGATTGACGGAGGTCGGCGTCATGCGCCTGTCCTCGCGCCTGCATCGGCGGCTCGGTCTCCGCAAGGTGTACGCCCTCGGATGCGTGGTCTACGCGTTCGGGTTCCTGCTCTGGGGCCTCGTCGAGAACCGCACGATCGTGTCGCTGCTCGCCGTGTTCGAGGGCGCCGGCTTCTCGCTGCTGTTCACGACGTCGATCCTCGTCGTCGGGAAGCTGCTTCCCTCGTCGCTGTACTCGACCGGGAACTCGATCGGCGCGATGGTGGGGTTCGGGATCAGCCCGATCATCGGGGCGGGGCTCGGCGGCGTGGTCTACGGACGGCTCGGATCCACGACGCTCTTCGTGAGCTCTTCGGTCATCGCGCTGCTCGCCGGCGTCGCCGCGATGATCGCGCTGCGCACGCCGTTGCTGGACCGGCCGCTCGAGGAGTCGCTCCCGCCCGAGGACGTTGCGCCGGAGCCCGGACGGCTGTGACGCCTGACGGCGGGCCTGACCTGCGCGCTTTGCAGCGAGGTGCTCCACCGTGGCACGATGGGTGTTCCGGACCCCACCGGGAGGTGGCACCTGATGCCAGAGAACGAGAAAGAGACCAAGAACGGCAACAAGAACGGATCCGAGGAGCAGCCGATCGCCGGCCTGGTCGACAAGGCCAAGGAGGTCGCGGAGACCGTCGTCGAGAAGGCCGGCCCCGCGATGGAGAAGGCCAAGGAGGTCGCCGGTACGGTCGTCGAGAAGGCCGGCCCCGCGATGGAGAAGGCCAAGGAGGTCGCCGGCACGGTCGTCGAGAAGGCCGGCCCCGCGATGGAGAAGGCGAAGGAGTCCGCCACCGAGCTCGTCGACAAGGCGAAGGAATTCCTCGCGAACAAGGACGAGGGCACGGCGAACAGGGACGAGGACAAGAAATGAGGGGGGTCTAGATGGTCAGCGCGTACATCCTCATCCAGACCGAGGTCGGGAAGGCGGCGCAGGTGACGCAGCAGGTCCGTGGCATCGACGGCGTCGTCGCCGTCGACCCGGTGACCGGGCCCTACGACGTGGTCGCGCGAGCGGAGGCCGACGACCTCGACGGGCTGGCCAAAGGAACCGTGATGCCGATGCAGGAGCTCGACGGCATCACCCGCACGCTCACCTGTCCGGTCATCCAGTTGTGACCCGCCGGCGGACGCCGGCTACCCGATGACCGTCAAGATCCGGCGCGACGCCGAGATCTCCGACGTGGACGGCGGCTGGTTCCGGGCGCGCTGGCACTTCTCGTTCGACACGTACCACGACCCGGAGTACCTGCAGTTCGGCACGCTCCGCGTCTTCAACGACGACCGGTTGGTGCCCGGCGCGATCTGGCCGATGCACCCGCACAAGGACATCGAGGGCCTCACGTACGTCGTCGAGGGCTCCTTCCGTCACGAGGACGACGTGGGCGGCGCGCCGGGCCCGCTGCCGGCCGGGTCCGTCCAGCGGATGACGCTCGGCCGCGGGGCATGGCATTCGGAGCAGAACGCGAGCGAGACGGAGCCGATGCGCTTCATCCAGATGTGGATCATGCCGGCCGAGCGAGGTCTCGAGCCGGGCGTGGAGCAGAAGGTGTTCACCGAGGAGGATCGGACCGACCGGCTCCTGAAGGTGATCAGCGGCGACGACGGCGACGCGGTCCTCGTCCACCAGGACGCGCACGTCTTCGTCTCGCGGCTCTCGAACCAGGGCGTCGAGGTGACGCACGAGCTCGGTGACGGGCGCGGCGTGTACCTCTATCTGATCGACGGGGACGCCGACGTCGCCGGCGAGCGCATGACGACCGGCGACGCCGCGGAGATCTGGGATGAGCCGTCGATCGCGATCCGCGCGAACGCAGCGACGGAGCTGATCTTCGTCGACGTCGCGCTGTCCTGAGCCTTGCTTCGCCCCTGATGCCCGGGTACGGTGCGCCGATGCGCATCCACGCAACCTCTCTGCTCGTCACGTCCGCTCTCGTCGCTCCGCTCATCGTCGCGGGCCCCACGCTCGCGTCGCCGGTCCCGCGGGGAAACGACGCCCCCACGGAGTCGTCTCGCGTCGCGGAACGCCGCACGGGGCTCCCGGCCCTGGTTGCTCCACGGATCCCGGACGAGCTGAGCCGGGCACTCTCGCAGGGCCGGATCTCGGCGGCGAGGTATGCGCTCGAACGCGCGAGATCCCTGTTCGACCTGGCGGAGGTTCGTGCACGCTTCGGCCGGGTGACGCGCCGGATCCGCGGGCCGCCACATTGCTGCTGCGAGATCTGGCCATCCGTGTGGGCCAGCTCTCGGGACGGTCGCGCGCGATCGCCGATCGACTGCTCGCCCGACCGACCGATGGTGCTGGCGACCCGTTCGGTGATGGAGTACGAGGTGTCGGAGGAGCCGCCCGAGTGCTCCGCGGACGTCTGCGTCCACTACGTGGCCACGACGGCCGACGCCCCGGACCCGCTGGATGAAGACTTCAGCGGCGTGCCCGACTACGTCGAGACCGTCTCGAGCGTGCTCGACGAGGTCTGGGCGGAGGAGGTCGACGGTCTCGGCTACCGCCAGCCCAAGTCGGACGCCTCGTCGACCAACGACGGAGGGAGCGCGCTCCTGGACGTCTACCTGGTGGACATCGGGTGTCGATGGGTGTACGGGTACTGTGCCAGCGACGACCCGAACCTCGATCCTCCTACGCCTACTGGAACATGTCGGCGTACTGCGTCCTCGACGACGACTACGAGTTCTCGCAGTTCGGGTACCCGGACCCGATGGACCCACTCAAGGTGACCGCCGCCCATGAGTTCTTCCACGCCGTCCAGTTCGCGTACGACATCGGCGAGGACGGATGGTTCATGGAGAGCACGGCGACCTGGATGGAGGAGCACGTCTACGATCAGATCAACGACAACCGTCAGTACCTCACCACCAGCCCGTTGGCGCAGCCCTTGATCCCACTCGACCAGACGAGCGGCTTCCGTGTATACGGGGCCTGGATCTTCTGGCAGTTCCTCACCGAGTACTTCGGAGGCGCGGCGCCCGACCCGAACATCGTCCGCGCGGTGTGGAGGAAAGCCGACGGCAGCCCCGCGGGTCAGAACATGTATTCGACGCAGGCGCTGGCATCCGCCGTGGGGGCTCGGACCCTCGACGGGACGCGCTGGCGTCTCCGATGGGCCTTCGCGGATTTCGGGGTCTGGAACGCTCGCCCGGCGAAGTTCTACGACGAAGGGGGTGCGTACGCGACGGCGACCGTGTCCCGGACGGTGACACTCACCCAGGCCTCACCGTCGACGCACTCGACGGCCCAGCTCGATCACCTCACGAATCGCTTCGTGGTGGTTCGCAGGGGCGCGGGCCTGCATGCGAACGCCAGGCTGCGGGTCACCTTCGACGGTCCCTCGTTCGGGACCGGCCCGGAGGCGAGGGTGCTCGTGATCCGGAAGTCGGGCGCCGCCAGCTACCGGGTCGTCGGACTGAACAGCGCCGGCGTCGGCGGAGTCACCGTCCCCTTCGATAGCACCGTGTCGAGGGTCGTCGTCATCACGACGAACGCGAGCACCCGCTACCGCGATTGCTACCAGGGAGCCACGCTCGTTCGCCTGCTTCGGAGGCGTGCCACTCGACCAGAACGCGACTTACGCGTTCCTGGCAGCGGTCGTCTGACGCGCTACTCGTCGGTCGCGGTCACCGGGAAGGGGAGCGCGATCGGGTCGTAGGACGGCGACCGACCTTCCTCGTCGAAGCGATCCATGCCCCAGCCGGTGGCGTCGGTGACCTCGGTCGTGCCTTCGAGGGCGAGGTCCGCGCCGATCCTCGCGACGCCCGGGCCCCACATCATCCCGTGCCCGACGGCGGTGGCGACCGTGACGCCGGGGATCGCGTCGCCGGCTCGCGCGGAGACCGGGCCCACGATCGGGAGGTGGTCCGGGCAGTACTCGATCGTGGCCGCCCACGCCTTGCGGATCCCCAGGTCTTTCGCGACGGGCACGTAGCGGTGCATCCGCGCCTCCATCTCGTGCAGGTAGGGCCAGTCGACCTCCCGCGCCTTGCCAGGAGCCTCGTCCGGGTTCGACATGCCGAACAGGAGCCCGCCTTCTTCGAGACGCCAGTACAGGCCGATCGCGTTCTCGAAGACCATCGGCTGCCGTTCGACGTCGAACGCCTCGTGCGGTTCGGTGACGGCCACCTGATGACGGACGGCGCCGACGAAGAATCGGGCGTCCACGAGCGCGCCGACCTCGCGGAGCTTCGGGCCACCGGTGAGGAGTAGCGCGCTCGGTTGCGATCGTCCCCTCGGGGGTCTCGACGCCGGTCAGCCTGCCGTCGGCGTCCGTCCGGATGCCGAGGAACGGCATCCGCTCTCGGAGGTCGATACCGGCCCGTTGCATCGCGAGCGAGTACGCGCGGACGTTCCGCGGCGGATCGACGTACCCATCGCCCGGCGCGTAGGTTCCGCCGCGGAACGTCGCCGGGTCGAGCGTCGGGTTCAACCGGGCGGCCTCCGCGGCGTCCACGTACACGACGTCCGTGAGCCCGGCCGCGCGCTGCATCTCCACCCGTGTCTTCGCCTCGCGCTCCTGCTCCTCGTCCGTCGCGAGGATCAGGTAGCCCATCTCGCGGAAGCCGCTGTCGGTCCCGTAGCGGTCGCGCTGCGACCGGTAGAAGTCGATCGACCACATCCCCAGCGCCACGGTCTCCGGCGTCCCGCCCTGCGCCCGGACGATGCCGGCTGCGCGCGAGGACGCGCCCTGGCCCGCCTCGCCTTTCTCGAGAACCACGACGCGTCCCGCGCCGTGCTCCTTCGCGAAGACCGACGCCCACCCGCCGATCGTGCCCGCGCCGACGACCACGAGGTCGGCGGTGTCTCGGTTCGGCATCGGGTCCCTCCGCTCGAAGAGGCCGAAGTCTAGCCATGCGTACAGTGGTTCCGATGCAGCCCGCCACGGACGCTCCGTCGAGCGCGACCCCCGTCCCGCCGCCTCCCGCCGACCGCAGGACGCTCGCCGAGGAGGTCCTCGTGGTGCTGTCGCTGTCGGTACTGGCGAGGGCGGCGTACGCGATCCTGTCGCTTCTCGAGGCGCCGATCGCGGGTGTGATCGTCGCGGCCGCCGACCAATCGAACGCCTTCATCCGCCAGATCCTCGGGTTCGTCTTCGGGCTCGCGCCGGCGCTCCTCGTGTTCCATCTCGTCCGCCGGAGCGGCGAGGGACTTCCGGCCGTCGGTCTCGAAGCGGACCAGCCGAGACGGGATCTCCTCCGCGGTGCCCTCGTGTTCGTGGTCGTCGGGATCGCCGGCCTCGGGGTCTACCTGGCCGCGGTGGAGCTCGGCGTGAACCGGTTCGTCGTGCCGACCCCGCCGCTGGGCCACTGGTGGACGATCCCGGCGCTCGTCATGAACGCCATGGAAGCGGGCGTGGTCGAGGAGGTGATCGTCCTCGGCTACCTGATCACGAGGCTGCAGCAGCTGTCCTGGCCGGCGGTGGCTCGCGGTCGGTGCGAGCGCGCTGCTCCGCGGCTCGTATCACCTCTACCAGGGCTGGGGCGGGTTCCTCGGGAACCTCGCCATGGGGGTGATCTTCGGCGCCCTGTTCCTCCGGTGGGGGAGGCGCACCTGGCCGTTCGTGGTCGCCCACGTGCTCCTCGATGTCGGCGCCGGCGTGGGATTCATCCTCTTCCGAGAACGACTGCCGGGCTTCTAGTTACGAGGGTCCGCCCGGATCCCTCGAGAATCAGGTATGATCGGTGCTTCGGATATCCGAATCAAGACCGATCCCCCGGCCAGTGCGCCGGGGTTTCGTGTTTCTGGGCCCCTCTCGTGCGACGAGGCTGACGCCCGACCTTCCTACCTCCAGCCGGGGAACCACAGGATGAGCTTGTAGCGCGCGTCCGAGATGAGCCCCCAGCTCAGCACCGGCCAGAACCAGACGAACAGGCCGACCGCGGCCAGGACCACGGTCCACGCGATCGGGCGGTACGGGTGCCAGATGGAGACCGCGGGACGACCTGTGGCCGGATCGGTCGCGACCGCACCGCCTGGCTCTCGCACGACGAGCCTCGCGTCGGAGAGGTCGCGCACCATGTACGTGAGTCCGAGGACGAGGAACGGCGTGAACGGCGCCACGTAGAAGAAGAACTCCGGTCGCGACGCCACGAACCACGGCAGATACTGGAGCAGGACCGCCAGCAGGATGAACCCGGGCACCCAGTCGCGCTTCCGCCACCACGCCCACGCGAGGTAAGGCAATGCCCAGATGCTGCCCCAGAAGACGATGGGGTTCCCGATCGCCGTGAGCTGCCGGATCGACGTCCCCGCGTCCTCCCACGTGAGCGAGAGCGGCCGCTTCATGATCAGCCACGTCCAGGGTCGCGAATAGCCGTAGTGCGTCGGCGTGAGCGCGCCGGTGTCCGGGTCGAGCGCGGTCTCCTTCAGGACGAACAGGTGGTACTTGGCGATCCGGATCTGCTGGTCGACGAGCTCGCTCGACGTTCCAGCCGAAGTGGTGGAGCCACGGGAGGTAGATCGCCACGTAGACGACGAAGGGGATCACGACGAAGGCGATCACGAGGGCGAAGCTCTCCTGCAGCAGCGATCGGGCGAACGCTCCACCTCGGGTGGTGTCGCCGCGATGGCGCCTCGACGTCTCCCAGATCAGCGAGATCACGATCGCGGCGAGCATCCCGAGAACGCCGGACCATTTCACCGCGACGGCGGCGCCGAACCCGATCCCGGCGGCATAGCGCCACGGACGCCACAGGGGGGAGGGGACGCGAGGGTCGCTCACCCTCGCCCGACGGAGGGCCGCGAGGTGTCCTGAGGTCGATCCACCGGCGGTCCAGGACCAAGCAGAGGAAGCCCACGACGATCCAGAGCTGGACGTGGACGTCCAGCAGCGCCTGTCGAGACAGGACGACGCTCAGATGCTCGAGGGCGAGCAGCAGGCCCGCGACGAACGTCCAGAGCGCGCGGCCGAACAGCAGCTGCGCGATCAGCGCCAGACCGGTCACCGCGAGCGTGCCCGCGATCGCCGACCCGATCCGCCAGCCGAACGGGTCCATCCCGAAGGCCTTGATCCCGAGTGCGATCGTCCACTTCCCGAGCGGCGGGTGGACGAACGAGCCCACGTCCCACTCCTGCTCGCGGAACAGGCGCTCGTTCTCCGAGTCGATGTGGCAGTACCGGTCGGTGCCGCCGACGAAGATGCACGCCGCCTTGGCGTAGTAGTTCTCGTCGAAGACCAGCTCCGGTGGGCTCGACAGGCCCCACAGCCGCACCAGCGCCGCGATCGCGGTCACGGCGAGGATCGCCACCCAGGGGCGGTTCAGCGCGGCGGACGAGCGGGGACTCGGCGCGATGGGAGACCCGTGCCGGCGTTCCGACGGTGGCGCTGCCGGCGGTCCTCAGCGCGGCCGGTCCTTCAGGCGGTAGACGAACTGCAGGCCCTGGTAGGCGTCGGTGATCGAGGCGCTCTTGTTATCCACGAGCCCGGCATCGAGACCGCACCGTTGCACGATGTCGAAGTCGAGGTCGGTGGGGAGGCGGGACGCCTTCTTCGGCCAGGCCACCCAGAGCCGTCCGGCGGGGTCGAGCCCGGCGGCGAGCTTGGCGAACCGTGACGCGAGCTCGCGTTCCTCCGTCACGAACAGGACGACGACGTCCATCGAGGAACCGGCGCGCCCGAGGCGCTGCACGCCCGTCGGCAGAGGACCGAGGACCTCGTCGAAGCCCTGCGGGCGCGCCCGAGAGGTACACCCTCGCGCCCTCACGGATGCCGAGCTTCTTCGGCAGCGGCGTGCCCGAGTAGTCCTTGTGCGCCTGGGCCATCCACCCATGGTAGGCGGAGGCGAACGTGGGACCATCGCGGCGTGGGTGGCGTCCTCTACCTCGTCGGTACGCCCATCGGGAACCTCGGCGACCTCTCGTCGCGGGCGCACGAGACCCTCTCGTCGGTGGCGCTCGTCGCGGCCGAGGACACGCGCCGGACCGGCCGCCTGCTGCGCGGCCTCGACATCCACAAGCCGCTCGTCTCGATGTTCGAGGGCAACGAGGACGACCGCGCGGCCGAGATCGTCGAACGCCTCGACGCCGGTGAGGACGTCGCGGTGGTCACGGACGGCGGCATGCCGAGCATCTCGGACCCGGGGTATCGGGTCGTGCGACGCGCGGTGGATCGGGGCATCGAGGTCCGCGTGATCCCCGGCCCGTCGGCCGCGATCGCCGCCTTGGTGCTGTCCGGCCTCCCGACGGATCGGTTCGCGTTCGAGGGCTTCCTGCCGCGACGCTCGGGCGATCGCGCGCGCCGGCTCCGGGCGCTCCGGGACGATCCACGGACGGTCGTGCTGTTCGAGTCCCCTCGTCGGGTGCACCGGCTGCTCGAGGAGATCGTGGCGGAGCTGGGCGACCGTCGGGTGGCGGTCTGCCGGGAGCTCACGAAGCTGCACGAGGAGGTCATCCGGGGCAGCGCCGGCGAGGTGCTCCGGGCGATCGGCGACCGGGAGCTGAAGGGGGAGGTCGCCGTCGTGGTCGAGGGCGACCACGACGCCGCCTCGCCCGATCCCGAAGCCCTCCTCGCGGAGGTTCGCCGACTGATCGACGAGGGGATGCGCGCCCGCGACGCCGCTCGCGCCGTGGCGGAACGCCACGGCGCGAGCGCCAACGACCTCTATCGGGCCACGATCCCGGAGGGCTGATCCGGGGGCGGGTTGCCCCTTCCCTACACTGCCCTCTATGGCGCAGACGCCTCCTCCCCTCGGTCCGCCGCTGGTCCCGCCACGCCCGGACCGCGAGGATCCAGCGAGCCGGCCGCTCTTCGCCGCCTTCGTCCTCGCGACCGTCGTGGCGGTCGTCCTCGGGGTCCTCGCGATCGTGGCGTTGCTGCGCGCGCCCTCGAGTGCCGGGGACCTCGACGCAGCGGCGCCATCGAAGCGCGTCAGATGGGCGTCATCCCGCGGCGCCGTCCACCTCCACCATCACGCCCTCGCCGAGCACCAGCCCGTCGGTTCGGCCGAAGGTCGATGGCGCCTTCCGGTTCCTCGAACGTGTGGGTGGCTCGCCCGTCCGGTGGAACCCGTGCGACCCGATCACGTACGCGGTCAACACGGCGGGGGCGTCGTCGGACGTCCGGCCCGACCTGCGCCAGGCGCTGGCTCGCGTGACGCGGGCGACCGGCATCGAGTTCCGGTCGGTCGGTACGACGAGGGAAACGTTCATCCGCGCCTACCAACGGATGCGGTTCGACGGCGTGATCCGGAAGGCGGCGCTCGTGGTGATCTGGGTCGATCACGCCGACTACCAGGCGATCCTCCGGCGCCTGAGCGACCCACGTCCGTCGCTCGCGTTCGCCAAGACGATGAAAGGCGTCTTCGCGGACCAGGATCAGTACTTCGGAGGGCTCATCGTGATGGACGCGGACGCGAACGGCACGCCACGGCTTCGGCGATTTCTACGCTCACGGGGCGGTCCTGCTCCACGAGCTGGGCCACATCATGGGGCTCGACCACGTGAGGGACCCGGATCAGCTGATGTACTCGGGCCGCTACCCCGAACTTCGGCCTCAACCACTACGGCCCGGGCGACCTCGAGGGCCTCCGGCGGCTCGGGATGGACGCCGGGTGTCTCGACTGAGCGGAGCACGGCGCCTGGAAGCCGAGACCCCGTAGGTACGATGGCGCCCTCATGGGCCGGGACGTCTTCTACATCACCACGCCGATCTACTACCCGAACGACGTGCCGCACATCGGGCACGCGTACGACGCGGTGGCTGCGGACGTGCTCGCCCGGCACCATCGGCTCCGCGGGGAGGAGGTCTTCCACCTCACCGGGACCGACGAGCACGGCCTGAAGCTGCAACGCGCGGCCGAGGCGGCGGGCATGGATCCCCAGCGCTGGGTCGACGAGATGGAGCCGCGATGGCGAGAGGTGTGGGCGCGGCTGGACATCGCCTACGACGACTACATCCGCACCACGGAGCCGCGCCACGAGGCCGTAGTAGTCAAGTTACTTGACCAAGTGCACGACAACGGTCGGGACGACATCTACCTCGACAGCTACGAGGGTCTGTACTGCGTCTCCTGCGAGCTCTACTACGCCGAGGGCGACCTCCTGGAGGGCCGTCTCTGCCCGATCCACGAGCGTCCCGTGGAGCTGATGCAGGAGCAGAACTACTTCTTCCGGCTGTCCGCCTACGCGGATCGGCTCCTCGAGCACTACGAGCGCACGCCGTCGGCCGTCGAGCCCGAGATCAGGCGGAACGAGGTGCTCTCGCTGATCCGGGGCGGCCTCCAGGACTTCTCGATCAGCCGGACGAACTTCGACTGGGGGATCCCCCTGCCCTGGGACCCCGCCCACGTCACGTACGTCTGGTTCGACGCCCTCACCAACTACATCACCGCCGCCGGCTACGGGTCCGACGAGGAGAAGTTCGGCCGGCTCTGGCCGGCGAACATCCACATGATCGGCAAGGACATCCTTCGCCAGCACGCGATCTACTGGCCGGCGATGCTCATGGCCGCGGGGATCGAGCCGCCGGAGCAGGTGTGGGCGCACGGCTTCCTCACGGTGGGCGGGAAGAAGATGTCGAAGACCAACGCCACCGGGATCCACCCGTTCGAGCTCGTGGACCGGTTCGGCGTCGACTCCTACCGCTGGTACTTCCTGCGCGAGGTCCAGTTCGGCCAGGACGGGTCGTTCTCGCTCGAGTCGATGGTGGACCGGCACAACGCCGAGCTCTCCAACGGGATCGGCAACCTCGCCTCACGGGTGCTCGCGATGCTCCGCTCCTACTTCGACGGGGTCCTCCCGGAGCCGAACTTCGAGGGCGCCGAGTCCGACCTGCCGCAGGTGGTCGCGGAGGCCGTGCGGCGATACGACGAGGAGATGCTCGCGGTGCGTCCGACCGCCGCGCTCGCCGCCGTCTACGACGTCGTCGTCCGCGCGAACCGCTACATGGTGGAGCGGTCCCCGTGGACCCTGGCGAAGGATGCGGCGAGGCGGGACGAGCTCGGGTCGATCCTCTACGCGTCGGCGGAGACGCTCCGTGCCCTCACGATCCTCGTGTCGTGCGTGATGCCGAGCGCAGCCGCCCGTCTCTGGGAGCAGCTCGGCATCGAGCAAACCCTCGATGCACAGCGGCTGGCCGATGCCGGGGCATGGGGTCGCATGGCCCCCGGGACGAAGACCACGAAGGGGGAGTCCCTCTTCCCGAGGGTCGACGCGGCGGAATAGTTCGGCCCCAGGCCGGATGGCCGGTGGCGCCGATGTTTCACGTGAATCCCCCCGGATGCACCGGAAGTTGAGACCGCCTATCATCGCGCGCCGATGGGCGGACCGAACCCTGTACTCCCGGTGCAGACGGGCGTGGTGGACACCCACTGCCACCTGTTCCTGGTGGACAGGGAACCTTCACTCGTGGTCGAGGCCGCGCGGGAGGCCGGGGTCGATCGCCTGATCTGCGTCGGCGTTGACCCCGCGACCTCGGCCCGGTCGCTCGAGATCGCGGATTCGATCGCCGGTGTGTTCGCGACGGCGGGTATGCACCCCCACGACGCCGGGCTCCTCGACGCTGCCGCGGGAGCGAGGATCGAGGAGCTCCTCCACGACCCTCGGGTCGTCGCGGTCGGGGAGTGCGGCCTCGACTACTTCCGGATGCGCTCGCCTCTCGAGGACCAGGTACGGGCCCTGAAGATGCACATCGCGCTGTCGAACGAGTCGGGGAAGCCGATGGTGGTCCACGTCCGCGATGCATGGCCCGATGTCCTTCGAGTCCTGGATGAGGGTTCGGCCGAACGCGTCGTCATCCACTGCTTCAGCGGTGATGCAGAGATCGCCCGTGAATGCGCCGAGCGTGGGTACTGGATCAGCTTCGCCGGCAACGTGACGTATCCGAAGAACGAACACCTGCGGCAGGCGGCGCGCACGGTGGATATCGATCACCTCTTGGTGGAGACCGACTCGCCGTTCCTCGCTCCGCAGACGCTTCGCGGGACCGACAACGAACCCGCGAACGTCGTCCACACGATCGCCGAGGTCGCTCGGGTACGCGATGAGGACGTTCGCTCGGTGACGGAAGCGACCTCGCGCAACGCGATCGCCGCGTTCCCGGGTCTCGCGTAGCCCGAACAGGCGTTCGGTGCTCAAGGTTGCAGTGAGAGTTGAGGGTTTGCTAGCGTGCGATTTCCACAACGAGCTTCGGGGAGATCGGCGCCTTCGGGAACCGACTCTCACCGAGGGAGCGGGACGACGATGAGTGACGTTCGGACGGCGACGCGACAGGAAACAAGCGTTCGGCGTGTGACGTCGTCATCGAACGATCGTCCTCGAGGTGTGGGGGACTGGATGGTGGACGGAGCGGAGATGCCCGGTCGGAAGCGCACGGGCATCGCCGCCGAGACCTCGGTTTCCGCCGGCAGCGTCGGGACATCCTCGGCCGCGTCCGTGCGGGTTCTCGCGTTCGGGGAAGGTGCGCGAGGGCTCGACGACCGCGGATACGACCGAGGAACTCCTCTCGGCCATGGGGATCGTGCCCAACGCTGACGTCGTCCGACACCATCCAGCGCCCCCCTTCACGTTCGGTCCCGGGCCTTCGGCCCGGGACCGAACCGTTTCCGACCCCGCTACGCTCCGCGCGTGAACAGCGATGCACGCGCGCCGCTCGGCGCCGGGGCGCTCCGCGCCCTCGCCGAGCGGCACCGGATCCGCCCGAAGCGGTCGTTCGGCCAGCACTTCCTGATCGACCCGAACCTGGCCCGCGCGATCGTGGCCGATGCGGAGCGTCGGTCCGGGCGATCGGGTGGTCGAGATCGGCGCCGGACTCGGCTCGCTGACCCGGGCGCTCGCCGAGGCGGGTGCCGAGGTGCTCGCCGTCGAGGTCGACCCCTCGTTGATCCCGGCGCTCGAGGAGTCGGTGTCGGGGCTCGACGGCGTCCGCGTGCTGCACGCCGACGCGACGGATCCCGAGTGGCAGGACGCCCTCGGGGAGGGCGATTGGGTGCTCGCCGCCAACCTCCCGTACAACGTCGCGACGCACTTGGTCCTGGACACGCTCCGAGACGTCCCACAGGTCCGTCGGCTCGTGGTGATGGTGCAGCGGGAGGTCGGGGAACGACTGGTGGCGGGCCCCGGCGAGAAGGCCTACGGGATCCCGAGCGTCCGCGTGGCCTATCGGGCCGTGGGGACCCTCGCGCGTCGCGTGCCACCGGCGGTCTTCTGGCCGCGCCCCAAGGTGGAGTCCGTCATCGTGCGTCTCCTGCGGAGGGACGAGCCGGCGGTGACGGTCGCCGAAGACCGACTCTGGGCGGTCGTGGACGCCGGCTTCGGAGAGCGGCGGAAGACGATGCGGAACGCCCTCCGCCGGCTCGGTGTGGAGACCGGGGACGCGGACGCGCTCCTGGAGGCCGCCGAGGTGGACCCCTCGGCCCGGGCCGAGACCCTGTCGCTCGAGGAGTTCGCGCGGATCGCCGAGAGGCTCCCGCCCTCTCCGGCGCTCACGTCCCGCGCGCCCACGACATGACGGCGCTGACATGACGGCGCTCCAGATGCAGGCGCACGCGAAGGTGAACGTCTTCCTCCGCGTGCTCGGGCGCCGCGACGACGGCTACCACGACGTCGAGACGCTCTTGCTGCCGATCTCGCTCGCCGATCAGGTGACCGTGGAGCCGGCCGGCGAACTCACGGTGTCGATCGAGGGGCCCGCGGCCGAGGGCGTTCCTCCCGACGACGCGAACCTCGCGCTTCGCGCCGCTCGCGCCTTGGCAGCCGAGGTCGCGAACGCGGGCGGCGCGGAACCGCCGGGCGCCCACATCACGATCGAGAAGCGGATCCCGGTGGCCGCCGGCCTCGGTGGCGGCTCGGCCGATGCCGCCGCGACGCTCCTCCTGCTCGACGAGCTCTGGGCCGTCGGGTCGGGTCGCGACGGCCTCGCTCGACTGGCGGCGGAGGTCGGCTCCGATGTTCCGGCGCTGCTCCTCGGCGAGCCCGCGTACGCCGAGGGTCGCGGTGAGCGGGTGGCGCCGGTGCTCGTGCAGTCGACGACGTGGGTCGTGAAGCCGTTCGCGTTCGGGGTGTCCTCGGCGGACGCGTACGCGTGGTGGGACGAGCAAGCGGCGACGGGTCCCGACGCGGGAGCCTTGATCGCCGCGGCGGAGGCCGGCAACAACTCCCTCCTCGGGAGCGCCCTCTACAACGACCTCCAGGCGCCGGTCGCCGCCCGCCATCCGGAGATCTCGCAGACGATCGAGGCGTTCATCGAAGCCGGCGCGGAGGGCGCGGTGATGAGCGGTTCAGGACCGACGGTGGCCGCCCTCTGTCCGTTCGCGACGGCGCCGGACATCGCCAGGGCCGTCCCCGGCTCGATCGTGGTGGATGCGCCTCCCGAGCTTTCCAGGCCTGCCAGAATCGACGGCGATCCCTCCGGGGTGGTCTAACGGCAAGACACGGGCCTTTGGAGCCTGGTATGGAGGTTCGACTCCTCCCCCCGGAACCTGATCCGTTGCCGATACGCGGCTACTGACGAGCTCACCCGGATGACCCGGAGAGCGAGTCATGAACCCGCGCGACCACTGGTGCGACGGACTACGAAGCAGATCTCTCGACCGCGATGGCGTCCCGGACGGCGTCGTAGGTGACACCTAGCTCCTTCAGGATCTTCCCAGCGTCGCTCTTCCGCTCCCGGAGAACACCCAGGAGCAGATGTTCGGTCCCGATCGTGGTTTCTTTCAGTCGGCCGGCTTCCTTGCTGGCGGAGAGGATGGCCTTCTTCGCGTCGTTGGCCAAGGGCCGATGCGTCAAGTGCGCCACGGACCCCGGCTCGACCGCCCGGTCGGCCGCGGCGGAGACGGCCTGAGCCGACGATCCGAGCCGGGCGAGGGCCCGACCGGAAAGGTAGTCATCGCCCGCGAGCGCGACGAGGAGTTCCACCGTCCCGATCTCGTCATGTCCGACGCCCCTGGCGATCTGCTGCGCGACGATCATCACCCTGCGGGCCTCATCGTTGAACCGCTCGAACACGTCCTGATTATCGACCCGAGGGCGATCAGGCTCTTGGATCGGACGGAGCCTCTCGACCTCCGTGAGCAACGCAGCGCGTGCCTCCCGTGAGCCCGGAAGCGACACGGCCGTGATCGGGATCGCCAGAGTGCGGCCCTTCGTCGTGACCGCGACGAGCCGGGGCGCCAGCATCCCCTTTTCGCTTCGGGACAGGTGCGCGATGTCGGTCCATGCCACCAGGACCGAGGCGACCGGAAGCGGGCCGTCCCATCGGAGGCCCCAACCGTCGGCCACGAATCGGATCCGGTTGCTCAGGAACGCCGCGATGAAGAATGCGACCACGAACAAGAGCATCAGCACCAGGAGCAGGGCCCCACCGGCGCGGAACCAGGTGACGGGCTCATCCGTCAGGACCAGCCAGATCCCCATCAGAGCACCGACCGTGAAGATCGCGCCGCCGATGCCGGCGAACCGGAGGCTCCGGCAGAGCTGTGCGGGGAGGCGCACCTCGAGGACGCCCTCGTGCGCTCGAGGGATCGAAGGTTGCCACGACAGTCGCATCCTCACGACCGCTGTCCACGCCATGCCCGCGCCAAAGACCAACGCACCGGCTGCCATCACCGGGAAAGCTGGGGGGAGGTCGGCTTCGAGGCTCCTCCACCCGAAGTACGCGAAGAACGAACCGACAAGGATCGCGACCACGAGTGTGACGCCCCACAGCACCACGTCGCGGATCGAGGGTGGGAGCTTCGTAGAGTCGCCGCTCATCGGAGCGACGATAGGTGAGTCAGCCAGGTGCGTAGAGATTTCGGAATCGCGATGCCGCGCTTCTGATCGGATAGTCGCACCAGCGGGTCAGCGCCCGTCCCGGGCATGCGTGTCGAGACGGTCGGACATCATCCTGTCGAGGCCAACGGGGTAGGGCACTCCGTACGCCGACGCCACGACGGGGGCACGCTTCCGGAAGAAGTTCACGATCTCGACGGCCGCCCGAAGCATCGCGCTTCTCTCCATCGGAGCGAAGCTCGTCTGCAGAGTCGAGAGTCGCGCCGTCGGGATCGCCTCGATCCAGCTTCTCGTACGCCTCCTCCTGAGCCTCGACGTTCTCGTCGATCCGGATGAGGTTCACGCAATACGCTCGGAGCGCTTCCAGCTGGCCGTGGGCCCACCAGACTTGCCCGCGTCCGAGCGCGGCGATGAGGTGCGAGAGATCGTGCCAGAACCAATACACGAGGTGGCGAAGTGCTTCGACCTGTTCGGCGCGATCGGGTTCGCGCATGGGGAACTCTGCGCCCGCGAGGATCCCTTCCTTGTCCAGCAGGGTCCGGTAGGGGCCGACATCCCGGATCTCATCCAGCGCGCTGGCGCGTCGGAAGAAGAGCTCGGCTTCGGTGCCGTCGGCGAGGATGAAGAACACGATGCCTTCCAGGCCGAAGTCCTCCAGGAAGAGCGGCTCGCCCAGCTGCTCGATGATCGCTCGTCGCCCGGACACGACCTCCCCGTACGCCTCATCTGTCGTGATGAGGCAGAGATCGAGATCCGAGAACTCGTCCGCCTCCCCTCTAGCGTGGGAGCCCCCGAGGAAGGCGGCGACGATCCGTTCGTCGGCCGAACACAGCGCCACGAATCTCGCGATGACGGCGTCGTGATCTCGGATCGCTTGCTCGCTCGGGTTCACGCCGGAAGTCTTCCATGCCGGCGTTCACAGGGGACTCCAGCCGCCGGTTCGGTCCACACGGCGCGTGCGCCTATCCTCCAACCGTGACCCGAGGAACTCAGCGATGAGCGCGAACGATCGAGCCGGTTCCGGCTCGTTCCCTCAAGGGTTCCGGTGGGGCGTGGCGACCTCCGCGTATCAGATCGAGGGCGCGGCTCGGGAGGACGGGAAGGGTCCGTCGATCTGGGACACCTACGCCCACACTCCCGGGAAGATCCGCAACGGTGATACCGGGGACGTCGCGAACGATCACTACCATCGCTATCGCGAGGATGTCGCGCTCATGCGAGAGCTGGGCGTCGATTCGTACCGGTTCTCGATCGCCTGGCCACGGATCTTCCCGGACGGCGTCGGCGAGCCGAACCCTGCCGGCGTCGACTTCTACCGCCGCCTGGTCGACGAGCTGCTCGCGGCGGGGATCGAGCCGTTCCCGACGCTGTACCACTGGGACCTGCCACAGGCGCTGCAGGACCGTGGAGGGTGGGGATCCAGAGACACCGCCGAGGCGTTCGCGGACTACGCCGGGTTCGTCGCCGAGCAGCTCGGCGACCGGGTCACGAACTTCTTCACGATGAACGAGTTCCATTCGTTCATCGACATCGGGTATCGAGGTCTCGAGGAGCCGGTCCAGGGCGAGATCATCCGGATCGAACACGCCCCGGGGCTCCATCTCCCGCCGGCGGAGCTGCACCAGGCGCGACACCACGCCGTGCTCGCACAAGGTCTCGCGGTGCGGGCGATCCACGCGAGCGGACCACCGGGCGTGCGATGTGGTCCGGCCGACAACGTCAACGCGGCGGTGCCGTTGATCGAGACGCCGGAGCACGTCCGCGCGGCGGAGATGGCCACCCGCGAGCTGAACGCTCCCTACCTCACCGTCATGCTCGAAGGGAGGTACACCGACGCGTACCTCGAGGCCTGTGGAGCCGATGCGCCCTCGTTCTCCGACGAGGACCTGGCGGCGATCGCCGCACCGGTCGATCTTCCTCGGCATCAACCTCTACCGCCCGCACTCCTACGTCGTGGCGACCGACGAGGAGCCGGGGTACCGAGTGCTGCCGTTCAGCGCGACGCACCCGAAGATGCTGTCGTCCTGGCACCTCCTCGGGCCGGAGGTCATGTACTGGGGTCCTCGCCACGTCCATGCGCTCTGGAACCCCGGCACGATCTACGTCACGGAGAACGGGTGCGGCGGCGCGGACGAACCGGATGCCGCCGGGGCCGTGGTCGACACCGACCGCGTGATGTTCCTCCGGAACCACCTGACCCACCTGGCCCGGGCGACAGGCGAGGGCATCCCCGTCGCCGGCTCGTTCCTCTGGAGCTTCATGGACAACTTCGAGTGGAGCGACGGCTTCGATACGCGCTTCGGCCTGGTCCACGTGGATTTCGAGACCCAGACGAGAACGCCGAAAGCCAGCGCCGACTACTACCGCGAGGTGATCGCCCACAACGCGGTCGTGTGACCTGCCAAGCCCGCCCAACGCGGCCACGCGAGGCGGCCGTATGGGACCATGACCGCGGCCTTCCTCCCGGCGCCGACGAGAGGCTCGAAGGACACACGTGGGCACGACATCCAAGCGCTCCCCCCGACCGCTCGTCGCGGTGGTCCTCGCCGCGGGCAAGGGGAAGCGGCTGCGCTCCGACACCCCCAAGGTCCTGCATCCGGTCTGCGGTCGTCCGATCCTGTGGCACACGCTCCAGGTCGTCCGCGCCGCGAAGCCGTCCAGGATCGTCGTGGTCGTCGGCCACGGCGCGGACGACGTCCGCGAGGCCGTCCGTTCTTGGGACCTCGATCCCGAGCCGATCTTCGTCGAGCAGGCCGAGCAGCTCGGGACAGGGCATGCGGTCCAGCTCGCGGAGGACGCGGTCGGCAAGGCAGCCGACGTCCTGGTGGCGAACGGCGACTTCGACCCGATCACCGCCGCGGATCTCCGGAAGCTGCTCGCCTCTCACCGACGCACCGGAGCCGCCGTGACCCTCGGCTCCACGATCCTCGACCGGCCGGGGGGCTACGGCCGCGTGGTCCGGGACGGCCGCCGGGTCACCGACGTGCTCGAGGGCCGCGACGCCCCGCCCGAGGTCCGGAAGATCCACGAGGTGGCGACGAACTGGATCGCGTTCCGGCGCGACCTCTTGTACGCGACGCTGCCGCTCCTCGACCGGGAGAACCGCCAGCGCGAGTACTACCTGAACCGGGCGATCTCGATCCTCCTCGACAAGGGCGAGCGAGTCGACGCCGTCGTGTGCGACACCGGAGGCGTCCTCGGTGCCAACACCCGGGCCGGGCTCGCCGGGCTGGAGACGCTGATCCGGCGCCGCACGAACGAGTCGCACATGGCCGCGGGCATCCGCCTGATCGATCCGGCCGCCACGTACATCGACGTCGACGTGCGGATCGGGAAGGACACCATCGTGTACCCGAACACGTTCCTCGAGACGGGCGTCCGGATCGGCAAGGGGTGTTCGATCGGGCCCTCCGCCGCGATCGCCCGCTCGCGGATCGGGGACCGCTCGGTCGTGTGGTTCTCGGTCCTCGAGGAAGCCCGGGTCGGCAAGGATTGCGAGGTGGGCCCGTTCGCCCGCCTGCGGCCCGGGGCGGTCCTGGAGGACGGCGCCCTGGTCGGGAACTTCGTCGAGGTCAAGGGCTCCCGGATCGGCAAGGGCTCGAAGGTCAAACACCTCACCTACGTCGGGAACGCCGAGCTGGGCGCCGGGGTGAACGTCGGCGCCGGGACCGTCTTCGTGAACTACGACGGCTACGAGAAGCACCCCACCGTGATCGGCGACGGGGCGAGGATCGGGTCGGATACGATGCTGGTGGCGCCGCTGAAGGTCGGCAAGGGCGCCGTCACGGGGGCGGGATCGGTGATCACGAAGGACGTGCCGGCGGGTGCGCTCGCGGTCGAACGGTCCGAGCAGAAGAACGTGAAGAACTACCGGAAGCGCGCCGACGCCAAGCATCGGTCGAAGGGCGAGCACTAGGGGGCGACCGTGGAGATCATCACCAAGAAGCGGATGATGCTGTTCTCCGGCACGATCCATCCGGCGCTGGGGAGCGAGATCGCCGACAACCTCGGCATCCCGGTGAGCCACAGCGAGCTCCGGCGGTTCGCGTCGGGGGAGATCTACTTCCGCGCGGAGGAGAGCGTGCGCGGGGCCGACGTCTTCGTCGTGCAGTCGCACTACGAGCCGGTGAACGAAGCCCTGATGGAACAGCTGATCATGCTCGATGCGATGAAGCGCGCGTCGGCCAAGCGGATCAACGCCGTGATCCCGTTCTACGGCTACTCCCGGCAGGACCACAAGGCCCTGTCGCGGGAGCCGATCAGCGCGAAGCTCGTCGCGGACCTCCTGTCGACGGCCGGCGCGGATCGCGTGATCTCGGTCGACCTGCACTCCGGGCAGATCCAGGGGTACTTCGACTTCCCGTTCGACCACCTCACCGCCCTGCCGATCCTGTCGGACTACTTCAAGGACGAGCTCGGGCTCGCCGGCGACGACCTCGTCGTGGTCGCGCCCGACGCCGGGCGGATCAAGACATCGGAGAAGCTCCGGGAGTACCTCCACGCGGACCTGGCGTTCCTCTACAAGCGCCGCTCCCGCAAGGAGGCGCACAAGATCGAGGAGATGGCGGTCGTCGGCGAGGTCGAGGGACGGCCGTGCGTGATCGTCGACGACATGATCGACACGGCGGCCACGATCTCGAAGGGCGTGCAGGTGCTCGCGGAGATGGGCGCCGGGCCGATCTACGTCGGCGCGACCCACGGCCTCTTCAGCGGCAAGGCGCGCCAGCTGCTGGAGGAAGCGCCGATCGAGCAGGTGGTCGTGACGAACACCGTGCCGATCCCCGAGGAGCGGACGTTCGACAAGCTGAAGGTGCTCTCGATCGCCCCGCTTGATCGCGAACGGCCTCCGGGCGGTCTTCGAGGACGCGTCGGTCTCCGAGATCTTCGGGGGCGACAACCAGGTCTAGGCGACCGGGAGCCCGAGGCCGAGGAGCTCCTCCTCGGTGAGGGGCGTGAACAGCCAATCCCGGAACGCCGGATGCGGGACGACCCGATCGATCCGCGTGAGCTGCGTGTCGGTCACGAGGTACTTGTGGAGGTCCGCACCGGCGAGCAGCCCGTCGAGGGCCGGCCCGTCGGCGACACCGTGGAGGACCTCGCACAGGATGTGCGGGCGGCGGGTCCGAAGGAACGCCTGGCCGAAGCGGAAGACCGCGTCCTCCGTCCCCTCCACGTCGACCTTCATCACGACGCGCGCCCCCTCCGGGAACAGCTGCGCCGACGGAGTCCAGCGATCGGAAGTCGACCGTCTTGCCTCCCTCGAACTGCATGTTCGACGAGTAGAACGAGGGGAGCGCCGAGCCACCCTCGCCCGAGGGGACCCGCATCGTCTTCTGGGGATCCCCGATGCCCTCCCGGTGGACCACGACGCGGTCACCGATCCCGTTCCGGCGCACGTTCGCTTCCAACGCATCCGCGACGGCGGGGACGATCTCGAACGCATGGACGTCGACGTCCGGCGCGTACGCCGTGACGGCGATCGTGAAGAGGCCGGTGTACGCGCCCACGTCGAGGAACATGTCGGACCGGCGGGCGAGCGTGGCCACCGTATCCAGCGCGAGCCGATCGTGGGGCATCGGAGACGTCCCCGGCCCCAGAAGAGCGCCTTCGCGTTCTCGCAGCGCGCCGGGTCGAGCATCACGAAGCTGGCGCCACCCACGCGTCCGCTGACCTCGTCGAGGCGGGCCGGCGCGGGAAGGCGTCCCGAGCGGAGCGATGGCACGAACCGCGCGACCAGCCGGAGGATCGCGTTGGGGACACGGAGGGCGAGGAACCGCTTGACGTGTCGCTTCAGCCCGAACCAGCTCTGCCGACGAGCGCGGAGGTCCATCCGGCCATCCTGCCATCTCGGCGGCGGAGTTCGATCAGTCCAGGCAGTACGTGGTGACGCGGGCGATCACGGGGTCTGCTTCGGTGTCCGAGCAGTCCGGCCTGCTGCGGCGAACGCGTTCGCTTCCTCCTCCGTCTTCGAAGTAGACGCCGATGCCTTGCGGAGCGTCGGTGCCGAGCGCTTCCGCAGCTCCGTCGTCGCACGAGAGGTCGCCGGGGAATGCCTCGATCCCGAACTCCTCGAGGAGCTGGGCGCTCACGTCGTCCGCCTCGCGGGATCCCGGGGCTCCGACCCACGGATAGACGGCCCAGTAGGTGCCGCCGTGGACCGGATCGACCGCCGTCGGAGCCACCGGCTCACCCTGAGCGCCGAACCAACCCATCCCGTCCTCGAAGAGCACGTCCCCGTCGGCGTCGAGGTACTCGAAGATCCCTCCGTCCTGCGGGGGCAACGCGATCGCGCACACCCTGCGGTCGGGATCGGTCCAGCCGAGCGGTCCCATCTGGCATTGGAACTGCGATGGCGTGAGTGTTTCCGCTGTCGCTCGTGAACCGGATCTCAACCACCTCTGGCGGAACCGATCCGACGATCACCGCGAGGTCATCGGTGTTCACGACGTTCAGAGAAGGCTGATCACCGGCGAGCGACGTCGCGATCGGCCTCGGGCAGAGCGGCTCACTGCCCTCGCCGCCGATCGTGACGTGGATGCACGCGGTGTCGTCCGCGAAGCTTCCGACGAATCGAACTCGATATGCGCTGGCCGAACGCGTCACCGGCAAGCTCGACTTCATCCGCGTCGCGGCTCGCGCGACCGGTGGCGGAGACACCCTTCGCTCGGCAGTCCACTCCCAGCGCGATCACGCGCCCACCGAGCTCCCCGTAGCCGGCGGGAGTCGATGAAGAAGAGATCGAAATCGAACGAGCCGAGGTCGTGGGCACGGGCACGATCGTGCCGGGACCAGGCGATCCTCCGAGGTCGTAGTCCACGTTCTCGGTCCCCGGGCCGGAAGTCGACACCGCTTGCGCCCTTCGTGACCGCGCCGAAGATCGGGTCGGTGCCCGTCGACTTCAGATCGGCACGGACAGGGTCCGATGAGCAGACTCGACGTGCCGGGAGGCTCAGCACCTCCGGCGAGCGCCAGATCCACGTCGGACTCGTTCCCGGCCGGGCTTCGAGCCGCCAGGTGCTCGCCGGCCTCCGACGCGCCGCCGGCGATCACGTAGGCGGGCGTCGGCAGTCCGGGCGGGGTGGGCGTCCAGCCGTGCGATCGCCGACATCATCTCGTAGGAGGTCTCGACCGTTTCCCGGTCTCTCGTCGCTCGCATCTGACTCCGACCCCGATCCACGCGAAGAATCGCTCACCGTTGACCGTGAAGTGGGCGTAGCGACCGGGCCCGCACGGGCCGTCACCTTCGGGCGGGAGCCCGATGCCTGGCGGGAACTCCGGGATCGACGGATCCGCGATGCCCGCGATCGCAGCGTCGTAGTCGAGCGCCACGTAGAGAACGGCGGCGTCTCCGGGGAGCCCGCCGGCGCACGCGTTCGTCGCCAATCCCAGGTCGACGTTCGAGAGCTGGAGCATCGGCAGGCCTTGCGGCACGGGGATCGGGGACGACGTGACGTCATTCGGGGTGTCTTCGCACTCCTGCACCTCGTCCCCGGGCACGGTGAAGCACGCCGAAGCCGACCCGCCGCTGCCCTCCACGGCGATCAACATCGACAGTGGCCACTCGTTGACCAGGTACCAGTCGGAAGGACTCGTCACGGTGAACGCTTCGACCGTCGCCGTTCGCTGGAAGACGTCGTAGTTTCCGGTCCGGATCGTGTCGGGTCCATCCCCGAGGATCCGCGTCAGCCCGGCCACCGAACCGACGATCAACGCGACGACGACGACCGCGGAGCCGAGCACCGTCCCCGCCTGATGGAAGCGGCCGCGACGCAGCACCCGCTGCGGCGCGGAAGCCGGCAGCGTCGGCGCACGCGAGCGGCGCCTCGCCGGCCTTCTCGCGGAACAGGTCCCTGAGCTCGTTCTCGAAGTCCCCATGATCGATCCGTGGTGTCATCCGTCCTCACCTCTGATCCCTTCGCGGAGCGCCGAGGTGGCGCGCGCGGTCAACGACTTCACGGCGGCGATCGAGCACCGAAGCGCATCGGCCGTCTCCCGTTCCGACAGGTCTTCGTAGTAGCGGAGCACCAGCACCGCTCGCTGGCGCGGCGGCAGCGTCCGAAGGCGCCGCCACATGTCCTCGCGCCCCGCGATGTCCGGCAGGCCCGACGTCAGCGCGTCGGCACCCCGCCCCACTTCCTTCGACAGGTACGCGCGTTCGACGCGGAGGCGGCGCAGCTTCGAGGTGTGGAGGTTCACGATCGTGCGCCGCAGGTACGCGTCGAACGCCTCGTGGGCACGCAGATGGCCGAACCGCCCGACGCATCGAACGAACGCGTCGTGCACGAGATCCTCCGACTGCGAGCGATCGCCGGTCAGGAGGAAGGCGAGCCGGTTCGCGGCCGGGACGTATCGCACGTAGAGGTCCGCGAGCTCGCCCTTCGGCTCGGTCACCGCTGTTCCCTCCTGTGACCCGACCATGATCCGCACCATGCCTTGAAGACGCGCGAGGCGCCCGGAAGGTATCGCCGGACCTCGGTCAGTCTCCGTCCTCGGTGACGGGCTGGGCGAAGATCGGACCCTCGCAGTTCTCGCGCATCGGCAGCACGAACGGCTCCCGCGGCTCCTGCTCGAAGTCGAACAGGTAGCTCAGGTTGAAGGCGTCCCGGTCCCGATGGGTCAGCTGGGACAGCCCCCAGTTGTCCTCGATGAAGCGGAGGACGCTCGAGAACTCGCCCAGCTGCGAGTCGATGTAGCCGGGCTTCGCGTAGGGGCTGATCGTGAGCAGCGGGACCCGGAATCCGAACCCGAAGTCGTCCACCTGCGGCGGCGGGACGTGGTCGTAGAACCCGCCGTAGTCGTCCCACGTGATGAAGATCGCGGTGTCCTTCCAGAACTCGCTCCGCATGATCGAGTTCACGATCTCGGTGGTCCAGTTCTCGCCGTGGCAGAAGCTCCACTCGGGGTGCTCGCTCACCTCGTAGCGCGGCGTGACCCACGTGACCGGAGCCAGCCGGCCGTCCTCGACGTCGGCGACGAAGTTGTCGACCGGGAAGATGTGCCGCTGCCAGACCACCGGGTTCATCCGAACCCGCTCGATCGCCGAGAACGCGGACCAGACGTAGCCGCGCTGGTCGTTCCAGGCGGCGTAGTACCCCCACGGGATCTCGGCGCGGTCAAGGAGATCCGCCTCGGTCTCGAAGTCGAAGCACGGCGGCACCTTCTCGAGTTGCCCTTCGCTGTCGACCACCTCGACGAAGGCCTCCTCGAGCGCGTCGCAGCCCCACGACTTCGCCAGCCCCGTCTCCTGCGTGAAGATCGTGACCCTCGATTGTTTCTGGTCGGGATTGAAGTGGGTGCCACCGGATTGCGCGGCGATCGTGAAGAGGTGATTCGGGAACGAAGGGCCCTGCGCCGAGGCGAAGAAGTTGTCCGAGAGCGCGAACTCCTCCGCCCAGCGCCAGTAGTTGGGGAGGTCCTCGCGGACCTTGCATCTGCGTGTAGGCGTAGAGGTCGCCCTCCTCGTTCCTGGCGAAGTTGTTCATCCGACCCTCGTTCCACGATTCGATCGCGCACTCGTAGCAGTGCGGGATGTCATCGGGGAGCCGATCGAGCGGGGGCGTGAGTGGGCGCAGCCGGTCGCCGTCGTAGCCCTCGGTGACGCCGTTCACGCCCGGGAACCGGCCGAACAGGTGATCCGTCGTGCGGTTCTCCTTGATGATGAAGACCACGTGCTTGATCGGCCATCGCGTGTCGATCGCGGCCGCATCCGTCCGCTCTGGTCTCCCGGGCTCGAGCAGATCCGGTGTCTCGCGTGCGCGTGGCGCGTCCGAGCACGTCGCCGCGAGCATGACGAGGCCCAGCAGCGCAGCCACGGCGCGAGCGAGTCGCATCGAAGCGAGATGCTACGGGACGGACCTGCTCGGGCGGGTGCACCGGTTGACGCGCTGTTGGGCGGCCGCTCGGCGCATCCCCGCTGGTACGATGACCAGCCGGATCGACCCCTTCGAAAAAGGACCTTTGACCTGCCATGGAAGCCATACTTCAGGCCGAACCTCGCAACGAGACCGGCAAGGGACCCGCGCATCGTCTCCGCGCCTCGGGGCGCGTCCCCGCGGTCCTGTACGGAGCCGGTGTCGATCCCACGCCGATCCACGTGAGCGCGCTCGACCTGTTGCACGTCTTCCATGCGATGGGCCAGGCGAGCGTCCTCGTCGACCTGAAGCTCGACGGCAACGAGTACCTCACGATCGCCCGCGAGATCCAGCGCGACCTGATCCACAACCGCTTCATCCACGTCGACTTCATGGCGGTCAACCGCGACGAGAAGATCACCGTGAACATCGAGCTCCACGAGTTCGGCGACTCGGTCGGGGTGCACGCCGGCGGCGTCGTGGAGCACCACCTCCGCGAGGTCGAGGTCGAGAGCCTGCCGGCCAACGTTCCCCAGCGGATCGAATTCGACATCACGAACCTCAAGATCGGCCAGTCCCTGCGCATCGGCGATCTCACGCCTCCCGAAGGCGTCGTGTTCCTGACCGACCCCGACACGATGGTGCTCGCGGTCGTGGAGCCCGCGATGATGGACACCGAGCTGGACCTGGCCGTGGCCGGCGAGGAAGCCCCCGAAGCGGCACCCGAAGAGGCCGAGGAGGCGCCGAGGGCGAGGCAGCCGAGGGCGAAGCCGCCGAGGGCGAGGGTGGCGAAGGCGAAGGCGGCGAGGGCGCCAAGGGCGGCGACAGTGCGGAAGGCGAGTCCAAGCCCTCCGAGGGGGACGGCGGAAGCTAGCCGATGGCCTGGCTCATCGCCGGCCTCGGCAATCCCGACGAGCGGTACGCGAGGACCCGTCACAACATCGGCCGGATGGTGGTCGACGAGCTGGCCCGCGAGGCCGGCGATCGGTTCCGGAAGGTGCGGTTCCTCCCCGTCGAGACCGCGGAGATCCGCGTCGGCGAAGAGCGGCTGATCCTCGCTCGTTCCACGCGCTACATGAACGAGTCGGGTCCGTCCTACGCCTCGCTCGCGAAGAAGCAGGGGATCGAGCCCACGAACCTCATCGCCGTGCATGACGAGCTGGACATCCCGGCGGGCACGATCCGGATCAAGCGCGGAGGCGGCAACAGCGGCCACAACGGGCTCCGCTCGCTCGACCAGGCGCTTCGGACCCGCGACTACCTGCGCGTCAGGGTGGGCATCGGACGCCCGCCCGGCAGGCAGGATCCTGCGGACTTCGTGCTCCAGCCCGTGGGGAGCCGCGACGAAGCCGATGTCGCGATTCTCGTCGGCCCACGCGGCCGACGCCGTCCGTTCGCCTGATCACGGACGGGCTCGAGCGCACCCAGGATCGGTTCAACCGTTCCGAGCCCTCCTAGCAGCGCGGCGAGCGAGCCCGGGCACCGGTTCGGTCGGACTACCCATCCTCCCCCTGGGTCGACGGGGGAGTGGGCCTTCGGCCTATCTGCCTCACCCGCATCGAGGGCCCGACCCCCGCCGAAAGGCTGGGGTGGGCGGCCGATGGAAACAGGGGACCGGAGCCCGATGTTCCGACATCGTGCTTCGTTCATCCTCAAGGCCGATGGAAAGAAAGGTCGACGAGATGCGCACCATGACTTCGAACGCACTGGTCTCCGTCGACGCCCGCTGGAAGCCCTGCTGACGCAGGTTCGGCCCGAAAGGAGAGACGATGCGACTTCGCAAGATCGCGTATTCCCTCGCCTGGCTGGCCGCCCTCGCGATGGCGGTGGGTGCCGGTTGGCGTCCGTGGTGATGTAGTTCGCTGTTCCTCGGCTCCCGGCCGCGTCCGACACCGGATGCGACCGGGAGCTTCCATTTGGGGGACGCTTCAGGCGACCGGGAAGGGGCCGATACCCACAAGGTGAAGCTGGTTGCTGTCGGTCTCGCGCTGGGCATCGCCGTGGGCTACCTCCTCGGCGGTCGTCTGTCGCAGCTGTCCGACCTCAAGCCCCGGTATGCCCCACTGGCGTTGATCGGACTGCTCCTGCAGCTGGTGAACCCTCCGGGGTCGTGGCCGTTGGTGCTGCTGCTCGTCTCGTTCGTGTTGCTCACGGTGTTCACGCTCGTGAACATCAGGATCGCCGGCTTCGCGGTGATCCTCGTGGGCGTGGCGTTGAACTTCGCCGTGATCGCGGTCAACGGGGGGATGCCGGTCGCCCGCGAGGCGATCGTCGCCTCCGGCCAGGAAGCAACGCTCGGCCCGCTCATCGAGCACCGAGGCGTGAAGCATCATCTCGCCGGTCCGGCCGATCGGCTCGAGTTCCTCGGCGACGTGATCGCGATCCCGCCCCCAGTCGGTCAGGTGATCAGCGTCGGGGACATCTTCACGTACGGGGGGATGGCCATCGTGATCGCCGCGTCGATGCGGCGTCGGGAACGGGCGCCCCGGCTGGTCCCATCGACGGAGGTGCCCGGTGTCCAGGTCTAGCGGGCGTCGGCGGACCGACGGATCGGACCGGAAGCTTGCTCGAGGGTCGGCGGCCGGCCTTGCGGGCGTACGAATGCTTCGTCACGCTCCCGCTGCTCGCCTTCCTCGCGTTCGAGATCACGCAGGATCCATCGGCGTTCACCGGATGGTCGGTCGTCCTGCCGATCCTCGTCTGGATCGCGGCGATCATGATCGTCGATCTCATGCCGGTCCCGATGGCGATGTCGTTCGACTTCAGCCTGAGCTTCCCGCTCGAGCTGTCCGTCGCACTCTTGTATCCGCCCCCGGTCGCCGCGCTGATCGTCCTGGTCGGGTCGGCGGACATCCGCGAGTTCCGGAGGCAGGTCCCGCCGCTCACCGCGATCTTCATCCGAGCGCAGATCGCCCTCGCCGTGCTGGCGGAGAGTCAGGTCTTCCACGGGTTCGCGCACCTCGACGATCATTGGCTCATCGTCGGCTCGACCGTCTTGCTCGCGGCCCTCGTCGGCTACGCCGTCAACACGATCCTCGTCGCGGAATGGCAGACGTTGAAGATGCGCACGCGACTGGATGCGATCCTCCGCCAGATGCACAGCGGCGTGCTCGGTGAGTTCGTCGTGTCGTACATGGGGCTCGCGCTGTTCAGCGTCCTGGTCGCGATCACCACGGAGAACATCGGTCTGTGGGCGATCGCGGTGTTCATCGCTCCGCTCGCGTTCGCATGGCAGATGCTGCACCGCACGCACTCCCTGAAGATCGCCTCCGAAGAGCTCGCCGAGAAGCAGCGCGAGAACGAATATCAGGCCTTCCACGATCACCTGACCGGTCTCCCCAACCGGCTCCTGTTCCGTCTGCAGCTCGGTGAGGCGATCGAGGAGGCGGCCGCCGAGGGCCGGCGCCTCGCGGTGATGCTCATGGACCTCGATCACTTCAAGGAGATCAACGACGCGCTCGGGCACCACGTCGGCGACCAGTTGCTCGCGGCGGTCGGACCGCGGCTGGCCGACACGCTCCGCGAGGACGATCTCATGGCGCGTCTCGGGGGAGACGAGTTCGGTGTCCTCGTGCGCGACGTCACCGACGACGCCACCGCGATCGCCATCGCCGAACGCTTGATGGACGGTCTGCACCATCCGGTCTCGGTGGACGAGCTCGACCTGGACGTGTCGGCGAGCATCGGGATCGCGTTCTTCCCGAACCATGCCCAGGATGCGGACACGCTGCTCCGGCACGCGGACGTGGCGATGTACGCGTCGAAGGATGCCGGGAGCCCGTACGAGGTCTACAACGAGATCATCGATACGCACAAGCCGGAGCTGATGAAGCTCGTCAGCCAGGTCCGGCCGGCGATCGACGACGGGCAGTTCCGGATGTACCTCCAGCCCAAGATCCGACTCGCCGACGGGCGAGTCGCGGGTGCCGAGGCCCTGATCCGGTGGCACCATCCCACGCTCGGCCTCCTGGTGCCGGGCGATTTCATCCCGATGGTGGAGAAGACGGTGCTCCTGCAACCGCTCACCCACTGGGCGTTGAACGACGTGCTGCAGGCCTGGCGTCGATGGTCCGACAACGGGATCCGCATCCCCGTCGCCGTCAACGTGTCCCCGAGAACGCTGCTCGATCAGGACTTCCCCGAGGTCGTCAGCCCGGCTCCTCGATCGCTGGGGGGTGCCGCCACGATTCCTGAAGCTCGAGCTCACCGAGAACTTCCTCGTGGCCGACTCGGGGCGCTCCGACGCCGTCCTGAACGGCCTGTCCCAGGTCGGGGTGGGCCTCTCGATCGATGACTTCGGCACGGGGTTCTCCTCGCTCTCCTACCTCAAGCGACTCCCGATCGAGGAGATCAAGATCGACCGTTCGTTCGTCTCCCACATGCTCGACCGCGTCGACGACTTCACGATCGTGCGAGCGACGGTGGAGCTCGGGAAGAACCTCGGGCTCCGCGTCGTCGCCGAGGGCGTCCAAGATCGCGACACGTTCGATCGGCTCGGCGACTTCGGATGCGACGAGGCGCAGGGCTTCTACATCGCCAGGCCGCTCGAAGCGGAGGAGTTCTGGCGCTGGCTGTCCAATCGCGAGATGTCCGTGGAGACGCAGGAACCGCGGGCCGCCGAGCGATCCAAGGCCCGCGGAACGCTCCGCGCCGTCTAGAATCTCCCCTCGGATGCCCCGTCGCGCCGCGACCGGGGCTGTTCGCGTTGTGGTTTCGCGTTCTGTTCGCGTTTTTGGGGGGAGGTGGGATGTCGCTCCGGGAGGTGCTCGACGCGCTCGTCGGCTCCGCGCCGTTCGAGCGCCTGCTGCTCGAGCGCGCACGGCCCATCGTGGCCAAGGTCGACGCCGGGCAGGACGCCGTCCTCGCCGGGCTCGCGGTCGCGCTGGACGCTCCCCTCCTCGTCGTGACACCCGGTCCTCGCGAATCGGAGGAGCTGGCTCCCGAGATCGGCGCCTACCTGGGACCGGACCGCGTCGCGCTCCTTCCCGCGTGGGACGCCCTGCCGTACGAGGGGATGGACCCGGCGCCCGAGGTGGCGGCCAGGAGGGCCGACGCCGTCGGCCGCCTCCGCGTCGCCGAAGGACCGTTCGTCGTGGTCGCCCCGTACCTCGCCGCGATGCAGGCGATGCCTCCGACCTTGGGCACCGCCGGATCGGTCCAGCTCGCGGCCGGCGTGGAGCTCGCGCCGGATGCGCTCGCGGAACGGCTCTCGGAGCTCGGCTACCTGCGGGTGGACGTGGTCGAGCGCCGGGGAGAGTTCGCCGTTCGGGGTGGGGTCGTGGACGTGTTCCCGGGCATCGCGCGGCGTCCGGTGCGGCTCGAGTACTGGGGCGACGAGATCGAGCGGCTCCGGGAGTTCTCTCCGTCGACGCAGCTCTCGACCAAGCAGGTCGGAGGGATCGAGGTCGCACCGGTCCGTGAGCTCCTGCCCGACGACGCGCTCCGCGCGATCGCGGCGGAACGCGCTCCCCGGATGCCCGATCGGTTCCGCGACGGGCTGCAGCGGCTCGCCGACGGTCTGCGTTTCGAAGGGTCCGATGCCCTCGCGCCGTTCCTGTTCGAGCGCATGCCGACGCTCGGAGAGCTCCTTCCCCCCGGGAGCTGGGTGGCACTGACGCACGCACAGCGAACGCTGCAGCGTGCCGCGCAGACCCACGCGGAGGCCGAGGCCCTCGCCGAGGCGATCGGATGGCCGGGGCCCGCCGTCCTGCACCCGCTCGAGGAAGCGGTCTCGGGGCACGTCCAGCTGCGCCTCACCGAGTTCACGGAGGGGCTCGATCTCGGCATCTCCGGCTGGGGATTCCGCCGAGGGGAACCCGACCGAGCTCGCGCGGCGCCTCGAACGCGCCGCGGCCGACGGCACCAGGATCGTGCTCGTCGGCCGCGGCCACGGTTCGCTCCAGCGAGCCGCGGAGATCGTGGGCGATCTCCCGGTCGAGCGCGTCGAGGCTCCGCTCGAGGCCGGTTTCCTCTTCGAAGCGGGCCGGCTCGCCGTCGTCACCGAGGAAGACCTCTTCGGATCCCGGCGTCACACGCGGACCGCTCCGCGGTTCGAGAAGCGATCGACGACGGGCTCGGTGGCCGAGGAGCTGGAGCCCGGCGACTTCGCCGTCCATCGCATCCACGGCGTCGCTCGATACGGGGGCGTCGTCCACCGTGAGCTCGCGGGCGCCGAACGTGACTACCTCCTCCTCGAGTACGCCGGCAACGACAGGCTGTACGTGCCGTCGGAGCAGGTCGGGATGGTGGCGAAGTACCTGGGAGGAGACGCGCCCCGGCTCCACCGGCTCGGGAGCTCCGACTGGGCCCGCGCCACGGCGAGGGTGAAGCGCGCCGTTCGGGACATGGCCGGCGAGCTGGTCCGTCTCTACAGCGCGCGGATGGCGATCCCGGGGCACGCCTTCGGCCCGGATACGCCGTGGCAGCGGGAGCTGGAGGACGCGTTCCCGTACGAAGAGACGCCGGACCAGGTCACCGCGATCGACGAGGTCAAGGCGGACATGGAGCAGCCGGTGCCGATGGACCGGCTCATCTGCGGCGACGTCGGATTCGGCAAGACCGAGATCGCCGTCCGCGCGGCCTTCAAAGCCGTGATGGAGGGGAAGCAGGTCGCCGTCCTGGTCCCGACCACCTTGCTCGCCGAGCAGCACTTCGTGACGTTCGGCGAGCGGTTCGCGCCGTACCCCGTGAAGGTCGCGATGCTCTCTCGCTTCCTGTCACCGGCCCAACAGAAGGAGGTCGTGGCGGAGGTGGCGGCGGGCCGCGTCGACGTGGTGATCGGCACGCATCGGCTCCTCGGCTCGGACGTGTCCTTCCGGGACCTCGGGCTGCTGGTGGTCGATGAGGAACAGCGGTTCGGCGTGGCGCACAAGGAGCGGCTGAAGCGATTCCGCGCGCACGTCGACGTCCTGACGATGACGGCCACGCCGATCCCTCGAACGCTCGAGATGGCGCTCACCGGCATCCGGCAGATGTCGACGGTGGACACGCCGCCCGAGGACCGGCAGCCGGTGCTCACGTACGTCGGCAGCTATGACGAGGGTCTGGCCCTCGGCGCGGTCCGCCGGGAGCTGCTGCGGGAGGGTCAGGTGTTCTGGGTCCACAACCGGGTCGCGACGATCGACCGGCAAGCCGCGTGGCTCCAGCGAGAGCTCCCCGAAGCCCGGATCGTCGTGGCGCACGGCCAGATGGACGAGGATGCGCTCGAGAGTCAGATGATGCGCTTCTGGGACCGTGATGCAGACATCCTCGTCTGCACCACGATCATCGAATCCGGGCTCGACGTCCCGAACGCGAACACCCTGGTCGTCGATCGAGCCGACATGCTCGGTCTGGCCCAGCTCTATCAGCTCCGGGGGCGCGTGGGCAGGAGCGGCGAGCGCGCCTTCGCGTACTTCCTCTTCCCGCCCGTGCAGCAGCTCACCGAGGAGGCGCACGAGCGGCTCGCCACGATCTCCGCCCACCAGGCCCTGGGCTCCGGGTTCCGGATCGCCCTCCGGGATCTCGAGATCCGCGGAGCCGGCAACCTCCTCGGCGCGGAACAGCACGGGCACATCGCTGCCGTGGGCTTCGACGCCTACTGCCGGATCCTGCAGCAGTCCGTCGCCGAGCTCCAGGGCGAGCCGATCGCGGAGGAGAAGGAACTGCGGATCGACCTCCCGGTGCGGGCGTTCGTTCCACCGGGATGGGTGGGGCAGGAATCGCTCCGACTCGAGCTGTATCGGCGGATCTCCCTCGCCGCGGACCACGACGCGCTCGATCGGATCCGCGCGGAGACGATCGACCGGTACGGAGCCCTCCCCGCGGAGGTCGAGACGCTGTTCGCGATCGCGTCCCTCCGGGTGGCCTGCGCGGCGCTCGGCGTCGAGGAGGTCTCGACGTATCGGGAGCACGTGCGCATCCGCCCGGTCGAGCTCGACGATGCGCTGCGACTCGATCTCCCCGACCGTGTCCCCGGAGCGACGTTCCACGAAGCGAAGCGCACGCTGAACCTGGTGCCCGAGCGCATCGCGGGCGCGGATCTCCCCGGCTGGGTGGAGGCGCGGCTCCGCGAGGCGGTCGGCGACGCCGTGTCCATCGGTGGAGAGGCCCGCCGGTAGACTGCCTGCTCGCATGTCTCTCCTCTCTCTTGGTTCCCGCGTGCCGCGCCTGCTCCTCGTCGTCCTGGCCGCCTGCGTCCTGTCCTCCTGCGGACCGGGCAAACCGGAGGTGGCTCGTGTGGGCGAGCAGGACGTCGCCGCATCCGATCTGCAGCATGCCGTCGCCTTGCAGCGCGTGCTCGCGGACATCCAGGGAGCCCCGTGCGGGGGCCAGCCCGCGGAGGGGGAGAGCGCGGACGCCGCGTGCGATCGCGCGGCGCTCTCCGGAGAGCTCCTCTGGCTCGCGGTCTCCGGGTACGCAGATGCCAACGACATCACGGCCACCGAGTCGGGGGCCGAGGAAGCCGTCGCGCAGCTCGAGACGCAGGTGGGAGCAGACGTGCTGCGTCAGGCGCTCGGCGCCCGCGACCTGACGCGCGACGACCTGCTCGAGCTCGGCCGGAGGTTCCTCACGATCCGTGCGGTCCGAACCGCGGTGGCGGAGGAACAGGATCGGGGCCGACGAGCTCCGAACCCAGTACGACGAACGCGTGCTCGAGTTCACGACGGTGCAGGCGAACCACATCCTGGTCGAGTCGAGGGCCGAGGCCGAGAGCGTCTACCGGCGCGTTCGGAACGCGACGCAGACGGAGTTCGCCGCTGTCGCGAAGCGAGAATCGACCGAGCCCGGAGCGAACGAGAGCGGTGGAGATCTCGGCACCGGTCCCGCGTCGCAGTTCGTCCCCGAGTTCGCGAGCGCCGTCGCCGCGCTCGAGCCCGGGGAGGTCTCACAGCCCGTGCAGTCGCAGTTCGGCTGGCACGTGATCTATCTCGTGGACAAGGAGGTCACCCCCTTCGAGGGGGCGAAGGCGGGGCTCGTCGAACCCGTCGCCGATCAGGAGTTCCGCGGCTGGCTCGAAGACCGCGCGGACGCGCGTCGGGGTCGAGGTGAACCCGCGGTACGGCCGGTTCTCGCCGGACTCGTTCTCCGTGCTGCCGGCCAGGAGCACCGATCTCGAGGGTGGCGTCACCTCGCCTTCACCGTGACGGGCGGCCACCCGGATCCGGCGCCGCACGTCCCGGCCGGTCCCGTGCCGACTTCGGAGCAGGGTCAGCGTCTCTTGGACCTCATCAAGGTCATGGCTCGCTTGCGGGGACCGGATGGCTGCCCGTGGGATCGCGAACAGACCCACGAGACGCTGGCGCGTCATCTCTTGGAGGAATCACACGAGCTGCTCGAGGCGATCGACCGAGGCGACTCGGACGCGATCCGCGACGAGCTGGGGGACCTGCTGTTACAGGTCGTCTTCCACGCCCAGATGGCATCGGACGACGGGCGATGGGACGTGGATGACGTCGCCCGCGGACTCGTCGAGAAACTGGTCCACCGACATCCCCACGTCTTCGGCGACGTCGAGGTCTCCGGAGCCGACGAGGTCCTCACGAACTGGGAGCGGCTGAAGGCCGAGGAGGGATCCGGTTCGCGCGTCGCCGTCGATGACGAGATCCCGTCGACGCTGCCGGCGCTCGCCCGAGCGGCGAAGGTGCAGCGACGAGCCGCCGCCTGGGGGTTCGAGTGGAGATCGAGCGGCTCGGCGCTGGCAGCGCTGCGCGAGGAGCTCGAGGAGCTGGCCAGGGAGTCGGGCAGCGCCGATCCGGCGTCCGAGGCGGAAGAGGAGATCGGCGACGTCCTGTTCGCCACCGTCGCCGTGGCGCGGAAGCTCGGTGTCGACGCCGAGACGGCTCTTCGGCGCACGATCCGTGGGTTCTCGGAGCGCTACGAACGCTTCATGGCGCTCGCCACCGAGCGCGGTCTCGACGTGGAGACGATGCCGGACGAGGAGCTCCGGCGCGTGTTCCGAGCGGCCCGAGACAGCTCGGATGCCCTCACGCCCGAGTGAAGATCGCGAGCTGCCAGATGCCGCGCTCGCGCGACCGATGGACGCGCTGGAAGCCGGCGGCGGCGATCGTTCGATCGACCGAGTCGAGGTCGTGGACGAACGCTCGGAAGCCACGGAACTTGCGATCGCGGAGGCGGAACCAGCGGTTGGAGATCGCGACCGAGACTCGGTTGAAGCGACCCCAGAGTCCCGTGTGGACGGGCGCGGTGTACGCGTAACACGGCGCGGGACGCCCCGAGCGTGTTCGCGAGGAGCGAGTCGACGCTGGGGTAGCAGCAGAGCACGCGGTTCAGCGCCACCACGTCATGCGGTGCGAGCGGCGCGACCGCGCCGTCGCCGGCGGTGAAGGAGCTCCGGTCGGAGAGCCCGCGCTCGGCCGCGAGCGATCGCGCCTCGGCGATCGCACCGCCGGCGAGGTCGATCCCGGTGGCGTGCGCGGCGCCGCGCTGGAGCGACGAGAGCGCGAGATCGCCGGTGCCACATCCCACGTCGAGAACCGTTCGCGAGTTCAGGCCCTGACGATCCAGCGCTTCGAGCATGCGGCCCGTGATCGGGGCGCCCACCCCCCGCTTGCGAGCGCGCGAGGCACTGTGCACCGCCCATTCGTCGAAGCAGCAGGGCGAGGGTGGCTCGTCCACGGTCATCGCTTCAAGTCTCGCGCTCCGCTCGATCGGCGGCAACGCTGAGCGGAAATCCCTGGTCGGAGGCATCCTGGCGCTAGAATCTTGAGCCCGATGTCCCTGATCGAAGCCGTCCGCGCGCGCGAGATCCTCGATTCCCGTGGCAACCCCACGGTGGAGGTGGACGTGTGGCTCGACGACGGGGCGCTGGGTCGGGCCGCGGTGCCCTCCGGCGCCTCCACCGGCGAGCACGAAGCGCTCGAGCTCCGGGACGGCGAGCCGGGACGATTCGGCGGCAAGGGTGTCCTGAAGGCGGTCGCGAACGTGCAGGGTGCGATCGGGCCGGCGCTCGAGGGGATGGACGCGTACGAACAACGGGCGATCGATCGGGCGCTGCTGGCGCTCGACGGGTCGGACGACAAGTCGAACCTCGGCGCGAACGCGATGCTGGGCGCCTCGCTCGCGACGGCGAGGGCCGCCGCCGACTCCCAGGGGCTCCCTCTCTGGCGCTCGCTCGGCGGGCCGAACGCGCACGTGCTGCCCACGCCGATGCTGAACGTGATCAACGGCGGCGCCCACGCGGACAACGAGCTGGAGCTGCAGGAGTTCATGCTGATGCCGATCGGCGCGTCGTCCTTCTCCGAGGGCCTCCGCTGGGGCGCCGAGTGCTTCCACACACTGAAGGGGATCCTGCACGACAAGGGTCTGTCGACCGCGGTCGGCGACGAAGGCGGGTTCGCGCCGCAGCTCTCCACCGGCGCCGAGGCGCTGGAGCTCCTCCTCCAGGCGATCGAGGCGGCCGGCTTCGAGCCCGGTGGCGAGATCGCCCTCGCGATGGATCCGGCGGTGTCCGAGCTCGCGACGGAGGACGGCCGGTACCACCTGGAAGGCGCCGACCGCACGGCGAACGACATGATCGAGTTCTGGACCGGCCTGCTCGACCGTTTCCCGATCGTCTCCCTCGAAGACCCCCTGGGGGAGGACGACTGGGAAGGCTGGACGTCGCTGGTCGAGGCGATCGGCGCTCGCACCCAGCTCGTGGGCGACGATCTCTTCGTCACGAACGTGGAACGGCTGGAACGCGGCATCCGGGATCGCTGCGCCAACGCGATCCTGGTCAAGGTGAACCAGATCGGCACCCTGACGGAGACGCTCGACGCGATCGCGTTGGCGCAGCGGAGCCGTTTCGGCGTGGTCGTGTCGCATCGGAGCGGCGAGACCGAGGACACGACGATCGCGGATCTCGCGGTCGCCACGAACGCCGGCCAGATCAAGGCGGGTGCCCCGTCCCGCGGCGAACGGACCGCGAAGTTCAACCAGCTCCTCCGCATCGAGGAGCAGCTCGGAGACGACGCTCGCTACGCGGGCGCGGAGCTGCTCGGCAAGGGCGGCGGATAGCGATGCGCTCGGCGGCCCCTTCCCCTGCCGTCGCGACCGGCCGGATCGTCGACGGCCGGGACGCGCGTCCCCTCCCCGGCGCCGCCGCCGCGTGCGCCTGACCGCGCGCGCGACGATCCTGTGCACGCTCGTGATCGGGGTGCTCGTGCTCTCCGTCGCGCCGGCACAGATGTACTTCGAGCAGATCGCGGAGGTCGCCCGATTGGAGCGACAGGTGGCCGCTCTCGCGCGAAGCAACGACACGCTCTCCGCCCGGGCGGAACAGCTCCGCGACCGCGCGTTCCTCGAGCGCCTCGCCAGGCAATGCCTGGGGATGGTCAAGGTGGGCGAGATCGCGTTCGTCGTCGTGCCGAAGGAGGGCGCGCCGGCTCCTCCCCCAGAGTGCTAGAGGGTGCGAGCGCGCCTCACGCGGCGTCGCGGGGATCGAACCTGACCTCGCCGGACTCGACGACCATCCGATAGCCGATGCGGCGGTACAGCGCGTTCGAGGTCGAGTTGTCGAGGTCGGTGTACAGGAAGCAGAACGTCCGACCGGCCCCGAGCAACCAGCGACTCTGCTCCGCGACCAACGTCGTCGCATAGCCGTGTCCGCGCAGCTCCGGCGGGGTGTAGACGGGTCCGATGCGCATGCCGTTCGGTGTCGCTCCGCCGTAGCCCGACACCGACACCGGCCGACCGCCGTCCTCCCAGAGCCACATGCCCGCATCGTCGGTGGCCTCGAGCCGCGACTCCACGAATCGGATCTGCCGCTCCGCCTCGTCGTCCTCCGGCAGCACCTCTTCCGCGAAGGCGACCATCCATGGGATCACGAGGTCGCGATCCTCCGGAGTCACGGGACGCGGGCGACCGGGAGCTGCCGGCACGGGCAGCACGTCCCGAAGCTCATAGACCCCGTGGCGGAAGACGCGCGTGGCGTCCAGATCGTTGGCCGACGTCCAGGCGCCGACGAACGCTTCGAGCTCGGGGAGCGCCGCGATCACCCCTGGAAGTGCCTGCTGCTCCTGGAGCAGCCGGTCGACGAGCACGTCGAGCGCCGCGTCGCTGGATGGCTGGGACAGCACGAGATTGAGCGGATGGGTGCGGAGCGCGACGGCGGTCACGTCTTCCCCGTCGGCGACGACCCACAGGTCGAACGCCTCGTACAGGTCCGGCCGCTGGATCAGGGTGGTCGAGATCCCGAGCAGCAGGTTGTGGCGGGCCTCGTCACGGAGGAGGTACGGCGTGGCCGCCTCCCGGAAGGCCCCGGGGTCGTCGAATCGTCTGACCTGCATCGCGAGACGGTAGCGCAGACGGTCCGGCTTTCCGGCGGGGCACACGGCCATGACCTGCAGGTTCGCCACGGCGGCCCATTGACGCTCCGGACGGGTTCGCTCACACTGGCGCCCAGTCGCGCCTCGGGCGCGCCAGACGAGTCGCGCCTCGCGGCGCGCCCTACGAAAGGACAGGCAACATCGCAGAGATCGAGGTCGGCGCGGTGATCGACGGCACCGTGGCCCGCATCACCCCCTACGGGGCGTTCCTCCAGCTCGAGGACGGACGCCTCGGGCTCGTCCACATCTCGGAGGTCGATCGCAACTACGTCAAGGACGTGCACGATCATCTCCGCGAGGGCGACGTCGTCCAGGCGAAGGTCGTCGCCATCAAGGAGGACGGCAAGATCGATCTCTCGATCAAGGCGTTGCAGGATCCGGCGCCGCCGCGCGCTCGACGCGGGTCCGATCCCGAGTTCGAGCAGATGCTGAAGAAGTTCATGCGCCAGTCCGAGGAGCGACTGGTCGACTACAAGCGCGCGGTCGAGCACAAGCGCAAGTAGTCCGTGAGCGACGAGCTCCGGGCGAAGGACTTCGAGGCGGTCCGCGAACAGCTCGGCCGCGAGCCCACCACGCCGTTCTCGGTCGTCGCTCGTTGCAGCGACGGCCATCCGCTGGTCATCAGGGATCGCCCTCTCGATGCCGCCGGCGATCCGTTCCCGACGATGTACTGGCTCACGTGTCCCGAGGCGGTGAAGGCGGTCTCGCGCGTGGAATCCGAGGGATGGATCGCGCGACTCGGGACCGATCCCGACATCGCGGCGGATGTCGAGGTTGCGCACCGCGCGTACGCCGTCGAACGTGGCGAGATCGTGGCCGGCGCGGAAGCCTGGGGCGGTGTCGGCGGTACCCGCAGGGGCATCAAGTGCCTCCACGCCCACTACGCGTATCACCTCGCCGGTGGTGACGACGTCGTCGGCCGATGGACGGCCGGGAGGATCGAGCCCGTCCATCGAGGGGAGCCGGGCGGACGGGTGGCCGCGATCGATCAGGGCACGAACTCGACGCGGCTCCTCGTGATCGAACCGAGGTCGGGGGCGGACGAGCCGATCGAGATCTCCCGTGACATGGTGATCACCCGGCTGGGGCAGGGCGTCGATGACACGGGCACGCTCGCGGCCAGCCGCGATCGAGCGGGCGATCGCGGTCGATCGCCCGGTTCAACCGGCGCGCTCACGCTCTGCACGCCGAGGCGATCAGGATCGCCGCCACGTCGGCCGTCCGGGACGCGGCCAACCGGGACACGTTCCTCTCGCGCGTCCGCGACGTGACGGGGATCGAGCCGGAGGTGATCGACGGCGATCACGAGGCCGCGCTCTCGTTCCTCGGCGGCACGCGAGGTCTCGCTCCCGCCGACGGCCCGTTCCTCCTCGATCGATCTCGGCGGCGGCTCCACCGAGTTCGTCTTCGGGCGGACACCGACGGTCGTCGACCACGCGCTCTCGACACAGATGGGAAGCGTCCGGTTGACCGAGCGGGTTCGGCCTTCGGACACCCCGTCCGCCGAGGACCTCGAGGCGATCGCCACGTCGATCGAGCCGTTCCTCGACGAGGTCGAGCGAGCCGTGCCGGCTCGGGACGCGCGGATGCTCGTCGCCGTCGCGAGGGACGGCGACCACCCTCCAGGCGTGCGCCATCGGCCTGGGGCGCTACGACCCCGACATCATCCACCGCTCGATCCTCACGCTCGCCGAGGCCGAGCGAACCCTCCGAGACCTCGCCTCCATGACGAACGAGGAGCGCGCCGCGATCCCCGTGATGCCGAAGGGGCGAGGAGACGTGATCGTCGCCGGCGCCTCGATCCTCGTGGGTGCGATGCGACGCTTCGGTTTCGAGGAGGCGCTCGTGAGCGAGACGGACATCCTCGACGGTCTCGCTCTCGAACGGTTGGGCGTTCGGTAACCTCCGGCCGATGTCCAAACGAAGCAGGGAACGCCAGCTCGCGAAGCTCGCCGCACGGCGACAGGCCGAGCGCTCCGCGGCCTCGCGCCGCCGGAGCATGCTGACGGGCGTCGGCGGCGGGTTGCTCGCACTCGTCGTCCTGCTGGTGGGCGTGAACGCCTTCTTCGGCGGGGAGGAGCCGACCCCTTCGGCCTCGCCTTCCCTCAGCCCGTCGGCCAGCCCGTCGCCGCGTGGCGGAGCCCGGCACCCAGACCGGGACCGTGACGCCCACGGCGGCCAACGAGTCGGGCGAGGTGGCGTGCGGCGCCGAGGCGCCGGCCACGGCGGGGAAGCCGAAGCCGCAGTTCGCGGGACCGCCGCCGATGAAGATCGATCGGAAGGCGACCTATACCGCGACGGTCGAGACCTCGTGCGGCACGATCGTGATCGAGCTCGATCCGAAGCGCGCGCCGCAGACCGTCAACTCCTTCGTCTTCCTCGCGCGGGCGGGGTACTTCGACGGGCAGTACTTCCATCGCCTCGACACCTCGATCGACGTGATCCAGGGCGGCGACCCGGCGGGCACGGGAGCCGGCGGCCCGGGCTACGCGATCCCGGACGAGCTCAACGGGAACGAGTCGTACACGCCCGGCACCCTGGCGATGGCCAACGGGGGCCCTGGCACCGGCGGCAGCCAGTTCTTCCTGATCACCGGCCCCAACGGTCTGAACCTCGACGGGAACCCGAACTACACGATCTTCGGGCACGTGACCGAGGGCCTCGACGTCGCCGAAACGGATCCAGGCGCTTCCGATCCAGGATCCGGAAGCGGCGGCGGCGGGGGATCTGTCCGGTCAGAGGCCGGTGCAAGCGGTGTACATCGATTCGGTCACGATCCGGAAGACGGGCGGCGGCTCCTAGCGCCGTCAGACGTCAGGTGCGTCGAGCCACGCGTCGATGCTCCCGAGGATCTCCCGCTTGACGTCGTCGTCGGCGAACGAGGCGCGCACGCCCGTCCGGGAGATCTCCGCGAGCTCCGCGTCGTCGTAGCCCCAGGTGTCGCGGACCGTCCGGTACACCTCGGTGAGCCACGCATCGAACATCGGCGGATCGTCGGAGTTCAAGGTGACGGTGACGCCGGCGTCGCGGAGCACCTGGAACGGGTGCTCGGCGAGGGAGGCGTACACCCCCGTCGCGACGTTGGAGACAGGGGAGATCTCGAGCGGGATACCGGTCGCGGCGAGGTGCTCGACGAGCGCCGGATCGTCGACCGCCCGCACCCCGTGCCCGATCCGGTCGGGGAGGTAGTGCTCGAGCGTCTCCCAGATGTTTCGCGGGCCCGCCCATTCTCCGGCGTGCGGAACCGACCGGAGCCCCGCGTCCTTCGCACGACGGAACAGCGGCCCGTAGGGAGCGATCTCGCTCCGCTCGCTGCCCGCGGCGTTCAGCGCCACCACGCCGCGGCCCACGTACTTCAGCGCCACCTCCAGCGAGCGCTCGGCGAGATCGAGGCCGGCGTCCCGAACGATGTCGGGTGCGAGGCGAGCGGTCACGCCGAAGTCGCGCCGGCCGGCCTCGAGGCCGTCCAGCACGGCTTCGATCGGTCCGAACCAGTCGTCGCCGAGGCGGGGAGCGTGGTTGCTCGGCGAGAACACGACCTCCGCGTAGCGGACGCCGTTGTCCGACTCGTCCTCGCAGAACTCGTACGCGAGGCGCCGGAAGTCCTCCGGCGTGCCCAGGAGCGCGCACATCGCCGTGTACTGCGCGATGAAGTCGTCGAAGCCCGTGAATCGCCAGTGGCCGTCGACGAGACCGGACGGCACCGCCGCTCCCGTCCGCTCCGCGAGCTCGCGCACGGTCGCGACCCGCATGGCGCCTTCGAGATGGACGTGCAGCTCCGCTTTGGGAAGGAGGGTCAGGTCGCGCATCCGCGGATGCTAGCGCTGCCGCCCGGCGAACGAAGGGATCGGATCGGTCGCTACCAGACGCGGGTGTACGTCTGCGTGTCGGCCACGCCGCACGCGACGTCCGAGGCGAACTGCGCGCCTTCCCCGTCGATCTCGCGGAGGTACCAGCACGTCCCGGTTTCGCTCATCGCCGACGCGAAGATCTCGTTCGGGATGGGGTGGAGGTGGAGGTAGACGACGCCCTCGACGAGTGGGGTGTCGCCGTCCACGTAGGTGATCGCGGCCTCGATCGCGGTCATCTCGACGGGGTTCGTCGTGTAGGTCAGCGTGTCCGTGTAGTAGGCGCGCTCGGCAGCGAAGGCGTTCCGGATGTTCGCCTGCGTGGCCCGGTCGGATGCCCGCACGCGAGCGCCCAGGAACGTAGGCAGCGCAAGCACGACCAGGATGCTGATGATGAGCACCACCACCATGAGCTCGACCAGCGTGAACCCGTGTTCATCTCTCACTTGCCCTGTATCGGCGGTCCGGGGGACCGACATGAGCCCCGAGCTTCCTACGGAGCGCTAGCATCGGGTGAAGCCCGGGTGTCGGAACCGGTAGACGACGGCGCCTTAAAAGCGCCTGCCCCGGAAGGGGCGTGTGGGTTCGAATCCCACCCCGGGCACTCGAGGGAGACCGTCGATCCTTGCGTGCGTGGCGCCCGTGTGCCCGGCGGCACTTCGGAGCGTCGTAGGATGCCCCCGCATGGACGGTCAGCCGCCGCTTCCCTTGCCCCCGGAGCCCGCCCAGCACCCCCCGGCGCCGCTCTTCCCGGGTCCGGCCCTCTCCCTCCCGCCGCCTCCGCCGCCGACCGCGCGGATGCGGGGGGATCGTCCGTTCGCGATGCAGCCGATGGGCGTCGGCGAGATCCTCGATGCCGCCATCAAGCTGTACCGCTCGCGATGGAAAGGGCCTGATGGCGATCGTCGCGATCGCGATCGTTCCCCTGGAGTTCCTGCGGGCCTTCCTGACCCGCAGCATCGGGAGTCCCTTCTCCGAACCCGTCGCCACCCAGGGCGAGCTCGACGGCGCCGTCATCGCGACGATCGTCCTCGGCGGGATCGAGGTGCTGGTGCTCACGCCGTTCCTCACGGCGGCGGTGGCGAGAGCGTCGGCAGACGTCTACCTGGGCCATCCCGTCCTGGTCGGAACGACGTTCCGCTTCGCGGTCTCGCGTATCCACTCGATCCTGTGGATCTCGATCCTCTCGATCCTCGCGGCTGCCCTCGGCTTCCTGTTGCTCATCATCCCGGGCTTCATCGTGCTCATCCGGTTCTTCTTCGGGCCGACCGTGCTGGTGGTCGAGGGGAAGAAGGGTTCCGCAGCCCTCGGCCGCTCGTGGCGACTCGCGAAGGGACACTTCTGGAAGATCGTGGGGACCTACCTCCTCGCTTCGATCATGGCCGCCGTCGTCGCGGGCGTCCTCGGCGTTCCCGGGGCCCTCGCGTTCGCGGCGATCGGACCGGCGGGGTGGCCCGTCTACGCGGTCGCGCTTTCCGTGGCCTCGATCCTCACCACGCCCTTCACGACCCTGATCGCCGTGTTGCTGTACTTCGACCTCCGGATCCGGAAAGAGGCGTTCGATCTCGAAGTGATGGCCCAAGAGCTCTCCGCGACACGGTGAGGAGGGTCGCGCCGCTCTCCGTCGCCCTGTCGATCGGACTCGTCTTCGGGGTCCTCGCTCACGCGGGCGCGCAGTCGTCGATCTCGCCCGCGGAGCTCCGCGGACGTCTGGCGAGTGCCCGATCGCTCGCCGAGTCCGCGATCGCGACCCCCTCGACGGCGCAGATGCAGGAGGTCCAGGACACGGTCGGGCTCCCCGTCGTCGTGCGACTCGGGGGAGTGGGAACGACGATCGGTCCCGATCCGGTCCTCGAAGAGTTGACGGGCGAGGACGCCGACGACTTCCGGAGAGCGGCCGACCGGCTCGAGGCGCTCGGCGCTTCGCTCGAACGGGCGATCGCGGCCGATCCGATCGACCGCGAGGGCGTCGAGACGGCGCTCGCATCCGCATACCGGGGATCCCTCCAGGTCAACCCCGGTTTCATCGAGCGGATCCGTCGTGCCGTCGCGGAGCTCATCGGGAACCTGCTCTCGCGCTTGTTCTCCTTCCAGGGCGCCGGCACGTTCGTCGCCTGGGCGGTGCTCGTCGCGCTGGTCGTGCTCGCCGTCTGGCTCGTGCGCCGGTTGCGGTTCGTCCCCGAGACGATCATGGACGCGAAGGATCCCGGCTCGAGAGCGCCGCGGATCGACTGGATCGCTCGAGCCGAGGACGCGTTCCGCGCGGGGGACCTCCACGGCGCGATCCACGCCTTCTATCGAGGGCTGGTGAGCGCGCTGTCGGGCCGGGGGCTCCTGATCGACGCTCCCGCGCTCACGGCCGGCGAGTGCCGGACCACGGTGCGGGCACTTCGTCCCGATCTGTTCCAGGCCGTCGCGGACGCGACCGGCGCCTTCGAGCAGGTCGCCTACGGCGGCGCCGTGCCCGGACCCGAGGACGTGGAGACGTTGCGCAAGGCCGTCGCGCTCGCGAGGTCCGCATGAGCAGGCGGATGGTGGTCGCGTGGCTGGCGATCCTGCTCCTGCTCGGGATCCTCGTCGTCCTGCTGCCTCGAGCCGAGTCCGTGGAGTCGACGGTCGCGCTCCGGCGGTTCCTGGCGGAGGCCGGCATCGACGTGTCGGATGGCGGGCCGCCACCCGACCCCGATGGGACCTACGTGTTGCTCGACGACCTCCGGACGCCCGACGAGGCGCGCTCGCTGATGGACTGGGCGGCATCCGGAGGTCGCCTGGTCGTGGCCGATCCGCGGTCGGCGATCGTGTCGCTCGCCGGCGCGGAGGTCGGTGACTCCGTCGGGCTGGTGGGCGCGCAGACGCTCGAGCCCGGGTGCCTGGGGGAGGAGGCGCTCGGTGTCGCGCGGATCGTCGTCCGGGCGTCCGACCGCTCGCTCCGCGGCGAGGATCGGTTCCTGTCGTGCTTCGACGGGCATCTGCTCGTCCGAGCGCACGATCGCGGCACCATCGTCCTGCTGGGCGGTTTCACCGCGCTCACGAACGAGCATCTGCGCTCGGCCGACAACGCCGTGCTCGCCCTCCGTCTCGCGGGGTCGCGAGGGAGGGTGGTGTTCGGCCCGCCGATCCCGTCGGCGGGCGCGGCGCCGGAGACCGGCGTGTGGACCGCCCTCCCGGAGCGGGCCAAGGCGGCGATCGTCGCGATCGTCCTCGCCGCCCTTGCGTTCGCGGTCCTCCGAGCGCGGCGGTTGGGGAGGCTTCCGGCGGAGGACCCGATCGCGCCGATCCCCGCGAGCGAGCTGGTGCGAGCCACGTCGCGCCTCTACCGGAGGTCGCGGAGCCTGACGTGGGCGGGCACGGTGATGCGGGAAGCCACACGGGCTCGGGTCGGTCGGCGGTTCGGCGTCCCGAGCAACAGCGATGCCTTGCCGACGGTCGCCGCGAACGCGACCGGCCTGCCCCCGGAGCGTGTGGAGGAAGGACTCGCGGGCCCCGCCCCGCGGACCGACGAGGAGCTCATCCGACTCGGTAGCCTCCTGTCCGAGATCGAGTCGAGAGCCCGGGCCGGCGCGAGCGCCGGAGCCGATGTCAGAGCCGAAGCACAAGGAGGAGGAGTGTGACGGATCCGCGACAAGCGCTCGCAGCCGTCCGCGAGCAGGTGGGCAAGGCGGTGATCGGACAGGACCTCGTCGTCTCGGGTCTCCTCGCCGCCCTCCTCGTGCGAGGACACGTGATCCTGGAAGGCGTGCCCGGCGTCGCCAAGACACTGATGGTGAAAGCGCTCGCCCGCTCTCTCGACCTCGGGTTCCGCAGGATCCAGCTCGCCCCCGACCTCATGCCGTCAGATGTCACGGGGAACGTGGTCTACGAGGGAAACACGGGTGAGTTCCGGTTCCGGCCGGGCCCGGTGTTCACCCACCTGCTCCTCGCGGACGAGATCAACCGCACGCCGCCCAAGACGCAGGCCGCGCTGCTGGAGGCGATGGAAGAGCGCCAGGTGACCACCGAGGGCGAGAGCCGTCCGTTGCCGGAGCCGTTCCTCGTGGCGGCGACGCAGAACCCGATCGAGTTCGAGGGGACCTACCCGCTCCCGGAGGCACAGCTGGATCGGTTCCTCTTCAAGCTCTCCGTCTCCTATCCCGGACGAGAAGCGGAGCTCGCCGTCCTCGGCATGCACCACGCCGGCAAGGACCCGCACGATCTCGACGCACTCGGGGTCCAGGCGGTCGCCGGCGTGGACGACCTCCGAGCCGGATCCGACGCGGTCACGGGCATCCGGGTCGACGCCGAGGTCATGGCGTACGTGCTCGACCTCGTGGAGGAGACCCGCAGGACCCCTTCGCTGTCCCTCGGCGTGAGCCCACGGGGCGCGGCCATGCTCCTCACCGCCGCGAAGGCGTGGGCCTACCTCTCCGAACGCGACTTCGTCACGCCGGACGACGTCAAGACGTTGCTCCGGCCGACGTGGCGGCATCGCGTGGTCCTCCGCCCGGAGATCGAGCTCGAGGGAGCGACGGCCGACTCCGTGCTCGACGGGATCGCCGAGCGGGTCGCCGTGCCCCGGTAGGCCATGCACCTGCGCCGCCGGTCGATCGTCGCCCTCCTCCTCGCCGGTGTCGCGGCCGCCGTCATCCCCGCCGATCCGGTCGTCGTGCTCTCCGTCGCGGGAGGTCTCATCGCGGTGCTCGTCATCACGGACGTCGTGCAGGCCCCTCGCGCGAACGCGCTCCTTCCTCGACGCACGATCGCGAACGTCCTGCGGATGGGTCGGCAGGCCGACGTCCTGCTCGAGCTGTACAACCCGACCGGCCGGAGGCTCGCGGTCGAGGTCCACGATGCGACCCCGCCGTCGATGGGCCGCGAGCCCCGCCGGCACCGGGCCGCGATCGCACCGCGCGGCTGGGTGGCACTGTCCGGCACGCTCCGCCCGTCACGGCGAGGGCGCTTCTCGATCGGCCCGATCACGATCCGGACGGCCGGTCCCTTGGGACTGGCGGGCCGGCAGGCGAAGGTGACCCTCCTCGACGAGGTGAAGGTCTACCCGTCCCTGCGCGGGCGGGCGGAGGTGGAGCTCCGGTTCCGACGGGCCCAGCTGCTGCAGTCGGGGCTGCGCGCGACGGCGTATCGAGGGGGCAGCGACGAGTTCGACTCGCTCCGCGAATACCGTTCGGACGACGAGTTCCGACGGATCAACTGGAAGGCGACCGCCCGATCGCCGCGACCGATCGCGAACGAGTATCGGGAGGAGCACAACCAGCAGGTGGTGATGCTCCTCGACGCGAGCCGGGCGACCGCCGGCCAGGTATCCGGCGTGTCCCGGCTCGAGCACTCCCTGGACGCCGCGATCGCTGTCGCGGACCTCGCCGCCCGCGTCGGCGATCACGTCGGCGCGCTCGCGTTCGGGGCGGACGTCAGGGCCTTCGTCGAGCCGCGCGGTGGTCCTTCGCAGCCGCCTCGCATCCTGCACCTCCTGTTCGATCTCGAAGCGGGACTCCATGCGGCGAACTACCCGCGGGCCTTCGCCGCTCTGCTCGCGAGGCACCGGCGCCGGGCCTGGTTGGTCCTGTTCACGGACCTGTCCGAGGAAACCGTCCTCGAACCCCTGCTCCGGGCGATCCCGGTGCTGCTGTCGAGGCACCTGCTCGTCGTGGCGAGCGTCCGCGACCCCGAGGTGGAGGCCCTCGCCACGGCGGTGCCGTGGACGTCGGAGGACGCCTACGATCGCGCCTCGGCGGCCGGGTTCGTGACGTGGCGCGATCGGGCGGCCGCCCGGATCCGGGCGCTCGGCGCCACCGTGATCGACGCGCAGCCGGGGACGCTCGCGGCCGCCGTGGCCGACGAGTATCTCCAGATCAAGTCGAGGGGACGGCTCTGACGGCCGTCCGCCGACCTGCCTCCGCCGGAGCTCTCGTCGGGAACAGGAGCAGGGTGAGGTAGGCGACGACCACGATCGCGCCGACGGCGACCTCGAGGATCGGGGTCCCGGTGCGACCGGTCACGAACCCTTCGATCACCGCCGCGACCGCGAACGCGGGGATCACGCCGAGGATCAGCAGCACCGCGTCGCGGGCTTCCTCGCCCAGTGCGGTCACGCGGGCGCGATCCCCGGGGTCGATCATCGCCCACCCCATGCGGAGGCCGGCGCCGCCCGCGATGCAGATCGCGGTGAGCTCGAGGAAGCCGTGCGGGAGGACGAGCGCCCAGAAGGTCCACGCGTGTCCCGCCGCCTGGAACCCGCCGGCGAGGAGACCGATGAAGACCGCGTTCGACGTGATGACCCAGACCGTGCCGACGCCGAACGTGATCCCGAGGGCGAAGGCGAGGAAGGCCACCTGCACGTTGTTCTGGAAGATGAGCGCGGAGAGCGCGGCCGACCCGAGGTCGCCGGGCCCGGGCCCGACATCCGCGCCGCCCGCATCCCGCATCGCCTGGCGCGCCGCCGGAGGCAAGAGGCCGGCCTGCGCTTCATGGGAGCTCGCCACCCACAGGTCCGTGGCGAGCAGCACGACGGCCATCAGTGCGGCGACCACGGCGATGAAGGGGAGCGTGCGCCGGAACACGGCCCGATAGCGCGTCACGAAGAACCGGAGGAACGAACGGCCGGACGTGGTGGCTCCCCCGTAGATCGCGCCGTGCGCTCGAGCGACAAGGCCGTTCAGGTAGCGCTCGAGTTGGGGGTCGTGGTAGGCGGTCTGCACCTCGGCGAGATGCGACGATGCGCGGAGGTACAGCCGGACGGTCTCCGCGATGTCGTGGCCGGGGCGGGCGCCGAGCGCGCGGCTGCCGCCCGCGGTGGCCTGCTCGAGCCGGCCCCACTCGGGCTGATGCGCTTGGATGTACGAGTCGAGGTCCATCGCGATCGAGTCTAGGTGCCACGTCGAGCGAGAGGGGTGACGCGCAGTGAGCAGGCCCGAGAGGACGGTCACGCCCGAGGCGGTCGCGATCTCCGTCGACATCGCCGGTCTCGGGTCGCGGATGATCGCGTGGCTCATCGACACCGTGATCCAGCTCGTGGTCCTGGTGCCGATCCTGCTCGGCGTCGGAGCGGGGGACCTCTCGGGCTCGATCGAGGTCGTCGTGCTCTCCCTCGTCGTGTTCCTGATCTCCTGGGGCTACTACCCGATCTTCGAGCTCTCCTGGCAGGGGCGAACCCCCGGGAAACGGGCACAGCGGATCCGCGTGGTGCGGACGGATGGCCAGCCCGCGGGAGCGGCGGCGATCATGGTTCGCAATCTCATCCGGATCCTCGACGTGTTCCTGTTCCCGTTCCTCGCGGTGATATCGATGATCGTCTCGACGCGCGCGCAGCGCCTGGGGGACCTGGCGGCCGGCACCATGGTGGTGCGGGAAGGCAAGCTCACCGCGCCGCGGCCCCTCACGCTCCCGGATCGCGCCGACCTGCCGACGGTCGACGCCACGGGGCTGTCGGAGCAGGAGTACGACGTGATCCGCTCGTTCCTGGCACGGCGATCGTCGCTCGACCCGACGGCGAGGTTGCGGCTCGCCGCGCAGCTCGCTTCCCCGCTCCGTGGGCGCATCGGGTCGCTCCCGCAAGGCCTCGGCGACGAGGCGACGTTGGAGGCCGTCGCGCAGTCCTATCGGCAGCGGTTCGGAAGGGGAGGTCCGCCGTCGTGATCGGACGGGTCGCGCGTCCTCACGCGTGCCGGCCCACGGCTTCGATGAGATCGGCGGCGTGCGACACGCCGCCGGCGTCCCGGATGCGCTCGCCGAGTGCGCCGAGGCTCGAGCGAAGCGTCTCGTCTGCGAGGAGGCCGTCGACGGCGCCGGTCAGCTCGTCGTCCGAGAAGTCGTAGGTGGCGAGCCGGACCCCGTAGCCGAGCTCGTGCATCCGCTGCGCGTTGTCGTACTGATCCCAGAAGAGCGGGAGGACGACCATCGGCTTGCCGAAGTGCAGCGACTCGGTGACCGTGTTGTTGCCTCCGTGGGTGATCACCAGGTCCACCTCGGGGATGATGCTCGTCTGGGGGACGCGCGCCTCTCCCCACATGTTCCCCGCGAGATCGAACTCCTCCGCGCGCGGGCCCTTCGACACGATGTAGCGGTGGCCGGTGCGCGACAGGACGTCGACCAGCCGGCGCATCAACTCCACGTCCGCCGACCCCAGCGAGCCGAGGGAGAGATAGATCAGCGACCCCTCGCCGTCGCGGAGCTGCTCGGGCACCGACCACGGCTCCTCGGTGTCGCGCACGGAGGACTCGAGGCGGTGCCATGAGTCCTCGAGCGGCCGCGTCCGCAGGTAGTCGGCCGCGTCGGGGAAGACCGACAGGTTCAGATGATCCGACTCGTGGATGAACTCGAGGTCGGGCAGCGGCGGCGCCCCCTGCTCGAGCATCCATCCGTTGAAGCCCGACCAGAGCTCCCGATGCGTCCTGTCGTACTCGGCTCGGTAGTCCGCCCAGCCGGACGGGTCGTCCATCGGGTAGCCGCTGAAGGTGGGAGGCAGGTCCGGATCCTTCATCTCCAGCGGGTTGCAGCTCATGATGCGGACCCAGGGCGCGCCGTGCGTGAGGAGCGCCGGGAAGCCGCTCACGTTGTCCTCGACGATGACGTCGGGCTGCGCTCGGGCGAGGATCTCCTGGAGCTGAGGCTCGCAGTACTTCGCCCCGTCGATCAACGACTCCCAGACCGGCCTGATGAACGTGTCGAGCTGTTCGATCGTGGGCTTGCGGAACTCGGGAGCCGTTTCGGTGATGAAGTCGGTCCAGAACTGTCCGGCGTCCTGGTCACCACCCTCCGCCGGCGGGGCCAGATCCACGAGGTCCTCCTCGAAGCCGAGGGGCTCGAGCCGGCCGCGCCAGGAAGCCTCCGCGGCGAACACGACGCGGTGTCCTCGCTGCTCGAGGACCTTGCCGATCCCGATGCAGTTGTTCGTGGGTCCGTAGGCGCTCTCCGGCATGAAGACGACGGTGAGTGGGTCGGTCATGCGATGCGGTCCTCCGTGTCCGGGTGGATATGCATATCACCCGGTGGGGGAGGCGTGGGTTCCCCGATCGACGCGACGAGCGACGACCCTCGGATGCGCGCCGCTCGTTCCTACTGGTCGAGGCACGTTCCTTCGGCCAGGTCGCAGAGCCTCACGACCCTGACGTGGTCGAGCCGGTCGGTGGGGTAGTCCCCGGTCAGCGTCGAACCGAGCCACTGCGTGATGAGGCACCTGGCGGAGTGGTCGTTCGGGCGTGGCCCACAAGGACCATCGGTGGTGGTCGTGACCGGGATCGTGATGGAGATGGCACTTGGCTGTCCGGGGTTGAGTGTCTCGTTGTTCCCCGGGCAACCGCCCCCGCTGCCGCCGAGGCTGCGCCAGGTATGCGGGGGAGGACCTGCTGCGAAGCTGGTGCTCGTGCTGACGACACACCGCCCACCAACGGGGTTGCCGTTGCTCCTCGTTCCCGTCCACGTGTAGTCGACCACCGAGCCCGAGGGCAACGTGGTCCCGAACGTGATGCCCAGGTCCGTGTAGGTGAAGTCGGTGAACGGCTGCTGCGTCGTGGTGGTCGTTGGTCCCGCAGCACCCCAGTCGACGACTTCCACGATCCTGAGGGCGGCGAATCCGATGACGTCGTACTGATAGATGTTGCCGCTGTGGTAGACCACCCCCTGAGGAGGAGCAACGGTCCCGGTCGGCGTGCACCACACGACTTCGTTGTCGGGGTCGACAGGATCGTTGTCGCATCCGTCCCACGTGATGGGGAAGTCCCTGATCTGTCCCGCGAGGTTGTCGATCTCTCTCCAGATATTGGAAGTGAGCCCGCTGCCGCTGCACACGAATGTCGGATCGGTCCAATTCAGGGCGACGCTCGCGATCTCGGCACCGGTGATCCAATCTCTGAGGTCACTCGCCGAGGGATTGGAGGGACCCTGGCAGTGACCCTGAGGCGTGTTCCATCCTTGGGGTTTGAGACTGAGGAACCCGAAGTTCCCGTTGTGGAGTTCGTCGTTGTCGTACCACGTTCCACACTGAGGTTGACCGACGGTGTTGATGCCTTCCGGTGGAGGCTTCGGGCACGAACTCACCAGCTGGCCACTGAGAACGAGCGGCATGGCACCGTTGCTTCCCAGCCCCCAACTCGCGGTCGCCTGCGTGTGGACGGGCGATTCGTGGTCGAATCCCAGCACCGGTGCGAAGAACAGCCTCTGTTGGCTCGTGTACCCCACGGTCACGTGACCGCCGACGTTCCCGCAGGTCGTGATCTCGAGGATGTTCGTCTCGACGGTCTCCCCGACCGTGATCAAGGAGTTCGCGAGCGCGTGATGGTCGGCAGCGGATTCCGGCGTCCCGAGGCTGTCCATGCCGCCCCTCGCGCAGGTACGGGCGGCGGAGAGGGCGGCGGAATCCGAGCTGTTGACCAGTCCACGGCGATGGAGCATGAGCCCGCCCACGTCGACGGCCAGCGCCACGGCGGCTACGAACACCAAGAGGACGATGGCCACGATGACGGCGACGGCCCCCTCCTCACGAAGGCGCATCACACCTCACACCTGAAATTGGCCTCGAGCGTCGGGTTGAGGAAGATCGGAAGGAAGGGGATCGATACGCGGATGCCACCTTCGGGGAGGTGGCTGGTGTCGTAGGAGACCGTCGCGTCCTCGCCGATCGTTTGGGGGGTACACACCGGGCTCCCACCTGTGTTGGGGTGGACCTCGACATTCCCTGCGCTGTCGATGGCCCCCAACGCGGACTGGTAGGCATGGTCCTGCACTTCATCCGCCGAGGCGCCCGTCGCCGCAGCACGTCCGCCTTCACGCAAGGCGCCACGGATGGTCTGCATCTGCATGAACGCGAGCCCGAAGCCGATGATGCCGAACACGAAGACGATCAGGACCGGCACGATGAGCGCGAACTCGACCGCCGTTGCGCCTTCTTCGCCGTGGATGCGCCCACTCGTGGGCTTGTGGCGGGAGCCGCTCGCAGGAGACCCTGGTTCGCCGTCCGGGGCTCGCGCAGGGATCCTCTGACGCATCGTTCGACCGTGCCTCTCTTGGTCCACCCTGACGTACCGGGTGTGGGGGAGGTCGATAGTCGTACAGCGGTATCCCCCGGCGCATCCCCCAAAAGGCCTAGTTGCCGTAGGGAAAAGGAGGGAAATCGTGCTGGACGAGGGACATCCCTAGACTCCGCGGCGTGTCCGATCCGCGGCGCGCACATGAGCTCCAGGCCGGAGTGGCGTCCTCAGACCCGTCCCAGTTCCTGCCGGCCCGCCGTGAAGCGCACCAACAGGAACACTCCCGCGTCCCGACGGTGCGGGACGCGCTCGACCTCGCCCGCGGTCGCTGGGTCCTCCTCCTCGAGGTTCCTCAGGGTTTGCTCGTGTCCGCCGTGGTGGAGGACGGCGAAGGCTACCGTCGGGCAGAGGCGGGCGACGGCGTCGCGGAGGGGCTCCTCGCGCTGACCGCGACCGAGGATGCGCGTGGGGCGTTCGCCTTCCGGCGCCTGGGCACGATCGCCGCTCGGCGTGGGGAGCGACCGATCGAGGTGGATCAGTCGAACGAGTCGATCGTGGTGGGTGGGGATGCGCTCGTGAAGCGGTTCGTGTGGACGACGCCGGGCAACGATCGGCCCATGATGCTTCCCGCCCATCTCGTGGCGGCAGGTTTCGAGGAGATGCCGGCGCCGCTCGGCACCGTGGGATGGGACGACGCCGGCGAGGTCGCGCCGATCGCCTCGATCATGTCGTACCTCCCCGAGGCACGGGACGGATGGGACTGGTACACGGAGCTCCTCGAGCGCTCGCTCGATGACGGCGCGATCGATGCGATCGAGCCGGCCGCCGCGCTCGGCGCCGTGACGGCCCGGCTCCACGTCTCGCTGGCGACGCCCACCGAGGTGCTCCCGGCGCCGAGCACGGCGGCCTCCGAGGACACCGTCGCGGCTTGGTGGCGGCGCGCCGCGGACGATCTCGACGACGCGCTCTCGTCGATCGACGGCGACGAAGGAGCGCGACTCGCGCGGCTGGGAGCGAGCGATCCGCGACGAGCTCCGCCAGCTCCCAGTGCGTCCGACGACGGCGATCCCGATCCACGGTGACCTGCACGTCGGACAGTTCCTCCGATGGCGTGACGGGCTCGCGGTGTCGGATCTCGACGGAGATCCGCTCGGGCCGGGCACCCTCGAGGGGCCACCGGTCAAGGACGTGGCGTCGCTCGTCCAATCCCTCGACCATGTCGGCAGGATCGTCGAGGGGCGCCGCTGCGCGTCCGTCGCCGGATGGATCCGGGATGCTTCGGAGGGCTGCCTCCGGTCCTATCGCGACGAGCTCGCCCGCCTCGACGCGTCATCGTTGTTCGACGAAGAGCTCCTCCGCCCGCTCCGCGTCGCGCAGGAGCTCCACGAATTCCTCTACGCGGCCCGCTACCTCCCCGGGTGGCGTTCCGTCCCCGACCGAGCGATCGCGGCGCTCCTGGAGACCGGCGCGTGAAGCGGCTGACGATGGGGCTCGCGATCGCCACGATCGTCGTGGTCCCGTCGGTCCTGTTCCTGGGGCGCTACGTGATCGGCGGGACCGGCGTCGCGCCTGTGGGCAGCGACACCCCACAGCACATCTGGCGCTCCGCGGTCGTCGCGCGGCTCGGGCTCGATGCCCTCCCGTCCTACGACGGCGACGCCCACGCGCTCCACACGAACGCCGATCGTCCGGGGCTTCCCCTCGTGATGGCCGCCCTCGGGGCCGTCACCGGCGCGGCACCTCGTGACCTCGCGTACGTCCTGCCGGCCGTGCTCGCGGTCGCGATCGCGGCGGCGGCGGCTGGGCTCGCCGGGTCGATCCCAAAGGTCCCCTGGTGGGGCGCGGCGCTCGCGGGCGTCGCGACCGGGACCTCGGTGCAGGTCGCCCTCGCCGCGAACGGGTATCTCGATCAGCTCCTGGCGGAACCGGTCCTGCTCGCCGCCGCCGTCGGCGCGCTCTTCGCCGCGGCCGGCGAGTCCGGCCGGGCGCTGTGTGCCGGGTGCCTCGCGGCCGCCTTCCTCGTGCACTGGCAGTTCGCGGCGGTGTTCGCCGGGCTGCTCATCGTGCTCACCATCGCGTGCCTCCCCGAGTCGCTGGGCTCCGGACGCGATTCGTCCTCGTTCATGGGATCCGCGTCCGGCCGGCTGGGGCTCGCCGTCGGGGCCGGGGTCGGACTGGGGGCCGCGGCGCTCCTTGTCGGCGCGCACGGGATGCCCCGTCCGCCGACCGCCTTCACCCGCGGCACGTCGGGGGATCGCGGGCAGTCTGGCCTCTATCGGCTCCCCGCCGCCGCACTCGCCGCCCTGGTGGGGATCGCCTCGCTCCTGGCTCCGAGCAGGGACGCGGAGCGGCGCCGCGCCGGCTGGCTGCTCGGTATGTGGGCGCTGCTCCCGGCCGGCGCGGCGCTTCTCTACGCGATGGGTCGAGCGGTGCCCGTCCATCGCACCCTCTCCTTCGCTCTCGCGCTCCCGCTGCTCGGCGCGCTGGGCGCTGCGGCTGTGGTCGGCTGGACCCGCGATCGCGCCGGGAGGCTCGCGGCGGCGGTGGTCGCCGTGTTGGCCGCCGCGGCGCTTCTGGTCTCGGTCTCGTTCGGCTGGGACGTCTGGCGCTCGCGTCGCCCATGGAGCGAGGGCCGGCGGCTCGCGGAGGTGCACACCCTGGCGGCGTACCTGACCGACGCGGGGGGTCCGCGGTGATCGTGGTCGACGTCACCCCGACTGGGGACTCCCGTTCCCACGGGGAGTTCGGGACCGTCCCCGTCCTGCGCCGCGTTCGGGCGGAGCTGCCCCCGGCCATGGCGCTCCGCACCACCGTCTACCTGGGCGACCCCGATCTGCTGGAGGAAGGACGGCCGACGCTCCGGCCGGACGTCCCCGGCTTCGACGAGATCTCTCGCGAGACCTGGCGTGCGGTCAGGCCACTGTTGGCACAGGAGCCCTCCGTCGTGCTGCTGCGGTCGCACTTCGAGGGGTTCGCTCGAGCGGTGCGAGCGAATCCCGAGTGGTCGACGAACGGATGGATGGCCGTCCTCGACGGTCCGCCGGCGCCGACGGATCGTCCCGTGGCGGCGCCACGACCGTCCGCGGCGTTGCTCGTGGCCTGGTGGGCGTCGTCCCTCGCCGTGATCGCGTTCGCCGGCGCCGGGTGGGCGGGTCGCCTGGGGGCGGGCTCGCTCGCGCTCCGCGTCGCCCTCGCGCCCGCCGTCGGCCTGGCATCCCTGGTGGTCGGCGGGAGTCATCGTGGAGCGGATCGGCATCAGGATGGGCGGGCCGGTTGGCGTGATGACCGTGATCGTCGTGGGAGCGTTGGGGGCGGTGGCCGCCGTCACCCGACCGCCTCGCGCGGGGGGCCGTGCGCTGCGCTACCGTCACGAGCGCGCGACGGGGTCTCGCGAGCGAAAGGGTGGAACGGGGCGGTGACCACACGCCAGGAGGCGATCGAGACTCTCGAGCGTGGCCACCGCACGATCCGGCGACTCATCAAGCAGATCCCGCCGCACTGGATGGCGAGGCCGGGAGTCGGCGACGGCGGTTGGACGCCGAAGGATCTGCTGGGGCACCTGTGCCTGTGGGAGGAGAAGGTGCTGGAGGCGCTCGCCGCGTGGGAAGCCGGCGAGCGGGCGCCTGTCGATCGAGACCTCTCTTCGAGCTCGATCGGAGCTCTCAACGCCGAGGGTGTCGTGCGGCGCTCCCGTCACACCCTCGCCCGCGTGCAGCGCGATTGGGACAACGTCCACGGCGAGCTGATCCGCGTGATCAGGTCGATGCCCGACGCTCGCTGGGAGAACCCCGCGACCGCCCAGGGGCCGGAAATCGCTCGGTCACCGGATGGGACAGCTCCTGATCGGCCGGGGTCCGTTCGAGCACGCGGACGCGCACGTCCCGGATCTGGAGTCGTTCCTCGAAGGGATCCCCGAAGGGGAGCGATGACGGAGCTGCGGGCTACGCGTGCACGATGACGGGCGTGCCGTACACCAGCAAGGGGATCAGCCGATCCAGGGTCGACTCCGAGACGCGGACGCATCCGGCGCTCACGCTCTGACCGATCGACGAAGGGCTGTTCGTGCCGTGGATCGCGAGCTGGTTCCCGCCCGACCAACCGGCGGGCAGTCGGGGCTGGATGCCGCTGATGCCGAACGCGAACGTGCCGTAGCTGCCACCGGAGAACGACACCCTGTCGGTCACGAAGTACTCGCCGACGGGCGTCGGAGTTGATGGCGCACCCGTCGCACCTGGAGCGCGGAACAGCACGTTGCCGAACTTCCGCACGATGACGGTGTGCGTCGAGAGGTCGACCTCCACCCGCACCCGGGTCACGTCGCGGTGCAAGCCGTGCAGTCGGATCCATCCCTCGCGCCGGGGCCACGTGTACGGGAGCTCGACGCGCCCCCATCGACCGTCGGCCGAGACTTCCTCGACCCACGCCACGATCGGGAACCCGTAGTACTTGGACCCCGCCGGCACGACCCCCACCTGCATGGCACCCGCACGAGGGCGGGCGAAGGCGGGAAGGGTTCGCGGCATCTTCACGAGCACGTTCGTCCAGCGCGCGGCCCTGGCCGCCACGCGGGCGATGAGGGCGGGGTTCGGGCGAACACCCGATGCAGGGAAGAGCGAAGCCTCGGGGAGTGGCATCGGCGACCATCCTGACCACGATGGGTCGGACGGCGGAGGCCTCGAGGGCTCCTGCCTGCGCACCGACCATGTTCGCCGCCATCGGCGTGAGCAGTCCGAGCGCGAGCGTGAGGACGATCGCGAGCTTCGAGCGAGTGGAACGACGTGGCCGCATACCTGCCTATCGGCGGGAGCGGTCGAGTACCTAAGTCGAGGTAGTCGATTGCCCGGCGCACGAGGCTCGCCGTAGGCTGAGCACGAAGAGAAGAAGAGGAGAGTGGAGCTGATGGAAGCGATGAGGGAGACGGCCCGGGAGCTGGTCGCCAAGGGCAAGGGGATCCTCGCGGCGGACGAGTCGAGCGGCACGATCAAGAAGCGGTTCGACCAGATCGGCGTCGAGTCGACGGAGGACAATCGCCGCGCGTACCGACAGCTCCTGTTCACCACGCCGGGGCTGGGAGACCACGTCTCCGGCGTGATCCTCTACGACGAGACGATCCACCAGTCGACGGATGACGGGACCCCGCTCACGGAGGTGCTCGAGAAGGCGGGCGTGATCCCCGGCATCAAGGTCGACACGGGAGCGATGCCGCTCGCGCTCTTCGAAGGTGAGACCGTCACGGAGGGACTCGACGGGCTCCGCGAACGGCTGGCCGGATACCGGGAGCTCGGGGCGCGGTTCGCGAAGTGGCGGGCCACCTACTCGATCGGCGACGGGCTCCCCACCGACTTCGCGGTGCTCGCCAACGGACACGCGATGGCGCGGTACGCCGCGCTCTGTCAGGAGGCCGGCATCGTGCCGATCGTCGAGCCCGAGACCCTGATGGACGGCGATCACGACTTGGCGGCGTGTGAGACGGCCACCGGGCGCGCGTTGCAGGGGCTCTACGAGCAGATGGACGCTCATCGGCTCGACCTCGCGGGGACGCTGTTGAAGGTGAACATGGTCGTTCCGGGGAAGGGCGCGGCGCGTCAGGAACCCGACGACGCGATCGCCGCCGCGACGCTCCGAACACTTCGCGCCCACGTCCCGGAGGCCGTGCCGGGGATCGTGTTCCTGTCCGGGGGGATGACGGACGAAGAATCGACCAGCCGGCTGAACGCGATCAACCGACTCGGGGACGCGCCGTGGGAGATCTCCTTCTCCTACGGGCGCGCCCTGCAGCAGCGCCCGCTCGCGGTGTGGGCCGGCGACGCCTCCCACGGTGAAGCGGCGCAGGCAGCGCTGGCGCACCGTGCCCGGATGAACGGGCTCGCGCGCAACGGCGAGTGGTCACCGGAGATGGAGGAGTCGGCGGCTTAGGTTCATCCGGAGACACGGCTGTCCGGCCCCATATCGGGGATGAGATCGGATCGATCTGGCAGGGTGCAGCCTCGCGAGACCATGCCGGCATCGGCATGGGCTCCCTGTCTGCGGGATCGGATGCCGTGGGCATCTCAGGATCGGTATGGGCAACCACGTGACGGATGAAGGTGGCGACCGCTGGGGACGCTAAGGTCCGCGGGATGAAGATCCTCACGGTCGGCGGCACGCGGTTCTTCGGGCGTGCGTTCGTCGAGGAGTCGGTCCGGCGGGGACACACGGTGACCGTGTTCCACCGAGGTGGATCGGAGCCTGGGGATCTCCCCGATGTGGAGCACCTCCACGGCGATCGGAAGGACGGCCTCGGGATGCTCGCGGGGCGGTCGTGGGACGCGGTCCTCGACACCTGCGCGTTCGTCCCGCGAGAGGTTCGCGAGCTCGCGGACGCGATCGGCGATCGCATCGGTCACTACACGCTGGTCTCCTCGCTGTCCGTCCATCCCGACGACCTTCCCGATGGGGGCGACGGAGGACACGACGATCCACCAGCCGCCGTATCCCGACACGGAGGACGTGACCGAAGAGACGTACGGACCACTGAAGGTCGCGTGTGAGGTCGAGGCCGCCGCGCGGTTCGCGGAGAGGCTCCTCGTGATCCGGCCCGGGTACATCGTCGGACCCCACGACCCCACCGACCGCTTCACGTATTGGGTCCGGCGGGCGGCCGCGGGCGGCGAGATGCTCGTCGGCGGGCCACCGGACGCGCCCATCCAGGGGATCGATGCCCGAGACCTCGGTTCGTTCGTCCTCGATCGCATCGAGGCTGCGGATGCCGACCTCTACGGCGTGGTCGGACCGGCGGAGCCCGCGACGACCGCCGACGTGGTGGAGACGGCACGGTCCGCGGGCGGCGCGGACACCTCGTTCGTCTGGGCCGACCCCGACTTCGTGATCGGGCTCGGCGAGGAGCATGAGACCTGGTTCCCGATGTGGCACCCGCAGCTGCCCGGGTTCCACGCCTACGACGCGGGGAAGGCCACAGCGGCGGGCCTCCGACCCCGTCCGTTCTCCGAGACGGTCGTCGACACGCTCGCATGGGACCGGGAGCGAGGGGCGCCACCCCTCGAGCGCGGGGATGAGCGTGGACAAGGAACGCGAGTTGCTCGACGCCTGGCGGGCGCGCGCGAGCTGAACGCGGCCCGCTACTGGAGGTCGCGCGGCGTCGTCCGCTCCCACTGCCTCTCGGCGATCAGGTCGTCGCCGTCGTAGACCTCGAGCTCGATCGACAGGTGCCAGTTCTCCGGATCGGAGCGGAGCGTCGCCCGCGACTCCGTCCGGACGGACGCCTCGTCCCAGGACAGCACGAGCGAGGCGCCGGCGCTCGCCCGGCTGTTCCCGGGGTCGTGCACGCCGGCGGTGATCTCGCCCCAGTAGCGATCCGATCCGTCCGCGAGGCCGCTCCGCCCTCGGACGCCGCCGTGGTCGATCGCGACGCTCCGCTCGCGCGCCAGCACGTCCTCGTGGATCTGCCACGTGACCTGCTCCGGCAGCGACGGCTCCGGCGCGCCGGGCTCGAACACGGGCGGCGGGAGGACGGGCGGGCCGTCCATGAGAGGGAGGACGAGCGCCGAGCCGGCACGATCGATCTCGATCGTGCCGGCGAACGGCGGGGGCCACGACGACGGGAAGTCGCTGCCGGCCAGGTCGAGCCGCATCGTGTGTCCGGGTTCGAACACGTACGCCGTCGCATCCAGCTCGACGGTCGCCGACACGGGCTCGCCGGGCGGGAGCGCCTCCGGCGACTCGTCCGAGTCGCGGTGCGTGAGGTTCAGGATCCCGCGCGTGACCATCGACGAGCGTCCGTCGGGCGCGACGTCGCAGAGCTTCGCGGAGACGAACGCCACGGGAACGGACGCGGCGACCGTGAGCTCCACGCGAGGACGGCCCATGATCTCGACCTCCTCGGTGATCGGCCAGTCGTAGACGAGCGAGAACGCCTCGTCGGGCCGCTGGTCCCAGGGGACGCCGAAGGGGAGCGTCGCGGCGCACCAGATCGATGCGGTCACGCCGACGTCGCCGCGGATCTCGAGGACGTCGTTCGTGGCGCTCTCCATGGCGGACGTGCCCGCCGCCGATCCGCGTGCCGCCGCCGAGTCGAGCACGCGACGATCTTCGACCAGCCGGGCGGGCGGCCACGCCGGCTCCGCTCGCCACTCGCCGGAGTAGGTATCGACGTCCGGCGCCGGATCGGTCCACCGCCGGACGAAGATCGAGATCGGGGGTTCGACGTCGATGCCCGTCTCACCACCCAGCCACCGCTTCCACCAGTCGATCATCACCGGGACGTGGTCGATCCGCGGCCCGGGCATCGAGAGCCGCGGGCTCATGTGGCTCCACGGACCGAAGAGGATCTTCTTGGGAGCCTGGAGGTGCTCGAAGGCGCGGAACGCCATGTTGCGATACCCGTCGGCGTGTCCCGCGATCACGAGCGTGGCCGCCTCGATCGCCGCGTAGTCGAAGAAGACGGAGCCGTGCCGCCAGTAGTCGTCCTCGTTCTGATGCTCGAGCCATCCGAGCTCCCAGGGCTCGCTCGTCTCGATCCGGCGGAGCCACTCTTCCCGCCAGCCGTCTCCGTACACCGACGGGACCGGCGGCAACGCGATCAGGGCCACCATGTAGGCGGGGTAATCGAGGAAGTCGATGCCTCGCCGCGCTCCGCCGCCGTAGTGGACGTCGTCCGTGTACCGCCGGTCGGTCGCGTAGATCGGGATGATCGCCTTCAACGCAGGCGGGCGGAGCGCGGCGACCTGGAGCGCGTTGAAGCCCGAGTACGAGGTGCCGTACATCCCGACGTTGCCGTTCGACCACTCCTGCGCGGCGAGCCACGCGATCGTCGCCACGTGGTCCTCGAGCTCGCGCGCCGTGTACTCGTCCTCCGCGTTCCCCTCGGACGAGCCCGTGCCGCGGACGTCGGCCCGGCAGACGGCCAGGCCCCCCTCGTCGCAGAGCCGCCGGTAGATCGCCGTCGCGTCGGAGAGATCGTCCTTGCGGTACGGGCGAGCCTCGAAGACCACCGGCCAGGGCGGCGGCGTGTCCGGGAAGTGCAGGGTGAGCGCGATCCTCACCCCGTCGTCCATCTCGAGGAACCGACGCTCGTCCGGCATCGGCGAGACGGTACCCGCCACCGCCCGTGGCTGCATGACCGGCGACCAGCGCGTTTGACGACCTCGACGCCCGGCGGCAGGGTACCGGTCCCCCCGGAAAAAGGAGGATGCGCATGCGAGCCAGCTTCTGGCGTCGCACGGCCGTCGTGCCGGTAGCCACGCTCTCGCTCCTGTCCGCAGCGACCTCACGCGTCGGCCGACGCGCCGTTCTTCACCGCGACGCCGGCGATGCTCACGCTGGACGCGACCGCGCCGACCGGCTCGGCACTGCTCGCCGATCATCAGCGTCGGGGATCATGTCGGCGGCTACACCTACGAGGGCATCCCCGACGGGATGGCGGCGATGCCCGGGCCGGGCGGGAACACCGAGGTCTTCGTCAACCACGAGCGGTCGAGGGTGCCGTTCGGCGGCTCCGCAGACTTCGACTGGGCGTCGGTCTCCCACCTCACGCTCGCCCCGAACGGAGGTGTGCTCGCCGGTTCGGAGCCACTTCCCGACAGCGCCGGATTCCAGCGGTTCTGCTCTGCCACGATGGCCGGCCCCAACGAGGGCCTGTCGTCCTACATCTACCTCACCGGCGAAGAGGCACCCGAGCGTGTCGCGGTTCCGGCCGGTGCTCCGTACGGTCCCGATCCGGCGTACGCGCCGGCCAACGACCGGCAGTCCGGCTTCGCGGCGGTGCTCGACCCGGTGACCGGTGACTTCACCCAGGTCGCGGGGATGGGGCGACACAACCACGAGAACGCGTGGTCCTGCCCGGTGGCTGGGACGAGATCGCGATCCTGTCCGGCGACGACACGTTCACTCCTCCTGCGCCGGCTTCCCAGCTGTATCTCTACCTCGCGAACGACGAGGACGGAGATCTGGGCGGACGAGGGAACGTTGCTGGGCGTTCCGGGCGACGCACGGAACGGCAGGCAAAGTCGATGCCCGCCGGACCGCGTCCAACGATGCGAACGACTACAGCGACATCGTCCTGGGCGAACACATTCGGCGGCCGATACATCCGCGTCCCGGCGAAGATCGCGAAGGGGTCGACCGCCGCCGAGCCGCAGACGGCGCTCGAGAACTGGTCCGAACCGCGAACGACGTGTTCCAGTTCATCCGTGATCGAGGACAGCGCCTATGATCCGACGGTCGGCCCGGGCGAGAACCCGGTGATGTTCTTCACCGACACCGGCAACGGGAACGTCGTCGAGAGCCCCGCGACCGGTCAGCTCGTCGCCGGTGCCGGGCCGTTCAACCGCGGTCGGGTGTTCCGGATGGAGTTCTCGTCGCGACGACCCGAAGAAGGTGGTCGATCTCTCGATCCTCCTCGACGGGAACTTCTCCCCGAACCCCTTCGCGGGGAACGCGATGCGGGCTCCCGACAACGTCGGGACGAGCAGGCACAGCCTGATGGTGCAGGAGGACACCTCCAGCCAGATCTCTCGCGTCCTCCGCTACGACCTCGCGACCGGTGCGTGGTCGGTCGTCGCCTCCGTGAACGACCAGACATGGGAGTCCAGCGGCATCGTCGATGCCTCGGAGTTCTACGGGCCGGGGACGTGGTTGCTCAACGTGCAGGCGCACAACGTCTTCGTCGAGGGACCGACGCTGATCGACGGGGTCAACTACAAGACCGAGGGCGGTCAGTTGCTCCTCCTGACCATTCCGGGTAGCAGCGAGGGAGGAACACAAGGGGCTCGCCGCGAATGCGGCGAGCCTCGTCGAGCTCGGCCTCGGGCCTCGCGCATCCGCGGGTAGGGTGCGCCGCATGACGAAGGTCGGCCAGGGTCCGATGCTCGCCAAGCTCGAGCCCGAGATCCCACGCGGGCCGGGCTGGACCTACGAGCCGAAGTGGGACGGGTTCCGCACGATCGTCTCCGTCGGCGACGGGATCACGCTCGAGAGCAGAGGCGACCGGCCGATGAACCGGTTCTTCCCGGAGCTCGTCACGATGCTCGAGGAGACGGAGGGACGGACCGTTCGTCGCCGACGGCGAGATCGTGCTGGTCCGGCCGGGCTGCCTCTCGTTCGACGAGCTCCAGCTCCGGCTGCACCCGGCCGAGTCACGCGTCCGCAAGCTGTCGGCCGAGATCCCGGCGACGTTGATCCTCTTCGACCTGCTCGAGGAGGAAGGGGACGGACCTCACGGACGATGCCCCTCGTCGGAGCGGCGTGACGCGGCTCGCGACGCTCTGCGCCCGCCTCGACGTCGGCCAGGCGCCGCAGGATCTCGACGATCTCGACCCCGGGCCGGACCTCCTTCTCACGCCGTGGACCGACGATCTCGCGGCGGCCCAGGAGTGGTTCGCGGACGAGGCCGGGCTGGGTCAGGACGGGATCATCGCGAAGCGTGCCGAACAGCCCTACCTGCGGGGCGCGCGCGGGTGGGTGAAGGTGAAGCACCGGAAGACCGCGGATTGCGTGGTCGGCGGGTATCGCGTCGCGAAGAACGACGACGGCGTCGGGTCCCTCCTCCTCGGCCTCTACGACGACGAGGGCAACCTCCACTACGTCGGACACACGTCCTCGTTCAAGGCGAAGGAGCGGCGCGAGCTCCGCGACCAGCTGCGGCCGCTCGAGGGCGAGGGAGGCTTCGGCGGGATGCGCGCGCCCGGCGGTCAGAGCCGGTGGTCGGCGGGCAAGGACACCGCATGGGTCTCGCTCCGCCCGGAGCTCGTCTGTGAGGTCGCGTTCGATCGGATCCAGTCCGGGCGCATGCGGCACGCCGCCACGTTCCTGCGCTGGCGCGAGGATCGCGAGCCATCGTCGTGCACGTGGGCTCAGCTCGGCGAGTCGCCGCCCTCCTGGGGTGAGGACTCGGGGGGAGGCTCGGAGGGCTGACGCCGACTTCGGGCGCGCGGGACCGAACCACCGTCCGCATCCGGCCACTCGACGCCCTCCCAGGGGTCGTAGTCCACCTCGAGCGCTTCCTGCGGCGGCCTGTCGGCTTCCGCGACGTGCCGAAGGTTCAGGCGGATCCGGGTCCACGTCGTGCTCCGGCCGCGCATCGAGTCGACCAGGACGTCGTTCGGCTCCAGGAGCGAGGCGGCCTCCGGGTGCCGGGCCTTCCATCGCTCGAGACCCTCCCGCGCCTCGGCCTCGGTCGCGGCCCGGGCGATCTCGATCAGCGGCATCGTCGTCCGTCGCCGCCCGGTCGGGCCGCTCTTCTTGCCCGGCGCGGGCGGCGGCACGGAGCCGTCCGCCGCCGACCCCTCCCGCTTCCGGCGCTTCGAGGGCTGGGCGCGGACGGGCTCACCCTCCGCCTTGGGGAAGTGCGGCGGATACGGGGCCTCGCCCTGTCCTTCGGCCGCCTGGCGATCCGAGAGCTCGAGGAGCGAGTCGAGCGCTCCGGCGACGTCGTCGATCCCCGCCCCGGGGTCGCCCACACGCTCCAGCCGCTCGGGCACCGTGCGCAGCGTGAACACCTCGGGCTCCACCTCGGGCACCTCGTCCCAGGCGAGAGGCGTCGAGACCCGCGCATCCGCGACCGGGCGGACGCTGTAGGCGGACGCCACGGTCCGGTCGCGCGCGTTCTGGTTGTAGTCGATGAACACGCCGTGGCGTTCCTCCTTCCACCACTTCGACGTGGCGATCGCGGGGACGCGGCGCTCGACCTCACGCGCGAGGGCGAGGGCGGCCCGACGCACGTCCGTGAACGTCCACTCCGGCCGGATCCGCACGTTCACGTGGATCCCCTTCTTCCCGCTCGTCTTCGGGAAGCCGACGAGCCCCTGCTCCTCGAGCACGTCCCGGGTGACCATCGCCACCTCCCGCACCAGTTCGAACCCAACGTCGGGCATGGGGTCGAGATCCACCCGGAGCTCGTCCGGATGGTCGACGTCGTCCGAGCGCACCGGCCAGGGGTTGATCTCGAGGCAGCCGAGGGTGGCGGCCCACGCCAGATGTGCCGCGTCCGCCATCACCGGCATGTCGGCGGTCCGCCCGCTCGGGAACCGGATCAGGGCGGTCTCCACCCACGGCGGCGCTCCCTTCGGCAGGCGCTTCTGGTAGAACCCCTCGTCGCCGGCGCCGTCGGGGAACCGGTGCAACGTGGTGGGCCGGTCCCGGCAGCCGACCAGAGCGGCGTCCGCGACCTCGATCCAATACCGGACGAGGTCCAGCTTCGTGATCGGACCCTCGGGGGCGTCGGGGAAGTACACCTTGGCGGGGTTCGTGACCCGGATCTCCCTGCCCGCGACGTCGAGGGTCTCGGCTGGCGTCGGCACCCGCCCACCGTACCCGCCCGACGGGAACGAGAAGGGGTCCCGGTCCCGCGTCGGTCACTACGCTGGCGCCGTGAACGCGGATGCCATCGAGACCGCTCGCCTGCGACTGCGGCCGTTCGCGGCGGACCTCTCGGACCTGGATGCGCTGCACGAGATCCAGTCCGACGCGGACCACATGCGCTTCTACCCGCATCCGTTCAGCCGCGAGGAGTCCCGCGCGTGGATCGAGCGCTCCCTCGACCGGCAGGAACGCTACGGCTACAGCCTGTGGGCGATCGAGGATCGCGAGACCGGCGAGTTCCTGGGGAACTGCGGCCCGATCCCGCAGGTGGTGGACGGGATGGAGGAGGTCGAGATCGGGTGGTCCGTCACGCCACGCCGCGCGCGCCAGGGGATCGCGACCGAAGCGGCCGCGGCGTGGCGTGACCACTGCTTCGGGGTTCTCGGGATGGAGCACGTGATCTCGCTGATCCGTCCCGAGAACGCGCCCTCACGCGGAGTCGCCGAGCACATCGGCATGACCGTGTGGAAGGAAACGATCCACGGCATCGACCGTTGGCTCCATCTCGTCTACCGGATCGACGCGGTGGGCCCGTCGGCTTCCGCTTAGTCCGTGACGTCGATCCGATCGATCACGATGTCGTCGACCGGCTTGTCCTGCGAACCGGTGGGAGCGCCGGCGATCGCCTCCACCACGTCGTAGCCCTCGGTCACCTCGCCGAAGATCGTGTGCTTGCCATCCAGCCACGGCGTCGCGGCGACCGTCACGAAGAACTGGGAGCCGTTCGTCCCGGGCCCCGAGTTCGCCATCGCCAGGAGACCCGGCCGGTCGAAGCTCGGCCCTCCGGACGGCACCTCGTCCTCGAACTGATACCCGGGCCCGCCCATCCCCGTCCCGGTCGGGTCGCCCCCTTGCACCATGAAGCCCGGGATCACCCGGTGGAAGATCGTGCCGGGATACAGCGCGGTGGTCTTCTTCTGTCCGTCGCTCGGGTCCTTCCATTCCTTGGCGCCGCTCGCGAGGCCGACGAAGTTGTCGACCGTCTTCGGCGCGTGGTCGGGCATCAGGCGCACGGTGAAGGAGCCCTTGTTCGTGTGGATCGTCGCGGTGGGCACGGAGCGTCCTTTCGGTCGCGGAGCGCCCGAGTCTAGCGAGCCGGCTCGACGAGCTGGGCCGCGAGGTCGGCGGGGGTCGTCACGGGGAGGCGGCACGCGAATCGCCGGCAGACGTAGGCGGTCGGGACCCCGTCGACGAGCGGACGATCACGCAGGAGCGCGACGGCCTCGGCCGCCTCGCGATCGTCCGGCGCGGCGATCGCGAGGACCGCGTTCGGCAGGAAGCGGGCCGCCGCGACCTCGTCGGCGAGCGCCTTCGTCGCCGGGTCGCCCGGCGGTCCGATGATCGCGACCTCCTGGGCGGGTCCGAGGGAGAGGTCGAGCGCTTGGAGCGCGTGCCCGAAGGCGCTGGGTGCTCGCCCGAGCAGGTCGCGGGTCAGCCGGAGCGCCGAGATCCCGGTCCGCTCGAGGTCCTGGTCCCCGGTCAGGAGCCCGATCCTCTGGAGGACCTCGGCGGCGACCGAGTTCCCCGACGGGACGGCGTTGTCGGAGAGCTCCTTCGGCCGCACCACGAGAGGGTCGACGTCGATCCCGGTCTGGAAGAAGCCGCCGCGCTCGGCATCGGAGAAGAGCCGGACGAGGTCATCGGCGAGCGCCTTCGCCTCGTGGAACCACCGAAGGTCCCCGGTCCGGGAGAACAACGTCAAGGTCGCGGACGCGAGCAGCGCGTGGTCGTCGGCGTACGCGGGGCCGCCGGGCACTCCCTCCCGCCACGACCGCAGCAACCGGCCGTCGGGGCCCCGCAGGTTCGAGAGGACGAACGAGGCGGCCGCCACCGCGGCGTCGAGGAACGCGTCGTTCCCGAACGCGACCCCCGCCTCCGCGAAGGCCTGGATCGCCATCGCGTTCCATCCGGCGAGCACCTTGTCGTCCGTGGCGGGGCGCACCCGTCCCTCTCGCACCTCGAACAGGACCCGTCGAGCCTCCTCGAGGTCTATCGCGTCGGAGCCCGCGGTCTGCGGGCGCCACAGGACGTTCGTTCGCTCGCCGGCCTCGCCGGCCCAGTTCCCCTCCGGTGTCGCGCCGAAGGCCGCCGCGGCGTCCGCTCCCACCAACCCGGAGACCTCTTCCCAGGACCAGGCGAAGAACTTGCCCTCGACTCCCTCGGAGTCGGCGTCCTGGCTCGAGAAGAACCCGCCGTCCGGATGCCGCATCTCACGCAGGAGGTAGCCGAGGGTCTCGGTCGCGACGCGGCGGTAGCGCTCCTCGCGCGTCACCACCCAGGCGCGCGTGTACAGCTGCGCCAGCTGCGCGTTGTCGTAGAGCATCTTCTCGAAGTGGGGCACCAACCAGGTCGCATCGGTGGAGTAGCGGGCGAAGCCGCCACCGAGCTGGTCGTAGATGCCGCCGGACGCCATCCGGTCGAGCGTCGTCGTCACCATCAGCAGGGCGTCGGGCGCTCCCCGCAACGCCATCCGGAGCACGAACTCGAGGGTGCTCGGCTGGGGGAACTTCGGCGCGCTGCCGAATCCGCCCCAGGTCGGGTCGAAGGACCGGCGGAGCTCCGCGATCGCGTGCGACGTGAGCTCGTCCGTGAGGGGCTCATCGGAAGCCTCGAGTGAGCCCGCTCGCGAGATCGCGTCGACGACCAGACCGCCTTGTCGCTCGATGTCGTCTCGCCGTTCTCGCCACGCGTCCGCGATCCCGTCCAGCACCTGCCGGAACGACGGCATGCCGTGGGAGGGTTCCTTCGGGAAGTACGTGCCGGCGAAGAACGGCTTGCCCTCCGGCGTCAGGAAGGCGGACAGCGGCCATCCGCCTTGACCGGTCATCGACTGGACCGCATCCATGTAGATCGCGTCGAGGTCCGGCCGCTCCTCCCGATCGACCTTGATCGGGACGAAGTGGCGCGTTCAGGAACGCGGCCGTCTCCTCGTCCTCGAAGGACTCACGCTCCATCACGTGGCACCAGTGACACGCGGCGTAGCCGATCGACAGGAAGATCGGGCGGTCCTCGGCCGCCGCCTTCGACAGCGCTTCCTCACCCCACGGGAACCAGTCCACGGGGTTGTGGGCGTGCTGTAGGAGGTACGGGCTCGTGGCCTCGGCCAAACGGTTCACCCTCTCAGTGTCCCGCAGGGACCGGCCTGCGGCTCAGCTCCGGCCCCTCGGCTGCCGATGTTCGGAACGTGACGAACGCGATCCGGGTCCTCATCGTGGAAGAGAGCCTCGGTCTCACGCAGAGCCTGCTGCTCGCGCTCCGTCGGCGTCCCGGGCTCGAGGTGTGGGGGCCGGTGGTCACGAGCGCCGACGCGATCGAGGAGCTCGCCGGCACGCCCGTCGACATCGTGGTCGTGGACCTCGACCGAACCGACGAACAAGGCGTCGCCATCGTCGCCGCGATCCGCAACGCCTCCGACAGCCGGGTGATCGCCGCCACGCGGCACGCCGCGTCGCCGCTCGTCGAGCTCGCGCTCGCCGCCGGAGCATGCGGCGTGCTGCCCGTCGATCGAGATCCCGCCCAACTGGTCGGCGCGTTCCGCCGGGCACTCGCCGGCGAGCTCGTCCTGCCCGTCGCCGACCTGCCGTCGCTCGTCGATCGCCTCTGGCAGGTTCGGGCTCGTCGCGCCGAGCACGACCTCGTCGCGACCCTGACCAGACGGGAGCGGGAGATCCTCGAAGCCTTCGCCGACGGTGCGACCACCGCCGAGATCGCGACGGAGTTCGCGATCAGTCCGGCGACCGTCCAGACGCACGTGAGGAACATCCTGGCGAAGCTCGGGGTGCATTCCAAGGTCGAGGCGCTCGGCGCCGCATGGCGGGCGCGCCTCACCGTCAGCTCACGATCCGCCTGAGGGGTAGCCTCGCCCGCATGGAGGGTGTCGTTCGGGCGGTGGTGGCGGCAGGCCATCCGACCGTTCGCGGCGTCATCGACGCAGCCTGCCGGGAAGCCGGCGTCTCGGTCATCGCGACGACGGGGTCCGCCGCGGCGGCGATCGAGGCCTGTCGCTCCAAGGCTCCGGAACTCCTCATCCTCGATCTCGACCTCCCGGACGTGGACGGGTTCCACGTGCTCTCCGAGCTCGACGCCGATCGCCCCGATGCCGTGCTGGTGTTGTCCGATCGCGCCGACGGAGATCTCGTGTTGCGCGCGCTGCGGTTGGGCGCCCGTGGGTTCGTCACCAAGGCGGAGGGACTCCGAGGACTGTCGGGAACGATCGGTCAGGTGCTCGCAGGGGAACGGGTGATCGCGCCGGCGCTGGAGCAGGACGCCGTCCTCGCGCTGGGCCGGTTCGCCAAGCGCGCACGCGAAGGATCCGAGGTCGCCGCCGAGCTCACCCCCCGCGAGCTCCAGGTGCTCGAGCTGTTGAGCGAGGGGCTCACGATGCGGCAGATCGCGACGCGGTTGAGCATCTCGCCGCGCACGGTGGAGACGCACGTCGGGAAGCTCTACCGCAAGCTCGGCGTCCGTACGCGCGTGCAGGCGGTGTCGCGCGCGGCAACGCTGGGGCTCGTGGAGCTGTAGCCTCAACTGCGGCGTGACCGATACCGAGTGTGGGTGACCTGTCCGACACCCGCGGAGTCCGATGAGCGAGACATCCGTCAGCGAGATCAAAGGTGCCCGTGTCGCTCGCCGCCTGGGTGTGGTCGTCGTCGATCCGTTCCCGGTGGTGCGCGCGGGGCTCGCGTCGACGATCGGAGCGAGCCCCGGGCTCGAGGTCCTCGCGCAAGCCTCGAGTGCCGACGAGGCCGTCTCCGTCGTCGCCGGCGTCCGCCGGACGCGCGTGGTGGTGCTCGTCGCGATGGGGCTCGCCGGTGAACGGGACTCCTACTGGCTCATCCGGACGCTCCGCGAGCGCTTCCCGGGCCACGCCATCCTCGGCCTCGGTTCCAACGCGGACCCCCACGTCGTTTCCCGCGCGCTGTTCGTCGGTGCCGACGGGTTCGTCGACAAGAACATCGAGCTCGACGAGTTCCTGTCGGCGATCCGGAGCGCGGGATCGGACGAGATGGTGATCGCCGGGCCGGCCGCGGCCTCGGTCGGCAAGATCGCCGAGGGGATCGAGCGGCGGCGGAGCGTGGGCCTCCGCCTCACGAAGCGTGAGCGCGAGGTGCTCGCCGTCGCCGCGGAGGGGCTCACGGCGCGGGAGATCGCCGAGCGGCTGGGCGTCCGGGAGCGCACGGTCACGACCCACCTCGCCAGGATCTACGGCAAGCTCGGGGTGGGGAATCGCCTGGCCGCCCTCCGACTCGCCGCTCGCTCGGGCCTGGTGTCGATCGGCCCCGCGGAATAGTCGGCTCGATCCCCGGCGCCGCGCCAGATCCGCCGAGGTCGGGGACGCAGACCGTCTCGGTCCAATGGCCCCCTCGCGTCTCGTGCGTGGCCTATCCGAAAATCGGTCCCTTTAGGGGTTCCCATCCGGGCATCGACCGCGGTACCATCCGGCTCCCTCAGCAGCCATGAGGGTGCGTACGTTGAAGTACGTAGACAACTCCAGTGGAATTTGGGATTCCCTGGGGCCATGGGGTTCTTCTAACGTGACCACTGGCGGAATAGCATTCCGCCGGTGGGGCGCGGAAGCGCCCCAAGAGGACGGAGAAATTCGGAGGAAGGGGGTGTACAGATGCTTCAGCTCTACACCGGTATCACGACTTGGTGGGCAGAGCTCAAGGAGCGTGCCTCGGAGGAGCGTGGCGCGACCGCAGTGGAGTACGCGCTGATGGTTGCACTGATCGCTGTTGTGATCATCCTGGCAGTGACGTTCCTCGGGCAGTCCGCTCGTGACAAGTTCCAGGAGGTGGGCGACGCAGTCGCCAGCACCTAGACCCATCGTTCGAGCGGCCTCGTCGGCCGCTCGCGACGCCGCCCTCCGGGTCGGCGCCGCGAGGGGCCGACGGTCCCATTCGGAGCGATGGGACATGAGCATGCGAGCCACACTTCGTAAGGAAGCCAAGAAAGAGGATGGAGCAGCGGCGGTCGAGTTCGCGCTGATCGTCGGCCTGCTGGCCATCCTCGTGTTCGGCCTGCTCGAATACGGGCTGGCGTTCTGGCAGGTACAGAACCTTCGCGCCGCCACCCGAGAGGGTGCGCGGGAAGCTGCCGTCGGTGGCAGCAACGCCGAGATCAGGACCGCCATGGTGAACGCGGCCGGCGGCTCGCTCACCGGAGGCGAAGCCATCACCGTCACTCCGCCGCTGTGCAATGATGACACGACGCGGTCAGCAGGTGACCGTCAGGATCACCGGCAACCTCTCCGGAGCCGTCCGGGAGGCGTTCAAGGTGTCGATCCCGTTCCTGCCGCCCTTCACGTTGACCCCTGATCTCAGCGGGACGTTCCGATGCGAAGGTGCGGGATGAAGCTCTTCACGCGCGCCCACGGTGACGAACGCGGCGCGACCGCCGTCATCGTGGCCCTCACCCTCATCGCCCTCTGCGGCGTCATCGTGCTGACGGTCGACGTCGGCCAGCTGCTCTACAAGCGGCGCGCGATGGTGAACGCATCCGACGCCGCCGCCCTGTCCGCCGCGCAGTCGTGCGCCGGGCTCTTGGACTCCGACAACCCGGAGGCCTTGGCCGACGCGTTCGCGGTCGACAACGTGAGCGCGGTGAACTCGGGCGCCGCCAACATCATCGACATCACCGGCTGCTGACGGACCCTCCGTTCGGCCACGTGACCGTGCAGTACGAGATGCAGCAGGGGCTCTTCTTCGCCGGCGTGCTCGGCTTCGACGGCCCGGCGGCCGTGAGGACCACGGCCACCGCCGGCTGGGGACCCGCGGGCGGCGCCAACCCACTGCCGATCGTGGTCTACACGGGCAACGACCAAGGGAGACTGCGACATCGAGGAGGAGCATCGGCCCGGTGTCGCCTGCTACCTCTGGTTCGACAACGATCTCTTCAACGGTTCGTCGTTCGGGTTCCTGAACCTGTGCACGGAGACCGATTCGTGCACGCACGGCTGGGACGTCGACGCCGGGGACAACTGCCCGAACGTCGGGGCCAGCCTGCGGAACGACTGGATCAACGGCAACTGGACCGGTGGCCCGAACGTCGTGAACTATCCGGCCCCCACCTACGTCTGCCGGGTGAGCGGTCTCACGTCGTCGAACTGGTCCAGTCTCGAACAACGGATCGGGGACGATCTGATCTTCCCCGTGAACGACTGCACGACGCAGGTCGACCGCAACGGGAACCTGGTGACCTGCTTCCCGAGCCAGCCGCCCGACAAGTACAACATCATCGGCTTCATCGTCCTGCGCCTCGACGCTGTCTTGGACTCGAAGCCGGAGTGGGAGGGGAACTCCGGGACGTGCGACTTCGGTCCGGTGAACATGACCCCGGCGATCGGCGACTTCGATCTCGATACCCTGCACGCCAGCGAAGGGTGCCCGAACTACGACGTGCTCGCCTCCCCGACTCTCTCGGCGCCGGGGAACAACCCTTTCCGGTGCTGCACGCTCAACCAGCACTACACCTTCGATCCGAACACGAACGTCGTGGACTGGATCGGGAACGCCCGCAACAATGTCACGATCGACGTGGGACTGGTCCGAGGGCGGTCCCTGCGGCGTGCCTCCGAACAACTCGAGCGGGGTCTGCCTGCTGGTCCACACGGTCGAGGTGCGGTTCGGCGGGAGCAACCCGGGTGGGGGCGCCAACTTCAATCTCCGCGCCGTCACGCTCTGTGACCTCCCGATCGGGAGTTGCCCGGAGCAGAACCAGAACTAGACGAAGAAAGCACTGAAGCCGGCGGGGGGTCCGGTCGATACAGCTAGAAGAACTCTGAGGATGGGCCGAAAGGAGCAAGAGGATGAGGTCACGGGGTCTGGTGGTTGCGATCGCTGTCGTGCTCGCTGTTGCGGCGGCGGCGGCCGTGGTGCTGTACACACAAGGTGTCAAGGAAGATGCGACCAAGGGTGGTGAGCTCACCACCGTCATCGTCGCCTCTCAGGAGATCCCGGCGAACCAGCGGCTGGACACGCTGATCGACCAGGGCGTGTTCACGGAGATCGAGGTTCCGTCCGACGCCCTCGTCGCCGGCGCGATCACCGACACGCGACAGCTCGAGGGTCTGACGACGGTCACGCCGATCCTCGCGAACGAGCAGATCTCGACCTCGCGACTTTCGAACGCCGAGGACCGGTTGAACCTCATCGGCGTCAGTGAAGGCCACATCGCCGTGGCGATCGAGCTCGAGGCACCCCAGGGTGGCGCGGGCGCCGATCCAGCCGGGCGACAGCATCTCCGTGTTCGCGACCTATCAGAACGTGCAGATCATCACCGGCGACCTGCGGCAGCTCGTCAACAACCCGAACGCCGCCCCGACCACCTCCGGCGCGAAGCAGGACGTCCCGGACTTCACGGTGACGTTGATCCCGACCGTCCGTGTCCTCCGGATCGAGAACCCCAGCGTCGACACGGAAACCGGACAGCAGAGCGACAGCGACCGCATCCGCGTGACGCTCGACCTCCTGCCCCAGGAAGCGCAGGACCTCGTGTTCGCGCAGGAGAACGGACTCGTGTGGCTCGGCCTGCTTCCGCCGGACGAGGATGGCACGCAGCCTGACGCCTCGACCGTCCCCTTGGAGCTGCTGCTCGGAGTGAAATTGGGATGACGGAGGCAAGCGTCGTCGCCGTCGGGACGCCGCAATCGTTCCGGCAACAGCTCGCCAGGGCGATCGAGATGGGCCCGGACGAGGTGGGTTGGGTGCAGTCGGCCACGGCTGCGGAGGAGTTGTTGATCAACGCCTTCCAACCCATCGACGTCCTGGTCCTCTCGCCCGAGGTCAAGGAGCCCGACGCACTCGGCCTTGCCGAGTTCGTCGGGCGCCAGGCCCCCGGCACCGCCATGGTGCTGGTCCGCGACCACACCTGGAACGGGCTGTTGCCGGCAGCGATGCGAGCCGGCATCCGCGACGTCGTCGACATGACCCAGGGGACCGAGGAGCTCCGCGACGCCGTGGAGCGCGCGATCGTCTGGGCGACCAACCTTCGTTCGGTCAACGTCACCCAGACGGACGGGCAGCCCGATCACGCGCGGCAGGATCCTGTCGGTCTTCTCCTCCAAGGGAGGGACGGGCAAGACGTTCCTGACGTCCAACCTGGCCACCGCGATCGCCGAGGAGACCAAGCAGGACACGGCCGTGGTGGACCTCGACATCGACATGGGCGACGTGTTCACGTACTTCGGCCGGGAGCCGTCCGCCACGATCCAGGATCTGATGGAGCTCGGTGAAGGCGCCGAGCGCTCCCGGATCAAGGAGGTCGGCGTCCAGCTGTCGGACCACCTCTGGGGCTTCGGCGCTCCGCCCGACCCGGCGGCGGAGGCACCTGCCGGCGAGGCGATCGGGAAGTTCCTCCGCGCGCTCCGGAACGAATTCAGCCTGGGTCGTCGTGGACGCCTCGGTGGACTACTCCGACTCGGCGCTGGTGTGCTTCGATCTCTCCGACGCGATCTGCCTGGTCACAGGCCTCGACGTCGTCGGCGTGAAGCACCTCTCCAAGTCGCTCGACACGCTGCTCACGATCGGTCTGCCGCGGGAGCGGTTCCGGGTCGTCCTGAACCGTGCGGACTCCAAGGTCGGCCTCGACGCCTCCGATGTGGAGCGCGTGATGAAGATCAACGTGGACGCCATGATCCCGTCCAGCCGGCTCGTGCCGACGTCCCTGAACAAGGGCCGGCCGGTGGTGCTGGACGAGCCGAACTCCGAGGTGGCGCAGGCCGTGCGGCAGCTCGCCATCCGGTTCGCGGGCCAGGCCGAGATGGTCGCCGCCGGCGATGCCGGGATCGACACCAAGAAGAAGCGGAAGCTGTTCGCCCGAAGCTAGATCTCCAAGACAAGCACACGGAAGACGTAGAGGAGGCACCCGATGTCGCTGGCAGACAGGCTGCAGAAGGCCCAACAGAAGGATCGGATCGCCGAGGTCCGCATCCGGGTGCAAGAGCGCCTGGTCGAGAGCCTCGGGCCCCGGCTGTACGACGCGTCCCTGTCCGATACCGAGCTCGAAGGCATGGTCCACCAGCGCCTCCGCGAGCTCCTCGACGAGGAGGAGGGGCCGCTCGCCGCGCAGGAGAAGCTCCTGATCGTCCGGCAGATCGGCGACAGCGTCCTCGGTCTCGGCCCGCTCGAGCCGTACATCCGTGACCCGGAGGTCACCGAGGTCATGGTGAACAACTGGGACACGATCTACGTGGAGCGCTCGGGCAAGCTGTTCTGGACCGGCACGAAGTTCCACGACGAAGGCCAGCTCCGCCGCACGATCGACAAGATCGTCGCCAAGGTCGGCCGGCGCGTGGACGAGGCGAGCCCCATGGTGGACGCCCGTCTCCCCGACGGCTCGCGTGTGAACGCGATCATCCCGCCGCTCGCGATCGACGGCCCGACGCTCACGATCCGGAAGTTCGCCGCCGACCCGTACCAGGCAGATGACCTGGTGGAGTTCGGCACGATGAGCTCGGCGGTGTCGAAGTTCCTCGAGTCGTGCGTCCGCGGCCGGATCAACATCATGGTCGCCGGCGGTACCGGCGCGGGGAAGACGACGACGCTGAACGTCATCTCGTCGTTCATCCCGGACGACGAGCGCATCGTGACGATCGAGGACGCGGCAGAGCTGAAGCTCCAGCAGCCGCACGTCGTGCGGCTCGAGTCCCGGCCGCCGAACATCGAGGGCAAGGGCCAGGTCACGATCCGCGACCTCGTCCGGAACTCGCTGCGCATGCGGCCCGACCGGATCGTCATCGGAGAGGTCCGTGGCGCCGAGGCCCTGGACATGCTCCAGGCCATGAACACCGGTCACGACGGCTCGATCTCCACGATCCACTGCAACTCACCGCGCGATGCCCTGTCCCGTCTCGAGACCATCACGATGATGTCCGGGATGGACCTCGGCTCTCGCGCGATCCGTGAGCAGATCGCCTCCGCGATCCAGCTGATCGTCTACCAACAGCGACTGAAGGACGGCACGCGCCGCTTCACGCACGTGACCGAGGTCGCGGGGATGGAAGGGTGAGGTCATCACCCTCCAGGACATCTTCCTGTTCGACTACTCCGCCGGGATGGACGAGGAGGGTCGCTTCCGTGGACGCCTGAAGTCCACCGGGCTGCGTCCCAAGTTCATCGAGAAGCTGCAGGAGCGCGGCGTGAACATCGACCCGGACGTCTTCGCGATGGAAGCGAAGGGCGATAGACGATGTTCGCTGCGGAAACCTTCTTCTCGAGCCAGGCGATGTTGGCGGTCGTCGTGGGGCTGGTCCTCTTGGCGGCCTTCGCTCTGGGATGGCTCCTGTTGGGGACCGCCGCTCGGGTGAAGGCGGACCGTGACATGGCGGCGCGCATGGCGGCGATCGGCCGTCCCGTGCCGCAGTCGGACGCCTCCGCCGTGGGCAAGCCGGGCAGCGGCTGGATCCCCGAGAGCATGTCGTCGTTCGGTGAGCGCTTCGCCACGTCACAGGGTTTCAGCGAGAAGCTCGACGCCCAGCTCGAGGCCGCCGGCGTCAGCCTTCGGTCCGGAGAGTTCGTGGTCGCGACGGTCGGGTGCGGCGCTTGCTCGGCGGGGTGCTGGGCATGGCGCATCCTCCAGAACCTCCTGCTCGCCGGCGTGACCGGTCTCGTCGGTGGCCTGTTGCCGACCCTGGTGCTGAGGATGTCCCTCGGCCGCCGCGGGGAGAAGATGCGGGAGCAGCTGCCCGACGTGCTGACGATCATGGCATCGTCGCTGCGGGCCGGACACTCGTTCCTCCAGGCGCTCGACACCACCGCGCGTGAGATCGCGGCGCCCGCGAACGTCGAGTTCCAACGGCTCGTGGCGGAGATCCGCCTCGGCCGTCCCGCCGAGGATGCCCTCGAGTCGCTGGCCGACCGCGTCGGCAGCTCCGACTTCCGGTGGGCGGTGCTCGCCGTGAACATCCAGCGCGAGGTCGGCGGGAACCTGGCCGAGATCCTCGACAACGTCTCGGACACGCTGCGCGAACGCGCGACGATGCGCCGACAGATCCGCGTCCTCACCGCCGAAGGGCGGCTGTCCGCGTGGGTCCTGGCGATCCTGCCGTTCGCGATCGCGATCTACATGTTCGCCGTGAACCCGGACTACATCTCCTTGCTCTTCACGACGCAGATCGGCCTGTTCATGTTGGGTACGGCTGGGGTCCTGATGGTGCTCGGGATCCTCTGGATGAGGAAGATCGTGGATATCGATGTCTGACATCTGGTTGGTACTCGCGATCGGCTGTGTCTTCGGCGCGATCGTCCTGCTCGGGATCTTCGTCGACCTGAGCCAGTCCGAGCGTCGCCGCGCCGTCCGCCTGCTCGAGTCACAGGTCGCAGGCACGACGAGCGAGAACGTGAACCTGCGGGAGCAGCATCTGTCGGAGAGCTTCGGCGCCCGGATCATCGTCCCGGTGGTCGCCGGAGCAGCGCGCGTCGCCCGGCGCGTCACCCCGATCGATGCCCGCGACCGTGTCGCTCGCAAGCTGCTGCTCGCGGGAAGTCCCGCGGGATGGGACGCCGAGCGCCTGCTCGCGTTCAAGATCATCGGCGTCGTCGCCGGTGTCGTGCTGGGCGTGTTCCTCACGACCTTGATCGGCGGCATCACGCCGTTCATCCGGATCGTGATGATCGGGCTCCTCGCGTTCGTGGGGTTCGTCGTCCCCGACTCGCTGGTGAACCGGCGCGTGGACGAGCGGCAGAAGGAGATCCTCCGGACGCTCTCGGACACCCTCGACCTGCTGACGATCAGCGTGGAGGCGGGACTCTCGCTGAACGCGGCGATCGCGCAGGTCGTGCAGAACGTGCCCGGCGTCCTCTCGTCGGAGTTCGCTCGGATGTTGCAGGAGATCCAGCTCGGGGTGCCGAGGGCCGACGCCTTCCGCAACCTCGCGGAGCGGACCGACGTCGAGGCGCTGAACGCGTTCGCGCTGGCGATGATCCAGGCCGACGTCTTCGGTGTCTCGATCGCCAGCGTCCTGCGGACGCAGGCCCAGCAGCAGCGGATCAAGCGCCGCCAGGCGGCCGAGGCGAAGGCGCAGCAGACGCCCGTGAAGATCGTCTTCCCGCTGATCCTGTGCATCCTTCCCGCCCTGTTCGTCGTGATCGTCGGGCCGGGCGCGATCCAGATCTGGGAACAGTTCATCAACGCCTGAGCCGCGTGTCGGCGCACGGAGAGACCGGATAGCCTCCCGCGGCATGAAGGTCGCCTATCAAGGAGAGCCCGGCGCGTACAGCGAGCGCGCCGTGCGATCGCTCTTCGCCGATGCGGAGCCGCTCCCCTGCGACACCGTGCGTCACGCGTTCTCCCGGGTGACGAGCGGAGAGGCCTCCTTCGGCGTCGTCCCTCTCGAGAACTCGCAGGCCGGCTCCGTGAACGAGACGTACGAGCTCCTGGCCAACACGAGCCTGCTCCGCATCGTGGGCGAGTCGATCGTGGCCATCGACCACGCCCTGCTCGGCGTGCCGGGTGCGCGGCTGGAAGACGTGCGCCGCGCCCACTCCCACTGGCAGGCCCTCGCGCAATGTGAGGATTTCCTGAGCGCGATGCGGATCGAGCCGGTGCCGGAGCACGACACCGCGGGTGCCGCCCGCAAGATCGCCGAGGCGGCGGACCCTGCCGAGGGTGCGATCGCGAGCGTGGACGCGGCCGGTCTCTCCGGCCTGATCGTGCTGGCGGAACGGATCCAGACCGAGAAGGAGAACTTCACGAAGTTCGCGGTCATCGGCTCGGCGGATCCCGGGTTCGGGGCCGCGGACAAGACGTCGATGGTGATGGCCGTGCTCGACGAGCCCGGGTCGCTCCTCGGGGCGCTGGCGCCCTTTCGCTGCCCGTGGGATCAACCTGCACAAACTGGAATCGCGCCCGCGGCACGGGGCGGCCTTCGAGTACCTGATGTACGTGGACTTCATGGCGGCGGCCGACGATCCCGAGGTCGAGGCCGCGCTGAAGGAGGTCCGGGAGCACACCTCGATGCTGAAGATCCTGGGCTCCTACCGCTCCGCGGGCGAACCGGTCTGACCGCATAGCATGGGTCGGTGGCCCGTGCGAGTGGTGCGACGACCCCGGCACCCGTGACGAGGCGCTTCCCCGTCCTTCCGATCATCTCGGGCGCCATCGTGATCGGGGTGGCCCTCCTGGTGCTCGCGTTCGTGCTGTCCCGGGTCGAGGACGAGGAGCATCGCGGTGGCCCTCTCCGGAGCGACACCCCGCCGCCGGGTGCCGAACCGATCAACACCGCGATCGAGGGCGTGACCACGTGGCGCGGCAACGCGACGAGGAGCTACTACGGCGAGGGGCCGGTTCCGCTGGACCCCGTGATCGGCTGGCGCGTCCCGTCGGAGCGGATGTGTTCCGTGTCCTTCGTCGGTATCGAGAAGAGCAGATGGTGCGGGACGGGCTGGACCGGGCAGCCCAACGTCCTCGTGCGCGACGACGGCACGATCGAGGTCCGCGAGGGCGCGTACGACGGCATGTACCACTTCGTGAACGGGCTGACGGGCCTGCCGCTCGGGCCGGCTCTGGCGACCCGTGACCTCGCGAAGGGGTCGGCGACGACGGATCCCGACGGCTTCCCGCTGTACTACGCGGGCTCGCGGGACGGCCGGTTCCGGATCGTCGCGACGGACCGGGCGGAGCCCCTCGTGCTCTGGTCGATCGACGGGGCGACCAGCGTCGACCGGCCCCTGCGCAACGACGACTGGGACGGCGCCGCGCTCGTGGTCGATGACGTCTTGTTCGAGGGCGGCGAGAACGGGTGGCTCTACGTGATCCGGCTCCACCGCGGGTACGACGAGCTCGAGCAGGTGACGGTCGACCCCGAGGTCGTCGCGACCGTGCCGGGCTACGACGACGAGCTGTTGGGCGTGCTCGGTGACACCGAGGTCTCGATCGAGAACTCGGTCGCGCTCCACGACGGGATCCTGTACTTCGCCAACTCGGGTGGGCTCGTGCAGGGGTGGGACGTCTCGGACGTGCTGGCGGGCGGCTCCGACCTCGAGCGCGTCTTCCGGTTCTGGACGGGGGACGACACCGATGCGACGGTCGTGATCGACGATGCCGGCGACCTCTACGTCGCCAGCGAGTACCAGCGGTTCGAGGAGCGCAGCCGCGAGGTGGGACAGCTGATGAAGCTCGATCCTTCGCGGCCGAACGACCCCCTCGTGTGGTCGATCGATGCCCAGGAGATCGGTTTCGAGGGAGCCGGTGGCAGCTGGTCCACGCCGGCGCTCTCCGGCGATCTCGTCTACTTCACGACGGCGGCGGGTCGCGTCCTTGCCGTCGAACGAGCGACCGGTGACATCCGCTGGGAGCGACGGATCGGTGCCCCGGCCATCGGGTCGCCGGTCGTCGTGGACGGCGTGCTGATCCAGGGCGACTGTGCCGGGGACCTGTGGGCGTGGGACGTCTCGGAGCCGGAGGCGGATCCGGTCCTCCTCTGGAAGATGCACTTCAGCGACTGCATCGAGTCGACGCCGGTGGTGTGGCGCGGCTGGATCTACCTCGGCACACGGCAGGGATACCTCTACGGGCTCACCGAGCGGGGGAGCGGGGGCGAGCCGCCGCCCTGAGCCGTCAGCGGGCGAGCAGGCCGAGCGGGATCACGTCGTTGAGCTGGCCCGTTCGGATGGCGACGAGGACCACCGAGCCCACCAACAGGGCGGCGATCCCGGCGACGGCCGCCATCCTGCGGACGGCGGGTGGTCTCGAGGGATCGACGGCGAAGCCGGCCACGAGCCCCGCCACGAGACCCCCGAGATGGGCGCGCCAGTCGATCGCGGTGATGGAGAAGCCGACGATCGCATTGATCACGAGCAAGGTGAGCACGTAGCGCAGTCGCGCCTGCGCCAGCATGTTGTGTCGCCGGAGGTAGTTGTACGCCAGGACGAGGCCCACCAGCCCGAAGATCGCTCCGGAAGCCCCCACGCCCACGGCGAATCCGTCGGCGAAGGCGTAGGAGGTCGCGCTCGCGAAGATCCCGGTGGTCAGGAACGCGATCAACATCGCGACGCGGCCGATCTCGCGCTCGATCATGCCCCCGAGGATGAACAGGGCATAGGCGTTGACGCCGAGATGGATCAAGCCCGCGTGCAGGAAGATCGACGTCACCAGCCGCCACCACTGACCGGCCGCGATCGCGGGTGCGTACGCTCCCCCGGCGTTGAACAGGTCGAGCGGGTTCGGGCCCTGGAAGAGGTCGCCCGGCCCACCCGCGACGACGAGCTCCCACACGTAGCCGATACCGATCGCGACGAGGAGGATCTTGGTCACCGACGTGGACTTGACGTTGGCCACCGCGACCTGCCGGCCGGGGCCCCGACGGTACTCGCGGCGAGCTTCGGCCACGCACTCCGGGCATTGATGACCGACCGGGGCCGGGATCATGCAGTCCGGGCAGATGGGGCGGCCACAGCGGGTGCAATGCACGCCCGTCTCGACGTCGGGATGGCGATAGCAGCGTTCCCGCGTCGGGGGAGGAGGCATCGTGGGCGTTTGGTCCACGCGCCAATGCTAAACGGGAGCGGGTCGAACGACGCTCAGGCGGCGTCGTGGGGACCGTGTTCGTGTGGGTCCACGTGGACCGTCGCGTCGGAGAGCCGCGGGACCTGGGTGAGGAGGGCCGCCCGGACCCGTTCGGCGATGTCGTGTCCTCGCTCGACCGAGATCCCGGGATCCACGTCGATGCCCAGGTCGGCACGGAGCCGATGCCCGGTCCACCGTGCCCGGGCGTTCGTCACGTGCTCGACGCCGGCGACCGACGCGGTGACCTCCTCGATCAGCGCGATCGTCTCCTCGTCCGTCCCGTCCAAGATCCGGTGGAGGACGGTGCGAGCCGCGCGGACGAGCGTCCAGGCGATCACGAGCGTGATCACGAGCCCGACGGCCGCGTCCGCGCGGTCGATCCCGACGAGCGTCGCCAGGGCGGACGCCACGACGCCCAGGGAGGTGAGCCCATCGGTCCTCGCGTGGAGGCCGTCGGCCACCATGGCGGCCGAGCCGATCCGCCGTCCGACCCGGATGCGGTAGAGGGCGACGGCCTCGTTCCCCAGGAATCCGGCGATGCCGGCGCCGAGGACCAGTTCGAGCCGCTCGGGGACCTCCGGATCCACGAGGCGTTCGAACGCCTCCAGCCCCGCGAACACGGCCGAGGCCAAGATCATCAGGACGATCGCGACGCCCGCGAGGTCCTCCGCCCGATGCAGCCCGTACGGATACCGCGGGCTCGGTGGGCGCCGACCCAGACGGAACGCGATCAGCAGCGGGACCGCGGTGAGCGCATCGGTCACGTTGTGGATCGTGTCGGCGAGCAGGGCGACCGATCCGGAGACCGTCACGATCGCGAGTTGGATCAGGGCCGTGGCGCCGAGGACACCCAGGGAGATCCAGGTCGCGCGCACGCCGTGACCGGTGGCGGCGTGCGCGCCGTCTCCGGGTCCGAAGTGCTCGTGCGCGTGCCGGTGCCGGTCCGACATGCGTCGATGCTAGGCCGAGGCGGCGTCGAGATCGGGAGGTGGAGCGCTACCCCTCCATCGGAGGAAGCGCTTCGAGAGCGGCTTCGACCTCGGAGCTGTCGAAGAGCGATCCCCACCGATCGATGATGATCCCGTCGGCGCCGATCAGGTACAGCCACGGCTCGGTCATCTCCGGGCCTTCCGGGAGCTCACGGTAGAGCCAATCGGCCGCGCCCTTGTTCACGATCTGTGTGTCAGGCGGCTTGTATTCCTTCCAGATCTCGACGTGGATGTAGACGGCACGGTCGGGGAACTCGGCCGCGAACCGCTGCAGCTCGGTGACCTCCGGTCCGCAGAACCGGCTCACGCAGTAGGCCGGTGTCCCGAAGAGCACGAGGACGGGTCGTCCCTGGTCGAGGGCGTCGGCGATCGTCCACTCGTGGAGCTCGGGGTCGGGGATCTCGCCGCCGTTGATGTCCGCCATCGAGTCGATCGCCCCGGGCCGCACGCGCGAATCCGTCGTGAGGTTCTCGGTGGCGAGCGCCGGCATCCCGGGCGCCGGGATCTCGGATCGATCTCGCTCACGGTGAAGGGGGTCGACAGCTCGCGTGCGACGCCGTCGATCTCGAGCGAGACCGTGGCCTGCCAGATCCCGGCCGTGTCGAACGTGACGTCGTCGACCTCGTAGACCCCGTTGGCCCCCGACACGATCGCCGGCGCGTCGCCGGAGGCATCCGTACCGGGAACGGGAACGAACGTCGCGGTCATCGACGGGCCGGGCACGGGTTCGCCGCCGCCGTCGCCCAGGGAGCCGAACGAGATGTCGACGGTGCCCTGCGTGACCGGACGGATACCATCCGCGTCGCTCGCCAGGATCCCCACCTGCACGCGCTGGGGGGCGCCGACGTAGTGCCAGCTGCTGGCCATCGCGGCCGAGAAGGAAGTGTTGAGACCTGTTGGACGGGGGGTCGTCGGACGTACAGGACATCGCGACGATCGCCAGGGTGAGCGCGGCGAACAGGACGCGTCGGTGGCTCATCCGTTCCACCTTCTCACGGACGCGGGGAAGCACCGGGGAGAGCCCCTTCGAGGCGGAGGAGGAACCGTCGGCGGTCGTCGTGGCGCCCGTAGCTGCCGAGGCTCGGCCCGGCGCGGACGACCCGATGGCAGGGAACGAACAGCTCGATCGGGCATCGCGCGAGCGCGCTGCCCGCCGCGCGGCCACCGCGAGCTGCGCCCGCGGCGGCCGCCACGTCCCCGTAGGTCCAGAGCTCTCCGTACGGGATCGTGCGCACCGTCTCCAGCGCTCGCCGCGCGAACCCGTCGCCGACCGCCGACAGGTCCGCCGGCGTCTCGAACTCGCGGAGCGTGCCCGCGGAAGTACGCGACGACCTCGCGGCGGATCTGCGCCGTCCGCCGTCGATCCTCCACGGCGTCGAGCTCCGCCCCGTCGTCCTCACCGTCGTCGTCGAACCGTGTCCGCATGACCCCTGTGTCCCCCACGAAGACGGTGAACGGGCCCAGCGGGGTGTCGACGGCGGTTCGCCAGATCATGGGAGTGGCTTCAGGCATCAGATCGGAGGCCAGGGGAACGGCCGACGGTCCGGCCCCGGCTCCGGGAACGATTCCATCGCGCGCGACCGCTTCGGCGCGGGCCTCGAGGGCATCCAGCTCGCTCTCGGACAGCAGATTGGCGAGCTCCTCGCCGCACCGGCCCGCCGCGTACCTCGCCGGCGAGCCGGCGCACGTCGCTCCGCGCCTGCTCCTCGAGCGGCTCACCGATGTGGTCCCAGATCACGGTGCGGAGCTTCGGCTCGTCGCTGAAGCACACCCCGTGATCGATCAGATAGACCAGGCCGTCCTCCCCGAGGAGGCAGTGGCCGGCCTTGCGGTCGGCGTTGTTGATGACCATGTCGAACGCGGCGACGCGGCGGAACTCCTCGCCGAAGCGCTCAGCCAGCGTGAAGTAGTGCTCCTCGGGGTCGAACCGCACGAACCGCTGCACCGATCCCACCCCGTACGGACCGTCCCGCAGGACGGTGGCGGGCACGTTCGGCCAGCCGAGAGCACGCGACACGACGTAGGTCGCGACCTCGCGGGCGCAGAGGGTGCCCTCCGGGAAGTCCCAGAGGGGGACCTCCCCGCGGCGAGGCTTGTAGACGCCGAGGAGCTCCTCTCCGTCCCCGACAGCCCGCACGAGGAACGTGTGGTTCGACGCGTTCGGAAGGAGGCCGAGCACCTCGAGCTCGCCGGTGCCGAGGAGACGAGGGACCGAGGGGTCGCTCAGTCCCGCTTCGAGTGCCCGTTCATCGCGGGACACGCGTGGCCCTCCGCGTCGATCGGGTTGCCGCAGAACTGACACGTCGGACGGCCGCGGGCGGCGACCGCCGCCCCGTGCCGGGAGAGCGCCAGCATCTGGGCGGGCGATGCCCAGATCCGGATCGACTCCGGCTCCGGCCCCTCCATCAACGACTCTGGCAATGACTCTGGCAATGACTCTGGCAACGACTCTGGAAGCGGCGACTCCGACACGATCGATCGCGGGTCGTCGACGTCGAGATCCTCGACGTCGGGCTGGAACTCCTCGACCTCCAGGACGAAGAGATCGCGGTCCTGATCGAAGCCGATCGACAGGCGGCCGGCTCGCCACCGCGGGTCGAGGGGCTCCTCGAGGCTCATCGACGACTCTTCGACCCCGGGTCCGGTCTCCGGTCCGGTCACCGACCCGGTCAGCGGTATCCGGCGCGTCCTCGAGCAGCTCGAGCACGGATGCGGCCAGCAGTTGGACCTGCTGCTTCTCCACGATCACCGTGACGAGCTCGAGCCCCGCTCGCGCCTGGATGTAGAAGACACGGGCTCCCGGCTCGCCGATGGCGTCGGTGGTGATGCGATCGACCGGTCCCAGGTCCATCGACCTATCCTCGCAGCTTCCTCTTCTGACCGTCCCTCGCGCGGGCGGCGGCGCTCGACCGAGGGCGTTCGCGGGACGTGCCCCGCTTCCGACGATCCGGTGCGAACCGGCGGAGGCTCCCGGTGTCGTTCACCAACAGGATCCTCGGGATCCCCTCGCCGAGATGCACCACGGAGACCGAAGCCGGTTCCACCGTCACGCGCTGGAACTGGTCGAGGTGCGCGCCGGTGTAGTGGGAGATCAACATCCCCACGAGGTCTCCGTGCGTGCCGACGACCACCCGCCCGCGCGGGTGGCGGGTGACGATCTGCTCGATCCCGTCCAGCAGCCGAGCCTCCGCCTCGACGAAGCTCTCGCCCGACGGGAAGTGGAACCGGGATGGGCTGCGCTGCACGGTGTCCCAGAGCTTCGTCCGACGGAGCGAGGGGAGGGTTCGCCCCGTCCAGTCGCCCGCGTCCATCTCGATCAACGCATCCGATGTGCGGATCTCGAGACCCCGCGCCGTCGCGAGCGGCTGCAAGGTCTCGGTGCAGCGCTCCAGTGGACTCGAGTACAGCGCGGTGAGCCGGACGCCCTCGAGGCGCTCGACGAGCGCGGTCGCCTGCCGTCGACCCCGCTCGTCGAGATGGATGCCGCCCGTCCGGCCGTACAGACGCGAGCCCGTCACGGCCGTGAGGCCGTGACGGATCAAGAACAGGGTCGTCATGGCGCGGGGAGCATACGAGGAGCGACGCCCATGACCGCCGACCGTCACCTATCCAGGTGCGTCAGGGCTCGGCGAGGCGGGGAACGTGATCCGGAAGGTCGTGCCACGCTGCAGCTCGCTCTCGACCTCGATCTTCCCGTCGTGGTTCTCGGCCACGTGTTTCACGATCGCGAGACCGAGACCCGTCCCGCCGGTTTCGCGCGATCGCGCGCGATCCACTCGATAGAAGCGCTCGAAGATCCTCGGGATGTCTCGCATCGGGATCCCGATCCCCGAGTCGCTGACGCGGAGAACCACCTCGTCGCCCTCGCCGCCGACCTCGACCCTCACGAGGCCGCCCTGGTGGCTGTACCGGATGGCGTTGTCGACCAGGTTCCGCACCAAGAGCGCGAGGTCTCGCTGCGATCCCCGCACCGGTCGTGCGTCCACCGTCAGCACCTCGAGCGTCACCTCCGCTCGTTCCGCGGACTCCTCCAGGCGCTGGACCTCATCCCGAACCGTGGTGGCGAGCGAGACGAGGTCATCGAGCGAGCTGCCGGACTCGAGTCTCGACAGGTCGAGCAGATCCGCGACGATCCGTGACAAGCGCACCGCCTCCCGCTCCAACTGGGAAGCGAAGTGGAGGACCGCCTCCGGGTCGTCCTCGGCCGCCTGGCGCAGCGTCTCCGCGGAAGCCTGGATCGTGGCGGCGGGGGTCTTCAGCTCGTGCGACGCGTTGGCCACGAAGTCCCGCCGGACGGATTCGAGTTGCCGTTCCTGGGTCACGTCCTGCACGACGACGAGCGTCGCGTCGTCCGCGGCCGGCGTGATCGTGCCACGGAGCCATCGAGTGGGAACACCGGTCTCGACGAGCACGGATGCGGACCCGCCGCGCTCGCGGCTCTCCTGGATGGCGGTTCGCAACGCGAGGGGAAGCACGCCGTCGAGGGATGTGGGTTCGGGGGAGAGGTGCCGTTCCACCGCAGCGTTCGCGAACACCACCTCGGCGTCGCGCCCGATCAGGAGGATGCCGTCGTGCATCGTCGACAGGATGAGATCGCGGACCCGCCGGTCCTCCTCCGCGACGACCTGTTCGTCTCGACGGAGCGCCTCCGCTCTGTCCGCTCGCTGGTTCGCCAGGTGAGCGGCGCGGAGGGCCCTCTGCCAGCCCGCCGAGGCGACGACGGCGACCCCGACGGCCCCCGCCGCCCCCACGATCGCCGCGAGCTCCACGGGCGGCAGTGTAGGCCCACGTTCACCTTCTCCCGGATCTGTTCCTCAAGCGTTCACGTTGGCGGTCAACGGGGTCGCGAGAGCACCTTCCCGGCCGCTCATTCGAGGTGGGTTCATCTCGTGTTCACCCGGATGCCGCGGGGGCTTCATCCCCCCCTCCTAGCATCGCGCCGACACCCGATCACAGGGGGAGGGGCAGCATGGTGAACGGCAAGCGGTGGGCACGCGTGCTCACCGGGCTGGTGGTTCTCGCGATCGTGGGTGCGGCTTGTGGCAACGACAACGGGACCGGGAACGTCCCGGACGGCCTCACGGGGTCGATCTCGATCTCGGGGTCATCGACCGTTGAGCCCATCTCGTCGCTCGTGGCCGAGCTGTTCAACGACCCGAATCCCGACGTGGAGATCAAGGTGGAGGGTCCCGGCACCGGCGATGGCTTCGAGCTCTTCTGCCAGGGGGAGATCGACATCGCGGACGCCTCGCGCCAGATCGAGGACGAGGAGGCCACCGCATGTGACGACGGCGGTATCGCCTATCAGGAGCTCGAGGTGGCTCTCGACGGGATCACGGTCATGGTCAACTCGGCGAGCTCCATCCAGTGCCTGACGACCGCCGACCTCTATGCGATCTTCGGGCCGGAGTCCGGGGGGATCGACACGACGACCGACGCCAACGTCCTGTCGGAGCAGGTCGGGGGCGTCGGGGACATCCCCGCCCAGGACCTCGAGGTCACCGCCCCGGGTGAGGAATCCGGAACGTACGACGCCTTCCTCGATCTCGCGGGCATCGAGGACACCGCGATCGCCAACGGGGTGGCCGAGGAAGATGCCGCCTCGCTTCGTCCCGGTTACCAATCGTCGCCGAACGACAACGTGATCATCCAGGCCATGGAAAGCAGTCCCAACGCGATCGGATTCGTCGGATTCGCCTTCGCGGAGGAGGCCGGCGATGCGGTGCAGGAGGTCGCGATCGATGCCGGAGACGGCTGCGTGGCACCGACGAAGGACACCATCGCCGACGGCAGCTACCCGTTGTCTCGATCCCTCTTCATCTACCCGAACGTCGAGACGGCGAGCGAGGACGAGGCCCTGAGTGCGTTCGTCGACTACTTCCTGACCGAAGACGGCCTCGTGACCGCCGTCGAGGAGGCCGGATACATCGCGCTCCCCACCGAGCGCCAGGACGCAGCCCGATCGGCGTGGGAGTCGGCCGTCTCGTGAGGCCCGTTCGCGCACGGGGTGAGCGCCACCGGAGGTGGCGTTCACCTCGTGCAGGTGGGGCGGTAGGCTCCCGCCGATGACCGGCCTCGCGCCCCCGCTCCGTGATGGGATCGTCTCCTCGCTGACGGGAAGCCGGTCACGCAGACGCAAAGAGAAAGCGATCCACGCGGTGCTCGCGGGTGCCGCGGGGGTCTCGATCCTCGTGAGCGCCGGCATCGTGCTCGCGTTGGTCTTCCGAGCGCTGAACTTCCTGTCCGACGTCGAGCTCGGGGCGTTGTGGTCGGGCATCTGGCGGCCCCGGCAGGGACAGTTCGATCTCGTGTCCCTGTTCCTCGGTTCGGTCGTCATCACCGGGATCGCGATGCTCGTCGCCACGCCTTTGGGGCTCGGGGCGGCGATGTACCTCTCCGAGTACGCGCGCCCACGTGCTCGGCGGACGCTGAAGCCGATCCTCGAGACCCTCGCCGGGATCCCCAGCGTGGTGATCGGCTTCTTCGCGCTCACCGTGATCAATCCCGTCGTCGCGCAAGGCGTCTTCGGCGCGACGTACTCCTTCACGATGATGGCGGCAGGGATCGGGGTGGGTCTCCTGACGATCCCGCTCATCGCTTCGGTGGCGGAGGATGCCATGTACGCCGTGCCGGGTGCCCTGCGGGAGGCCGCTTACGGGATCGGGGCGCGCCGCCGAACGGTGAGCGTGCGCGTGGTCTTCCCGGCCGCGATCTCGGGGATCGTGGCGGCCCTGATCCTCGGGATCTCCCGGGCGCTGGGGGAAACGATGGTGGTCGCGATGGCCGCCGGAGCGACCGGGAACGCCAGTCGCACCGTGGATCCCTTGGCGCCGAACCAGACGCTGACCGCCGCGATCGCCTCGCTCGCGATCGGGTCGGATCAGGTGAAGACACGGGGATCCGGGTTGAACGCGTTCGAGGTGCTCTACCTCCTGGGACTCATCCTCTTCGTCTTCACGTTGCTGCTGAATGTCGTCAGCGAACGGTTCGTCCGGCGCGTGAGGAAGAACTACTGATGGCAGCCGTGGCTCCGGGGGTCTCCCGATCCACGGTGGAGCTCGCGCTTCGGGGACAACGGCGCGACGTGCGCGGGCGGCTCTTCGCCAGCACCCTCCTCCTCACCCTCCTGCTGTCTCTCGTGGTCCTGATGATCCTGCTCGCTTCGGTGATCAGCGACGCCTGGCCGGTGCTCTCGGATCGAGGACTCGGGTTCGTGAACGACAACCTGTCGCAGTTCGAGGATCGGGCAGGGGTTCGGCAGGGATTGGTGGGCTCGCTCGTGCTGATCGGCTTCGTGGCCGTGTTCGCCGTACCGCTCGGGATCGGGGCTGCCGTCTACCTGCAGGAGTACGCCCGCGACACCCGGGTCAACCGGATCCTGATCGCGAACATCCGCAACCTCGCCGGGGTCCCCTCGATCGTCTACGGGATCTTCGGCGTCGTGGTGTTCGCCCAGACGCTCCGCAGCGTCACGGGCCCAGGATCGAGAGGTCTCAGCTACATCTCAGGAGGACTCACGCTCGCGGTGCTCGTGATGCCGTTCATGATCATCATCACGATGGAAGCGCTGCGTGCCGTGCCGAGGGGCATCCGTGAGGCGGCCTACGGGGTCGGCGCGACCCGTTGGGAGGTGGTGCGGAGTCATGTGCTGCCGTACGCCGCACCGGGCGTGTTCACGGGAGGCATCCTGGCGCTCGCCCGGGCGTTCGGGGAGACCGCCCCGCTGCTGCTCGTGGGTGCGGCGACCGGCTATCTCACTCCGGGGGGCTCGGGGGACGTGATCGAGACGCTCCAGGGCAGCTACACGGCTCTCCCCACGATCATCTTCTCGTGGGCGCGGCTGCCCGGCGACGAGTGGGCGCACCTCACAGCCGCCGCGGTCGTGGTCCTGCTCGCGGTGATCCTTCTCGTGAACCTGGCCACGATCCTCCTGAGGAACCGATATGAACGGAAGTGGTGACCACATGGATGTATCCGAGATGACGCACACGGAGAGGTCGTCCGGGGCGGTCGAACCGAGACTGGCCGTTCGACGATCCGGGGGAGACGATGTCGTGGAGGTGGAACGCGAGACCCTCTTCGACATCCACGACGTGTCGGTCTACTACGGCGAGTTCCGAGCCGTCCGGGATCTGACGTTGCCGATCGCGCGCAATGAGATCACCGCCTTGATCGGTCCTTCGGGTTGCGGGAAGACCACGTTCCTTCGCTGCCTGAATCGGATGAACGACCTGATCGAAGGCGCCAGGGTCGAGGGAACGATCCTGTACCACGGCGTCGACCTGTACGACGAGCGGGTCGATCCGGTGGAGGTTCGCAGGCGCATCGGCATGGTGTTCCAGAAGCCGAACCCCTTCCCGAAGTCGATCTACGACAACGTGGCGTTCGGCCCGCGGATCGCCGGGTTCCGGGGCGACATGGACGAGCTCGTCGAGGAGTCGTTGCGGCGGGCTGCGCTCTGGGACGAGGTGAGCGGCAAGCTGAAGGAGTCGGCACTCGCCCTCTCCGGTGGACAGCAGCAGCGTCTCTGCATCGCCCGGGCCATCGCGACCCGCCCCGACGTGATCCTCATGGACGAGCCCTGTTCCTCCCTCGACCCGATCGCCACATCGCGGATCGAGGACCTCATGAGGGATCTCGTCTCGGAGTACACGATCGTGATCGTGACGCACAACATGCAGCAGGCCGCACGCGTCTCCGACCGGACCGCGTTCTTCACGGTCGATGTCTCCCCGGAGGGCCAGCGGACCGGACACATCGTGGAGTTCGATCGGACCGAAGCGATCTTCACGAATCCCTCCGACCGTCGAACGGAGGACTACGTCACGGGGAGGTTCGGATGACCCGAGAGCACTTCCACGAACAGCTGGAGCGGGTCGAGCTCGAACTCTTGTCCATGGGGGAGCTTGCCTCCACCGCGATCCAGCGCTCCGTGGCTGCGCTGGTGCAACGGGACGGCGCTGCCGCCGAAGCCGTGATCCGCGACGACGATCCCATCGACGAGCTGTATCTCCGGATCGACGGCGGAGTGTTGGAGATGCTCGCCTTGCAATCGCCGGTCGCCACGCAGCTGCGGCTCGTATCGGCGGTCCTCCACAGCTGCCTGCATCTGGAGAGGATCGGCGACCAGGCGGTGAACATCGCGAAGCTCCACCTGGCGACACAGGACCTCCCGCCGAGCCAGAACCTGCTCCAGCAACTGGACGAGATGGGCTCGCACGTCGTGACGATGATCCGCACCGTGATGGAGGCGTTCCGTACGCGCGACCTGGAGCTGTGCCTCCGGCTGCCCACGATGGACGATCCGGTGGACCGGCTCAATCGAGCGACGCACCTCGAAGCGCTGAAGCTCGCCGACGATCCCCGCTCGCTGGAATGGGGCTTGCACATGAACCTGGTCGCCCGCGCGCTCGAACGCGTGGGGGACAACGCGGTCGACATCGCCGAGCAGGTGGGGTTCTTGATCACGGGGGAGTTCCGCGAGTTCACCGATGCATCCCACGACGTGCCCGAGGCCGGACGGCACGTCTGATGTCGAGCGGGTCGCGGGCTCGGATCCTCGTGGTGGAGGACGAGGTCTCGTTGGCCGACACGGTCCGCTACAACCTCGAGCGGGAGGGGTACGCGGTCGCCGTGGCTCCCGACGGGCGCCAGGCCCTCGACCGGTTCCGCGAGGAGACGCCCTCGCTCGTCATCCTGGATCTCATGCTCCCTGAGCTCTCCGGGCTCGACGTCTGTCGGCAGATCCGTCAGATCTCGAACGTCCCGATCATCATGGTGACCGCCAAGGATTCGGAGGCCGACAAGGTCTCCGGGCTCGAGATCGGCGCGGACGACTACGTCACGAAGCCGTTCTCGGTCCGCGAACTCGTCTCCCGGGTGCGGGCACACCTCCGCCGGGAAGAGATGACGGGTGGCACGCAGTCGAGCTCGATGTTCTCCGGCGGGCCCGTGGAGCTCGATCCGAGCCGCCACGAGGTCCGGGTCCGCGGCGAGCTGGTCGCGGTCCCTCCGAAGGAGTTCGCCCTCCTCGAGATGCTCCTCCGGCTCAAAGGCCGGCTGCTGACCAGGGACCACCTGATCGCGGAGGTCTGGGGAAGCGATTACTTCGGGGATACCAAGACCCTCGACGTGCACGTGAAGCGGCTCCGGCAGAAGGTCGAGGAGGACCCGCATCAGCCGGCGCACCTGATCACCGTGCGCGGTCTCGGCTATCGATTCGTCGATTGACCGACTCACCCGTGTTGCGGTGCCCGCCGCCCGCGTGATATCCAGCCTCCGGTCGAAGAGCGAAAGGGCTCCAGAGGATGCCGAGGCTGCGATTCAGGCTCGTTCCCCGCGACGAGAGCTTCTACGAGATGTTCGTCAATCTGGCGGTCAAGGTCGAGGAGGGGGCGATCGCGTACCAGGACCTCGTCGTGGACTACCAGGACGTGACGCGGAAGGCCGATCGATTGAAGGATCTGGAGCACGAAGGCGACGAGGTCACGCACGAGATCATGAAGCGGCTGAACACCGTCTTCGTGACCCCGCTGGACCACGAGGACATCCACCGGCTGGCCTCCGGTCTGGACGACGTGCTCGACCACATCGAGGCGGCCGCCGACCTGTTCGTGCTCCACAAGATCGAGCAGCCGCTGCCCGAGATGAAGGCGCAGGCCGACATCCTGGTGCAGACCTGCAAGGTCACGCGAGAGGCGCTCGAGACACTCCCGAAGTTCAAGGAGCTCGAACGGTATTGGGTCGAGGTCAACCGTCTCGAGAACGAGGGGGACCGGGTCTACCGGCGGGCCATCGCCGGGCTCTTCGGCGGTGAGTACAAGGCGATGGACGTCTTGAAGTGGCGGGACGTCATCGACGAGGCGGAAGGAGCCATCGACCAACTCGAGGACGTTTCGAACATGCTCGAGGCGATCGCCCTGAAGAACGCCTGATGGTCTGGTTCGTCCTCTTCCTGGCCTATCTGTTCGAGTTCGCCAACGGGTGGACCGACGCTCCGAACTCGATCGCCACGGTCGTGTCCACGAGGGTGATGCGACCGCACCACGCCGTGCTGATGGCCGGGGTGTTGAACCTCGTGGGTGCGCTCACGGGGACCGCGGTGGCCAAGACGATCGCCGAAGGCATCGTGGATCCCAACTTCGTCGGCCTCGAGACCGTCGCGGCGGCGTTGCTCGCAGCCACGCTCTGGGCACTCGCAGCGCAGTTCTACGGTCTTCCCTCGAGCGAGTCCCACGCCCTCGTCGCCGGGCTGCTCGGCGCCGGGTTCGCGGCCGGGGGACTCAAGGCGCTCGAGAGCGAGGGGACGAACAGCATCGCTCATCGGACTCGTCTCCTCACCCCTGGGAGGGTTCCTGCTCGGTTTCATCCTGATGGTGGTGATCTATCGGGTCTTCGTGCGCGTGCGCATGGCCACGGTCCGGAAGGTCTTCGGCAAGGGGCAGATCGCTCTCCGCGGCGTTCATGGCCTTCAGTCACGGGACGAACGACGCCCAGAAGACGATGGGGATCATCGCCCTCACCATCGCCCTCAACGAAGCAGGGACGGCCGGCAACGTCGGTGAGCTCACGATCGCACCCTGGATCGTCCTCTCCGCGGGGCTCGTGATGGGCCTCGGGACGATGGTCGGCGGCTGGCGGGTCGTGCGCACGTCGGGCATGCGGATGACCCACCTGGAGCCCGTGCAGGGGTTCGCGGCCGAGACCGGCGCCGCCACCGTGATCACGGTCGCGGCGCGGCTCGGCATCCCGGTCTCGACGACCCACGCGATCGGTTCCGCGATCATGGGCGTCGGTGCGACCAAGCGCTTCTCGGCGGTGCGCTGGGGCGTGGCGGGGCAGGTGGTCGCCGCGTGGGTCCTCACGTGGCCGATCGTGCGCTCTGCTCGGGTACGCGTTGCAGAAGGTTCTTCTCGTTGGCCGTGGCCTGAGCCCGGTCGGGATCAGGTCGAGGCTGTCGGGGTTCGCCCGGCTCATCCGGTGGATCTCCTTCGTGAGCTCGAGGATCTGACGGGAGACCTCGAGGAGCTCCTCGTTCTGCTTCTCCTCCGCTTGCACCAGCTGCCATTGATGCTCCGCGAGCGACTCGCGCTTCGCATCGGCCCGGTTCTGGCTGATCATCACGAAGGTGGACAGGAAGATGGCCTCGAGGGACACGATCATCGTCAGCAGCCCGAACGGGTAGCTCTCCACCCGGAAGCCGATCCACGCGGCGAACCAGACGATGTGCAGGTACACGAACGGCATCGAGCCGGCGAACGCGGTGATCGCGTCGGCGATGCGGTTCTGCAGGCTCTTGCTCCGCTCCTCGGCCGACTTCGTCAGGATCGGATGGGTCCAAGGGGTTCGTGCGTCGCGGCGCCATCTGCTCTCCTCCGCTCCTCGCTGGTCGCGCGCTCAAGGCTAGGCCCCCGAGGTCGCCGGCCGGGGATATCGCCTCGGCTCGGGGCACGCTCCGGTTACGCTCCCGGCGATGGAAGCGCATGTGATCCGCGAGGGGGTCATCCATGCCGACGCGGTGCCCGTGAGCGATCTCCGGAGCACGGTGGAGGGTCTCGACGGGGCGTCGTGGGTCTGGATCGACGCGGTCGATCCGAACCAGGAGGACGTCGGGGAGCTCCAGCGGCAGCTCGATCTCCACGACCTCGCCGTCGAGGACGTCCGCCACCGGAACCAGCGACCCAAACTGGACCTCTACCCGGGACATGTCTTCGCGGTGTTCCGTCCCCTGACCCTCGGAACGGACGGCCTCGCCGGATCCGAGCTCTTCGTGTTCGCCTCGCCTCGGTTCCTGGTGACGCTCCGGTTCGCTCCGGCCTTCGACCTCGGGAAGGCGAAGAAGCGGTGGCCGATCGTGTGCGCGCTCGCCCCCGGCACGGGGGCGGCTCTGTACGCGATCGCCGACGAGATCGTGGACGAGTACCTCGAGGTGATCGAGGAGCTGGAGGAGCGCGCGGACGAGCTCGAGAACGTCGTCTTCCGGTCCGACCCGGAGCCCACGGCAGGAGCATCGCTGCAGATCGAGGTCCTCCGTCTCCGGCGGGACGCCGTGCAGCTCCGCCGGCATGCGGTCCCGACCCGACAGCTGATCGACCGGCTCGCCGATGACTCCGATCTCGTGACGGCCCCGCTCGTCCCGTATCTGCGGGACATCACGGACCATCTGCTCCGCACGATCGAGCTCACCGACGGTGTGCGCGAGATCCTCACCACGATCGTGGACATCCGGATGGCGCAGTCGGCCCATCAGCTGAACGAGGTGATGAAGAAGCTCACGGCCTGGGCGGCGATCATCCTCGTCCCGACCTTGGTCGCCGGCGTCTACGGGATGAACTTCCGGCACATGCCCGAACTCGACTGGGTGCTCGGATACCCGCTCGCCCTCGGGCTGATGGTCGTGTCTTCGATCTGGCTCTATCTCGGCTTCCGGAAGCGCGGGTGGCTCTAGCCGTGTGCCGGGCGGTCAAGGTGCTGTGCGTCGCCGACGGACGAGGAGTCGCTCTCCGCCCTCCGCCGGGCGACGACGGCCGCCGAGTGGGAGCTCACGCAGGGGGCGACGACGGAAACCGATGCCCTCGGGGTGATCGATGCGGAGCGGCCGCATGCGCTCGTGGTGTTCGGCGGGTTCGAACACCTCGTGTCGCTGGTTCGCGACCGGTTCCCGGCGATGCGGATCGTGACGGATCGGGACACACCCGGGGCGAGCGCCGTCGCTCCCTCGCGCGATGAGGTGCGCGAGGTGCTGCGATCGCTCGCTCGCCCGGGCGGTCCGATCCTCCAGGGCTCCTGAGCTCAGAGGCTCCAGGGACCCCATCCGTACTGACGCACCATCCGCATCGTGACCATGATGTTGGCCCGTGCGTTGAACGGGGACCAGTTCTTGAAGCCGTAGTCCGCCGCTCGGTCCGGCCAGTACTTGATCAGGTGCTGATAGAGGCCGGCGGCCCCTCCGGCCGCGTTGTAGGCGCTCGGCCGATATCGCGACTCGCGCCACGCAACGTAGAGCGCCGTGCTCGTGCTCACGCCGTGATGTGAAGCCGCGCAGCGGATGAGCTGCTTGACGTGCCACGTGCTCTGTCGCCAATCGATCGGGCAGATCTTCGTCGTGACGGCCCGGCGCGCGTCGCGCTGGACCATCGCCTGCGATGTCGTCGTGACGGGGAAGCTCATGATGACGGCGGTCAGGATCGATGCCGCGATGATGGTGCGGCACTTCCGGATCATCGTGGTCATGGGCTGGATCACCCACGCGGCGAACGCGGCTGGCGGCCTCGTTCAGGCGAGCTCCGGGCGGCTGACGCCGCTTCCGGACTGCCTCCGCGCTAGGTCGCGGGTGTACGCATCACCTCCTGGTCTCGTCCTCTCCTGTGTGACCTGTGTCGACCTCGGCCCGAAACGACCGAACTCCCACGCACGGGCGCACGCCAGTCACACCCTGGGAAGGTGGGAAGCGCGCGTCGTGCGCAGGAGGACCGGGCCACTCGGTCCGAAGCCGACAGCGACCACCCTAGCCCGGCCGGCCGACACACGGCAACCGGGGCCCGGCCGCGGTCGGCCGAAGGCCGATCCCGGCCGATGAAGGCCCGACGGAAGGGCCAGGGCTCGAGCATGGGTACGATGGGGTGTGGGTACGGTCCTCCTCGCAGCTCCACGTGGCTACTGCGCCGGCGTCGAACGCGCCGTCGACGCCGTCGAGCGAGCCCTCGAACAGCACGACGGGCCCGTCTACGTCCGCAAGCAGATCGTCCACAACCTCCATGTGGTCCGCGGTCTGGAAGACAAGGGGGCGGTCTTCGTGGAGGAGCTCGACGAGGTGCCCGAGGGAGCCGTCGTCGTCCTGTCGGCCCACGGTTCGTCCCCGACGGTCCACGCCGACGCGGGGAGCCGCCGGCTGTCGCTGATCGACGCGACGTGCCCACTCGTCACCAAGGTCCACCTCGAGGCGCGCCGGTTCGCCGATGACGACCAGACGATCATCCTGATCGGCCATGCAGGGCATGAGGAGGTCGAGGGGACCAGCGGGCAGGCGCCGGAGCGGACGATCCTCGTGCAATCGGTGGCCGAGGCCCAGCGGGTCGAGGTCCCCGACCCTGCCCGGCTCTCCTACCTCACGCAGACCACCCTGTCGGTGGACGAGACGAGCCAGATCGTCGATGTCCTCCGTTCACGGTTCCCCGAGATCCAAGGGCCTCCCCGCGAAGACATCTGCTACGCAACCCAGAACCGACAGGACGCGGTGAAGGAGGTGGCGCGGCAGGCGGACGTCGTGCTGGTGATCGGCTCGAAGAACTCCTCCAACTCGAACCGGTTGGCCGAGGTCAGCCAGGAACGGGGCACGCCCGCCTACCTCGTCGATGACGCGTCCGAGGTGGATCCCGCGTGGCTCGAAGGGGCCGACATCGTCGGGCTCACGTCCGGTGCCTCCGCCCCCGAGTGGCTCGTCGAACAGATGCTCGGGTGGCTCGCGGACCGCGGCTTCGACCGGGTGGAGCAGGCGCTGATCACCGAGGAGCGGGTGCGGTTCGCGCTGCCCCCGGGGGTCCGGGCGACGACCGTTCGCTGAGGTCAGACCTCTCTGCTGAGGTCTACGACCAGGAACTGAACTGGTCCCGGTCCTCGTCGGGCTCCTCGTAGTCGACCGAGATGAGCGTGCTGGTGAAGCGGATCCCGGGGAGCGCGTGGATCTTGTCGAGCACGATCCCCGACGCGACCTCCCACGGCTCCGGGATGCACACGATCAGGTCCCAGCGGCCCCCGAGGACCGCGGCCCCGGCGACCCCGCCGATCTCGGAGAGTCGCTCGTAGAGGCCGGCGGCGGCTCCCGGTTCGGCCGCGATGTGGACGTAGCACGCCCCCCGGATGATCTGGGGCGTGGGCAGGCCCCCGAACCCGACGACCCCGAGCCGGTCCTGCGGGACGACCGGCGCGGTGTAGGTGCGGGCGATCCCCTCGATCAGGTGGATCTCCGAGAGCACGCCCGTCCCGATCGTGGCGAGATCGGGACCGTCGACCAGGGAGAGGACGTCCCAGTCCCCGACGACCACCACCGAGCGACGGGCGAGCGCCGAGGCCGTGAGCTGGTTCCGCACGGGCACGACGGATCCCGGCTTGACCCGCAGGTACACGAAGGCTTCCACGAGGCGAGGCTAGGCCAGCGCCGAGGGGCGAACAAGGACCCGAGCTAGCCGTGCGCCGCGACGGGCGCGCGCGACAGGGCCGCGAGCGCCTCCTCACCCTCTTCCGGGCCGACGGAGATCAGGCGGTCGCCTTCCTGGAGGGTGAACCGGGCGCGGGGCCGATAGATCCACCGGGACCCGCGCTGGACCGCGAGCACGAACATGCCCGTTTCGGTCTCCAGGCGAAGCTCCTTGAGGGACTGCCCGGCCGCCGATCGATCCTCGCTCGACGACGACCTCGGAGCTCGTCTCCTCGGTCTCCTCGAGCGCGAGCTGGACGACCGGGTGCAGCGGCTCGCCCTGTTCGACGTACCAGGTCATGTCGCGCGCGGCATCGCACATGTGCTCGGACGCGGCGCCGAGGCGGAGGAGGCCACGAAGTGCGTCGGGATCCCGAGCCTCGGGCGCCGCCCGAAGGACCCAGGACTCGAGCTCGTCGTGCAGGATGTCGGAACGAGCCTCCAGCGAGCCGACCTCGGCGGCGAGGGAGCGGTTGTTGAACAGCAACGCCGAGTACGCGAGGCCGACGGCCGCCTCGGCGAGATCCTTCATCTCCACGAGGATGTCGACCGCTCGGTCGAGCTCGGAGAGCGGCGGCGGCTCCTCGTCGGGCGCCTCGGGGAGCGGCGGTGCGCCGGCCAGCTCGCGGACGTGGTTCACGCCCTCCTCCGGACCTCGGATCAGGAGCACGTCGCCGACGGACACGACGTCATCGGCGCCCGGATCGAAACGCCAGTCCATGCCGCTCCGGATGGCGACCACCCACATGCCGGACTCCGTGGGCAGCGAGAGATCGCGGAGCGTGCGGCCGGCCCCGGGGGCGTCATCGCGGATCTTGACCCTCGCCGTCATCTCGTCGGCGTGGCGGAGGTCCTGCCGGAGCGCGTCGGGGAGCCCGAGGCGAGCGGCGACCACCCGTGCGATGTCGGATGCCGCGTCGCCCATGCCCTCGATCGCGCCCGCGATCCAGAGCACGCCGGCCATCCCTTCGGCATCCTCGGGGCTCCGCGCGGCGAGCATCGCGGTGATCCGGAGACGACGGAGGTGGTCGCTCATCCGCTCCTCGAGCCGCTCCACCTCCTCCGCGAGCTTCTCTTCGTTGAAGAAGACGGCCGCGTACGCGAGGTCGACGATGAGCTCGGAGGCGTCCTTCAACTCGACGAGGAGCTCTTTGACGTTGCGGGGCTGTTCGTCCATCACGGGAGTACCCCGGATGTTCTCATGACGAGGAGGATGGCCGCTACGCCGGCCAGGTCGAGCAGCGACGTGATGAAGGGAACGCCCTGGTTGTCGGGGTCGATCCCGAAGCGCGAGGTGAGCACGGCGACGGAGTACCCGACCACGAGCGTGATGGGCAGCACGATCGCGCCCGCGAGGAGGGTGGCCCCGATGAGGATGAGCGCGCCGGGATCCGGGCCCCCGGTCAGGGAGGACAGCGCCCACGACACGGCGCCGATCGCGGTGAACACCAGGACGCCCAGCACGATGACGATGCCTCCGTCGACGAGGGCGGGGATCTCCGGGGGTCCTTTCGCGGTGATGACGCCGAGCTGCAGCTTCGACGAGAGGCGGGACGAGAGGATCCCGCCGAGCGCGCCCGCCTGCGAGACGAACGGGGGGATCAGGATCAGGACCGCCGGGACCGCCTGGAGCTCCGTGCTGTGCGCCTGGAGGAGGGCGCCCGCGAGGATGTCGAGCAGCGGCGAGAGCGCCACGACCGCGAGCATCTCGAGGAGGATCCGGCGAACCCCGACGTCCACGCGGAACGAGGCGACCAGGGCGGCGGCGGTCGCGACCGTGCAGAGCAGCGCGGTGATCCCGTTCACCGTGTCGTTGCCGACGAGGAGGCTCGCGAGGAACAGGCAGGGGAGCGTGACCATGTCGCCGATCGCGGTGACCATCGGGGTGCTCACGGCGTCGAGGTCCCAGCCCTTCCGGAACCCCACCACCGCGATCCCGACGGTGACGACCAGCGCGATCGAGGACGCGAGGACGCCGCCGACCACGGAGATGGTCACCAGGTCCCAGAACGAGATCACCCCGCCCCTGCTGAAGGCCGAGGCCACCAGCTTCGCGACGCCGGCGAGGTAGAAGGACGTGAGCAGCGATGAGAGGATCCCCACGGTGACGTTGCGTGAGAGGAAGCTCCCTCGCCGGAGGGTCGGCTCGAAGAGTCCGGCGGCCACGCCCGTGCCGAAGCGGGCTCCCATCGCGCCGAAGATCGTGCCTCGCATGCCGACGGCGGCGGGGATCAGCACGAGGAGTCCGGGGAGCTTCTCGAGCGTGCCGGTGATCGAGCCCAGCACGAGCCCGGCGACGAAGCCGGCGCAGGTGCTCAGCGCGAGGGCGACGGTTCCCTGACGGAGCGTGCGGCGCTCCGAACGCCAGTACCCGAAGAGCCGGCGGGCTCGGCGCGCGAGGCGGGCGGGCGCGGCGCCCAGCCGCTCAGCCACCGGTGCGCACCTCGGCGGCTAGCGACCCGGCGCCCGCCCGACTCGCGCGCACGCCACGACCACCCGGCACGCGGGGTCTGGAGGAGCTCGTCGATCGCACGGCTCCGCGGGGACATAAAGGCACCGTCATCGTGTGGACCTGCTGGTGACGCCCGTGCCCGGACGGCCGGGCGGCTCGCGCAGTATAGGCGCGGGCTCAGCCGGAACCGTCGTCGACCCAGTCGCGGGTGACGAACAGCCAGAAGGCGAGACCGGCGAACGGTCCGTACGGGCGGAAGCGCTTCTCGATCAGCCGATCCGGGACCGGCTTGGTCCGACCCAGGAGCCTCGCGTACTTCGGGCGCGTCCAGGAGTCCAGGATCAGCCGGGAGTGCCTGCCCAGCGTCATCATGATGTGGGCGGTGGCGTACGGTCCGACACCCGGGAGCGCGAGGAGCGCGGTCTCGAGATCCGTGTCGGGAAGATCGGCCGGCGTCGCGTTCGCGAAGCCCTCCAGGTCGAGATCGCCGGCGGCGACCGCGCGAGCGAGCGATCGCAGGTACGCCCCGCGATAGCCGGCGCGGACCACGTCTCGATAGAACGACTCCGGAACCGCGGCCATCGCGGCGGGCGTCGGGAAGGCGTTGGTGAGCGGCCCGTCGCCACCGATCGCGGGTTCGCCCAGGTGCGTGACGAGCGCATCCACCATCCGGACCGTGGCGCTCCAGGTGCAGTTCGTCGTGCAGACCGTCTTCACGACGTCTTCGAACACCGTGGGTGAACGGAGCATCCGTCCGGCACCGGCCGCCGCCCACGCGAGATCCGGATCCGCCTCCGCGAGGAGATAGAACGGCGAGAGATCCTGGTCGAGCCGGAGCACGTGGGCGGTGCCCTCGAGCACGGCGCGAACGACCTTCGGGCCGGGCCGCGGGCCGAGGACGTCCACGCGGGCTCGCCGACGGGAACCCTGGGAGACCCGGACCCGGCGTGGGCGCCCGCCGGGCACACGGACCGTGAGCCCCAGCGACCGGTGCTCCTCGTCGAGCACCGTCGGCGACAGCTCGGCGAACCCGTGGGAGACGAGGGTTCGCCAGAGGTCGACGGGCTCCCCGCCGGGAGCGCGGAGCGCGAGGTCCAGCGTGGTCGTCACTCGTCATCGGGCCGCCTGCCGTTCGCGGAACGCCCGGACCTTGGCCCGGTTGCCGCAGGAGGACATCGAGCACCACTTGCCGCTCTTGTTCTTCGATCGATCGAAGAAGACCGAAGAGCATCCGGGGTCGTGGCAGACGCGGAACCGCTCCCATCGCCCGTCGAGCTCGGCGAGGAACGCGGAGCCGAGGATCCTTCCGATCGCGCCACGGACGCCGGTCGCGTTCACATGGATCGCGTCGCCGTCGGAGCACCCGAAGCAGACCCGGAGACCGGTCTCCTCACCGGCGCGGTTGAGCAACGCCGCGGCGTCCGCATCCCTCGCCTCGCCCATGTTCTCCCGCACCTTGGTCGTCAGGGCATCGCGCACGCGGAGCGCCCAGGCCAGATCCTGGTCCTTGACGGGCTCGTCGGGCCCGACCAGCTCCTTCGCACCGAGCCACCAACGGAGGCTCTCGAGGCTCGGAGGCATCCCGTCGGGGTTCCCCTGCTCGTGGTCGTGCAAGGACAGGAAGCTTCGGACGAGCTCGAGGTCGTCGGGGGCGGGGGGCGTGCCCCCTTCCTCGTGCACCGGCTGGGAGAGGCGAGCTTGCATCCACTCATCCTATCGTTCTGAAACCGTCTTCAACCACTTAGACGGTTACGCGCGCGTCGCACCTGCGCCAGCGTGTTCCGGCGGCCGAGGCTCCGGGGCGACCTACACTCGTCGGATGCTGGCGTTCACCGACTGGGCGATCGAGATCCTGTCGCGCGCGGACACGGCCGCGCGCCGTTTCAACCCCGACGTCCGGGTGCGGATCGTCCGCGACGCGGGCGGCGTGCGGTTCGAGCTCACCGACGAGCCGGGTCCGACCGATCAGGTGGTGGAGCATCCCTCCGGGTTCACCCTCCTCGCCGAGGAAGGCCTCGAGGGAACGGTGGACGTGGTCGAGCCGCACGACCAACTGGTGCTCCGGGCGCCGGGCGACACCGAGCGCAGCGCGCGCGAACACTCCTGAGCTGCCGGAGGGGCGACGGGCGCCGGATACACTTGCCGCCATGACGGACGGGGGGGCCCTTCGGGCCGTGGGCGGGGCCGGCCCCGTGATGGTGATCGGCGGCGCGGAGGATCGGTTCCGCGACAAGGTGATCCTCGGCACCTTCGCGGACCTCGCGGGCGGCAGCGACGGGCACGTCGTGGTGATCTCGACGGCATCCTCCCTGGGCGACGCGGCGACGGATGCCTACCGCGAGCTCTTCCTCGGCCTGGGCATCGGCACGGTGACCGGCATCCGGCCCGAGGAGCGCGATCAGGCCGACGACCCCGGCGTCGTCCTGCCTCTCTCCGAGGCCACCGGGGTGTTCCTCACCGGCGGGAACCAATCCAGGCTCACGCAGGTGGTGGCGGGGACCCGGCTCGGCGACGCGATCTCCAACGCACACGATCGCGGCGTCGTGCTCGCAGGAACGAGCGCCGGAGCGTCTGCCCTCGCATCGCACATGGTCGCGTTCGGTCGACCGGGACCGACGCCCAAGCACCGGATGGTGCACCTCGCCGCCGGGCTCGGGATCGTCCAGGGCGTGGTGATCGATCAGCATTTCGAGGAGCGGGGTCGGATCGGCCGTCTCCTGGCGCTGGTCGCGCAGTCCCCTTCGCTCCTGGGCATCGGCGTGGACGAGGACACCTGCGCCGTCGTCACGTCCGATCGGGTCCTCCACGTGCTCGGTCGGGGGGCGGTGACCCTGGTCGACGGGTCCCACGTCAAGACGGATGCGTATCGTGGGAAGGGCTATCGTCCTGTCATGGTGAGCGGCGCCACCCTGCACTCCCTGCCCTCGGGGTACCGGTTCGACCTGCGCGGTCGCGCGCTGCTCACCGGACCGGATGCCCTCGAGGACGGGGAGGCGTCGACGTGAGCAAGGCTGCCCAGGGCAAGGAGCAGAACCAACAGCAGCGGACCTCGGAGCAGCGCCCTCGCACGGCGCGCAACCGAGGGCAGTCGCGAGACCGCGAAACGGGAGCCGGCGTCCGCGAAGTCTCGGAAGCCGAAGCCGGACCTCGCGATCGTGCAGACCCAGGTCTTCCGGGGCCCCAACTACTGGTCGTACGAGCCGTGCGTCCGGATGCTGGTCGACCTCGGCTCGCTCGAAGAGTGGCCCTCCAACCAGATCCCCGGGTTCAACGAGGGGCTGCTGGCGTTGCTCCCGGGTGTCGCCGAGCATTCCTGCTCGCTCGGGCGGCGGGGCGGCTTCGGCGAGCGGCTCGTGGACGGGACCTGGCTCGGCCACGTCGCCGAGCACGTGGCGCTCGAGCTCCAGCGAGAGACCGGGGCCCACATCTCCCGCGGCAAGACGCGGAGCGCGGGGGAGACGGGCCGCTACAACGTGATCTACGGCTACTGGGAGGAGACGGTCGGCGTCGAGGCCGGCAAGCTCGCCGTCCGGGTCGTGAACCACGTGGTCGCAGGCGGAGAAGGACTTCGACTTCCTGGCCGAGCTCGAGCGCCTGATCAAGCTGGCGGAGCGCCGGGCGTTCGGCCCCTCGACCCAGGCGATCATCGACGAGGCGGCGTCGCGGGACATCCCCTACATGCGTCTGAACGAGGCCTCGCTGATCCAGCTCGGGCAGGGGAAGTACCAGCAGCGGATCCGCGCCACGATGACGTCGATGACGTCGGCCCTCGCGGTCGACATCGCGTCGGACAAGAAGATGACGAACCAGCTGCTCGCCGCCGCGGGGCTCCCGGTCCCGAGGAGCGAGGTGGTCCGGAGCGCGGACGAGGCGGTCGCGGCCGCCGGGCGCATCGGCTACCCCGTCGTGACGAAGCCGCTCGACGGCAACCATGGGCGCGGCGTGGGGTTGAACCTCTCCGACAAGAAGGCGATCCGCGCCGGCTTCGCACACGCGCTCGGCCAGTCCCGCGACGGGAGGGTCGTCGTGGAGACCTTCGTGCGGGGGAACGACTATCGCGTGCTGGTGGTAGGCGGTCGGATGGTGGCGATCGCCGAGCGCGAGCCGGCCCACGTGGTCGGCGACGGCGAGCACACGATCCGGGAGCTGGTGGAGATCACGAACCAGGACCCGCGTCGCGGGATCGGCCACGAGAAGGTGCTGACGAGGATCACCGTCGACGACAAGGCCGAGGAGTTCGTGCGCGCCCAAGGGTTCGAACTTGCCGACGTCCCGGCCGAGGGCGAACGGGTCCTCCTCGTGGCGACCGGCAACATGTCGACGGGAGGCATCTCGATCGACCGGACCTTCGAGGCGCACGAGGACAACGTCGAGATCGCCGAGGAGGCGGCGAGGGTGGTCGGGCTCGACGTGGCGGGCATCGACTTCCTGGCGCCCGACATCACCCTGCCCGTGCGGGAGACCGGCGGAGCGATCGTCGAGGTGAACGCGGCGCCGGGGTTCCGGATGCATACCCATCCCACGGAGGGTGAACCGCAGTACGTCGCCAAGCCCGTGATCGACGCGTTGTTCCCACAGAACTCGCCGTCGCGCATCCCGATCGTGGCGGTGACGGGCTCGAACGGGAAGACCACGACCACCCGGATGATCGCGCACATCTTCCGGGGCCTCGGCCGCAAGGTCGGCATGACCTCGACCGACGGGGTCTACATCGACGAGCGGCTCGTGAAGCGCGTGGACGCCTCCGGCCCGAAGTCGGCGCAGATGGTGCTGCAGAACCCGCGGGTGGACATGGCGATCTTCGAGGTCGCAAGGGGCGGGATCCTCCGCGAGGGCCTCGGGTACGGGCGGAACGACGTGGGCGTGGTCCTGAACGTCACGGGCGACCACCTGGGGCTGCGCGAGGTGAACACCCTGGAGCAGCTCGCGGGCGTGAAGCAGGTCGTCGTCGAGGCCGTGCCGAAGACGGGCTGGGCCGTGCTGAACGCCGACGATCCGCTGGTCCTCGAGATGCGGCGGCACACCGGCGGGCAGGTGATCCTGTTCTCGATGAAGGAGAAGCACGAGTTCGTGGATCGCTGGATCCGCCGCGGCCGCAAGGCCATCGTCCTCGAGCACGGCCCGCTCGGCGAGCTGATGGTCCTCAAGGAAGGGAGGCGGTCCTCGCCCATCGCCTACGTGCACATGCTGCCCGCCACGTTCGACGGGCGGGCGCGGATGATGGTGCAGAACGCGATGGCGGCCGCGGCGGCCGCGCACGCGGCCGGGGCGCACCTGCACGACATCCGACAGGGGCTCCGGTCCTTCACGACGTCGATCTACCAGGCGCCCGGCAGGTTGAACGTGTTCGAGCTCGGCGGTGTGAAGGTGATCCTCGACTACGCGCACAACGCCGCCGGGCTGGAGACGCTCGGCGACTTCGTCGACCGCCTCGCCGCCGACGCGTCGCAGGCGGATCGTCCCGGCGATAACTCGCGACCGGCCAACCTCGTGGTGGGCGTGGTCGCGACGGCGGGCGACCGTCGAGACGAGGACATGCGGCAGCTGGGCCGCGTCGCCGCTCGCTACTTCAACATCGTGATCGTTCGGGAGGACCGCAACCCGCGCGGACGGAAACCGGGAGAGACGGCGGAGCTCGTGGTGGAGGGCGTTCGGGAAGCGATGAACGAGGGTGACGCGCGCGCCGGCACCGTGGAGATCGTGCTGGACGAGATGGACGCCGCCCGCAAGGCGCTGGACCGAGCCCGACCGGGCGACGTGGTCGTCCTCTGCGTCGACTACGCGACCGAGGTGTACAAGGAGCTCGAGAAGCGGCGCGGGAGCGCCACCCCGTCGGCGATGGGCGCGTCCGAGCACGGTCTGATCGAAGCCGTCGGCGGGGATGCGGATCTGATCGACCTGTCGTCCGTGCCGCGATAGCGATGGATCTGCGCAGGATCGCCGAGGATCTCCGTGCGCGCCGCGACGAGCTGGCCTCGGAGCTCGGGGTCGTCACGACCGTGGAGCGCGATCCGGACGCATCGGTGTCCTTCGGCAAACGCGTCGGGGACGGCACCACCGAGGCCGTCGACCGGTTGAACCGTGTCGGAACGGCCCGGGAGCTCGAGGCGATCCTCCTGGACGTCGAGCGAGCGCTCGCGAAGGTGGACGAAGGGACCTACGGGATCTGCGACCGGTGCGGGAAGCTCATCCCGGAGGAACGCCTGGAGGCGCGGCCGTGGTCGGTCCTCTGCGTCGACTGCGCATCGCTCCGGTGAGGATGGACATCGACGAAGTGGTGTCCGGCCTCGTGGCGCGAGCGGACGGCGCCGGGATCGATGTCCTCGATGTCGACGGGACCTTGGCTCCGATCGTTCCGCGGCCGGAACTCGCACGGGTGCTGCCGGAGGTCCCTTCGCTCCTCGAACGACTGGTCCACCGTGTGGGCGTGGTTGCGGTCGATCTCGGGGCGACGGTCGGAAGAGGTGCGGACGCTCGTCGACGTGCCGGGTCATCGAAGTCGTGGGGACGCACGGACTCGAACGACGGCCGAGATCGATGCCGCCGCGATGGCGGCGATCATGGAGGTCGCCTCCGACGTCGGCGCATGGGTTGAGCCCAAGGGTGCCGCCGTCGCCGTCCACTTCCGCGCGCTTCGCGACCCGGACGCGGCCGTGCAGGCCGCGGCCGGGCCTCTCACCACAGTGGCGGCCGCGCATGGGCTCGAGCTCGTTCCGGGCAGGGCGATCCTCGAGCTGATGCCGATCGGAGGGCCCCGGAAGGGAGATGCCGTCCAACTGTTGGTCGAGGGCGACGACCTCGAAGCGGTGCTGTTCGCCGGCGACGACGTGGGTGACCTGGACGCCTTCACGACGCTCCGCGGTCTGCGCTCGGCCGGCCTGTGGACGTGTGCGGTCGCTGCCGAGGGTCCTGAGGTCTCGATGGCCGTGATCGAGGCAGCCGACCTCGTCGTGGACGGGCCTCGAGGGGTCGTCGAACTGCTGCGCTCGATCGCCGATGCACTCGACGCGCCGACCTAGCCCGATCACTCGCTCGGCGTTCGCACCTCGTCGATCGCTCGCAACTGCCCTGCGAGCCACGTGGCCGGCGTATGCGCGAGCGCCGACCGCTGGAGCCCTCGAGCTCGCCGGGTTCGCTCTTCCTCGGGCATCGCGAGCGCCTCGTGGATCGCGTCGGCCGTCTCGGACAGGTCGAACGGATTGATCGCGAGCGCGTGGCGGCCGAGCCGGCCGAACGCGCCCGCGTTCCGGGACAGGATCAGCGCCCCCCCGCGCGTGTTCACGACCGGCCCCTCCATCGCGACGAGGTTCATGCCGTCGTGGACGGGGTTCACGAGCATCGCGTCGTACCGATCGTAGGCGGCGACCGCATACGTGAAGTCCTCCTGCACCTTCAGCACGATCGGCGTCCAGTCCTCCTTCCCGTACGCCGCGTTGATCCGAGCGGCGGCCGCGCGGCAGTCGGCCGAGTAGTCACGGTAGGCGGGCACCTCCTCCCGCGATGGGCTCAGCAGCGCCAGGAACACGACCTCCCCTCGCCATTCCGGATGCCGCTGCAGGAGGAGCTCGAAGGCGAGGAAGCCGCGGAGGATGTTCTTCGAGGGCTCGAGCCGGTCGACGCGGAGCAGGAGCTTCCGGCCGTTGCCGATCTTCTCCACCTGGGTCCGCAGCCGCTTGGCCCGGTCGCTCGCGGCCGCCTCCCGGATCTCCTGCGCGCCGACGGCCACCGGGAAGGACCGGATCTGCACGTGGCGGTCGTCCACCTCGGCGCGATGGGCCCGGATGTCGACGTGCACGTCCTCGAGCTCCCGGGCGGACAGGAGGAAGTTCTCCCCCCACTGCCGACCCTGGAAGCCGACCACGTCCGCGCCGAGCATGCCGCGCAGGATCTTCTGCCGCATCCCGACGGGCAGCGTGCGGAGGTAGGTCCTCCCGGCGAAGGGGGTGTGCGAGAAGTGGAGGATCCGCGCCTGAGGGACGAGATCCCGCAGCATCTGCGGCACCATCGTGAGGTGGTAGTCCTGGATCAGGAAGATCGGGTCGTGCTTCGCCTCGACCGCGAGCGCGCGGGCGAAGACGCGGTTGACCTCGATGTAGTCCTCCCAGTCGTGCTCGGTCTTCTCGTCGAACGTCGGGGTCCGCGCGATGTCCCAGAGGTAGTGGTGCGCGAACCAGAGGATGCCGTTCGCGATGCCGTTGTAGTAGCCGTCGTATCGCTCCTGCGGGATGTCCACATAGCGGACCCGCTGGAGCGCACCCTCGACCTTGCGGCCTCGCGGGGAGACCTCCCGGTCGCCCTCGGTGACGGCAGCTGCCACCCACGTCGCGTCGTCCCGCTCGAGGACGCCGCCGAGCACGGTGACGAGACCGCCCGACCCTCGATGCTCGACGAGCTTGCCGTCCTCACCTCGCTCGAATCGAACGGGGCCCCGGTTCGAGGCGACGACGAGCGAGGATTCCATCGCGGAGTGCTGGATGGCGGCCATGCCCCTCCATACTCCCAGGCTCGCCGGGGGTCCCGTTCGGGCGCAACCTCACCCCGATCGGACGGCATCCGCCGCCCGGGCACGCACGAGACGGCGGACGTCGGAGGGTCCCAGGAGCTTGGCGCCCGTCCCTCGCAGCCAGCGGAAGGCCTGGACGCGCTGGGCCAGAGCCGTGATCCCCACGACGTCGCCGGGCACGGATGCCTTCAGCATCGCCCGGAGCGCCCGCAGCTCGTCCGGGTAGACCGGCACGTCGTGCTGGCCGGCACGTGCCGCCCCCCGGCGGAGCTGCTCGATCACGTCCTCCCGTGGCCGCCCTCGCAGGTACTTCTTCAGCTCCGCGATCGCGAGGTGATCCGCGCCCAGCGCCGCGCGAACGGCGAACCCCTGCAGGATGTCGTCGGTCCGGTCGCCCGCGGTGCCGATCGCGAGCCAGATCTCTCGATCCGGCGGCCGGAGCCCCTGGAGGATCTCCACGAGCCCGTCCATCCCCGCCTCGTTGTGCGCGTAGTCGAGCACCAGGAGCCGACGGTCGAGTGAGAAGAGGTTGGTCCGCCCGGGGTTCTTCTGCGGATCGAGGACGAAGGTGCGAAGGCCCTTCGTCACGCTCCGCGCCGGGAGCCCCGCGGCCAATCCGGCGGCGGCCGCGGCGAGCGCGTTCTGGGTGTAGATCCGCGACAGGCCGGCGAGCGTCACGGGCACCTGGTCGAGGTCGATCAGCCGGTGCACGGTGGAGTCCTCCATCCACGCGATCGTCCCGTCCAGCACACTGATCGCGCGGCCGCCGTCGGCGAGCGCCTCTCGGAACGCGGGGTGGCGGGGATCCATCGAGAACAACCAGGGCCGACCGCTGGCCACTCGACGCATCGCCAGGACGCGCGGATCGTCGGCGTTCAGGACCACCCATCCTTCCCTGCGCGTGATCCGCGTCACGGTCGCCTTGACCTCGGCAAGCTGGTCGACGGTGGAGATACCCTGCAGGTGGAGGTGATCGGCCGAGACGTTCGTGACCACGGCGACGTCGTTGTGCGCGACGCCGATCCCGCGGAGGAGGATGCCTCCTCGAGCCGTCTCGAGGACCGCGACGTCGGGGTGCTGCGCGAGGGCGATCGCGGCGCCCCCGAAGCCCGAATAGTCGCCCTTCTTGACGAGCCGATCGTTGCGATACACCCCGTCGGTCGAAGAGAACGCGACGCGTTTGCCGGCGGTCATCACCATGTGCGCGATCAACCGGGTGGTGGTGGTCTTGCCGTTCGTCCCGCTCACCTGGATGACGGGGATGTCGGGGTCCGGCAACTCCGGCTCGGCGCCCGGATCGGCCGCGGCCACCTCACGGGCGAGCTCCGCGATCACGCGGTCCGGAGAGCGGCGGACGATGGCGGCCATCCCGGTCGCCACGGCGCCGGCCAGCGCCTCCGCCGCGCCTCGCCGGCGCCACGGGAAGACGACGATCACTCGCCCGAACTCCGGTCCCGTCCGCCCGCGGACGGCGAGCCGTCCCGTCCCGGCGGCCGTCGCGATCCGCCGCGTCAGCTGGACCGCGATCCGTACCGTCGCCCGCTGGCGTTGATCGCTCCCGGGCGCGCCGGGGTCCAGCTCCGGGATCCCGATCGCGCGACCGATCGAGGCGATCCGGTCCTCACTCGCACGGAGCCACCCCCCGACCTCCATCGTGAGCTTCACCGCCGGACGCGGGAAGTAGAGGTTGGGCCCGTCGAGCACGCGGAGCTCGACGATACGGACGACCTCGGCCACTGCTTATCCGTCGCTGTGCCCGGCGGCTGCGTTGCTCCCAGCGGCTTCGTCGATCTCGGCAGCCAGGACCGCGTCCTTCTCGGTCACGCCGCCGGCGTCGTGCGTCGAGAGCGAGATGAACACCCGGTTGTAGTGGATCTCGATGTCGGGGTGATGCCCGGCGGACTCGGCAAGATCCGCGACGCGGTTGACGAACGCGATCGCCCCTCGGAAGCTCGGGAATCCGAATTCCTTGTGGATCGCGTTCCCCAGGCGAGGTCCACCCCTCCACCTCCGAGAGGAAGGCCGCGAGCTCTGCGTCGGTGAGTTTCGGCATGCGAGCGGAGCGTACGTCAGGAGGTGACGGGCGCGCGAGCCCGCCGGAGCTCCGGGTACAACAGCGCCACCAGGCCCGCGCCGACGACACATGCGAGGCCTCCGGCGATCACGCTGAACGTCGGTGAGACCAAGCGGGCCACCAGCCCGCCCTCCACGTCCCCGAGCCGGGGGCCACCGGTCACGACCAGGATGTGGATCCCGAAGAGCCTCCCTCGCAATCGATCCGGGGCCGACATCTGCAGGATCGTGGTCCGGAAGATCGCGCTGATCACGTCGGCCCAGCCCGCGAGGGCGAGCATCGCGAGCCCCAGCCAGAGCCAGTGGCCCGACCAGCCGAAGGCGGCGATCGCCATCCCCCACGCCGCGACCGAGACGATCACCGCGAGTCCCTGCCGTTGGACCCTGCCGGTCCAGCCGCTCGTGAGGGCTCCCAACAGGGCACCCACGGCGAGTGCCGCGAACAGGAGGCCGATCGCTTTCGAAGAGAGGTGGAACTGATCGACGATGAGGAAGGGGAACAGCACCCGGGGGAGGCCGAAGACCATCGCGATCAGATCGATCACGAACGTCGACATGATGAGCCGGTGCTTGCGGGCGAAGTCGAACCCGTCCCGGATCGCGCGCAGGCCCGTGTCGGCGTGGTCTTCCCTCGACGGTGGCATCGGGTGCACGAGCGTCGCGGCGACGAACATGCAGCCGATCGACGCGAGGTCGACCGCGTACGCGACGGTGACGTCGCCATCCGCCCACGCGATCACCAATCCGGCGAGCAACGGTCCGATGAGGGCGGCGGTGTTCCAGACGACCTGGTTCAGCGCCTGTGCGGCCGGCAGCTGTCCGGGTGTCGAGGATCCGGGCGGTGATCGCGGATCGGGTGGGCCCGTCCAGCGAGCTGCTCGCGGCGAGCACGGCGAGGCCCGTGTAGATCAGCCACAGCGGTGGCTCGGCCCGCGATCGCGCCGGCCAGCAGGATCGCCGAGCCGGCGGCGAGGCCGACCTGCGCGAACATCAGGAGGCGCCGCCGATCCCAGGCGTCCAGGATCGCGCCCCCGGCGAGCGCCCCCGCGACGAGCCCGAGCAGGTAGGCGAGGCCGGTGGCGCCGACGGCCGCCTCCGACCCGGTGAGCTCCTTCACCTGGACGAACACGGCGACGAGCGTGAACTGGCTGCCCGTCGCGGTGACGAACAGGCCGGACCAGATCAACCGGAAGTCGCGCGACGCGCGGAGCGGCGCGACGTCGATGGCCAGGCGGCGCAGGCGGGTGCGGGTCCCCTCCTCCGGTTCGCCCGTCGCCGTCATGGGCCCGACGGTAGCAACCGAGCCGGTCACTTCACGAAGGTCACCGGAGCGCTCTCTCGCCAGTCGCGGAGGGACGGGATATCCTTCGCGGGAAAGAGGTGGTTCGGTGCCCAAGTACCTGATCGACCGCAATTTCTCGAAGATCACGGAGGAAGAGCTGGGCGAGTTCGCGCGCAATTCGAAGCGGCTCGCGATCGAGCGGTTCCACGACGTCATCTGGCATCACAGCCACGTCGTGATCGACCCCGACGGCGTCGTCCACACGTTCTGCGTGTACTCGGCCCCGGACGAGTCGCGGATCCGCGAGCACGCGGCCGCGTTCGGCGGTCACAGCATCGACTGGATCTCGGTGATCGCCGACGACGTGGACCCCGAGGAGATCGCGGTCTAGAGCTGCTCCGCGTCCCGCTCCCAGCGCACGCCTTCCTCGAACACCGCGTGCGACAACCGTGAGAAGGCGATCGCTCGCCGCACCGTCAGGTCGGTGCGGCGCGGATCGGTCCTCGTCCATCAGCTCCAGCGCGGAGCCGTAGAGCTGGACCGCGTGGTGGAACGCGAGCTGCTCGTGGGCAAGCTCCGCCGCCTCGATCAGGTACGGAAGCGACCGGTCAGGCTCGCCGGCCTCGAGCCAGTGGTGGGCGATGACCCAGGACAGGTTCCGGGTCCGGTCGCCCGCGACGTCTTCGATGTAGCGGGCGACGGCAGCATGGCGCTGCTTGCGATCCGCGCGTGGGAGGGTCGAGTACGCGACCTCGCGGATCAAGATGTGCTTGAAGGAGTACTCCGCCTCGCCCTGGACCTGACTCGACGGTTCCCGCCTGATCAGGTCCCGCGATTCGAGGGCGACGAGCGCATCGTCCACGCCCGCCAGGTCGCCGAACGAGTGCAGCACGCCCGGCCAGAAGTGCTTGCCCACGACGGAAGCCGCGAGGAGCGTGGCGCGCGCATCGGCGGGAAGCGCATCGATGCGCGAGGCGATCGCAGCTCGCACCGTCGTCGGCAGCTCGTCGGAGGGACCTCGATCGAGCAGCGAGGCGGCGAGCTCCTCGATGAACAAGGGGTTCCCCTCGGCGACCTCGACGAGACGCTCGACCGCCGAGAGATCTCCTCCTCCCGAGAGGAGGTACGACGCGATCGAGGCCGAGTCAACTGGGGACAGCGCCTCGAGCGGGATCGTCGTCGCACCGAGGACACCGCTTCCCCAACCTGGTCGCACCTCGAGCAATTCGGACCGGGCGAGCGCGAGGAGGGTCGCCGGAGCGTCCCGGACGTGCGACGCGAGGTACTCGAGGAGATCGAGCTGTCCGGGATCCGCCCAATGGATGTCCTCGAAGACGAACACCGTGGGCTGCTCGAGCGCGACCTGTTCGACGAACCGGCGCGCCGCGAAGAACAGTTGGACGGGCTCCCCGGCGGGCTCGTCGCCCGACCCCAGCCCGATCATCGTCGCGAGGAGTCGGGTCATCTCGGTCGGCCTCGTCCGATCCGAGGAGACCGCGGACCCGCGCTTCCAGCTTCGCCCTGGCTTCTGACGACGGATCGGACTCGAAGATCCCCGTCACCTGACGGACCTGTTCCGTGAAGGCGCGGTACCCGGTCTGGCCGTACGGGAGGCAGCGACCGCGGACGGAACGCGCACCCGTCGCTTCGATCCTCGACACGATCTCGGCGGCCATCCGGGACTTGCCGATCCCCGTGGGCCCGACGATCGTGACGAGATGGGGTCGGAGCTCGGCGGCGGCCCGCTCCCAGATGGAGTCGAGCAGGGCCAGCTCTCGGGATCGCCCGACGAGCGGCGCCGTGGTCGCGGGCCGCTCGGCCGGGGCTCCGATCGGCTCCAACGCGAGCCACGCCTCGACGGGGTCCCGCTTCCCCTTCGCGGTGACGGGTTCGAGCTCTCGATAGCGGATCACGTTCCTCGTGGCCCGATACGTCTCCTCGCCGACCACGAGCCCCCCGGGCGGCGCCGACGTCTGGAGCCGCGAGGCGGTGTTCACGACGTCGCCCAACGCGAGGGCCTCGCCGGCCTCCGGACGCGACCCCAGGGCCACGATCGCGTCGCCCGTGTTCACCGCCGCCCGGACCTGGAGCGGTCGGTCGGGGCGCTCCCGGCTCAGATCGCCGATCGCGTGCACGACGCGCAGGCCGGCGCGGACCGCGCGCTCGGCGTCATCGCCGTGCGCGATCGGAGCGCCGAACACGGCCATGACCGCGTCGCCGATGAACTTCTCGACCGTGCCCCCGAATCGCTCGATCTCCTGCTTCGATCGCGCGTGGAAGCCCTGGAGGAGGTCGCGGACCTCTTCCGGATCGGCCCGGTCGGACTGGGACGTGAACCCGACCAGGTCGACGAACAGCACCGAGATGAGCTTGCGCTCCTCGCGAGCGCGTTCGGACCGTGAGCGGGGTTCCGCACGCGGGGCAGAACGCGGCGTCCGCGGGCGCTTCTCGTCCACAGCTCGGGCACGATGGCATGCGCGAATCTTAGGGCGAGCCCGAGCATCGGACGGTGCGGTCGGGATGGACCGGCTCCGATCTCACCCTGCGGTCTCGGCCAATGCCTCCTCGAGCAGATCGAGGCCCTCGTCCAGCAGGCCGTCCTCGATGGTCACGGGCGGGAGCAGCCGGACGACGTTCCCGTACGTCCCTGCGGTCAACACGATCAGACCTCGCTCCAGGGCTGCTCGGCCGACGCGCGTCATCACCGCGCCGTCGAGCGGCTCCTTCGTGGCGCGGTCGGCGACGAGCTCCATCGCGCGCATCGCCCCGCGGCCGCGCACATCGCCGACGGCGCCGAACCGGTCCTGCATCGCGTGGAGCCGTCCGTCGATCGTCTCGCCCACGGCGCGCGAGCGCTCGAGGAGCCCCTCGGCCTCGATCTTGTCGAGGACGGCGAGCGCCGCGGCCGCCGCGACCGGGTTCCCGCCGTAGGTGCCTCCGAGGCCCCCGACGTGGACGCTGTCCATCAGCTCGGCGCGCCCGGTGATCGCGGAGATCGGAAGGCCGCCGCCGAGCGACTTCGCGCTGAGGACGATGTCGGGGACGACGCCCTCGTCCTCGATCGCGAACCAGCGGCCGGCGCGGCCCATGCCCGACTGGATCTCGTCGGCGATGAACACGATGCCGTTCGCGGCGGCGAACTCGGCGAGACCGGAGATGAAGCCCGGTGCCGGCACGATGAACCCGCCCTCGCCCTGGATCGGCTCGATCAGGATCGCGGCGATGTTCTCCTCTCCGATGTGCTTGTGCATCTCGTCGATCGCGTAGGCCAGACAGGACTCCGCGCACGTCTCGGGCGTGCCGCCGGTCGGGCAGCGGTAGGGATACGCGAGAGGCAGGCGGTAGATCTCCGGCGCGAACGGGCCCATCCCCTGCTTGTAGGGCATCACCTTCGCCGTGAGCGACATCGCCATCAAGCGTGCGGCCGTGGAAGGCGTGATCGAACACGACGATCCCGGATCGGCCCGTGTGCTTCCGGGCGATCTTCACGGCGTTCTCGACGGCCTCCGCCCCCGAGTTCGCGAACATCGTCTTCTTCTCGTGGTCGCCCGGCACCAGCGCGTTCAGCCGCTCCGCCAGCTCGATGTAGGGCTCGTTCGCCGTGACGTGGAAGCACGTGTGCGTGTCGAGCTCGAGCTGGCGCTGCGCCGCCGCGACCACCTCGGGTGCGGAGTGCCCCACGTTCAGCACGGCGATGCCCGTGGCGAAGTCGATCAGCCGGTTCCCGTCGACGTCTTCGACGATCGCTCCTGCCGCGCGGGCGGTCACGATCGGATGGATGTTCGCGACGCCGCGTGGGACGGCGGTGTCGCGCCGCGCGAACCACTCGCGCGAACGCGGCCCCGGGATCTCGGTGACGAGCTTCCGCTCCTGCGGGATGTCCATGACAGGTCCTCCGTCGCCGGCCTCATCGGATGCGTCTCGGGCCGCGCTGCCCGCGAGTATCGTGCGGATCCGGCGCGTTGTCAGCCCATGCCTTGGTCCCGGAGACGAGCAAGGACCCGGAAGCGCAGCGCGTCGCGAGGCCCGACACTTGGTCGATGCCTGGCGACCCCGTCTCCACCTCCGCCTCCCTCGACTTCTGGCTCGGAGAGTGGATCTGTACGTGGGAGGGAGGGAGCGGGCGAAATTCGATCACGAAGGAGTTCGATGGGCACGTGGTCGTCGAACGGTTCGAGTCCCTGGAGCCTGAGCAGTGGTCGGGGATGAGCTTGAGCGTCTTCGATGAGGTGCACGGGTGGCGCCAGACCTGGGCCGACTCGACGGGCAACTACTGGGCGCTCGAGGGATCGCCCCATGCCGAGGGCTTCTCCTTCTCCGTGACCGAGCCGGAGGAGGACGGGGTGGTGGAGAAGCGGATGGTGTTTTCCGACATCGAGCTCGATACGTTCGGATGGCGATGGGAGCGATCGGCCGATGACGGCGCAACCTGGGAGCCGCTCTGGACGATCGACTACCGGCGAGCCGATGGTGCGTGATCGGCCCGGGTGGTGGAACCGGAACGGCCGAAGGCAAGGAACCGGCAGGAACGGCAAGGAAGCGGCAGCCCTCGGCAAGGATGCGCTAGCGGGGGCGAAGGCCTGCACCTAGCGTCGGTCGCGTGCTCCGGTACATCGCCCGCCGGCTGCTGTATTCGGTGCTCGTCCTCGTCATCATCTCGCTCCTCACCTTCCTGATCTTCGTGAAGCTGCCGGCCGGCGACCCGGCGCGCCGAGCGGTCGGGCGCCGGACGGAATCCGGTGCAGATCGCGAACGCCAGGCGAGCCTTCGGCCTCGACGAGCCGCTGATCGTGCAGTACGGCCGGTTCGCCAAGGGCTTGATCCCGCTGCCGAACACGTTCCTGTCCGAGGACGTCTACTACTCGTTCTCGAACTACCTGCCGGTGCGTGAGGAGATCTGGCGGCGGCTCCCGGTCTCCGGGATCCTGGCGCTCGGCGCCGCGACCCTCTGGCTCCTGATCGGGATCCCGCTCGGGATCGCCTCGGGCGTCCGCCCTCGATCCCTCAGCGCCCGATGGACGATGGTGCTGGCGATCGTAGGGGTGTCGCTGCCGGTGTTCTGGCTCGGTCAGCTCCTGCTCTACTTCGTGTGGTACAAGCTCCATCTCGCGCCGTCGAGCGGCCTCGAGATCAACGCGAGCGTGTGGGGGAGCGCGTTGCGAGGCAAGTTCATCCTCCCGTGGATCACGGTGGCGGTCGGCTACGCCGCGATCTACGCCCGGATGCTCCGCAGCAACATGGTCGAGACAACGCAGGAGGACTACATCCGGACCGCGCGTGCGAAAGGGCTCTCCGAGCGCCGGGTCGTCTACAAGCACGCCCTCCGTGGGGCGTTGACCCCGATCGTGACGATGATCGGCATCGACTTCGCGACGATCCTGGCGGGGCTCGTCATCACGGAGACCCTCTTCGGGCTCCCCGGCCTCGGGCAGCTCGCCGTTGCGTCCATCTACACCAACGACTTCCCGATGGTGATGGGCGTGACCATCATCGGTTCGATGTTCATCCTCATCGCCAACATCGGGGTGGACATCGCGTACGCGTTCCTCGATCCCCGCGTGCGGTACTGAGCGACCCCGACTGGAGGCGCTCCGCCGGAACCCATCCCGCTTGCCGGCCGGCGGATGCACCGCAACGGACGGATGTCGCATACTGGCCAACTGAACGTTGGTGCAGGAGCCGTCACGCACGTGGGCGGCCGAGCGAGGAGGGGACATGGCGGACGCCTATCAGATGTTCATCGACGGCGAGTGGGTCAACTCATCGGACGGTCAGACCCGCGACGTGATCAACCCGGCGACCGGCGAGGTGCTCGCCACGGTCCAGGAGGGCACGAAGGAGGACGCGAACAAGGCCGTCGCGGCCGCCAAGCGGGCCTTCGAGGGGGACTGGTACGACTCGACGCCGAAGGACCGTCAGCTCGCCCTGCTCAAGCTCGCGGACCGGATCGAGGAGCACGCCGACGAGATCGTGAAGCTCGAGGCGGAGAACGTCGGCAAGCCGGCGGCCGTGACGCTCTCGGAGGAGATCCCGCCGATCGCCGACAACCTCCGGTTCTTCGGCGGGGCGGCCAGGACGATGGAGGGCCGCAGCGCCGGAGAGTACATGGCCGGGTTCACGAGCTACGTCCGCCGCGAGCCGATCGGCGTGGCGGGGCTGATCGCCCCCTGGAACTACCCCTTGATGATGGCGATCTGGAAGATCGGGCCGGCCCTCGCGACCGGGAACACGATCGTGCTGAAGCCCTCGGAGATGACCCCGCTCACGGCCCTGAAGCTCGCCGAGCTGACCGCCGACATCCTCCCGCCCGGCGTGTTCAACGTCGTGACGGGTGACGGCGTGCCGGTGGGCGACACGTTGGTCCGGCACCAGGACGTGGGCATCGTCTCGCTCACCGGCGACACGGCGACCGGCAAGCTGATCGCGGCGAACTCCGCGGAGACCCTGAAGCGGGTGCACCTGGAGCTCGGCGGCAAGGCGCCGTTCATCGTGTTCGACGACGCCGACATGGAGCAGGTCGTCGAGTGGATCAAGATCGGCGGCTACTTCAACTCCGGCCAGGACTGCACGGCATCCGCCCGGATCCTCGTCGGCTCCGGCGCGTACGAGAACGTCCTCGCGGAGCTCGTGCCGGCGGTGGAGTCGATCAAGGTCGGCGACCCGTTCGCGGACGACACCGAGATGGGCTCGATGGTCTCGAAGGAGCAGCTCGAGCGCGTCGTCGGGTTCGTCCAGCGGGCCGAGGAGGCCGGCGCGAAGGTGCTCACGGGCGGCAAGGCGATCGACCAGGACGGCTTCTGGTACACGCCGACGGTCGTGAGCGAGGTCGGCCAGGATGCCGAGATCATCCAGAAGGAGGTCTTCGGCCCGGTCGTCACGGTGCAGCGCTTCGACGACGAGGCGCAGGCGCTCGAGTGGGCGAACGGCGTGCCGTACGGCCTGTCGAGCTCCGTGTGGACCCGCGACGTGGGCCGGGCGCACCGGATGGCACGCAGGCTCCAGTTCGGGTGCGTCTGGATCAACACGCACATCCCGCTCACGCCGGAGATGCCCCACGGCGGGTACAAGCAGTCCGGCCACGGCAAGGACATGTCGGTGTACTCCCTCGAGGACTACACGAACATGAAGCACGTGATGGTGTCGCTCGACTGAACGCAACCCCCGGAAACGAAGGCGGTGAGGACATGGCCGTGAGGCCCTATCTGGTGAACGGCGACTGGCGGACGGGCGAGGGCTCGTTCGAGGTCCACAGCCCGTACGACGACAGCGTGGTCGCCGAGATCGGCGTGCCGACCGAGGCCGACGTCGAGGAGGCGACGGCCACGGCTCACGAGACGTTCAAGGAGTCCTCGAAGCTCCCGGTCCACGCGCGCGCGGACGCGCTCGACCACGTCTCGAAGCGGCTCGGCGAGACGATCGAGGAGAACGCCCGGCTGATCGCGCAGGAGGGCGGCAAGCCGCTCAAGTGGGCGACCGTCGAGGCGACCCGTGCCGTGTCCACGTTCCGCTGGGCGTCCGAGGTGATCCGCCGCGGGGACGACGAGCTGATCCGTCTGGACACCGAGGCGTCGCTCGGCTCTCGCGTGGGGCTGATCCGCCGGTTCCCGATCGGACCCGTCCTCGGCATCACGCCGTTCAACTTCCCGCTGAACCTCGTGGCCCACAAGGTCGCGCCCTCCCTCGGGGTCGGCGCGCCGATCGTGGTGAAGCCGGCGAGCGCCACGCCGATCGGCTCGCTCCGGCTGGCGGAGTTCTTCGCCGAGACCGACCTCCCGAAGGGGATGTACCAGGTGCTTCCCGTGTCCTCGAAGGTGGCCGACGGGATGGCCCGCGACGAGCGCTACCGGAAGATCTCGTTCACCGGCTCGGCGGAGATCGGCTGGTACCTGAAGGGCCTCGACCCGAAGAAGCGCGTGACGCTCGAGCTCGGCGGGAACGCCGGCGTGATCGTCCACGCGGACGCCGACCTCGACTTCGCGGCCCAGCGGATCGCGTTCGGCGGCTACTACCAGGCCGGGCAGAGCTGCATCAGCGTGCAGCGGGTCCTCGTCTCCTCCGAGGTCTACGACGACTTCACCGCCCGGCTCGTGAAGCAGGTCGAGAGCCTGAAGGTCGGCGACCCGATGGATCCCACCGTCGACGTCGGCCCCGTGATCCAGCGCGCCGAGGTCGACCGGATCGCGGGCTGGGTGAAGGAGGCCGTGGCGGAGGGCGCCGAGGTGCTCACCGGGGGAGAGGGCGACGGGCCGTTCTTCCAGCCGACGCTGATCTCGAAGGTCACGCCCGAGATGAAGGTATGCCGCGAAGAGGTCTTCGGACCGGTCGTGACGATCAGCCCCTACGAGACGTTCGAGGACGCGCTCCGCGTGGTGAACGACTCGAAGTACGGCCTGCAGGCCGGCGTGTTCACGAACGACATCAACCGGGCGTTCGAGGCGCACCGGACGATCGAGGTCGGCGGCGTGATCGTGAACGACGTCTCCGCGTTCCGCGCCGATCAGATGCCGTACGGAGGCTCGAAGGACTCGGGCTTCGGCCGAGAGGGTCTGCGGTACGCGATGGAGGAGATGACCGAGCCCCGGATCATGGTCCTGTCGCACGTTCCGCTGTAGGCGGAGCGATGGAGGCCCGCGACGTCCTGCTCGTGTTGCCGTTCGTCGTGGTGATCACGCTCGGCGTGGGGTTCCTGCTGGTGTTCCGAGAGCGCGCGGCCGCGCGGGACGTGCTGCGCCGCCGCGCGCTCGCAGAACCGGACCTCGCGACGCCGCTCCGCGATCCGCGGCCCCCGGAACGGCCCTGGTGGGGCAACCCGTGGCTGTGGGTGCTGGTGTCCCTCGCGTCCGTTGTGCTGGGCATCTTCGTGTGGCCGGGCCTCTTCGGCGGCACGTTCCTGTTCCTGCCGTTCATCTGGGTGTGGCGCCCACGGCGCCGAGACGTCGATCCGCGAACGAACGGCCACGGCTCCCGCGTCGACCCCGGCTCCCTCGGCGGCTGACACGTGGAGCTCGAACGCCAGTGCGTGAGTCTCGATCGAGCTTGCACGATCATCGATCGTGATGATCGTCCGTCGGGATGTCGACTGGCGAGATGCGACGTCTCGAGATCTGAGCGTCATGCGCAGCTGCTGGAGATCGGCGCCTCCGAGTCGACGATCGGCGAGGATTCCACGCGGGCGTCGAGTGACTCGCTGGTGCTCGCGTCATCATCGTGCATGCCGGATGGGACGGGTCCGCCGACGTTGCCAGCGGACATCGAGACCGTCGGCGTCGACGACCACGGTGGACCGACCGCCGGGCGTGCTCACGCATCGCGGATCGTAGATGCAGGGTGCTCGAGGGACATGCCATGCGGATGGATCGTCCTGCCGATCTGTGTCCATGTAGCGAGACTCCTCCGGCCTCTGAGGATCCGATCGCAGAGCGCGCCGCTCAATCAGGCGAGGACGTCCGGTCGGCGAAGTCGCCGACGATCGTGGCGGCCTCGCGTTCCCGTCGCCAGAGGTAGTGGTCGGTGCCGTCCATGATCACGACCTCGGCGACACCGTCGCCGTAGGCGCGGAGCTCGTCGGCGAGGGCAGTACTCGTCGTTCGCCCCCGCGAGGAGCAGCAACGGGCGCTTCAGCAGGCGGAGCTCCGCCGCGGTGGGCATCGGCGGCAGCTCGAGGTCGTTCGGCTTGAGTGGGATCCCGAACAGCGCGAGGGCGTGCACGCGCTCGTCCTCGAACGCCTCCCGGAGCGCGACGCTCGCGCCGAAGGACCACCCGAACACGAGCGTGGGGCCTTCGGTGCGCTCGCGGACGAACCCGATCGCGGCGCGGACGTCGCGCAGCTCGTCGCGGCCGCCCCCGTACGTTCCGGCCGACCCCATCGTGCCGCGGAAGTTGAAGACGAGAGCGGCGAGACCACGCTTCCCCGCGAGCTCGTTCCGCACGGACCAGAGGACGGGGTGGTCCTTGCTTCCCCCGTGCCGCGGATGGGCGTGACAGATGACCGCCGATCCGCGAGGCGGGTCGTCGGGCATGCGGAGCTCGCCTTCCAGGCGAACGCCGTCCTCGGTGAGGAAGGTCACGGGCTCCATCGCATCTGCGACGATGCCAGCCGTGGGGGAGCTGCGCCAACCGACCGGGACGGCCTTCACGATCCGCGACCCGCTGCCGTGGCCCGACGTCGCCACGATCGCGCGTGAGGGAGAGGCGCTCGGCTACGCGGCGGTCTTCCTGCCGGAGACGGGTGCCCGCGACACGATGGCGACGCTCATGGGGCTCGCGGGGGAGACGGATCGGCTTCTCCTCGGGACCGGCGTGATCCCGATGGCGGCTCGGACCCCGAAGCTCGCGGCGATGGCCGCCGCCACGGTGCAGGAGCGGTCGGGCGGCCGGCACATCCTCGGCGTGGGCACGGGCGGGGCGGCGCCGGGGGCGCTCGAGCGGCTCCGGACCTACGTGGAGGAGATCCGCGACCTGGTGGGCGGGAGCGACCCGGGCGCCGGAGTTCGGCTGCCGCTCCCGGCTCCGGTCCCGATCTGGATCGCCGCGCTCGGGCCGAAGGCCACCCGTCTCGCGGGCGAGATCGCCGACGGTGTGATCCTCAACTGGTGCACGCCGGATCGTGTGGCGGAGGCTCGCGACGCGATCCGGGCCGCCGCGGTTGAGGCCGGCCGCGATCCCGACGCCGTGACGATCTCGGTCTACGTGCGCGGGGCGTTCTCCGACCGCGCCGACGAGGCGCTCCTGGGGGCCGCCGGCGAATACGCCTCGTACCCGGCCTACGCGCGCCAGTTCGAGGCGATGGGTATCGAGCCGTCGGCCGAGGCGGTCGTCGAAGCTGTCTGTCTCCGTGGCGACCCGGACCGGGCGAAAGAGCGCCTCGAGGCCTACCGGCAGGCCGGCGCCGACCTGCCCGTCGTCTACCCGGTCCTCGCCCCGGGCGAGGGTCCGGAAGCCTCGCTCTCCGTCCTGCGAACGCTCTCGCCCTGACCTTGCCGAGCGCCGCTCCGGCGGTAGACTCCCATTCGCAAGGTCGGCACCGTGGAAAAGGGGTAAATGGGATGACGTACACGATCGCAGAGCCCTGCATCGACGTGAAGGATCGCGGGTGCGTGGACGAGTGCCCGGTCGACTGCATCTACGAAGGCCCTCGGATGCTGTACATCCACCCCGACGAGTGCGTCGACTGCGGCGCGTGCGAGCCCGTGTGCCCGGTGACCGCGATCTTCTACGAGGACGACGTTCCGGCCGAGTGGAAGCAGTTCAACGCGATCAACGCCGAGTGGTTCAACGACGACATCAGCGGTGTCGGCTCTCCGGGCGGTGCCGCGCAGGTCGGCCCGGCCGCCAAGGACCATCCGATCGTCGAGGCCTGGGCCGCTCTCTAGTCCGCCGGGTGCACCGCCGGGAGGAAGACCCGGAACGAAGCACCCCCGCCCTTCCGTTCCTCGACCCAGGCTCGTCCGTGGTGCATCTCCGCGAATCGACGCACGAGCGTGAGCCCGACACCGACGCCCGGTGAAGCCTGGGGCGCGTCCGTGCCCTGACGGAACTCCTCGAAGATCTTCTCCCGGAGGTCGGCGGGCACGCCGCCACCCTCGTCCTCGACGAGGATCATCGCGCCGTGCGCGGTGGCCGTCACCGACACGTGGACCGATGTGCCGCGCGGCGTGTGTCGGACGGCGTTCACGAGCAGGTTCTCGATGATGCGCTCGACCTTCGGCGCGTCCACGGGAACGACGACGGGCTCGGTCGAGACCGCGACCTGTTCGCGCACCGACGGATCCGACTCCATCACCATCCGGCGGACCAGCTCGCCGACGTCGGTCGGCTCGAAGGCGGGCGTCAGGACGCCGCGCGCCAGCCGGTCGAGATCGAGGAGGTTCGTCACCAAACGTTCGAGCCGGCGGGCGTTGTGCTCGATGCGGCCGGCGAGCTCACGTGTCTCCTCGGGCTGCAATCCTACGTCGCCGCGCTCGAGGGTGATCGCGAGGCCGAGGATCGCGGCCAGTGGGGTCCGGAGGTCGTGCGAGACGGCCTGCAGGAACGTGTCCTTCATCTCGTCGAGCGCGCGCAGGCGAACGGTGGCTTCCCGCTCCACCTCGAGGGCGCGCTCGAGGTCCTCCTGGGCGCGCTTGCGGTCGCTGATGTCGCGGATGAATCCGGAGAACGTGGTTTCCTCGCCCACCGCCACCGGGACGATCGCCAGCTCGACCGGGATCACGCGGCCGTCGCGGTGGAGAGCTTGGATCTCGATCCGGGCGTTGAGGACGGGGCCCTCGCCGGTCGCACGCCAGTGTCGGAGGCCCTCGTTGTGGGCCTCTCGGTGCGCGTGCGGGACGATCGTCTCGACGAGCGAGCGGCCGATCATCTCCTCGGCGGTCCAGCCGAACGTCCTCTCCGCCTGCGGGTTCCACGCGGTGATGAGGCCTTCGACGTCCATGCTGACGACGGCGTCCAACGACGAGTCCACCATCAGGCGAAGGTGCTCGTGGGCGTCCTGCAGACGCTGCTCCGCCCGCTTGCGCGCCGTGATGTCGAGCTGGAAGCCCTGCCAGTAGGGGGGTCGACCCTCCGGCCTGACGAGCGTCGCCTCGTCGAGGACCCACACGACGCTCCCGTCCTTGCGGAGCATCCGATACTCCAGGCTGAAGGAGTCCGAGCCGTCCGTGTTGCTCGCGCCGTCCGCGGCGAAGACCCGCTCCTGATCGTCGGGGTGGATCATCGCCCGCCAGATCTCGGGGTCGGCGGTCATCTGCTCGATCGGGATACCCGTGAGCTCTTCGGCACCGGGCCCGATGTACTCGGTGCGCGATCTCGTCGGGTCGGCGGGGTCGATGCTCTGGATGTAGAAGACGGCCGGGTTCTGCTCGACCAACGTCCTGAACGTGAGCTCGGCCTCGCGCAGCCGCTCCTCGGCGTCGCGGCGAGAGCTCACGTCGGTGAGGAACCCGAGGAAGTAGTCCAGGGTGCCCTGCGCGTCGAACACCGCCGTCGAGATGTCGTGGACCCACACCCAGTGCCCGTCGGCATGGCGCATGCGGTACTCGTGCTCGAACGGTGCGAGGTCCGAGTTGTTGAACGCATCGATCGCTCGCAGACGCGCCAGGTCGTCGGGGTGCATGAGCTCGAACCACAGGTCCGCACGGTCGAGGAAGGCCTGGGGCGAGTGGCCCAGGATCTCCTCCATCTGCGGGCTCACGAAGCCCATCATCGTGACGCCGTCCGCGCCGACGTGATCCGTGTAGGTGACCGCGGGGATGCGCTCCACCATCGCCCGGTAGCGTGCCTCGGCCACGCGCAGGCGCTCCTCCGTCTCGACGCGTTCCGTGACCCCCACCAGGAAGCCCTGCCAATACAGGATCCGGCCGTCCTCGTCCCGGACGGGCCGGACCTTGTCTCGCACCCAGGCCCACCCTCCGTCCGCCTTCGCCATCCGATAGGTCTGGTCGAAGTCCGTCCCCTGGGAGAACGCGATCCGGTTGGCCACCTGGGCCTGCGCGCGTTCCTCCGGATGGACGTGTGCCCACCACCATGAGCGGTCCTCGAGCGGAACCTCGGGCAAGACGCCCAAGAGATCCTGGAGCTGAGGGCTGATGAAGGTGAATCGTCCTCCCCCGGGGTCGTGGGACTCCGTGTACGTGACGGCGGGGTTCTGCTCCACGAGCCGCTGGTACCGGACCTCCGCCTCGTAGCGCCGGGTATCGGCTCTCCGCTCTTGCTCGGCGGCCCCGAGCATCCCGGCCGCGGCGCGGAGCGCGTCGAGCTCGAACACCGTCCACTCGCGCTCATCCACGCAGTCGTCGAAGCCGACGAATGCCCACCAGTCGCCGTCGACGAAGACCGGGAAGGCGGCGATCGAACGGATGTCCTGCTTGATCAGCTCGACGCTCTCTTCCTCCGGTAGCTCGCCGACGATGCCGTACACGGTCGTGCGCGCCAGCATCAGTTCGACCCACCGCGAGAAGCCCGCGTGGGACAGCGACGCCCCGCTGAGGGTGGGGTTCCCGAACTGCGAGGACACGCCCGGCGCGCACCACTCGGCGAGCTGGGTCGCCCGATATCCGTCCTCCGGTGCGTCGACCTCGATGAGGTACGCGCGGCTCACGCCGGCCGCCACGCCGAGGTGCATCAGGACGTCGTCGATCGCGTCCCGCCAATCGGCGGCGAGGAGAAGTCGCTCGGCCGAGTAGGCGACGGAAGCGAGCATGGCGTCGCCCGCGAGCACGGGCGGTTCATGCTGCGTCGATCGAGCCACGCGTATCCCCCGAAGGCCGGTTGCGACCCGTTCTTCGGGCCTGCTCGGATTATCGGCGTGGCTACGGCGACATGGAGTCCCCTGCTTGGGGTGGGGTGTCGGTCACTCGGGGGGTCAGGCCTGGTCAGGAAGGACCGGCAGGACACCCGGCATCGAGCCCGCCGCGGGCACCTCTGCCGGAGACGGCCAGCGCGCCCGGGACTTGGCCGCCAGCTTGAACATCAGCTCGACCGCCTTGGGGTCCTCGGAGCCGGGGCGGTGCTCGATCACACCGTCGGCCGTCGCCCGGTCCCAGATGTCCTGCCCTCGCTCCGTCCGGACGATCGACAGGGTCCAGCCCTCCGACTGTCCGAGGCCTCCGAAGGAGATGTCGGCGTGCTCGGCCGCGAAGTCCGGGCAGTGCAGGCAGCCCGGCCTCGTGTACTGCTGTGCCTCCTTCAACGAGTAGATGACCTCGTCGCCCGTGTCGGTGTAGAACAGCAGCTTCCCCTTGACGTTCACGCGAACGAGATGATCGAGGTCCAGGCCGAGCTCCTTCTGGGCGATCTCGACCATCAGGCCGTCGTACGTGAACGACTTCGAGCACAGGAGCCCGAACGTCCACGCGATCTTCCTCCGCCACTTGTTCACCCGTCGGGCTTCGAGCGCCCCGGTCGCGCTCGACTGGCAGCCCATGCCCACGAGGGCGAGCTTCGAGAGCCCCATCTCGGCCGCCTTCAGGAGGGCGAGCGGGTTCGCGGAGTACGTGTAGCGGGATCCAGCGGTCGCGAGGACGCCTTCCGCATCCGTGACCACGGTCGGTTCGGCGTCCCACTGGCGTTCGTCCGAGAGCTTCGACGTCAGGGCTCCGTCGATCTCGCCGTTGCGCAGGCCCCAGAGCAACAGCGCCGAGACGGCCCCGCCGTCCTGTCCGTGCATGAGCGCGTCCTGCTCGGTCGCCCTGGCGAGGTAGATCTCCCGGTACTGCCCGATGACCTCCTCGGGCTTGCGGACCTGGCCGAAGAACAGCTCGTCGATCTCGGACTCCCATTCCCGGAACCTGGGACAGGCACGGGTGCAGATGTCGCACCCCTTGTCGCCGTGGCTGCATCCGTCCGGCCCCTCCGGCTGGAGCTGCACGGGGACGTCGTTCTCGTAGCCGAGCACGTGGAACGGGCAGGCCACGATGCAGGACGTGCAGCCGGTACAGAGGCCCGTCAGCACCACCTCGTTGTAGAGGTCGCGCCACTGCGTCTTCTCGACGGCCACGGCGGCAGTCTAGGGCGCCTCGTCCCGGAAGCGAAACCGGTCCGCGAGCTCACCCGTAGTACCGTGCGAGCCCGAAGACCGGGCGTCATCTTGATGAGATGGCCGAGATGGCCGCAGGGATGGCCGCAAGGGATGGGCCAAAGGGATAGGAGGGGACGATGCATCGACGGTGGATGAGCCTGCTGGGCGCCCTGTTCGCGCTCACGCTGCTCGCGGCATCCTGCGGCGGGGACGACACGCCGCCTGATCAGAACGGTGGGAGTCCGACCGAGGGTCCGTCCGAGACCGAGAGTCCGTCCGACGGTGGCGGGGGCGGCGCGGATCTCACGATCGTCGACTTCTCATTCTCACCGGCCGATCTCTCCGTGACGGAGGGACAGACGATCACCGTCACGAACATCGGCGAGAACTCGCATACGTTCACGACGGATGACGATGCGATCGACGAGACGATCGGCGCCGGCGAGTCGCTGGACATCACCCTCACGGGCGTGACCACCGGTGGGTTCCATTGTCGTTTCCACTCGCAGATGGTCGGGACGCTCACCGTCGGGTGACTGAAGCCGGAGAACTGGGCGGCGCGTCAGATCGAGAACGAATCGCCGCAGGCGCACTCGTGCGTGGCCTGAGGGTTGAGCATCTTCAGCCCGCCACCGAGGAGCGAGTCGTTGAACTCCAGCGTGGAGCCGCGAACGATCGGAGCGCTCTTGGGGTCGACGAGCACGCGGACGCCGTCGGCCGCCTCGATCACCGCGTCCTCGTCGGCGGGGCCGTCGGCGAACGACAGGTCGTAGGTGAACCCGGAACAGCCGCCCGCGGTCACGCGGACGCGGAGGACGGGCAGCGCGCGGCCCTCCTTGAGGGCGAGCGCGGCGATCCTCCGCGCGGCCTTGTCGGTGACCGCGATGACGTCGGTGACGGGTGCGTCCATCACCTCCCAGGCTACCCGACCTGCTCTTGGATGCCGAGAAGGGCGCTCTTCACGGTTTCGGAGAACGTGGGATAGGCGTGGATCGCGGCCGCGACGACCGGAGCGGGCACCCGGGCGACCATCATGAGCACGACCTGGTGGATCAGGGCGCCGGCCTCCTCCCCGACGATGTGTCCCCCGACGAGCGCTCCGGTCTCGCGATCGGCGACGAGCTTCACGAGCCCGTACGTGCTTCCTTCGATGACCGATCGCTCGTTGTCTGCGAACCCGACGACCGAGGTGATGACCTGGTGGCCGTCCTCGCGAGCCTCCCGCTCGGTGAGACCGACGCTCGCGACCTCCGGATCGCAGAACGTCACCCTGGGCACCACCCGGTAGTCGCGGACCTCGGGGTGTCCGAGGATGTCCTTCACGACGAGCTCTGCCTCGTAGGAGCCGACATGGGTGAAGAGGAGGTCGCCGGTCGCGTCTCCGGCGACCCAGACGTCCGGGTTCCCGGTTCGAAGGGTCTCGGTGAGCACGGCGTTCCCGTCCTCGTCCAGGTCGATGCCGGCGGCTCCGAGATCGTGTGGTTCGAACACCGGACGGCGCCCGGTCGCCACCAGGAGCGCGTCCGCGACCACCGGATCGGTTCCCTCGATCTCGAGCGTCCACTCGTTCCCGTCGTGGGTCGCCCGCTCGATGCGCACGCCCGGGCGGACCGAGATGCCGTCGGCCTCGAGCGCGGGCACCAGCGACGAAGCCGCTTCCTCGTCCTCCTGCGGCAGGATGTGGGGGGTCGCCTCCAGCGCCGTGACCCGCGACCCGAACCGCGCGTAGATCTGCGCGAACTCGATCCCGACGGCGCCCGTTCCGATCACGGCGAGCGACGTCGGCGGAGCGTTCGGCTCCCAGATCGCTTCGCGGTTCGTCCAGAACGGACCGTCCGCCAAACCGGGGATCGGGGGAGCGACCGCCTCCGTCCCCGTGGCGAGGACCACGTGGTCGGCCTCGATCAGGGAGCCGTCCGCGAGCTCCACGCGACGCTCGCCGACCAGCCGCGCTTCCTGCAGGTACACGCGAACGCCGACCCGCTCGAACGGTTCCGCTCCCTCTCCGGAAGAGGCGTCGATCACCTCGCGGGCCCGCTGCTGCACCGCCGCGAAGTCGACCTCGACCTCGGGGATCCGCAGGCCGAACCGTTCGCCGTCCCGAGCGAGCTTCGCGAGCTTCGCCGACCGGAGCATCACCTTCGTGGGCACGCAGCCGTAGTGGTTGCATTCGCCGCCGAGCTTGTCCCGCTCCGCGATCGCGACGGTCAGCCCCGACGACCGTGCGAGCGAGAACGCGACCTCGGATCCGGTGCCGCCGCCGCCGATCACGAAGACGTCGACGTGCTCCATCGGCTTCCTGGGCCGCCTACCCGACTCCGAGGAACCCGACGAACGTCCGTGCATACGCTCGGGCGGCCGTGACCATCTCGTCGACCCCGATCGACTCGTTCGCGGTGTGGGCGAGGGACAGGGACCCGGGTCCCGCGATCACGGTCGAGATCTTCGCGTCGTTGATGTAGTACCGAGCGTCCGTGATACCGGTGAACCCGACGAACGGGGGCGGAGAGCCGGTCTCCGCGGCGATCGCGTCGCGCACGGTCGCCGCGATCGCCGAATCGCCGGTGGTCTCGGCCGCCTCGGTCCACTCACGGAGCGTGATCTCGATGCGCGTGTCGGGTCGTTCGGCGACGAGGTCGTCGACCAGGCTCCGGAACGGGGCGAGGACCTCTTCAGGGTCCTCTTCACCCGGCACGATCCGACGGTCGATCTCGACCTCGCACCGATCGGGGACGACGTTGGGTGCGCTCCCGCCGGCCACGATCGCCACGTTCACGGTCGGCGAGCCGACGAGCGGATGGACCCGCTCGGGCAGGACCTCCTCGAGGCGAAGCAGGAACCGCGACATCGTGAGGATCGCGTTCACGCCCCGCTCCGGCTGCGACCCGTGCGCCGCCTTCCCGTGGGCGACCGCCGTGACCCAGGCGCCCCCGCGCTCGGCCAGGGCGATCTCCATCTCGGTCGGCTCGCCGACGATCGCGGCATCCTGATCGAGCAGGTCGTGTTCGTGGAGCACCAGCGTGCCGTGGATCCCCGCCAGCTCTTCGTCGGCCACCAGGTGCAGATCGAGCGTCCCCGCGAGTGAGAGGTCGGCGCGGCGGATCGCCGCGACGGCCGCGAGCGCGGACGCGATCGGGCCTTTCATGTCGCACGCCCCGCGACCCACGAGCCTGCCGTCGACGACCGCGCCCTCGAACGGACCGCTCGACCAGGTGGAGAGATCGCCGGTCGGCACGGTGTCGAGGTGCCCGTTCCAGGCGAGCCGGGGGCGCTCGCCCGAGCCGATCCGCGCGACGACGCTCGGCCGGCCTTCGTCCGATCGCACGATCCGGATCTCGGCCCCGAGGTCGGCGAGGATGCCCTCCGCGACCCCGGCGACCTCGTCCTCCGTGCCGCCCGGATTCTCCGACGGAGCGGCGATCAGCGCTCGTGCGTAGCGGAGGACCTCGTCGGGATCGGTGGCTTCGGCCGCGGCCTCGGCCGCCCCATGTGTTTCGGACGCAGGCTCCGCGACGTCCTCGCCTACCATGGCTGCGGATGCTACACGCGCCCTCTCTCGAGGAAGTGCTGCGCTCCGCGTTGGAGCCGGCGCCGACACACGCACCGGCTGTGGGTGACCGCCTCGCGGCCGTCCTCGCGCCGCTCGTGGAGACGCCGGAACCCTCGTTGATCTTCACCGTCCGGTCCGATGCGATGTCGCGACACCCGGGCGAGGTCTCGTTCCCGGGAGGGCTCGTGGACGAGGGAGAGTCGCCTGCCGATGCGGCTCGCCGAGAGGCGTTCGAGGAGATCGGCCTCGACCCCACGCTGCCGCAGCTGGTCGGCGCGCTGCCGCCCGTGCACACGTACGTCTCCGCGATCCTCGTGATCCCGTTCGTCGGGTTGTTGCCCGTCCCGCCGGACCTGTTCGCCGCGGAGGCGGAGATCAAGGAGATCGTGCAGGTGCCGCTCGCGCGCCTCGCGGCCGACGAGGAGCCGATGCAGCTCCCGCGCGCGGACGGCGGCGTGTGGCAGGGGTGGGCGTACCCGCTCGAAGGTCACACCGTGTGGGGGGCCACCGGCCTGATGGTGCACTCGTTCCTCGAGATCCTCCGGGCGGAGGCACCGTGGACGCTGCACTGACCGCGCGTCGGCGCGCGATCCGATCCCTCCTCGACGAGGCCCGCGTCATCGCCGTGGTCGGGATCTCCTCGAAGCCCTGGCGTCCTTCGTTCGGCGTCGCCGCGTACCTGCAGGAGAGCGGCTATCGGATCGTGCCGGTCAATCCGCACGAAACGGAGGTGCTGGGCGAGCAGGCGTACGCCTCGCTCCTCGACGTGCCGAGCGACGTGAAGATCGACCTCGTGGACGTGTTCCGGCGGGCGGAGCAGACGCCGGAGGTGGCGCGGGACGCCGTGACGATCGGCGCGCGGCTCCTCTGGCTCCAGGAAGGCATCGTGAGCGAGGAGGCGGGCCGGATCGCGACCGAAGGCGGCCTCGAGGTGATCATGGGCGTCTGCATCATGAAGGTGCGCGAGCGGCTGATCGCCGAGGAGGAGGCCGAGGTGGAAGCCGAGGAGGAAGAAGGAGGACAGGGATGACGAAGTGGGAGTACTTCGTGGCACCGCTGCTCGAGCACAATCCCGGAGAGATCCTGAACAACTTCGGCGAGGACGGCTGGGAGCTCGTGACGATCCTCCAGCAGCAGACTCCTGCCGGCGGCGTCTCGATGGTGGCCTACCTGAAGCGACCGATCTCCTAGCTCGCCGTGGGGACCCCTCCTCCGTACCGGGTCGACCATGTCGTCCTCGCCGTCTCCGATCTCGACGCATCTGCCGAGCGCCTCTGGGAAGAGCACGGTCTTCGGTTCGCACCGGGTGGGCGTCATCCGCGATGGGGAACCGCGAACATGATCGCTCCGCTCGGTCACGACTACGTGGAGCTGTTGGCCGTCGTCGACGAGGAGGTCGGATCCGAGACCGTGCTCGGGCGCACCTTGCTCGAGCTGTCCTCCGCCGGTGATCGATGGTTCTCGGTCTGTCTCGCCGACGACGACATCGAGGCCACCGCGGCCAGGATGGGGCTCACGGTGCAGCCGGGCTCCCGGACCCGCCCCGACGGCACCGAGGTGCGGTGGCGGGGCGCCGGGATCGAGGAGCGCGGAGACGACCTCTGGCTCCCGTTCTTCATCTCCTGGGACGTGCCACCCGAGCTCCATCCCGGCGCTGCGCAGTCCGAGCATCGGGCTCCGGTCGAAGGGATCGCGTGGGCCGAGGTCGGCGGGGATGAGGACCGGCTCCGCGACTGGCTCGGCGGCGCGGACGCCCCGATCCGCGTCGCGGACGGCGAGCATCGGGTCCAGGCGGTGGCGCTCCGCCTCCGAAGCGGAGGCGAGATCCTCCTGCGAAGCGCCTAGCCCAACGCCTGGGATAGGTCGGCGATCAGGTCGTCGACGTGCTCGATCCCGACGGACAGGCGGACCAGCTGCGCCGGCACCTCGCACGGCGATCCCGCGACGCTCGCGTGCGTCATCGGGCCGGGAACCTCGATCAGCGACTCCACACCGCCGAGCGACTCGGCGAGGAAGAACAGCTCGGCCCGCTCCGCGATCGCGATCGCCTCCTCGGCGGACACGGCGTCGAAGGACACGATCCCCCCGAACGACGACATCTGCCGGCTCGCGACGTCGTGACCCGGATGTGACTCGAGCCCCGGGTAGTAGACCCGGCGGACCTTCGGGTGGGATCCGAGCCAGGAGGCGATCGCCCCGGCGTTCTCCGAGTGCTTCGCCATCCGGAGCGCGAGGGTCTTCAGCCCACGGAGGCCCAGGTAGCAGTCCATCGGGCCCGGGACCGCGCCGACCGCGTTCGCCAGGAACCCGAGCCGTTCGATCCACTCGGGGTCGCTCGTGACGACGGCGCCTCCGATCAGGTCGGAGTGACCACCGATGTATTTCGTGACGCTGTGCACGACGGCGTCGGCACCGAGCTCGAGGGGCCGCTGTAGCGCGGGGGTCGCGAACGTGTTGTCCACGACGACCCGCGCGCCGGCCTCGTGCGCGACTTCCGCGATGGCCGCCACGTCGAGGATGCGCAGCATCGGGTTCGACGGCGTCTCGAGCCAGACGACCCGGGTCTCTTCGCGGAGGGCGTCGCGCAGCTCCTCGAGGTCGGTGAGGTCGACGATCGAGTACGCCAGTCCCCAGGGCTCGAGCACGCTGGACAGGAGCCGGTACGTCCCCCCGTAGACGTCGTCCGGCAGCACGACGTGATCGCCGGGACGCAACGAGAGCAACAGCGTGGTCTCCGCCGCCATCCCGCTCCCGAACGCGAAGGCTCGCTCACCTCCCTCCAGGGCTGCGAGCGCGGTCTGGAACGCCGCTCGCGTGGGATTCCCCCCTCGCGCGTAGTCGAAGACCTTGGGTTTCCCGACCGACGGCTGCGCGTAGGTGGACGTCTGATAGATCGGGACGTTCACCGCACCGTACGGCGCGTCGGGGTCCTGTCCGGCGTGGATCGCCGCGGTCTCGAACCTCATCCGATCTTCCTTCAGCTGATCGCTTTTCAGCCGATCTCTGGGGGCACCTTCCATCCTCGTCTCCTCAATTCGTCGGTGGCGTCTCGCCCATCGCGGGCGAGCCGCCACAGCATGGACTTGCGCTTGGCGTCGTGACCGGGCGCGAACTCCCCGCGCGTGAGTTCCTGGCAACCCGGTGTGCCGCATCCGCAGTAGCGGAACAGCGCGGAGATCTCCGCCGCCACCGCCGACGAGATGTCCTGGCGGAGCGGAGCGAACCGCGCGGCGGGAAGCGTGATCACGGGGAGGACGATCACGCCCTCCCGTGGATCGCCGGGCGCGAAGCGTTTGCCCTGCAAGGCGAGGAGCCCCGTCAGCGCACAGAGGCCCGCGTCGATGAGGTCGATCGACGTGAGACGGTCCGTCCGCACACCCTGCGACACCAGGATGCCCTCGCGCCACGCCTTCTTGCCGATCCCTTTCGGGCGGAGGAACCCGCGCAACACCGTGGCGCTCGCGTGCGGGAAGACCTCCATCGCCGTTCCCCGAGGGTCACCCGCCGCGTAGCGGGGGAAGCCCGCTCGGGCGGCGGCCCGGAACACCCGGAAGCCGACCTCCATCCAGTCGTAGAACGGATTGCCCTTGCCACGCGCGCGGGCGGGCGTCGCGAACGTGCGGATGTTCCGCTCCGCGAGGACGCGTTCGGTGAGCCGGGAGCGGCCGTCTGCGGCCCACGCCGGCGGTGCGTCGATCGCGATCACGTCGGGCGCCATCTCCTCGATCGCGCGCGGGATCTGCTCCACGCCGATCTTCGGCAGCACGCGGATCGGCACGCGTTGGTCGTCGAGCAGCACCAGGTCGAGGCCCTTGCCGACACCCACATCGATCCCGAGCGCGCGCACGGGGGCCGTCAACTCCGGCGCTGACGAGCCAGGAACTCGAGGAGATCGCTCCTCGTCAGGACGCCCAACGCTTGCCCGGCCTTGGTGACGACGACGGCGGGGGAGCGCTCGAGCTCGCCGAACGCGATCTCCACCGGCGCGTCCCACTCCACCATCGGGATCGGCGCCGCCATCGCCTCGGCGACATCGGACTGGAGCGCGTCGGGGTCGCGGAACACCCGCTCCAACAGCTCGCGGTCGCGGATCGAGCCGACGAACTGCGAGACGTCGATCGACTCCTCCCGGACGACGGGCGCCTGCGAGATGCCATGCTCCTGCAGGGTCTCGACCGCCTGCCGCACCTTGTCATGGGCGTTCACGGTGATGAGGGCGGGGATCTCGCCGGACTTCGCGGACAGGACCTCCTCGACGCGGACCACGTCCGGCCGCTCCAGCATCCCGTGCTGGAGCATCCACGTCTCCGAGTAGAGCTTCGACATGTACTGCCGTCCGGAGTCGGGGAGCAACACCACGATCGTCGCCTCGGGATCGTCCAGCTCGCGGGCGACCTGGAGGGCGGCGAACACGGCGGTGCCGCTCGAGCCGCCGACCAGGATCCCTTCCTGACGGGTGATGGCGCGGGCCGTCAGGAACGAGTCGCGATCGGAGACCCGCACGTACCGATCGACCACGGACGGATCGAACGTGGAGGGCATGAAGTCCTCCCCGATCCCCTCCACGAGGTAGGGCCGCGGGGTGTCGCCGGAATAGATCGAGCCCTCCGGGTCCGCGCCCACCACGAGGACGTCGGCGTTCTGCTCCTTCAGGTAGCGCCCGGCCCCCGAGATCGTGCCGCCGGTGCCGACGCCGCACACGAAGGCCGTGAGCCCTCCTTCGGTCTGCTCCCAGATCTCCGGGCCGGTCGTGTCGTAGTGCGTCTGCGGGTTGACCGGGTTGTGGTACTGGTTCGGCTGGAACGCGCCCGGGATCTCCGCGGCCAGTCGATCCGCCACCCGGTAGTAGCTCTCCGGGGACTCCGGCGCGACGGCCGTCGGGCAGATCACGACCTCCGCCCCGTAGGCGCGGAGCAAGGAGATCTTCTCCTGGCTCATCTTGTCGGGCATCACGAAGATGCATCGATAGCCACGGACCGCCGCCGCGATGGCGAGGCCGTGGCCGGTGTTGCCGGACGTGGGCTCGACGATCGTTCCCCCGGGCTTGAGCAGTCCCTCGCGCTCGGCGGCCTCGATCATCCGGATCCCGATCCGGTCCTTCACCGAGCTGCCGGGGTTCAGCATCTCCAGCTTCGCGAGGATCGCGGGCTTCACTCCTCGGGCCACGGATCGGAGCCGCACCAGCGGTGTGTTGCCCATCGCGTCGAGGAACGAGTCGAGCACCGGCATGGCGTCCCCTTCTTCCTCTTCTTCTGGCCCGCAGAGGCCGGGCCCCATCGTGCCACGCGGGGGGAGGAACGTCCCATTCACCTACCCGGTGGGCTCCACCTCTGGCGGTAGAGTGCCGATGTCCAGGGGATGACTCATGCCGGGACGACAGGAGAGATGGTGACGGACGAAGAGACGCCGCAGGGAGCCGTGCCGGGAACGAGCACAGAACCGGGCACGGACGCGGGCGCAGGAGCGCAGCCCGAGGCGACGACGCCGACCGAAGACCCCGGCGGTGGCGGCGAGAGCCTGTTGGTCGTCGACGACGATCCGTTCATCGCGCGCCTCCTCGAGATCGAGCTGAAAGCCGCCGGGTACGACGTCCGTGTCGCGAGCGACGGCGAACAGGCTCTGACGGCAGCGCAGGAGCGTCCACCGCAGCTCGTCCTGGCGGACGTGATGATGCCCAACATGGACGGGTTCGAGCTGACCCGCCGGCTCCGTCAGGATCCCCGCACGGCCACCGTGTCCGTGATCATGCTGACCGCGCGCGGGCTGTCGGCCGACAAGCTCGAAGGGTTCGCGATCGGGGCGGACGACTACATCGTCAAACCCTTCGACACTCCCGAGCTGCTCGCGAGGATCCGTGGGGTCCTGAACCGCGCCAGCGACAAACGCTCGCTGTCCCCGATGACCGGTCTCGCCGGCAACGTCGCGATCGAGGACGAGATCGAAGGGCTGGTGTCGAGGGCCGAGCCGTTCGCGGTCCTGTACGTCGACCTCGACCGGTTCAAGGCATACAACGACCGCTACGGGTTCCTCCGTGGAGACGAAGCGATCCGGGAAACGGGGCGGGTGATCGGTGAGGCCGCCACGCAGGTCACGGGCGCGGAAACCTTCGTGGGGCACGCCGGTGGAGACGACTTCGTCGTGGTGGTGCCGCCGGAGCAGGCGACGGATGCCGCGCAGAAGATCATCCAGTCCTTCGACGAGATGGTCCCGACGCTCTACGACCTCGACGATCGGACGAACGGCTACATCGAGGTGACGAACCGGCGCGGTGACCTTCAGCGGTTCCCGCTGATCACGCTGTCGATCGGGGTCGCCTCGACGGAGAAGCGGATGTTCCGGCACTACGCGGAAGCGATCACCGTGGCGATGGAGATGAAGCAGTACACGAAGGAGACCGGCGCCTCCTCGTGGTCGATCGATCGCCGCACGAGCTGATCCGCTGAACGCCGAGCGGCGAGCCGAGAAGCGCCGACGTCCCGTCGTGATCGAGGTCTCCGACACGATGCCGGGCCCTCCCGAGATCGTCTGGGCGTTGATCACCGACTGGGAACATCAGGACGACTGGATGCTCGAGGCCTCGGACTTCGAGGTGATCGGTGACCAGCGAGAGGGCGTCGGTGTCGAGGCGAAGGCCACCGTCCGGATCGCCGGCATCAAGACGCGGGACACGGTTCGCGTGAGCATGTGGGAACCGCCCCGGATCCTGGTGATCGACCACCTCGGCTGGGTGAAGGGTTCCGGAGAGATCCAGCTGCAGCCCGTCTCGGAGGGCACCCGGATGCGTTGGAAGGAGACGTTGTTCCCGCCACGAAGGCTCGGTCCGGTCGGCAGGTTCGGACTCGCGGTGGCCAGGCCGCTGATGCGCCGGATCTTCCGCAGGGATCTCCGCGTGCTCCAGAGCCTCGTTCGCGTCCGCTCGGCGGGTGCGTCCTAGAGGTTCAGTCCAGCGGTGCGGGCCGGGCCAGGTAGAAGCCCTGACCGTACCGGACCCCGAGCTCGCGGAGCGCGTGGAGCTCGCCTGCCGTCTCGATCCCCTCGGCGATGATCGTCATGTTCGTCTCGGCGGCGAACGAGATGAGCGCGGCCGCGAGCGCCCGACGCCCCGCGTCGAGATCGATGGTGCGGGTAAGCGAGATGTCCATCTTCACCATGTCGGGCGCGAGCTGCAGCGCGTGCCGGAGACTCGCGTAGCCGGCGCCGACGTCGTCGACGGCCACGCGCAGCCCGCGCGCACGCAGCGGCTCGAGCGCCTCCGCGAGCGTCGCGTAGTCCTCGATCGCCTCGTGCTCCGTGATCTCCAGGACGATGCGCTTCTCCACGCCGTCCAGTCGTTCGGCGAGCTCGGGGGACTCGGCCGCCCGATGGGAGCAGTTGATCGAGAGGAAGGCGCCGTCGGGGACCCTCGGGAGCCCCAGGAGGGCCTCCTTCACCGTGCGGAGCTCCAGCTGGAGCCCGAGCTCGAGGGCGGTCGCTTCGGCGAACCATCGGTCGGGGGGCTTCACCGGGATCGAGCCGAATCGCGCGAGCGCCTCGACGCCGATCTCCTCGCGGGTCTCCAGGTCCATGATCGGGTGGAACACCATCCACACGCCGTGTCCGGACACGAACCGCTCGATGTCGCCTCGGAGGACCTGGTCCGTCTCCTGCTCGATCTCCTCGCGGCGGAGCTGGGTCGCGAGCTCGGCGACGACGCCGCTCAGGACCTCCGCCGAGAGACTGGTGCCTCCCATGGCCACCTTCTGGATCCCCTCGACGAGCTCGTCGGCGGCGGTGCCCTTGACCAGGTAGCCGACGGCGCCGGCCCGCAGCATCTCGAGGACGTTCTTCCGGTCCTCGTACGCCGACAACGCGATCACGCGGGTGCCCGGTGAGACACGCGTGATGCCGCGCGCCGCGTGCGGACCGCCTCCCTCCGGCATGCGGACGTCCACCAGCGCGACGTCGGGAAGGTTCGTCTCGGCGATCCTGATCGCCTCTTCGGCGTCCGCGGCCGTGCCGATCAGCTCGACGCGATCCTCGTGGCTCAGGAGCTCCGTGAGCGCGACGCGAAGACCCAGCTCGTCATCGGCGAGGAGCACACGGATGGGGTCGCTGTGGCCGCGAACATGCAAGATGGTTCCGTCAGAGGCCATCGCGCGGGACGCTACAAGCGGAGGAGGGGTGGCTCAAGCACCTCGGTAGCATCTTTGCCGTAGCCCGAGTGGGGGTTACCCGAATGGGGGTATCAGCGGAGGAGCATCGGAAGGAGGCTCGTGCGATGCGGGAGGTGCGGGCGCCCAGAGGGAGCGAGCTGTCGTGCCGGTCGTGGCCGCAAGAGGCCGCGATGCGCATGCTGATGAACAACCTCGATCCCGAGGTCGCCGAGCGTCCTGAGGACCTGGTCGTCTACGGCGGGACCGGTCGCGCGGCTCGATCCTGGGAGGCGTACGACGCGATCGTCCGCTCGCTGCGAGGCCTGGCCGACGACGAGACGCTCCTCGTCCAGTCGGGCAAGCCGGTCGGCGTCTTCCGCACCCACGAGATGGCGCCCCGGGTCCTGATCTCCAACGCGATGCTGGTGCCGAAGTGGGCGGACTGGGACACGTTCCGCGAGCTCGAGCACGCCGGTCTCACGATGTACGGCCAGATGACGGCGGGGTCGTGGATCTACATCGGGACCCAGGGGATCCTCCAGGGAACGTACGAGACGCTCGCCGAGTGCGCGACGCAACGGTTCGGCGGCACGCTCGCCGGCACGATCACGCTCACCGGGGGGCTCGGCGGGATGGGCGGCGCCCAACCGCTCGCCGTCACGATGAACGAGGGCGTGGTGATCTGCATCGAGGTCGATCCCGCGCGCATCGAGCGGCGGATCAAGACCAACTACCTCGACCGGGAGACCGCGTCGGTGGACGAGGCGCTCGACTGGGCGGAGGAGGCGAAGGCCTCTCGCGAGCCGCTCTCGATCGGCCTCCTCGGCAACTGTGCCGACGTCGAGCCCGATCTGCTCGCACGCGGCTTCCGGCCGGAGATCGTGACCGACCAGACGAGCGCGCACGATCCGCTGGCCGGGTACGTGCCGGCAGGCATGACGCTCCAAGAGGCGGCGGAGCTCCGCGAGCGTGACCCGGACGACTACCAAGCGCGATCGCGCGCCTCGATGGCTCGCCACGTCGAGGCCATGGTGGGGTTCCTCGACGCCGGGTCGGTCGTCTTCGACTACGGGAACAACCTCCGCGCCGGTGCCGAGGCGGGTGGCTTCGGTCGCGCGTACGACTACCCCGGGTTCGTGCCCGCGTTCGTCCGGCCGATGTTCTGCGAGGGCAAGGGCCCGTTCCGGTGGGCGGCGCTCTCGGGCGACGCGGAGGACATCGAGAAGACGGATCGCGCGGTGGCCGATCTGTTCCCCGAGGACGAGCGGCTGCTGCGATGGCTCGCGATGGCGGAGGACCGGGTGGCCTTCCAGGGGCTCCCCGCCCGCATCTGCTGGCTGGGCTACGGGCAGCGGGCCAAGGCGGGGCTCCGCTTCAACGAGATGGTGGCGAGCGGCGAGCTGTCGGCGCCGATCGTGATCGGCCGCGACCACCTCGACAGCGGGTCGGTCGCGTCGCCGTATCGCGAGACCGAGGGCATGAAGGACGGCTCGGACGCGATCGCCGACTGGCCGATCCTGAACGCGCTGATCAACACGGCCGCGGGCGCGCACTGGGTGAGCGTGCACCACGGCGGCGGCGTCGGGATCGGCCTCTCGATCCACGCCGGCATGGTGGTCGTGGCGGATGGGTCGGAGAACGCGGCGGCGCGGCTGGAGCGCGTGCTCACGTCCGACCCCGGCATGGGCGTCATCCGGCACGCGGATGCCGGATACGAGCGAGCGCTCGAGGTCGCGGCTGCGCGCGGTGTCCGCCTCCCGTGGCGCGAGTGAACCGGATCTCCGGGGATCCCCGGCTCACGGGGGTACGCTCGATCCGATGAAGGTGATCGAGCATCTCGCGAACGCCACGAAGCCGCTGGTGAGCGTCGAGATCATCCCGCCGCGTCGCGGGGGGAACGTCGAGCGCATCTACGAGGCGGTGTCGTCGCTGCTGCCGTACGAGCCGCCGTTCATCGACATCACGAGCCATGCGGGCGAGACGGTCTGGGACGAGGTGCCCGGGGGTACGTTCCGCCGGCGCGTGACGCGCAAGGCGCCAGGCACGTTCGGACTGTGCGCCGCGATCAAGTACCGCTTCGACATCGATCCGGTCCCGCACGTCCTGTGCAACGGATTCACGCGCGAGGAGACCGAGGACGCGCTGATCGAGCTGAACTACCTCGGGATCGAGAACGTCCTGGCGATCCGCGGCGACGGCGAACGGCGCGCGCCGGCGGAGGGCCGCAGTGCGAACGAAGGTGCGCTCGAGCTCGTCGGCCAGGTCGCCGCGATGAACCGCGGCGCGTACCTCGAGGAGCTCGCCGAGTCCACGCCGACGGACTTCTGCATCGGCGTGGCGGCATATCCGGAGAAGCACGCGGAAGCGCCCAATCTCGAGCGGGACATCGCGGTGTCTCCTCGAGAAGCAGCACGTCGGCGCCGAGTACGCCGTGACGCAGCTCTTCTACGACAACGAGGTCTTCTTCCGGTTCGTGAAGACGGCGCGCGATCAGGGCGTCACGATCCCGATCGTCCCCGGCTTGAAGATCCTCACCCGCAGGTCACACGTGACCAGCATCCCGAGGACGTTCAACGTGTCGGTCCCCGAGGCGTTGGTGGGTGAGGTCGCGTCGGTGGATGACGACGGGGTCGCCGACGTCGGGATCCGTTGGGCGTACGAGCAGACGATCCAGATGTTCGAGCAGGGCGTGCCCTTGGCGCACTTCTACGTGATGCAGGACACGGGCCCGCTCGTCTCGCTGCTCGAGATGCTCAAGCGCGCCCTCTGAACGCCGGCGCCTGGGACGGGTAGTAGCCTTCGCAGCCGTGACGGTCGCGGTCGGGGAGACGCTCACGCTGGCGGACGTGGCCGCGGTCGCGGCGGGCGCCGACGTGACGTTCCCGGCCGGCCGGCGGGAGCGGGTCGTGGCAGCTCGCGCGGTCGTCGAGGACGCGGTTGGCTCCGGCGAGGTCGTGTACGGCGTCACGACCGGCTTCGGCGCCTTGGCGAACGTCCGGATCGATCCATCGAAGGCGTCGGACCTGCAGCACGGGATCGTCCGTTCGCACGCCACGGCGGTGGGCCGTCCGCTCTCCCGGCCCGAGGCGCGGGCGATGCTCCTCCTCCGCGCCCACGTCCTCGCCCTCGGGCACTCGGGTGTTCGCCCCGAGCTCGTCGACCTGATGGTGGCGATGTTGAACGCGGACGTGATCCCGGCCGTGCCCGAGCAGGGATCGCTCGGTGCCTCCGGCGATCTCGCGCCGCTCGCGAACCTCGCGCTCCCGCTGATCGGGGCGGGGGAGGTCCTGACCGACACCGGAGCCGAGCCCGCGGCGGGTGCGTTCCAACGAGCCGGCTTGGCGCCGCTCTCGCTGGAAGCGAAGGAAGGGCTCGCGCTCGTGAACGGCACCCAGGGGATGCTCGCGATCGGCGCGCTCGCCGCCGAACGGCTCTCCACGCTGGTCCGCACGACCGACGTGATCGCGGCGATGACGATCGAGGCGGCGCTCGGGACGGACGCGCCGTTCGACTACCGACTCCAGCGGCTCCGGCCGCACCCGGGTCAGGCCGCGAGCGCCTCGAACCTCCGGCTGCTCCTCGAAGGATCGCCGATCCTCGCCTCCCATCGGGAGAGCGAGCACCTGGTCCAGGACGCCTATTCGCTCCGCTGCGCGCCGCAGGTCCACGGCGCCACCCGGGACGTGCTCACGTTCGCCCGCAGCGTCCTCGAGATCGAGCTGAACGCGGTCTCGGACAACCCGATCGTCCTGCCCGACGGCGGAGACATCGTGTCCGGGCGGCAACTTCCACGGGCAGCCGGTCGCGGTCGCGATGGATGCGCTGACGCTCGCGACCGTGGGGATGGCGAGCATCAGCGAGCGTCGGCTCTACCGGCTGCTCGATCCCGCGCTCTCCAACGGGCTCCCGGCGTTCCTGGTGCCGGAGAGCGGGCTGAACAGCGGGTTCATGCTCGTCCAGTACACGGCCGCGTCGCTCGTGTCGGAGTCGAAGTCGCTCGCGCACCCGGCCTCGGTCGATTCGATCCCGTCCTCCGCGGGGCAGGAGGACCACGTGTCGATGGGGATGATCGCGGCGCGGCACGCGAGGGAGGTCGTCGCGAACGCGGAGACGGTCGTGGCGCTCGAGGCGCTCGGGGCCGCGCAGGCGCTCGACCTGCGTGCGCCGCTCGAACCGGGTCCGGCGACCCGCGCGGTGCTGCAGGCCTTGCGTTCCGCGGTGCCGTTCTTCGAAGCGGATCGGGAGTTCGGTCCCGACATCGCCGAGGCGGTCGAGCAGGTTCGATCCGGCGCGCTCGTGTCCGCGGCCGAGACCGTCACCGGACCGCTCGCCTAGCGCGACCGATCCACCGGCTCGCCCCCGATCAGCGTGGCGACGACGGGGTCATGGCCCGGCCGGTAGGGGACGTGGGCGAACGTGGGGCCGTCCAGGAGCACGAGGTCCGCGCGCTTCCCGGGCTCCAGCGTGCCGAGGCCGTCGTCGAGACCCAGGACCCACGCGGGGTTCGCGGTCGCCGCGGTGAGGGCCTCGAGCGGCGTCATCCCGTAGAGCGAGCAGGCGAACGCGACCGTCTCCGGCATCGAGCAGACGGGCGAGGTCCCGGGGTTGAGGTCCGTGGCGATCGCGAGGGCGGCGCCGGCGTCGCGGAGCGAAGCGACGGGCGCCGGCGGTGCCCGGAGAGTGAACGTGGAGGCGGGCAACAGGACCGCCGCGGTCCCTCCCGTGCCGAGGGCGGCCGCGCCTTCCGGGCTCAGGTGGTTCAGGTGATCGGCGCTCCGCGCGCCCAGCGCGGCGGCGGCCTCCGCTGCCCCGCTCCGCCCGAGCTGGTCGGCATGCACCCGCAGTGGCAGGCCGGCGGCCGAGGCCGCCCCCGCCACCCGCTCGAGATCCTCCAACGAGAACGCGATGTCCTCGACGTAGATGTCGACAGCGTCGGCGAGCCCCTCGGACGAGGCCTTCGGGATCAGCTCGTCGCACGCCGCACCGACCCAGTCCTCGCGAGACCAGCCCTCCGGGACCGCGTGGCACGCCAGGAGCGTCACGCGACAGGTCTGCGGCGCCGCTTCCGCGAGCCGGCGCGCCAGTCGCAGCTGGCGGAGCTCTCCCTCGATCGACAGCCCGTAGCCGGTCTTCAGCTCCGTCGCCGTCGTGCCGTGAGTCGCCATCTCTGCGGTGAGCGCCTTCGAGAACGCGAGCACCACGTCGTCCTCGGCCTCGGCCAGCATCCGGGCCGACCGATAGATCCCACCTTCTTGCCCGTGGAGGTCTCGGTACGACACGCCGGCGAGGCGTGCCTCGAACTCGTCGGCGCGCCAGCCGATGAACGGCAGGTGCACGTGGCAGTCGACGAAGCCCGGAACGATCGTTCCCTCGTCCACCCGTCCGAGGGTCACCGGCTCCGAGGGGAGGTCGTCCGCGTGGCCCGCGAACACGATCGTGCCGTCGTCGTCCCACGCCACCCCTCCGGGCGAGAACGTCGCCGCGGTGGCGGCATCGCCTCGGGCGGGGAGCGGGCCCACGGCGGTCGCGAGCGTCGCCGCCACCGCCGCTCCGCGCGCCATGTCGGAAGCCTAGCTACGTCAGATCCGAGGACGCGCCGACGAGGCCGACCGTTCCATGCTGGTGTCGACGTGCCCAACGGGCAACGAGCACCCCTGCTGCTACCCCCGCTGCCGCTCCAAGCGCAGTGAAGAGCACCTCGACGAGGATCGGTTCCGCGTTCCACCCGATAAGCGACCGGTAGGAGCAGGAGAGCGAGCCGGGCGCGCGTCCACGAAGGAGGAGGCAGAAGGAGTCCTGGCGGATCGTCAACAGGAGTGCGATCGTCGCGCCGAAGAGCCCGTACAGGATGATGATCGTCCGGCTCTGTGCGCTCATCGTCATGCCGGGGGATCGCTGTCCGTTGGCGAGGACGGCCGACGCGATCAGGAGAGCAACGACGACCGCGCCGATCCGCATGGGGATCCGCCAGTCGATGTCGGCACCCATCGGGTGAAAGGGCAGGAAGTGTTCCTGCGTTTCAAGCGCCTCCATCGCCTCAGGAGTCAGGTAGCAGCCGTAGAAGAATCGATCCTGCGAGTAGCTCCACTGGCGACCAACCTCGACGGGCTCCTGAGTGCCACACGTGTATCCGTTCGGGACAAGGACGGCTATGGCGAGCCCAAGGGCCAAGATCGATCCCGCAAGCACCCGCGTGGATGTGCCCACGAACCGGAGTGTAGGGAGTGCCCCGGATCCATCAGCCCGCGGCGGGCGGCGGTGCCACCACGAGCAGCACCACGGACGGCTCCTCCGAGGCGTTGCGGACGGTCAGCTCGAGACCAGCCGGCACCTCGACCGCTTCCCATTGCTTCATGCGCGCGCGTCCCTTCCCGACCTGGGTCGCGACCTCGCCGGCGAGCACCACGAGGATCCCGTCAGCCCCGTCGTCGCGGATCGGTCCGTGCCCCTGCGACCCCTGGAGGCAGACGATCTCCGACCAGAGGTGCTCGCTCTCGACCAAGGTTCGGCGGCGTGCCTCGTCGTCGGAGAACGCGACCAGGTCCCGGATGTCGAGCGTCTTCACGGGCCAAGGGTACCGGTGTCTCCCGTTGCGTCCGGTGGCTACACTGCGGCTTCTGCTTTAGGCCGGACGAAGGAGGCTGCGCGCTGTGACCACGTTCTCGTTCTCCACGGATGCACCCGCGGAGGTGAAGGCGGGGGTCCTGATCCTGCCGGTCTTCCAGGGTCCCGAGTTCGGCCCGGGGGTGAAAGAGACCGGCCTCCAGCAGGCCTACAAGGACGCGAAACTCACCGGGAAGAAGGGCGAATCGCTCCTCGTCACCAAACGCAACGGCGATCGCTTCGCCGCCGGCGCCGTCTTGCTCGCGGGTGTGGGGGAGCGCCGTGACTTCGACGTCGCGGCGATGCGGAAGGCGCTCGGCCGGCTCGCCCCCTCGGTCGGGCGGTTCGGGCACGCAGCCACGACGTTCTCGCAGGCCGTGAAGGGCGAGGCCGGTGACCTGGTCCAGGCCGCCGGGGAAGGGCTGGGTCTCGGCGGCTATCGCTTCGATCGCTACAAGTCGAAGAACGAGCACGCGTCGCTCAAGAAGGTCACCCTGGTCGGGAACGGCAAGGCCGACGCCAAGGCCGGGCGTGCAGCCGCCCGTCGCGCGGAAGTGCTCGTGGACGCGGTCTCGTGGGCGCGTGACCTCGTGAACACGCCGGCCGGGGACCTCCCTCCCGCCGCAGCTCGCGCGCGAGGCGCAGGCGATGGCGAAAGCGGAAGGGCTCGCCTGCAAGGTCTGGACCGAGGCGGAGCTCAAGAAGAAGGGCTTCGGAGGGATCCTCGGCGTGGGGCAAGGCAGCGTGAACCCGCCGAGGCTGATCGAGCTGACCTACAAGGGCGACGGCTCGTCGACCCCGATCGCCTTGACCGGGAAGGGGATCGCGTTCGACTCCGGGGGCCTGTCGATCAAGGACGCGAAGGGCATGGAGACGATGAAGATCGACATGGGCGGCGCGGCGTCGATCCTCGCGACGATGAAGGTGATCGCCCGTCTGAAGCCGAAGATCAACATCGTCGCGGCGATCCCGTCGGCGGAGAACATGCCCGGCGGAGCGGCGCAGAAGCCCGGCGACGTGATCACGCACTACGGAGGCACGACGTCCGAGGTGCTGAACACCGACGCCGAGGGGAGACTGATCCTGGCCGACGCCCTCGCCCTGCTCGCCGAGAAGAAGCCGTCGTGCATCGTGGACACGGCGACGCTCACCGGCGCCTGCATGGTCGCGCTCGGGACCGACATCACCGGCGCGATGGGCAACGACGAGGCGCTCGTGGACGAGATCGTGAACGCCGGGCGCGTCACGGGAGACTGGATCTGGCCGCTCCCGCTCCACCAGGAGTACCGGCGGCTTGATCGACTCGAACATCGCCGACATCAAGAACATCGGCGACCGATGGGGCGGGGCGATCACCGCCGCGTGGTTCCTCGCGGAGTTCGTGGGCGACGTCCCGTGGGTCCACCTCGACATCGCCGGTCCGGCCTTCTCCGAGAAGGGCAACGACCTCGGCCCCAAGGGCGCGACCGGCGTCCCGGTCAGGGCGCTCGTGCGCTTCGTGCTCGACCGGGCGGCGTGACCCGCGAAGCGCCCGAGCCGCGAACGGGGCCGGTCCTCGGCGTCTTCGCCCATCCCGACGATGCCGAGATCTGTGCCGGGGGCGTGCTCGCGAAGTGGGCGGCAGCGGGGCGCGAGGTGCATCTGCTGATCCTCACGAACGGAGACCGCGGGTCGCAGGACCCGGCGCAGGACCGCGGCGCGCTCGCGGCGACCAGGCTCCGAGAGACCGAGGAGGCCGCCCGCGTCCTCGGCCTCGCCAGCGTCCGTATCGGCTCCGTGCACGACAGCGAGCTCGAGAACACGGAGGAGGTTCGCAAGGACGTCGTCCGCCGGATACGCGAGGTCAGGGCGGAGACCGTCGTCGCCTGCGATCCGACCACGGTGTTCTTCGAGAATCGGTACTACAACCACTCGGACCATCGCGTCTCGGGCTTCGTCGCCATGGATGCTTCCTACCCCGGGAGCGGCAACCCCCACTTCTACCCGGAGCAAATGGCGGAGGGTCTGGCGGTGCAGGACGTGTTCGACATCTGGCTCGGATGGACGCACGAACCGAACCATGCGGAGGACATCACCGGCTTCCTCGCGACGAAGGTAGATGCGCTCGCGAAGCACGCGAGCCAGCTCGAGGAAGGGATCCGGTTCTTCGAGGACTTCCTCGGCAAGGACGCGGTGGAAGCCGGGGAGAAGATCGGCGTCGAGCACGCCGAAGAGTTCCGGGTCCTGGATCTCAGCTGAACCGCGTCGTCAGCCCGGCAGCGTGCCGACGGCGATGATCACGTCGTGGAAGTCGTTCAACGGGTCGGGGAAGCGATCTTCGAACACGGCCTTCGTGCGCTCCATGAGCGAGGCCCAGCCGGACTCACCGAGCATGTTCCGGACGAACCGGCCCACGGTCCACGTGCCGAGCCCTTCGACGAGCTCGTCACGCCCGTAGGACCACTGGTAGCGCTTGCGCTCGGTCCGGATACGGCGGAATCCCGCGGTCCGGAGGGTCTCCTCGATGGCGGCCGCGTGCTTGTAGCGCTCGTGACCGGGGGCGGCTGCCGCGTACGCCGGGGCGAGCATGTCCCGCGGCACGACGCTCTCCACCAGCTCGAGCCACGCGTTCTGGAACGCGTCCTTGCCGTCGGACCAGGCCGTGAAGCCCACCCTCCCGTTCGGCCGGAGCACGCGGCGAACGTCGAACAGCGCCGTGTCCACCTTCACGAAGTGGGCGAGCACGAAGTTCCCCATCACGACGTCGAACGCGCGGTTCCGGAACGGGAGATCGACCACCTGGCCGGCGAGCAGGGAGAGCGACGGGCGCTGCCGGTGTCCCTCCGACAGCATCGCCATCGAACGGTCGACCCCGACGACCGTCGCTCCGACGCTCGCCGCGGCCTCCGCTCCGACGCCGGTCCCGGTTCCCAGGTCGAGCACGCGGTCGCTCTCACCGACCGCGAGCGCCTCGACCAGGTCGCGTGCCGCCTCCGCGAATCGCGGGGCGTGCACGCGGCCGTAGACCTCGGCCACGGTGTCGTAGGTGCGCCAGTCGTCCATCGACGGGCAGCCTACCCGTGACCCGATCGAAGGCCCGGTGGAAGGAAGAGCACCGCTAGACTCCGCGCGATGCGGACGGGCTCGTCGTGACCGGCGTCGCGGGCGTCATGGCGCTGGTCCTGGCCGAGGCGGTGGCGGGCGCCACCGTGTTCCTCTGGATCGGCCCGCTCTGGACCGAGGTCAAACCCGGGTTCTTCAAGCTCCTCGGCGCGATCCTCACGGTGCTCGCGGTGCTGACGTGGCTCTCCGTCGAGGCCGGCGTCGTCGGGCCGCGAGGGTTCGTCAACGAGGAGATCCTCCGGGTGTCGACGGTCGCCGCCGCCGTCGTCACGGTGGTGTGGACCGCGCTGCTGTTCGCTCGGCAGCCGCGCGGAGCCCGGGTCCTCGGGCTCCTGAGCGTGCCGGCATGGCTGAACGTGCTCGTCTGGATGGCCGGCACCGGCCGCCAGTCCTTCGCACTCGCCCTGTTCCAGCTCGTGGCCGGTGCCGCCCTCCTGGGCGCGTCGACGGACGGCCTGCTCCTCGGCCACTGGTACCTGACCGATCGGAAGCTCCCTCGCCGCCCGATCGACCGACTGACGACGATCCTGCTCGCCTCGGTCGGGCGCCGCCGCGATCGCCGTGATCAGCGCCGGCTTCAGCGGCGTGGAGGCCTCGACGGCGATCAATCCGCTGCTGACGGTGGGGGCGCTCGCACCCTGGATCGCGCTGGGCATGGTGGCGGCGACCGGGCTGATCGGGGGGTTCATCAAGGCCGTCCTCAAGGGAGAGCGAGCCTCGGCCGTACAGTCGGCCACCGGCTTCTACTACCTCGCCGTCGTGACGGCGTTCACCGCCGAGGTGGCGGTCAAGACCCGGTTCCTCGACGTCGCGCTCGGACCGGCCACGCCAAGCTGATGGTCGAGGCGGCCGCGATCGGCGCGGGGGTCCTGGTGCTGGCGGCGACGTGGTGGCTGATCGGCATGCGGCGGGTCGCCTTCTGGCCGGCGACCTCGGTGGCGTTCGCGATCCTCGGGGTGGCCGCGATCCTCCTCCGTCCCCCAGGAGCCCTCGGCGCTCGCTCGCTCGCGCTCGGGATCGGATCCGGCATCGCTCTCTATGCAGCGACGCGGGTGGTGGTTCCCTTCCTCCTGCCCGTTGCCCCCTTCGCTCCCTCTGCGACGGAGGTCTACCGGCGGTCCGAGGAGATCCCCGTGCCCGCGGTGTGGCTGCTCACCCTCGCGATCGCCGTTCCCGGTGAGGAGCTCTTCTGGCGCGGCCTCGTCCTGCCGGAGCTCCAGGACGCGACCTCGGTCGTCCTCGGCGCTGTCCTGGCGTGGCTCGGCTACGTCGCCGTCAACGCGATCTCACGGAACCTCTCGATCGTGATCGCGGCGGGCGTCTGCGGTGCCTGGTGGACGTTCCTGGGTTCCCTCGAAGGAGTGGCCTCGCCGTTGGCGAGCCATCTGATCTGGACCGGCCTGATGCTCGCGTGGCCGCCGGCCGTCGACCGTGCGAAGGTGACGGCATGAGCTTCCTGTCCACCGCGGTCCAGACCGTCCTGGAGCAAGGACCGTTCTGCGCGGTGGCGACCTCGGCGCCCACCGGACCCCATTGCACGCCGCTCGTGTTCGCCTACTCGGGCGGGCGGCTCTGGTTCACCACGTCCCGGCGCTCGGTGAAGACCCGCGCGTGGAAGGCCGATCCCTCGGCGGCCGGCCTCGTCCGTCACGGCGACCTGGCGGTCACGTTCACCGGGACGGCCAAGCTCTACGACGCGCTCGACCGGAGCACGTGGGGCGACGCGGTCGCCGGCGCGACCTCGATCGCGCGGGCCACGGCGGCGTTCAGCACGAAGAACGCTCGGTTCTTCGCCGGCTATGCCCTCGACGCCAAGCAGGTGCCGTTCGCGTGGGCGCCGCCGGGGAGGGTGTTCGTGGGCATCGAGCTCGCGCGGACGGCGCTCGTCGACGACGACGGGGTGCAGGAGGGGAAAGGCCGCTGGGCGGGAGCGTCGACGTCCCACAAGACCTTCCGCCGCTCCGCGACGGGCGACGACCCGCTCGCGGCGCTGCCCGACGAGGTCAGGCAACCGCTCGGGGTCGAGGGGGACGGCGCCCTCACGCTCGTCGGGGATCGGGGCCCGGTCGTGGTCCCCGCTCGCTGGCGAGTCGACGAACACGCCCTCTACGCCGCCCTCCCGGCCGAGACCCTCGCCCTCGCGGTGGCCGGACCGGACGCGCCGGCCGCCCTCACCATCGACGAGGTCTCCACCTGGCGCGCCCGCGACATGGTCGGCGCGATGCTGCAGGGCACGGCGTTCGATCTACGTGCTCGAAGCCCTCGGGAGCGGTGCCAAGACCGCGCGCGCGCTCGCGACGGAGATCGATCCCGATGCCCAGGCGCTGATCCGGTTCGCTCCGTCCCGGCTGGTGTGGTGGCACGGGTGGTCGAGCGGCAGCGCCGTCGTCGGATGAGCACGGCGGAGTTCTCGGTCGAGGTCGACGCTTCTCCGGAGCGGGTGTGGGAGGTCGTGAGCAACCCGGCCAACATCCCCCACTGGGAGAAACACGTCGTGAGCGTGCAGGTCCCCGACGGCGGGCTCGACGAGGACTCCACGTACACGGTCGTGATGGCGTTCATGGGGGTGAAGGTTCGCGTGCGCGGCGAGATCCTCCGATGGGAACCGCCCTCGTACGCCACGATCCGTCTTCGGGGGCCGCTGGAGGCCACGATCGAGACGTCGATCGCACGACTCCCGCGCGATCGGAGCCTGCTCCGCCACGAGGTCACGTACACGTTCCGCGGGCCGCTCGGAAGGGTCGTCGCGGCCGGGCTCAAGGCCGTCGGTGGGGCACAGCTCGGGATCCGTCTCGGGACGCTCGGGCAGAAGCGCCAGATCGAGAAGGGCTAGCTCGCCTTCGCCTTCGCCTTCTTGACCTTCGCCCGGCGGCGGAGCCAGTTGACGCTCCATCCGATCACGAATCCGAGCGCGGCCGCGATCCCGATCGGGAGGGCGACCGCCACGTCCCAGTCCCAGAACAGGAAATCGATGTTCGCGTCGTCGAGGTTCTGGAGGATGAAGATGACGAGCAGCAGGGCGGCGGTGCCGAGCGCCACGGCCTTGATCCCGGCGCTCTCCCGCCGGTACTCGAAGTTCGGTTTCCCTTCGGGGATGGCGTCGTTCGGGTCCTCTGATTCGCGTCGCATCCGCGTGGGTCCTCTCGGTTCTTCGGTCGGTTCTTCGGTCGGTTCTTCGGCCAGCCTGTCTCGGAGACGATGGTCCGCCGATTGTCGCATGATGACCGGCCTATGAAGCTTGGACGGATCGTGTGGGCAGGGACGCTGGCCTGCGGCGGCGCCCTCATCGGGCACGCTGCCGCTGCGGACCGAGGACGGCCGGGAGCTCGACGAGAACCTCTTCAAGGCGATCAACGCCGAGCACGGGCCGGCGGTCGACCGCTTCTTCGCCGGGGTCACCGAGCTCGGCTCCCTCTACGCGGCGGCGGCCGCGGCCGGCGCGCTCGCGCTCGCCGGCCGCCGCCGCGAAGGTGTCCGCGCCCTGGCGGGCGCGGGCGCCACCTGGCTGCTGCTCCAGGGGGTGAAGCGCGGCGTCAACCGCCCCCGCCCGTTCCTGGCGAACCCGGAGGGAACCCGCCGGATGATCGCGGAGCCACACGGCACGTCGTGGCCTTCGAGCCATCCCGCCGTCCTCACGACGTTCACCCGCGTCGCGGCGCGCGAGCTCGGGATCGGTGCCCTCGGCCGGGCCGCGTTGACGGCCCTGGACGCCTCGGTCGCGGCGTCCCGCGTCTCGCTCGGCGTCCACTACCCGAGCGATGTGGCGAGCGGTCTCCTGCTCGGCCGGGCCGTCGCGAGGGTCTGGCCGCGCCGTGCACCGGGCGGCGGCCATCGTCGGCGCCGTCGTTAGACTCGCCGGCGGTGTTCGACACGATCGCGTCCGTCGGCTGGCCCGTCATCGACCGTTTCCGATTCGGGGATCTCGCGATCTCCCCGCACGGGATCGGGATCGCCATCGGCTTCGCGGTCGGCTCGTGGCTGTTCACCAAGCTGGCCGTTCGCCGCGGGGTGCCGATCGAGGCGGCCAACTCCGTCGTGTTCTGGTCGCTGATCGGTTCGATCGTCGGCGCGCGCGTCGCCTACGTGATCGCCCACGTCTCCGAGTTCGAGAGCCCGCTCGAGTGGTTGCAGATCTGGAAGGGCGGGATCTCGCTGCTCGGTGGGATCGTGGGGGCCACGATCGCGAACGCGGTGAACATCAAGCGTCAGACCTACCGGTTCCGCTTCTTCCACATCGCCGACACCATCACACCTTGCCTCGCGCTCGGCATCTCGGTCGGTCGCATCGGTGACCTGATCATCGGGGACCACCTCGGCAAGCCGACGTCGTGGCTGCTCGCCTGGACGTACGAAGGTGGCAGGCTCGCCCCGCCGTTCTCGTGTGCGGCCGAACGGTGTAGCGCCGACCTTCTGGGTGACAACCAGATCGTGATCGACCGCAGTCGTGCGGTCCTCCGCAGCGCCGGCATCGTCGTCGCCGAAGGCATCGGCGTCCATCAGACGGCGCTCTACGACATGTTGCTGGCCGGGATCCTGTTCGCCTTCCTCTGGTGGTTCATCCGCTCGCCCCGCCGAGAAGGCGTGGTCGCCCTCACCTTCGCCCTCTCGTACGGGTGCATCAGGCTGCTCGAGGATTCACTCCGGATCGACAAGCGCTTCGGGCCCCTCACGGGCTCGCAGTGGACCGCGCTCACCGTCGCGATCATCGCGGCGGGTCTCCTGATCTTCTGGGCGATCTCGCCGCGCCCCGGCCCCACGACACCCGGGCGACTGGAGCCGGCCGATGCGCCGGAGCCCGTGGCTGCACCCGACGACTGATCGCTAGCGGCCGCGCAGGTACTCGCGCGCGGTCTCCCGCAGCTTCCCGTGGATGCCGCCGTAGGCCTCCGCGCGCGGGAGGTACGCCTTGTGCACCTTGGCCAGGAAGGTGTAGTTGGGGTCGACGACGTTGGCGACGGGCGACTCGCTCACCTGGGTCAGCAGTTGGTACGCATCCAGGGCCTCGAGCCCGAACTCGTCGCCCATCCAGGACACGAGGTCGGCATGGGCGATCCGGAACGCGTCCTCGAGGGGACGCGCCGATCCCGTCGACATGATGTGCGAGTCGCTCTCGATCCGGGGCCAGGGGGTCGTGCGGCCCTTCACGAGGTCGATCGTGATCACCGTGTCCATCGCCGCCTCGACCGCCACGCCACAGGTCTCTCCCTCGCCCTGCCGGCAATGCCCGTCGCCGATCGAGAAGAGCGCCCCCTCGACGTTGACCCCCAGGTAGCAGGTGACCCCGGCGCGCATCTCGGGCGTGTCCATGTTCCCGCCGTGGGAATCGGGAACGAGCGAGGAACGCGCTTCGAACGCTGCCGGGCGCGACGCCGACCGTGCCGTGCATCGGATCCAGGGGAAGCACCGCGACGTGATCGCCCTCGGTCGCGCGATAGGTCACGGTCCGCGCGACACCGTCCACCTCGTAGATCCAGACGCGCTCCGGGAGCGGATCGTGGAGCAGCGTGGTCCGAGCGGTCGTCGTCAGCGCTCCGAAGAGCGGCACCGTGCACGAGGCGGCCCAGTCCCGCGACGGCTCGATCGAGACGAAGTGGATCGCGAGCGTGTCGCCGGGCTCCGCGCCCTCCACGAAGAACGGCCCCGTCTGCGGATTGACGAAGGGGAACTCGATCACCCGAGTCACGTGATCGTCCGGCCCCCGGACCTTGCCTCCGAACGCGTCCTCGGTCCAGAGCTCGAGGACGTCGCCGGGCTTGACCGTCCGGACGGGTGGGACGCCCCCGAACGTCCACGCGAACTCCGAGGGCTCCGGACGGTAGGACAGCACGTCCACGGCGCGAGCATACGGGAGCGGGGGAGGCGAGGCTGCCGGCGGCTCAGCGCGCCATCAGCTGGAGCGGCTTGCCCACCTTCGACTTGGTCGCGCGGACGACCGCCTCGGCCGCTTCGCGTCAACGCGACCGCGGCGGGCGACGAAGGATCGGAGATCACGATCGGCATGCCCTCGTCGCCACCGGCGCGCAGCGCCGGCACCAGCGGAACCTGGGCCATCAGCGGGACCCCGAGCGTCTCCGCGGCTTCACGGCCGCCGCCCTCGCCGAAGATCGTCTCGCGCTCGCCGCAGTGAGGGCACACGAACCACGACATGTTCTCGATGACCCCAAGGGGACGGAGGTTCGTGCGCTCGGCCATCTTGCCGGCGCGCTCCGCGACCTTGCGTGCGGCGTCCTGCGGTGTCGTGACCACGAGCATCGAGGCGCCGGGGATGAACGAGGCGAGCGAGATCGAGACGTCCCCGGTGCCCGGCGGCAGGTCGCACAGGAGGAAGTCGAGGTCGCCCCACCACACGTCGCCCAGGAACTGCTGGATCGCCTTGTGCAGCATCGGGCCGCGCCAGATCACCGGCGTCTCCTCAGGCACGAAGTGACCCATCGAGATCACCTTCACGCCGTGCGCCTCGAGCGGCAGGATCATGTCGTTGAACCCGACCGGCTTCCCGATGGCGCCGAGCATCCGAGGGACGCTGAAGCCCCACACGTCGGCGTCGAGCACGCCGACCGAGCGGCCGGCCTTCGCGAGGGCGGCCGCGAGGTTCACGGTGACGCTGGACTTGCCGACGCCGCCCTTGCCGGACGCGATCGCGATGATCGAGGTCTGCGGCGGGAACGAGATGGCCTTCTCCGGAGCGGCCGGCTGACCGCCTCGGAGCTGCGAGACCATCGTCTCCCGTTGCTCGGCGCTCATCGGCGTGAGCTCCACGTCGACGCGCTCCACGCCCTCGAGCGGTGCCACGGCCGCCGTCACGTCGCCGGTGATCCGATCCTTCAGGGGACAGCCCTCGATGGTCAGGAGGACGTGCACCCGGACGACACCGCCGTCGATCTCGACCGATCGCAGCATCCCGATCTCGTCGATGGGACGGCCGATCTCGGGGTCGCGGACGCCCTTGAGCGCCTCGCGGACCTGCGCTTCCGTGGCCACGGGCTCTCCTCCTCGTGTCCCTCGGCTCGTTGCTCGACCGAAGGCTAAGCTCTGGTTGACACGGTGCGAACCTTGCAAAGCCCATCGTACGGGATGCGTCGATGAACGAACCGGCCCCGATCGAGATCCACAAGGCCCTGGCGGACGACACCCGCTACCGGCTCTATCGGTACCTGCGCCTGTCCGGCAGGCCGGTCCCCGTCCGGGAGCTCGCGACGCGGCTCAGCCTGCACGCCAACACGATCCGCCCGCATCTGCGCCGGCTCGTGGACGCGGGACTGGTCGCCTCGGAGACGCGGCGTGAGCCGTCCGCGGTGGGTCGCCCCCAGACCGTCTACACGGTGGTCACGTCGAACGAGCGAGACGGGCGCGACTATCGGCTCCTCGCCGACATCCTCGCGACGCTCATCAGCGGGACGCGCGCCCGCACGGGGGCGCACGCCCTCGCCCGGGAATGGGGGGACTTCCTGGTCACCAGGCATGCGCCGCCCCCCGGGGCACGCCGACCGGGGCCGAACCTCGCGGGCCTTCGCGAAGCGCTCGCCGAGGCCGGGTTCGACCCCCGGTTCCGGCGCAAGGGCACCCGGACCGTCGAGATCGCACTCCGCGGCTGCCCGTTCCGCGATCTCCTCGAGGAGCACCAGGAGCTGGTGTGCACGGTGCACCGCGGTCTGCTCGAGGGGATGCTGGAAGGCTCGCGTCCCCCGCTGCAGCTGCGCTCGCTCGAACCGCTCGCGGACCGGGGCTCTGTCTGTCGCGTCGTCGCCGGCACCTGACGTCGGCGGCACCTCCCGGCCGCCGGCGCTGAAGTTCGCCCTGTTCCAGGCCGATGGGAGAAGAGGGACCGGGCGAGGCTGGCGTCTCTTCCGACGGCAGCCGCTCGAGACGAGGTGTGGCGCAGTGGAGAACACCGATACCGCCGCCGTCGCGGAGTTCGACGGTTGGCTCAAGGAACTCATGGAGGGGCAAGGCTCCGATCTGCACGTCAAGGTCGGCTCCCCGCCGATGATCCGATATCCCGCTGGGCTCGAGCGCATGGCTCGCGACCCGATCACGCCGGTCGAGACCGCGGCGATCGCGGAAAGCATCATCCCGAACGACCGAAAAGAGACCTTCGAGAAGTCGGGCGAGGTCGACTTCGCCTACTCCTTGAGAGACGTGGGTCGCTTCCGCGCGAACGTCTTCAAGCAGCGAGGATCGATCTCGATGGTGCTTCGCCGGCTCCGATTCGGCGGCCCCACCTTCGAGGAGATGGGTCTTCCGGATACCGTGCGCCAGCTGGCCGACGAGCATCGCGGCCTCATCCTCGTCACCGGCCCGACGGGGTCGGGCAAGACCACGACGCTCGCCGCGATGATCGGCTACATCAACGAGACGAAGCCCGTGCACATCGTGACGATCGAGGATCCGATCGAGGTGCTCCACCGCGACGCGGTCGCCTCGATCAACCAGCGCGAGATCGGCAACGACACGCAGGACTTCCTGTCCGCCTTGCGGGCGGCGCTCCGTCAGGATCCGGACGTGATCCTCATCGGCGAGATGCGCGACACCGAGACCGTGCGCGCCGCGATCCAGGCCGCCGAGACGGGCCACCTCGTCCTCTCGACGCTCCACACGGTGGATGCGACGGAGACCGTGAACCGCGTGATCGACTTCTTCCCGCCGTATCAGCAGAAGCAGGTTCGGCTCGCGCTGGCCGGGACGCTTCGCGGGATCATCTGCCAGCGGCTCGTCAGCACCTTGGACGGCGGACGAACCCCGACGCTCGAGATCCTCGTCAACAACGGGCGCGTCGCCGAGCGGATCGTCGACCCGGACCGCACGGCCGAGATCAAGGAGGTCATCGCCGACGGCGCCTTCTACGGGATGATGACGTTCGATCAGTCGCTGCTGGTCCTCCTCAAGGAGGGCAGGATCTCAACCGAGGCCGCCTTCGAGGCCGTGACGAGCCGGCACGACTTCGAGCTCGCGATGCAGCAGGCGGGGTTGCAGGTACCCGTCTAGATCGGTTCCGCCACGCGGGCCGGAGCCGGCACCCTCTTCGAACGGGTCAGCCCTACGGTGAGCGCGGCTCCCAGCAGCCCGCCGACGATCGCGGCGACCGCGAGGGACCCTGAAGACAGGCCGCTGCTCTCCGTGACCACGCGAGTCACCGTCTGGGGAGGCGGAGCTTCGAACGGCTCGACCGTGATGCCCGCGCCGCCGCCGGCACCCTTGCCGCCGCCGACGACGATCGCGCCGGTCATGCCCGGGTGGTAGCTGCACGCGAACGGGTAGGTCCCGGCTTCATCGAACGACACGGTGAAGGCGTCGCCTTCGAACATGTCCTCGAAGTGCCCCCACTGGTTGCCCCCCACGTTGTGCGTGATGCCCGCATCCATGTCCACGAACGTCACCGGCGTCCCGGGGTCCACGGTGGTCACGGTCGCCGTGAAGCAGGCGTCGATCAGCCGGACCGTCGCCTCCTGCTCGCCGCTCGCGTCGTTCTCGGTGACGTCTCCGTGGCAGCCACCGCCCGCCGACGCCGTTCCCGGCATCCCCACGATCGCCATCGTGGCCACGACCACGCAGAGGAGCATCCCTCGCTTCATCCCGATCCCTCCTGATCTGCCGATGCTCCTGCTACACCGGCCGGACTCAGGGGGTTCCCACCGATGCCGCGATCCGGACGGCCTCCCCCTTGGGCAGGGACGTCTCCAGGCGCATCGTGTACGGACCGTCGCGCCACAGGAGCACGTTCCCGTCGACGCCGACGTAGACGAGCCCCTCGCTCGTGAGCAGGCGGAGGGTGTGCGGGCCCCTGGTCCAGATCCCGTCGATGCCGTCGAAGGGCGCCGACGAGACCGTGCCCGTGTCCTCGTAGACCTCCTTGAACGCTTGGTCGGTCTCGCCCTCGAATCGCATCAGGATCGCGCCGAACCTCGAGCCCTCGATCACGGGAAGGCCCGGGCCCGGGTTCCATGCCGCCGTGATGCGTACGACCTCTCCGGCGTCCGTGAACACCTCGTCGGCCCAGAGGCGGTCGGGAGGGCCGAGGCGTTCGGGAAGCACGAGGTCGTCGCCGAAGATCGCCGTGGCCTCCTGGATCGTCAGGGCTTCGCCGAAGGGATCGCCCGGGGTCGGCGTCGGCTGGGTCAGCGGCCCCGGCGTGAACTCCACGACCACCGCCCCGAGGTCGATCACGAACCTCGCCGCCAGGGCGACCCCGGCCAGCAACAACAGGGTCGCCGCGGCGATCAGCAGGATCCGCTTGGGGCGCGACAGCGGGAGACGGACCACCCGGGGACGGCTCGACGCTCGTATCGAGGCCATCACCACGGGCGCCAGGTCGGGTGTGGGCGGCCAGGCGAGGTCCAGCGAGGACAGGGTCGCGGCGAGCTCCCGCTCGCTCATCGCACGCAGCCGCTCGCTCATCCCACGTCCTCCAGGACCACGCGCAGGCGCGCCATCGCGCGGGAGAGCCGCGACTTGACGGTGCCGAGGCGCACGCCGAGCACCTCGGCCGTCTCGCTCTCCGAGAGGGAGAGCAGGTAGCGGTACCCGATCACCTCACGGTCCGGACGGCGGCAGTTCGTTGAGCGCGGCGACCAACGTTTCCCGGTCCGCCACGGCGAGAACCGCGGTCTCCGGGGACGGGGCCGCGTCCCCGTCGGAGACCGCGGCCGCGCGCAGGGCAAGGCCCTGGCGACGGCGGGAGGAGCGCGCTCGGTTCCGAGCCTCGTTCGCGACGATCTTCAGCAGCCACGGCCGGAAGGGCGACTCGGGCCGGAACCGGGGGAGCGCGTAATAGGCCTTCACGAACGCCTCCTGGGCCGAGTCCTCCGCTTCACCGCGATCGCGCGTGACCAGCCAGGCGACACGGAAGGCGATCTGCCCGTATCGCTTCACCAACTGCTCGTACGCATCGTCGTCGCCCTCGCGGGCTCGCCGTGCGAGCTCAGCGTCCTCCAGTGGTCGGCCCTCCACGGGAGCCTTTCCCTTCACGGTTGCCTACACCGGCGAAGGGGGACCGGTTCCCGTCGCGCTACTCGGCCGAGGCTCGCCCGTTCGCCTTTCGCCTGGTCCGCGACCGCGACGATCCCGGCGACGAGCCCCGAGAGCTCCATCGGCACCACGATCTTCGATGACGGGGAGCCGCCGATCTGCTTCAGGGCGTCGAGATACTGCAAGGCTCATCGTCTTCTGGTCGGCGGTCATCGCCTGGTCGATTGATCGTCTTCAGGGCCAGCGCGAAGCCCTCCGCGCGGAGGATCGCGGCCTGCCGCTCGCCCTCGGCGGTGAGGATCGCCGACGCCTTGCTCCCCTCGGCGTTCAGGATCGCCGAGGCCTTGTTGCCCTCCGCGACGGTGATCGCGGCCGACTTCGTACCGTCGGCTTCGAGGACGATGGCCCGGCGGGACCGCTCGGCCGACATCTGGCGCGTCATCGCCTCTTGGACGCCGGGCGGAGGGATGATCTCGCGGATCTCCACGTTCGTGACCTTCACGCCCCACCGCTCGGTCACCTCGTCGAGCTTCGCGCGCAGGATCTGGTTGATCTCGTCGCGCTTGGCCAGCACGTCGTCGAGGGGGATGTCACCGATGACCGCGCGGAGCGTGGTGGATGCGAGCGCCTGCGCCGCGCCGGCGAAGTTCCCGACCTGCACGACGCTCATCGAGGGGTCGACGACCTTGTAGAACGTGATGAAGTCGACCGCGATCGGCGCGTTGTCCTTCGTGATCGAGTCCTGCCTCGGGATCTCCAGGAAGAACTCACGGAGATCGACCTTCACCCCTTTGTCCACGATCGGGATCAGCAGGATCAGGCCCGGTCCCTTCACGCCCAACAGGCGACCCAGGCGGAACACCACGAGACGCTGGTACTCGGGCACGATCCGGATCGCGTTGGCGAGGAACAGGATGACGAAGAAGATCGCGACGGCGATGCCGATGAAGGCCGGGTCGGTGAAGTCCATCAGGTGTTCCCTCCTCGGGCCGGCAGGGCGTCGCCGGTGGACGCATGCTCGGGTTCGAGCGGCTCGACGGTGAGCACGAGCCCGTCGAGCCTGGTCACGCGGATCTTCGAGCCTTCGGGGATGAGGCCACCCGTCGACGTGGCCTTCCATTCCTCCGCGGCCACGCGCACGACGCCCTCGGGATCGAGACCACCCGCGAGCACCACGCCGGGCCGGCCGATGACCGCCTCCGGTCCCTGCGCGGGAGGGAGATGTCGCATCGCGAGGGCCTTCGCGACGACGAAGCCGAAGAACAGGGCCATGAAGGCGGCGACGGGCACGATCGCGAAGGGCGAGACACGGACGCCGCCGGAGGGGTCGAAGAGGAAGAGCCCGCCCAAGACGAGGGACGCGATGCCCGCCGCCGACCAGATCCCGAGACCCGGCATCTTGAGCTCGACCACGAAGAACACGATGGAGGCGACGAGGAACGCGATCCCGATCAGCCGAACCGGCAGGAGTCCGAACGACGCGATCGCGGTCAACAGCAGGATCGTTCCGACCGTGCCGCTGAAGACGTGCCCCGGCACGATCAACTCGAGGACGATCAACGCGAGACCGAGCCAGAAGAAGATGAACGCGAGGTTCGGATCGAACAGGTCGTGGAGGAAGCTCACGCCGGGAGTCATGTCGACGGCCCGAACGGATGCGCCTGCCGTCTGGATGGTCACGTTGGCGCCGTCCGCGACCTGGACGCTCATGCCGTCGGCGCGGGTCAGCAACTCCTGTTCCGAGCTCGCCATGAGATCGATGATGTTTCCTTCGAGGGCCTCCTGGGCCGTGATGCTCTTCGACTCGGTCACGAAACGGGAGGCGAGGTCGGCGTTCCGCCCTCGCTGCTCGGCCAGTGCGCTGATCGTGGCGGCCGCATCCTCCTCGATCTTCTTGGAGAGGGTGACTCCGCCGATCCCGACCGGGGTCGACGCGCCGACGTTCGTCGCGGGCGCCATCGCGGCGACGTGGCAGGCCATCAGGATGAACGCGCCGGCCGACGCCGCCCTCGCGCCCTCCGGCGCGACGTAGCAGATGACGGGGATCGTGGATGCCTCGATCGCCTTGATGATCTCCCGCATCGAGGAGTCGAGGCCGCCGGGGGTGTCGATCGTGATGAGGATGGCAGATGCGTCCTGCGCGCCCTCGATGCCGTCGCGCAGATAGTCGGCGACGAACGGATCCACGACACCGGTGAGGGAGAGGCGGACGACCTCGGAGGAGGTCGGTTGTGCGGAGGCGGAGGAGGCGAGGGCGGTCAGGAAGCCCGAGACGAGGAGCACGCCACCGGCCAGCGTTCGGGCGGTCCTCGACCTCTCGATCACCGTCGGCGCTCCTGCGCGGATGTCTTTCCTGTGATGCGCCAGCCTACCCCCCTTGGTTCGGGCCGTTTCCCTCAGGGCGCAACCGTGGGAATATCGAGAGGCAAGGGTCCGCAAAGCTCCGACGACCCGAGGCTCCGTATACCGAGAGGAACCCGAGTGGACGCTCGGCACGAAGGCCCGCTCCTCCCAAGGGAAGAGCAACAACTGATGGAGGGTCTCCTCACCGGTGACGACGATGCGATCCGCGCCCTCTACGCGAGGTTCGGCCGGCCCGTGTTCTCGCTCGGCATGCGGTTGCTCGGCTCCAGGGAGGCTGCCGAGGAGCTCACGCAGGACGTCTTCCTCATGGCGTGGCGCAAAGCTGCCCGTTTCGATCCGGCGCGTGGACGCCTCTCCACCTGGCTCATGACGATCGCGCACAACCTCGCCGTCGACCGACTCCGCCGCGAGACCGGCGCCCGGCGGCCCATCCTCGTGCTCGTGGACGAGGTCCCCGACGTACCCGGCGTGAACGAGGGGGACATCGTCGAGGAACGGGACGCCGCCACGCGCGCGCTCGCCTCGCTGACGGACGCGGAGCGACGTTTGCTGACCCGGGCGTACTTCCGCGGGCTGACCGCTCGGGAGATCTCCGAGGCCGACGGCACACCGCTCGGGACCGTCAAGACGAGACTCCGCACGGCGATGATCAAGGTTCGCCGGGCGAACGAAGGCAAGGAGCAACTGTGAACTGCCTGAGCGTTCGCGAGCTGCTCACCGAGCAGGTCCTGGGCGTGTTGCCCAAGGCCGAGCACTCGGTCGTCGACCGTCATCTGGAGTGGTGCGCCGCGTGCCGGAAGGAGGCGGGGGAGCTGCAGCGGGCGGCGGCCACGCTGGCGTACAGCGTGGCGCCGGTGGAACCGCCGGTCGAACTCGAGGAGCGGGTCGTCGAGGTCGTCCGGGGCGCTGCCGGGCGGCGGCGGGCGGTGGCGCCACGGCGGAGCCGCATGGCCGCGGCCGGCGTGCTGGCGGCGATGCTCGCGCTCTCCGGACTCGGCTGGGGCGCCGTGATGGCCGGGCGCGCCGATCGCTTCGAGCAGCAGGCGGCGAACGCCCGCGACAAGCAACAGAAGGCCATCGACGAGCTTCCAGGAGTGTTCAACGGAACTCGCGGGAGTCGATCCCGAGGCCATCGTGGAGGTCGTCGACTCTGCTGTCTCCACGCCTACGGGCGGGCGGGGCGACGCCCTCGTGCTCCTGTCGCCATCGGGCGACGATCTCGCCTTCGTCCTGATCGACGGGCTCACGGGTGTTCGCGCAGACCGGTTCCCGCTTGGAGGTGCGATTGGTGAGTGACCGGGCCGGCGACCTGCTCGTGTGGGCGAGATCCGAGCACGCTGGATAGCGGCGGGCGGCGGAGGCGTGTTCGGAGCGTTCAGTGGAGGATCTGAACGCCGACGTCAGCACGTGTCGTGGTCAGGGATGCGCGCGGGCAGGTGCTCCTGCTCCGCGGCACGTTGAGCGTCTACGAGCCGACCGCCTGACTATCCTCGCCGGATGCGCTTCGGCCTGAGCCTCCCGCACTACGGCTTCTCGCTCCCGTCCGGTGAGACCTCGTTCGAGGCCGTGGCGGGTTGGGCGAAGCGAGCCGAGGACCTCGGGTTCGATTCGGTCTGGGTCTCCGATCACTTCTTCTACTCGTTCGCGAGGTACGGCGTGGACCCCGCCCCGATCGCTTCGCTCGAACCACTCACGACGCTCGCCGGGATCGCCTCGGTCACCGACCGGGTTCGATTGGGGACCCTCGTGCTCTGCGCACCCTTCCGGCATCCGGCGCTCCTCGCCAGGGTGGCGTCGTCGATCGACCTGCTGTCGGGCGGCCGCCTGGACCTCGGGCTCGGGGCGGGCTGGTTGGAGGAGGAGTTCGACGCCTTCGGCTTCCCGTTCGGCACGGTGGGCGAGCGGTTCGCCGCGCTGGAGGAATCTCTCGAGGTGCTGCAGTTGCTCTTCCGAGGGGAGCCGGTGGCGTACGAAGGATCGAACGTCACCCTCCGGGATGCGGTGCTCGCGCCGGCGCCCGGTCGACCACCCCCCGATGTGGGTCGGCGGCAAGGGCGGGCCGAGGCTCCTTCGCTTGGCCGCCCGCTTCGCCGACGGCTGGAACACCGTGTGGCGTGTGACGCCCGAGGGGTACGCGGACAAGGTGGCGGACGTCCGGGCCGCCTGCGAGGCGGTCGAGCGAGACCCGTCGGGGTTCGACCTCTCGATCGGTCTGTACTCGCTGATCGGGGAGGACGAGGAGGCGGCGAAGGCCGCGTTCGAACGGGGCCGCGCCGCCGCCCCCGGGGACGCGATGGCCGCCGACGACTACGGGTCCTGGCGAGCGGACACGCTGTCCGGGACGCCCGAGCAGATCCTCGAGCGTGTCGCCGCGTTCGAGGAGCTCGGGGTCCGTGAGCTCATCGTGTCGCCCTGGGTGCTCCCGTTCGCGATCCACGAACCCGATCAGGTGGAGTTGTTCGCGGAGCGCGTGATCGCTCCCTCTCGAGGTGTCTGATGCAGCCACGAGAGGCCGTCCTGGCGGTCCTCACGGCGGAGACCACGCCGCTGCACTGGACGAGGATCCAGGATCTCGCCCTTCGCCGCGGCTATCTCGATCCGTTCGAGCATCCGGACGTGCGGAAGCAGGTGCAGACCACGCTGCGCGCCCTCCTGCGCGAAGGCGTGGTGGCGAAAGAGGCGAAGGGGGTCTACGTCTTGGCCGAGCGGGCGGACGAGCCCGACGCCTGAGCCTTCCGCCGGCCGGCCGAGCGCTTCCGGGCCGCGGCCTTCTTCGGACGACCCGCCGTCTTGCGTGGGCGACCCCGTCGTTTCGGTGCGGCGGCCGATGCCGTTCCCGCCATCTTGCGCGGGCGTCCGGGCCGCGGGCGGCGCGCGCCGGCGATCAGCTCCGTGACGTGGGCGGCGCAGAGATCCTTCGCATAGTTGCCTCGGGCGACCTTGATCGTCACCGTTTCCGCCGCCGGCTTGCCGCAGACATCGCACACCACGACCGTCTTCTCAGCCATCGTCGCTCCTCTCGTTGGGGAGCGCAGGATAGTCCAGAACGCACGCGGTTCCAGCGGCCGTTGTCCCTCAGGGGCTGTAGTCCACCCCGGAGATCCCTTCGAGTTTCTCGAACCGATGCTCTGCCTCGACCCATCGGACGGTCCCCGAGCGGGACCGCATCACGAGGGAATACGTGGTCGCGCCGTCCGGCCAATACCGGACCCCTTGCAAGAGCGATCCGTCCGTGATCCCCGTTGCCGCGAAGAACACGTCCTGGCCGGACACGAGGTCTTCGGTCGTGAGGATCCGTTCCGGGTCGAGGCCCGCCGAGACGAGCTGGTCACGTTCCTCGTCGGTCCTGGGCGCGAGGCGGCCGTGGATCGCCCCGCCCATGCATTTCAGGGCCGCCGCGGCGATCACCCCTTCGGGCGTGCCGCCGATCCCGATCAGGAGATCGATGCCCGTGCGCGGCGCCGCGGCGGCGATCGCCCCCGCCACGTCGCCGTCGGTGATGAGGAAGACGCGAGCGCCGACGTCGCGGACCGCGCCGATGATCGCCTCGTGGCGCGGGCGGTCGAGGATCATCACCGAGACCTCCTCGACCTTCTTCCCCTTCGCCTTCGCCACCTGCCGGACGTTCTCCTCCGGCGACGCCGTCACGTCGATCACGTCGGCCGCGGCCGGACCGGTCGCGACCTTCTCCATGTACACGGCCACGTCGGGGAAGAACATCGAGCCGCGCTCGGCGAGCGCGATCACCGACACGGCGTTGGGCTGCCCCATGCTCGTGAGGCGCGTACCGTCGATCGGGTCGACCGCGACGTCGACGCCGGGCCCCGAGCCGTTCCCCACGGACTCGCCGTTGTAGAGCATCGGCGCCTCGTCCTTCTCGCCCTCGCCGATCACCACGATGCCGTCCATCGAGACCGAATCGATCATGAAGCGCATCGCGTCCACGGCGGCCTGGTCGGCGCCGATCTTGTCACCGCGGCCGATCCAGCTGCCGGCGGCGAGCGCCGCGGCCTCGGTGACCCGCGTGAGCTCCATCGCCAGGTTCCGGTCGGGGCGGATCCGGTTCGTCATCGAAGCACCTCCAAGACGTCGTGGGGCCGGGCGCCGTCGAACAGCACCCGGTGGATCGCTTCGTGGTACGGCAGCTCGAGACCTCGTTCGGACGCGAGCCGGAGGACGTGTCGGGTCGACTCGACCCCTTCGACCGTGAGCCCACCGGCCTCCAGCTCGCGCAGGGTGTCCTCGGGCGGATCGCCGGTTCCCACGAGCTCTCCATAGAGGCGGTTGCGCCCGCCGAGGCTCGTCACCAGCTGATCGCCGATCCCCGCGAGGCCCATCGCGGTCTCGGCTCGGCCACCCAGCTCCGTGACGAGCTCGACGATCTCACGGGCGGCCCTCGTGAACAGCGCGGCCTTCGCGTTCTGATAGCCGATCCCCGTGCTCTTGCCGAGGCCGTCCAGCAAGCCGAGTCCGATCGCCGCCACGTTCTTCATCATCGAGCAGAGCTCGACGCCGATCACGTCGTCCGTGTACGACAGCTGGTAGTGACGGTCGTCGAAGGGCTTGCCCGCCTCCTCGGCGGCGGAAGTGAGAGCCGGAGGCCCACACCGCGGCCGTCGGGAGGCCCTCCGCGAGCTCGCGCGCCAGGCAGGGACCGCCCACCACGACCACGGCGGCGCCCGCGAGCTCCTCGCCGTACACCTCGCTGATCCGCTTGCCCGTCGTCGGCTCGAGGCCTTTGGCGACCGAGACCGCGACCCGCGCACCCGCGACGTGCTCGCGCACCATCGAGGCGAGCGAGCGAGCCCCCGCCGAGTTCGCCGCCAGCACGGCGATCTCCACGTCGCGGGCCGCGTCCTCGAGCTCGTGCGGTCCCCGGAGATCCACCCCGTCGGGGAGGTGCTCGGGCAGCAACGGGTGCTTGCGCTCGTCGCGCATCGCGGCGTACGAGGCGAGGTCGTGCTCGTTGGCCCAGAGCGAGGTCGGGAGTCCGGCGCGCGCCGCGTGCATCGCGAACGCCGTTCCCATCGCGCCGGCGCCGAAGACCGTCACCCGAGCCACGGGCTCACGATAGCCGCGGGCCGACCGGGCCCGCCACGTCGGCTACGCTTCCGCGCACGATGTCCGGCCCTCCGTACCTGCAGGTCGACGACTACGAGCCCGTCGCCAAGGCGAAGCTCGACCCCGACGTCTACGACTACTACGCCGGGGGAGCGGGGGACGAACGGACCCTGGAAGCGAACCTTCGGTCGTTCGATCGCTGGGTGTTCCGCCCACGGGTGCTGCGCGGTTCCGGGTCACCCGATCCCTCGACCGAGGTCCTCGGCACGCGGATCGCGTTCCCCGTGCTCGTCGCGCCGTGGGCGTACCAGCGCAGGGCGCACCCGGACGGCGAGCGTGGGACCGTCCGGGGCGCCGCGCGGGCAGGGACGATCGCGGTCGTGTCCTCGACGGCGGTCGACGACCTGGAGGGGATCGCGGCCGCGAGCGACGGGCCCAAGTGGTGGCAGCTCTACCTCTACTCCGACCCCGGGCTGTCCGCGGAGATGCTCGGTCGCGCGGTCGCGTCCGGCTACGAAGCGATCTGCTGGACGGTGGACTTCCCGGTCGCGGGCCTCCGCCATCGCGACACGCGGAGCGGGTTCGTGATGCCGTTCGCCCCCGGTGACGCCTACGAGTCGAACATGACGTGGGACCACCTGACGTTCGTCCGCGACCACGCGCCGGGACTCCCGGTCCTGGTGAAGGGGATCCTCACCGCGGCGGACGCGGCGCTCGCCGTCGAGCACGGAGTCGACGGGATCGTGGTGTCGAACCACGGCGGACGCCAGCTCGATCCGAGCCCCGCGTCGCTCGACGTGCTGCCCGAGGTGGTCGAGGCCGTCGCCGGCCGGATCCCGGTGCTGATGGACGGGGGAGTGCGTCGTGGGACGGACGTGGTGAAGGCGATCGCGCTGGGAGCGACGGCGGTCCTGGTGGGACGGCCGGTCGTCTGGGGTCTCGCCGCGGAGGGCGAGGACGGCGTCGCGGACGTGCTCGGGATCCTCCGCGCGGAGGTCGAGAACACGATGGCGCTCACGGGATGCCGCTCGGTCGACGGAGATCGGTGCGGGCCTGGTGGTCCCCGCCGGCTGATCCGGCGCGCTTCCGTGGACGGGGGCGGCGGCGGTTTGACACCCTTCCCCCGATGCCCGGATACGACCTCCACAGCCACTCGAACCGCTCCGACGGGACGCTCGCTCCTGCGGAGGTGATGCGGCTCGCGGCGTCGCGAGACCTCGCGGGGGTCGCGCTCACGGATCACGACACGTTCGACGGCCTCGCGGAAGCCGCGACCGAGGCAGAGGGGATCGGCCTCGAGCTCGTCCCCGGGATCGAGTTCTCGGCCGAGTACGACGGCGCGAGCCTCCACATCCTGGGCTATTGGGTCGACCCCGACGATCCGGCGATCGATGCCGAGCTCCTCCGGCTCACGGCGACGCGGTTCCGCCGCGGCGAGATGATCGTGGAGAAGCTGCGAGAGCTCGGTTTCGACATCACGGTGGAACGCGTGCTCGAGCTGGCGGGCGGAGAGGCGATCGCGCGGCCGCACATCGCGGAGGCGATGGTCGAGGCGGGCATCGTCGCCGACGAACAGGAGGCGTTCGACCGGTACATCTCCGACGACGGGCTCGCCTACGTGCCGAAGCACGCCCTCCAGCCGTCGGAGGCGCTCCGGCTGATCGGTCAGGCGGGTGGGGTGTGTGTGCTGGCGCATCCCGCGATGTGGCGCGGCACCGACACGGTCCCGGACACGCTGATCGAGGAGATGGCCGAGGGCGGGATGGTCGGCCTCGAGGTGTTCCATCCCGACCACGACGAGGAGATGCGCGCCAAGTACGCGGCGCTCGCGGCGCGGCTGGACCTGGTGCCCACCTCGTCGTCGGATTGCCACGGCGAACGGTACGGCTATCGGATGGGGCAGGAGCGCACGGACGGCGAGACCTTCGCGGAGCTGAAGCGCCGGGCCGGTCGCTGAGCGGAATCCGCCGGGCCGACATCACAGGATCTGAGATGGCGTCGTCGCCGCCCGTCGGAGATCGGACCGCCATGCCATCGGAGGCATGGCCTGGAAGCATGACGTCGACCGACTCCCTCCCGATATCGGTGCTGAGATGGCGGTGAGGCCACGATGACGATCGAGATCGTGTTCCTCGACATCGGCGGCGTGCTCTACGACGACACCGTGTACGCGCGCGCGTGGAACCGAGCCCTGCGCGAGGCCGGCGCGAGCTTCACCGACGACGAGTTCGAGGAGGAGTACACCCTGGCTCGAACGGAGCAGTCGGGGTCGTTCCGGCGCCGGCTCATGGCGCGGTTCCTCCCCGACGGCGACCTCCGTGAGCTGGAGGGGATCGCCGGCCGGTTCTGGCACTATCCGCCGTCCGCCCTGTTCGAGGACGCGATCCCGTGTCTCGAGGAGCTGCGCGGCCGCTTCCGGCTGGGGGTGATCGCGAACCAGCCGGGCGAGGTCCGCGCCGCGATGAGTCGCGACGGTCTCGAGCCGTTCTTCGAGGTCTGGGGCGTCTCCGACGAGCTCGGCGTGGGGAAGCCGGACCCGCGGCTCTTCGAGCTGGCCGCCCGGACGGCGGGCGTTCCTCCCACGGGCGCCGTGATGGTGGGGGACCGGCTCGACTACGACGTGCGTCCCGCGAAGCGGGTCGGGATGCGCGCGATCTGGATGCTCCGCGGCGAGGCGCCGGACCGACCGACGCCGGAGCAGCTCGATGAGGCGGACGGGTCGGTCCGCACGCTCGCCGAACTGCCCGCCGAGCTCGATCGACTCTCGGTGGCATGAGCGCGGAGGGCTCGTCGCGTCACATCCTGATCGTGGGCGCCGGCTTCGCCGGGCTGTACGCGGCGATGGGGCTGAAGGGCGCGGTCGCCGAAGGTCATCGCGTGACCGTGGTCAACCCGGAGAGCTTCTTCCAGTACCAGCCGTTCCTCCCGGAGGTGGCGTCGGGGACGATCGACCCTCGCGCGGCGGTCGTGCCGCTCCGGCGGGTCCTGCGGCATTGCCGGCTCGTCACCGGCGAGGTGATCCGCATCGACCACGAGGCGCACGCAGCCCACGTCCGTACGACCGCCGGTGAGGAGCGAACGATCGACTACGACATCGTCGTGCTCGCTCCCGGTTCGCGGTCCCGTGTGCTGCCGGTCCCGGGGCTCGCGGAGCACGGCATCGGGTTCAAGACCGTGCAGGAGGCGATCTACCTCCGCAATCACGTGCTCGCGCAGCTCGACGTCGCGACCTCGCAGGAGGACGCCGCGCGCCGTCGAGCCGCCCTCACGTTCGTCTTCGTGGGCGGCGGCTACGCGGGCGTCGAGGCGCTCGGCGAGCTCGAGGACCTCGCACGCGACGCGATCGCCCAATACCCGGACCTCGACCCCTCCGAGATGCGATGGGTCCTCGCCGACGCGGCCGACAGGATCCTGCCGGAGCTCCCGGAACGACTCGCGTCCTACGCCGCCGACGAGCTGCGACGGCGCCGGATCGAGATCAAGCTCGGGACGAAGCTCGAGTCCGCGGAAGACGGCTCGATCAGGCTCTCCGACGGCGAGACGTTCGCCGCCGAGACGCTCGTGTGGACGGCCGGCGTGAAGCCGTCTCCCCTCGCGCGCGACTCCGGGATGCCCGTCGACGCGCAGGGCCGCCTGCCCGTGGATCGCTTCCTCCGGGTCGAGGGGATCGACGGCGCATGGGCGGCGGGCGACGCCGCCGCCGTGCCCGACGCGACGACCGGCGGCCTCTCGCCGCCCACGGCGCAGCACGGCCTCCGTCAGGGGAAGCGGATCGCCGCCAACATCGAGGCGACCCTCGCCGGCCGTCCGCTCCAGCCGTTCGTCTACGCGAACATCGGCGGCGTCTGCTCCCTCGGCCGGTACAAGGGCGTCGCGAACGTGAAAGGGCTGCGCTTCAAGGGGTTCCTCGGATGGTTCCTGCATCGCTCGTACCACCTGCTCGCGATGCCGACCTGGACGCGGCGCGTGAAGATCGCGATGGATTGGACCGTGGCGCTGCTCTTCCCACGCGATCTGGCGCAGCTCGGATCGCTCGCGGATCCGCGGGAGCCGTTCGAACGGGCGTCGGGCGAGACGCCCTAGGCGCCGCGTTTGCGCTGGAGCTCGCTCGCGGCCTGCAGCGCGGCATGCGAGCCCGCGATATCGGGCATCTCGTGACCGCTCGAGAGCTCCTCGGCCGCCCATCGCGTCATGTCGCGGATCGACACGATCCCGACGACGTTGCCGCCGTCCACGATCGGCAGGTGCCGGATGTTGTTCGACACCATCTGCTCGGCGGCGTCGGCGAGCTCGGTCTTGGAGTCGACCGTGATCAGGTCGAGGCGGGTCATGCCTCCCTCGACGGTCGTGGTGTTGGGGTCGCCACCCTCGGCCACGAGGTTCACGATGTCGCGCTCGGTGACGATGCCCTGGAGCTTCTTCCCGTCCAGCACCACGACCGAGGAGATGCCGTGCGAGCGCATCATCTTGGCGACGTCGGCGAACGAATCGCCCGCGCTCGCTGTCTTCACGTCCGAGTGCATGATCTCGCCGACGAGCATCGATCCTCCCTCGTGGTGGGAACGGCAGCCTACTACGGGCATCCTCGGCACATCTCCGGTGGCATGATGCCGTGATGGCGAAGTCCACCTACGTCGCGAACGTCACCGTGTTCGATGGGCGACGCCGTGAAGAAGCGCCAGGGCGTGCTCTTCGGCGAGGACGGGATCGAGTGGGTCGGCGCGCATGCCCGAGCTCCGAAGGGAGCGACGGCCGCCCGCGAGGTCGAGGGCGACGGGAAGACCCTGATGCCGGGCATGATCGACGTGCACGTGCACCTCCAGTTCGACGGCGTCGCCGACTTCGAGAAGGAGGCGCGGGACCTCACGACTCCCGGGTTCGCGGCGCTGAAGGCGATGGTCAACGCGAAGCGCAACCTGGACGCGGGGGTGACCACGGTCCGCGACCTCGGCGGGTTGGGCGGCGCGAGCATCGACGTCGCGAAGGCGGTGGCCGCCGGCATCGTGCCCGGACCACGGATCCTCGCCGCCGGGCGGGCCCTCACGGTCACCGGCGGCCACGGTCACAACATCGCGTTCTCGCAGGAGGTCGACGGCGCCGATGCCGTCCGCGCCGCCGTGCGCGAGGAGATCCGCGCCGGCGCCACCGCGATCAAGCTGATCGCGACCGGCGGCGTGCTCACCCCGGGCATCCCTGCCACGTTCAGCGCGTTCACCGCGGAGGAGCTCGAGGCCGGCGTGCGGGAGGCGCACGAACGGAACCTGTCGGTGGCGGCGCACGCGATCGGCGCGAACGGGATCCGAGCGGCGGTCCTCGCTGGGGTGGATTCGATCGAGCACTGCAACCAGCTCACGACGGCCACGGCCCGCGAGATGGTCGCGCGCGGCACGTTCCGTTCGCCGACCATCTGCGCGATCCGAGGGATCATCGATCACGCGGACGAGGTCGCCGCGTACGCGGTCGACAAGGCGCGCCAGATCGAGGCCGACTCCAAGAAGTCCCATCGAACCGCGGTCCGGGCCGGCGTCCGTCCGGTCTGTGGGACCGATGCCGGCACACCGTTCAACGCGCACGGGAACGCACCGCAGGAGATCGTCTACATGGTGGAGTGGGGGATGCCCCCGCTCGATGCCCTCCGCGCGGCGACCGCGAACGGCGCCGAGCTCCTCCGCCTCGACGACGTCGGCACGATCGGATCCGGCAAGCGAGCCGACCTCCTGTTGATCGACGGCGACCCGGTGGAGGACCCGCGCACGTTGCTGGGTCGGAAGCGCGTGTGGCGAGCCGGCCAGCCCGCCTAGCGGTCGCCGAGCGCTCGCTCCAAGACCTCGACACCGTCGCCGAGGGCGGCGAGGTCGGTGGGGGAGAGGCTCGACGAGGGTGTTCTGCAAGGTCTCCAGCCTCCTCGCGCGGCCTCGCCGGAGCGTGCGGGCGCCGGTCGGTGTCGCACGGACCCGCACCGCCCTCGCGTCATCCGGATCGGGCTCACGGACCGCGAGCCCGTCGCGTACGAGCCCGTCGACGAGCCTCGACATCGTGGGGGGCTCGACCTGCTCGATCCGCGCGAGCTCGCCCATCCGCTTCGGGCCGGCGAACACGAGGACCGAGAGAACGGAGAGGCGCGGGGCAGAGATGCCCAGCGCCTCATCCTCCACGCGCAGGCGTCGCAAGAGGTGGATGGCGGCCGAATGCAACCGGTCGGCGACCCGGCCCACCTCGCCCATCTCTCGCGTCGGGGAAGTCCGCCTTGACGTGGTCATCAGTATTTCGTTAGGCTATCTAAATATAACGAGCCAAGTCTACCGAGGGAGGGCACGATGGCAAGCACCTCGGAGGATCTCTTCACCGCGATCGAGGCGGGTGACGCCGGAGGGGTGGAGGCGATCATCGACGGCGATCCCGCCATCGCGATCGGCACGGGACCCGAGCGGCGTCTCCGCGTTGATGCGGGCCCTCTACCGGTTCGATCCGGGTCTCGTCGAGATCGTGAAGGGACACGTCGGCACGCTCGACGTGTTCGAGGCAGCGGCGCTCGGCGACCGGGACCGTCTCGAGGAGCTCCTCGACGCCGAGCCGATCAGGGCCACGGAGTACTCGGGCGACGGGTTCACCGCGTTGCACTTCGCCGCGTTCTTCGGCTGGCCGGAAGCTGCGACGCTCCTGCTGGAGCGTGGTGCCGAGGTGGACGCGTTCGGGCGCGGATGGATGACGGGGACCGCCCTGCACTCAGCCGCGAGCCGACTCCAGTCGGACATCGTGCGGATCCTCCTCGATGCGGGCGCGAACCCCGACGTGCGTCAGTCGGCGGGATGGACACCGCTGCACGCCGCGGCGATGAACGGGGATCTCACGAGCGTGGAGCTCCTCCTCGCCGCCGGCGCCGACGCCCACGCGACGAACGACGAAGGGCGAAGCATCTCCGATCTGGCGAACGAGAGCGGGGACGACGCCACGGCCGGCCGGATCCGGTCGGCGCTTCAGGCAGCTCCGTAGTCCGCGAACGCGTACTCCTGCTCCATCGAGTCGCACGGGTTCCCGCGCCCGAACGTGATCCGACCCTCCGTGACGTCCGCGATGCACCAGAAGACGGTCTTCGACGTCGGGTGCCCCCAGTCGGGGTGGCGGCACACCTCGTTCGGCTGGTTCTCGTGATCCGAGAGGATGCCTCGGATCGCCTCCGGGGTGATCGATCCCGGCGCGTGGTCGGCGAGGAGGTCGCGAGCGCGGCAGAACCGGACGTCGGACCGGACGGCGTAGTCGGTGTCTCCCTCGTACGGCTGCATCCGCTCGCTCACGTAGTGATTCGTGTGCGCGAGATGGTCGTTCGGATCGAGGTGCGAGATCTCGACGTCCGTGGCGCTGCCCTCGATGTTCGCGACGTCGCCGTGCCGGTCGGCGAGCACGTTGTTGTACGACGACGCGCGATCGGGCCTGATCGCGTACGCGACCATCTCGTGGAGGTTGTGGGCGCGGAGCATCTCGAAGACCTGATGCGATCGTGAGATCCCGATCCGCTCGTCGTTCGGACTGAGCTCGTTCCCCGTCAGCGAGAGGCCGGCCTGGTTCCACCCGACGCTGATCCACGGGACGCCGCCGATCTGCAGGACGACCGGCTCGTCGTCGACCGCCTTCTCGATGGCCACGATGTCGGCCTCGGTCTCGGGCCGGAGGTCGTTGTTGTGGCCGACCCAGAGATGGCCGTCGGCGGTCGCCGCGGGCCCGGCCACGATGTCGCTGCACTTGCCATCCGTCCGCTTCGGGTACGGCGCGTACCACAGCTCCTCGACGGTGGTCGCGAAGAACTCGAGCGGGTCGACCTCGGCGCCTTCCGCGCAGCCGTCGAGCTCCTCGAGCAGCCAGGGGAGCGATGGCGCGGTCACGTCGCGGTAGGCCTGCGCGAGGCTCAGCTGCTCATCTCGCGTTCGCCTCTCCGGGAGCTGCGCGTCGAAGGTCTCGATCCCTCGGCGGATCTGTTCGGCGCCCAACTCGCCCATCTGGATGCCCACCTTGTGGTGGGTCCCGCTCACTCGGTAGAGCTCGATCGGATGAGGCGTCACGGGTGGATGCTAGCCGCTTCTTCCGGCCGGCTGCCGGGTTCTGTCACCCCTCCGGGGTACGGTTCGGCCATGACCCCCTCAGAGGTGGACCGATGACGAACGACGTGGTGATCGCGCTGCTCGCAGCCTGCGTCGGCGTGGCGGTGGGCGCGTTGGTGATGCTCCGCCGGCAGCCGCAGCCGCCGCTGGAGGATCCCGACGCGATGACCGCGCTGGATGCCCAGAACGCCCTCAACGCGCAGCTGCACGCCGAGCTCACCGCCCGGTTGGAGGTCCAGTCGGCGGAGCTCCGCCGGATCGCCGACTCCTCGGGACAACGCGACGTTGCCGCCGATCATCTCCGGGCCGGGCTCGACGCCACCCGTCATGCGCTCGAGCAGCTCCAGGTGCGAGACGAGGAGCGTCGGAACTCGGAGACGGAGAATCGGGAAATCGTCCGGAGGCTGGCCACGGTCCTCGCGGGCGGGAACACCAAGGGCCGTGCGGGCGAGCACGTCCTCCGCGAGCACCTCGGTCAGCTGCCGCCGTCGATGCTGGCGTCGGACTTCCGCGTGAACGGCAAGGTCGTGGAGTTCGGCCTGCGCCTGCCGGATGGTCGGCGCCTGCCGATCGACTCCAAGTGGAGCGCCGTCGCCGAGCTCGAGGCGATGGAGGCGGAGGAAGATCCCACGCGGCGCGACGCCTGTGCCAGGAAGGTGGAGAAGGCCGTCGCCGCGCGCGCGAAGGAGGTCGGGCAGTACATCGACACCGCGGTGACGGCGCCGGTCGCCGTCGCGGCCGTGCCGGATGCCGCCTACCAGGTGTTGTCGCGGGCCCACACCGAGGCGTTCATGCGCGGCGTGGTGATCGTGCCGTACTCGAGCGCCCTGCCGATCATCATGTTCCTCTACGCGCTGGTCGAGCGCTTCGGCGATGCGGCCGACGTGCAAGCGGCCCTCGCGGAGGTCGGGAAGCTGCTGGATTCGATGGACGCGATCGTCGAGAACAAGTTCTCGAAGGCCGGCACGATGATCGCCAACGGCGCGGACGAGTTCCGTTCCAACCTCGGCAAGGCTCGGGGTTCCATCGCACGCGCGCGTCACGCCGAGCAGCTCCAGCTCGCGGACGTCGCGAACGCCGCGAACGCGGCGGACGACGACGTGCTGTCGATCGTCCGCTGACACGCCTGCTGGGTAGGCTCCGCCGATGGAGTTCGATGAGGCGCTCGCGCGATTCGGCTTCCACCTGCGGCAGGAGCGAGGGTTCGGGGGCGGAGCGCAGCTCCACGTCGCGGAGCCGAACCGCTACCTGACCTACACGGTGCACGCCTACCCCGACGGCACCGCCATCTTCAGTTGGGAGTTCGCGTTGGGTGAGTACCTGCTCACCAAGGGGATCCAGGTGGGATCGGACGAGACCCTGAACCAGTTCGCCTATCCCCGCGAGGAGTTGCGCGGAGCCCAGGACGGCACCTGGCTCACGTCCGCGATCGAACGCACCGAGGCGATCCTCGCCGATCTCCGCTTCGACCGCCCGGAGGACTGACCCAGAACATGACGGAGGGGGCGGCGCTCTGCGCGCCGCCCCCTCCTTGCGTCAGACTGCGTGGTTCACGCGATCCGGACGTTCTGAGCCTGAGGGCCCTTCTGCCCGTCGACGATGTCGAATTCGACCGCCTGTCCCTCCTCGAGGTTCTTGTATCCCTCCCCGGTGATACCGGAGAAGTGCACGAACACGTCGGGGCCTTCGGACTGGGTGATGAAGCCGAACCCCTTCTCGGGGCTGAACCACTTCACGGTGCCTGTTGCCACTGGCGTTCCCTCCTTCCGCGGCCGGTGCGGACCTGATCGCGATGCGGTGTCCGTCGGCCTACCCGGCCTCGGCCGGGGAGGGAACTGCCAGAACAACGGTGCCACAAGAACCGGTGCTGCATGAACCCTCAGAAGGGAGCGTACTCGATAGGGCTGACACCTGCCAGGGTCTCGGCGGCCCCCGCGAGAGCCGCTGCCCCAGCGGGGATGTTGCCTCAGCCCACCGGAGTGTCGCCGATGAGCCGGAGGTACTCGGCGCGGCGGGCGAACGTCTCCTTCATCTGCTCGGCGATCCGCTCCACGACCTCGTCGCGATAGGCCTCGTCGAGCTGGGTGGCCACGGCGTAGTACAGAGCCGCGAACGAGGCCATCCCCGTCGCCACACGGAGCAGCTCCTCGGTGATCACGATCGTCGTCTCGCCGAGGAACGGGATGCGCCAGAGCGCGTCGCCGGCGGAGCCGAGCCAGAGCTCCCGGACGCCCTCGGTCACGAGCAGCGATCCGAACACCACGAAGAAGAGCCACACCGCCGACGCGACGAAGATCACCTGGAGGAACTGGCTCAAGAACACGACGAGTCCCACGTTCACCCGCTGCGGCCGGCTCAGTGGTCCCCCCTGGCGCTCGGCCTCCACCTCCAGACCCCGCACGCTGCCCGGCAGTCGCAGCAACAGGAATCCGGCGGCGAGGATCAGGAACAGTCCCGCCGCCGCGATGAACAGCGGCACCTCCGGCACCGTCCAGATCTGCCAGGTCTCGGTGGTGAAGAAGATCACCAGGAGGAAGAACAGGAGCAGCGAGAGCGCGCGGACGAGCACCGAGAGCGAAGCCGCGAAGAGGTTGACGAACCGGAGACCCGCCCACTCCACGATCGACAGCGCGCCGAACCCCAGCACGAGGTAGACGAGCCCTATGAGGGCGGCGTTGCCGACCAGCGTGAAGGCTGCGTCCCTCTGCTGCCCTCCGAAGATCAGCGGAAGCACGGACGGCACCAGCACGAAGGCGGCGATCTCCAGCGGGCCGACCCGCGACGGCACCGAGAGGAACCGAGCGCCGCGGGCGACGTTGAGGAGGCCGATGATCCCGAGGGCGATCGCGACGCCACCCGCGAGGAACCCGACGTTCGCCCAGAACCCGAAGTCGTCGTTCAGCGCGTTGAGGATCTCGAAGATGAAGACGAGCACGAGCAGCGGGAGCGCCTTCGCGAAGGCGTGCCGCGCGGAGTATCCGTCGATGAACGTCGGTACCCCCGCCCGTCGGAAGGATCGCTCGAGCTCGGTGACCCGGTCCGTCTGCATCGCGCTATCGAACCACAGGCCTGTCGACCAGGACGGGGCTGGTCTCCCGTGGGAGGCGCTACCCTGCCTCTGATGACCTTTCAGAAGGCGATGGTGCTCTTCGCACACCCCGACGACGCCGAATTCTTCTGCGGTGGGACGGTCGCGCGCTGGGTCCGCGAGGGATGCGAGGTCCACTACGTCTGCGCCACGGACGGGTCCGCCGGCTCGAACGACCCGGACACCACGCGAGAGTCGATGCAGGTCGTGCGCGAGAGCGAGATGCGGGCGGCCGCCGACATCCTGGGTGTCTCCTCGGTCACGTTCCTCGGTGAGGTGGACGGGTTCCTGGCGGTGACGCCGGACACGAGGAGGAAGGTGACCCGGGAGGTGCGGCGGCTCCGCCCCGATGTGCTCGTGGCGCCGGATCCCTCCCGTCTGTGGAGTGGGAACGGCTACATCAACCACTCCGACCACAAGGCGGCGGGCGAGCTGGCACTCGCGCGGTGATGCCGGATGCCCCCACGCGCGTGATGTTCCGCGAGCTCGAGGAGGAAGGCCTCGAGCCCTTCGAGATCCCGAACCTCTATCTGGCGGCGGAGGAGGCGGACACGTTCGTGGACATCACGGACACGCTCGCGGTCAAGCTCAAGGCTCTGTCCGCGCACGCGTCCCAGCTGGGTCCCGACATCGAGGAGCGGGTCACGGAGCGAGCCCGCGAGATCGGGGAGCGAGCGGGATGCGAGTTCGCGGAGGGCTTCAAGGCGTTCCGGCTCGTGGATGACGAGGACGACTGATGGAAGACCAGCCAGAAGACCAGGCAGGAGATCACGGCGAGCCGTACGAGCTCACCGCCGACGAGCGGCGCGACATCCAGGCCGACCTCAACGACCTTTCCTCGATGCGGGCGGTCTTCTCGACCGAAGCCGTCAAGGGCGTCGTGATCGCGTGCCAGGAGTGCGGCGCGAACCACTTCTACGAATGGGAGCTGCTGCGGGACAACCTCGAGCACATGCTCCGATCGGGTGAGCCGCGGATGCACGAGCCGGCGTTCGACATCGTGGAAGAGGAGTACATCCAGTGGGACTACGGCAAGGGCTACGTGGACGCCCTGACGGACACGGGGCTCGAGCCCGATCGACGGATCGAGCTCACCCGGTGCCCCTGGTGCCAGGTCCCCTTCGCCGAGGACCACGCCTACTGCCCGCGGTGCGGCCGTTCGATGGGCGCCGTCCGTCTCTACCAGGAGCTGATCGGCAAGGGGATGGAGGAGCGCGACGTGCGGGCGATGCTCGTGCGAGCCGGCTTCGAGCCGTTCTGAGCTCCTCGGTCCTCACCGTTTCTTCCGGACCTTGTCGAACGCGGGGGGCTCGAGGACGCACTCGTCCGGCGTCTTGTCCGGTCGGAGCCCGCGGAACGACGGAGCCCGCATCTTGCCCGAGGACTTCGTGATCTCGAGGTACTCGACCTCGCAGACGAGCTCGGGTTGCACGAACGTGGCGCCCTTCAGCTTCCGGAGCGCCGGGTCGTCGATCGCCGGATCGTCGCGCACGAGCGGTTCGAGCTGCTCCATCAATCGATCCAGCATCTGGTGGTTGAATCCCGTTCCGATCTGACCGACCCACCGCATCTCGCCTCCGTCGATCGCACCGACGAGCAAGGCGCCGAAGCTCCCCGCTCGTCCGCCCTGGCCCGGCGTCCATCCCAGGATCACGCAGTCCTGGGTGGAGATCAGCTTGATCTTCTTCCAGTCCGGCGAGCGCCGGCCCGGGGCGTACTTCGATCCCTTCCGCTTCGCGACCACACCCTCGAGGCCGAGCGCCCGCGCCCCCTCGACGAAGGCCTCTCCGTCGCCCTCCTCGTAGCTCATCAGCTGCAGCCGGTGGTCCTCCTCGACGACCAGCTCGAGGAGCTCTCGCCGTTCCTCGAGGGCCAGGCCGGTGGTGTCGTGCCCGTCGAGCCAGAGGAGGTCGAAGACCACGAACGCGACGGGGATCTGCTTCGCGACCCTCTTGATCTCCCGCTCGTTCTGCAGGTTCATCCGTTGCTGCAGCCGTTCGAAGGAGGTCCGGCCACCTTCCTCGACCGCCACGATCTCGCCGTCCAGGACCGCGTTCACCTGGTCGACGAGCTCGTGGATCATGTGGATGTCGGGGTACTGGAACGTGACGTCGCGTCCCCGCCGCGTCCGGAACACCGTGCCACCCGTCTCCATCTCGGCGAGGGCGCGGATCCCGTCGAGCTTGGGTTCGAATCGCCAACGCGGATCGTCGAACGGCTCCCCTCCGCCCTCGGCGAGCATCGGTTGGAACCGGGGCGGCGTGGCGATCAGCGGCGCATCCTGCGCGGAGGCGAGGAAGGCCAGCCAGTCGGTCCTCGTCTTGACGAAGTGGAACTCGAGGCCCGGATAGCGACGCCCGTGGAGGCGGAAGCTCACCTTGGAGTCGGTCCATTCGATCGGCTCGTGCCAGCCGTCGTCGAAGATCCGGACCTCGCCGGCGCCGTAGTGACCCTCCGGGATGGTTCCTTCGAACGATCCGTACTCGAGCGGATGGACCTCCGTCTGCACGGCGAGGCGCTTGTCGCCCTTGGTGAGGGGCAACCCTCTCGGGACGGCCCATGACGGGAGCCCGCCGTCACGTTCGAGCCGGACGTCGTAGTGCAAGCGCGTCGCGCGATGCTTGTGGATCACGAACGAGTTCCCGCTCCCCGCGACCTCACCCGGCGCCGGCTCGGTGGTCCCCGCTTCGCCGAAGTCGCGCCGACGCACGTACTCACGCAGGTTCGGGTCCTTCGACTCCGCCACGATCTCGTCGGAGGTCTTCCTCGCGACGGAGGGCGCCGCCGTCTTCGGGAGCGCCGACGAGATCCCCGGTCCGTCCTCCTCGACCCGTACGTCGAGGGCATCGAGCGCGCTCGCGAGGTCCATCTCCTCGGTACGGACGCCCTCGAAGAGGTCCCCTCGCTCCGCGAACCGATCCCAGACGTTGTCGATCCGGAAGTCCTGCGGCTCGAAGCCGCCCTCGAACACCTCGTCCCACGTGAGTGGCGTCGACACCGGCGCACGAGGCTCGGGGCGGAGCGAGTACGCCGCCGCGATGTTCGCGCCCTGCCGGTTCATGTTGTGGTCGATGAACACCTTGCCGGTGCGATCGGCGATCTTCCACGCCATCGTGACGCGATCCGGGTCGGCCTTCGTGATCATCCGCCCGCACGCGCCGACGAACGCCCGGACCTGGCCGTACGTGTACGCGCCTCGCTCCACCGGAAGGTAGATCTGGAGGCCGGTGGCCCCCGACGTCTTCGGGTACGCCGTCAGGCCGAGCTGATCGAGCACGACCTTGATGTGGCGGGCGACGGCGAGGACGTCTTCGTACGTGTACGGCTCGAACGGGTCGAGGTCGAAGAACAGGTAGTCGGGGTGCGCCACGTCCGCGCAGCGAGAGTGCAGGGGGTGCATCTCGATGCAGCCGAGGTTCGCGACGTAGAGCATGGTGGCGGTGTCGTCGACCACGAGGTAGTCGATCTCGCCCCGCTTCGAGTCATCCGACTGGACCTTGCAGCGATGGATCCAGTCCGGCGTATGGGAGGGCGCGGTCTTCTCGTAGAAGTGCGGTCCCTCCGCGCCGTCCGGCATGCGCTTCATCGTCAGCGGGCGACCCTGCAGGTGGGGACCGATCAGGTCGGCGACGTTCCAGTAGTAGGCCAGCAGGTCGCCCTTCGTGTAGCCCTCCGCCTGCCAGAAGACCTTGTTCAGGTTGGAGAGCCGCAGTTCCCGCCCGTCCACCTCGACCCACCACGCGTCTCCGTCCTTCCGCGCCTCGAGGGGCTTCGGGAGGTCGAGCGTGAACGCGGGGCCGGTCGATGTAGTCCGTCTGCGGGGTGGCATCGCTCTCGATGCTACGCCGGAGGGCGGTATCCCCCGTTCGGGGGTCAACCTTGTAGGCGGATCGACCGATATCTCAACTCTCGAGAGCGGGAGTTGCGATGGGTGGATCGGATCGAGGACAGGACGAACGGCGCTGGCGGCCCCGGCCGCTGCTGAGCTTCACGCTGCGTGCCGTCTCGGTGCTCGTCCCGGCCGCGATCGGGGCCGCCAGCGCCTACGCCTTCGTCGGCGTCCTGCCGATGCCCGGCGGGATCGCGCTGATCCCCTGGGCTCTCGGCCTCGTCGCGACCTCGACCATCGCCACCGCGATCGCCGAGCGGCTCGGCAAGCGATTCCTGCCGCTGGCGGTGCTGTTCCGCCTCTCCCTCGTCTTCCCCGACAAGGCGCCGTCCCGGTTCGTGATGGCGCGGGGTGCGGGCAACATCCGCCAGCTGGAGAAGCGGATCCGCGATGCGCGCGACCACGGCGTGGATGCGGAGCCGGTACGGGCGGCCGAGCAGATCCTCGCGCTCGTCGCGGCGTTGTCCGCTCACGACCGGAAGACGCGCGGGCACAGCGAACGCGTCCGGGCGTTCACCGACCTCGTCGCCGGGGAGCTCAAGCTCACGGAGACCGACCGCGACCGGCTCCGATGGGCGGCGCTGCTCCACGACGTCGGCAAGATCCACGTGCCGGCACGGATCTTGAACAAGCCCGGCCGTCCGGACGCGCGGGAGTGGGAGACCCTCCAGGCGCATCCCTCGATGGGTGCGCGGATCGCCGCGCCGCTGCTGCCGTGGCTCGGCACCTGGGGCGACGCGATCGAACAGCATCACGAGCGGTTCGACGGCGGGGGCTATCCACACGCTCTTTCGGGGATGGACATCTCGCTCGCCGCCCGGATCGTGAGCGTGGCCGATTCCTTCGAGGTGATGACCGCCGCGCGGTCCTACAAGAAGCCGATGAGCGTGCCGGCCGCCCGTCGCGAGCTCGCGGCGTGCGCGGGAGGGCAGTTCGACCCCGCGATCGTGCGTGCGTTCCTGAGCCTGTCGCTCGGAAGGCTGTGGTGGACGGTCGGTCCCATGTCGTGGACGGCCCTCGCCCCGATCCTCGGCCCGGTGCAGCGGGCGAGCGGTCAGCTGGCCGCCGCCGCGACCGGCGCGACGGCCGCGGTCGTGGTCGGTGTCGGAGGGTTCCTCCCGGTGATGACGGGGACCGCGGCCGCCTCCGGCCCACCGGTCTCGGCGCGGGTTCCGGTCGACGCGTCGGTCGACCCCGTGCCGGCCGAGCGACGTCGCGGATGACGATCGTGCGCAGCGGAGGGATCGGATCGAACACCGGGACCGACGGGGACGGCGACCACGGCGGTGTTCCCGGCAAGGGATCGGGCTCCGGGGAGGACCCGGACGGCGGCGGGGATCGGGAGATCCCGGTGGCGGCGACGACGGTGGCGGTCGGCGGTGTCGTCGGTGTCGTCGATGTCGACCCTCCCGGCGAGACCCTGGACGACGTCGTCGGCGGGGCGACCCAAGCGGTCGATGACGTCGTGGACGGCGCGGCCGGGACCGTGGACGAGGCTCGTCGACGGGACCACGGACGCGCTCGACGACCTCCTCGGTGGCACGGGTGTCTCGGACCTCCTGGATGAGCCCGTGGAAGACGTCACGGACCTGCTCGGCGGCTTGCTGGGCTGAGAGGAAGCCCACGTCCCTCAGGCCCCTCTGGGCCACCTCCCCACCTCCCGGAGTGTCCGCGAGCCGGGCTAGGATGCACAGTCTCGGTAGTCCCGGCCGGCACCTGGAGGGTCGGGCGACCCGGATCACGACTGGAGGACGACATGCCCAGAGCGATGTGGAAGGGTGCGATCTCCTTCGGCCTGGTGACGATCCCCGTGAGCGTCTACCCGGCCACCGAGGAGAAGACCCTGCGCTTCAACCAGCTCCACGACGAGGACGGCGGGCGGATCCGCATGAAGCGCACGTGCTCGGTCGACGGTGAAGAGGTCAGCTACGAGCACATCGTCAAGGGGTACGAGTACGAGAAGGATCGCTACGTGATCCTGAGCGACGACGACTTCGAGGCCGTCCCGGTCGAATCCTCCCGCGCGATCGACATCCAGCAGTTCGTCGATCTCGAGGAGATCGATCCGATGATGTACAAGAAGTCCTACTACCTGGTGCCCGAGGAGACCGGTGCCAAGGCGTACGCGCTGCTCCGGGAGGCGCTCAACCGTTCGGGCAAGGTCGGCGTCGCCAAGGTCAGCTTCCGCGACAAGGAGCACCTCGCCGCCCTCCGGTTCCGCGACGAGGCCTTCGTCCTCGAGACGATGTACTGGCCGGACGAGATCCGCGAGGCCGACTTCGGCGGTGTCGACGTGTCGGCGAAGATCCGTCCGAACGAGTTGGAGATGGCGCAGACCCTGATCGACAACCTCACCGCGGATTGGGATCCCACCGAGTTCAAGGACGAGTACCGCGAGGCCATGCTCCGCATCGTCGAGGCGAAGATCAACGGCGAGGAGATCGAGGTCGTCGAGGCGGAGCCCACCGCCAAGGTCGTCGACCTGATGGCAGCGCTGAAGGCCTCGGTCGCCGCCGCGAAGAAGGAGGCGAAGGCCGAGCCCGCGGCCAAGAAGAAGACGGCCGCGAAGAAGAAGACGGCGGCCAAGAAACCCGCGGCGAAGAAGCCGTCCGCCAAGAAGCCCGCGGCTCGCAAGAAGGCCGTCGGCGAGTGACCTCCCGCCGGACGGGTGCACGGCCCGGCCGGCCACGGGAGCGGACATCCGCGCCGTCTAGGATGCGCGCATGAAGCTCGTGACCGCCATCGTGAAGCCGCATCGGCTCGACGAGGTCAAGGATGCGCTGCGGGAGATCGGCGTCAACGGGCTCACGACGACGGACGTCGAGGGGTTCGGGCGCCAGCGGGGCCACACCGAGGTGTACCGCGGAGCGGAGTATCAGGTGGACTTCGTGCCGAAGGTCCGCGTGGAGGTCGTCGTGGACGACGCCGAGGCCCAGGGGGTCGTCGACGCGATCGTGAAGGCCGCCCGGACCGGGAAGATCGGCGACGGCAAGCTCTGGGTGACCGAGGTGGAACAGCTCATCCGGATCCGGACGGGTGAGATGGGCCCCGACGCCCTCTAGCGCTCGCGTGGGCGACGCGCCCGATCCCGTCGACACACTCCAGGCCGAGCTCCGCACGCTCGAGCAGGCGTACACACGCGGTTCCCACGGGGTGTGGGCGGCGCGCCGGCGCGCCGACCTCGTGGACGTCGCGCTCCGGGACCTCTTCGCACGCGCCGGCGCGCCGCCGGGCACGGCGATCGCGGCGGTCGGGGGATACGGCCGGCGACTGCTCCTGCCCTCGATCCGACATCGATCTGCTCCTGCTCCACGACGGGTCCGACACGGACGCGGTCGCCCGGCTCGCCGACGCCCTGCTGTATCCGCTGTGGAACGCCGGGCTCGAGGTCGGTCACGCGGTCCGCACGCCCCAGGAGAGCGAGGAGGCGTGCGAGCGGTTGGATGCCGGCGCCGCGATGCTCGATATCCGGTCCGTCGCCGGTGAAGAGGCCCTGGTGACGGACGTCGCCGGGAGGGTCCACGGGTGGGCCCGGCGCGACCCCCGGGCCTTCGCGGAGGCCATCCGCGACGACGCGGCGAGGAGGGCCGAGCGCTTCGGATCGGCCGCGCACCTGCTCGAACCCGAGCTCAAGGAGGGAGCCGGTGGGTGGCGTGACCTCCATTCGATCTGGTTGATCGAGACGGCCGTGGGCACGCGGCTCGAGGAAGCGGGGCTCCTTCGCGGCCGCGAGCGTGAGGCGCTCGGAGCAGCGGAGGAGTTCTTCGCCCGGGTTCGGAGCGCGCTGCAGCTCGAGACGGGCAAGCGCGGCGATCGTCTCGTGCTCGATCATCAACCCGCGATCGCTCGCGCGATGGGCTTCGAGGACGAGCCCCGGCTGATCTCGATCGACGGGCTGATGCGGGCCGTCTTCGAACACGCGCGGGAGGTCGAGTACGTCCTCCGCGCGGTGATCGAGCGCCTCCTCGAGGAGGGGACGCCGACGACGCGCCTCCGACGACTCCGGCCGGCGCGCTGGAGGCGCTGGCGGACTGCGGCGGAGGCCGGCCGGGAGCCGTCGGCGGCGCTCCTCGATTCGATCGACGACCTCGAGATCCGTGACGAGGTGGTCTGGGACGAGGAGATGCGCCGCGGGTTCACGCGTCTCCTCCGCGCCGGGGACCGGGGCGTCGCGTCGCTCGAGACACTCGATCGCCTCGGCGTGCTCGCCGCGTTCATCCCGGGATGGGCCGACGTGCGCTGTCGTCCGCAGCGAGACCCGTATCACCGGTTCACGGTGGACGCGCATCTCCTCGGCTCGCTCCGCGCGATGGGTCGCTTGCTCGCCGGCGAAGGCGCCGCCGACGACCCCGTGCAGGCCGAAGCCGTCCGGGAGGTATCCGATCCCGATGCGATCCTCCTCGGCGCGCTCCTGCACGACATCGGGAAGAACGGCGAGGGCGGGCACGTGCCGGTCGGCGGTCGGCTCGCCTCGTCGATCCTCGATCGCATGGGCGTCGAGCGCGAAGACGCGCGGCATCGTGACCTTCATGGTCGCGAAGCATCTCCTGCTCCCCGACACGGCGACCCGCCGCGACCTGTCCGACGAGAACCTCGTCATGGACGTCGCGGCCGCGGTCGGTTCGGCCGAACGCCTCGCCGCGCTCTACCTGCTGGCGAAGGCGGATGCGGAGGCGACGGGCCCCGCCGCGTGGACGTCGTGGCGGCGAACGCTTGATCCGCGAGCTCGTCGCGAAGGTCGAGCACGTCCTCGAGCGCGGCGAGATGGGCGACGGCGCTCGCGGAGCAGTTGGAGGGCCGTGTCGATCGCATCCGCCGACCTCCTCGCGCAGGAGCCCGATTCGGAGGTGGAACGCTTCCTCCAGCGGATGCCGCGGGCGTACTTGTTGAACGACGGAGCCCGAGCAGGCTGCGCGCCACTACGCCACCATCGTGCCGCCCGTCGGGGCGAACGAGGTCCGGGCCGTGCACTTCGAGGGCAGCCAGGCCGGCACCTCTGAGGTGTTGGTGGTGGCCCGGGACCGTTCCGGCCTCCTTTCGTGGATCGCCGGACTCGCTCGCCCTCGCGGGCATGTCGATCCTCACCGCCCACGCGTTCACCACCGACGACGGGATCGCGGCCGACCTGTTCGAGGTGGAAGGCGTGTGGGAGCCCGAGGTACCGGAGCGTCGCTGGCGTGAGTTCCGCGGGATCCTCCGCCGCGCGGTCGACGGCAGCATCTCCCTCGAACGCCGTGTCGACGAGAAGCGGCGCTGGTACCCGGCGCCGCGGGTGCCGAGCCCCGTCACGGTGGCGGTCGACAACGACGCCTCGGACTTCTCGACGGTCATCGAGGTGGGCGCCCCCGACCGGCTCGGTCTGCTCTACGACATCACCAGGACCTTCGCCGAGCTGGGTCTCGACGTGCACCTGGCGAAGGTCGCGACGTACGAGGGTCGTGTCGTGGACGCCTTCTACGTGCGTGATGGCGTTGGTCGGAAGCTCGCCGACGATCCGGAGGAGATCGATCGCGCGCTCCGACTTCGGCTGGAGTCCTCACCCGACGCACGACGAGATGTCTCGAGGGCAGCAGCTCCGAAGCGTTCGATGTAGCCCTCCTCGCTCGACGGAAATGCCCGTCAGGCGGATTCCCGCTCTCCGGAACGCGCCCCTATTGTCGTTCACGGAGGAGGAAGAGCGTGAGATCCAGGACCTGCCGTTGGCTCGCGGTCGTCGCGGCGACGTGGATCGGGTTCGCGGCGCTGCCGGCCTCGGGGGCGAGCATCGACGATCCCCCGTTCGCGCAGGGCCCGCTCGACCTGAAGCGCCTCATCGCCACGAAGCATGACGCGACGGCCTCATTGCACCTCACCATCGTGACGTACGAAGGATGGGACGCGAGCGTTCTCGACGTCTCCGGGTCGAACCGGATCTTCGTGCTCTTCGACCCCGACCGAAGCGGACAGCGGAACTTCATCGGCGAGATCTTCCGTCGGGACGGGGTCCTCTGGATGCGGATCACGAAGCCGAGCGGGGAGCTCATCGGGCGGGTGCGGGCGTTCCATCCGGAAGACAACATCGTGAAGGCGACGGTGCCGCATGGCCTCCCCAACCCCGACGGGCACTCGTGGCTCGCCGCGGCTGAAGAGTGGTTCACTCCCCGAGGGAGCGTGCGCGGGCGACCCCTGCCGGGATCGGATCCCCGATCACGGTTGGCTCAAGCTGACGCCGGGCCAGTAGCGGGAGCGTCCGGGGGTTCGCGAAGCCGTTCCTCCTCTAGATGCTCGCGGATGCCGAGCAGGTCTCGCCGGTTCCCAGGTTGCGGGCGAACCCCGCGAACGTGTCCCTGCCGGCCAGGTTCTGCACGCCCCGAAGCCTCAGCTGCGCCTCTCCGTCCGCGTTGGTGGTTCGGACCACGGACGCGATGAGGGTGCCGTTGTGCCGGAGAATCGAGTCGCCACTGCTGCCCGGGGATCCTCGAGTCGGCCTCCCAGCGCACCCGGAACGTACGGTCCTCCAGTCGGACCTCGAGCTTCCACTCGCTCCTGCCCGAGCAGGGCCCCTCCCTCTTCACTTCGGGGTCTCCGGCTCGAGCGGTCCCGGACGCCAACACAGCCACGAGGAGTCCCACCAGGATCACGATCGATCGCCGCATGCTTCCTCCTTCCCGCCCATCGTCGGGAGGCCGGGGAGGCTTCCTCATCCGATGGGCCGACCCCTCGGTTCTACGCCACATGACTTCAGGAGAACGGAAAGGCGAGGCAAAGGAGACGCTAAGACCCGGCGTCCCTGTGCAATGAGGCTTCGAGACGTTTCGCCATCTTCGGACCGGCGCCGTCCTCTTCGTGCTTGAAGTAGCAGAAGACGTCGGCGCCCGCCTCGAGCGCGGGCGCGATCCGTTCGGCCCATCCGCGGAGCTCCTCGTCGGAGTACTCGCTCTTCCGCAGGCGCAGGTAGCCCACCGGCTCCCACGAGAGGTCGTCGGGTCCCGGGTCCTTCTCGTCGGTCTCCGCGACGCACCACGCGACTCCCTGGGACAACAACAGGTCTTTCGCCTCGATCCACGAGGCGTGGCGGAACTCCATCGCGAATCGGCCGCCCGGCGGGAGGTAGCCCACGAACGCCTCGATCAGGGCTCGGTCGTAGTGCAGCGACGGGGGGCACTGGAACAGGACGCAGCCGAGCTTGTCGCCGAGGAGCTTCGCGAGTTCGAGGAACGCGCGGACGTCCTCGTCGGTGTCGGCGAGCCGCTTGAAGTGCGTGATCCGCTGGTTCGCCTTCAGGGTGAACGTGAAGCCGTCGGCCGCCTGATCGCGCCACGCGGTGAGCGACTTCTCGGTCGGGAAGCGCCGGAACGTGTAGTTGATCTCGACCGAGGACAGCTGCTGCGAGTAGTACGACAGCATCTCGCGGTTCTTCAGCCCCTCGGGGTAGAAGACGCCGTGTTTCCAGCCGTCGTAGGAGAAACCCGAGGTGCCGAGGTGGAGGGTGCCGGCCATCGCGTGCATCATGGCACGCGATGCCGGACCCGGAAGAGGCGCTGCGGATCGACACCGTGAAGGGGACGGTGTCGGCGAAGTACGCCCGGCCGCGGTCGCCGTTCGCGACGATCGTCGTGGCGCACGGGGCCGGCGCCGGGATGGATCGACCCGTTCCTCGTGGGGTTCGCCCGCGCGTGCCTCGAGGAAGGCATGGCCACCATGCGCTTCAACTTCCCCTACATCGAGAGCGGTCGTCGATCGCCGGACCCGGAGGCCGTCCTCCGAGACACCTGGCGCGCGGCGTTCGAAGCCGCCCGGGAGCGCCGGAAGAAGGAACCGGTCTGGGCGAGCGGGAAGTCGCTCGGCGGGAGGCTCGCCTCGATGTGCGCGGCCGACGGAGAGATCGATCCGGCGGGCCTGGTCTTCCTCGGCTATCCCCTGCACCCGCCGGGCAAGCCGGAGCGCGTCCGGGACGAGCACCTGTACCGCGTCGACGTCCCGATGCTCTTCCTCCAGGGGACCTCGGATCCGTTCGCGTCGCAGGAGCTCCTCCATCGGGTCGTGAAGAAGGTCGGCGACCGCGCGACCCTCGTCCCCTTCGAAGGGGGCGGCCACTCCTTCGAAGTCCGTGGCCGCAAGCGCGACCCGCGAGAGGTCGGAGCGTCTCTGGCGACGCATGCGGCGACGTTCATCCGGGACCACGCCTGATGCCGAGGAAGAACCGACGCGACCCCGAGTTCTTCCGACCGCAGGAGGCTCCCAAACCACGATCGGCGGCGCCCACGTGGGCGGAGCTGCCCGGCTACGACGTCCGGCACGTGGGTGGTGAGAAGGAGTACCGGTGCCCGGGTTGTGACCACGTCGTGCGGGCGGGGATCTGGCACCTCGTGGTGATCCCGCTCGATGCTCCCGATGAGCGTCGCCACTGGCACACGGAGTGCTGGCGGAAGGAGCTCCGCCGGATCGGCGCGTATCGGCCGCCGCCTCCCGGGTGAGGTCGGATGCGGGGTCTATCGTGAGCGGGATGGACGGTCCGGCCTCGACCGAGCGGTGCCTCCCCGTCGTGGAGTCGAAGCGCCTTCCCTGCGACGCATGCGGCACCCCGATGGAGCCCGAGCACGCGCACTACCGCTGCCCGTCATGCGGGTACATCCTCCCGTGCTGCGGCTGGTAGCGCCCCCCGACCACGGCGTCATACAGCCGCGCTAGCATCCGCTCATGGGGGTTGGGGAACCAGCTCGGGCCCGCATGTGGGAGGCCGGCGGCCGGTGGTTCGCTCACGTCCTCGACGTCTCCGCCTACATCGAGGTCACGGGCACGAGCCGGGCGACCTGCCTGGCCGAGCTCCGGGCGGTGACCGGTGATGACGTCGATCTGTTGATCGAGGTCATCCCTTCAGTCGTCGGCGTCGCGGAAGCGGCGGAGATCATGGGCTGGGACAAGCGGCGGGTGATCACCTATATCGACCGGGGATCCTTCCCCGAGCCCATCACCACCCTCGCGTCCGGCCGGATCTGGATCCGAGAGGACGTCGAGGAGTACGCCGACCTCTGGCGGGCGACGCATCCGGCCGCGCCCACCGAACGTCCATCCACGTTGTCCGCGCCGGCGTGACCGAACGCGTCCTGTACCTGATCCGTCACGGCCAGTCCGACTTCGGCTGGTCCGGTCGACGCTGGGCGAGTGCTCGCGGCGACCAATGGGATCCACCGCTGTCCGAGGAGGGCGCCGAGCAGGCGACGCTCCTCGCCAAGCGGCTGCTCGTGATGGAGCTGGATCCTTTCGTCGTGTACTCGTCCCCGCTCCGGCGAGCGCGCGAGACCGCCGGGGCCTTCGCCCAACCGGTGGGGGCGGAGATCGCCTTCGACGACGACCTCGTCGAGGCGAACATCGGCGGGTGGGAAGGCAAGCCGTTCGAGGAGATCATCGGCACCGACCCCGACGTCGTGCACCACATCAGGAACCAGCGAGCGATCTGGCATCGAGCGCCGGGGGCGGAGAGGAGCGACCGATTCCGCACCCGGGTTCGAGGCGCGATCGAATCGATCCTGGCCAGGCACCCCGACGAGAACGTGTTGGTGTTCGCTCACGGAGGCGTGATCAACGCCTACGTCGGTGAGCTGCTCGGGCTGGGACAAGAGATGTTCTTCCTGCCCGACAACACGAGCCTGAACAGCGTCGACGTTACCGGTGAGACGCGGAGCGTCCGCTTCCTGAACGACGTCCTGCATCTCACGGATCCGCTCTTCTTCGAGTAGCGACGCTCCTATACTCGCGGCACCTTCCTCTCGACGACATCTGGAGGTCACCGTGTCCGTGAAGTTCCTGTCCGACGGATGGGCGGCAGCGCTCAAGCAAGAGCTCAACCAGAGCGACGCCTTCCGGCAGGCGGCCGCCGGCCAGAAGGCGACGATCCAGCAGGTCATCACCGGCGGCGACGGCGACACGCACTACTGGATCACGATCGCCGACGGTCAGATCGACCTCGGAGTGGGCGACGTCGAAGGTGAGGACGCGACGATCACGCAGAGCTACGACTCGGCGGCAGCGCTCGCGAAGGGGGAGCTCTCGCCCATCACGGCCTTCATGACCGGGAAGCTCAAGATCGCCGGCAACATGGGGTTGATCCTCGGCCTGCAGGGCGCGTTGGCGCAGCTGCCCGCCGCCATGGCGAAGATCGACGTGGAGTACTAGGACTCGGTCCCTCGTACCGAGAAGCGGGATTGCGCCCTCGCCAGGAGCTCGCCATGGGCATCCTCGATCGATGCCTCGGCGAAGGCGAGCGATCGACCCACCTTCACGGCCTTCCCCCGTCCGAGGATTCGCCCGGGTTCCGCCGGCGCCAGGAAATGGATGTCCAGGTCGGCCGTCACGTGGAGTCGTCCGGGCTCCATCGCGGAGCGGATCGAGAGCCCACACGCCGTATCCGCCAGGATCGCCAGCATCCCGCCGTGGACGAGGCCCTGGAGGTTCAGGTGGTGTTCCTCCACCGTCATCGCGACGGTGACCTCCCCGGGACTCGCGTCGACCACCTCGATCCCCGCCCACGTGTGGAACGCCGAGCCGCCGAGCCGGGCTCGGAGCGCGTGCAGCAGGTCCTCCTCGGCCATCCCTCGAGACCTCCGGTTCCGTAGTCTCCCACGGGGTCTCCGTCTCACGCGTTTGACGGAGCCTCGCTCCGCCCGGAGAATCCGTGCGGTCGGGTCGTTCGGCCCGGTTGAACCCAAAAGGGGGGAAGCATGCCGAGATGGCTACGGACGCTCGTCGTGCCCTTGGCCGTGCTCGCGCTCGTCGCGGCGGCCTGTGGCGACGACACGACGCCGCCGGGCGGCGACGGCAGCGAGGTGCCTGAGTGCAACGCCGATCTCAGCGTCGGGATCGCCTACGACATCGGTGGGATCGGGGACAAGTCGTTCAACGACGCCGCGAACGCCGGTCTCCGGGCCGCCATCGACGAGGGACTCGTGTGCGAGGAGAACACCGACTCGCTCGAACCGGATGCGACGGGATCGAACCGTGACGAGAACGTGATCGCTCTGGCCGATGCGGGCCACAACCTCGTGATCGCGGTAGGTTTCGCCTTCTCCCCGGGCATCAACGACAACGCCGCCAACTACCCACGCACCCAGTTCGCGATCATCGACGGCTACGCTACCTGCGGGACCGCGTGCGGACTCACCAACGACGGCCTAACGAACGTGACGGACCTGACGTTCAAGGAGCACGAGGGGTCGTTCCTCGTCGGTGCGGCGGCAGCCATCAAGGCCGACGAGCTCGGTTGCGACACCCTTGGGTTCCTCGGCGGTCAGACCGGGCCGCTGATCGAGAAGTTCCAGGCGGGCTATGAGGCCGGCGTTGCGGCCACGGACCCGAACATCGACGTGCTCGTCGAATACATCGGTGATGACGTCACGGCGTTCAACGACGCGTTGAAGGGCGAGGCTCTGTCGACGAAGATGTACGACCAGGGCGCGTGCATCATCTACCACGCGGCGGGCGCCTCGGGCGCCGGGCTCTTCAACGCCGCGGTGGACGCCGACAAGCTGGCGATCGGAGTCGACTCGGACCAGTACCTCCTTGTCAGCGCCGAGCAGCAGCCGCACGTGATGACCTCGATGCTGAAGCGGGTGGACACCGCGGTGCATGACGCGATCCAGGCAGGGGGCGAGGGCACGCTCGAGGTCGGCGGGCAGGTCTTCGGTATGGAGGAGGGCGGCGTCGACTACTCGAAGAGCAACACGGACCTGATGACGGACGACATCATCTCCACGCTCGACGAGCTGAAGGAGCAGATCATCAACGGTCGCATCATCGTTCCGGAATCGCCATAGGCTCCGGGGAGCGGTGATTCGCGGATGACCGGCGAGCGAGGGGCGGGGCGCGGGAGCGCCCCGCCTTTCGTCGTGATGGAGCACATCACGAAGCGATTCCCAGGGGTCGTCGCGAACGATGACGTGTCGTTGGAGCTGCGTGCCGGCGAGGTGCACGCCCTGATCGGGGAGAACGGCGCCGGCAAGTCGACCTTGATGCGAGTCCTCTACGGGATGTACCCGGCGGACGAGGGACGCATCGTCGTGAACGGCGAGGAGGTCAAGATCGCCTCGCCGCGCGTGGCGATCGAGCACGGCATCGGGATGGTGCATCAGCATTTCGTGCTGGTGGATCCATTCACGGTGACGGAGAACGTGATCCTCGGGGACGAGGGCCAGGCTGTCTTGGACATGGAGGCGGCGAACGAGAAGGTCGCGACGCTCGCGAAGACGTACGGGTTCCAGGTGCGCCCGAGTGCGTTGATCGAAGATCTCTCCGTCGGCGAGGAGCAGCGGGTCGAGATCCTGAAGGCGCTCTACCGGGGCGTCGACCTCCTGATCCTCGACGAGCCGACGGCGGTGCTCACGCCGCTGGAGGCCAAGGACCTCTTCGAGAACCTCCGGCGGCTCCGCGACGACGGGAAGGCGATCGTCTTCATCAGCCACAAGCTCGACGAGGTCTTGGACATCGCCGATCGCATCACCGTGCTGCGGCGCGGACTGATCGTGGGCGAGACCCACCCGGCCGAGACCTCCAAGGCGAAGCTCGCCGAGATGATGGTCGGACGCCCGGTCCTGTTCCGCCTGGACAAGCCCGACGTGGAGATCGGGGAGCCGGTGCTCGAGGTGGACCGCCTGTCGGGCGAGGGGAAGCTGAACGGCATCTCGCTGCAGGTCCGGGCTCGCGAGATCCTCGGGATCGCAGGGGTCGAGGGGAACGGCCAGCGAGAGCTGGCTGAGGCGTTGATCGGACTGCGGCCGCCGGCCTCCGGCTCGATCCGGCTCGCCGGCCACGACATCGCCGGGTGGTCCGTCGCCGAGATCCGCAACGCCGGGGTGGCCTACATCCCGGAGGACCGACAGGAACAGGGGCTCGTGCTGGACATGACGCTCTGGGAGAACGCTCTCCTCGGCCGGGAAGACGACCGACCGTTCTCGGGACGCACGGGATTCCTCTTCATCCAGAAGATCAAGGAGATGGCGCGCAGGCTCGTCGAGGCGTTCGACGTCCGCGCTCGGTCGATCAACGTGAACGCGAGCACGCTCTCGGGTGGCAACCAGCAGAAGCTGGTCCTCGCCCGAGAGCTCGACACGAGTCCGAAGCTGCTGGTTGCTTCGCAGCCGACCCGCGGGCTCGACGTGGGCGCGATCGAGTTCGTCTGGCGTCAGATCCTCCAGCAGAAGGAGGAGGGACGAGGCGTGTTGCTGATCTCTGCCGAGCTCGATGAGATCTACGCCTTGTCGGACCGGATCCTGACGATCTACGAAGGCCGGATCACGGGGGAGTACTCCCCCGACGCGCCGCCTGAGGAGATCGGGATCGGGATGCTCGGCGCCACGGAGACGGCGGAGGCGGGCTGATGTCCGCGACGACCTCGTTGCCCGCGCCGCGCTCGCGACCCGCCTGGCTCGATTCCGCGATCGGTCAGGGGCTCGCGCTCCTGGCCGCGTTCGCGATCGCGATCGCCGTCGGGTCGCTGATCATCATCCTCTACGGCGAGAGTCCGTTGACCGTCTACGGCGCCATGCTGGAGTTCGCGTTCAAGGACGTCACCAGCGTCGGCACCGTCCTCGCGATCGCAACGCCGTTGATCTTCGCCGCGCTCGCCGTATCCGTGTGCTTCAAGGCCGGTCTGTTCAACATCGGCGTGGAGGGCCAGTTCCTGGTGGGGATGGTCACCGCCTCGTGGGCGGCGCTCACGTTCGACTTCATGCCGGGCGTGTCGCATCTCTTCATGGTCCTGCTCTTCGCCGCCCTGGGAGGCATGGTGTACGCCGCGATCCCCGGGATCCTCAAGGTGACGACGGGTGCGCACGAGGTCGTGACCACGATCATGATGAACGGCATCGCGGTGAGCATCGTGGCGTACGCGCTGAACGGTCCACTCAAGTTCACGAAGGCACCGCCGGGTCAGAACGTCGACCTCCGGACGGACATCTTCGAGAAGAGCGCGCTCGTGCCGGACATCGGTCACTTCTTCGGCGTCAACACCTCGGCGCAGCTGTCGTGGCTCTTCCCGATGGCGATCGTCGCGAGCGTCCTCGTGTGGTTCCTCTTCCGGCGGATGCGGCTGGGTTACGAGGCGCGCGCGGTGGGGTCGTCCGCGGGGTCGGCCCGCGCCGGCGGTATCGCGATCGGCGCTGTGCAGATCAAGCTGTTCCTGATCTCCGGTGCCCTCGCGGGGTTCATCGGGATGCAGCAGGTGCTGGTCGAGCGAGGGGCGCTCGTGCAGAACTACGAGGCGCAGTTGGGCTTCACGGGGATCGCCGTGGCGTTCCTCGGCCAGAACAACCCGATCGGGATCGTGTTCGCGGCGATCCTGTGGGCCATCCTTTCGCGCGGTGAGACCGCCCTGCAGATCGAGACGGACGTGCCGAGGGAGTTCGTCATCATCCTGCAGGGGATCTTGATCTTCTGCGTGGTGGTGGTCTACCAGATCGCCAAGCGCCGGCTGGCCCGGAGGGAGCTCCAGCGTGCCGGCGCCGAGGTCGGGCTCCGGGACACGGCAGCGCCAGAGGACGAGACACCGGACGAGGCACCGGCGGAGGCCTGATGGACCTCACGGACATCGGCGCCGCGATCCGGATCGCGTTCACGTACTTCACGATCCTGTACCTCACGGGTCTTGGAGGGCTGTTCAGCGAACGCTCGGGCATCGTGAACATCGGTCTGGAAGGACTGATGGTCGTCGGGACCGTGACCGGGGCGGCCGGCGTGGCGATCTTCGCGGGCCCCGCACCCGAGGGGATGGGGCTCGGCGCCGGCGGTGTCGTCCTCGGCCTTCTGTTCGGCGCGCTGTGCGGCGCGCTCTTCGCCTCGGTGCACGCGGTGGCCACGATCAACTTCCGCGTCGACCACATCGTGTCCGGCGTCGTGATCAACCTGGTGGCGATCGGCCTGGCGCGGTTCCTGTCGTTCATCTTCTTCGAGCAGGCGACACAGTCCGATCCCGGAGGTCCTCACCTGGCGAGGGTCGACATCCCGTTGCTGTCCGACATCCCGGGTGGTCTCGGGGGAGCGTTCCAGAACCTCTCTCCGGTGTTCCTGTTCGCTGCGTTCCTCGTCCTCCCCGTCACGTTCGCGCTCTATCGGACGCGATGGGGCCTGCGGCTCCGATCCGCGGGGGAGAACCCCGAGGCGACCCGGTCACTCGGCGTCGCCGTCGCGCCGCTCCGCTGGCAGGGAGTCCTCCTGTCGGGAGCCCTCGCGGGGCTCTCCGGCGCGTTCCTCTCCGTCGAGGTCGTGGGCAACTGGCGGGAAGGGCAGACGCTCGGGCTGGGGTTCATCGCGCTCGCCGCGCTGATCCTGTCGAACTGGGATCCGAGACGCCTGATGTTCGCCGCGTTCCTGTTCGGGTTCGCCCAAGCGATCCCCTTGCGGCTGGACGACGCGCCGATCATCTCTGCGCTCCCACCGCAGTTCATCAACATGATCCCCTACGTGGTGACGATCGTGGCGATCGCGGGCTTCGTGGCGAAGGTGCGCCCGCCGGCCGCGGCCGGTCGGGCGTACGAGGGAGCGGGCGGCGGCTGATCTCGCAGCTCAGTCGGTACCGTGCAGCCGGTCGCCGAAGTCCCCGAGGCCGGGAGTGATGAACCCGACGTCGTTCAGCTGACGATCCAGGGCTCCAGCGACGATCGGCACCTCGGGGTGATCGGCTTCGAGCCGTGCGACGCCTTCCGGCGCCGCCACGATGCAGACGAACGAGATCGACGTCGGTTTCGCGTGGGCCTTGACGTGGGCGATCGCCGCGCTGCCGGACCCGCCGGTCGCGAGCATCGGATCGAGCACCAGCGCGCGTCGGTTCTCCATCCTCGGCAGCTTCGCGTAGTAGTCGCGCGGCTCGAGGGTCTCCTCATCGCGCTCCAGACCCAGGTAGCCCACGATCGTGTCCGGGAACAGGTCCGTGACCGCATCGAGGAGCCCGAGACCGGCTCGGAGCACGGGGATCGCCACTAACGGCTCGGCGAGGCGGGTCGCCTTCGTTTCCTCGAGCGGCGTCTCGATCGTCACCTTCTCCGTCAAGAGGTCGCGGGTGGCCTCGATCACGAGGAGCCAGCCGAGCCGGCGGGTCAACGTCCGGAACTCCGCCGGGCCGGTGTCCTTCTGCCGGAGGCGTGACAGGAGATCCTGCGCGAGCGGGTGCTCCAGGACAGTGAGCGTCACGGTGGAATCCTAGTCCTTGACGGGGATCGGGCTCCTGTTGACACCGCCGCCGCCGGCCGGTCACCATGAGCGCCTCATGCAGCGGTTCTTCGGCGAGTGGTACTACTCCTTCGGGCGCTGCCCGGAGTAGTCACCTGCAGCCGAAGCGACAGGGACCCCGGGCGGAAGACCCGGGGTCGTTGCGTCCCCGGGGCCGTCGGGTCGGAGGAGCTCAATCATGGTCGTCGTGATGAAACAGGACGCGACGGAGGCGGACGTCGAAGCCGTCTCCGAGCGGGTGCGGGGAGCCGGCGGGGAAGCGTTCGTCTCGCGCGGCGCCGTTCATACGATCATCGGGCTCGTCGGCGACACCGATCGCTTCCAGGCGTTCGACTGGAAGCAGATGGCGGGCGTCGATCACGTCATCCGCATCGGCAAGCCGTACAAGATGGTCGCGCGCGACCTCCATCCCGAAACCACCACGGTCAAGGTGGGGACCACGCCCGTCGGTCGTGAGACGTTCACGCTGATCGCCGGACCCTGTGCCGTGGAGACCGAGGAGCAGACGATCGCCGCGGTGGACGCCGCTCGGGCGGCGGGCGCGACCATCCTGCGCGGCGACGTCTACAAGCCGAGGACGTCGCCGTACTCGTTCCAGGGCCTCGGCGAGCGAGGGCTCGAGATCCTGCAGGACGTTCGGCGCAGCACGGGATTGCCCTTCGTCGTCGAGGTCGTCGATCTGAATCAGGTCGAGCACGTGGCGAACGTGGCGGATTGCATCCGGATCGGGACGCGGAACGCCCAGAACTTCGAGCTCCTGAAGGAGGTCGGCCTGTCGAACAAGCCCGTCATGCTGAAGCGCGGTCTCGCGATGACGATCGACGAGTGGCTGCAGGCCGCGGAGTACGTCGCGCAGCGAGGGAACTCCGAGATCATCCTGTGCGAGCGGGGCATCCGCACGTTCGAGCCGGCCACCCGCAACACCCTCGACCTGGCGGGGATGGCGGTGGCGCAGTACGAGTCCCACCTGCCGGTGATCGTGGACCCGTCCCACGCGGTCGGGAAGCGGCACCTCGTGGCGGCGATGGCGAAGGCGGCGGTGGCCGCCGGCGCGGACGCCGTGATGCTCGACGTGCACCCGAACCCGGAGGACGCCCTCGTGGACGGGGCGCAGGCGCTCCTGCCGCATGAGGTGGTCGAGCTCGGTGAGCAGTTGGCGGCGATCGCGGCGGCCGTCGGCCGCCCCATGAACCGCTAGGGCGCGAGCCATACGCTCGCGTTCGTACCGAAGGGTGAGCTAACCTGCGTCGTCCGCGGAGATGTTCGGTGTGAGCTCGACGATGTCGCACTTCCCTCGCCACCGAGAAAGCGAGTCCGCCGGCGGCCCCACTCGGCTCCGGCGGCGATCCACGAGCATGTTCGCCGCGCTCTCCCACTCCGGTCCCTCGAGCAACCGCTGCGCAGCGGTGAACTCCTGGAGCGACGTGTCGCGGAGCTTCCGTCGCGTCACGACGACGAGCTCCTGCGCGTCCGGGACGCCCGGCACCGTTTGCTCGTTCGCCTCTGCGTCGCGGCACGACAACAGATAGATCTTCCCGTCCTTGTACGCGAACCACACGGGCGCCATCCGCTTGTGGCCGTTCGCGCGGGTCCCGACCCAGATCACGTCGGATTTCCGAAGTCCCTCCTCGGTCTCCTTCGGGAGCTTCTGCGCGGCGGCCTGCACGTAGACCGGGAACTCGATCTCTCCGAGGATCTCGCCCTCGAGGATGAACGACGCCACGTACGTCCCGGTCTCCTCCAGGACCGCGTCGTCGATCCGGTCGACCTCGACGGTGAGGTCCATCGCTCCCTTCATCCGTCGCACCTGCGGGCCCCAGCGGTAGAGCGTCCGCCCGGAGGGACCGACCAAACGCACCTCCTCCGAGACGAAGCCGGTCGGTACCTTCCAGGCGCGGAAGATCACGAAGGAGAGCGCGGGCCCGGGTTGACCGACGAGGTAGATGCCGTCCGGCGCCGTCTCCTGATACGCGTCCCAGACCCGCTCGTCGACGACGGCCGCCGAGATCAGCTCTCCGATGGACATCGCCGGCGATGATAGCCGACGGGCCCGAGGTCCTCTGCGCTAGACGGTGCGGGCTAGCCAGAGCCGAGGCTCGTCCAGCTCCGGCAGCGACGGCATCGCCTCCGCCGACTCCCACATCCGCGCGAGCGTCGCCTCGTCGGACTGGTCCACGACCACCTCGCAGAAGGCTCGTCCCTTCGCGTACTGCTCGCGCTTCATGTCGACGCCCAGCAGTCGCTCGAACACCGGATCGCCGTGCTCGCCCTCGCGATAGCGCTTCATCGCCTCCTCGATCCGGGCGAAGCTGCCGAGCAGCTCCGCTCCGAGCGCCTGCATCACGTGGTCGCCGTATCCCTCCGCGGCCGCCATGAACGCTTGGATCCTGCCCAGCTTCAGGCGCTGCTCGTCGTCGAGGTCCGCCCAGAACAACCCCTCGTCCGATCCCGCGAGCTCCCGGAGCGCCTCGGGATCGGCCGGATCGAGGGAGCTGAGCCGCGACTGCATGCCCTCGACATCGAGCTTCAGCGTGGAGAGGTAATCGTCCACGAGCTCCTGGAACCGGCCCCGCGCCCACGGTTGTGCGAACTCGAACCGATGCGTCACCTCGTGCAGCGCGACGAAGGTCCGGAACTCTCGCGGGTCCAGCGACCAGTCCCGTTCGAACGCCGCCAGGTTCGGAACGACGAACAGGAGCTGCCCTGGCCCCGAGCGTGGCACCGCGATGTCGTATTGCCCCAGGACCCGCTGCGCGAGCATGCCCAGCACCTGACCCACCTGGGTGCCCAGGAGGAGCGGTGAGAGCTGCCGAAGGAAGCCCGAGAACTGCGCCATCTCCGGCGGGAGCTGGTCGCCGGCGCTCCGTTCGATCGCGTCGGTCAGACTCCGGGCGGCCGGTTCGAGCAGGGTCTTGAGGTTCTCGACGTTCGCGTTCACCCAGCCCGCGCGGCGGACGGCGAGCACCTGCGCCACGTCGGCCGGCGCCGGCAACCCCGTGAACCTGCCGACCTGCAGCTCGGCGACACGCACGGCCTCTTCGAGCAGCCGGTGGTCCCCCTCCGTGGGCTCCTGGTCGGGACCCGCCTCGACGGCGTTCGCAACCCCGACCTGCCGGGCGAGCTCCCAGTTGACCGGTCCGCTCGACGCCGACATGACGCGCTGGAGCTCCCGGAAGAGCGGGGCGTCACGGAACGCCTCGGGATCGCCCGAGGTGAAGTCGAAGCCGCTCATCTGTCGCTCTCCACATGGCCATCGTACGTGGCCCTCCCGATACGATGTGCGCCGTGTCCGAGCCTGTGTTGGTACGCCTCTCGGTCGAGCCCCTGTCCGTCGAGGAAGCGCTCGATTTCGTCGGCGACCCGGGCGCCGGAGGCACGTGCGTGTTCGTCGGCACCGTCCGGGACCACTCCGAAGCGGGCGACGTCAACGGGTTGCACTACGAGGCCTGGGCCGAGCTCGCGACCGCTCGTCTCGGCGAGATCGCGGACGAGATGCTCGACCGGTGGCCGCTCCGGCGCGTGGCGATCCTGCACCGGACCGGCGACCTCTCCGTCGGGGAGGCATCGGTGGTCGTGGCGTGTTCGGCCCCTCACCGAGCCGAAGCCTTCGACGGATGTCGACACGGGATCGAGCGACTGAAGGAAGACGTTCCGATCTGGAAGAAGGAAGGACTCGTGTCGGGCGACGCGCAGTGGATCATGGGGAGCTAGTTGAGCCGCGACCTCGCGATCGATCTCGGCAGCGCCAACACCCTCGTGTACCGGCAGGGAGACGGCATCGTGTTCGACGAGCCCACCGTGGTCGCGCTGCACGGGGGAAGCGGTGAAGTGGTCGCGATGGGCGAGGAGGCCTGGCAGATGCTCGGCGGGGACTCGGGCAACGTGCTGGCGGTCCGTCCGCTCCGTGAGGGCACAATGACCGAATTCGATGTGACGCAACGGATGCTCGCCGTCGTCTTCCAACGGGTGGGCGTCACACGATTCCCGAAGCCGCGGGTCCTGGTGTGCGTGCCGCCCTCGTCGTCCGGCGTGGAACGACGGGCGATCGAGCGGGCGATCCGATACGCGGGCGGGCGGCAGGTCGTACCGGTCGAGGAGCCGCTCGCCGCGGCGGTGGGCGCCAACCTGCCCGTCCACGAACCCCTGGGGAACCTGATCGTGGACATCGGCGGGGGACGCACCGAGATGGCCGTGGTCTCGATGGGGGGCGTGGTGTCGGGGCGCTCCGCGAGCGTCGGCGGTTTCGACCTCGACGCCGCCATCCAGGAGTACATCCGTGGCACGTACGGTGTCTCGATCGGGGAGAAATCGGCAGAGGAGCTGAAGATCGCGATCGGTGCGGCGTTCCCTTCGCCCACCGGCCGGGCCGCGAAGGTCATCGGCCGCGAGCTCGCGACCGGGAACACCGTCGAGGTCAGGGTGGACGAGGACGAGGTCCGGCAGGCGATGGCCCCGACGGTCAAGACGATCGTCGAGGAGGCGCGGATGACCCTCGCGGAAGCGCCACCGGAGCTCACGCACGACGTCTTGGAGACCGGCATGTTCCTGACGGGAGGAGGCAGCCTGCTCCGTGGCCTGGACATGCTCCTCGCCCAGGAGTGCGAGGTCCCGGTCCACGTGGTCGAGCGACCCCTCGAGACGGTCGTGAGCGGTGCCGGCCGCATGCTGGAGCATCTCGATGACTACCGGACGTCCTTCCAGCTGCTGCGACGAGGCTGACGATGACGTTCTCGATCGTCGCCGCCGATCCGGACGCCGGGGATTGGGGCATCGCGGTGGCGTCGAAGTTCCCCTGCGTGGGGGCGGTGGTGCCGTGGGCGAAGGCCGGCGTCGGCGCCGTGGCGACGCAATCGTGGGCGAACACGGCGTTCGGGCCGGAGGGCCTCGAGCTGATGGGTCGGGGGACCGCGGCCGAAGATGCCCTGCTCCAGCTCGTGGAGGCGGACGAGGGTCGCGAGGACCGTCAGGTGGGGGTGGTGGATGCTGCCGGTCGCGCCGCCACGTTCACCGGCTCGAAGTGCATGGACTGGGCGGGCGGTGCGACCGGCCCGGGGTTCGCCGCGCAGGGCAACATCCTCGCAGGCGAGCAGGTCGTGGCGGAGCTGGCGCGCGCGTTCGCGGAGCGCGAGGGGGACCTGTGCGATCGTCTCCTGGCGGCGCTGCTCGCGGGTGACGCCGCCGGTGGCGACCGGCGCGGCCGGCAGTCGGCCGCCCTGCTCGTCGTCCGGGAGGGCGGCGGCTACGAGGGGCGGAACGACCGGTACATCGACCTGCGGGTCGACGATCATCCGGACGCGCCCGCCGAGCTCGCCCGCCTGTTCGAGGTCTGGGATGCGACGATGCTGATCCGGAACGATCCGCTGCTGCCCGCCGGTCCGGAGCTGGTCGCGGATCTCCAACGTCGACTGGCCGTCCTCGGGAACTATCTCGGTGAGCCGTCAGGCGCCTATGACGACCTCACGCGGAAGGCGCTGGCGGACTGGGCGGGGGAGCACAACCTGGAGGGGCGGCTCCGCGACGACGATCAGATCTCGAACCTGCTCGTCGTGGAGATCCGGGACGTGACCCCGGAGCTGCCCGCCCCCTAGGTGGGGCCGGCCGCCTTCTCCAGCAGCGAGAGGGCGGTCGAGCCCACGAGGTAGACGGCGAACGCGAGGGCGGTGGCTCCGACCGCCACGACGACCACGAGGCCCAGGCTGCCGATGATCCGGTCGTGCCACGTCAGCCGGTCGCGCGAGATCGAGAGCCGTTCGAAGTTGCTCGGGGGCGGGGGTGGCGCCTGCTCCGCAGGCGCCACCCCCGCCGCCCCCGCCCACGTCTCGGAATCCGTGTCCACGAGGGCCATCGAGCCCGTCATGCGGTACACGGCCACGCCGACAGCCACGGAGATCGCGATGACCAACAGATATCCCATAGACCCTGGGAGCGAGCGTACCGCCGCGCTCGTGCGATGGCGACGACCGCCGGGTGGCCGGACTTCCCGTCGCCCGCGACTACCATCGGGCGATGCGTCGGCAACTGCGCACCGCCGGGTACATCCTCCTCGTCTCGGCGGCGATCGGAGTGAGCTGGATCCGCTTGCCGTATTTCTCCTTCGGCCCCGGTCCCGCCAGGGACATCGGGCCGTTGATCCACGTCGAGGACACGCCGACCTACGGATCGTCCGGGCACCTCGTGATGACGACGATCCGGTTCGACAAGCTGACCGCTCTCGGCACGCTGGTCACGTGGATCGATCCGGATCGGTCGATCGTGGCCGAGGACATCGTCTATCCGCCGGGACTGTCCGTGGACGAAGAGATACAGCGGGCGATCTCGCAGATGGATCAGAGCAAGATCGACGCTGCGGCGGTCGTCCTCCGGGAGGTGTCGGACTATCCACGCGACCACGGGCTCGGCGCCCTCGTGGAATCGGTGGGCCCGGGATGCCCCGCGGATGAGCAGCTGTTCCCCGGCGACCTGATCGTGGAGATCGAGGGGGAACCGGTGTCGTCCAGACGCCACGCCTCGCGGCTGATCGATGCCGTCCCGGTCGACGAGTCGATCGACTTCCGGGTCGAGGCGGAGGGAGAGACGCATGATGTGCGGCTGACCCGGGGGAGTTGCCCGGGTGTGGACGAGCCGCTGATCGGCATCCTGCTCGTCGCGTCGTTCCCGTTCGAGATCAGCATGGAGAGCGATGAGGTGGGGGGCCCATCCGCCGGTCTCATGTGGGCCCTCGGCCTCTACGACCTCCTCACCCCCGATGACCTCACGCGTGGGCGGACCATCGCCGGGACCGGCGCGATCGATCTCGAAGGCAACATCTCCCCGATCGGTGGGATCGCGGACAAGGTCCTCGGGGCGCAGGACGCGGGAGCGGACATCCTGCTGGTCCCGCGGGACAACCTCCAGGAGCTTCGTGGCGTCGACACCGGCGACCTCAGGCTGATCCCTGTCTCGACGTTCGACGAGGCGGTCGAGGCCCTCGCCTCATCGGAGGTGGCGACCTGAGCTAGTCTGCAGGCGATGGCCACGACGACCGTCCGCATCCCGTACCCACGGCGCCGTTGGCCGGTGGTCGCCATCGGCATCCTCGTGGCGGGCTTCCTCGCCCTCACGTTCCTCTCGAATTTCTACGTGGACGTGCTCTGGTATCGGGAGGTCGACCTCTCCCAGGTCTTCTGGACGAGGATCTGGGCGCAGGCCGGCCTCGCATCCGCGTTCTTCGTCACCTTCTTCGCCTTGCTCCTCGTGAACCTCTACGTGACCCGCCGGCTGGCGCCGACGATCGTGGCGCTGACGCCCGAGCAGGAGATCGTCGAGCGTTTCAAGGAGAACGTCGAGCCGTACCTCCGCTGGGCGATCCGCTCGGAGCCGCGCTCCTGTCGATCTTCGTCGGCCTCGCCGCCGCCGGGCACTGGCAGGAGTTCCTGCTCTGGCGGTCCTCCGGCGGGATCGCGTTCGGGAACCCCGACCAGGTCTTCGGCCGCGACCCCGCGTTCTACGTCTTCACGCTTCCCTGGCTGAAGTACCTGCAGAGCTGGCTGTTCGCCGCGCTCGTCGGCGTCACGGTGGTCTCGGGGATCGGGCACTTCCTGCAGGGAGGGATCCGACCGCAGGCGGTCGGCCTTCGCGACAAGGTGGACCCACAGGTGCGGGCGCATCTCTCCGTGCTCCTGGGGCTGATCCTGCTCGCGAAGGCGTGGGGCTACTACCTGGGTCGCTTCGACCTCCTGACGTCGGATCGGGGCGTTGTCCAAGGGGCGTCGTACACCGACGTCAATGCGCAGCTCCCGGCGCTCACGTTCCTCGCGATCGTGGCGGTCATCTGCGCGGTGATGTTCTTCGTGAACGCGCGCTATCGGGTCTGGAGCCTGCCGATCATCGCCGTCGGTCTGTTGCTCATCGTGTCGATCCTGCTGGGGACGGCCTACCCGGCGTTCATCCAGACGTTCCGCGTGAAGCCCAACGAGCAGCAGTACGAGAAGGACTTCATCGGGCGGAACATCGCGGGGACACGGCGGGCGTTCGGCCTCGAGGAGATCCGTCTCGAGGAGCGTCCGTTCCAACCGGTCGTGACCGCCGAAGACGTCGAAGCCAACCAAGCCACGATCGCGAACATCCGCCTGTGGCGCCCCTCGGTCCTGAAGGAGAACTTCGAGTCGGTCCAGCGGATCCGGCAGTACTACGACTTCAACGACGTGGACGTCGACCGCTACGAGATCGACGGGGAACGGCGCGTCTTGATGATCTCGGGCCGCGAGGTGACCCAGGACGGCATCAGCGAGCAGGCGCGCACCTGGCAGAACCAACACCTCGTGTACACGCACGGGTTCGGGACCGTCGCCGCGCAGGTGAACTCGACCACCACGGACGGAGGTCCCCTGCTCACGCTGGAGGACATCCCGCCCGAGGGAGAGCCGTCCACCGCACAGCCGCGGATCTACTACGGAGAGTTCAACGAGGTCGATTTCGTCGTCGTCAATTCCACGACGGCTGAGCTCGACTACGAAGGCGCCTCCGGAGAGACGCCCTTCACGTACGACGGCGAGGGGGGGGATCGAGCTCGGAGGGTTCTTCCGGCGGGCGCTCTTCGCGTGGCGCTTCCAGGATGCGAACCTGATGATCTCCGGACAGGTCCAGAGCGACAGCCGATCTTGATCCGGCGCGACATCGTGGAACGGGCGGAGGACACGATGCCGTTCCTCACGTTCGACGCCGATTCCTATCTCGCGGTGACGTCGAGGGGTACGTGTGGATCATGGACGCGTACACCACGTCGGACGGGTATCCGTACTCCCAGGCGGTCAACCTCGCAGACGTCACGGCCGACCTCCTCCCACGCCAAGAGGTCAACTACATCCGCAACTCGGTGAAGGCGGTCGTCGATGCGTACGACGGATCGGTGACGTACTACGCCGACCTC